>NZ_VWVM01000015.1 GCF_008632075.1 Candidatus Pantoea gossypiicola
CCAGACATTACTCACCCGTCCGCCACTCGTCACCCGAGAGCAAGCTCTCTGTGCTACCGTCCGACTTGCATGTGTTAGGCCTGCCGCCAGCGTTCAATCTGAGCCATGATCAAACTCTTCAATTTAAGTTTGATTTGCTGCAACAAGTGCAGCGATGCTCATCTGTAAAACGTCATAATGAATTTCATTATGTGTTCACTCGTGAGGCTTTGATATTTTTGTGCGTCCGGAGACGCTGATATCAATCCTGCGAGTGCCCACACAGATTGTCTGATAAATTGTTAAAGAGCAGTGCGAACAGTGCGTTAGCGTCCTGTCGCGAGGTGGCGTATATTACGCTTTCCTCCTGCAGAGTCAACCTCTATTTCAGAAGTTTTTCTCCGGCGGGTCAGTCTCCTGAACCTTCAACCCGTTTCCCGTTGCCGGTGTGCCGTGTCGATGGAGGCGCATTATAGGGAACGGTTCAGATAGCGCAAGTGCAAATTGAGACTTTTTTACTGTTCGTCTGAAATTTGCACAAAAGCGCCGTTTTAGCCCTGTTTAATGCGTGCAGGCAGCTCTGCCAGGCTATTAATTACCCAGTCTGCTGCAGCTTCGCCTTCAGCTGTGACGGGTTTACCGCTACGCACCAGCACTTTGGTGCCAACGCCCGCAGCCTTTCCTGCCAGCATATCTTCCAGCTTGTCACCCACCATATAGGAAGCAGCCATATCAATATGCAACTCTTCCTGTGCGGTCAGCAGCATGCCTGGCTGTGGCTTACGGCAATCACATTCCTGACGGAATTCTTCTACAGTTGCTTCGGGATGGTGAGGACAGAAATAGATGCCATCAAGATCGACGTCGCGATCGGCCAGCGACCAGTCCATCCACTCTGTCAGACGCATAAAGGTATCTTCGGTAAACATACCGCGTGCTATGCCAGACTGATTGGTCACGATCACCAGCGCATACCCCATTGCCTTCAACTGCTGCAGCGCTTCAATCGTGCCGTCAATAAACTGGAAGTCATCGATCTCATGGACATAGCCACTGTCGATATTAAGGGTGCCATCACGATCAAGAAAAATAGCGGGGACTTTATTCGCCACGTAGAAACTCCTGCTGTAAAAATTGCCGATCAGTATCGCATGATTGCTGTAAAAGGGAGAATGTCAGATTGAATCACTTCCATTGATTTAGACGTCTGGATGCCTTAACATCCATCCAGCTTTTATAGCGATTAAAAGTGACGAGGCTTCCCACACCACGGACAACGCAACACGATAATTAATAACATAATGATTAAACTAGAAAATATTACTAAGGTGTTTCAGCAAGGCTCGCGGACTATTCCGGCATTAACGGATGTCAGCCTGCACGTGCCTGCCGGACAGATTTATGGCGTTATCGGCGCTTCCGGGGCCGGTAAAAGTACATTGATTCGTTGCGTGAATCTGCTGGAGCGCCCGACTTCGGGTCGCGTACTGGTCGACGGAGCCGATCTGACTGCTCTTAATGAACGTCAGTTAACCCAGGCGCGCCGCCAGATTGGCATGATCTTCCAGCACTTTAACCTGATGAACTCACGCACCGTTGCGGGCAACGTTTCTCTGCCACTGGAACTCGGTAATCTCTCCCGCGCTCAGATCAACGCTCGTGTCACTGAGCTGCTGGAACTGGTGGGATTGTCTGATAAGCATGATGCCTGGCCTGCAAATCTCTCGGGTGGTCAGAAGCAGCGTGTCGCGATTGCCCGTGCGCTGGCCAGCAATCCCAAGGTTTTGCTGTGTGATGAAGCCACCAGCGCACTGGATCCCGCTACAACCCGCTCTATTCTGGAGCTGCTGAAAGATATCAATCGCCGCCTTGGGCTGACGATTCTCCTGATCACTCATGAGATGGATGTGGTGAAACGCATCTGCGACCAGGTTGCGGTCATTAGTCACGGTGAGCTGATCGAGAAAGACAGCGTCAGTGAAGTGTTCTCACACCCTAAGACGCCTCTGGCGCAACAGTTTATTCAGTCGACTCTGCATCTGGATATTCCGGATGATTACCAGCAGCGTCTTTCAGCCACTGCCACTGAAGGCACCGTACCGCTGCTGCGACTGGAGTTCACCGGTAAATCGGTTGATGCGCCACTGCTTTCCGAAGCGGCCCGGCGTTACAACGTGAATAACAACATTATCAGTGCCCAGATGGATTACGCCGGTGGTGTAAAGTTCGGCATTATGCTGGCCGAAATGCATGGCGCAGAAAGCGATACGCGCGAGGCGATAACCTGGCTGAAGGAGAATCATGTGAAAGTAGAGGTGTTAGGTTATGTCTGAAGCGATGATGTGGTTGCTGGGACGGGGCGTATGGGAAACGCTGATGATGACCTTCGTCTCTGGCTTTTTCGGTTTTGTACTGGGCCTGCCGGTCGGCGTTTTACTTTATGTCACCCGTCCAGGACAGATTCTGCAGAATCAGGGGCTGTACCGCGTGCTCTCCGCGCTGGTGAATATCTTCCGTTCTATTCCTTTCATTATCTTACTGGTCTGGATGATTCCTTTTACCCGCGTTATCGTCGGCACCTCCATCGGACTGCAGGCAGCTATCGTTCCGCTGACCGTTGGCGCTGCACCGTTTATTGCGCGTATGGTTGAAAATGCCTTGCTGGAACTGCCTACCGGCCTGATCGAAGCCTCGCGAGCCATGGGCGCAACGCCAATGCAGATCGTCCGTAAGGTCCTGCTGCCGGAAGCGATGCCGGGCCTGGTGAATGCTGCAACCATTACCCTAATTACTCTGGTCGGTTACTCCGCCATGGGTGGCGCAGTGGGTGCCGGTGGTCTGGGTCAGATCGGCTATCAGTATGGTTATATCGGATACAACGCCACGGTGATGAATACGGTATTGGTGTTGTTAGTGGTTTTGGTGTATCTCATTCAATTCTGTGGTGACCGCATCGTGCGTGCAGTGTCCCATAAGTAAGCCAGCAATCTCACATTATTAAGAAGGAAAGGATATGTCTTTCAGATTCAAAAAAATTGCCGCTGTGGGTGCTCTGATTGGCGCGATTGCGCTGGCAGGATGCGATCAAAAAGAGAAAGACGCTAACCACATCAAAGTGGGCGTCATTGTTGGTGCTGAGCAGCAGGTTGCTGAAGCCGCACAGAAAGTGGCTAAAGAGAAATATGGTCTGGACGTTGAGCTGGTCACCTTTAACGACTACGTGCTGCCAAATGAAGCGCTGAGCAAAGGCGATATCGACGTCAATGCTTTCCAGCACAAACCGTATCTGGACCAGCAGATTAAAGATCGTGGTTACAAGCTGGTTTCAGTAGGTAACTCCTTCGTCTACCCGATTGCGGGCTATTCGAAGAAGATCAAGTCGCTGGATGAGCTGCAGGATGGCGCGCAGGTTGCCATTCCGAATGACCCGACCAACCTGGGCCGTACACTGCTGCTGCTGCAGAAAGTGGGGCTGATCAAATTGAAAGATGGCGTGGGCTTGCTGCCAACCTCGCTGGATATCACTGAGAATCCTAAGCATCTGAAAATTGTTGAGCTGGAAGCGCCACAGCTGCCGCGCTCACTGGACGATCAGCAGATCGCGCTGGCCGTAATCAATACCACTTACGCCAGCCAGATTGGCCTGACCCCGGCTAAAGATGGCATTTTCGTCGAAGATAAAGATTCGCCTTACGTGAACCTGATTGTTGCCCGCGAAGATAATAAAGATGCGGAAAACGTGAAGAAGTTCGTCCAGGCTTACCAGTCTGACGAAGTGAACGAAGCCGCGAACAAAGTCTTTAACGGCGGCGCAGTTAAAGGCTGGTAATTCAGCTCATCATCTCCTTCAGGGCGGCGCTATGCCGCCCTTTCTGTTATTGGGTACCCTGCCCGACTTGTTATTTATTCCCGTCCTTGTTTCAATAACGCCACTTTTTGAAATCTGAGGATGTTGCCATGCGTTTTTTACCGCTCTGCTTGTTAGCATTGATGCTGACAGGGTGTGTTCATGAGTATCACCCGATAAGCAGCGCACCGTCCCGGCCGCAGCAATCCAGCCAACCGACCCGCAAACCAGTGGTACGACCGGCCCCGGTTAAGCTCTATACCGATGCCGCCGATCTGGTCAGCAAACCGTTCCGCGATCTGGGTGAAGTCTCCGCTGAAGATTGCCAGATCAGTAATCAGAACTCCCCGGCCAACATCGCCACAGCACGAAAACGTCTGCAGATTAAAGCATCACAGATGAAAGCCAATGCGGTGCTGGTGCATCAGTGTGAAATCGTCACCGGCACGCCGGGCTGTTATCGTCAGGCCGTCTGCCAGGGTTCAGCACTGAAAGTCAGCAATCAATGAGTGAATTCGCCTTTGCGCAAATTGGGGTAATCCGTTCACCGTGGAAAGAGAAGTTTGCCGTGCCGCGCCAGCCAGGTCTGGTGCAGGATGGCGGCGGCGAACTTCACCTGCTGCCCCCCTACAATCAGCCGGAAGCCGTTCGCGGGCTGGAAGACTTCAGTCACCTCTGGCTGCTGTTTGTCTTCCATCAGACGATGGCGGGCGGCTGGCGTCCTACGGTTCGCCCTCCCCGGCTGGGCGGCAATGCGCGCATGGGTGTTTTTGCCACACGGTCAACGTTCCGTCCTAACCCGATTGGCATGTCGCTGGTTGAACTAAAAGGGATCAGGATTGAAAAACAGCAGGTGATCCTGCAGCTTGGCAGTCTGGATCTGGTCGATGGCACGCCGGTGGTGGATATCAAACCTTATCTGCCCTTTGCCGAAGCGCTGCCTCATGCGCAGGCCGGGTTTGCTCAGGCGGCACCTGCGGCGGATATGCCTGTTCGCTTCTCCGCGCTGGCCCAGCAGCAGCTTCAGCAGCAGTCGCGCTATCCCAATCTCGCACGTTTTATCAGTGAAGTGCTGGCACAGGACCCTCGTCCCGCTTACCGTCAGGGTGAAACGCAGGAACGGGAATATGCGGCCTTGCTGATGGATTTTAATGTACGCTGGCGCATTGACGATGCCGGTACTGAAGTTATCGCTATCGACCCGCGTTAAAACCCGCTTTTGAGCCGGTGATCTCGCTGGTACACTAGCCGCCAGCAAAATTCTGTCTGTGACTCTCCGATCAACTGGAACCGTAATCAATGCGTACTACTCAATATCTGCTCTCTACTCAGAAAGAGACGCCTTCCGACGCTGAAGTGATCAGCCACCAGCTGATGCTGCGCGCCGGTATGATCCGCAAACTGGCTTCTGGCTTGTACACCTGGTTACCGACCGGTGTTCGCGTGCTGAAGAAAGTCGAAAATATCGTGCGCGAAGAGATGAACAACGCGGGCGCGGTTGAGATTTTAATGCCGGTTGTGCAGCCCGCCGACCTGTGGCAGGAGAGCGGTCGCTGGGAGGAGTATGGCCCGGAACTGTTACGTATTGCCGATCGCCACGAGCGTCCGTTCGTGCTGGGTCCGACGCATGAAGAAGTAGTCACTGACCTGATCCGCAATGAGCTGAGCTCTTATAAGCAACTGCCGCTCAACCTGTATCAGATTCAGACCAAATTCCGTGATGAAGTGCGTCCACGCTTTGGCGTGATGCGTTCACGCGAGTTCATCATGAAAGATGCATACTCGTTTCACGTTTCGCAGGAATCGCTGCAGGAAACCTATGACGCGATGTATCGCGCCTATAGCCAGATTTTCAGCCGTATGGGCCTGGATTTTCGTGCCGTGCAGGCCGATACCGGCTCTATCGGTGGCAGCGCATCACATGAGTTCCAGGTGCTGGCGCAGAGCGGTGAAGATGATGTGATCTTCTCTACCGATTCCGATTACGCCGCCAACATTGAGCTGGCCGAAGCCGTCGCCCCCGCCGGTGAACGTGCCGCGCCGTCGCAGGAGATGCAGCTGGTCGAGACGCCAGATGCCAAAACCATCGCGGAGCTGGTTGAGCAATTCAGTTTACCTGTTGAAAAGACAGTGAAAACGCTGATTGTTAAAGGTGCTGAAGAGAGCGGTCATGCACTGGTTGCCCTGCTGGTTCGCGGCGATCATCAGCTGAATGAGATCAAAGCAGAGAAGTCAGCTATCGTTGCATCACCGCTGGTGTTCGCGACAGAAGAAGAGATTCGCGCCGCTGTGGGAGCCGGTCCGGGTTCAATCGGCCCGGTTGGTCTGCAGATGCCGATCATCGCTGACCGTACCGTGGCGAAGATGAGCGATTTCAGCGCCGGTGCCAACGTCGATGGCAAGCATTACTTCGGCATTAACTGGGAGCGCGATCTGCCGCTGGCCAGCGTTGCAGATATCCGTAACGTGGTCGAAGGCGATTTAAGCCCGGATGGCAAAGGTACGCTGCAGATTAAACGCGGCATTGAAGTCGGTCACATCTTCCAGCTCGGCACCAAGTATTCTGACGCGCTGAAAGCCTCCGTTCAGGGTGAAGATGGCCGTAATCAGGTGATGAGCATGGGCTGCTATGGCATCGGCATCACTCGCGTGGTTGCCGCAGCCATTGAGCAGAACCATGACGATCGCGGCATCATCTGGCCAGCCGCACTGGCACCGTTCGAGGTGGCGATTCTGCCAATGAATATGCAGAAATCGTTCCGCGTTAAAGAGCTGGCGGAAGAGCTGTATGCCACTCTGCGTGCCAAAGGCGTTGACGTTATTCTGGATGACCGTAAAGAGCGTCCGGGCGTGATGTTCGCCGATATGGAACTGATCGGTGTGCCACACACCATCGTCATCGGCGACCGCAATCTCGACAATCAGGAGATTGAATATAAATCACGTCGCGCCGGTGAGAAGCAGATGATTAAGCAGGATGAGATCGTTGATTTCCTGCTGAAGGCGCTGAATAAGTAAGCTTTGAAGGAATGGTCAGATGCCTCGCTTGTGGGGCGTCTGACAGCCGAAGAATGAGGTGTGCCCTAACCGGGCCAACGCATGGCGTTTTTGTCCATGGCACGGGACGCTTTCCTCTTCTGACCCTGTTCCCTGCGCTCTGAGCTTATTCGTTGCTGCCAGATTCACGCTGGTCTGGTTGATCAGATCCTAAACGCCCCGCCTGCGGGGCGTTTTTTATTGCACCCTGCCGCGCATCGCTTTCGTCGAACTGCGTCGCGCTTTTCCTTCCAGACGCCGCTCTTTCGAGGCGCGGGTCGGGCGCGTGGCGCGCCGGGCTTTTTCGACCGTGCTCAACTCCCGGATCAGATTGACCAGACGCTGCAATGCCGCTTCGCGATTCATCTCCTGACTACGATACTCCTGCGCCTTAATCACCACGACACCTTCACCGGTAATCAGGTGATGACTGGCGGTCAGTAACCGCTCTTTATAAAACGCAGGCAGTGAAGAGGCCGCAATATCGAAGCGCAGATGAATGGCGGTACTGGCTTTGTTGACATGCTGTCCGCCTGCACCCTGGGCACGAATTGCCGTCAGCTCGATCTCACTTTCCGGAATCTCAACCGAACGGGATAGCATAATCATCAGCGCGCTCCCCACACCTTAATCACGTTGACCTCCGATAACCTGTTCATCAAATTAACCTTTTGTGCTCTGATTCATTCCGCCTGAGACAGCGGAATCTGTCACTTTAGCAGTGATTCGCGCACTGATCCTGCTTTACGCGGGCTGATTTCCTCCAAATGGCTATGATATAGTCGCCAGTTAACCAGAGTATTTACGCTCTGCTGAGGAGGGCCACGTGCAAAATTATTGTGAGTTAGTTCGCCGGAAATATGCCGAAATCGGCAGCGGGGATTTAGGTTACATACCGGATGCGATTGGCTGCGCATTAAAGGCACTTAATGATATTGCCGCAAATACTGAGCTAAACTCTTCTGTCAGGGAACAGGCGGCCTACGCCGCTGCTAACTTATTGGTGAGCGACTATGTTGATAAATGAAGCGTACCAACCTATCAATTGCGATGATTACGATAATCTGGAGCTCGCCTGCCAGAACCACTGGATGCTGTCGCTGGAAATGAAAGATGGCGAGCAGCTTAAGGCAAAGGCTAAAGAGATCTTTTCACGCAAGAATGTGGAGTATCTGGCTATCGATCTTTCCGGTGAACATCGCGAATTACGTCTCGATCATATCGCCAGCTTTACCCATCCCGAACTGGGTACGGTCGTGGTCAGCGCAGAGTAATCCACGCATTCCGGGCGGGACCTTCCCGCCCTGTTAATCTTCAGGGCTGTAACGAACTGTAGTACGCCGCCAGATCCGCCATATCGCTATCGCTTAATCCCGCTACAAACGCCTTCATGACCTCAGCCTGACCGCCACTGCGTTCACCCTTTTTGTAGGCCTGTAGCGCATGCTCCAGATAAGGAGCGTGTTGTCCGGCCAGGTTTGGGTAAAGCGTTACCGCCGCTTTACCCGCTGTGCCATGACACGCCATGCAACTGGCCGCTTTTTCTGCGCCGCGCTGCGCATCACCCGCTGCCCACGTCGGTAACACGGCCGCCACGAAACAGGCGATAAGCCATTGCTTCATTGTTAGTGCTCTCCTGCGCGGGATGTCATGTCCCAGACTATCTGCCAGCCCTGCTGATCACTGGCCGCGCCAGCATGGGTGACAAAGAGATTCGGTACACAGACCAGCGCCTGGTTGTAGTAAATTAACGGCAGCCGTTCTCGCTGCCACGGCGGTATCTGTAATTCCTGCCACAGCTTTTTCATTTCTCTTCCGCCATTGCGGCCCACCAGATGGACGTGACCCTGCGCATGAAAGCGCACGCTGATCTGCTCATCCGGCTGAGGATAGCGCAACAGGCTCTGCGACTGGCTGGCACGCAGCGTGCCGAGGTTCTGTGGTAAATCCAGCGGCTGGCGGAGATCGGGCCATGCCAGCTCAGTGTCGCGTAGAGAAGGGAATAACGGCAGCCAGTAGAGTCGCTGACGGTAACGACGCAATTCAGCCTGGCCGAAGCGAAGCCGGGGCTGTGCATCTTCCCGGCTTGCCATCACTTCATCGCGGATCCGTTTCAGCGCCTCCCGGGACGGCATCGCGCCGCCCTGCCCGGCAATCCAGCGACGCAGTAACGCATTAGCGCGCAGCTCACTCATGGCCATTAAAGGCGGAAAGTGCAGACTGCCATCTGGCTGGATGAGCTCAGCCAGTTGCCCGGCCAGCAGTTCATCCAGCAACTGCTCCTGCTCACTACACAATGCCGCACTTCGGGCCGTTGCCTCGGCAAAATGGGGCCAGCGCTGATAAAGCTCAGGCAGCAGCCGCTGACGAAGGAAGTTACGATCGTAGCGAATATCCTGATTACTCTCATCATCTATCCACACCAGCTGATGGGCGTCGGCGTAAGCTTCCAGCGACTGCCGCGACTGATTCAGCAGCGGACGCACCAGCTGATGGGAACCCAGCATGCGCGATGAAGGCATTGCCGCCAGCCCGGCCGGACCACTGCCGCGCTTCAGCGCCAGCATTAAGGTTTCACACTGATCGTCGAGGTGCTGGGCGGTAAGCAATATCTCGCCCGGCTTCAGCGCGGCGCTCAGCGCCTGATAACGGGCGGTGCGAGCGGCTGCTTCAATCCCGTTTTCCCTGCCATCTACGGTTACGCGCAGCACGTCACATGGCAGTTGCCACTGCTCGCATAGCGTCTGGCAATGGGCGGCCCATGCATCGGCATTCGGGCTGAGACCATGATGCACATGTAACGCTCGCAGGTGCGATTCAGGATGCTGCTGCTGCCAGGCACGAAGCTGATGCAGCAGCACCGTTGAATCGAGTCCACCGCTGAATGCGACTACCAGCGCGGCATCATTTTGCAACAGGGTGTCAAAAGCGGGCAAAGACATAGCGGCATCCGAAAAATTGGGCCACTGAATGTCGCCCGCTGAGTGGCTATTTTACGCCTGATAAAGCTCCAGCGGCAAACCATCCGGATCCGCAAAGAACGTACACGGTTTACCGGTCAGTTCATCGATGCGAATTGGCTCGCAGACCACGCCTTTATCGGCCAGCGTTGCAACGGCAGCGGCCACATCCGGTACGGTAAAGGCCAGATGACGCAGACCACACGCCTCAGGATGACTGACACGTGCTGGCGGCTCGGGAAAAGAGAATAGTTCGATGGTATAGCGATCCTGTAAGGCCAGATCGCCTTTCCAGGAGTCTCGGGCCTCGCGGTAAACTTCGCTCATCAGACGAAAGCCGAGTACGTCGCAATAGAACGCTTTGCTGCGCTGATAGTCGGAGGCGATGATGGCGATGTGGTGAATAGCGGTTAACTGCAACATAGTGAAAGTCCTGATTCGGGCAGGCTGTCCGCAGACCGCCTGCCGCTGTGAGTCATTTAAGGGTTAAGCGGGATCGTTTTTCAGCACGCGGACGCGGTACTCGCCCTCTTCCGTCAGGCTGGCACCGTGAATATCGGTTTCGAAGCCCGGATAATGCCGGCCAATGCTGCACAGCATCAGCAGGAAGTCGAGCACGGCACGGCTTTTCTCGGTAATCATCTCGCCCGGCATCACCAGGGGAACGCCCGGCGGATAGGGCAGAATCATGTTGGCCGACACCCGCCCGACCAGTTCACTGAGATCTACCGTTTCGATGTTGCCCTTCACCTGCTGCTGAAATGCCTGATGCGGTGTCATCTTCATTTCTGGCAGCACGTCGAATGCCTGCAGCATCAGACGCGGCAGATCGTGATGGCGGATCAGCTGATGGATTCCCTGCGCCAGGGTCTGAATGCGCATATTGCGATAGAAGTCGGGATCCTCCGCGTAGAGATCCGGCAGCATGTTTTTCACCCGCAGATTGAGATCGTAGGCGCGTTTGAACTCGGTCAGACCGCGCAGCACGCTCATCGCTTTGGTTTTGTCGATGCCGATGCTAAACAGGAACAACAGGTTATAGGGACCGGTTTTCTCCACTACAATGCCGCGCTCATCCAGAAACTTCGCTACCAACGCGGCCGGGATCCCCTCTTCTGCCATCTCCCCCAGTTCGCTCATACCTGGCGTCAGGATAGTGACTTTGATCGGATCGAGGTACATGTGATCGCGATCGGCTTGAGTAAATCCATGCCACTCTTCTTCACCGGGCTGGATCGCCCAGCACTGCGCTTCGTCGATCTGTTCCGGCTGCCAGATATCAAAGAACCAGCTGTCAGACTCTTCGCGCAGCCGCTGGATTTCCCGACGGAAGTGCAGCGCACGTTCCACCGAGCGATTGATCAACCGCTTACCGGGGTTACCGCGCAGCATAGCGGCGGCAGTTTCAATCGAGGAGACGATAGCGTAATTGGGCGAGGTGGTGGTGTGCATCATGTAGGCTTCGTTAAACGTCTGTTCGTCGTAGTCGCCTTTAATGTGAATCATGGAGGCCTGCGAGAACGCCGCCAGTAGTTTGTGAGTCGATTGCGTCTCGTATACCACCTTGCCCGGAATACGATCGCCACTCATGCCGCTTTTACCGGCATAAATCGGATGGAAATTGGTATATGGCACCCAGGCCGAATCGAAATGGATCGACGGCACATCCAGCGTCTCTTTGATGAACTGAGTGTTGTAGAGCAGCCCATCATAAGTAGAGTTGGTAATCACCGCATGCACCGGCCAGGTGGCACGATCGGTAGCCGCCACTTTGTGCGTAATACTCTCGCGGGTGAACTCCTGCTTCGGAATACCACCGAGAATCCCCAGCGCATTGCGGGTCGGCTTCAGCCAGATAGGGATCAGATCGCTCATCATCAGCAGATGGGTCAGAGATTTGTGGCAGTTGCGATCGATCAATACGGTGCTGCCCGCCGGTGCTGCATACATACCGACAATTTTGTTCGATGTAGAGGTGCCGTTGGTCACCATATAACTCTGCTCGGCACCAAACGTGCGTGCGATGTACTCTTCCGCTTCGAGGTGCGGGCCGGTGTGATCCAGCAGCGAACCCAGTTCGGTCACTGAAATGGAAATGTCCGACTTCAGCGTATTAGCCCCGAAGAAATCATAGAACAGGCAGCCGACCGGGCTTTTCTGAAAGGCGGTGCCCGCCATATGGCCCGGCGTGCAGAAAGTGTACTTACCCTCTTTCACATAGGTGAACAGCGCTTTAGTCAGCGGCGGCGTAATGTGGTCGAGATAGTCATCGGTATATTGCCGGATATGCAGCGCGATATCGTCGGCGGCGTTCAGCGCATATTCAAAAAAATGCAGCGGCATGCGCATCTCATTGATGCTGATGTCCATCTGTGAGTGGGTATTGATAAAGGCGTACAGCGGCAGGTATTCGTTGAGCTGATTAATCTCTCCGCACAGCTCAGGACTATTGTGCGCGTCCCAGTCGAAGATGACGCCGCTGATTCGCGGATTGTGTTCGATCAGCTTCAGCAGATCGTCACTGTTTTTCGGGTAAAGCAGCTGGAAGCCTTGCAGATTTAACGCCGCGTCGAGTTCGCGTAACGGTTCATCTTTATAAAACACGCCGTGCGCGCCCATGATCGCCAGAATATTCAATGCCCCTCTCCCTGATTGTTGTGGAACCGGACAAGCATAACCGCTAACTCAGGGAAGGTGTAGCAAGGGGACGATCAGATGAGGCTGAAAGGCGTCAGACCGCATGCGGTGGCTGAACTGACAGCATAAAAAAAGCGGACCGGAGTCCGCTTTTATTGATGAGCTAAAATCAGGCGTAGCCGTAGCTCATCAGACGCTGATAACGACGATCCAGCAGCTCTTCGGTGGTTAATCCATCGAGATCGGCCAGGTCAGCCAGCAGCTGCTGCTTGAGTGACTGCGCCATATCCACCGGACGGCGATGTGCGCCACCCAGCGGCTCAGGGATCACAGTGTCAATCAGCTTCAGCTCTTTCAGACGGTGCGCGGTAATGCCCATCGCTTCGGCAGCAAGCGGGGCTTTGTCAGCGCTTTTCCACAGGATCGAAGCACAGCCTTCTGGCGAGATCACTGAATAGGTGCTGTACTGCAGCATATTCACTTTATCGCCCACGCCAATTGCCAGCGCACCACCTGAACCGCCTTCACCGATGACCGTACAGATCACCGGTACTTTCAGGCCAGACATTTCACGCAGGTTTCGGGCAATCGCTTCAGACTGCCCACGCTCTTCTGCGCCCACGCCCGGATAAGCACCCGGTGTGTCGATGAAGGTGATGATTGGCATTTTGAAACGTTCAGCCATCTCCATCAGGCGCAACGCTTTGCGATAGCCTTCCGGTGCAGGCATGCCGAAGTTACGGCGAATCTTCTCTTTGGTTTCACGGCCTTTCTGGTGTCCGATAATCATCACCGGACGTCCATCAAGACGCGCAATCCCGCCGACAATCGCTTTGTCATCCGCATAAGCACGGTCGCCCGCCAGCTCATCGAAATCGTCGAAAGCGTTGCGAACATAGTCAAAGGTGTAAGGACGTAAAGGATGGCGTGCCAGCTGGGCAATTTGCCATGCGCCCAAATCGGCGAAGATTTTACGGGTCAGCTCAACGCTTTTCTCACGCAGACGCTGAACTTCTTCATCCAGATTAACGTGTTTATCATCCTGACGACCAATTGAGGTCAGCGAATCAATCTTCGCTTCCAGTTCTGCAATTGGCTGTTCAAAATCCAGGTAATTAAGACTCATAATGTTCCTGTTCTAGTCAAACTCCAGTTCCACCTGCTCCGATCCAATCAACGAGCGCAGATCGTTAAGTAAACGATCGCTGGGCGAAATTCGCCACGCTGCACCAAAGCGCAGCTTCGCTCGCGCGTCGGCTCTCTGATAGTAGAGATGCACCGGAATAGTCCCTGATCGATGGGGTTCCAGGGACTGACGGAGTCGGTTTAATAGCTGGTCATCAATTTGCCTGTCCGTCAGCGAGATAGCAAGTCCGCGCGCGTATTTTTCGCGAGCTTCGTCGATGTCCATGACTTCACGCGCGGTCATTTTAAGTCCACCACTGAAGTCATCAAAGCTGACCTGTCCGCTGACGATCAGGATTCGGTCTTTCTCCAGCAACTGCTGGTATTTATCTAACGCATCGGTAAATAACATCACCTCAAGACGACCGGAGCGATCGTCCAGAGTACAGATACCAATTCGGTTGCCGCGTTTGGTTACCATTACACGCGCTGCGATCACCAGACCGGCCGCCACGGTAATTTTACCCCGTTCGGTAGGATGCATATCTTTCAGCCGCACCCCGCCAACGTAACGCTCAATTTCTTTCAGATACTGATTAATCGGGTGGCCGGTCAGGTACAAGCCCAGCGTTTCCCGTTCCCCATCCAGCTGCACCTGCTCAGGCCACGGTGTGACGCTGGCGTACGATTTCTCGACCTGCTCCGGCTCTTCTGCCAGTACACCAAACATGTCCGCCTGACCAATCGCTTCCGCTTTCGCATGCTGGTCGGCCGCTTTCAGTGCATCACCGAGTGCGCTCATCAGCGCAGCGCGGTGTGGTCCGAGGCGGTCAAAGGCCCCGGACATGATCAGTTTCTCCATCACCCGACGGTTGATCTTTTTGGTGTCGGTACGGGCGCAGAGATCAAACAGCTCGCGGAAATAGCCGCCCTCGTTACGGGCGTCGATGATCGCTTCGATCGGACCTTCGCCCACGCCTTTGATCGCGCCTATGCCGTACACGATCTCGCCCGCTTCGTTAACGTGGAACGGATAGAGACCGGAGTTAATATCGGGCGGCAGGACTTTCAGCCCCATCCGCCAGCACTCATCGACCAGACCGACCACTTTCTCGGTGTTATCCATATCGGCGGTCATAACCGCCGCCATAAACTCAGCCGGATAGTGCGCTTTCAGCCACAGCGTCTGGTAGGAGACCAGCGCGTAGGCCGCAGAGTGTGACTTGTTAAAGCCATAACCTGCAAATTTTTCCACCAGATCGAAGATCTTCATCGACAGTTCGCCGTCGATGCCCATGCTTTCAGCACCGTCACGGAAGACTGAACGCTGCTTAGCCATCTCCTCAGGTTTCTTTTTACCCATGGCGCGACGCAGCATATCTGCACCGCCCAGGGTATAGCCAGAGAGCACCTGGGCGATCTGCATCACCTGTTCCTGATAGAGGATGATGCCGTAAGTCGGCTCCAGTACTGGCTTCAGGCTTTCATGCTGCCACTGAATGTCGGGATAGGAGATCGCTTCCCGGCCATGCTTACGGTCGATGAAGTTGTCTACCATGCCGGACTGCAGAGGGCCAGGACGAAACAGCGCTACCAGTGCGATCATATCTTCGAAGCAGTCGGGCTTCAGACGCTTAATCAGATCTTTCATGCCGCGCGATTCAAGCTGGAACACCGCGGTGGTTTCTGAGCGCTGCAGCATATCAAAGCTTTTCTTATCATCCAGCGGGATCGCGGCGATATCGATCGGCTCCAGTCCCTCTTTTTCCCGGCGCGGGTTGATCATCTTCAGCGCCCAGTCGATGATGGTCAGCGTTCGCAGTCCCAGGAAATCGAACTTCACCAGGCCGGCATATTCCACATCATTTTTATCGAACTGAGTGACCGGGAACTGGCCGTGCTCATCGCAGTAGAGCGGCGCAAAGTCGGTAATTTTCGTTGGCGCGATGACCACGCCACCCGCATGCTTACCAGCGTTTCGCGTGACACCTTCCAGCTTGCGCGCCATGTCGATCAGCGCTTTCACCTCTTCATCTGCGTCATACATCGCAGGAAGTTGTGGTTCAGCAATAAAGGCTTTTTCCAGCGTCATGCCGGGATCGGGCGGGATCAGTTTTGAAATACGATCGACAAAGCCGTAAGGATGACCCAGCACGCGGCCCACATCGCGGATAACCGCTTTCGCTGCCATGGTGCCGAAGGTAATGATCTGCGAAACCGCCTCACGTCCGTACATATCGGCGACATGTTCGATTACCTGATCGCGTTTCTCCATGCAGAAATCGACGTCGAAGTCGGGCATCGAAACACGTTCCGGGTTCAGGAAGCGTTCGAACAGCAGGTCGAATTCCAGCGGATCGATATCGGTGATTTTCAGCGCATAGGCCACCAGCGACCCCGCACCCGAGCCACGGCCCGGTCCAACCGGTACGCCGTTATCCTTGGACCACTGGATGAATTCCATGACGATCAGGAAGTAGCCAGGGAAGCCCATCTGGTTGATAACGTTCAGTTCAACTTCCAGACGCTCATCATATTCCGGGCGTTTTTCCGCGCGCTCAGCCTCGTCCGGAAACAGGAACACCAGACGCTCTTCCAGCCCCTCACGGGATTTCACCACCAGATAATCTTCAGTGGTCATATCGCCGGTCGGGAACTGTGGCAGGAAGTACTCCCCGAGCCGGACTGTCACATTACAACGCTTAGCAATCTCTACGCTGTTTTCCAGCGCTTCCGGGATGTCCGAGAACAGCTCGCACATCTCCTCTTCGCTGCGCATATATTGCTGAGGACTGTAGTTGCGCGGACGTTTAGGATCATCCAGCGTATAGCCGTCATGAATCGCAACGCGAATTTCGTGCGCATCGAAATCTTCCGCATTGATAAAGCAGACTTCATTGGTGGCGACGACCGGGATGCCCTCGGCAATCGCCAGTTCAACAGCGGCATGCAGATAGCTCTCTTCGTCCTGACGACCGGTACGAATGAGTTCCAGGTAGTAACGATCGGGGAAGTGCTGTTGGTAAAACGACAGGCACTGCGACACCAGGGTACTGTTGCCACGCAACAGGCTGCGGCCCACATCGCCACGCCGCCCGCCTGACAGCAGGATTAACCCTTCCTGCAATTCGATCAGCCAGTCACGATCGATAATCGGCCCGTCCACGCCATAGCCACGCTGATAGGCGCGGGAGATTAACAGCGTCAGGTTCTGATAGCCGGTATTGTTCGCCGCCAGCACGGTCAGCTGCGTGAGTTCATCCCCCATCAGCTCGCTGGCGACCTTAAAATCGGCACCAATGACCGGCTTTATCCCTGCGCTGTGCGCGCCACCGTAGAATTTCACCAGACCACACAGGTTAGTGAAGTCGGTAATCGCGATAGCAGGCATGCCAAGGGCAGCCGCCTTCTTTATCAACGGCCCGGTTTTTGCCAGGCCATCAACCATCGAATAGTCACTGTGGACACGCAGATGTATAAAACGGGGTTCAGCCATATCAGTTTCCGGTTAAAACAGCGTCAGGCTATTAAAGCGTAAGGGCCTGGCGGGCAGCCAGTACTTCAGCATCGAGCAGCGCGTTGCGTACGGGCGCAAAACTGCGACGGTGGAACGGCGTGGCACCATACTGCGTCAGTTTTTCCATATGCAGCGCCGTCGGATAACCTTTGTGCTGAGCAAAACCATACTGCGGGAACAGCTGATCCAGCTCAGTCATCTCACGATCGCGCGACACTTTGGCGATGATGGAGGCGGCACTGATTTCGGCCACCAGACTATCCCCTTTCACTACGGCCTGTGAAGGCACAGGCAACGCCGGACAACGATTACCATCAATCAGCACATAGTCGGGCTGAATACTCAGGCCAGCAACAGCACGCTGCATCGCCAGCATAGTGGCGTGCAGGATGTTGAGCTGGTCGATCTCTTCCGGCTCTGCGCGTCCCAGACTCCAGGCCAGCGCCTTCTCTTTGATTTCGTCATACAACGCCAGGCGGCGCTTTTCCGACAGTTTCTTGGAGTCAGCCAGGCCGGTAATCGGATTAGCCGGGTCGAGGATGACGGCAGCCGTGACGACCGCACCGACCAGCGGACCGCGACCTACTTCGTCCACACCGGCAATCAGTCTGGCAACAGGGTAGATAAAATCAGGCATTCACCAGCTCCAGTACCGCGTCCGCTGCCTGCTCATCGGCGTTCCAGCGGATCTGTTGATGCAATTCATGAAACGTCTGCAGCAGGGTTTCGCGTTCAGGCCCGGCATGCAGCAGCGGATCTAACGCCGCGGCCAGGGCATCAGGCTGACACTCGTCCTGCAATAGCTCTTTGACCAGCTCACGCCCGGCCAGCAGATTCGGCAGCGAGACGTAAGGCGTTTTTACCAGTCGTTTCGCCAGCCAGAACGTGGCCGGCTTCATCCGATAACCGACGACCATAGGGCATTTTGCCAGCATGCACTCCAGTGCAGCAGTACCTGACGCCAGGAGTGCGGCATCGCTCGCAATCATCGCTTCACGTCCCTGACCATCCAGCAGATGCATCGGCAGTTCGGGAGCGACGTCGGCTTTGATTTTCTCAAACTGTTCGCGACGCCGGGCATTAACCAGCGGCACCACGATTTCCAGCGCCGGATAGTGACGACGCAACAGTTGAGCTGTTTTCAGGAAATCAGCGCTGAGCATTTCCACTTCTGCTCCACGACTGCCGGGCAACAAAGCCAGACAGAGCGCATCATCGGCAATACCGAGATGACGCCGCGCAGCCTGCTTATCGGGTTGCAGCGGCATAGCATCGGCCATGGTATGGCCGATAAAGCGACAGGGAACGTTATAGCGATCGTAGAAGGCTTTTTCAAACGGCAGGAAGGCCAGCACCAGATTGGTGTTGCGGCCAATTTTAAACACACGCTTTTGCCGCCATGCCCATACAGAGGGACTGACATAGTGGATCGTGCGAATGCCCGTGCGTTTAAGATTGCCTTCCAGCGTGATATTAAAATCGGGCGCATCAATGCCGACAAAGACATCGGGTCTGAGTTCGGTAAAACGCCGGGTGAGATCGCGGCGGATTGTCAGTAGTCGTCGCAGGCGGCCCAGCACCTCGACAATGCCCATTACCGCCAGCTCTTCCATCTCATACCAGGCTTCACATCCTTCCGCCTGCATCAATGGCCCCGCCACGCCGACAAAGCGTGCATCAGGATGACGGGCTTTCAGGGCACGAATCAGACCTGCACCAAGAATATCGCCGGAGGTTTCTCCGGCGACCAGGGCAATCGTTAGAGGACGCGCTGACATGGATTAACGAATTAATCCACGGGTTGAACGGGCAAAGAAATCGTAGAAAGGCTGCACTTCGCTATGCTGCTGCGCAAGCGCTTCAATCTCCGGCTTCACGTCTTCCAGCGTTCTGCCGCTGCGATAAAGCAGCTTGTAGGCGTTGCGAATCGCGTGCAACGACTCTTTGCTGAAGCCACGGCGCTTAAGACCTTCGATATTGATCCCGAACGGAGTAGCGTGGTTGCCCTGCGCAATAACGTAAGGCGGCACATCCTGCGCTACGCCGGAACAGCCACCCACCATAACGTGCGCACCAATCGTGCACCACTGATGCACCGCTGTCATGCCGCCAATAATGGCGAAATCATCCACCGTAACATGTCCACCCAGGGTCGCGTTGTTGGCGAAGATACAGCGGTTGCCGATTACGCAGTCGTGCGCAATATGAACGTTAACCATCAGCAGATTATCACTGCCCACCGTGGTGACATGTCCACCCTGAATGGTGCCGCGATGAATCGTCACGCTTTCACGGATGCGGTTGCGATCGCCGATTTCAACCCGTGTTGGCTCACCGGCATATTTCAGATCCTGGTTCACTTCGCCGATAGAGGCGAACTGATAGATCTGGTTATCTTTACCGATACGCGTGTGGCCGTTCACCACAACGTGTGACTTCAGTACCGTTCCTTCACCGATCTCCACATTAGCACCAATAAAGCAAAATGGGCCAATGTGAACGCGGGCACCGATAACCGCGCCCTCTTCAATGACAGAACTGGGATGGATAGTGGCGGTTGGATCAATCACGAATTATGCCTCCCGGCTGCGGGCACACATCATGGTCGCTTCACAAACGATTTTACCGTCGACAGTCGCCACGCCTTTAAAGCGGGTCAGACCACGGCGGGTTTTCTCGAAAGTGACTTCCATGATCATCTGGTCGCCTGGTACCACAGGGCGCTTAAAACGGGCACTGTCGATACCGGCAAAGTAATAGAGTTCACCTGGTTCCAGTTTACCTACGCTTTTAAACGCCAGAATACCGGTGGCCTGCGCCATCGCTTCCAGGATCAGAACGCCAGGAAAAATCGGTTTACCAGGGAAATGCCCCTGGAAAAACGGTTCATTAACAGAAACGTTCTTCACTGCACGCAGGTATTTGTGCTCTTCAAATTCCAGCACGCGGTCTACGAGCAGAAACGGATAGCGGTGCGGCAGCAGCTCTAAAATCTCTTCAATTTTCAGAGTATGAGTTTCAGTAGTCAAAATACTCTTCCTGTCCTAAAAATCTGATGACATCAATAACACGGCCTGCACAGATCAACATGATCTTCCGCAGGCCGCAAATAGGTTCTGTGGCGCCGGGCTTCCCTGCTTAACATTTTTATTATGAAAGCCGGTCAGTTTTGGGATGGCGGTCAGTCGTCTTTGCCGACCTTGCGCTCGATGGCTTTTAAGCGTTTGCTCATGTCATCGATGTTCATCACCAGCGCTGCAGTTTTGCGCCAGGTTTTGTTGGGTTGCAGCGGAATGCCTGAGGAATAGACGCCAGGCTCTGTGATAGGACGCATGACCATGCCCATACCGGTCACGGTGACTTTGTCACAGATTTCCATATGGCCGTTAATGACGCTGGCACCGCCAATCATACAGTAACGTCCAATTTTCAAACTACCCGCCATGATCACACCGCCTGCAACCGCAGTATTGTCACCAATAACTACGTTGTGAGCGATCTGGCACTGGTTGTCTATGATAACACCATTGCCTATCAGAGTGTTATCCAGCGCACCGCGATCGATAGTAGTGCAGGCACCAATTTCCACCCGATCGCCGATAATTACCGCGCCTAACTGCGGGATTTTCACCCAGTTACCACGATCGTTGGCATAACCGAAACCATCAGAACCGATTACGGTCCCTGACTGAATCAGACAATCCTGGCCGATTTCGATCTCGTGATAAACCGAGACGTTGGCCCAGAGACGGGTTCCGCTGCCGATACGGGTTTTTTTGCCCACGAAACAGCCTGCGCCGATCACCACGTTATCACCCAGCTCAACGTCCGCTTCGATTACCGCATTGGCACCAATGGCAACGTTATTGCCAAGTCGGGCCGAGGGATCGATTACCGCGCTGGGGGCAATATCTTGCGCTGGCTGTGGGGTGGTATCGAGTATCTGTGCCATACGCGCATAGGTCAGGTAGGGGTTTTTGACTACCAGGGCTGCGGTTTTGCACCACTCCAGATCCGCTTCCGTCAGCACCACGGCTGAGGCTTTTATCAGGGCGAGTTGCTCGCGGTAACGGCTGTTTGCAAGAAAAGTGATTTGGCCAGTTGTGGCGGATTGCATAGAAGCAATGCCGGAGATGACGATATCGCCATCTCCGTGCAATTCTGCATCCAACTGCTGGGCTAAATCAGCCAGTCGAATAGATGACATGAATTATTTAACCTGTTTCAGCACGTCAGCAGTGATGTCTTTTGCGTTTGATGCATAAGCCACCGCGTTAGCGTCGATCACGACGTCATAACCATCGCTGTCAGCGACTTTCTTCACGGCATCCTGAATACGGCTCAGCAGCTTGTTACGCTCTTCCATCTGACGACGGCGATTATCCTGCTCAAAAGCCTGCGCTTTTGAAGAGAAGGCTTCACGCTGAGACATGACATCTTTTTCCATACGGCTGCGTTCGCTGGCCTTCATGGTAGAACCGTCACGCTGCAGACGCTGCATTTTGGTTTGCAGATCGCGCTCCTGGCTCTGCAACTCAGTTGCACGGCCTTTGAACTCGTTTTCCAGCTGTTTAGCAACAGTCGCACGTTGCGGTAACTGTTGGAAAATGCTGGACACGTTTACCACTGCAATTTTGTCAGCAGCCTGAACACCAGCGGAAACCGCTAAAGCAAGACCCAGACCTGCGGCACACAACAACTTTTTCACTATAAACTCCTTACCATCAACGTTTGTGTCAGCGACACAGTGTTTGCCCCGGAACAGCAACAGGTACTGTCCGGCAGCAAGACTTCAGCTATGCATCCATGCTCAGAACATTACCAGGTTTTACCAATGTTAAACTGGAACTGTTCTGACTTGTCTCCATCGACTTTCTTAATCGGCTGGGCGTACGAGAACACCAGCGGACCGAGCGGTGACATCCACTGCAGCGCCACACCGCTTGATACGCGGATATTGTTTGGATCGCTGTAGTCAGGAATACCCGCCGCACGTGTTTCAGCGGTATTTTCCCAATGGGTATCCCATGCGGTACCGGTATCGACAAACACCGAGGTACGCACCGAGTTAGCATACTTCTCGCTCAGGAACGGCGTTGGCGTAATCAGCTCAAGGCTGGCAATCGCCATGGCGTTACCGCCCACCGCATCGTCAGACTTACAGACGCCATTCGGATCGGCGATTCGGCAGTTCGACGAGTTGTTATTGTAGTAAGCCGCTTTCGGTCCAATAGTGTTGGACTGGAAGCCACGCACGGTGCTCGAACCACCGGCGTAGAAGTTCTCATAGAACGGCATCTCTTTGCCGCCGAGTCCATCTCCATAACCCACACGACCACGGCCCAGCAGCACCCAGGTACGATCCTGGTTAATTGGCACATACTGCTGAGTATCCAGCGTGGCCTTATAGAAGCTGTTATCTGAGCCTGGAATCGTTACCTTACCGTTCAGGTTGGTACGGTTACCGGATGTCGGGAAGAAGCCGCGGTCCAGCGTGTTGTACGTCCAGCCATAGTTAAAGGTGAAGTCATCGGCTGAGAATTCGCCTTTATCATTAAGCTGCTGCGGCTTGCCGACTGAATCCAGATAACGCCACATCGCAACCTGCGGCTGCATGTTTGACAGGTCGTTGTGCACATAGCCCAGACCGACACGCAATGTGTTGTTTTCGTTAACCGGGAAGCCAAGCGTGCCATCCAGACCATAACTTTTGTTGGTATAGTCAGACAGGTCCGCATTGTCTGCTTTAAAGTCGTTGTAGAACAGACGGCCACCCAGACTCACACCATCAACGGTGAAGTAAGGATCAGTCAGCGAGAATTCAGCATAGGTCTGGTAATCATTTTTGGTCCCGCTGATGCCAACGGTATTACCGGTGCCCAGCCAGTTATCCTGCGTGACCCCGACCTGGAAGCTTACACCACTTTCAGTGCCGTAACCGACGCCGAAGTTAAAGGTGCCGGTGTTACGCTCTTTAACCTTGTAGACCACATCAACCTGGTCCGGCGCACCTGGTACACGCTGCGTATCCACATCGACGGTTTCAAAGTAACCGGTACGGTTCAGACGCTCTTTACCCTGTTCAACCAGATCGCTGCCCAGCCATGCACCTTCCATCTGACGCATTTCGCGACGTAACACCGAGTCTTTTGACGTGTCATTGCCTTCGAAACGGACGTTACGCACGTAGTAACGGTTGCCCGCATCCACGTTGATATGCAGTTTTACGGTTTTATCGGTGTCGTTGATTTCAGGCTGTGTGGCTACGCGCGGATAGGCATAGCCATAGCGGCCCAGCAGTTTCTTGATGTCATCTTCCATTTTCGTGACTTTGGCGCCGTTATAAAGCTCGCCAGCCGGAATTTTGGTCAGATGTTCAATTTCTGCTGAATGGCCCGCCATGCTGCCATTGACGATCACACCAGCGATTTTGTACTGGTCGCCCTCGGTGATATTCACCGTGATGTAGATGCCTTTTTTATCTGGCGTCAGGCTGACCTGGGTCGAATCGATGTTGAAGCGTGCGTAACCGCGATCCAGATAGAAGCTGCGCAGGGTTTCGAGGTCGCCCGCCAGTTTCTGCTTCTGGTATTTACGATCGCCCACCACGTTCCACCATGGCACTTCATCGCGCAGCTGGAAACGGGAGATCAGTTCATCTGAGCTGAAGGCTTTATTACCGACAATGTTTATCTGCTGAATTTTGGCAGAAACACCTTCCGTAAAGACCAGCTTCAGATCAACGCGGTTACGCGGCAGTGGCGTGACCACGGCTTTTACGTTAGCGGTATATTTACCGACGCTGTAATAGAAGTCTTCAAGTCCCTTCTCGATAGAAGAGATAGTAGTACGGTCCAGCGCTTCGCCGACACGGACGCCTGAAGCTTCCAGATTTTGTTTGAGCTGATCCTCTTTCACCGCTTTGTTACCGGTGAAGGTAATGCTGGCAATGGTAGGACGTTCTTTGACCTGGACAATCAGCGTTGTACCGTCTCGCAGGACCTGAACATCCTCAAAGTTGCCAGTAGCGAACAGCGAGCGAATGGTATTTCTGACATCATCGTCATTCACCGTATCGCCAACCCGTACTGGCATGCTCAGCAGAGCCGCGCCGACGGCGACTCGCTGCAGCCCTTCGAAATGAATATCCTTCACCACGAAATCGTCTGCACCGTAAACGGTGGCGCTGCTAAACAGCAGCGACGCTATGAGCAACTTTTTCATCGCCATCGTTGTTATGCGTTTTCCTAACACATCCCTCGAATGTTCGCGTTCCAGCGGTTACAAACGTGAGAAATCATTGAAAAGTGCAAGCCCCATTAACAGCACCAGCAAAATTGAGCCGATGCGATAACTAAAGTCCTGAACTCGCTCGGACACCGGTCCACCTTTGATCTTTTCGATCGCCAGGAACAGCAGGTGCCCACCATCTAAAACCGGCAGAGGGAACAGGTTGATAATGCCCAGGTTGACGCTAATCAACGCCAGGAACATCAGGTAGTAAATCAACCCATACTCTGCTGACAACCCTGCACCCTGCGCAATCGAGATTGGCCCGCTCAGGTTGTTCAGCTTCACATCACCGGTTATTAACTTGCCCAGCATGGAAACGGTAAGCTTCATCAGTTGCCAGGTTTTTACACTGGCCTCACCGATAGCCGCAAACGCGCCATACTGCCTTACCGTCTTGTACTCTTCGGGCAGCGGAACAATGCGCGGAATCACACCCGCAAAGCCCGCTGTCGTGCCAGCTTTCGCTTCTGGCGTCATCGTCAGCGCAATTGATTCACCGCCGCGATCCACCTCAAGCGTCATGCTTTTGCCGGGATTGTCCCGGACCTGGGTGACAAACGTCTGCCACTGCGATAATGGCTGACCATCGACTTTAACGATCCTGTCGCCTGCTTGCAAACCGGCTTCACTGGCTGGCGAATTCGCCTGAACTTCTGCCAGTGTGGTCTCAATTTGCGGACCGCGAGGCTGAATGCCTAACGCGACGACCGGATCCTGCTTATCAGGCTCAAACTGCCAGTTACGCAAATCCAGCTGCTTCTGCTGAGTCGCGTCCTCGCCAAATCGTGCCACCGTTAACGTGGTGCTGCTGTCGCCGATTTTACCCACCAGCGCCATACGCACAGCATCCCAGTCAGGCGTTTCGATACCGTCAACGGCCTTAAGTTCCATGCCGGGCGCAATTTGCGCTTCCGCAGCGACCGAACCGTTTAAAATTTCACCAATTACCGGACGCACACCAGGCACGCCGTGAATAAACACCACCCACCAGGCAAAGATGGCAAAGAGGAAGTTAGCGACAGGACCTGCCGCGATGATGGAGGCGCGTTGCCAGACGGCTTTATTATTAAAAGCCTGATGACGCAGCTCGGATGGCACGCTTTCGACACGTTCGTCGAGCATTTTAACGTAGCCACCAAGGGGAATCAGCGCGATGACAAATTCCGTGCCGTGGCGGTCACGACGCTGCCAGAGCGACTTACCAAACCCAATGGAAAAACGCTCAACTTTGACGCCACAGCGACGAGCGACCCAGAAATGGCCAAACTCATGAACGGTAATCAATACGCCCAGCGCAACGATAAAGGCGAAGAAACTCCAGATTATGCTCAACATCTTTGCCTGTCCTTAAAGGGTGCGGAACACCAGCAGCAATAAACAGGCAAACACCGGCACCGCCGCAGTCAGACTATCAATGCGATCAAGAATGCCGCCGTGACCCGGTATCAGATTGCCACTGTCTTTGATACCTGCTTCACGTTTAAACATGCTCTCAGTGAGGTCGCCCAGCACAGAGGCCAGCGTTGCGATAACCGCGCAAATCACCAGCGTACCGGTCGAGACCGTCAGCGGTGCCAGTGAGGCAAACAGCAGCGCAATCAGCGCTGAGGAGACCAGGCCGCCCAGGAAGCCTTCCCAGGTTTTACCTGGCGAGACCTTCGGTGCCAGCTTATGTTTACCAAACATCTTGCCAAACATATAGGCACCTGAATCCGCCCCCCACACCAGCAGCAACACAAACAGCAGCCACCAGGCACCAGCGAAGTGATCGGTTTCATAGTGATACTGGCGCAGCGCCACCATGCCCCAGAAAAAAGGCACCAGCGTTAACACGCCAAACAGTAAGCGAAGCGGGCGCGAATGACGCCAGAAGGCCGCAGAAGCGGGATAGGAGAGTACCAGCAGCAGTGCAACGACCCACCACGCCAGCGACGCCCAGAGCGATGTCGCGACCTGGGGCAGATGCACCGTGTGTTGATAAGGTGGAAGCGTAAACTGCATCAGCGCCAGCAGCAGACCACAAAGTACAGCCAGCCAGACGCGCTGTTGCCGTGATGCCATCCCTGCAAACTGGCCCCATTCCCAGGCGGCCAGCATACAGATAACGATGGTAGTGAGAGCAAAGCCCACAGGTGGTAACCAGAACAGTGCAGCTATTACCAGCGGAATTAATATCAACGCGGTAATCAGACGAGACTTCAGCAAAGGTTACCCCCAGATTGCTCAGGCGCCGCCTGGTGCAGCGCCGCCAAAACGACGCTCCCGCAGAGAGAATGCATTCAGTGCACCTTCAAAAACGTGTTCATCGAAATCCGGCCAGAGCACATCGGTAAAATAGAATTCAGCATAGGCAATCTGCCACAGCAGGAAGTTGCTAATCCGATGCTCTCCCCCGGTCCTTATCACTAAATCCACTGGCGCCAGCTCCTGCATACAGAGCTGCGACGTCAGGCTCTCTTCGGTAATCTGGTCAGGACGCAGTAATCCTTCCTGCACCTGCTCAGCCAGTTTTTTCACGCCTTCGATAATATCCCAACGGCCGCCATAGTTGGCAGCAATGTTGAGCGTCAGGCCACTATTATTTGCGGTCAGCGTCTCAGAACGGCGAATACGTTCCTGAATACGCGGGCTGAAACGGCTGGTATCGCCAATGACGCGTAAGCGAACATTGTGTTTGTGCAGGCTTTTTACTTCGCTGTCGAGCGCCCAGACAAACAGTTCCATTAATGCGGTGACTTCCTGTGCCGGACGGCTCCAGTTTTCACTGCTGAAGGCGTAAAGCGTCAGGGCTTCAAGATTGTTGCTGACCGCAAAGCTGACGGCACGGCGCACCGATTTAACGCCCGCTTTGTGGCCTGAAATACGCAATTTTCCCTGATTTTTGGCCCAGCGACCGTTGCCATCCATGATGATAGCGACATGGCGCGGACCGTTTCCCTGCTGGTCATCAGTGTTGTTGTGATTGTTAGACGACATAACGCTTAACCAATTCCTTTCATCAGAAATGCTGTGGTTTCTGAATACATTGCGCCCGATTCAAATCCCGACACGCTTTTGGTGCCGGGCCACACCGAATTCGGTGACAGACCGTGAAACGCGAGCCAGCGACTATACCATTTTCACCTGAAGCGAACAAATGGCCTCATAACGATCGGCTTCACGAGGTGAAGCGCGGCAACATTTCTGCCGCCAGCGCGCGCGCGGAGCAATCAATTTCAAGGACAGCGTCCACCGAATCCGGCTCCGGACACACTTGTGCCGCCATCACCGCGCTATTAAGCGCAGCGATGTCGGTGAAGCGGATCTGGTTATTCAGGAAAGCCGCGACGGCAACCTCGTTGGCTGCATTCAGCGTGGTGGTCGCCGCCTGCCCTGCCTCACAGGCATCAATGGCCAGCTTCAGGCAGGGATAGCGACTAAAATCAGGTTCTGCAAAGCTCAGCGCCGACATGCGGGTAAAATCCAGCGGCGTCACGCCTGCTTTGATGCGCGAAGGCCACGCCATACTGTGGGCAATGGGCGTACGCATATCGGGAGAACCTAACTGAGCCAGCACGCTGCCATCGCAGTATCGCACCATGGAGTGAATCACCGACTGTGGGTGAAGGATCACTTCCATCTGCGCTGCGCTGGCATTAAACAGCCAACGGGCTTCAATGTACTCAAGACCTTTATTCATCATGGTGGCCGAATCGACAGAGATTTTTCTTCCCATCGACCAGTTCGGATGTGCACAGGCCTGATCCGGCGACATGGCGCTGAGATCCGCTAAATCTGTGTCACGAAAAGGACCACCCGATCCCGTAAGGATAATTGACTCAATGCCATTATCCCGCAGGTCAGCGTAACCTAACTGATGCTGGATGGTAGCCGGTAAACTCTGAAAAATGGCGTTATGCTCGCTGTCTACTGGTAGTAACTGTGCGTTATGATGACGCACCGCCTCCATAAACAAACGGCCGCAGGTGACAAGCGATTCTTTGTTGGCCAGCAGCACCGTTTTACCGGCGCGAATAGCGGCCAGCGTTGGCAGCAAACCTGATGCACCGACAATGGCCGCCATCACCTGATCCACCTCATCCAGCGCGGCCAGCTCACAGGCTGCCTGAACGCCGGAGAGCACTTCAGTATTGACCCTGATTGCTCTCAGTCGCTCACGCAGCGCAGCGGCAGAAGTCTTGTCTGCCATGCAGGCATAGCGTGGCCTGAAAGCCGCACACTGTTCGGCCATCAGCGCCACGTTATGGCCGGCAACCAGCGCCGTAATCTGATAAAGCTCTGGGTTGGCGCGAACCACCGCCAGCGTACTGGTGCCGATCGAGCCGGTGGATCCCAGCAGAGTTAATCGCTTCATGAGGCTATCCGTGTGAAGTCAGCGTGCCCGCAGGCACAATGTAAAACGCCGCCAGATGTCGCATTCATACGAATACCTCTCTGTACGGCGTTTTGTCCGGCAGTGATGGAATCAGAAATCCATCAGCTCCGTCTCTTTTTCTGACAGTGCAGCATCAACTTTCTTGATGTATGCATCGGTCATTTTTTGCACTTCGTCCTGCGCACGACGTTCGTCGTCTTCACTGATTTCTTTATCTTTCAGCAGTGCTTTGATTTTATCGTTGGCATCGCGACGGACGTTACGTACCGACACACGGCCCTGCTCGGCTTCGCCGCGCACGATTTTAATCAGATCTTTACGACGCTCTTCTGTCAGCGCTGGCAGCGGAACACGGATGTCAGTACCGGCTGAACTTGGGTTCAGACCGAGATCAGACTTCATGATCGCTTTTTCGACTGCCGAACTCAGTGAACGATCAAACACGTTGATTTTCAGCGTGCGTGAATCTTCCACAGTGACAGAAGCCAGCTGACGCAGTGGCGTCGGCGTGCCGTAATATTCGACGACGATGCCGTCGAGCAGCGTAGGTGACGCACGACCGGTGCGCACTTTGCTGATGGTCGTTTTGAATGCTTCAACGCATTTTTCCATGCGCGTGTCAGCATCTTTTTTGATGTCGTTAATCACGTTGAAACCCTTGGATTCGGTTTGACCTGGCCAGTTCCGGCATAACCGGAAGCGGGATCGATAATCATCGATAATCCTGACTGGTGCGCGATGCATTCTCATCGCGCTGACAGAATATACCTTATTTTATCTCGCCTCGGGTATTAATGCGTAATCAGGGTGCCTTCTTTTTCACCCATCACTACGCGACGCAGTGCGCCAGGTTTATTCATGTTGAAAACACGGATAGGTAATTTGTGGTCACGCGCCAGAGTAAAGGCCGCCAGATCCATCACTTTCAGCTCTTTATCCAGGACTTCGGCATAGGTCAGTTGATCATACAGTGTCGCATCCGGGCTTTTCACCGGATCGGCAGAGTAGACGCCGTCAACTTTGGTCGCCTTCAGTACCACGTCCGCTTCAATCTCAATGCCACGCAGACACGCCGCAGAGTCGGTGGTAAAGAACGGGTTGCCGGTACCGGCGGAGAAGATGACGACGCGGTTGTTACGCAGCAGGCTGATCGCTTCTGCCCAGCTGTAGTTGTCACAGACGCCATTGAGTGGAATCGCTGACATCAGGCGTGCATTCACATAGGCGCGGTGCAGTGCATCACGCATCGCCAGGCCATTCATTACAGTCGCCAGCATACCCATGTGGTCACCTACGACACGGTTCATACCTGCCTGCTGCAGGCTCGCGCCGCGGAACAGGTTCCCTCCGCCAATTACCACGCCAACCTGGATGCCCAGCTCAACCAGCTCTTTTACCTCTTGTGCCATGCGGTCAAGCACACTCGCGTCGATACCAAAACCTTCAGCGCCTTGCAGAGCTTCGCCGCTGAGTTTAAGCAGGATACGTTGATAAACAGGTTTTGCGTTGGTCGCCATGGTCAGTTCTTCCTGGAAGATTGGGTGTAAAGGAGAAGTAAATTCTGATCGATCATCCGCTTACCGCAAAGAAAATGCTATTGGGATGAAACTGAAAACGTGTCTGTTGCGATTCACAGACAAAAAAGAACCGCCATCTGGCGGTTCTTTCAGAGCATTAAGACTGTTTGGACATTGCTGCAACTTCTGCAGCGAAGTCAGACTCAACTTTCTCGATGCCTTCACCCACTTCGAAGCGGATGAAGTTGATCACGTCAGCGCCCTGCTCTTTCAGAGCCTGGCCAACGGTTTTGCTTGGGTCGATAACGAAAGCCTGACCTGTCAGAGAGACTTCGCCGGTGAATTTCTTCATACGGCCTTCAACCATCTTCTCTGCGATCTCTTTTGGCTTGCCAGACTGCATCGCGATGTCCAGCTGAACCTGGTACTCTTTATCAACCACGTCAGCAGAAACGTCTTCTGGCTTAACGAATTCAGGCTTGCTCGCTGCAACGTGCATCGCGATCTGTTTGATCAGATCTTCATTAGCGCCTTTCGCTGAAACCAGAACGCCGATACGCGCGCCGTGCAGGTAGCTGCCCAGCTCTGCGCCTTCCAGGATTGCAACGCGACGGATGTTGATGTTCTCACCGATTTTAGCAACCAGTGCAACGCGCTCTTCTTCGAACTGCGCTTTCAGGACTTCAACGTCAGTGACGCGATTAGCGGCAGCCGCATCCAGAACTTTGTCTGCGAAAGCCTGGAAACCGCCATCTTTTGCTACGAAGTCAGTCTGGCAGTTAACTTCCAGAATCACACCGTAGTCGCCAACGATTTTGGTTTTGATTACGCCATCAGCAGCAACGTTGCCTGCTTTTTTCGCTGCTTTGATTGCGCCAGACTTACGCATATTCTCAATCGCCAGCTCAATGTCGCCGTTCGCTTCAGTCAGCGCTTTTTTGCAATCCATCATGCCAGCGCCAGTACGCTCGCGCAGTTCTTTTACCAATGCAGCGGTAATGTCAGCCATTCCAGAATCCTCGGTTCGTGCCTGTGTACATAGGTACCCGCAGACACTTATTTGCGGAAAATTTACTCTGTCCCGCCGTCCGGTTGGGGGCGTAACAGACTTAGATAAATAAAGGGGCCACTATAGGCCCCTTACAGATCACATCTGAATGCTAAGGGCTCTTATGCAGAGCAAACCTTAATTAAGCGTTTTCTAAAGACGCTTCTTCAGCTTGCTCAGCCAGGTCCTGAGAGCGGCCTTCGCGAACGGTGGTCGCAACGGCAGTCAGGTACAGGTTTACAGCACGGATCGCATCGTCGTTACCTGGGATAACGAAATCAACGCCATCTGGATCTGAGTTGGTATCAACGATAGCAAATACCGGGATACCCAGGTTGTTTGCTTCTTTGATTGCGATGTGTTCGTGGTCAGCATCAACAACAAACAGCGCGTCTGGCAGACCGCCCATGTCTTTGATACCGCCCAGGCTGTTTTCCAGCTTGGCCAGCTCACGTGCACGCATCAGCGCTTCTTTTTTGGTCAGTTTGTCGAACGTACCATCCTGAGACTGAGTCTCCAGATCTTTCAGACGTTTGATTGACTGACGCACGGTTTTCCAGTTAGTCAGCATGCCACCTAACCAGCGATGGTTTACGAAGAACTGGTCGCAGCTCAGTGCAGACTCTTTTACCGCTTCAGCAGCAGCGCGCTTAGTCCCTACGATCAGGATCTTACCTTTACGGGAAGCGATCTTGTTCAGTTCAGCCAGAGCTTCGTTGAACATAGGAACCGTTTTTTCCAGGTTGATGATGTGAACCTTGTTACGAGCACCAAAGATGAATGGCTTCATTTTTGGGTTCCAGTAACGGGTCTGGTGACCGAAGTGAACACCAGCCTGGAGCATGTCGCGCATGGAAACAGTTGCCATGATAAAACCTCTAAAGTTTGATTGGGGTTGGGCCTCCATGTATCCCATACGACCGACCTCTTTCAAGGCACCCCGGCGTATGTGTCGATACATGTGTGTTTTAGTACACATAATGAGAGTTATGCGTTTCCTGCTGACCGAGACGGCCATACAGAGAATCGTCGGCGCGCTTTATATCACAACCAGCCCAGTGACGCCAATAAATGATCGCTGACAGAGGCCAGCGCGTTCTCTATTTGGCAGCCCATTTGCTGACTGCTAACATGACAGCACAGAACTTATTATTGTCGAAAATTTCGACAACTGCGGATTAATTTAATGGCAATTTCAATTAAAACCCCTGAAGAAATCGAAAAAATGCGCGTCGCGGGCCGACTGGCCGCCGAAGTGCTGGAGATGATCGAACCCTACGTTAAACCGGGTGTGACCACCGGTGAACTGGACCGCATCTGCCACGAGCACATTACCCAAAAGCAACAGGCGGTCTCTGCCTGCCTCGGCTATCACGGCTTTCCGAAATCGGTCTGCATCTCCGTTAATGAAGTGGTGTGCCACGGCATCCCCAGCGACGATCGCCCGTTAAAAGATGGCGATATCGTCAATATTGATGTCACCGTGATTAAAGATGAGTACCACGGCGACACCTCTAAGATGTTTATCGTCGGCAAGCCGACCATTCAGGGCGAGCGCCTGTGCCGCGTCACGCAGGAGAGCCTCTATCTTTCCCTGCGTTTGATTAAGCCCGGCATTCGTCTGCGCGAGCTGGGCCGGGCTATCCAGAAGTATGTGGAAGCGAATGACTTCTCCGTGGTGCGCGAATATTGCGGCCATGGCATCGGTAAGGGCTTCCACGAAGAGCCGCAGGTGCTGCATTACGATGCCGATGACAGCGGCGTGGTACTGCAGGCAGGCATGACCTTTACGGTAGAACCGATGGTCAATGCCGGTGATTACCGCATCCGCACAATGAAAGATGGCTGGACGGTAAAAACCAAAGATCGCAGCTTGTCCGCACAGTATGAGCATACTATTGTGGTGACGGAAAACGGCTGTGAGATTTTAACCCTGCGTAAAGATGACACGATCCCTGCCGTGCTCGTTGCTGAAGGGTAATTTTCCTCACACAGATCAAGCCGGCGATGAGCCGGCTTTTTTTTGGCTAAAAATAGAGAAAAGCTGCATGAGCGTGAGTCTGTCAGAAGAGGTAAAAAACGGTCTGGTCGATTCGCCGGCCGAATGGGGTGACGACCAGCTGACCCGCGACATTCTGAAGCCGCGGCTGGAGCAGTTTCAGCAGCACCTGGCTGCCGCATTTGATGCCGGTGAAGCCGTTGAGCCGCTGATTGATGCGCGTACGCTGTTTATCGATCGGCTGCTACGTCGCCTGTGGCGCTTTTTTGGCTTTGATGCGATGCCCTCTATCGCGCTGGTCGCCGTAGGCGGCTATGGCCGTGCCGAACTGCATCCGCTCTCTGACATTGATGTGTTGATCCTCAGCCGACAGCCGCTGGACGAACAGGCCGCACAGCGCACCAGCGATCTGCTGACGCTGATGTGGGACCTCAAGCTGGAAGTGGGCCATAGTGTCCGCACGCTGGAAGAGTGTCTGCTGGAAGGACTGTCAGACCTTACCGTTGCCACCAACCTGATTGAGTCGCGAATGCTGACCGGCGACGTGGCGCTGTTTCTGGAACTGCAGAAAAACATCTTCAGTGACGGCTTCTGGCCCTCATCCACCTTCTTTGCCGCCAAAATTGAAGAACAGCAGGAACGCCACAAGCGTTACCACGGCACCAGCTATAACCTTGAGCCGGACATCAAGAGCAGTCCGGGTGGTCTGCGCGATATCCATACGCTGCAGTGGGTCGCCCGACGTCATTTTGGTGCCACCACGCTGGATGAGATGGTTGGCTTTGGTTTCCTCACCGATGCGGAGCGCAGCGAACTCAACGAATGCCAGGAATTTCTCTGGCGCATCCGCTTTGCCCTGCATCTCTCCCTGCCCCGCTACGATAATCGGCTGCTGTTCGATCGCCAGCTCAGCGTGGCGCAGCGCCTGAATTACCAGGGTGAAGGTAATGAGCCGGTCGAGCGAATGATGAAAGACTTCTATCGCGTCACGCGGCGCATCGGCGAACTGAATCAGATGCTGCTGCAGCTGTTTGATGAGGCGATTCTGGCGCTCTCTACCAGCGAAAAACCGAGACCTGTCGATGATGATTTCCAGCTGCGTGGCGATTTGATCGACCTGCGCGATGAAACGCTGTTTACCCGCGAACCGCAGGCAATTCTGCGCATGTTCTATGTCATGGTGCGTAACGACAGCATCAAAGGGATCTACTCCACGACTCTGCGTCATCTGCGCCATGCGCGTCGTCATCTTAAACAGCCGCTGTGTCAGATTCCGGAAGCGCGTCGCACTTTTATGTCGATTCTGCGTCATCCCGGGGCGGTCAGCCGGGCACTGGTACCGATGCACCGTCACAGCGTGTTATGGGCTTACACGCCGCTGTGGGGCCATATTGTCGGCCAGATGCAGTTTGATCTGTTTCACGCCTACACCGTGGATGAGCACACTATCCGCGTGTTGCAGAAGCTGGAAAGCTTTGCCAATGAAACCACCCGTCCGCAGCATCCGCTCTGCGTAGAGTTATGGCCGCGTCTGCCACAGCAGGAGTTGTTGCTGATGGCAGCACTGCTGCACGACATTGCCAAAGGGCGCGGCGGCGATCACTCGATTCTCGGCGCACAGGACGCGCTCGACTTCGCTGAAATGCATGGCCTGAACTCGCGGGAAACGCAGCTGGTGGCCTGGCTGGTGCGCCATCATCTGCTGATGTCAGTGACAGCGCAAAGGCGCGATATTCAGGACCCGACGGTGATCCAGCAGTTCGCTGAGGTGATGCAGAATGAGAACCGGCTGCGCTATCTGGTTTGCCTGACCGTCGCCGATATCTGCGCCACCAACGAAAGCCTGTGGAACAGCTGGAAGCAGAGCCTGCTGCGCGAGCTCTTTTTCGCCACCGAGAAGCAGTTGCGACGCGGCATGGAAAACAGTCCGGACCTGCGTGAGCGGGTGCGTCACCATCGCCTGCAGGCGCTGGCGCTGCTACGGATGGACAACATCGATGAAGAGCGCCTGCACCAGATCTGGAATCGCTGCCGGGCAGATTATTTCCTGCGCCATACGCCTAATCAGATTGCCTGGCATGCCCGCCACTTACTGGTTCACGATCTGAAGAAACCGCTGGTGCTGGTCAGTCCGCAGGCCACGCGCGGCGGAACCGAAATTTTCATCTGGAGTCCCGATCGTCCGCACCTGTTTGCCGCCGTCGCCGGAGAACTCGACCGCCGCAATCTCAGCGTTCACGACGCGCAGATCTTTACCAGCCGCGACGGCATGGCCATGGATACCTTTATTGTGCTGGAACCGGATGGCAGCCCGCTGTCGCCAGATCGCCATCCGATGATCATTCAGGCGCTGGAGCAGGCGATCACCCAGTCTGACTGGGTGCCGCCGCGTACCCGCCGTCCGTCAGCCAAACTCCGACATTTTAGCGTGGATACCGAGGTCAATTTTCTGCCAACGCATACTGATCGTCGCAGCTACCTGGAGCTGGTGGCGCTGGATCAGCCAGGCCTGCTGGCGCGGGTCGGCGAAGTTTTTGCCGATCTCGGTGTGTCGCTGCACGGCGCACGCATCAGTACCATCGGCGAGCGGGTCGAAGATTTGTTTATTCTGGCCAACAGTGAACGTCAGGCGCTGGACGAAGAAATGCGCAAAGCGTTGCAACAACGGTTGACAGAGGCCCTTAATCCAAACGATAAAGTGTGACCAGACTCGATTTGTAAACATTAATCTCTTTACTTGTGTCGGGTTATTGCCCGGCATCGCACATGACAGATCAGGAAAAAAATATGCAACAGTTACAGAGCGTTATTGAATCCGCCTTCGAACGTCGCGCTGACATCACCCCTGCCAGCGTTGACAGCGAAACCCGTGATGCCATCAACCAGGTGATCTCTCTGCTGGACAGCGGTGAGCTGCGCGTTGCTGAGAAGATCGACGGCGAGTGGGTAACGCATCAGTGGCTGAAGAAAGCAGTGCTGCTCTCTTTCCGCATCAATGACAATCAGGTAATGGAAGGTGCAGAAACCCGCTTTTACGACAAAGTGCCAATGAAGTTTGCCGGCTGGGACGAAGCGCGTTTCAAAGCTGCAGGCTTCCGCGTCGTGCCGCCTGCGGCTGTCCGTCAGGGTGCCTGTATCGCCCGCAATACGGTGCTGATGCCTTCTTACGTCAACATTGGCGCTTTCGTAGATGAAGGTACCATGGTAGACACCTGGGCGACCGTCGGCTCCTGTGCGCAGATTGGTAAAAACGTTCACCTTTCTGGCGGCGTGGGTATCGGTGGCGTGCTGGAACCGCTGCAGGCTAACCCGACCATTATCGAAGACAACTGCTTCATTGGCGCACGCTCTGAAATCGTTGAAGGCGTGATTGTTGAAGAAGGCTCAGTGATCTCAATGGGCGTTTACATCGGTCAGAGCACCAAAATTTATGACCGCGAAACGGGCGAAGTCCATTATGGTCGTGTGCCTGCCGGTTCCGTGGTGGTTTCAGGTAACCTGCCGTCCAAAGATGGCAGCTACAGTCTCTACTGTGCGGTGATCGTGAAGAAAGTCGATGCGAAAACGCTGGGCAAAACCGGTATCAACGAACTGCTGCGCACTATAGAGTGATTAATCTGACGGGCTGGAAACCAGCCCGTCATCTTTTCTTTACAGTCATTACCAAATAACATGCTTCGCGCCGCGAATTAACTGGTGCGTTTAGTTTTTATCCAGGTCATAATCCGCGCCAGTTAAATCCTGTCGCGCAATGTTCATCCCGCTTATTTATGTCTACAGTTGACGGACGTCATGAACAAGTCTGCGCGCTTCTCACTTTTGATGGAAACAACGCTATGTATGACAATCTGAAAAGCTTAGGTATCAGTAATCCGGACGACATTGACCGCTACAGCCTGCGTCAGGAAGCCAATAACGACATTCTGAAGATCTACTTCCGCAAAGATAAAGGCGAGTTTTTCGCGAAGAGCGTTAAATTCAAATATCCGCGCCAGCGCAAAACTGTCGTTGCCGATCACGCGACGCAGGGCTACAAAGAAGTTCAGGAAATCAGCCCGAATCTGCGTTATGTCATCGATGAACTGGACCAGATTTGCCAGCGCGATCAGGTTGAAGTGGATCTGAAACGCAAAATTCTGGATGACCTGCGTCATCTGGAAAGCGTCGTCGCCCACAAGATCTCAGAAATTGAATCGGACCTGGAAAAATTAACCCGTAACAGCCGTTAATGTCCTGTACGACAAGAGAGGCCAGCTTTGCTGGCCTTTTTTATGCCGCAAATCTGCTCTCTACCCCTGCTCATCCAGTTGCAAAGCCACATAGAGCAACAGCCTGTCGTCAAAATGGCCCAGATTCAGTCCGGTCAGTTCAGAAATCCGGTTCAGGCGGTACTCCAGCGTATTACGATGAATGAACAGCGCACGTGCGGTAGCGCTCGGCTGGACGTTATGGGTGAACCAAGCGATTAGCGTGCGGCGCAGCAAACCGTTGTTATCCATGCTCTTGAGCTTCGCCAGCGGCCGGGCGAGTTCATTGGCCTGCCAGCCGCCTCGCAGGCTGTCGAGCAGCACCGGCAGTACCAGATCCTGATAAAAATAGCTGCGCACTTCGGGCATACGCTGCTTGCCCACCATCATGGTGGTGCGCGCCGTCCGGTAAGAGCGTGCGATACTGCCCGGCCCGGTAAAGAAGTTACCCAGCGCGATGCGCATCCGAAGATGACCACTCTCTTTCATCCGCTGCAGCAACTGCTCAACGCGGCGTCGATGATCATCCTGATCGTAACGTCCATGCCCATTCAGGGCGGGTTTCAGCACCACCATTTCGGTCAGTGACACAATGGCGATCAGATTATCGCGCTCCGGTGTGGTCAGCAGCGTTTGCAGTTGCTGTAGCTCTGACATCGCACTGTCGACACCAAGCTGACCGCTATCCACCTCCAGAACGGCCACCACTCGCGGTTGATTAAGATCGATGCCAAGCCGCTGAGCCCATTCGGTGAGCTGTGGCGACAGAGTATCGCTGCGGATGAGATTCAGCACCAGCTCTTCACGCAGACGGCTGTCCTGTGCCAGCATATGCAGAAGCCGCGCCTGCTCCAGCATCATTTCTGCGGTCATGCAGACCAGCTCGCCGTAGTGTCTCAAGGCCAGCGGCTCGCCGGTCAGGCCAATCACCCCGACGATGTCACCATCAATGCGCAGCGGCAGGTTAATGCCGGGCCGTACGCCATGAAGGTGTTTAGCTACCGCTTCATCGATGTCGACTACGCGGCCCTGCGAAAGCACCAGCAGCGCACCTTCGTGCAACTCCCCAATGCGTTCCCGGTCACCGCTGCCGATAATGCGGCCCCGCGCATCCATCACATTGACATTGCTGTCAATAATTTTCATGGTGCGCGCCACGATATCCTGTGCCAGCCGGGCATCAAGGTGATAGGTAGCCATCCATTACTCCTGAAAAAGAGGGGGGAGAAACAGAATACGCATGGGAAGCAGGCAGCACATTGTGCATTTGCATAGAGCCAGCCGGTCATTTGCCGAATTTGCGGTAAGCATCACACTCTGCCGGGGCAAACGCCGGGCATAAAAAAGGCAGACCGCAGTCCGCCTCTTTATCAGTGGTCGTTCCGTTACTGCATCAGCAGGTAGATACTGCTATCGCCGCGCTTCACATTCAGCGCCAGAACAGCGGGCTTGGTATCGAGGACTTTGCGCAGCTCGCCGAGGTTGGTTACCGGCTGCTGGTTAACGCCCTGAATCACGTCACCCTTCTTCAGGCCGATACGCGCTGCGGCACTGCCCGCTTTCACATTATCAACGCGAACGCCTTTATCGCCGGTTTCAACATTGCTGAGGTCAGCGCCTTCAATGCCGTTGTAGATGGTGGCGGACTGCACTTTCGCCTGGCTGCTCTGCTGCAACTTAACAGAAACATCGACCGGTTTGCCGTCACGCAGCAGGCCCAGCTTCAGGGTGGTGCCAACCGGCAGTGAACCCACTTCTGCACGCAGTGAAGCAAAGCTGCTCAGCGGTTTGCCGTTCATGGAGACAATCACGTCACCGGCTTTAATACCCGCTTTCGCGGCAGCGGAGTCTGGCAGTACCTGGCTGACAAACGCACCACGCTGTGCGTCCACCTTCATCGCTTTAGCCAGTTCGGAATTGAGTTCCGTGCCCTGCACGCCCAGCTCGCCGCGTTTCACCTGTCCAAACTCCACCATCTGCGCCGTCAGGTTTTTCACCATGTTGCTGGGGATAGCAAAGCCGATACCGATGTTGCCGCCATCCGGTGCCAGAATCGCGGTGTTAATCCCGATCAGCTCACCGTTGAGGTTAACCAGCGCACCACCGGAGTTGCCCCGGTTAATCGCCGCATCGGTCTGAATAAAGTTCTCATAATTTTCCACATTCAGGCCGCTGCGTCCCAGCGCAGAGACGATACCTGACGTCACGGTTTCGCCCAGTCCGTAAGGGTTACCGATGGCCACGGTGTAATCACCCACCCGCAGGCTGTCAGAGTCGGCGATCTTCACTGCGGTCAGGTTTTTGGCGTCCTGCAGCTGCACCAGCGCAATATCGGAACTCGGATCTTTGCCAATGACTTTGGCGTCATAGCGACGGCCATCGCTCAGCTGCACCTGAATTTTGGTGGCATTGTTCACCACGTGGTTGTTGGTGACCACATAGCCTTTCTCGGCGTTAATGATGACACCCGATCCCAGCGCGCGGAATTTCTCCTGCTGGGTATCCGGGCCTGGCGCTCCGCCGTTACCACCGTTCTGGCACATGGGTGAACCCTGGAACGGTGAACCGTCCTGGCAGAATGGCGAATTGTCGCCAAAGAATTGCTGAAACTGCTGTGGCATGCGTGGCGTTTTGACTGTGGTGGTGCCCTCAACGCTGATACTGACCACAGACGGCATCACTTTTTCCAGCATGGGAGCCAGGCTTGGCAGTTGCTGGCTTTCGGAAGAGGCCGTTTGCGCAGCAGAAACAGTAACAGGGGCGAGCGCCATGCTCAGGCTCAACGCCAGCGCACTTAACACTAAAGTCTTTTTTTTCATTTTTCGTTTCTCAATAAGATTACTGTTCAGACCATTGCTGTGGTCGAAAGGTGAGATAAATGTTTTAGCGCGAAGTTCCTTTAAAAGTTTAAGTCAAAGGTAAAAATTTATTCGCGCTCTTTACAATCGGCGGCTTATTCTACTGCCATCAGACGCCGGTACTCATCCCAGGCATAGAGATCGGTCATACCGCTAATATAATCCTGAATAAGCCGGAAGCGATAATAACGCTCCCACAACAGCCGCTGATATTTATGCTCCACAACCAGATTACGCATCTTGTGCAAATAGGCTTTGCGGTGTTTCCCGGAGAGCTTATGAAAAAGTCGCGTTTCAATCGGGTGCTGGCGTAAAAAATCCTCATTCATCAGCGTGGTAAAGGCTTCATAATTGAGGCGCATCAGCGGCTGATAGATCTCCAGCAGCCCTTTAATCACGCGGTAACCCTGCAGCTCCAGCTGTTCAACTTCGGAGTGATTAAACACCTGCTGGCGCGCAACGGTCTTAAACAGTTGCAGTAAGCGACCCTCTTCACCCTCATCTTCCAGCAGCGCATGGTTAAAACTTCCCTCGAATATTGCAGGAAGATTATCAACAAAACGTTTCACCGCGTAACTGACCAGCACGCTCTGAACATTTACGCGTAATGACATAAAAAACTGATCGCTGCGGCTGCGGCGTTTTTTACTGCAGGCTTCACGCCAGGCTTCACCAATAGTTCGGCTGAAAGCGTCATTATTTTTAACCGGCCCCCAGGTTTTATTGAGAAATTCAAACAAACTCTCAACATTAAAGATATCTTTTTCTACAGCGTCGTCCAAATCGGCAATACAATAGGAGATATCATCCGCCGCTTCCATTATATAGGTGAGCGGAAAGCGGTGGTGTTCTTCCATATTGGTGGCAGCACGCAGGTCGGCAATATAATCCTGCTCAGAGAGATAAAAACCGGGCTTCTTCATTAACACGCTAAATTCGGCAGGCTTTTCACCCTGCCACCAGGCAGGTGCAGTGTATTTCAGAATACAGGCGACCTGAGAGTAGCTGAGATTGAGTTGCAGCAGCGTATGCACCATACGGATAGCCTGCGCGTTGCCCTCAAAATGGCAGAGATCCTGGCGTATCATGGCGTTCAGCTCATCAAAGGCTTTACGCTGCGCATCGCCTTCAACCCCCGCCACCAGCGGATCGACCAGCTCGGCAGCCAGGTTATCTTCAAACCAGTCGTTAATAGCCGCCTCGCCAAAATGACCAAACGGCGGATTACCCACGTCATGCAGCAGACACGCCATTTCGATCAGGCTTTCAAAAGCGCCTTCAAGCTCATCCAGACCATATTGTGCCAGTCCACCCTGCATCTTCAGGGTTTGCAGGATCTCTTTGGTGATGTAGCGTCCGGTCTGCTGCACCTCCAGCGAGTGCGTCAGTCGGGAACGGACGGCGGCATTGCGCTCCAGCGGAAAGACCTGCGTTTTCTGCTGCAGTCGCCGGATGGCGGCAGAGTTGATAATCCGTCCACGATCGCTCTCAAAATGGCGGGTAATGTAATATTCGCCTTCCGGATCTTTTCGGCTGGTATAAGGGCGCGAGAAGCTGATCTTCTTCCTGAAATTGATCGCCGACATGAATTACCCCTGACTTTTTCGTGAATTAATCCCCTGGATGCCATGGTAGACTATGCCCTAAATTTTGATTCTTTACATTAGCGGAACTCACTATGAAAGCAGGCATTATTGGCGCGATGGAGCAGGAAGTCACACTGCTGCGCGACAAAATTGAAAACCGTCAAACGCTGTCGCTGGCGGGTTGTGAAATCTATACCGGCACCCTGCAGGGCGTTGAGGTGGCACTGCTGAAATCAGGCATTGGTAAAACCTCTGCGGCGCTGGGCACCACGCTGCTGCTGCAGCTCTGCAAACCCGATGTGGTGATCAACACCGGTTCGGCGGGCGGTTTAGCGCCGTCGCTCAGCGTCGGCGATATCGTAGTGTCAGATGAAGTGCGTTATCACGATGCGGATGTCACCGCTTTTGGTTACGAGCCAGGGCAGATGGCGGGTTGCCCGGCCGCGTTTATGGCAGACAGCAAGCTTATCGCCGCAGCGGAAGCCTGCATTAAGCAGCTGGACCTGAATGCCGTACGCGGTCTGGTGGTAAGCGGTGATGCCTTTATCAATGGTGCCGAACCGCTGGCGCGCATTCGCAACCTGTTCCCACAGGCGATTGCCGTTGAGATGGAAGCGACTGCCATCGGTCACGTCTGTCATCAGTTCCAGGTACCGTTTGTGGTGGTCCGTGCGATTTCCGACGTGGCCGATAAGGAATCTCATCTCAGCTTTGATGAGTTCTTAAGCGTAGCGGCGAAGCAATCTTCGCTGTTGGTGGAGAACCTGCTGGCGCATCTGGCGCGTGGCTAAAACGCTGCTTTTCTGCTGGCTGCTGCTGTTGAGCGGCAGCCTGCTTGCCTCCCCGCCCCGTGTTATCACCCTCGCTCCCCACCTTACTGAACTCGCCTTTGCTGCCGGGATTACGCCGATTGCGGTCAGTGCGTGGTCTGACTACCCGCCGCAGGCGAAACAGATTGAACAGGTCGCCAACTGGCAGGGCATCAAGGCCGAACGCATTCTGCAGCTCAAACCGGATCTGGTCTTAGCCTGGCGCGGCGGTAATCCGCAACGTCAGATTGACCAGTTGCAGCAGCTTGGGGTACCGGTTAAATGGATTGATCCGCAGACGCTGGAGGAGATGTTCACGGCGCTGGTCGATCTGGGCCGCTGGAGTCCCAGCCCGGAGCAGGCAAGCAGAGCGGCTCAGGCGTTACGGCAGCAGGAAGCCGCACTGCGTCAGCGCTATACTCACCTGACTGCGGTTCCGCTTTTTTTACAGTTTGGACAGCAGCCGCTGTTTACCGCCGCCAGAGCCACGCTGCAGAATGAGATTATTACATTATGTGGTGGCAGGAATATCTTTGCCGACAGTCGCGTCAGCTGGCCACAGGTTAGCCGTGAGCAGGTACTGATGCGCCATCCTCAGGCCGTGGTGACAGCGGGCAGTGCACAGCAGGCGGAAAACATCCGTGACTTCTGGCGGCCACAGCTCACTGTGCCGGTGATTGCCATCAACGAGGACTGGCTGAGCCGGCCAGGCCCACGACTGCTGCTGGCGGCGCAGCAACTCTGTGTGGCCCTGCATCCCGCTGAATAAACCAGCGAAATGATTAAAGTTGCTGCACTTTTTGCCGTTAATCAATACCAGAGACGAGCCGGCCACGTATGCTTGCCGTCCTTTTAGCGCCACGGCGCTTTTTTAAAACACCAGGAACCATCTATGACCAGAGCACTGCTGCTGGCCATAGGGCTATCGATCGCCGGATCTGCATTTGCGGGATCGATTAATGGCTCTATAGGCGCCAGGCTTGTCATCTATTCACGCTGTGAAATCAACACGGCTAACGGTCAGCCCGCGCCGCAGGTGAACTGCGGCAGACAGGCAAGCGCGCAGCCACGCGTGACCCATAGTCAGATTCAGTCGCAGGGAAGTGTGAAACAGAGTAACCGGCTGGTCACAATAGAGTGGTAAACGAGGCCGTCGTGATGACGGCCTTCGTCATCAGATACTGAAGGAAGAGCCACAGCCACAGGTGGTTTTGGCATTCGGATTGGTCACGATAAAGCGTGAGCCTTCCAGACCTTCGGTATAATCCACTGAACCGCCCACCAGATATTGCAGGCTCATCGGGTCAACCACCAGCGAGACGCCCTGCTTTTCGATCGTCATGTCGCCATCATTCAGTTGGTCATCAAAGGTGAAGCCGTACTGGAAACCACTGCAACCGCCACCGGTGATATAGACGCGAAGTTTCAGCGCCGGGTTCTCTTCGTCGGCAATCAGGTTCTTCACCTTGGTGGCTGCGGCGTCGGTAAACTGCAACGGCAGTGCTACTACTTCATCACTCATGTTTTACTCCGGTAAACGCCCAGGTCAGAAAACGACCTTAATTACGCTATTATCAGCCAGCACCTCAGCGCAATCAAGCTCTCCCCTTCGCACTCTGTGCCGCTTTTACCTCTGTTAAGGGCGCTGCGGGTGAATCCGCCTTTCGTCTGCTGCCCCTCTTCCGTAGAATAGTGCAATATTTTTTGTGAACCGCTGGAGCCGAAAATGAGTAAGTCCGAACAACTGTTTGCCGAGGCACAACGCCTGATCCCGGGCGGGGTAAACTCGCCAGTACGCGCATTTACCGGTGTGGGCGGCGTTCCACTGTTTATTGAACATGCTGATGGCGCGTATCTCTATGACGCCGATGGCAAAGCCTATATCGACTACGTGGGCTCATGGGGTCCGATGGTGCTGGGCCATAACAACGCGGCGATCCGCAATGCCGTGATCGAAGCGGCCCAGCGCGGCCTGAGCTTTGGCGCACCGACCGAAATGGAAGTGACCATGGCACAGCTGGTGTGTGAGCTGGTGCCTTCTATGGAGATGGTGCGGATGGTCAACTCCGGCACCGAAGCGACCATGAGCGCGATTCGTCTGGCACGTGGCTTTACCGGCCGCGATAAAATTATCAAGTTTGAAGGCTGCTATCACGGTCACGCCGATCATCTGCTGGTGAAAGCCGGTTCCGGTGCCTTAACGCTGGGTCAGCCAAACTCGCCGGGCGTACCGGCTGATTTCGCTAAACACACCCTGACCTGCACCTTTAATGACCTCGACTCAGTGCGCAGCGCCTTTGAGCAATATCCTGACGCCATCGCGGCCATCATCGTTGAGCCGGTTGCCGGCAACATGAACTGCATTCCGCCGCAGCCGGAATTCCTGCCAGGCCTGCGCGCGATCTGCGATGAGTTCGGCGCACTGCTGATTATTGATGAAGTGATGACCGGTTTCCGCGTGGCGCTGGGTGGCGCGCAGGCTCACTACAATGTGCGTCCTGACCTGACCTGCCTCGGAAAGATTATCGGTGGCGGGATGCCGGTTGGCGCATTCGGTGGCCGTCGCGACGTGATGGCTGCGCTGGCCCCGACCGGTCCGGTTTATCAGGCGGGCACGCTCTCCGGTAACCCAATCGCGATGGCCGCCGGTTTTGCCTGCCTGACGCAGATCGCGCAGCCTGGCACGCACGAAAAGCTGGATGCCCTGACCCGCCAGCTGGCTGAGGGTCTGCGCGAGGCAGCACAACAGCAAAATATCCCGCTGGTGATCAACCATGTGGGCGGGATGTTTGGCCTGTTCTTCACCGACGCTGACAGCGTGACCTGTTATGCCGATGTGACACGCTGCGATGTAGCGCGCTTTAAAACCTTCTTCCATCTGATGCTGGAGGAGGGCGTTTACTTTGCGCCATCAGCTTATGAAGCAGGCTTTATGTCGCTGGCACACAGCGAAGAGGATATTCAGCGCACGGTCGACGCCGCGCGTCGTTGTTTCGCGAAGCTGTAATTTCGGCGGCGTTAAAGACGAAGACCGGCAGCAGCCGGTCTTTTGTTATTGATGAGGTTTGCCCCGCTCTGTTGTGGGAGGGTGCATGCACAGGAAACAGGGTCAGATCGGAAAGGCGCGAAAGCCGTCATCCATGACTCGCTCGGCCCGCGCCGTCCATGGCGCGGGACGCTTTCCTCCTCTGCCCCAATTCCCTGCGCATTGAGCTTCTTCGTTGTTGTCAGATTCACCCTACTTTGGATCTGGCCGCAGTCTGAAACCAGCCTGCTTTTTCATCTTAACCTGAACGCCGCAGCAGCCAGATAAAGTAAGGCGCACCTAAAAACGTCGCCATCAGCCCGGCAGGGATTTGATCCGGAAATGCCAGCATTCGCCCGCACCAGTCAGCCAGTATCATCAATCCCCCGCCCAGCAATCCCGACAGCAGCAGTTGCGGCAAGGCCCGCCGGAACCCCAACATCCGCGCCATATGCGGTGCTATCAGTCCGACAAAACTCAGCGGACCGATAGTCAGCGTCGCGCTGGCGGTCAGCGCGGCGGCCAGCAGCAGCAGACTCAGCCGCGCGGGCGTCAGCGCCATGCCCGCCGAGCGCGCGGTCGCACTTCCTAGCGGCAGCAGCGTCAGCCAGCGGCTCGCCAATGGAGCAAGCGACACCAGCACCAGCGCGCAAATTGCGCTCTGAATCGCCTGACTGCCGCTGATGTTATAGGTCGAGCCGGAGATCCAGCTCAGCAGCCCGCCCATACGCGGATCGCCGCTGGCCAGCAGCAACATCAGCAGGGTGACAAAGGCGCTGTTAAGCGCCATACCCGCCAGCAGCATCCGCTCCGGCGAGAAGCCGCCACGGCTGGCTACCGCCATAATCACCAGCAGCGTCAGCGCGGCACCCAACGCACCGGCGGGCAGCAGCCAGACCATCGCATCGCCTGGCACAAAGAACATCATGACCACTACACCGCAGGCAGCTCCGGAACTGATGCCCAGCACTTCCGGGCTGGCCATGGGATTGCCGGTCAGCCGCTGAATCAGACTCCCCGCCACGCCCAGCATCAGACCGGTTACCAGTGCCGCCAGCACGCGCGGCGCGCGCCACGGCAGCAGTGATTGCAGCATCTCGCCCGCTGCCCCGCTCCAGCCCTGCGCATCACGTCCAAACGCCAGACCACCCCACGCCAGCAGGGCAAGAACAGCGAGACCGATCAGCGCCCAGCGCAGCAGGTTCTGTCGCTCGGCGGGCACATAGTCACCCTGATTCAGCGCGGGCGGCACTGAACCAGTGCGCAGTCGCGGCAGCAGCCACAGCAGAATCGGTACGCCAAGCAGGGCCGTGGCCGTGCCGGTCGGAATATCGCGCCAGTGTGCGCTGAGCCATAACACACAGCTATCTGCAAGCCACAGCAGCAGCGCGCCAGCCAGCGGTGCCAGCAGCATCCGGGTGAGGAGTCGTCGTCCACCCAGCATCTTCGCCAGCAGCGGCGCAAACAGCCCGATAAAACCGATGATACCGGCGACATTGACCAGCTGTGCGCTGAGCAGAATCGCCAGTCCAAGACCGCCAATACGTGCCACAGAGAGTGTCAGACCCAGATTTTTTGCGACACCATCATCCAGCCCCATCAGCGTCAGCGGACGCATCAGCGCCAGCGCCAGCACAAACGCCAGCAGCAGGCGCGGCCAGAGTTGCTGCACGTTTTCCCAGCTCATCTGATTCAGCGCGCCGGTGCTCCACAGAAACATGTTTTGCAGCTGATCGTGATTGAAGATTGCGAAGATTTGATTCACCGCGCCGCTATACAGGCTCAGTACCAGTCCGGCCAGAATCAGCGTCACCGGCGACAGACGTTTGCCCCAGGCCACACCAAACACCAGCGCGCCCACCAGCAACGCACCGCTAAGCGCAGCAAACTGCTGTGTCAACGCCCCGCCTGGCAGATGCCACAGCGTCGCCACGGTAATGCCCAGCTGCGCGCCGGAAGAGACGCCAAGCGTGGTTGGCTCCGCCAGTGGGTTGCGCAGGATCTGCTGAAACAGCAGACCGGCTAACCCCAGCCCGGCACCCACCAGCAGCGCCAGCGCCGTGCGCGGCAGCAGGCTGTAGTGAAACACCATCTGCGGCAGACTATCGACGGCTGGTGACCAGAATGCCTGCCACCATTCAGCCTGTGGCAGTGCCTGGTGCAGATTAACCAGCGTCAGGCTGAGTGAGAGCAGAAACAGCAGGCTGAGGAAGACTGCGGGAAACAGTGCATGGCGCATCAGTGCGTCTCCAGCGCGCGTTCCAGCACGCGAACAAAGTGCAGCGCCGAGAGCGTTGCACCGTAATACCAGACCGCCGGGACGCGCTGAAAGCGTCCGGTGCGAACAAACGGCATGGCCTGCCACAGCGGACTGCGCATCAGCTGCTGCATCTCCACGTCATTGTCATGATCGAAACAGATAACATCCACCTCCCCGGCCTGCGCCAGCTGTTCGATGCCGATCACTGCGCTGCCCCAGAAGTTGGTTTCGCCCTGCCAGCCATTTTTCAGGCCCAGCAGCGTCATCACTTCCAGGAACAGGCTGTTTTTACCGAAGGTAATGGCGTGACGACTGTCGAGCAGCGACATCAGCAGAAGCGTGCGTCCGGCATAGGGTGCCAGCCGCTCACGCGCCGCTGCCAGCCGATCATCGACCTCGCGCAGATGCTGCTCCGCGCGCTCATTTAATCCCAGGCGCGCCGCCAGCTGACGCAGTGATGCGCGCGCGGCGGTGAAGGGTTTTCCGTCGCCGCTGTGAAGGTCGAAGCCCATGATGGGTGCGATGCGCGTCAGTTTCTCTTTAGGCGGGCCGTAGCCGTTGGAGCAGAGGATCAGCGACGGCTGCATTTGCGCCATCAGCTCAAGATTGGGTTCGGTGCGCAGGCCTACGTCAATCACGTCCGCAGGCAGCTTCGGCTCCCCGACCCAGATGTTGTAGTTGTGCAGATCGGCCACGCCCCAGGGCGTAACGCCCAGCGCTATCAGCAGTTCGGTGGGTAACCACTCCAGTGCGATAATCCGGCCCGGATTCGGCGTGGCAGCACGCAGAGGAAGCGCACAAAACAGCGGCGAGGCCGCCAGTGCCAGCAACAGGCGGCGGCGATAAAGATCGGGCATCATCCTTTCCTTAACAGACAAAACTAACCGGCGAGCCGCCCTGCGGGTGCGGTAAAATGCCCATCGGAATGCCATAAATTGCACCGAGCACCTCTGGCTGCATAATCGCCTCCGCGTCACCTTCGGCAATCATCGCGCCCTGACGCAGCGCCACCAGATGATCGCAGTAGCGTGCCGCCATATTGATATCGTGCAGCACCGCAATGACGGTCAGGCCGCGCTGCTGGCTCAGATCTTTGATCAGCGCCAGTACCTCAACCTGATGGGCAATATCCAGCGCCGAGGTCGGTTCATCCAGCAGCAGACAGCGACTGTTCTGCGCCACCATCATTGCCAGCCAGGCGCGCTGACGCTCACCGCCTGACAGACTGTCCACCAGCCGGCCGGCAAAGGGCTTTAGCCCGACCTGCGCAATCGCATCCTCTACCCTATCGCGATCCTCCTGACCAAAGCGCCCCAGCGCCCCGTGCCAGGGATAGCGGCCAATCGCCACCAGTTCACGCACCGTCATCCCTTCGGCGGCCGGTAACTGCTGAGGCAGATAGGCCACCTCGCGGGCAAAGGCTTTACTGTGCCAGCGCCCGACCGGCTGCTGATTCAGCAAAACCTCTCCACTACTGGCCGCATGATGACGGCCCAGCATTTTCAACAGCGTCGATTTGCCCGAGCCATTATGACCAATCAGCGCGGTCATTTTACCCGGTGGAAAAGTCAGCGACAGGGGCTGGAGGAGAGTGCGGCCGGGCACTTCGAAACTGGCATTCTCCAGCCTGAAGGTTGCCTCTTCTGCGTGCGGATGCGGCATGGTTATCCCTGTGAACGGGCGCCGAAGCGCCCGGTTAAATCAGAATCTGAAGGTCGCGGTGCCGACAATCTGGCGTTCCGCACCCCAGTAGCAGGCGTATTCACGGTAGCAGCTGGCGACATACTCGCGATTGAACAGATTGTTGACGTTGACGCCTACCGTCGAGCCAGGCAGGCCGAAGCGACCCAGATCGTATTTCAGCGCCGCATCCACCGTGGTGTAACCGGCTACCTTAAAGTTCTGGTTCTGCTCAGTGCCGGTGCTGTAAAGCCCCTGGCTTTCCCCAACGTAACGCACACCTGCGCCCACTGTCACACCTGACAAGGCGGTTTCGTGGAAGGTGTAGTCGCTCCAGAGTGAAGCCATATGCTTCGGCACCTGCACCGGCGTTTTGCCTTTGAGCTGGGTGTCTTCAGTATATTCCGCATCGGTGTAGGTGTAGGAGGCCGTCAGATTGACGTTAGCGTTCAGCGCCGCTTTAGCTTCCAGCTCTACGCCGCGCGACCGGATTTCACCGCTCTGTACGCTGGCAAACGGATGATTAACCGTATCCGGATCGGCAGTCAGGTTTTTGGTTTTGGTAAGCTGGTAAAGCGCGGCGGTGAGCACCACCGGACGATCTTTCGGTACATATTTCACGCCCGCTTCATACTGCTTAGCGCGTGACGGATCAAATGCCTGCCCCTCATAGGTTGAACCCGCATTCGGAATAAAGGCTTCGCTGTAGCTGAAGTAAGGCGCGATTCCGTTATCAAACACATAGTTCAGCCCCCCACGCCAGGTAAAGGCCTGATCGTTCTGGCGATCAACGCTATTCGCCACCCGATCGTAAACCGAGGTCATGGCGTAGTCGTAGCGGCCACCCAGCGTCAGCACCCAGCGGTTCCATTCCATCTGATCCTGTGCATAGAGGCCGGTCTGACGCTGCTTATTCAGATGCTGATAAGGATCGGCAAACGGCGTCACGCTATCATCGCCATATTGCGGGTTAACCGCATTCAGGCTGGATGCCGAGCCAAACTGTGCGTCGATATCATTACGCGTACGCTGGAAGTCCACACCCAGCAGCAGCGTATGATCGACCTGGCCGGTGGCAAACTTTGCCTGTGCCTGAGTATCTACGGCAAACTGATTCAGCTTTTCGCTGGAGGCCGCAGAACCACGGGTAATCTCCTGGGTTGCGGTATTGAAACCATTGCCATAAATACTGCGGTAATCGGTGCGCAGGTCGGCGTAACGCAGGTTCTGGCGCAGCGTCCAGGTGTCATTGAGGGTATGCTCGGCGTTATAGCCCACCATTTTGGTGGTGCGCGATATCTTATTGCTCTGCTCGCCCTCGTCGAAGTCGGTCGGCAGTTTGTACTGGCTGCCATCGGCACGGGTGATCGGCACCACGGTGCCCTGACGCGGCAGCCAGCCGTAATAGCCGGTTTCTGGCTCGTTCTGGAAATAGGTCAGCAGATCAATGCGGGTGCGATCGTCGGGACGCCAGCTGAATGACGGCGCGATGGTGTAGCGCTTCTCTTTATTCATCGACTGCTGCGCATCCTGACTGCGCGCCTGACCGGTCAGGCGATAGCTGTAGACGCCGTTATCATCCAGCGCGCCACCAAAGTCAAAGCCGGTCGAGAAGAGATTGTCGTTACCCATCTGGAACTGTACTTCGCGCAGGGTTTCCTGGGTGGGACGCTTGCTCACCAGTGAGACAACACCGCCCGGATTGCTTTTACCGTAGAGCACCGACACCGGACCGCGCAGCAGTTCGGCGCGCTCCAGAAAGTAGGGATCGATGGCAAACTCGGAGTAGTTATCTCCCTGCAGTTTCAGGCCATCCAGATACTGGTTGGTATTGGTTTCGCTGAAGCCGCGAATCGAAAGCGCATCAATCACGTCTGAGCTGCCACGGTTGCCGGTCAGCACGCCAGGCGTATAGTTAAACGCCCCTTTCACGCTGGTCACGTTGCGCATTTCCATCTCTTCGCGGGTAACCACGGAGACAGACTGCGGATTTTTTTCAATCGGGGTATCGGTTTTGGTGCCGGTGGCGCTGCGTTTCGCCGCCACCGTCGGTGCCGGTCCCCAGGCGCTTTCCGCCTCGACGCCGCTGCCGCCATCCGCTGAGACCACCATGGTCTCCGTCTGAGCAGCGTAAAGCGAGGTACTCAGGCTCAGTGAGATCATGACGCCCAGAAGCGGCCGGGAAAATGTTTTTTTGGTGTTGTCTGCAAAAGTCGTTCGCGCATTCATAAAAAGGTGTCTCTTAAAATAGGCTCAGGCGAGCGAATCGAAACGATAATGATTATTATAACGGATTGGATAATATGCGAACTTCAGCGACGACTGCAAGCAGAAATCCCAGCAGTGACGCCGTTTGCAGGGCCGTTTACCCGTATTAATCAAAAACAAAAAAAGGACGCCGAAGCGCCCTTTTTAACCTGTCTGACTGATTTATTTGCCAAACATATCTTTTATCCAACCGGCTACGCCGTCGCTGTCTTTCTGCTCCTGCGGTTGCTGGGCCGGTTGCTGTTGTTGCTGTTGTTGCTGTTGTTGCTGGTCAAACAGCTGTTGCTGCTGCTGAACCTGCTGCTGCTGTTGCTGACACAGCGCATTCGGATCCAGCGCCCACACCGGCAGAGATCGCCAGGTGCTGCTGCCCGTACCGCAGACAAAGTTACCGGCAGAATCCACATTCATCAGTGACACATCTTCTGGCGGCGTCAGCTGCAACGGCATCGGTGCCTGATTGTCGAGGTAGCGACGGTAGAGCTGCATCGCACCGCTGGCACCATAGAGTTTGGTCGGCTGGTTGTTATCGCGTCCCACCCAGGTGATCGCCACTTCTTTGCCATCAATACCGGCAAACCAGCTATCGACCAGATCGTTGGTGGTACCGGTTTTCCCGGCCAGATGCGCATTCGGGAAACGCGCGCCCAGCGCACGGGCGGTGCCGTGATCGGCGACCTGCTGCAGGGTATAGAGCGTCAGATAGGCGGCCTGAGCCGGTTCAACACGCTGCGCCTGCGGATAACTCTGATAGAGCACGCTGCCATCTTCTGCGATCACCGACCGCACCGCCGACAGCTCAGCGCGGTTACCGCCGCTGGCAATCGACTGGAACGCCTGCGCCACTTCAACCGGCGTCAGGTTAAGCGCACCCAGCAGCATCGCTGGCACCGGATTGAGCTGCTCTTTCGGCACACCCAGCTTGTTCCAGGTATCGACCACCGCATCCAGCCCCAGCGTCATACCGAGGTTAACCGTCGGCACGTTCATGGAGTTGGTCAGCGCGTCCACCAGCATCACTTTGCCGCTGAAGCGACGGTCGTCGTTCATCGGTTTCCACACGGTGCCATTTGGCTGCTTCAGCGCAATCGGCTCATCGGCGATCCAGCTGTTCAGGCGGTAGCTGTTTGGCTGGCTCAGCGCGGTGAGATAGGTCGCCGGTTTCGCCAGGGAACCAATAGAGCGACGCGCCTGCAGCGCACGGTTGTAACCGGCATACTGCGGATCGGCACCACCGACCATGGCACGGACTTCGCCGCTGAAGCGGTCAACCACCACCATTGCGGTTTCCAGATCCTTCAGGCCGCGCTGTTTTTTCAGCGTCGGGATGCCGTCAACCACCGCTTTTTCGGCCGCATCCTGAGAGACCGGATCCAGCGTGGTAAAAATCTTCACGCCGGAGAGATCTTTCACTTTATCGCCCAGTTTCGCCTGAAGCTCGTTACGCACCATCTGCATAAAGGCAGGCTGTGGCGTGATCACACCGCCCTTCGGCTGCACGCCCAATGGACGCGCCGACAACATGTCGTACAGCTCCTGGTCGATCACTTGCTGCTGCTGCAACAGGCGCAGCACCAGGTTGCGGCGTTCCAGCGCCAGTTTCGGGTTGCGCCACGGGTTATAGAGCGACGCCCCTTTCACCATGCCGACCAGCATCGCCTGCTGATCCAGACTCAGCTCATCCACCGGACGGCCAAAGTAGTAGAGGCTCGCCAGCGGGAAGCCGCGAATCTGATCGCTACCCGCCTGACCGAGATAGACCTCATTCAGGTAGAGCTCCAGGATGCGATCTTTGCTGTAGCGCGCATCCATGATCACCGCCATATAGGCTTCACGCGCTTTGCGCCACAGCGAACGCTCATTGGTCAGGAACAGGTTCTTCACCAGCTGCTGCGTCAGCGTACTGCCACCCTGCACCGCTTTCCCGGCCGTGATGTTCGCCAGGAAGGCGCGACCAATGGAGTACGGGCTGATGCCATCATGCTCATAGAAATGGCGATCTTCAGTGGCGATCAGCGTATCGACCAGCAGATCCGGGAAACCGGTACGCGGCACGAAGAGTCGCTGTTCACCATTCGGCGACTGCAGCATGGTGATCAGACGCGGATCGAGGCGGAAAAAGCCAAAATCACGGCCGGTTTCGAGGTTTTTAATCTCGCTCAGCTCATCTTTGGTAAAGCTCATGCGCGCGTGGATTTGCCCCTCTTTACTGTCGGGGAAATCAAACGGGCGACGCAGCAGATCAATGGTGTTGCCCTTCACCGAAAACTCGCCGGGGCGCGTAATACGGGAGACTTCGCGATACTGAGTCCCTTCCAGCAGCGCCACCATTTCACTTTTGTTGTAGGCCATGCCCGGTTCCAGGCTGACCATGCGGCCATAGACGGTGGCGGGCAGTTGCCACACCTTACCGTCAATACGACTGCGAATTTCCGAGTCGAGGTAGATGCCCCACGCGGCCATGACCACCACAAACACCAGGAACAGTTTAATTATCCATCCCAGCCAACGGCGTTTGCCGCGCGGCGGTTTTCCACCTTTACCTTTACGTGGCACCGGCGCTTCCTCCTCGTCATCATTAAAATCGTCCTGATCGATATCCTGTTCGATATCCCTGCGTCGTCCCCGGCCCGCACTGCTGCGCGGCGGCAACGGTTTACCTTTGCGCCCTATTGGTTCGCGATCGTTCCCAGACATTACTTTTCTTCTCCAGGCAGTGCTTACGGCAGCGCCGCTACTCTAACTGCTTTCTCGCGTGCCGCATGGCAGAACCCTCTGAATTCGATCCAGCGGACTCAACCCTGCGGGGACATTTTTTTGGTTCGCCTTGTTGGCAAGGCGGTGGCCGGATCCTCTGGCCAGAGGTGTTTCGGATAGCGTCCCTTCATCTCTTTCCTGACCTCCGGCCAGGCACCGCGCCAGAACGCCGCCAGATCACGGGTAATCTGCAACGGGCGCTGGGCGGGCGATAACAGCTCAAGCACCAGCGGGATGCGTCCTTCCGCCACGGTGGGATTCTGCGCTTCGCCAAACATCTCCTGAATCCTGACTGCCAGCGCGGGCGGCTTATCCGCATCGTAGCGGATTGGAAGCCGGCTTCCGGTCGGCACAGTGTAATGAGTTGGCAGCACACTATCCAGCCGCTGACGTTGTGACCATGTGAGTAAATGTAAGAGCGCCGTGGTCAGGTTTACTGACTGCAGGCTACGCAGATCGCGTACTGCTGACATTTGCGGCAGCAGCCACTGCGGCAGGCTCTCAAGCAGGCTTTCGTCATCCATGGCGGGCCAGTTCTCTTCCGGCAGCCACTGCGCCGCACACTGAATGCGCAGGCGCAACTGTTCGGCATCCGGCGTCCAGCCCAATACCGACAGCCCTTTTTCGGCGATCCAGCGCAGCATAGCCGCGTGAAGCACATCCGGCTCCGGGCGCGCCATCGGCTGGGTCTTCAGGATCAGCGCGCCAATCTGCTCACGTCTGAACGCACGCAGCGTGCCCTTCTCTTCGTCCCACTCCACTTCGGTCCGGCGCTCAATCAGTGCGGGCTGCTGCTGGCACAGCGTTTCAATATCAACCGGCAGTGCCAGCAACATCCGGGCATCCGGCGTCGCACTGCCCTGCAACAGAGCGGGTGCAATCAGCCATTCGTTGCGCGTCAGGCCATCCTGCTCATCGAGTCTGGCCCCCAGCCCGTTGGCCAGCTGATAGCGACCGCTCTGGTCGCGACGCCGCGCCAGCCGATCGCCAAACCCTACCGCCAGCAGGCCAGCGAAGCGATCTTCATCGACCCGTCCGCCACGGATTTTAAGCCGCTGCTGCCACTGCTGCGCCCGCCTCTGCCATTGAGCCTGTGGCCGATGCAGCGCATCACGCAGATCGGCACTGCCGCTGCGCGGAGGATCTTCCAGAATTGCCACCAGCAGCGCGGCGCTGGCGACCGCATCCGGCTCATCGCCTGCGGCACAGAGCATAGCAGCAAGCCGCGGATCGCAACCCAGCTGTGCCATACGCCGTCCCAGTGTGTTGAGCAGGCCGTTGCTGTTCAGAGCACCCAGACGGGTCAGTTGCTGTTGCGCTGCAATCAGATTTCTGGCGGGCGGCTGATCCAGCCACTGCAGCTGTTGCGGCCCGGTACAGCCCCACTGCAGCAGATCCAGCCACAGCGATGAGAGATCGCTGTTCACGATTTCCGGTTCGCTCTGCGCTGCTGCACGTGACGCCTGCTCCTGCGGCAGCAGATGCAGGCAGATCCCTGGCATCAGTCGCCCGGCGCGACCTGCGCGCTGGATCATTGAGGCCTGGCTGATGCGCTGGGTCTGCAGACGCGTTACGCCGCTGCGGGCATCAAACAGGGCGCTGCGTTCCAGCGCACTGTCGACGACCAGACGAATCCCCTCAATGGTCAGGCTGGTCTCGGCGATATTAGTGGCGAGCACCACTTTGCGACGTCCAGCAGCGGCGGGCAGAATCGCCCGGCGCTGCGCCGCCAGCGGCAGTGCACCGTAGAGCGGCGTCAGATCCACATCGTCACTGATGCGTAATTCCAGCTCGCGCTTCACCCGTTCAATTTCCGCCACGCCCGGCAGAAACAGTAACAGTGAACCCTCTTCATCGCGCAGCAACTGAGCGACTTCACGCGCGACCGCCTCTTCAAAGCTTACGTTCTGATTCAGCGACGCGTAACGCCGCTCAACCGGATAGCTGCGCCCTTCTGAAATAATCAGTGGCGCATCCGGCAGTAGCGCCGCCAGCCGGGCATTATCCAGCGTGGCCGACATCAGCATGATTTTAAGATCGTCGCGCAGCCCCTGCTGCACATCGAGCAGCAGCGCCAGCGCCAGATCGGCCTGCAGGCTGCGCTCGTGAAACTCATCGAGGATCACCAGCGACACGCCCTCCAGCATCGGATCGTGCTGAAGCATGCGCGTGAGCATCCCTTCGGTAACGACTTCCAGCCGGGTTTCTGGCCCGACGCAGCTTTCGCCACGCATCCGAAATCCCACCGTGGCACCCGGCTGTTCGCCGAGCTGTTCCGCCAGCCGCTGCGCCACATTACGCGCCGCCAGCCGGCGTGGCTCCAGCATAATGATGCGTCCCGGCAGCGCCGCCTGCTGCAACAACTGCAGCGGCAGCCAGGTCGATTTGCCCGCGCCGGTAGGGGCGGCCAGCAGGATTTGAGAGGCGTCACGCAGTGCCGCCAGGATGTCTGGCAGCACCGCGCTGACCGGTAAATCGCTCACAGCAAACTCCGCTTCTGCCTGTGCTAAGATGGCGCGCATTGTAGCATCCATCCGTGATATTTGCCGGAGAGCGCCATGGCGACACAACGCTTATTTTTTGCCATCAGCCTGCCTGACGACATGCAGCAACAGCTGGTGCGCTGGCGGGCCGACACCTTTCCTGCAGAGGCCGGCACGCCCGTGGTCGCAGCGAATCTGCACCTGACGCTGGCGTTTCTGGGTGAGGTTGCACCGGAAACCTCACAACGCCTGCAGACGCTGGCCTCCCGCATCGTCCAGCCCGGTTTCGATCTCGACCTGGATGATGCCGGGCACTGGCCGCGTCCCGGCGTGGTCTGGCTCGGCTGCCAGCGCGCGCCTCGCGGCCTGCTTCAGCTCGCCAGCCTGCTGCGGGCGCAGGCCGCCCGACATGGCTGTTATCAAAGCCCACAGCCGTTTCATCCGCACATCACGCTGTTACGCCAGGCCATCCAGCCGGTTGCATTGCCACCACGCGGTTTTCACTGGCGTTTTCGCGTCTCCACCTTTTCACTGTTTGCCTCTGACTATGCCAGAGGGCGTACCCGCTATCGCGCGCTGGCCAGCTGGCCATTAACGTCTCAGGATCCGCATGCACTTCTCTCCGCCCCTTAAATCCGCCCGCCTGATCGTCCGTTACAAACGTTTCCTGGCCGATGTCGAGACGCCAGAGGGCGAAGTGCTGACGATCCACTGCGCCAACACCGGGGCCATGACCGGCTGCGCCACACCGGGCGATACCGTCTGGTATTCCACATCCGACAGCCTGACGCGCAAATATCCCCACAGCTGGGAGCTGACCGAAACGCAGCAGGGCCATTGGATCTGCGTAAATACCCTGCGTGCGAATCAGCTGGTGGCTGAAGCGCTGGACCAGGATCGGCTGCCATCGCTGGCCGGTTATTCGCATCGACAGGCGGAAGTGAAATATGGCAGTGAAAAAAGCAGAATTGATTTCCTGCTCAAAGCAGAGGCACGACGCAACTGCTATATTGAGGTGAAATCCGTAACCCTTTTACATGAAGGTAAAGGCTATTTTCCGGATGCGGTGACGGTTCGAGGACGAAAACATCTGCGCGAGCTGGCGACAGTGGCGGCAGAGGGTCATCGGGCCGTTTTGTTGTTTGCCGTTTTGCACTCGGGGATTGAGGACGTTTCTCCGGCACGTCACATTGATGCGGCGTATGCAGAACAACTGGCTCAGGCGCAACGGGAAGGTGTAGAGGTTTTAGCGTATCAGGCAGACTTATCGGCGGAGGGAATGTTTCTTAAATCGCCGATCAACGTAACCTTGTAATATCTTTTGCAATTTTATGTGGTAAGAATGTTCTGAACTAAGGGCTGATTACGCTGTTCCTCACAGGCTTGTCAAGGTGTGTTCATCAAGAATTGCCAACCCTGACTGCTTCTGTTATTTATAGCGGCCTGTTTTTTTCCCCAATGGGGGATCGATGTACCCCGCAGACGTCAGATGCAGGCCGGCAGCAACGCCCCTGCGGGACGTCAGTCAGAGGGTATAGTGCGTGTTATCCAGGAGAAGCAACATGCAAGAAGGTCAAAACCGTAAAACATCGTCCCTGAGTATTCTCGCTATCGCTGGCGTTGAGCCTTATCAGGTTAAGCCTGGCGAAGAGTATATGAACGACGCGCAGCTGACCCATTTTCGCAAGATTCTGGAAGCCTGGCGTAATCAATTGCGGGACGAAGTCGATCGTACCGTATCGCATATGCAGGATGAAGCCGCTAACTTCCCGGACCCGGTTGACCGTGCCGCGCAGGAAGAGGAGTTCAGCCTGGAGCTGCGTAACCGCGATCGCGAACGTAAACTGATTAAAAAGATCGAGAAGACACTGAAGAAAGTCGAAGACGACGACTTCGGTTATTGCGATTCCTGTGGCGTTGAGATTGGTATCCGCCGTCTCGAAGCACGTCCTACTGCCGATCTCTGTATCGACTGTAAGACGTTAGCAGAAATTCGTGAGAAACAAATGGCCGGCTGATGCCGCGTCCAGCCTGTTACCGCGCAGTGGAACAACGACTGTTTTGTCCACTGCGTGGTCACTTCTGAATCCTATGTCATCCTCCTGCATTGGTCGCTTCGCCCCTTCTCCCTCTGGTGAACTTCATTTTGGCTCGCTGATTGCTGCCCTGGGCAGTTACCTGAGCGCGCGCGCGCAAAACGGCATCTGGCGGGTGAGAATTGAAGATATCGATCCGCCGCGGGAAGTGCCAGGTGCCGCCAGCCGCATCCTGCATCAGCTGGAACACTACGGTTTGACATGGGATGGCGAGGTGCTGTGGCAGTCGCAACGTCATGAGGCCTACCGTGAGGCGCTGGCCTGGCTGCAGCAGCATCGTCAGAGCTATTTCTGCACCTGTCCCCGACGTCGCATTCAGGAGATTGGCGGTTTCTATGATGGTTACTGCCGTGAACGGCAACGTGGACCAGAGAATGCCGCGCTGCGTTTACGCCAGCATGCGCCGGTCTTTGCGTTTGATGACCGATTACGCGGGCGCGTAGAGGCGGACAGGCGTCTGGCACAGGAAGATTTTATTATTCACCGTCGCGATGGTCTGTTTGCCTACAACCTGGCGGTGGTCGTCGACGATCATTTTCAGGGCATTACCGAAGTGGTGCGCGGCGCAGATTTGATTGAACCGACGGTACGGCAGATTGCACTTTATCAGCAGTTTGGCTGGCCGGTGCCGGCCTGGCTGCATCTGCCGCTGGCGCTTAATCACGATGGCAATAAGTTATCGAAGCAGAATCACGCGCCTTCACTGCCCGATGGCGATGCCAGACCCCTGCTGGTAGCGGCATTGCGCTTCCTCGGACAGCCTGTTTCACGCGGCTGGCAGGACTTAACGCAGGACAAACTGCTGTCTGACGCGGTGTCACAGTGGAATATCGCTTTGATGCCGCAACAGAACGCCCTGAAACCGGATGCATAGACAACAGCATTCTCAAACGGTTCTCAACAGGCTATGATTAGCCGCTGATTTTACCTACACCCTTATTGCCACTGTCGAGGTGTCCCATTTTTACCCGAGTAGCTAATTTTTGCCGGAAAGTCCTGAAGCGTGATGAAGAGGAAGCCCCAGCAGAGGTTGAACCAGAGCGTCTGATGACCATCATCCCTCGTGAAAGCCATACCATCTCACGTAAAGACATCAGCGAAAATGCCCTCAAAGTGCTCTATCGCCTGAACAAAGCCGGTTATGAAGCCTATCTGGTAGGCGGTGGCGTGCGCGATTTGCTACTGGGGCAAAAACCCAAAGATTTCGACGTGACCACTAACGCCACGCCTGAGCAGATGCGCAAGCTGTTCCGCAACTGTCGCCTGGTCGGTCGCCGTTTCCGACTGGCACACGTGATGTTTGGCCCGGAAGTGATCGAAGTTGCCACCTTCCGTGGACATCATCAGGTTGAAGAGATTGCGGAAGATCGCAACAGTTCGCAGCGCGCCCAGAGCGGCATGCTGCTGCGCGACAATATCTTCGGCTCTATCGAGGATGATGCCCAGCGCCGCGATCTCACCATCAACAGCCTCTACTACAGCGTGGCTGATTTCAGCGTGCGCGACTACGTTGGCGGCATCAGCGATCTCGAACAGGGCATCATTCGCCTGATTGGCGATCCGGAAACCCGCTACCGCGAAGATCCGGTGCGCATGCTGCGCGTCGCGCGCTTTGCCGCCAAACTTAATATGAGCATTGCGCCGGAAACCGCCGAGCCGATTCCACGTCTGGCCTCGCTGCTGCGTGATATCCCGCCCGCGCGGCTGTTTGAAGAGTCCCTGAAGCTGTTGCAGGCGGGTTATGGCTACAGCACTTATCTGAAGCTGTGTGAATATCAGCTGTTCCAGCCGCTGTTCCCAACGCTGGCGCGCAACTTCACGGAAAACAGTGACAGCCACATGGAGCGGATGCTGGCACAGGTGCTGAAAAACACCGACAACCGCATTCATAACGACATGCGCGTGAATCCGGCGTTCCTGTTTGCGGCAATGTTCTGGTATCCGCAGCTTGAAGCGGCCGAACGCATTGCGCAGGAGAGTGGCCTGACCTACTTCGAAGCCTTTGCGATGGCGATGAACGATACGCTGGACGAAGCCTGCCGTGCGCTGGCGATTCCAAAACGTATTACCTCGCTGATCCGAGATATCTGGCTGCTGCAATTACGCATGTCACGCCGTCACGGTAAACGCGCCTGGAAACTGATGGAGCATCCGAAATTCCGCGCCGCATACGATCTGCTGGCGCTGCGGGCGGAAGTGGAGAACAACCCGGAGCTGCTGCGTCTGAGCCAGTGGTGGGGGGAATTTCAGGTGGCTGCGCCGCCGCATCAGAAAAACATGCTGAATAACCTGGGTGACGATCCGGTGCCGCGCAATAAATCGCGTCGTCCGCGCCGCCGCTCTTCCGCACCACGTCGTGACAATCAAAACGTGTCATGACACGGGTTTACCTCGCATTAGGCAGTAATCTGGCCGATCCGCTGCATCAGGTTGATGCAGCGCTGACGGCACTGGATGCATTACCGCAGACGCAACGCATCGCGACCTCGCCGTTCTACCGTACACCGCCTTATGGCCCGCCCGACCAGCCCGATTTTCTCAATGCCGCCGTGGCGCTGGAGACCAATCTCAGCGCTGAAGCCCTGCTTGACCATACCCAGCAGATTGAGCGGGATCATGGTCGGGTGCGTAAGGCGGAACGCTGGGGGCCGCGCACGCTGGATATCGATCTGATGCTGTTTGGCGACGCCGTAATCAACACTGAGCGGCTGATTGTGCCGCACTATGACCTGCTGAATCGCGCCTTTATGCTGGTGCCGCTGCTGGCGATTGCGCCCGATGCCCGTCTGCCCGATGGCCGCGCACTCAGCGCCGTTCTGGCCACCCTCGACAGTCGCAGCATCACGCTGTGGCATGGCTGATCAGACAAACGCACATCTCTGATTCCGCTCTTTCACGCTATCCAGTAAACTGCGCCCATCAGAATTCCTGAGTTGAGAGCGCCATGAAACCCACCACGATTTCACATCTGCGTCAGGCGAAAGCCAGCGGTAAAAAATTCGCGACGCTGACCGCCTACGATTTCAGTTTTGCCCGCCTGTTTGCTGATGAAGGCATTCAGGTGCTGCTGGTTGGTGATTCCTTAGGGATGACGGTGCAGGGGCACGACTCCACCCTGCCGGTCACGGTTAGCGACATCGCCTATCACACCGCCGCCGTGCGCCGTGGTGCGCCACAGGCCCTGCTGCTCGCCGACCTGCCCTTTATGAGTTATGCCACGCCAGATCAGACCTTTGAGAGTGCCGCACAGCTGATGCGTGCCGGTGCCAATATGGTGAAACTGGAAGGCGGCAGCTGGCTGGCTGAGACCGTACAGAGGCTGACCGAACGCGCCGTGCCGGTGTGCGGTCATCTTGGCCTGACCCCGCAATCGGTAAATATCTTTGGCGGCTATAAAGTGCAGGGGCGTGATGAGGCCGGTGCCGATCAGCTGCTGGCCGATGCGCTGGCGCTGGAAGCGGCAGGCGCACAGCTGATGGTGCTGGAGTGCGTGCCGGTGTCGCTGGCACAGCGGATCACCGAGGCGCTCACCATCCCGGTGATCGGCATCGGTGCCGGTAACGTCACCGATGGTCAGATTCTGGTGATGCATGACGCGCTGGGCGTGACCGGTGGTCACATTCCCAAATTTGCCAAAAATTTCCTGGCGGAGACCGGCGACGTTCGCGCGGCGATTCGCCACTATATCGCCGAAGTCGAGGCCGGAACCTATCCGGCGGCAGAGCACAGTTTCCAGTAATTCAGGAGAGTCACCGTGTTGATTATTGAAACGCTGCTGATGCTGCGCCAGGAAGTCCGCCGCTGGCGTCAGCAGGGTAAACGCATTGCGCTGGTGCCGACCATGGGCAACCTGCATGAAGGCCATCTGACGCTGGTGGATGAAGCCCGGTCGCGCGGCGACATCGTCATTGTCTCGATATTCGTCAATCCGATGCAGTTTGATCGTGCCGATGATTTAGCCCGCTACCCGCGCACCCTGCAGGAAGATTGTGAAAAGCTGAACCGTCACCAGGTTGACGTGGTCTTTGCCCCGTCACCGGCTGAAGTCTATCCGCAGGGCGCGCAGAATCAGACCTTTGTTGAAGTGCCGGTGCTCTCTTCCCTGCTGGAAGGGGCAACGCGTCCAGGCCATTTTCGCGGCGTGGCGACCATCGTCAGCAAACTGTTTAATCTGGTGCAGCCCGATATTGCCTGTTTCGGTGAAAAGGATTTTCAGCAGCTGGCTATCATTCGTAAAATGGTGGCTGATATGGGCTTCGACATTGAGATTGTTGGCGTGCCAACCGTGCGGGCCAAAGATGGCCTGGCGCTGAGTTCACGCAACGGCTACCTGACAGACGATGAGCGTCAGCTGGCCCCGGTGCTGAGCCAGGTGATGCATCAGATGGCTCAGCGACTTGAGAACGGCGAGCGTCACATTGAAGAGATCATCGAGGCCGCCAGCGAGTCTCTGCTGGCACAGGGATTGCGTCCTGATGGCCTGGCAATCTGTGATGCGGACACGCTGCAGCCGCTGACAGTGGACAGCCAGCGTGCGGTGGTGCTGATGGCCGCCTGGCTGGGTAAAGCCCGACTGATTGATAATCAAACTGTTGACCTGACGCTGTAACTACGCCCGCTGCAGGTTATTTTATTTCTCTGATAAGGTTTCTGGCTATGATTCGCACAGTTCTGCAAGGCAAATTGCACCGCGTAAAAGTGACGCAGGCGGACCTCAACTATGAAGGCTCCTGCGCTATCGATCAGGATTTCCTGGATGCTTCCGGCATTCTGCAATATGAAGCGATCGATATTTACAACGTCACTAACGGTCAGCGCTTTTCCACCTACGCTATCGCGGCTGAGCGTGGCTCGAAAATTATTTCGGTCAACGGTGCGGCTGCCCGCTGCGCCTGCGAAGGCGATATTTTAATTATCTGCTCATATGTGCAGGTAGAGGATGCCGTCGCGCGTCAGTGGCAGCCTAAGGTCGCCTATTTTGAAGGTGACAACCAGATGAAGCGTCTGGCGAAAGCGTTGCCGGTACAAATCGCCTGATTAATTGATCGCCTGACAAAAAAGGGCCGCCCTTAAAATGGGCGGCCCTTTTTATTTCTGCTTCTGCAATTAAACCACTAAAGCCACGCCCTTATCGCAGCGTGGCCCTTACCATTCAACCTATTGTCAGGTGCGCAGTCCGCGTCCGCGCTGAATCAGCGCATAGACCAGCCAGTAGAACACCAGAATAAAGGCCACCAGTACCGAGAGCGTAAACACCAGCGGCACATCATTAATGCCCAGGAAGCCATAACGGAATCCGCTAATCATATAAACAATTGGATTCAGTTTAGAGATAGCCTGCCAGATCGGCGGCAGCAGACTCAGCGAATAAAATACGCCGCCCAGATAGGTCAGTGGCGTCAGCACAAAGGTCGGGATCAGGCTGATATCGTCAAAGGTGCGCGCAAAGACGGCGTTGAGCAGACCGGCCAGTGAAAACAGAATCGCGGTCAGCAGCAGCGTAATCGCCACCATCGGCCAGGAGTGAACGTGGAACGGCACAAAGAACAGCGAAATAGCCGTTACCAGAATGCCGACGCAGATGCCACGCGCCACACCGCCGCCCACATAGCCGGCAATGATAATGTGGGTCGGCACGGGTGCAACGAGCAGCTCTTCAATGTTGCGCTGGAATTTGGCACTGAAGAAGGACGATGCCACATTGGCGTAGGCGTTGGTGATGACCGCCATCATGATCAATCCCGGCACGATAAACTGCATATAGCTGAAGCCGTGCATCTCACCAATGCGCGACCCGATCAGGTTGCCAAAGATGATGAAATAGAGCGTCATGGTGATGACCGGCGGCACCAGCGTCTGGATCCAGATACGGGCGAAACGGTTAACTTCTTTGGCCCAGATGCTTTTCAGTGCCACCCAGTACAAATGTGTCATGCTTTTGCTCCTGTTTTTCCCTGCGTCGTCAGGCCAACGAACAGCTCTTCCAGACGGTTGGCTTTATTGCGCATACTCAGCACCTGCACACCCTGCGCGCTCAACTGGCTGAAGACGCTGTTGAGGCCCTGCTCACGCAGCACTTCCACTTCCAGCGTTGAGGTATCGGTCAGCCGGTACTGGAACCCCTCCAGCTTTGGCAGCGGACTGCGCGGTGCCAGATCCAGGATAAAGGTTTCTGATTTGAGCTTGGACAGTAGCGCTTTCATCGAGGTGTTCTCCACCAGCTCACCGCTCTGGATAATGCCGATGTTGCGGCACAGCATCTCGGCTTCTTCCAGATAGTGGGTGGTGAGAATGATAGTCGTGCCTTTGGCATTGAGATCTTTCAGGAACACCCACATTGAACGCCGCAGTTCAATATCCACGCCAGCCGTCGGCTCATCCAGAATCAGCAGTTTTGGTTCGTGCATCAGTGCGCGGGCGATCATCAGGCGGCGCTTCATCCCGCCGGAGAGCATGCGCGCACGCTCAGTGCGTTTTCCCCACAGGTCGAGCTGCTTCAGATACTTTTCCGCCCGCTCATTGGCTTCACGACGCTCAACGCCGTAGTAACCCGCCTGATTCACGACGATCTGCATCACCGTCTCAAACGGGTTGAAGTTAAACTCCTGCGGCACCAGGCCGAGCTGGCGCTTGGCATTCACCACATCTTTTTCTAAATCGTAGCCAAACACCCGCACGCTACCTTCGGATTTATTGACCAGCGAACTGATAATCCCGATGGTGGTAGATTTACCGGCACCGTTTGGCCCCAGCAGTGCATAAAAGTCACCCGCTTCAACGTTAAGATCGATGCCCTTCAGCGCCTGCACGCCGCCGGGATAGGTCTTGGTCAGCCGGGAAAGTTCCAGTGCATAAGTCATTCTGCATCCATACCCTGTTTTGATGGCATTGCAATGCCGTTTAAATTTATCAGGCCCTGGCATATAGTACGCGCGCGCACTTTGCGCAGTAACCGGTCGCTCAACGCCATGACAGACATCAATACCCTGATCAGAAACAACCGCGAATGGTCAAAACTGCTGGTTGAAGAAGATCCCAGCTTTTTTGAGCGGCTCGCCCAGGCACAAAAACCGCGCTTCCTGTGGATTGGCTGTTCTGACAGCCGTGTCCCTGCCGAGCGCCTGACAGGACTGGAACCGGGCGAGCTCTTTGTTCACCGCAACGTCGCCAATCTGGTGATCCACACCGATCTGAACTGTCTGTCCGTGGTGCAGTACGCTATCGAAGTGCTGGAAGTGGAACACGTTATCGTATGCGGCCACTACGGCTGCGGCGGCGTGCAAGCGGCGATGGATAACCCGGAGCTGGGATTAATCGACAACTGGCTGCTGCACATCCGTGACCTCTGGTACAAGCATAGCGTGTTGCTGGGGGAACTCCCGCCGGATAAGCGCCTGGACAAACTGTGCGAAATCAACGTTATTGAACAGGTCTATAACCTGGGGCACTCGACCGTTCTGCAATCTGCCTGGAAACGTGGCAAGGATGTCTCCCTGCACGGCTGGGTTTACGGCATTCAGGATGGCTGCCTGCGTAACCTGGATGTCACGGCAAACAGCCGGGAGATCCTTGAACAGCGCTACCGTCACGGCATTGCTAATCTGCAGATGAACGGCGAGGCCTGAGCCGATCGCGGCGTAAAACGCGACATAGCCTACACCAGGCAACCGGTGCAGGCCTTGGAAGAATGTGCGGTCAGATCAGTATCAGGATTCCAGCGGCACCACTTTGCCGATGTAAGGCAGATGGCGATAGTGCTGAGCATAGTCGATACCAAAGCCCACCACGAACTCATCCGGAATTGCAAAGCCGACATACTCGACATTGACTTCAACTTCACGGCGCTCTGGCTTATCCAGCAGGGTACAGATCGCCAGTGATTTTGGCTGACGCAGTTGCAGAATCTCACGCACTTTGCTCAGGGTGTTACCGGAGTCGATGATATCTTCGACGATCAGCACATCCTTGCCACGAATGTCTTCATCCAGATCTTTCAGGATTTTCACATCACGCGTGCTGGACATGCCGCTGCCGTAACTGGACGCCGTCATAAAGTCGACTTCATGCGGCACATCAATGGCGCGACAGAGATCAGCCATGAACATGAATGAGCCGCGCAGCAGCCCCACCAGCACCATATCGCTGCCGCTGTCGCGGTAGTGCTCGTTAATCTCTTTGCCCAGTTCAGCGATGCGCGTGGCGATTGCCTGTTCAGGGATCATCACTTCAACAGTGTGTTTCATTGCGTTCAGCCCGGTTACGTCAGAAAAGCCCCGAAGTCTATCACAGACGCAACAGCGACGACTGTGCGACCCTGCATGCAAACGATTACGTCGCGAAAATTATTACCTGTGGCCTTTAAGTCACTGAAATGCGTATTACCTTAGAACATTCTGGCATTTACCAGCATGATTCGCTGCGTGGTAGCCTTTATCCAACATATCGTTACCCTACTCGCGCCGCTGGCCGGAGATCACAATGACTTCATCATCAAGCAAAAAGACGCATATCGGCGACAGGCCGCTGCACCCCGAAACCCAGATGCTGAACTATGGCTATGATCCCCGCCTCTCTGAAGGTGCGGTAAAGCCGCCGGTGTTTCTGACCTCGACCTTTGTCTTTGACAGCGCCGAAGAGGGACGGGACTTCTTTGATTATGTCTCAGGTCGTCGTGAGCCGCCGGAAGGTAAATCGGGTGGGCTGGTCTACTCCCGCTTTAACCATCCTAACAGCGAAATTGTTGAAGACCGGCTGGCGGTTTATGAGCAGGCGGAGAGCTGTTCACTCTTCTCTTCTGGCATGGCCGCCATCTCTACGGCCCTGCTGACGTTTGCCCGCCCGGGCGAGGTGATTCTGCACTCCCAGCCGCTGTATGGCGGCACCGAAACGCTGCTCAGCAAAACGCTGCACAATCTGGATATTAAAGCGGTTGGTTTCAGCGACGGGAATGATGAAGTCAAAGTGCGTGAAGCCGCTCAGCAGGCGATGGCTCAGGGCCGGGTAGCGGTGATCCTGATTGAAACACCTGCAAATCCCACCAACAGCCTGGTCAATATCCGCCTGATGGCACGCATTGCCGATGAGATTGACCAGCAGCAGGGTTCACGACCGATTATCGCCTGTGACAACACGCTGCTCGGCCCGCTGTTCCAGCAGCCGCTGACGCTGGGCGCGGATCTGTCGCTCTACTCGCTAACCAAATATGTGGGCGGTCACTCAGACCTGATTGCGGGTGCCGCGATGGGCAGTAAGGCGCTGATGGCGAAAGTCCGCGCCCTGCGCAGCGCCATCGGTACGCAGCTGGATCCGCACTCAAGCTGGATGCTCAGCCGCTCGCTGGAAACGCTGTCGCTGCGGATGGAGAAAGCCTTTCACAATGCCGAAGCGGTCGCGGCGTTTCTGCGCGATCACCCGAAAGTGGCGAAACTGCACTGGCTGCCCTATCTGGATGCGGAGAGCGCTGAAGGGAAAACGTATCGCGAGCAGTGCAGCGGCGCGGGTTCGACCTTCTCGTTCGATATCGTCGGCGATCAGCCCGCTGCGTTCCGTTTTCTCAATGCGCTGTCGCTGTTTAAACAGGCGGTTAGCCTGGGCGGCACCGAGTCGCTGGCCAGCCATCCTGGCAGCACCACCCACTCCGGCGTGCCGCAGGCGGTGCGTCAGCGTATTGGTATCACTGACGCCACGGTACGGCTGTCAATTGGCATCGAGAACGCCGGTGACCTGATTGAAGACATCAGGCTGGCGCTGGATCAGGCGTAATCAGCTTACGGTAAAGCCCAGCATCATGCCGGTATCTTCATGCTCCAGCAGGTGGCAGTGGGCCATATAAGCGTGTTCGGCGGCGGCGACATAGTTGAAGCGCACCAGCACTTCACTGCGCCAGCCGTCGACATTCACCATATCTTTCCAGCCCTGCCGATGCGGGGCGGGCGGTTTGCCGTTCTCGGAGAGAATACGGAACTGGGTGCCGTGAATGTGGAACGGATGCAGCATGGCGTCGCCTTCACCTGAAATCGTCCACTTCTCATAATCACCCAGCTTCACCGCAAACGACGGTTTGGTCATATCAAAGGCCTGGCCGTTGATCTTATTGCCGTTGCGGAAATCGTAACCTGCGGGCAGCGTATTGCCGTGCATGCTGTGATCCATCCCTTCCATGTTTTCCATCGGCTCTGCCGCCGTTTTCTGCGGCGTCTGCAGCATCGAATGATGACCGCCCTTGCCCATCGCTTTCTCGCCGTAGCGCTGCATCAGCGCCTGCATCCCCTGCTGGTCCGGCTGCGGGTCCATCATCAGCTGCAGCCAGCGTGTCGTCAGTCCGTCGGTGGCGGGAAGCGCAGGCAGCGTCGCCAGCTTATCCGGCAGCGTGGCGCTGGCCATCACCCGCAGCGGCAGGATCTGTACCAGCGGCAGCGGCTGGTCAAACGGCGGCAGCGTCATGCCCATCTGTTCGGTCGGCAGCGTCACCAGATCAAACGCTTTACCGTCAGAAGTATCGATCATCACCTCGAAACGCTCACCCGGCAGGATCGGCAGTGCGTCGAGCTTCACCGGCTCAGCCAGCAATCCACCGTCGCTGGCAATCACATAGAGAGGACGTTTATCACTGGCGGCAACGTGCAGCGAACGGGCATTACAGCCGTTCAGCAGACGCAGACGCAGCCAGCCGCGCGGCACCGCATGCTGCGGATACTGCACGCCGTTGGTCAGCATCATGTCGCCAAACCAGCCCACGGCTGCGCGCATCACGTCGAGCTGATAATCGATGCGGCTACCCTCTTTGGTCAGCTGCTTATCCTGGAAAATCAGTGGCACATCATCCACGCCCCACTGCGTGGGCAGACGCAGCGTGCCGCTCTCCTTATCTTCCAGCAGAATCAGTCCCGCGAGTCCCTGTGCGACCTGGTGCCCGGTTTTGCCATGCAGATGCGGATGATACCAGCAGGTTGCAGCGGGCTGGTCAGGGGTAAAAGAGACCTGACGTGAGCCGCCTGCCGCGATCACTGCCTGCGGACCGCCATCTACCGCGCCGGGAATTTCCAGCCCGTGCCAGTGCAGGGTTGTCGCTTCGCTGAGCCGGTTATGGATGTTCACCGTCACCGGTTTGCCACTCTGCATCTTCAGCACCGGTCCCAGCAGGCTGCCGTTATAGCCCCAGGTCGGCACCGCTTTGCCATTCCACTGCGTGGTGCCCCGCATCGCGGTAAGGCTGTAGCTGCCCCTGGCATCCGGCTCCAGCAGTGACGGAACCGGCAGCAGCGGACGGGTGGCTGCCATCAGCGAACGGCTCCAGAGTGGTAAGGCCCCGGCTGCACTCAGTGCGGCGGTGAGTTTCAGGAAGTGGCGACGTTGCATGGTGATCATCCTTGTGGCATCAGAGCGCACAGCCTAAACCCTGACCTTATGGGAAGGTCAAGTGCTAGCCGTGAGAATCTGATGAAAAAAGGCGGAGCAGCGGCTCACAGCGCCAAATTAATCGAAAACCTGAGAATAACTGTGCTAACGTCATGAGTAATATCCATTGAAGAGAACGACTATGAAGCAAAGCATCAAGATCCTGCTGCTGACGGGACTCCTTGGCTTCTCCTCCACCAGTTTTGCCCTGAGCGAATCCGAAGCGGAAGATCTGGCCGATCTCACGGCGGTTTTCGTCTATCTGAAAAATGATTGTGGCTATCAGGATTTACCGGACGCACAGATTCGCAAAGCGCTGGTCTTTTTTGCCCAGCAGAACCGCTGGGATTTAAGCAATTACAGCAACTACAACATGAAAGCGCTGGGTGAAGACAGCTATCGCGATCTCAGCGGCATCGCCATCACCAACGACAAAAAGTGCAAGTCACTGGCCCGCGATTCACTGAGCCTGCTGGCCTACGTCAGGTAATTACTCTGCCCTCTGCTGTCGGACATTGACCGTGCAACCACGGTCAGTGTTAGCTATCATGTGCCGCCCATCTTCATGGCGATGTCATCAGAGGAGAGCACCATGGCCCACAATGAAACGTGGTATGAAACCCTTCATGCTGGTTTTGGCCAGTATTTCACGGTCGATAAAGAGCTTTACCGTGAGAAGACTGCGCATCAGGATTTAATCATTTTCGAAAATGCCGCGATGGGGCGCGTAATGGCGCTGGACGGCGTGGTACAGACCACCGAACGCGACGAATTTATCTATCATGAAATGATGACCCACGTTCCGCTGCTGGCGCACGGCGCGGCGAAGAGCGTCCTGATCATCGGCGGCGGTGACGGCGCAATGCTGCGTGAAGTGTCACGTCATCCGGAAATCGAAAAGATTACCATGGTGGAAATCGATGCAGGTGTAGTGACCTTTTGTCGCCAGTATCTGCCGAACCACAGCGCAGGCGCCTATGACGATCCGCGCTTTACGCTGGTGATCGATGACGGGGTTAACTTCGTTAATCAGACGCAGGAAAAGTTCGATGTCATTATTTCCGACTGCACCGATCCGATTGGTCCGGGCGAGAGTCTGTTTACCTCCGAATTTTATGCCGGCTGCAAAGCGGCCCTTAATGAAAATGGCATCTTCGTGGCACAGAATGGCGTCTGCTTCCTGCAGCAGGATGAGGCCGTAAACAGCCATCGCAAGCTGGGCCATTACTTTGCGGATGTCAGTTTCTATCAGGCGGCGATTCCGACCTATTACGGCGGTATCATGACCTTTGCCTGGGCGAGTGATAATCCGGTGCTGCGCCAGCTCGATACCGCCACCCTGCAGGCGCGTTTCGAGGCCGCTGGCCTGACCTGCCGTTACTACACACCAGCGATCCATACCGGCAGCTTTGCCCTGCCGCAATATCTGTTAAATGCGCTATCGGCCGCGTGCTGATAGGGCATTTTTAAGGGGGTGAACGAAATTGCAAAAGCTAAAACTACATGGCTTCAACAACCTGACGAAAAGCCTGAGTTTTTGTATTTACGATATCTGCTATGCGAATACTGAAGCTGAACGCGATGGTTATATCGCCTACATTGATGAACAATATAGCGCCAACCGTCTGACGGAAATCCTGACCGAAACCTGCTCCATTATCGGGGCTAACGTGCTTAATATTGCACGCCAGGATTATGAACCGCAGGGAGCCAGCGTCACGATTCTGGTCAGCGAAGAGCCTATCGATCCCAAAGATATCGATAACTCCGAGCATCCAGGCCCGCTGCCCAACTCGGTGGTGGCGCATCTGGATAAAAGCCATATCTGCGTGCACACCTATCCGGAAAGCCACCCTGAAGGCGGGCTCTGCACCTTCCGCGCGGACATTGAAGTCTCAACCTGTGGCGTGATCTCACCGCTCAAGGCGCTGAACTACCTGATCCACCAGCTGGAGTCAGACATCGTTACCGTCGATTACCGGGTGCGCGGTTTTACCCGTGACGTGAAAGGGATGAAGCACTTTATCGATCACGAAATCAATTCGATTCAGAACTTCATGTCTGACGATATGAAAGCGATGTATGACATGGTGGATGTGAATGTTTATCAGGAGAACATCTTCCACACCAAGATGTTGCTGAAAGAGTTTGACCTGAAGCACTACCTGTTTAACACCCGCCCGGAAGATCTCAGCCCGCAGGAGCACAAACGCATCACCGACCTGCTGTGGAAAGAGATGCGTGAGATCTACTACGGCAGAAATATCCCCTCAGTGGGCCTGAAGACCCTCTGATGATCCGGCGCGCAGCGTGACACCCCATAACCTGCGCGCCTCTTCCCGCTTATCCCTGCGACTTTTCATCACGGTAACCGCCGGTATTCCCTGATCGCCAGCAATAATTTGCCTGCCAGAGCGTGCTACTTTCAGCGCTGAACGCTTATTTCTTCATCTACTACAGGCAAAAAAAATGGCAAGAATTAACATTATTGATTTCGCTGCCGTCCCGGACGCCACCTCACTTTCCACTCAGGCGATACAGCGCGCGATTGATAGCGCATCAGCAGGCGACACGGTGCTGATCCCGGCTGGCCGTTTTCTGACCGGCGCGCTGTTTCTGAAAAGTGAGATGACGCTGGAGCTGGCGAAAGATGCTGTACTGCTTGGCAGCGAGCGGCTGGAGGATTATCCGGACATCGTTACCCGCGTCGCGGGGATTGATATGGTCTGGCCCGCGGCGATGCTTAACATCAATCATTGCCGCAACGTCACCGTCTGCGGCAGCGGCACGCTCGACGGACAGGGTGCCGTCTGGTGGCATAAATTCTGGGGCGACGACGAAAACAGCGGAATGCTGGCGGACTATACCCGTCGCGGCCTGCGCTGGGTGGTGGATTACGACTGCAAGCGTCCACGTAACGTGGTGGTTTATCAGAGCGAATGCGTGACGCTGGAGGACTTTACCTCACAGGATTCCGGCTTCTGGAACCTGCACGTCTGCTATTCGAAACAGGTGAATTTGCAGCGGCTTCGTGTGATGAACGCCACCGGACCCAGCACCGACGGCATTGATATTGATTCCAGCCAGCTGGTTCGCGTTGAAGGCTGTACGGTCTCCTGCAATGACGACAATATCTGCGTGAAATCGGGTCGCGGCGCGGAAGCACAGCAGCTCGGCAGAACCGCACGCGATATCATTATTCGCGACTGCACCCTGCTGAAAGGTTCGGGCATTACCCTGGGCAGCGAAACCTCTGGCGGTATCGAAAATGTCATCATCGAACACAACCGTTTCTCCGGCACGGGTGTCGGCTTTCGCATCAAGTCCGCCCGTAATCGCGGCGGCTGGATCAAAAACATCGTGGTCCGCCATCTGAAGATGGAAGATGTCTGTTATCCGTTTATGCTGCAGCTGAACTGGTTCCCGCAATACAGCTACAGCGAGCAGACCGCCGACACCGAACAGCCGCCACACTGGCGTAAGCTGGCATCAGGCGTCACAGGTGATGCTGGTCTGACGCGGGTTGAGAATATCAGCATCAGTCATATTCGCAGCAGCCTGACTGAGCCTGCGACATTTTCTCGCGCCTTTTTTATTGAAGGCACGCCGGAAAATCCGATTGAACGGCTGAGTTTCAGCGATATCACGCTGCAGGCGCAGGAGTTTGGCAAAATAGCGGGCGTAACGAATCTGAGTTTTGAACGGGTTACGGTAGACGCGCCAGCCATGACGCGCGAAGAGCATGACGCCTACGCACGCTAGCGGCAATTGCAGAAGATAAACGCGCGGTGCTGCTCTCGCCCAGCTTTACGATAAGGTTGGAAAAGCATGGCGCGTTTGGTTCAGGCAGAGGTCAGCGCGAGCGTAATACCACGCTCGCGCAGCGTGCGGCAGACCTCTTCATCTAACCGGCTGTCGGTCACCACGTCGGTCAGGTCATCCACCGGTGAGGCGCAGAACAGCGACCAGGAGCCATATTTACTGCTGTCCGCCAGCAGGACCCGGCGCGCCGCATTGGCCAGCAGATCGTGTTTCAGCCCCGCTTTCTCTTCAGTCGGCGTGGTAATGCCGCGCTCAAGGCTCCATGAGTTACAGCTGACAAAGGCGATATCAGGATTGATGCTACGCAGCAACCGCCGTCCATGTTCGCCCACGCACGACTGACTGGAGTCATCAATCCGACCGCCAATAATCGTCACTTCGATCTGCTTAAACTCAGACAGAAACAGCGCAATGTGCAGGTCGGCGGTAATCACCCGCAGCGGCAGATGCGTGAGCTGCCGCGCCAGCTCGAGCATAGTCGTACCGGCATCCAGCACCACCGCGTCCCCCGCCCGGACAAAGCTGGCAGCGCACCCGGCGATCGCCTGCTTCTCGGCCAGGTTCCGCTGCATTTTCTCCAGCGTGGTCGGCTGGGCAGGAATGAAACGATTCAGGGTGACGCCGCCATGACTGCGGCTGATTACGCCCTCTTTATCCAGCTTAATTAAATCACGTCGAATCGTGGCGGGTGAGGCGGAAATCGCACTGACCAGTTGCTCAACAGTCACCAGATTATGGCTTTTCAGGTAATCCATAATCTGGTCAAGACGGCTCTGTCCCTTCATATTTCCCTATGCGAGCTGCATCGCGAGTTTAATTGAGATCGCCATGCTGTCAGACTTCGCTTTACCTGTCCAGGCGATATCAAATGCCGTGCCGTGGTCAGCAGAGGTGCGGATAAACGGCAGGCCTGCAGTGATGTTCACGCCATCATAGAAACCCAGCAGTTTAAGCGGGATATGCCCCTGATCGTGGTACATCGCCACCACCATGTCATAGCGTCCATCCTGGCACTGCAGGAACACCGTGTCCGGCGGGCAAGGCCCGGAGACATCAATCCCCTGCGCTTTCATCGCCTCAATCGCGGGAGCAACGGTGGTGATCTCTTCATCGCCAAACAGCCCGTTCTCACCGGCGTGCGGATTGACACCCGCGACGGCGATACGCGGGGCGCTGTAACCGACACGACGCAGGAAGGTGTCCGCCATACCAATCACCGTTTTGATGCGGGTCTGGTTCAATGTGTCGAGGAACTTACGCAGCGCAATGTGGGTCGTGACATGAATCACCTTAAGCTTATCGGTATAGAGCACCATGGCGTAATCTTTGGTGTCGGTAAGGTGCGCCAGCAGTTCAGTGTGACCCGGATAGAGATGACCCGCCGCATGCATCGCCTCTTTATTTAGCGGCGCGGTAGCCATTGCATGCACTTCACCGGCCAGTGCCAGTTCGGTGGCACGCTTCACGCAGCGCCACGCCAGATCCCCCGCCTCTTTCTGCACCACGCCAGGTTTCAGCGCATCGGGATCGGCCAGCGGTTCATCGATCACATTGATAATGCCGGGCGCAAACCGCGCATCGGCTACCCGATCCAGCACCCGCAGCTCGGCCTGTGGGGTGATGTTCATCGCCATAATGCGGCGCAGCGTACTGGCACAGCCAATCACTACGGCAGGGATGCCATTCAGCTCACCTTCAGAGAGCGCTTTGATGATGATTTCCGGGCTGATGCCCGCCGGATCGCCCATGGTGATCGCAATAATTTTACTCACTCGACTTCTCCTCAATAAAACCAATGGCTGCTACCAGGGTATTTTCATCACCAAAGCCACCCGCTTTGGTCATCACCGGCAGAGTAAATTCACTGTTAAGCAAGACCCCGTGCGGCACACAGCCCGCCACCAGACCCTGAATTTTAAAGCCGCTGGCCCCCAGTGCCTGCGCGACGGCAATCGCCACGTCGCCGCCTGACAGATAGAGCGCATGCGGCAGCTGTGCCCGGCACAGACTCAGGGTCATTTCGCCCAGCTGCTGACAGATCGCCTCGCCCAGCTGCTGGCGCGTCACGCGGTGCTGCTGGCAGAGATCCTCGATCGCGTGCCGCTGGGATTCATGCTGGCAGGTGCGAATCACTGTATGGCGACCGGCACGCAGGGCAGCAGCCGCCTGTTCGCGCCAGCGCTCCCGCTCGGACCAGGCGGGCTGCTGAAACAGCTGACGGATATCAACATCCACGATCTCAACCGCGTGCTGGTTAACCAGCGCGGCGATCTGCTGTTCTGCCTGGCGGCTCATCGATCCCACCACCGCCAGCACGGGCCGCGACGGGCGAACTGAGAGCGCAGCGCCCAGCGCATCACTTAATCCGGCCGCCCCCACCAGCAGGGGCGTCTCACTCAGCCGCGACGCAGCGCTTATGAGTCGCGCCAGGTCGGCCTCCGTTTCGGCATCCACCACCACGACGCCGTGTGCTGCGGCTAACACGGCATCCAGCCGATCGCTGCGCAGCGTGGCGAGATCGATCTCCGTGCCGTCGATCTGCATCTGATCGAGAATGCGGGCGCTGAGGATCGGGGTTTTGGGATCGCTGGCAAATTCGGTATCCGTCAGTAACCGCTGATTGACCCACACGCTGCCCTCACGTGTGGTGCGTCCCAGACGCGGCAAGGCCGGTGCCACCAGCGCCAGCCTTTTGCCGCTGGCGCGCAGTGCCGCCACCGTTTCGGCCCCGACATTGCCGCGCAGCGTGGAGTCGATCTTTTTAAACAGCCAGCCCTGCTGAAGCTGTGCCGCGTAATGCTGCACCACCTGCGTAACATGCTCTGCGGCCTGAGTGGCGCTGGCAGCCCGGCTGTCGGTGCTGATCACCAGCACATCCGCTGCTTCGTCTTGCAGCGATGCTCCGGTGCCGAACAGCACATGTACACGGGCTCCGGCCTGTGCCAGCCCGCTACCTGCATCGTTGGCACCGGTAAAGTCATCGGCGATGACCAGCACCGGGGTTTTCCATACTGATACGCCCATCCTCACTCCTGTCAGGCTATTGCCTCTGCATTTGATTATATTCAATCATGATTGATTATATGTGAGCAAGTTCAAATTAATCGAAATCGATATGCCTTATAAAATTAGCCACAGAGAGTGATGGACTTCGCATTGCGCTGAGCAAAATTAATCATTTACTCAGACATGACAGAAATAAGGGTATGAAATGAACATTAACAGCACGGTGATCAGCGGATATCAGGCGTTAAACGACATGCGCTATCTGCTGAATGGGGTAACGACAGCGGTAGTGGTGACTGACCGGAACATTGAAGCGATTCCGGCGGTACAGGCGCTGATGGGGCAACTCCGGGATCAGATCCCGCGTATCAGCGTGGTCAACAGCGTCCCGCCTGAGCCGAGCCAGCATGATGTGGCAGCCATTATCGCATCGCTCTCGCAGCGCCAGGCCGACATGGTGATTGGCATCGGCGGTGGCAGCGTGCTGGATGTGGCGAAGCTGCTGTCAGTGCTGTGCATCGACTGCGCACCGTCACTGGACGCCCTGCTGGCAGGGGAAAAACCGCAGCGCCGCATCCGTTCAGTACTCATCCCGACCACTGCCGGCACCGGCTCTGAAGCGACGCCCAATGCGATTCTGGCGATCCCGGAGAAAGAGACCAAAGTCGGCATTATTTCACCGGTGATGCTGCCCGATGTGGTGGCGCTGGTGCCGGAACTCACCACCAGCATGCCTCCGCACATCGCCTCGTCGACCGGCATTGATGCGCTTTGCCATCTGATTGAGTGCTTCACCGCCAACGTGGCCAATCCGGTCAGCGACAACTATGCGCTGATTGGGATGAAGAAACTGTTCGCTCATCTCGAAACGACGCTGCGCGAGCCGGAGAATCTGCAGGCACGGCTGGAGATGCTCTGGGCCTCATATTATGGCGGCGCATCGATTGCGCATGCCGGGACGCATCTGGTGCATGCGATGTCCTATCCGCTTGGCGGCAAATATCACCTGCCACACGGCGTTGCCAACGCCATTCTGCTGGCCCCCTGCATGCGCTTTGTCCGTCCGGCCGCGGTGAGCAAATTCGCTCAGGCCTATGACCTGCTGCCCGACGCCGACGTGCGTTTAAGCGATGAAGAGAAATCACACGCGCTGGTCGACTACTTCACCGCGCTGGTTGCGCGGTTGCAGTTGCCTGCCAGCCTGGAAGCACTGGGCATCGGCCCGGATCACCTGCCTTATTTAGTGGAAGCGGCACTCGACGTGCAGCGCCTGATGAAAAACGTGCCGATGGCGGTCACCGCCGACGATGTGCGCGCCGTCTACCTGGCGCTGTTCCCTTCCTGCCAGGCGTAATGAGGATTGTCATGAATAAGAAAATCAACGGCGTACTGACCGCCATCGTCACCACCTTTGACCGTGAAGGTGCCTTTGATCCGATGAGACAGCGTGAGCAGGTCAGACGCCAGATCAACGCCGGTAACGGCATCTTCTGTGGCGGCACCAACGGCGAATTCTTTGTGCTGAACGAGCAGGAGAAGATCGCCGTCACCACCACCTGCGTCGATGAGGTCAACGGTCGCGCGGCCGTCGTGGCGCACATCGGCGAGATTTCGACCCGTGAAACGATCCGGCTCGGCAAACAGATTGCCCGCCTGGGCGTGGATGCCGTCTCGGCGATCACGCCATGGTTTGTGCCGCTGAAACAGCAGGAGCTGATCGACCATTATCAGCGCGTAGCGGACGCGCTGACGGTGCCGCTGTTCCTCTACAACATTCCGGCGCGAACCGGCAATACTCTGCAGCCAGAGACCGTTCGTACGCTGGCCGCGCACCCGAACATCATCGGTATTAAAGACTCCGCAGGCAGCTATGAAAGTCTGAGCGGATTTCTGCAGGCCACCGCCGACTGTGAGGGCTTTGATGTGCTGAACGGCCCTGACTCGCTGATTCATCAGGGATTTGTCGATGGCTGCTCCGCCTCCATTTCCGGGCTGGCAAACGTGGCACCGGAGGCGATTAACGCCATCTGGGCGCGCTTCAGTGCCGGTGACATTGCCGGTTCGCATCAGGCACAGGAGAACGTCACCGGCCTGCGCACTGCGCTGTACAGCATCGGTTTCTCACCGGCCGCCGTGAAAAAAGCGGTCAGCCTGCAGGGCTTCGAGGTGGGTGAAAGCCGCTATGCGGTGCAGTTCAGCGCCGACGAACAGCAGCAGATCCGTCAAATTGTGAACCACTACCTGCAATAACGTCCATCGCCTTTGCACCCTATCGGTCAGATGAGAACGAACCTGATGGTCGCCATCTGCCAGAACAATCGAGGTTACGATGAAAGCATTCTCAACTGAGAGCACCTTACTGATCGTCGGCATGGTGGTCGCCTATATCCTGTTCACCACCTGGCTGACCTGGCGGTTACGCAGTAAAACCAGCGGCGACTTTATGGAAGGCTCTCGCGCCATGCCGGCCTTTATCGTCGGCATCATGCTGATGTCAGAGTATATCGGGGCAAAATCGACCATCGGCACCGCCCAGGCAGCCTTTGAGGATGGCTTCGCCGCCTCCTGGTCGGTCATCGGTGCCGCAATAGGTTTTCCGCTGTTTGGCCTGATTCTGGTCAAACGCATTTATAACACCGGGAAGATCACTATCTCTGGAGCCATCGCCGAGAAATATGGCAGCTCAACCAAGAACATTATCTCGCTGATCATGATCTATGCACTGCTGCTGGTAAACGTCGGGAACTACATCAGTGGTGCGGCGGCGATCTCCACCGTGCTGAAGATCAACCTGACGCAGGCGGCCTTTATCACGGCGGTGGTCAGTACCTTCTACTTTGCGTTTGGCGGCATGAAAGGCGTTGCGTGGGTTACGCTGCTGCACAGCGCCATCAAGTATATGGGGATCCTGATCATCCTCTATGTGGCACTGAAGATGACCGGCGGCATATCCCCGATGATCGAGAAAATGCCGGCGTTCTACTGGACGTGGGATGGTCACGTCGGGGCCAGTACCATTGTTGCGTGGCTGATCGGGACCGTGGGATCGATCTTCTGTACGCAGTTTGTGATCCAGGCGATCTCATCCACCAAAGATGTGAAGTCCGCGAAGCGCGCCACCTGGGTCGCCTTCATCTTCTGCCTGCCGATCGGCCTGGCGATGGCGTTGATTGGCGTGGCGGCGAAGTTTGCGCATCCTGATATCAAGAGCCTCTATGCGCTGCCGGTGTTCCTGCAGGATATGTCACCGTGGCTGGCAGGCATTGTCACCACCTCGCTGGTGGCATCGATTTTCGTCAGCGTCGGCACCGTTGCGCTGGCCATCGCCTCGCTGGTGGTGAAAGACTTTTACGTGCCCTGGCGTAACCCGACGCCGGAGCGCGAATTTAAAGTGACGCGCTGGATCTCCATTGGCATCGGCTTCTTCCCGCTGCTGTTTGTCCTGTTCTTCCCGGAAGTGCTGAAGCTCTCCTTCTTTACCCGCGCGATTCGCCTGTCGATCACCGTGGTGGCGATCATGGCGTTCTATCTGCCTTGGTTTAAGAGCACGCGCGGTGCCAACGCCGGTCTGATTGGGGCCTGCGTGGTCACGTCCGTCTGGTTCCTGATGGGTAATCCGTTCGGTATCGACAATATGTATGTGGCGCTGATTACGCCGGCCATCATTATGGTGATTGACCGCTGTATCCCGTCACGCCAGTCTCAGCCTCAACCGCAACACAATGCACAAAATAGTGGAGCCTAATATGACTCAGGAAACCGTCACCGCAGAACGCACCGGCCTGGTTGCGCCGCACCCGCAGGATAGCGCTCAGCAGATTGCGATGCTGCCCTCCTCCTGCCCGCAAAACCATGCGGCTAACCTGCTGCCGCTGCCCGATGGCGATCTGCTTTGCGTCTGGTTTGGTGGCACGCAGGAAGGGATTGCCGATATCTCGGTCTGGTGTTCCCGGCTGTCAAAAGGCAGCGATCGCTGGAGTGACGCGCAGAAGCTTTCTGACGATCCGGGTCGCTCAGAACAGAACCCGGTGCTGTTTCTCGATCCCGATCAAGTCCTGTGGCTGCTCTGGACGGCGCAGAAATCGGGCAATCAGGACACTGCAATCGTGCGCTATCGCCAGTCTCACGATTTCGGCAAGCGCTGGGGCGAGATCAAAACCCTGCTGGATAAGCCTGGCACCTTTATTCGTCAGCCGATTGTCGTGCTGCCCAACGGCAACTGGTTACTGCCGGTGTTTTACTGCCTGACGCAGCCCGGCGAAAAGTGGGTCGGCAGCTATGACGTCAGCGCGGTAAAAATCTCAGAAGATAAAGGCCAGAGCTGGCGCGATGTCAGCGTGCCTGACAGCACCGGCTGCGTTCATATGAACGTCACCCTGCTGGATGATGGCTCGCTGCTGGCGCTCTACCGCAGCCGCTGGGCCGACCACATTTACCAGAGCCGCTCGTTTGATCAGGGTGAAAGCTGGAGTGCGCCTGAGCCGCTGTCGCTGCCCAATAATAACTCGTCCATTCAGGTCACGACGCTGCGCAACGGTCATCTGGCGCTGGTGTTCAATGCCATGAGCGCCGAAGGGGCCAGCGAGCGCCGGTTGTCGCTGTATGACGAAATTGAAGATGATGAAGAAGACGGTGACATTGCGGTTGCCGCCGAGCCGGTAGTGCATAGCGGGCGAACCGCCTTCTGGGGCGCGCCACGTGCGCCAATGACGCTGGCTATCTCAACGGATGGCGGCAAAAGCTGGCCGCTGCAGCGCAATCTGGACGAGGGCGATGGCTACTGCATGACCAATAACTCTCAGCAGAAGTTAAACCGTGAGTTCTCTTACCCCAGTATCAAACAGGGTGTGAATGGCGAACTGCATATCGCTTACACCTGGTATCGCCAGGCGATCAAGTATGTGCGGGTCGATGAGTCCTGGGTGCAGGGAGGTGATGCGTGATTGAAAAGATGGCGCTGGTGACCGGAGCCAGTTCCGGCATCGGCCAGGCGATTGTGGATCGCCTGCTGGATAAGGGCTGGCAGGTGATTGGCCTGAGCCGCTCGGCGATAAACCGGGCAGACACGGGCTGGCAGAGCCATCAGATCGACATCAGCGACAGCGCGGCATTGCAGGCTTTACTGGACAAACTGCCGGTGCCGCAGGCGGTGATCCATGCTGCGGGAATGATGCAGGCCGCGCCGCTTGGGGAGCTGGATCTGAACGCCAGCACACGGCTGTGGCAGTTGCATGTTGTCGCTGCTGAACAGCTGGCCAATCATTTTGCGCCCCGGATGAGCGCGGGCGGCCGAATCGTGCTGCTGGGCAGTCGCACGTCAGGCGGTGCGGCGGGCCGCAGTCAGTATGTGGCCACCAAATCGGCGATGATCGGCATGGTGCGCAGTTGGGCGGCAGAGCTGGCACCGCGCGGCATTACGGCCAATATTGTAGCGCCAGGAGCGACCGAAACGCCGATGCTGCAACAGCCGGGCCGGGCCAGTTCACCGCCGCGCTTGCCGCCAATCGGGCGCTATATTCAGCCGCAGGAAGTGGCCGGGCTGGTTGGCTTCCTGCTTTCGTCTGCGGCAGCAGCGATCACCGGTCAGCAGCTGGTGATGTGCGGTGGTGCGTCGCTGAGTTAATGGATGGGCCGGGCGGCTCAGGTGGCCCGGCCTGTATTAGCGTACGGGTTTACCGTACTGGTTCACAAACTGGCGATAAGCGGCGATCACCAGCTGAAAATCTTCAATACCGCAGAAGGAGAGGCTCTCTTCGTCGTAGTAGTTCATCCCCTCTTCCATCCCGTCATCTTCCAGTGCCAGCAGATTAGCGCGAATCATCACCTCTTCCTCATCCAGCAGGATGGTGTACTCGCTGCCGATGCGCTGCCACTGACGCACGCTGCCTTTGACGTCTTCGATTGCGGCTTCCACTTCATCCAGCAATCCTGGATCGTTTTTCACCTCTTCGTTGAACCAGTGGCCGACCGCTTCATGATCCATCGACATACGAACCTTAATCTGTCCGGTCACATCGCGTAAAAATTCATATTCCATCGCCAGTTCCTCTTAACGTCATCGCGTCACTCAATGAGTGTCAGCGCTGCCTGCACGGCATAGTGTGATACGTCGCGCATTATTACAGGCTGTCTGGCGAAATCCAGCTTTTGATCGAACCGTCCTCAATGCACAGATGTAAAAAAGGGGCGAATCATCGCCCCTTTCGGTTACTGCCAGGTGAGGAATCAGACTGCGGTCTGGAAAATCACGCCGTCAGCTTTGTCGGTGTACTGCGCCAGCTGGTCGAAGTTGAGATAGCGATAGGTGTCGCTGGCCGTTTTATCGACCTGCGCCATAAATTGCTGATACTCATCCGGCGTTGGCAGACGGCCTAACAGTGAAGCCACTGCCGCCAGCTCTGCAGATGCCAGGTAGACGTTAGCACCGGTACCCAGACGGTTCGGGAAGTTACGGGTCGAAGTGGACACCACCGTCGAACCATCCGCCACACGGGCCTGGTTACCCATACAGAGTGAACAGCCCGGGATCTCGATACGCGCACCGCTTTTGCCGAATACGCTGTAATAGCCCTCTTCGGTCAGCTGCGCCGCATCCATCTTGGTTGGCGGAGCCACCCACAGACGGGTTGGCAGCTGGCCTTTGTGGCTATCCAGCAGTTTACCGGCAGCGCGGAAGTGACCAATGTTGGTCATGCATGAACCAATAAACACTTCGTCGATCTTCTCGCCCTGAACGTCTGAGAGCAGACGGGCATCGTCCGGATCGTTTGGCGCACAGAGAATCGGCTCTTTGATGTCAGCCAGATCGATTTCGATCACGGCGGCGTATTCCGCATCCGCATCGGCTTCCAGCAACTGAGGATCGGCCAGCCATTTCTCCATGCTTTCAACGCGACGCTCCAGCGTACGGCGATCGCCGTAGCCTTCTGCGATCATCCACTTCAGCAGCACGATGTTGGAGTTCAGATATTCGATAATCGGCGCTTTATCCAGCTTGATGGTACAGCCCGCAGCGGAGCGCTCGGCTGACGCATCGGATAATTCAAACGCCTGCTCGACTTTCAGATCCGGCAGACCTTCAATCTCAAGAATGCGGCCAGAGAAGATGTTTTTCTTACCTTTCTTCTCAACGGTCAGCAGACCCTGTTTGATGGCATACAGCGGAATGGCGTGAACCAGATCGCGCAGAGTAATGCCTGGCTCCATCTTACCTTTGAAGCGCACCAGTACCGATTCCGGCATGTCGAGCGGCATAACGCCCGTCGCTGCCGCAAACGCCACCAGGCCTGAACCCGCCGGGAAAGAGATGCCGATTGGGAAACGGGTATGGGAGTCACCGCCGGTTCCTACGGTATCCGGCAGCAGCATACGGTTCAGCCAGCTGTGAATAATGCCGTCGCCCGGACGCAGTGAGACACCGCCACGGTTCATGATGAAGTCTGGCAGCGTGTGGTGCGTGTTCACATCCACCGGCTTAGGATAGGCCGCGGTGTGACAGAAGGACTGCATCACCAGATCGGTCGAGAAGCCCAGGCAAGCCAGATCTTTCAGCTCGTCACGGGTCATCGGACCGGTGGTATCCTGCGAGCCAACCGAGGTCATCTTCGGTTCGCAATAGGCACCCGGACGAATACCGGCGACGCCACAGGCACGGCCAACCATTTTCTGCGCCAGTGAGAACCCACGGGTGCTCTCCGCAACATCTTTCGCCTGACGGAACACGGTGCTGTGCGGCAGACCCAGCGATTCGCGCGCTTTGGTGGTCAGACCGCGACCGATGATCAGTGGAATACGGCCACCGGCGCGCACTTCGTCAATCAGCACTTCGGTTTTAAGTTCGAAGCTGGCCAGCAGTTCGTTGGTTTCGTGGTTGCGGACTTCGCCTTTGAACGGATAGATGTCGATGACATCGCCCATATTCAGAGCATTAACGTCCACTTCAATCGGCAGTGCGCCCGCATCTTCCATCGTGTTGAAGAAGATGGGTGCAATTTTGCTGCCCAGCACCACGCCGCCGCCTTTTTTATTCGGCACGTTCGGGATGTCGTCGCCCATAAACCACAGCACCGAGTTGGTTGCGGATTTACGTGAAGAACCGGTTCCGACCACGTCGCCGACATAGGCCAGTGGGAAGCCTTTGGTCTTCAGTGCTTCGATCTGTTTGATCGGGCCGATATTGCCCGCTTCATCCGGCTCAATGCCTTCACGGGCATTTTTCAGCATCGCCAGAGCGTGCAGTGGAATGTCAGGACGTGACCAGGCATCCGGGGCCGGAGAGAGGTCGTCGGTGTTGGTTTCGCCAGTGACTTTAAACACCGTAACGGTGATCTTCTCAGCCAGCTCAGGGCGTGACAGATACCACTCCGCATCGGCCCAGGACTGCATCACCTGCTTCGCGTATTCATTACCCGCTTTCGCTTTTTCTTCGACATCATAGAAGTTGTCGAACATCAGCAGCGTGTGTGAAAGGGCTTTCGCCGCGATGGGTGCCAGTTTGCTATCGTCCAGCGCTTCAATCAGCGGATGAATATTGTAACCGCCCTGCATGGTGCCGAGCAGTTCAACCGCTTTTTCAGGAGATATCAGAGGAGAGGTTGCTTCGCCTTTGGCGACAGCCGCCAGGAAACCGGCTTTGACATACGCCGCTTCATCGACGCCAGGTGGGACTCGGTTGACCAATAAATCGGTCAAAAATTCTTCTTCACCCGCAGGTGGATTTTTCAGCAGTTCAACCAGCGCGGCCATCTGGGAAGCCTCTAAAGGCTTAGGTACAATTCCCTGGGCAGCACGCTCGGCAACGTGCTTACGGTATTCTTCTAGCACGACGTTATCCTCGCTCTCATTATGTAGGGCTTTCCGACCACCTTGCTCACTTATGGAGAACACACTTCCCTTTCTCGTCCAGGTTGAGGTGCCCGGTTTCGCGGAGGGCAGAATAGCAGGATTTCGTCTGTTTGTTAATCTGTTTACAAAAATACAACATAATCCTCTGCGCTCGTTCTGCCCGCTTATTATCCTGGATCAGCCAGCTAAGCTGGCTGATTGAGTCTCTTTGCAGCGTAACGGATTTCACAGAAGAAACGGCAGGGTTAATTCAGCCTTGGCGCAGTTTTAGTGAAGTGATTCAGGTAAATAGATAACTGGCAGGAATAGAAGTGAACGGGCTTCGGGGTTACCACAGAGGTGAATGCGGGCAGATATCAACACCAGGCCGGAGACAGGCCTGGTGTTAATGACGCCAGAGACGATTACAGCGTGGTTTTCATTTCCCGCAGTGATACCGGCCAGTCACCCGGCCAGACGTAGTGATCTTTCAGAATCCGTGCACTGTAGTCGAGACAGATTTTCACCGGCAGGTTGGGATAGATTCGCTCCATCTCCTGCACCAGCTCTTCGCTGTTTTTGACCTTATGCAGCGTCCTGATGAAATCGTTGATATAGGTGCGGGTAAAGCCAATCGCTGAGGGGCTGAGGGTTGGTGTGGTTCGTGAGTGGCCAGGGATCAGCACTTTCGGCTCCAGCGCTTCCAGCTTGTCCAGGCTTTCCATCCATTTCTCTATGCGCTCCGGCGTGCGCATATCGGCAATCCAGACGTGTGCATCAGCGAAGACCACGTCGGAGGCGATGAGCGTTTTCGTCGACGGGATCCAGAGCGGTGTCACACGAATACAATCGCCACTGAGATCGCTCAGAATTTTAATCTCCTGCCCTTCCAGCCAGATCGTATCCTCTTCCAGTTCGGTAATTGTAAACTTAGTACGGGCACCATTCTCTTTTAATACCTGCTTGCCCCAGTAATCAATTTTGAAGTCAAAGGCGTCATTAACGTCTTCGGCGACCTGCTTATAAGAGAAGATTTCGGCATCCGGAAAGACGGATTTAATCACTTCAAGACCCATGAAATGATCGGGATGCAGGTGGGTAATAAAAATGCGTTTCAGGTCGAGACCGGTTTCGATAATTTCAGCGACTAATCGATGCGCATTCGACAGCGTGAACTGGGCGTCGACTAACATCGCCTCTTTCTCACCTATGATGATGGTGGAACTGACACCGAAACCGTCATGCTGGTCACTGCTGATAAAAACCTTCGTCGATAAATCCATTTTTTCGTCCTCATACGATACACATAAGAAGCTACAAGTCATAAATAGCTAAGCAGAAGAGGTCATCATGACCTCTTCTGTTCACTCTTAATTTTTCAGGTTTTCCGGAAAATTGGCGGGCAGCTGATCAGGCGGGCAGTCAATCACGCTTTCGTTGTTTTCACCCACATCACGAATCACGGTCAGCGTCGCGAACTCATCAATCACTTCGGTTGGATAAGCCGGACCCGCTTCGCGGAATTTCGCCATCTCTTCCAGATGATCATTCTGGAAGCAGACGGTTTTTTCCGGATTGTTCATGACCCAGCGTGGGAAGAAAATGGTGCCGTGGAAAATTTTATCCGCCAGATTAACGGCCAGGCTGACATCAGTGCCGGTTGGTTCAGTCCAGGAAACTTTATAGACATCCTGCGCCAGGCGAACCACATAAACATGCTGATTTTTAACCCAGCGATTGCCGACCATGCCACTGTGAATGCGATAGTCGATGGTGCTGGCATTTTTAATGTAGAGCTCGTAGTTCCAGCCGTTGTCATAGGTGTAAACCAGATGTTTGCCAACGATGCCAGACAGGTCATGTTTATCAAAAGTGCTCATAATGCATTCCTCATTTGTTTTCCTTGAGGTGATTATTGCGCGTTACAAAAGCGATTAATAACGCTATTTTTAGCACTAAATTATTCAATTTTTAGATGGATTGCCATGTACAAAACAACGCTTGAACAGTGGTATCTGCTCGACGCCGTCGTAAAGGAAGGGAGTTTTGCGCTGGCCGCGGAGAAGAATAATCGCAGTCAGTCCTCATTAAGCTATCAGTTGAGTCTGCTTCAACAACGGCTCGACATGGAACTGCTGAAGCAGGTGGGACGCCGTGCCGTTCTGAGTGCTGAAGGACATCAGTTACTTGCGCAGGTACGTCCACTACTGGAAGGATTTAGCGCGCTTGAAGCTAAGGCCAGTGCTCTGCGAAGGGGGGAACGTTCGCGCATTGATTTAATGGTGGATGCTACCTTTCCAAAACCTCTGCTGTTTGATGTGCTCAATATATTTCAGCAACGCTATCCACATGTGCGCATCTGGTTCAGCGAAATTGTCCGCAGCGAAACACCAGACAGGCTGGCAGAACAACAGGCCGATCTCTGGCTGGTGGCGCAATATGGCGCTGAGCCATTGGCTGGTGAAAGCCTGATGAGCGTCGATTTCGTTGCCGTCGCGCATCGCGATCACCCGCTGCACAGTGAACCTGCCCCGCTTAATGCTGCCACACTGGCGCGCTGGCCCTGCATTACCATTCTGGATCGCCAGCAACAGCAGCAGTCAGAGGTGAGTGGCGATCAGGCAGAAAACTGGTCCTTCACTACCCTGTCGGCAGCAATTGAAGCGGTTCAGCACCAGCTGGGCTATGGCTGGCTGCCGGAACAGAATATCGCGGGGCTTTTAAAGAGTGGTGAACTCCGTCCCCTGCCCCTGCTCCAGGGTCGCCGACGCAGTAGTACGCTGGTGATGTATATCAATGAAAAGAGGCTGCCCGGCAACAGCGCCATTGCTGAACTGGCGCAGATGTTTGTTGAGCGGGTGGCGCAGGAGAAGAGCATAACTCATTAATTGATTTGTATTTATTTTTAAAATTACGCCGGATTTTGAAAAACACCATAAGTAGCAAACTACCAGTATGTTCCCTGCTGAAGCAGGGAACATACTTACGCTGAGACATGTTTTTTAACAGCTCATCAGCTTTTTACCGCTGACGCGGGGAACACGTAATATTTAGTTTACAGACCGGCCATCATACTTGCTCAAATCGACATCGATATAGGCCCAGGTGCCGCCCTGACAGTCCGGATCATCTGCATAAATTTCGAACGTCCGCGCAACGGGTATACGGCCACCTTCATTAACGGTGAACTCTACGTGTGCATCTATAGCGCTAGCCGCATCCTCTATCGTTTTGTTAAACGTATCACCAGCAAAAAAACAGCCCTGAATGTCCGGCACAAATCCGCTATAAGTTCCTGTGTCAGTTCTGTGAATGTAAATCGGATATCTCATATCGTGGTCCTCATTGATGTGGCTCGCTATTTGTCCTGGCCCGCTATGTACGTCTGTTCTGTATTCCCGCTGGCGCGGGGAATACCGGCATGGGTCAACTGCAATTGAAACGATACGCGGTTTATCCCCGCTGGCGCGGGGAACACTAGAGCCGTGACCACGCGATTGCCTGCTTGACCGGTTTATCCCCACTGGCGCGGGTAACACTGCATGGGCAGGGTATTCCGCAAATTGCTTGCCGGTTTATCCCCGCTGGCGCGGGGAACACATGATCGCCACGACGACGCCTGCTGCGCCGCGCGGTTTATCCCCGCTCACGCGGGGAACACTCTAAAAACATCCCTTTGATTTATATAAGCTTTTACACACCCTAAAATTTCACCAGATTTTACACCCTGAATCATCCCAAATGCACACATAATATCCAACACCAAATCCAGACCAAAAAAAAGCCCCCGTAACGGGAGCTTTCTCTTTGCAGCAGCAGAAACTTACTTCTTCTTCGCTTTCGCGTTAGGCAGATCGGTGATGCTACCTTCGAAGATTTCTGCAGCAAGGCCTACTGACTCATGCAGGGTCGGGTGAGCGTGGATGGTCAGCGCAATATCTTCCGCATCACAACCCATCTCAATGGCCAGACCGATTTCGCCTAACAGCTCGCCGCCGTTAGTACCGACAATCGCGCCACCGATAACACGGTGCGTCTCTTTGTCGAAAATCAGCTTGGTCATGCCGTCTGCACAATCTGAAGCGATAGCACGGCCAGAGGCAGCCCACGGGAAGGTGGAGGTCTCGTAGCTGATGCCCTTCTCTTTCGCTTCTTTCTCGGTCAGACCGACCCAGGCAACTTCTGGCTCAGTATAGGCAATCGAAGGGATCACTTTCGGATCGAAGTAGTGCTTCAGACCAGAGATCACTTCTGCCGCTACGTGGCCTTCATGCACGCCTTTATGCGCCAGCATCGGCTGACCGACGATGTCGCCGATAGCATAGATGTGTGGCACATTGGTACGCATCTGCTTGTCGACGCGGATAAAGCCGCGATCGTCCACTTCCACGCCCGCTTTACCGGCATCCAGACCTTTACCGTTCGGCACACGACCGATAGCAACCAGCACCGCGTCATAACGCTGCGCTTCGCCTGGTGCTTTTTTGCCTTCCATTGAAACGTAAATGCCATCGTCTTTTGCTTCAACGGCGGTCACTTTAGTTTCCAGCATCAGGTTAAATTTCTTGCTGATTTTCTTGGTAAAGACTTTCACCACGTCTTTATCCGCAGCAGGGATAACCTGGTCGAACATCTCAACCACATCGATCTCTGAACCCAGCGCGTGATAGACCGTCGCCATTTCCAGACCGATGATACCGCCGCCCATGACCAGCAGACGCTTCGGCACTTCTTTCAGTTCCAGCGCATCGGTAGAGTCCCAGACGCGTGGATCTTCATGTGGAATGAATGGCAGTTCGATTGGGCGTGAACCCGCAGCGATGATGGCGTTGTCGAAATTGATGGTGGTCGCGCCGCCTTCTCCTTCCACCATCAGGGTGTTAGCACCGGTGAATTTGCCGAGGCCATTCACCACGGTGACTTTACGACCTTTTGCCATACCTGACAGGCCGCCAGTCAACTGGTTAATAACCTTCTCTTTCCAGCTGCGAATCTTGTTGATATCAGTAGATGGCTGGCCAAACACAATGCCGTGCTCTTCAAGGGCTTTTGCCTCTTCAATCACTTTAGCAACGTGCAGCAGCGCTTTAGATGGGATACAACCGACGTTCAGACAAACACCACCGAGGGTGCTGTAACGCTCTACCAGTACGGTTTCCAGACCTAAATCCGCACAACGGAAGGCTGCAGAGTAACCTGCAGGACCTGCCCCAAGTACCACGACCTGGGTTTTAATCTCTGTACTCATCATGACCTCTTAATTGATATCCGGCGGGTCAGACGTTCTTATAATGCCCTTGTTCCACCGGGACTTTCACCGCAAGAGTTTACAGAATTGTTAACAAACTGCCAACAGCGGCGCGACGAATCGTTAAAGGAAGGCCGGCATCCGCCGGCCTTCTTCACATTTACATAACTAAACGACGAATGTCAGACAACATATTGCCGATAATGGTGATGAATCGCGCACCATCAGCACCGTCGATCACGCGGTGGTCGAAGGAGAGAGAAATCGGCATCATCAGACGCGGCGTAAACTCTTTACCATTCCACACTGGCTCCATCGCCGATTTAGAGACACCCAGGATAGCCACTTCCGGCGCGTTAACGATCGGCGCGAAGTGTGTGGTGCCCAGGCCGCCCAGGCTGGAGATGGTGAAACATCCACCCTGCATGTCGCCCGCTGTCAGCTTACCGTCACGCGCTTTCTTCGAAATCGCCATCAGTTCACGCGACAGCTCGGTGATGCCCTTCTTATTCACGTCTTTGAAGACCGGAACAACCAGGCCATTTGGCGTATCAACCGCCACACCGATGTTGATATATTTCTTCAGCGTCAGTTTCTGCGCATCTTCAGACAGCGAGCTGTTGAAGCGTGGCATCTGCTCAAGCGCCGCAGCAACCGCTTTCATGATGAACACGACAGGCGTGTATTTCACATCCAGCTTACGCTTCTCTGCTTCAGCATTCTGCTGCTTACGGAACGCTTCCAGATCGGTGATATCAGTTTTGTCGAAATGCGTAACGTGCGGGATCATCACCCAGTTACGGCTCAGGTTCGCGCCAGAAATTTTCTGGATACGACCCAGTTCGACTTCTTCGATTTCGCCAAACTTACTGAAATCAACTTTCGGCCATGGCAGCATGCCCGGCAGACCGCCGCCGCTTGCAGCAGCAGGTGCTGCTTCAGCGCGTTTCACGGCGTCTTTCACGTAAGTCTGCACGTCTTCTTTCAGAATGCGACCTTTACGACCGGTGCCTTTGACTTTCGCCAGGTTCACACCGAACTCGCGCGCCAGGCGACGGATCACCGGGGTCGCGTGAACGTAAGCGTCGTTCTCTGCGAACTCACCTTTGCTGTCGGCTTTAGCTGCTGGTGCCGCGGCGGCTGGCTTAGCATCAGATTTGGCAGCAGGTGCCGGTGCGGCTTCCTGTTTCGCTGCCGCAGGGGCGGCCGGAGCAGCACCTTCGACTTCGAACACCATGATCAGTGAGCCAGTGCTGACTTTATCGCCAGTGGCAACTTTCAGCTCTTTGACAGTACCTGCAAACGGCGCAGGGACTTCCATTGAGGCTTTGTCGCCTTCAACCACGATCAGTGACTGCTCAGCGTCAACTTTGTCGCCAACTTTGACCAGGATCTCGGTGACTTCGACTTCATCACCGCCGATATCCGGAACGTTAACTTCTTTTGCGCCTGCCGCAGCGGCGGGTGCCGATGCTGCTTCTTCTTTCACTTCTGGCTTCGCGTCAGAGGCCGGTGCTGCGCCTTCTGCTTCAAAGACCATGATGGCTGAACCGGTGCTGACTTTGTCGCCGGTCGCAATGGTGATCTCTTTGACCACACCCGCGAACGGAGCCGGGACTTCCATTGAGGCTTTATCACCTTCCACCACAATCAGTGACTGCTCGGCTTCGACTTTGTCGCCAACCTTAACCAGAATCTCAGTGACTTCGACTTCGTCACCGCCGATATCCGGAACCGCCACTTCTTTGCTGGCAGTGGCCGTAGCAGCGGCTGGCGCTGGTGCCGCATCCGCTTTTTTCTCTGCGGCCGGTGCTGGTGCTGCTTCAGCAGCACCTTCAGCGTCAAACACCATGATCAGTGAGCCGGTCTCAACTTTGTCACCGGTTGAGATCTTAATCTCTTTCACTACGCCCGCCTGCGGCGACGGCACTTCCATTGAGGCTTTGTCGCCTTCCACGGTGATCAGCGACTGCTCGGCTTCCACCTTGTCGCCAACTTTCACCAGAATCTCGGTGACTTCAACTTCGTCAGACCCGATATCCGGTACCTTAATTTCGATAGCCATTACTCTATTACCTCTTAAGCCAGACGCGGGTTAACTTTATCGGCATCGATATTGAATTTGGTGATCGCATCGGCCACCACTTTCTTCTCGATCTCGCCGCGTTTAGCCAGCTCACCCAGCGCGGCAACCACCACATAAGATGCATCAACTTCAAAGTGATGACGCAGGTTCTCACGGCTGTCAGAACGACCAAAGCCATCGGTACCCAGTACGCGATAATCGCTGGCCGGGACATAGCTACGAACCTGCTCAGCGAACAGTTTCATATAGTCGGTTGAAGCAACAGCAGGTGCGTCATTCATCACCTGAGCGATGTAAGGTACACGCGCTTCTTCAGTCGGATGCAGCATGTTCCAGCGCTCACAATCCTGACCATCACGCGCCAGCTCGGTGAACGAGGTCACGCTGTAGACATCAGAGCCAATACCGTAATCTTTCGCCAGGATCTGCGCCGCTTCACGCACGTGACGCAGGATAGAACCTGAGCCCAGCAGCTGCACTTTACCTTTGCTGCCCTCTACCGTTTCCAGCTTATAGATACCCTTACGGATACCCTCTTCCACGCCCTGCGGCATGGCTGGCATGTGGTAGTTTTCGTTCAGCGTGGTGATGTAGTAGTAAACGTTCTCCTGCGCTTCGCCATACATACGCACCAGACCGTCATGCATGATGACAGCCACTTCATAGGCATAAGATGGATCGTAAGAGATACAGTTCGGGATAGTCAGAGACTGAATATGGCTGTGACCATCTTCATGCTGCAGACCTTCGCCGTTCAGCGTCGTACGACCGGAGGTGCCGCCGACCAGGAAGCCGCGCGCCTGCTGGTCGCCCGCCAGCCACATCAGATCGCCGATACGCTGGAAGCCGAACATCGAGTAATAGATGTAGAACGGAATCATCGGCAGGTTGTTGGTGCTGTAAGAGGTCGCCGCAGCCAGCCAGGATGAACCTGCGCCCAGCTCGTTGATCCCTTCCTGCAGAATCTGGCCTTTCTCGTCTTCTTTGTAGTAGGCAACCTGCTCGCGGTCCTGCGGTGTGTACTGCTGACCGTTCGGGCTGTAGATACCGATCTGACGGAACAGACCTTCCATACCAAAGGTACGCGCTTCATCGGCGAGGATCGGAACCAGGCGATCTTTGATCGACTTGTTCTTCAGCATCACGTTCAGGGCACGTACAAAGGCGATAGTGGTCGAGATCTCTTTGTTCTGCTCATCCAGCAGCGCACTGAACTCTTCGAGTGCTGGCATTTCCAGCTTCTCAGTGAACTTCGGCTGACGCGTTGGCAGATAGCCGCCTAACTTCTCACGCTGACCGTGCAGATAAGCATGCTCTTCTGAGCCTTTCTCAAAGGTGACGTACGGCAGTTCTTCGATTTTATCGTCAGCAACCGGCACGTTGAAGCGATCACGGATATAGCGCACGCCATCCATGTTCATCTTCTTCACCTGGTGAGCAATGTTTTTGCCTTCCGCGGTGTCGCCCATACCATAACCTTTGATGGTATGCGCCAGGATCAGTACTGGCTTGCCTTTGGTGTCCTGCGCTTTTTTCAGTGCCGCGTAGATTTTCTTCGGATCGTGGCCGCCACGGTTCAGTGCCCAGATTTCATCATCGGACATGTCTTTAACCAGCGCGGCGGTTTCCGGATATTTACCAAAGAAGTGCTCACGCACATAGGCACCATCACGGGATTTGAAGGTCTGGTAGTCACCGTCAACGGTTTCGTTCATCAGTTGAATCAGCTTGCCGCTGGTATCTTTGCGCAGCAGCTCATCCCAGCGTCCGCCCCAGATGACCTTGATCACTTCCCAGCCAGCACCGGCAAAGATGCCTTCCAGCTCGTTGATGATCTTGCCATTACCGGTTACCGGGCCATCCAGACGCTGCAGGTTGCAGTTGATGATGAAGACAAGGTTATCCAGTTTTTCACGAGTTGCGATGGTGATCGCACCTTTTGATTCCGGCTCATCCATCTCGCCGTCACCCAGAAAGGCATAAACGGTCTGAGCAGAGGTGTCTTTCAGGCCACGGTGTTCCAGATACTTCAGGAATTTCGCCTGATAGATCGCTGACAATGGACCCAGACCCATTGATACGGTCGGGAACTGCCAGAATTCCGGCATTAATTTCGGGTGCGGATAAGAAGAGAGACCTTTACCGTCAACTTCCTGACGGAAGTTGTTCATTTGATCTTCAGTCAGGCGACCTTCAAGGAACGCACGGGCATAGATGCCTGGAGAGATGTGGCCCTGGAAATAGACCAGATCGCCGCCATCCTTGTCACTACGGGCGCGGAAGAAGTGGTTGAAGCACACTTCATAAATCGTCGCAGAAGACTGGAAGGAGGACATGTGACCACCGAGTTCCAGATCTTTCTTCGACGCGCGCAGCACCGACATGATGGCGTTCCAGCGGATTGCGGAACGGATACGACGTTCAAGAGAGGTGTTGCCCGGATAATCGGGTTCATCTTCAACGGCAATAGAGTTGATGTAGTTGCTGATTGCAGACGAACCTGCAGCCACTTTTACGCCGCCTTTGCGGGCTGCACCCAGTACCTGATCAATCAGATACTGTGCACGTTCAACACCTTCTTCACGGATGACCGATTCGATCGCCTGTAGCCAGTCACGAGTTTCAATCGGATCCACGTCATTGTGTAAACGTTCTGACATGGGTGTGTTCCTTATCTGTGTCTAATACGTTGAATAATCGGGAGCCTGTTTAAGCAGATGCAGGCAGGCTCGTCTGATGTCCGTACGATCTTTGTCGCACGTTATTCCTTACGTTGCTGTAAACGACGCAGGGAGCGTTCACGACGGCTCTGCTCCCGACTTCTGTCCAGCAAGATTTCCTCTATGAACGCCAGGTGACGGTGTGAAGCCTCGCGCGCTTTTTCTGGCTCACGAGCCACAATCGCCTCAAAGATTCTGGCGCGGTGACCGCTCACTTTTGCCAGCATTTCCCGGCGCGAGTAGAGCAATTCGAAATTCTGACGGACGTTTTGTTCCAGCATAGGGCCCATTGAGCGTAGCAAATGTAAAAGCACAACATTATGGGCCGCTTCTGTGACAGCGATCTGATACTGCATCACGGCGTCCGCTTCGGCGTCTAAATCGCCGCTGTCCTGCGCCTGCTGGATGTGCACATGGCAGTCGCGAATGCGCAGCAGGTCTTCTTCCGTGCCGCGCAGCGCCGCGTAATAGGCCGCGATGCCCTCTAAGGCATGACGCGTTTCCAGCAGGTCAAACTGTGATTCCGGATGGTCAGCGAGAAGCTCAACGAGTGGGTCACTCATGCTTTGCCAGAGATGCTCCTGTACGAATGTTCCGCCGCCCTGACGGCGCAGCAATAATCCTTTCGCTTCTAAGCGTTGGATCGCTTCGCGGAGAGATGGACGTGAGACATCGAATTGTTTAGCGAGTTCGCGCTCAGGGAGCAGCTTCTCTCCCGGACGCAGGGTCCCTTCCATAATCAGGGATTCGAGCTGTTGCTCGATAGCGTCGGAGAGCTTGGGTTGGCGAATCTTACTGTAAGCCATCATCCCTTCTTATTAAGCCAATCGTCCGGAGTAAATTGGTAATACCAATTGCAAAGAGGTGCCGGTAAAGTAACAAAGTATTCACCTTGTGTCTATATGGTGTCTGCGACATTCACATATCCCGCAAGCCTGTGCTGACGCTAACTCGCGGTTAAAAAAATGAAAAATCCATGCTCCTGTAGATGTTAAATAAATGCACTTTTACCAAACCTTACACCCGCCCAGGGCCTGAGCGCAGCGGTAACCATAAGTGAAAGCTATTCGTCATTAACGGCATTTCATGGCAGAAGTTTGCGGGGGACAGACGTGACCGCGACGGCGTTTTTTCAGTCAACTCTCAGCACGAAAGGCGAAAGCAGGTGCAAAGCGATTCGCTTATCACTATTCTTGTCGCCAGGGTAGCAGATGGCAGCATTCAGCACGCCGGATACCGTAAAATAATCAATACGTTATTGTAACTACTTCATTACAGCGGACTGCGCTGCAAAAGAAGAATAAAAACATCACGAGGTTTGTATGGAACAACAGCAAGGCGAAGCGCTGAAACGTGGTCTTAAGAACCGCCATATTCAGCTCATCGCGCTGGGTGGTGCAGTGGGAACTGGCCTGTTTCTGGGCAGTGCATCGGTCATTGAATCCGCCGGACCGGCCGTTATTCTGGGCTATGCGATTGCCGGTTTTATTGCCTTTTTAATCATGCGTCAGCTGGGTGAAATGGTGGTTGAAGAGCCGGTTGCCGGCAGCTTCAGCCACTTCGCCTACAAATACTGGGGTAACTTTGCCGGCTTCGCCTCAGGCTGGAACTACTGGGTCCTTTACGTGCTGGTCGCCATGGCCGAGCTCACTGCCGTCGGCAAATATATCCAGTTCTGGTGGCCCGACTTTCCGACCTGGGCCTCGGCAGCCATCTTCTTTGTCATGATCAACGCCATCAACCTGACTAACGTGAAAGTGTTCGGTGAGATGGAGTTCTGGTTTGCCATTATTAAAGTGGTCGCGGTCATCGGCATGATCCTGTTTGGTGGCTGGCTGCTGTTCAGCGGTCACGCGGGTCCTCAGGCGACCGTGCGCAACCTGTGGGATCAGGGCGGCTTTTTCCCGCATGGCATCGGCGGTCTGGTCGCGGTCATGGCAATTATTATGTTCTCGTTCGGCGGACTGGAGCTGGTGGGTATCACCGCAGCAGAGGCTGATAACCCGGAAGTGAGCATTCCAAAAGCAACTAACCAGGTGCTGTGGCGTATCCTGATTTTCTACATTGGTTCGCTGGCGGTGCTGCTGTCACTGATGCCGTGGAGCCGTGTTACGTCAGAAGTCAGCCCGTTTGTCTTTATCTTCCACGAGCTGGGCGATGCCATGGTGGCGAATGCGCTGAATGTGGTGATCCTGACGGCGGCCCTGTCGGTCTATAACAGCTGCGTTTACTGCAACAGCCGGATGCTGTTTGGTCTGGCACAGCAGGGCAATGCGCCAAAAGCGCTGCTCAAGGTCGATCGTCGCGGTGTGCCGGTCTTAACAATTCTGGTCTCGGCTGTTGCCACTGCACTGTGCGTGCTGATCAACTACCTGATGCCGGGTCAAGCATTTGGCCTGCTGATGTCGCTGGTAGTCTCCGCACTGGTGATTAACTGGGCGATGATCAGCCTGGCACACCTCAAGTTCCGTCGTAAGAAAGATCAGCAGGGCGTCACAACCCGCTTTAAAGCGCTGCTCTATCCGGCGGGTAACTGGATTTGCCTGATCTTCCTGGCGGGAATTCTGGTGCTGATGGCGACCACGCCGGGTATGGCGATCTCAGTCTGGCTGATCCCGGTCTGGCTGGTCATTCTGGGTATAGGTTACTTTATTAAGAACCAGACGCAGAAAGCCTGATCTTTTTGCTCATCCGGTGCGCGCAGTCAGGGCGCACCGGCCACTTTAGCTCTATTACTATTTTTATTACCGGCTTGAGATGGTAATTTTTTCCTGCTTCTAACCTGATTAAGGAAAAAATTATTATGCGGGAACTCGCACCATCAGAAATTTTGGCCGTAAGTGGCTGTGGCATGATTCAGGATATTACTACCACTGTGGGTAAGCAGGCCGGTTCATTAATCGGTAATATACTCGGCTCCCTGATCCCGGTGCCATTTATTTCCGGTTTAGTAGGTTCTGTTGCCAGCACTCTCTTTGGCAATATTGGTGGCTGGCTTGGCAGCTTCGTTGGCGGACTGGTTGAAGGCCAGAACAACAGCGCTGCGTAAACCCCCTTTCGTTAAAAATACCCTCTATAAAGTAATGTGAACTGGCTCGCTGGTGCGTATCAGTTCACATTTTTTTGCGCCCGCCTGTTTTGTCCATCTCTGTAACCAATTGCTGCTGCGTCACAGACGGCTTCAACCCTAATAATCACTGGCTTCACGGTTTGCAGGAGAAGCAAAATGAAGCCCGCAGCACTCTCATTTAAAGAAAAGCTGGGTTATGGCATGGGCGATGCCGGATGCAACATGATTGGCGGTGCCATCATGCTGTTCCTGAACTACTTCTATACCGATGTTTTCGGACTGGCCCCGGCGCTGGTAGGAACGCTGTTACTCTCGGTCAGAGTACTGGATGCGGTCACCGATCCGATTATGGGTGCCATCGCCGATCGCACTCAGAGTCGCTGGGGCCGTTTTCGTCCCTGGCTGCTGTGGGTTTCCGTGCCCTATGTGGTCTTCAGCGTATTGATGTTCACCACGCCCGACTGGACTTATCACAACAAGGTAATCTGGGCCTTCGTCACCTACTTTCTGATGTCGCTGACCTACACCGCGATTAACATTCCTTACTGTTCTCTGGGCGGCGTGATTACCAACGATCCCGGTGAGCGCGTCTCCTGCCAGTCTTACCGCTTTGTCATGGTCGGCATCGCGACGCTGATACTGTCACTGTCGCTGCTGCCGATGGCGGAGTGGTTTGGTGGTGAAGACAAAGCACGCGGCTACCAGATGGCGATGGCGGTACTGGCCACCATTGGTCTGGCGATGTTTCTGTTCTGCTTTGCCACGGTACGGGAACGTATTCGCCCGGCCGTGCCGAGCAATGATGACCTGAAGAAAGATCTGCGTGACGTCTGGAAGAATGACCAGTGGGTGCGCATTCTGCTGCTGACCTTCTGTAACGTCTGTCCTGGCTTTATCCGCATGGCGGCCACCATGTATTACGTGACCTGGGTCATGGGCCAGTCAACGCACTTCGCCACGCTGTTTATCAGCCTGGGAGTGATTGGCATGATGTTCGGCAGCACGCTGGCAAAACTGCTCACCGATCGCTGGTGCAAACTCAAAGTTTTCTTCTGGACGAATATCGTACTGGCCCTTTTTTCCAGCGGCTTTTACTGGATCGATCCGCACGCCACCCTGATGGTCGTGGTGGCTTATTTTGTGCTGAATATTCTGCATCAGATCCCCTCCCCCCTGCACTGGTCGCTGATGGCTGATGTGGATGACTACGGCGAATGGAAAACCGGTAAACGCATTACCGGCATCAGCTTCTCCGGCAACCTCTTCTTCCTTAAGGTAGGACTGGCGGTCGCCGGTGCGATGGTCGGTTTTCTGCTCTCAATATATGGCTACAACGCGGGCGCAAAACAGCAGTCAGCCGAGGCGATTGACGGCATCATGCTGCTGTTCACCGTTATTCCGGGTATCGGCTATCTGATTACCGCAGGTGTGGTGCGGCTGATGAAGGTTGACCGCAAAATGATGCTCACCATCCAGCAGGATCTGGCGCTGCGTCGCGAAAACTTCCACGACTTACACACTGTTCGTCTGCACAACCGTGCTGCCACGCCAACCGGAGATGTTAAATGACTTCAATCCTGCCAAATCCTTTTATTGAGCAGCGCGCCGATCCCTTTATTTTGCGCCATGAGCAGCACTACTATTTTGTGGCATCGGTGCCGGAGTATGACCGGCTGGAGATTCGCCGCGCCACCACGCTGGCTGACCTGCGCAGTGCCAGGCCGGTGGTGGTCTGGCACAAGCCCGAGAGCGGTCCCTGCAGCGAACTCATCTGGGCACCGGAGCTGCACTATATCGACGGGCTGTGGGTGATCTATTTCGCGGCGGCACCGACGCGCGACATTAAAGAGGGATTATTCCAGCATCGGATGTACGCACTGGTGTGCGAGGCCGCAGATCCATTGCAGGGCGAATGGCAGCCCTGCCGCAGGGTCTTCACCCATTTAGACAGCTTCTCTCTGGATGCCACCCACTTCGTGCATCAGGGCAAAAACTGGTATCTCTGGGCGCAGAAAGATCCCGTCATTCCCGGTAACTCCAACCTCTATCTGGCTGAGCTGCTGAATCCCTGGACGCTGAAAGGCACGCCCGTAATGCTGAGCCGGCCGGAATATGAGTGGGAGTGTGCCGGGTTCAGCGTTAATGAAGGACCGGCGGTCATTCGTCACGGCGATCGGCTGTTTGTGACCTATTCCGCCAGCGCCACCGATGAGAATTATTGTCTGGGGATCCTGTCGATTACCGCGGATGCCAACCCGCTTGATGCCGCGGCCTGGCAGAAATCAGCACGGCCGGTATTTGTGTCCAGCTGGGACAACCACCAGTACGGGCCGGGCCACAACAGTTTTACCCAGGATGAGACAGGACGCGACGTGCTGGTTTACCACGCACGTAATTACACGGAAATTGAGGGCGATCCGCTCTGGGATCCGAACCGCCATACCCGACTAAAATATTTCAGCTGGCGGGATGATGGCACGCCCGATTTCGGCGTGCCACCTGCTGATTACACCAGCGTGCCGTAAATCGTCAGCAACGCGACGGCAACAACCAGCACCAGCGAAGTCCGTTTCGCTAACGCCACGGCCACCCGTGGCGTTTCAACTTTATCGCTGTGCGGATCGCGCGACAGTGAGAACTGCGCCAGCGTCGTCAGCACGTGATACTGAGAACGGTGACGATCGGTCAGCGAGGCAAACCAGGCGGGCAGCGCTTTTTCGCCATGGCCCAGCAGTGCGTAAGCGACACCCGCCAGCCGCACCGGGATCCAGTCGAGCAGATGCAGAATCGCATCCACGCCCGATTGTGCACGCGCCATCGGTGTGCCGTGTCTGGCCAGCCAGCCTTGCCAGGCGCGCAGAAACGCGTAACCCACCAGCAGCACCGGTCCCCACGGTCCACCCACCACCAGCCAGAACATCGGGGCGAGATAGAAACGGAAGTTTATCCAGATCAGCGCATTCTGCAGCTCGCGCAGGAACTCACGTTCGCTGCACTCCACCGGCACACCATGGATTAGCGTCAGCTCAGCTGCCATCGCCTGATGTGCCGCGTCATTGTCATGGCTGGCCGCTTTCAGGTAGTTATGGTAGTGCTGACGTACTGAGCCGGCACCGATGCAGAGCAGTCCGGCAACGATCCAGAACAGCAACTGCAGTACGCCAAACAGTAATCCTTTCAGACTCCAGACCACCAGCGCGGTCAGCGCCATCGCCAGTACGGTCATCAGCAGGGTTCGCATCATGGAGTAATGGCGGCGATGGCGAAAAATCGGCTCCAGCCGGTGTTCGAGTTGCCAGTGCTCGCCCAGTTTAAACAGGCGCTCCCAGCCTAAAACCAATAACAAGGTAAACAACGTCATACTGACTCCGCAAAAATCACGATTTTTGCTGCGTTAACAGCTGTTTGTAGTAGTCCCAGTCAAAAGCAGGTCCGGGATCGGTTTTGCGTACCGGCGCGATATCGCTGTGCCCCGTGATACGTGAAGGCGTTACCGGGTAGTGTTGCAGCAGTAACTGCGTGACCTGCTGCAGGGCCCGATATTGCGCCTCGCTATACGGCTCGCTGTCAGTTCCTTCCAGCTCAATACCGATGGAGAAGTCGTTGCAGTTTTCACGTCCTTCAAACTGCGAAATGCCTGCATGCCAGGCGCGTTTGTCAAAGGGGACATACTGCACGATCTCCCCATCACGACGAATCAGGCAGTGTGCTGCCACTTTCAGCGCGGCGATATCCGCAAAATAGGGATGGGCATCGGGCGGTAATGTGCCGGTAAATAGTCTGTCGATCCAGGGACCGCCAAATTCACCGGGTGGCAGGCTGATATTGTGGATCACCAGCAGTGAAGGCGCCTCATCGTCAGGGCGTTCATTACAATGCGTTGACGGCACGTGACGCACACCGGTCAGCCAGCCCTGTTTGATTTTCATACCGCTTTTCCTTGTTTCACCAGGCTGAGAATAGCATGAATAATAAAGGATTCTTGCCTCTTAGTGTGTCGGTCTGGTGACATTAAATTGCCCTTTGTTAAGGATACTAAACAAAATACTATCCGTTGCTGGAACCTGATGCCGGTTCAGGCTATTGTGACCGCCTCTGTCCTTCCTGTTTCTGGAGTAAAATGCTTATGTCATCCCGTGGTTATGATCCCGACAGCCGCCGTCAGGCCCTGATTAAACGCATTGAAAGTGACATCCCGGATGCCGTTGCGCTGGCGTTAAAAGAAGACCTCGGTGGTGAGATCGATGCTGACCGCGATATTACCGCACAGCTGTTACCTGCCGATACCCAGGCCCATGCGCAGGTCATCACCCGTGAAGCCGGTGTTTTCTGTGGTAAACGCTGGGTTGAAGAGGTATTTATTCAGCTTGGCTCGCATGCGGCTCTGAACTGGCATGTTGAAGATGGTGATCGGATCGAAGCGGATCAGTTGCTGTTTGAAATTGAGGGGCCTGCCCGCCTGCTGCTGACCGCCGAGCGGACGGCGCTTAATTTTGTACAGACGCTCTCGGGTGTTGCCACCGAAGTCAGCCGCTATGTCGCACTGCTGGCGGGAAGTCAGACTCAGCTGCTGGACACGCGCAAAACCCTGCCAGGACTGCGGACTGCGCTGAAATATGCCGTACTGTGCGGCGGAGGCAGCAATCATCGCCTGGGCCTCTCTGACGCCTATCTGATCAAAGAAAACCATATCATTGCCAGCGGATCGATTGCTCAGGCAGTCGAACGCGCGCAGTGGCTGCAACCCGATGTGCCGGTTGAAGTGGAGGTGGAATCATTGGAAGAGTTACGTCAGGCGCTGGAAGCGGAAGCCGACATTGTGATGCTGGACAACTTCAGTCTGGAAGCGATGCGTGAAGCCGTTGAACTCAACCAGGGGCGGACGCTGCTCGAGGTCTCCGGCAACGTCACCGAAACCACTCTGCCGCAGATCGCCTTGACCGGCGTGGACTACGTCTCGGTGGGCGCACTGACCAAGCATGTGCGGGCGCTGGACCTCTCGATGCGATTCAAACAAAAATAGCCTGAGCCGTCCTCCAACACGGCGATTTTGCGATCCCGCTTCCGGCGCAGTTTCGACTGCGCTGCAATTCTGAAATCTCTTCACATCACGCTTTCCAGTTCGCCGATCTCTGACTGTCTTTCACCGCCCCCGATTTTTACCCTGTCGCCTTCTTAAATCAGGAGACGAAGTCATGAATTATCAACGTGGATTTACGCTGGTTGAACTGATGATTGTGGTGGGTATTGTGGCGATCTTAAGTGCCATTGGCCTTCCCGCTTATCAAAATTATCTGCAGCGCGCGGCCCTCACCGACATGCTGCAGACGATGGTGCCCTACAAAACGGCGGTTGAGCTTTGCGCCATGGAACGCGGCGGCCCGACGCAATGCCAGGCCGGAGAAGCCGGTATTCCGGCAGCCAGAGGATCGCGCTATGTCTCAGCACTGAGCGTGACCAACGGAGTGATTACGCTGACTGGCCAGGAGAGTCTGAATGGCCTGAGCGTTGAAATGCTACCGATCTGGGACAGCACAGAGGGCGGCATCAGCTGGCAACGTAGCTGCACCAGCAGTAACACCAGCCTGCAGGACAATTGCCGGGAACAATTCCGCTTTGCGGATAAAGGAGCCAGCGATGAGCAAGCCTGATGAGACGATTGCGGCATTATGCCAGCACTATCGCGCTCTGGTTCTGCACCATGATGCCAGTCTGCTGCGCGTTGCAGTCGCGGAGAGCGTGCCGCCCGGACTGACTGAAGCACTCAATTTTGCCAGCCAGTGTCAGATTGAGATCGAATGCTGGCCGCAGGCCCGGCTTGACCAGCTCCAGCATGCTGATAAACCGCTGGTAGCGCGCGAAGAGACACCTGCCGGGTCAGCCATTGAAGCGACACAACTCATCCTGCGTCAGGCACTGGAACGACGGGCCTCCGATGTGCATATCGAACCCTGCCGCGAGGGTCTGCGTGTACGACTGCGCATTGATGGCGTACTGCATCCGCTCTCTTCACTGCCTTCCACTCAACCTGCGGCGTTGCTGGCACGACTGAAAATCCTTGGCGGTCTGGATATCGCCGAACGCCGGTTACCGCAGGATGGTCAGTTCAGCATGGAGATTGCCGGTAAACCCGCCTCTTTCCGCCTGGCGACCTTACCCATCTATGGCGGCGAGAAAGCCGTGGTCCGTCTGTTGCAGAGTGAAAGCGCGGCGCTGTCTCTGGATAAGCTCGGCTTACCCGCTGCCCAGTTGCGTCTGTTCTGCGCCGCACTGGCCCAGCCACAGGGACTGATCCTGGTCACCGGCCCCACCGGCAGCGGCAAGACGTTTACGCTCTATAGCGGGCTTAGTGCCCTGAATAAACCGGAAAAAAATCTGTGCAGCGTTGAAGATCCGATTGAGATCCCGCTGCCCGGCATTAACCAGACGCAGATCCACACCAAAAACGGTCTCGATTTTAACCGCGTGCTGCGGGCGCTGCTGAGACAGGATCCGGATGTGATCATGGTGGGCGAGATCCGCGATGCCGAAACAGCGGAGATTGCGGTGAAAGCGGCTCAGACCGGGCACCTGGTGCTGTCGACGCTGCACACCAACTCCACCGCCGAAACGCTAACCCGGCTGCGGCAGATGGGGATTCCCGGTTATCTGCTGGGGTCGGCGCTGAAACTGATTGTTGCGCAGCGTCTGGTGCGGCGCCTCTGCCCCCATTGCCGTCAGCCTGCTGAGGCGGTGGCGCACTATCCTGCGGAACTCTGGCCCGGCACCCTGCAAACCTGGCGGGCGCCCGGTTGCGATCACTGCTTTTCCGGTTATTTTGGCCGGCTGGCACTGTTTGAACTTCTGCCGATCAATGCCAGGCTGCAGAATGCGATTGCAGCCGAGATGCCGCTTGAGAATCTGCTTAGTCTGGCCAAACAGCAGGGATTGCGCACTTTACTGGTTTCCGGCCTGGAAGCGGTAAGCCGGGGCGATACCTCGCTGGAAGAGATGCAACGGGTGATTGGGCTGGACGATGGCTAACGCAGCTTTATTTAGCTGGCAGGCGGTCGACTGCCAGGGCCAGTTACTCAGTGGTCAGCTTCTGGCTGCCAACACTGACAACCTGCTACTCATCCTGGCGCAGCGCGATCTTCTGCCAGTGAGCTGGAAGCGGGAAAAAATCCTGCGTCAGAGGGACTGGACGTGGCAGCACAAAACCGATCTGATTCGTCAGCTGGCTACCCTGCTCAAAGCGGGCCTGCCACTGGCAGAAAGTCTGGCTTTGCTGGCGGAGGGGCACCCTCATGCAGGCTGGCGGGCTCTGATGCTTGCCCTGCATCATCGGGTACTCAGCGGTGCCCCTTTTTCACAGGCTTTGCGTGAATGGCCGCAGATTTTTCCGCCGCTCTATCCGGCGCTGATGGAAGTGGGCGAACTGACGGGGCAGTTGGATGTCTGCTGCAGTGAGCTGGCTCAGCAGCAGATCCGCCAGCAGCAGTTATGGCATCAGGTGGCAAAGGCGTTACGCTATCCGCTGTTCATTCTGCTGGTGGCGATAGCGGTCACCTGCGGTATGCTGCTGTTCGTGCTGCCAGAGTTCGTTGCGGTGTATGACTCCTTTGACGCGCCCCTGCCCGCGTTTACAGCCGCGGTCATGCAGTTATCTGCCGCGCTTCAGGAATGGGGCGCTGTGCTGGCCTTTGGTGTTTCGCTGATGCTGGCTGGATGGCATCAGCTGCGACGACGCTCTCCAGGCTGGCAACGTCGTGAACAGACGCTTTTCCTGCGCATCCCGCTGCTTTCCGGGTTGTGGCGAGGCACGCAACTGACGCAGATCTATACCATCCTGAATCTCACGCAACGCGCCGGATTAACCCTGTTCCAGGGGCTGGCGGCCGTTGAAGTCACGCTCTCCTCATTGCTCTGGCGGGAAGCGATAGCCGGACTGCAGCAGCATATTGCTCAAGGCAGTCCTCTGCATCAGGCGCTGATGCAGCATTCGCTTTTCACGCCCTTGTGTGGTCAGTTGATTCGGGTGGGTGAAGAGGCGGGCGCACTGGATTTGATGCTGGCCCGCCTGGCAGAATGGCACGAGGCAGAAACGCGAGAGCGCGCTGACACACTGGCGGCGTCTCTGGAACCGATGATGATGGTGGTGATTGGCGGCATTGTCGGCACGCTGGTCATTGCAATGTATCTGCCGGTGTTTGGGCTGGGTGATGCAATGCATTGAGGGGGCGCAGAGTGCGCCCCGAAAGACTATCGATTAAAAACGCGGTTTTCCTGCTCGTTAACCCGGATAAAGGTCGTGCGCTTGGTCAGCTCTTTGAGGCGCTCAGCCCCGACGTACGTACAGGCGGAACGCAGTCCTCCCAGAATATCACGCGCGGTGTCAGCGACCGCCCCCCGCAATGGCAGCTTCACGGTTTTACCTTCCGCTGCACGGTATTGCGCGACACCGCCGACATGACGCTTCATTGCCGATTCGGAACTCATGCCGTAAAAGAGCATGAAGCTTTCGCCATTCTCCTCGACCACCTGCCCTTCACACTCATCATGCGCCGCCAGCATGCCACCCAGCATCACGAAGTCAGCGCCGCCGCCAAAGGCTTTGGCGATATCGCCCGGTACCGAACAGCCGCCATCACTGACAATCTGTCCGCTTAAGCCATGCGCCGCATCAGCACACTCAATGACTGCAGAAAGCTGCGGATAACCCACGCCGGTTTTCACCCGCGTAGTACAGACCGAACCCGGGCCAATACCGACTTTGACGATATCCGCGCCGGAGAGGATAAGCTCTTCCACCATTTCGCCCGTGACCACGTTACCGGCACAGATGGTTTTAGCCGGGAACATTTCACGCGCGCGCTGCAGGAAATCGACAAAATGCTGTGAGTAGCCGTTAGCCACATCAATGCAGATAAACTGCAGATCGTCGGAAAGCGCCATAATCGCGACCAGTTTACTGAGGTCTGTTTCTGACGTGCCGGTTGAAACCATCACATGATTCAGGACTGTCGCAGGCACGCGCTGAATAAACGCCCGCCAGTCGTCTGCGCTGTAATGCTTGTGGACGGCAGTGAGGATATTGAAACTGGCCAGCGCCTCGGCCATCGAAAATGTGCCGACGGTATCCATGTTGGCGGCGATGATCGGTACGCCGCTCCAGCTGAGGCCTGAATGTCTGAAGGTAAAGCTTCGCTCCAGCTCAACCTGTGAGCGACTTTGCAGCGTTGAACGTTTGGGGCGGATCAAGACATCTTTAAAGCCCAGTTTCAGATCTTCTTCAATACGCATAAACAGTGTCCTGGTAAGTGGCAATGAATCGTCATTCACGAAGTAAGCACAGCTCCAGTGACGTTATGATACGCGCCTCTCGCTGCGCGACAAGACTGCGAATTTCACTTTATTTACGCTACAATCCGTTAAATTTAGTTGTGCTTTATCGGTGTGATCTGCCGCGCATTTTTGCCTTTTTTATCCAGATCATTACCCTGAACCTATGTCGGAATATGAAGTCAGGTGAGAAACATGCCCTATACCGTCGCGCTTACAGGGGGAATCGGCAGTGGAAAGAGTACGATTGCCCAGGCATTCGCCGCGTCTGGCGTGGAAATTATTGACGCTGACCTGATCGCCCGTGAAGTTGTTGAACCTGGCACGCCCGCTTTGCAGGCTATTCAGGCACGCTATGGCGCGTCAATCGTGACGGATCAGGGAATGCTCGATCGTAAACAGCTTCGCGACATTATTTTTCAGCAGCCTGAAGAGAAAAGCTGGTTAAACGCGCTACTGCATCCGCTGATAAACGCCCGGACACGAGAACTGATCGCCCAGGCCACCTCACCTTATGTGCTCTGGATGGTGCCATTACTGGTGGAAAATCAGTTACAGCACCAGGCTGATCGGGTACTGGTGGTAGACGTTGATGAGGCAACGCAGTTAGCGCGCACCCAGCAACGTGATCATCTTTCCGTCGAACAGGCGAAACGTATTCTTGCCGCACAGGCCACGCGCCAGCAGCGCCTTGCCTGTGCCGATGACATTATTGATAACAGTGGCGAGCCCGACGACGCCTTGCCACAGGTAGCCGAACTTCATCAGCGCTATCTCAGGCTGGCGGCAACGAAACAGGATTAATACCATGAGTACACCCGTTCTGTTTGAACACCCACTGAATGAAAAAATGCGAACCTGGTTACGGGTTGAGTTTTTGATTAATCAGTTAGATGAAACGACACCCCTGGATAAAACCGTTAATGCGCTGACCTTTTTTCGCCTGACTGGCGAGTTGCTCGATATTTTTGAGCGCGGCGATATGCGGACAGAACTGTTGAAAGAGCTTGAGCGCCAGCAGCAAAAATTACGGGCGTGGGCTGACGTGCCCGGCGTCGATATGACGCTGGTGGATGCCCTGCGCGATAAACTCAAAATTCAGTCAACGCAGTTGATGAACGCACCGCGTATGGGCCAGCAACTGCGCGAGGATCGTCTGATTGCCCTGGTGCGTCAGCGACTGAGTATCCCCGGCGGATGCTGCAGCTTTGATTTGCCGGGACTGCACATCTGGCTGCATCTGCCACAGGAAGTCCGCGATGCACAGGTTGAGGCCTGGATGCAGACCCTGGAGCCACTCCATCATGCCCTGGCGATGGTGCTGGATTTGATCCGCCAGTCGGGTTCGTTCCATACGCAGACCAGCCTCAATGGCTTTTATCAGGATAATGCGGAGGATGCCGATCTGCTGAGACTGCAGCTGTCGCTGGACGATGCGCTCTATCCACAGGTGTCCGGACACAAAAGCCGCTACGCCATTCGTTTTATGCCGCTGGACAGCGAGCGCGGCGAAGTGCCCGCCCGTCTTAACTTCCAGCTGGCCTGTTGTTAGAGGTAACTATGCAGCAAGAAGTCATGACCGTCTCCTGTCCGCAGTGTGGCAAAGAGGTGATCTGGGATGAACTCAGCCCGTTTCGGCCGTTTTGCAGTAAGCGCTGTCAGCTTATCGATTTAGGGGAATGGGCTGCCGAAGAGAAACGCATTCCCAGCAGCGATGATATGAACGACAGTGAAAACTGGAGCGAAGAAGATCGCTGACAGAATGATGATGGGGCGAACTGCCCCATCCGCTCAGAGCTCGCCGGCGACCAGACGCGCAATCAGCTGATGATTCGCGGCCGGAAATTCGTCGGCGACCAGCGCCTGCTGATCAACCCAACGCTGCGGCTGCCCCTCTTTACCCCACGGCTCTCCCTTCCAGCCTTCGACCAGAAAGAAATGCAGCGTCACGCGCAGATCATCATAGGTATGGTCGGCATGACCAATCGGGCGCGCATCGGTCACTTCAATACCGGTTTCTTCGTGGAGTTCTCTGACGAGCCCCTCTTCCGCGCTTTCGCCCGCTTCAATCTTACCGCCGGGAAACTCCCATTTGTTCGCCATGTAAGACGTTGACGCGCGCTGGGCAAGGAAAATTTGTTTACTGGCATTGCGAATGATGCCAACCGCAACCTGCAGGTGCTTCATGGAAACTGTCCGGTCGTAATGAGTGAGGGCTGATTTTAGAACATGCTCTAGCGGAAGTTAACCGCTTTACGTCTGCTCTGGCGAGATGGGCCGCGGGCATAAAAAAAGGAGCCAGCGGCTCCTTTTTCATCAGCATTGCGTATCAGGCGATACGGCCATGACACTGCTTGTATTTCTTACCGGAACCACACGGGCAGGGATCGTTGCGGCCGACTTTACGTTCACCGCTCTGCTCTGCCGCCGGTTCTGCCAGCGCATCCTCTTCTACGTGGCTCAGCTGCTGCTGCTGCGCCAGACGCTCGGCTTCTTCACGACGCTGCTGCTCCATCGCTTCAACCTCTTCAGGCATGCGCACCTGCACTTTGCTCAGGGTACTGATCACTTCATACTTCAGTGATTCCAGCATCGCAGCGAACATAGCGAAGGACTCACGCTTGTACTCCTGCTTAGGATCTTTCTGCGCATAGCCACGCAGATGGATGCCCTGACGCAGATAGTCCATCGCAGCCAGATGCTCTTTCCACAGCGAATCCAGCGTCTGGAGCATCACGCCTTTTTCGAAGTTCCGCATCATCTCTGCGCCAACGATCTGCTCTTTCTCAGCGTAGCTTTCCGTAGCATGGGTCATGATACGCTCACGCAGCACTTCTTCGTGCAGGTCAGGCTCTTTATCCAGCCACTCTGCAATTGGCAGGTTCAGATCGAAGTCAGCACGCAGACGCTCTTCCAGACCCGGCACATCCCACATCTCTTCCAGCGACTGTGGCGGAATATAGGTGTCGATGGTGGCTTTATAGACATCGTGGCGAATACTGTTGATGGTTTCGCTAACGTCAGAAACATCCAGCAGCTCATTACGCTGACTGTAGATCGCGCGACGCTGGTCATTCGCCACATCATCATATTCCAGCAGCTGCTTACGAATATCGAAGTTACGGCTTTCAACTTTACGCTGTGCGTTAGCAATCGCTTTGGTGACCCATGGGTGCTCAATCGCTTCGCCTGGCTTCATGCCCAGTTTACGCATCATATTCGAGACGCGGTCTGAGGCGAAAATACGCATCAGCGCATCTTCCATCGACAGGTAGAAGCGTGAAGAACCGGCGTCACCCTGACGACCAGCACGACCACGCAGCTGGTTATCGATACGACGCGATTCGTGACGTTCAGTGCCGACGATGTGCAAACCACCGGACGCCAGCACCGCATCGTGACGAATCTGCCATGCCGCTTTAATCTCTTCGATTTGCGCTTCAGTCGGCTCTTCCAGTTCAGCCACTTCAGCGTGCCAGCTACCGCCCAGCATAATATCCGTACCACGTCCGGCCATGTTGGTGGCGATAGTGACCGCACCCGGCTGACCGGCCTGCGCCACGATATCCGCTTCGCGGGCGTGGAATTTGGCGTTCAGGACGTTATGTTTGATACCAGCACGGGTCAGTTCGTTAGAAACCACTTCTGATTTTTCAATCGAGATGGTTCCCACCAGCACTGGCTGACCGTTGGCAGTACGCTCACGGATATCCTCAATAATGGCATCGATCTTCTCTTTCTCGGTCATGTAGACCAGGTCAGCCAGATCTTTACGTACCATCGGACGGTTGGTTGGCACCACAATGGTGTCGAGCTTGTAAATAGAGCTGAATTCGAACGCTTCGGTATCGGCAGTCCCGGTCATACCGGCCAGCTTCTCGTAAATACGGAAGTAGTTCTGGAAAGTGATAGAGGCCAGCGTCTGGTTCTCGTTCTGAATCTCAACGCCTTCTTTCGCTTCAATCGCCTGATGCAGACCATCGGACCAGCGACGGCCCTGCATGGTACGGCCGGTGTGTTCATCGACAATCACCACTTCGCCATCTTTCACGATGTAATCAACATCGCGGGTAAAGAGTGCATGCGCACGCAGCGCCGCAGTGACGTGGTGCATCAGCATGATGTTGGTCGGTGAGTAGAGAGACTCGCCCGCTTCCATGATGCCCTGGCTGACCAGCAGCTCTTCCACTTTCACCAGACCACGCTCAGACATATGAGCCTGACGCGCTTTCTCATCGACCCAGAAGTCGCCTTCACCCTGATGGGTTTCGGTATCTTCTTTATCCTGGCGAACCAGATGAGGGATGATCTTGTTCACTTTGGTGTAAAGCTCAGAACTGTCTTCTGCCGGACCGGAGATAATCAGCGGCGTACGCGCTTCATCGATCAGGATGGAGTCGACCTCATCCACCAGCGCATAGTGCAGTTTACGCTGTACGCGCTCTTCCGGGCTGAAAGCCATGTTGTCGCGCAGATAGTCAAAGCCATATTCGTTGTTGGTGCCGTAGGTAATATCAGCAGCATAGGCTTCACGCTTCGCCACAGCCGGCAGGCCCGACATGTTGATACCGATGCTTAAACCCAGGAACTCAAACAGTGGACGGTTATTTTCCGCATCACGCTGGGCCAGATAGTCGTTGACGGTCACCACGTGAACGCCTTTGCCGGATAGCGCATTCAGATAGGCTGGCAGGGTCGCAGTCAGAGTTTTACCTTCACCGGTACGCATTTCAGCGATGCAGCGGTCGTTAAGGACCATGCCGCCGATCAGCTGAACGTCGAAATGACGCATGCCGAACACACGTTTACTCGCTTCACGCACGGTCGCAAAGGCTTCAGGAATCAGGCTCTCCAGCGATTCACCTTTTTTCAGGCGCTCGCGAAACTCGTCGGTTTTCGCTTTCAGTTCATCATCAGAGAGCTTCTCGAAATCAGGCTCCATCTTGTTGATGACGTCCACCACTTTGCGCATGCGGCGCAGTGTACGATCGTTACTGCTACCAAAAACCTTGGTCAATATTTTGCTTAACATAGTAAATATATTCTCTTTCAGCCGGAGCATTCCGGACTGCGAAATCTAAACAGAGTGAATAAAACCAAAAATATTAGCAGAACAATCGGGTGGGTCCGGCGCGAATGCCATGCACGCTGGCATGCCATTCTACCCATGAGCGGGTAGTCGCCGTGAAAAGAGGCGGTGCAGATATCTGCTGCGGTGCAGTGTGCAGCGCAGAATGTGATGTCAGTAAATTATGCAGTGAGTCGATCAGCGCCAGCTTTTGTGCCGCCAGCGGTAATTGCTGTTGCTCCGCCTGAACCTGCGGTGCCAGCGTGAAAGAGAGGTGACGAATAACGGTGCGGATGGCGTGCTGATGCCAGTAATCCACGCTGAAGCCTGGACGTCGGGACGCGTCCTGAAGCCGGATTAAATGATCAAAACGGTTAGCATTGCCCAGAAAGAGACTGCTGGCCGGCGATTCAGGCGAGGCGCTGAGTTCGGAGCTTTGCGCACAGGCTGGCAGGCCAAAGCTGGCCGCGACCATCCCTAACAGGAGATGGGGCCAGAAATAGCGTCTACCCAATTGTCGCCAGCGCAGAAGAATCCCGATCACAACCTTTCCATCGCGCATGCTCTGTTGCGCTCTTGATTTCGTGTACCCGCCGCGAGCCGCAACGGATTTCGGCCTGTAAAAGCGCCACAGATAGTAACATTAATGTGGGGCATCCACACCTGGGATTAAAGAGGCGGCGTGAGAAAACGCGTGTGATTGTTCAGCAATTCAGCAGAACTCACAGCACTTTGCGGGTAAGGTCGCAGTTATCCGGTGTATTACGGAAGGCAATAAAAAAACGGCTGGTACCGCTGACCGGAGAGGGTGTCAGCATAACCAGCCGTTTCGCGTTCTGGAGCCGTTAAGCCAGAACCAAATTCGGTGCTTTGAATGCCACTGGCAGTTCAGCTTCGTCTTCGAAGGTTGCCCATTCCCAGGCTTCCTGCTTAGCCAGAACCGCCTGCAACAGCTTGTTGTTCAGCGCGTGGCCCGATTTGAACGCAGTAAATGCGCCAATGATGTTGTGACCACACATAAACAAGTCGCCAATCGCGTCCAGCATTTTGTGACGGACAAACTCGTCTTCAAAACGCAGACCTTCTTCATTCAGTACGCGGAAATCATCCAGACCTATCGCACAATCTAAGCTACCGCCCAGGCACAGGCCTTTAGACTGCAGATATTCGATTTCACGCATAAAGCCAAATGTACGCGCCCGGCTGATTTGACGAACAAAGGCGTCAGCAGAGAAGTTCATCGCATAGCGCTGTGAGCTGGAATCGATAGCCGGATGTTTGAAGTCGATGGTGAAATCGAGCGAGAAACCGTTATACGGTTTGATCTCAGCCCATTTGTCACCCTCTTCCACACGCACGGTCTGCTTAACACGCACAAATTTCTTCGCGCTGTTGAGCTGCTCGATGCCCGCATCCATCAGCAAATAGATAAACGGTGCTGCGCTACCATCCATGATCGGGATTTCTGGCGCATCGACTTCAACAATAATGTTGTCAATACCCAGACCCGCCAGGGCGGCATTAAGGTGTTCAACCGTTGAAATACGCACGCCTTCATCGTTCACCAGGCACGTACTCAGCATGGTGTCGCGCACGTATTTTGCATCAGCCGGAAAATCTACCGGTGGATTCAAGTCGGTGCGACGATAGATGACCCCGGTATTAGCCGACGCAGGGCGTAATGTCAGTGTGACTTTTTTGCCGGTGTGTAAACCGACGCCAGTCGCCTGAACAATACGTTTTAATGTCCTTTGTTTGATCATCGCATTATCTCGCAGTATCACCTTTCCGACCGCCAGTATACTTTACCAGCGGACAGACACTTTAGCACAAAGAGCGGAGAATCCCAATTATAGGGTTAATCCTAGTCGGCCTGCTTACGTAAAAAGGCCGGAATATCAAGATAGTCTGGCTCTTTATTCGACTGCGCAGCCTGGTCGTTAACGACTTTGGCAGCAGGCTTCTGCTCCTGCGGCAGCGGCGACATACCGTGCTGCTGATAGCGATGATCCATCACGGGCTGGCTGGCTGGCTTGTTCGTCACCAGGGTGATTTCCGGACGCTTGTCCATACCGATACCGGTTGCTACCACGGTAACGCGCAGTTCATCGTTCATCTCCGGATCCAGCGACGTACCGATTACCACGGTTGCGTTGTCAGAAGCGAAGGCGCGGATAGTGTTACCCACGGTTTCGAACTCATCCAGACGCAGGTCGAAGCCCGCAGTAATGTTGACCAGCACGCCACGGGCACCTGACAGGTCGATATCTTCCAGCAGCGGGCTGGAGATCGCCATTTCAGCCGCTTCTTCTGCACGATCTTCACCGCACGCCACGCCTGAACCCATCATTGCATAGCCCATTTCGGACATCACGGTACGCACGTCAGCAAAGTCGACGTTCATCAGGCCCGGACGAGTAATCAGTTCGGCGATACCCTGGACGGCACCTTTCAGCACGTCATTGGCCGCGCCAAACGCATCCAGCAGGGAAATGCCACGACCCAGCACTTTCAGCAGCTTGTCGTTTGGAATGGTGATCAGTGAATCGACATGCTTGGAGAGTTCAGCGATCCCCTGCTCGGCAAACGCCATGCGTTTCTTGCCTTCGAAGTTGAATGGCTTGGTGACAACCGCCACCGTCAGGATACCGAGATCCTTGGCCACTTCAGCGACTACAGGTGCGGCACCGGTACCAGTGCCGCCGCCCATGCCTGCTGCGATGAAGACCATGTCTGCCCCTTCCAGCGCAGCCCGCAGTGCTTCGCGATCTTCTTCTGCAGAGTTACGGCCCACTTCCGGGTTCGCACCCGCACCCAGACCTTTGGTAATGTTATTACCGATCTGGATGGTCTGGCCGACAGCTGTTTTACGCAGCGCTTGCGCGTCGGTATTTACAGCAAAGAATTCCACACCTTCGATACGTTCGCGTACCATGTGCTCTACGGCGTTACCGCCGCCGCCACCGACGCCGATGACTTTAATCACCGCGTCGTTGGTTAATTCCATAGGTTCAAACATGATTTCTCTCCGTTATGTGCCTGTCGCCTGGAGATCACTAAAGAAAACAGCATGATCCCCTTTCACAAAAATTAAAACTCTTTTTTTAACCAACTGTTAATACGCTTGAACCAGTTACCTACTGAAACCCGTTTTTCGGTCTCTGCATCACCGTTCATGTGCGACTCTTTGCCGTAATGCAACAGTCCCACAGCGGTGGAGTAGTATGATTCCTGCGCATAGTCAGTCAGCCCGGTAATATTCAGCGGCTGTCCGATACGCACCTGCGTATGGAATACGCGTTGCGCACAGGCCGCCAGTCCTTCGATTTGCGCTGCACCACCGGTCAGGACAATGCCTGCGGCCAGATGATGCTTGACGCCCTGCTGACGCAGTTGTTCCTGTAACTGCAGAATCTCGTCATTGACCAGATTCAAAAGTTCGGTATAACGCGGTTCAATCACTTCCGCCAGCGTCTGACGTTGCAGGCTACGCGGTGGGCGTCCGCCTACACTTGGCACTTCAACGTTTTCATCTTTGCCGACAATCGAGCCCAGCGCGCAACCATGGCGCACTTTAATCGCCTCAGCATCCGTTGGTGGTGTACCAAATGCATAGGCGATATCGCTGGTGACAACGTTGCCTGCATACGGAATCACCTTAGTGTGCCGCAAAGCGCCGCCGGTATATACGGCTATGTCCATTGTACCGCCACCAATATCGACAACACAGACGCCCAGCTCACGTTCGTCTTCAGTCAGAACCGCAAAACTGGAGGCGAGGCCGGCAAAAATCAGCTGATCCACTTTCAGTCCGCAGCGCTCAACAGCTTTAACGATGTTCTTCGCCATATCGTTGTGGCAGGTGATCAGGTGCACTTTTGCCTGCATGCGCACGCCGGACAGTCCGACCGGATTCTTAATCCCTTCCTGATAATCAATTGCGTATTCCTGAGGAATCACGTGCAGGATGCGGTGCTCGTCACGTACTCTCACCGATTTGGCGGTATGTACAACGTTCTCTACATCATCCTGAGTCACTTCCTCTTCCGAAATCGGAACCATCCCGATTTCGTTCTGACAACTGATATGTTTGCCCGATAAAGCAAGGTAGACGGAGGAGATCTGGCAATCTGCCATCAGCTCAGCCTGATCGATGGCGCGCTGAACGCATTTCACCACCGACTCAAGGTCGTTTACGCCACCTTTATCCATACCGCGGGAAGGGCAGCTGCCCACCCCAATAATATTGACCATACCATCGGGCAGAACTTCCCCAACCAGGGCGGCAACCTTTGCAGTGCCGATTTCGAGTCCAACTACCAGTTTTCTGTCCGTTGCCTTGATCATTGTTGTTTAGCCTGTGCCTGGTTCTGTTGCTGATTACTGTCCTGTGGCTCCATCACGACCGGTGTCCAGCCAACAGAAGCGCCAGAGTCGTATCGCAAATCCACGTAGCTGATACGTTTGCTCTCGTTCTGACCTTGCTGTTGCAGCACCGGGTAGAGCTCAATAAAGCGATTCAGTCGTTTCATGGTGTCGCTGCGCCCCAGTTCGATACGTACATCATCGCTGGTCACCAGCTGCCATGAACGCCGGGCCGTCATCGACGCCACCTTCAGAGTAAACTTCCGGGCTTTCAGCACATCATCCATGCTGTGATAGCCCGCCAGGACCTCTTTCTCGCTCCCTTCAGGCCCATACAACATCGGCATTGTCTCTTTGCCGGCATGACTGGCGGGTACGCTGAAGGAGACACCTTCAGCATCCACCATATGCAAATCGTTCCAGCGTGCCACTGGCGTATACTCCACCAGATGGATTTTCAGTTCGTCTGGCCACTGCTTACGTACGCTGACCTGCTTAATCCACGGCAGCCGCTCAATCTGCTGCTGCAGGATATCCACATCCTGAGACATAAACGTGCCAGGCGGACCCAGCGACAGAATCGCCTGGCGGATATCGTCGTGGGTGGTGTAGTGCGTCTGTCCTGTCACCACCAGTTTTGACAGCGGCAGCCGGGACGCATCGTTCATCCACTTCAGCACCACCAGTCCGCCGGCAACCATAATCCCGATAACCATCAGCAGAAAAACAATGCCGAACAGTCGGGCTCCGTTACTGCGCCCGGTGCGAGTACGCTCCTGCGGTTCACGGTTTCGAACTCTCATCGCCGCCTGTGACATATCAGTCGGCCAGCTCCAGAATATGGGCAACCAGCTGCGGGAAACGCATGCCCGCCTGTTTCGCTGCCATAGGAACCAGACTGTGGCTGGTCATGCCCGGCGAGGTATTGGCTTCCAGTAGCTGGAAATTCCCTGCCTCATCCGTCATCACATCAACCCGTCCCCAGCCACGACAGCCCAGTGCACGCCAGGCCGCCAGCACCAGCTGCTGTAATTCAGCTTCACGTTCAGCGCTCAAATCGGCCGGACAGACGTACTGAGTATCGTCAGAAATGTATTTAGCTTCATAGTCATAGAACTCACTGGCGCTCTTTATTTCAATTGAGGGCAGAATACGATCACCCACAATCGCGACGGTATACTCTGCGCCGCTGAGAAACGCCTCGACCAGTACGTCATTGTCGTGCTTAAACGCCATTTTCAGTGCGGCAGGCAGCGCGCTCAGCTCGTTAACCCGGCTGATTCCCACACTGGAGCCTTCGCAGGCTGGCTTAACAAACAGTGGCAGACCCAGTGCTGTAATGGCCGCGTTGCTCTCTGCATCCAGCCCGCCATCAAACTGCTGACGCGTCAGCCAGACAAACTTTCCTGACGGTAATCCGCGCCCCTGCCACAGCAGTTTGGTGCGCAACTTATCCATGGTCACCGCGGATGCCATCACGCCGCTGCCAGTGTAAGGCAGTTGCAGAAACTCCAGCACGGCCTGCATCGTGCCATCTTCACCGCCCCGGCCATGCAGCGCGATAAAGGCTTTGGTAAAGCCCTGCTCTTTCAGCGTCAGCACCGACACATCACGGGTATCGACGCCATGCGCATCGATGCCCATTTCACGCAGTCCGGCGACGACGGCCTGACCCGAGTTCAGCGAAACCTCACGCTCTGCTGAGGTGCCGCCCATTAATACGGCAACTTTATCCGCCATGACGATCCTCCGCTTTGCGTTCCGGCTGGAGCTTAGTCTCCGCCAGCTTGCGGGCAACCTTGCCGACGTTACCGGCACCCTGTACCAGAATCAGGTCATTACCTGACAGCAGCGGTGCCAGCATCTCCGGCAGCGCGTCATGTTCCGGCACCAGAATCGGATCAACCTTGCCCCGGTTACGAATGGCACGGCACAGCGAACGGCTGTCGGCACCCGGAATCGCGGTTTCACCGGCGGAGTACACATCCAGCATCAGCAACACATCAACATGCGACAGCACGTTGGCGAAATCATCAAACAGATCGCGGGTGCGGCTGTAACGGTGCGGCTGAAACACCATCACCAGTTTTTTATCCGGCCAGCCTGCGCGCGCGGCTTTAATCGTCGCGTCCACTTCGGTGGGATGATGACCGTAATCATCTACCAGCATTGCACTGCCCGGCTGTCCGTTGACCGGCTCTGTCGGGAATTCACCCAGCACATCAAAGCGACGACCCGTCCCCTGGAAACTCTCCAGCGCAGCCAGGATGGCATTGTCTTCAATGCCCTCTTCAGTGGCGACGGCGACCGCTGCCGCCGCGTTCAGGGCGTTGTGGCGACCCGGCGCGTTCAGCGTAATCTGCAGCGGCGCTTTATCCTGACGGATCAGGGTGAAATGCCCCTGCGCGCCACTCTGCTCATAATTTTCAATGCGCAGGTCAGCATCGTCACTGAAACCGTACGTGGTGATATGACGTCCCACACGCGGTATCAGATCACGGATGACCGCATCGTCCACACACATCACCGCCCGACCGTAAAACGGCAGGTTATGCAGGAAGTTAATAAACGTCTGCTTCAGGTTCTCAAAATCGCCCTGATAGGTGTCCATATGGTCAGCTTCGATGTTGGTCACAATCGCCACCATCGGCTGCAGATGCAGAAACGACGCATCGCTCTCATCTGCTTCGGCAATCAGATAGCGGCTGTTACCCAGACGCGCATGCGTACCTGCTGCTTTAACCAGACCGCCGTTAACGAAGGTCGGATCAAGACCCGCTTCCGCATAAATACTCGACACCATCGCCGTAGTGGTCGTTTTGCCATGCGTACCCGCAACGGCGATGCCGTGACGGAAACGCATGAGTTCAGCCAGCATCTCCGCGCGACGGATCACTGGGATACGCTGCTCACGTGCTGCCACCAGTTCCGGGTTATCCTGCGATACGGCGCTTGAGACGACGACGACGCTGGCATCGGTCACATTTTCGGGGCGATGGTTAAAATAAATGGTGGCACCCAGCGCGATCAGGTTCTGCGTCACCGGGTTAGGGGCCAGATCTGAACCGCTGATATGGTAGCCTTCATTTGCTAACACTTCGGCAATACCGCCCATGCCAGCACCACCGATGCCGACAAAGTGGATGTGCCGGACGCGACGCATCTCGGGCACGATAGAACGCAGTTTTGCCAATTGTTGTGTATTCATCGCTCTCAGTTACCTGCTATTTCAGTTTGTACCCACTCCGGGTACAGGTCAGCCACGCTGACCGGAATGATTACTTTGCGGCGCGAGCCACTTCCAGAGCGACCCGTTCAGTCGCATCGGGGATCGCTACCTGACGGGCCTGCTCAGCCATCGTCAGCAGTGTTGCGCGATCCCAGTGGCGTAGCAGATCCGCTACAGCCTCCGCAGTAAACTGCGGCTGCTCAAAAATTCTGGCGGCCCCCGCTTTTTCCAACGGCAGCGCGTTCCAGTACTGCTGGCGATCTTTGTGCTGAAACGGCACGAAAATCGCCGGTAAACCTGCGGCAGCGACTTCACTCACGGTTAACGCGCCGGAGCGGCACACCACTACATCGGCCCAGGCGTAGGCGGCAGCCATGTCATCAATAAACTCAGTGACCTTATGCTGCGTCTGTCCGGCCTGCTGATACGCTTTCTCTGTTTCGGGCTGTGCACCTTTACCGGTCTGATGCCACAGGGTGATCTCATCACCCACCAGCGCCGCAATCTGCGGCAGCGTCTGATTCAGTATTCGCGCCCCCTGACTGCCGCCAATCACCAGTACCCGAACCGGGCCATGACGATCTGCCAGACGTTGCGCGGGCAAAGGCAGAGCCAGAACATCAGTACGCACCGGATTCCCCACCACATCGGCGGCGGGAAACGCGCCCGGAAACGCCTGCAAAACTTTGGTGGCGATTTTCGCCAGCCATTTATTAGTCAGCCCGGCGATCCCATTCTGCTCATGCAGCACCACAGGAATACCACAGCTCCACGCCGCTAAGCCGCCAGGGCCGGAAACGTAGCCGCCCATACCCAGCACTACATCCGGTTGCCAGGCTTTCATGATGCGACGCGCCTGACGCCAGGCATTGAAGATGCGCAGCGGTGCCAGCAGCAGCGCTTTCATGCCTTTCCCGCGTAACCCGCTGATGCGGATGAAGTCGATGTCGATGCCATGCTTTGGCACCAGATCGGCTTCCATGCGGTCGGCGGTGCCTAACCAGCGAACCTGCCAGCCCTGTTCCATCAGATGATGGGCGACAGCCAGACCGGGAAAGACATGTCCGCCGGTTCCGCCTGCCATCACCATCAATCGCTTACCGCTCATCGACCACCTCGGGTAAACGCCTGCGCTTTCGCCAGGCGCGTTTCATAATCTATGCGTAATAAAAAGACGATGGCGGTCGACATAATGATCAGACTCGAACCACCGTAACTGATCAGCGGTAAGGTCAGGCCTTTGGTCGGTAACATACCGGCTGCAGCCCCGACGTTAACCAGCGCCTGGAAGCTGAACCAGACACCGATTGAACAGGCCAAAAAGCCGGAAAAACGCTGATCCAGTTCCAGAGCACGACGGCCAATCGACATCGCACGAAAAGCGACGAAGAATACCATTAAAAGTGCCAGCACCACACCGACATAGCCGAGTTCTTCCCCGATAATGGCGAAAATAAAGTCGGTGTGCGCTTCCGGCAGATATTCCAGCTTTTGCACCGAGTTACCGAGTCCCTGCCCCCAGAATTCCCCGCGACCAAATGCCATCAGAGACTGCGTCAGCTGGTAGCCACTACCAAAGGGATCTTCCCACGGGTTCCAGAACGAGGTCACACGGCGCATACGATAAGGTTCGGCAATAATCAGCAGAATTACCGCAAAAATACCGGAGCCGATGATGGCCATGAACTGCCACAGTTTGGCTCCCGCCAGGAACAGCATCGCCAGGGTGGTGACAAACAGCACCACCACCGTACCCAGGTCCGGCTGCGCCAGCAGTAACACCGCCAGCACGACCATCACGCCCATCGGCTTACAGAAGCCCCAGAAGTTGTTACGCACCTCTTCCACTTTGCGCACCAGGTAACTGGCGAGATAGCAGAACAGGGAGAGTTTCGACAGCTCAGCAGGCTGGATACGCAACGGACCCAGGGCGATCCAGCGCGATGCACCATTAACCGAGCTACCGACCACCAGAACAATCAGCAGCATGACAATCGTGACCATAAGCATCACATTGCTGTAGCGCTGCCAGAAATCCATCGGTACCCGCAGCGTAACCAGCGCCATACCTAAAGCCAGCACGATGTAAAACGCATCACGCTTCGCAAAGTAAAAGAGATCGTCATTCAGACGCTGCCCCACTGGCATAGAGGCTGAGGTCACCATCACAAAACCAATCACCGCCAGGCCCAGCGTCAGCCATAACAGCGTGCGGTCATAGAGCACCAGTGAAGTGTCATCACTTTCGCGTGCGCCCATGACCCAATCTTTCAGGCGTCCTGAGAAATAGTGAGCCAGTCCGGTGCCAGGAATACGCATCAGCTCAGCTCCTTCGCCAGTTGCGCGAACTGATCGCCGCGCTGCTCAAAGTTACGGAACTGGTCAAGGCTGGCACAGGCGGGCGACAGCAGAACCATATCGCCTGCTTTGACCTGCGGCGCGATCTGCTCCATCGCCTGTCGCATCGTTTCCGTGCGCACAGCGATGTCAGGACGCAGCGCTGCCAGCGCATCGCCGTCGCGGCCAAAACAGTAGATACGCACATTGTCACCCTGCAGCCAGGGGATCAGCGGCGTAAAGTCGGCTGATTTGCCATCACCGCCCATCAGCAGCCATAAAGTGCCTGTTACCTGCAGGCCATTCAGCGCCGCTTCGGTGCTGCCGACGTTGGTCGCTTTGGAGTCATTAATCCAGCGCACACCCTGGTGTTCATGGACCAGCTGGAAGCGATGCGCCAGACCGTTAAATTGCGTTAAGGCCGCGAGGCTGGAGGCGCGTGGCAGACCGACCGCATCGGCCAGCGCCAGCGCGGCGAGCGCGTTGGTGTAGTTATGCTGTCCCACCATCTTCATTTCAGCGGTGTTCAGGACTTTCTCGCCTTTCACCCGTAGCCAGATACTGCCCTGCTGCTTGTTAAGGTGGTAGTCACCGAAATCGACACCAAAGCTGACACAGCGCTTATCCGCACCTCGAACCGGCATCGTCAGCGCATCATCGGCGTTAACGATGCAGGTCTGCGCGTTCTCGTAAACCCGCAGCTTGGCGGCACGATACTGCTGCATACCCAGCGGATAGCGATCCATATGATCTTCGGTAACATTAAGCACGGTTGCCGCAGCCGCTTTCAGGCTGTGCGTGGTCTCAAGCTGGAAGCTGGAGAGTTCCAGGACATAAAGCTGGGCCGGTGATTGCAGCAGACTTAGCGCGGGCAGACCGATATTGCCGCCGACGCCTGCCTGCCAGCCTGCGGCTTTCGCCATTTCACCCACCAGCGTGGTCACGGTGCTTTTGCCGTTGGAACCGGTAATTGCCACGATGGGTGCCTGCGCCTCGCGGCAGAACAGCTCAATGTCACCGACGATTTCAATTCCGGCTTCAACCGCTTCGCTGAGAATCGGATGCGCCAGCGCAACGCCTGGGCTGGCAACAATCAGATCGGCCGCCAGTAACCAGTCACCATTAATGCCGCCCAGATGGCGTTCAACCTGCCCGGGTAATTTATCCAGCCCCGGCGGCGAGACACGGGTGTCCATCACGCGAGGCGTGACGCCCTGCGCTAAAAAGAAATCAACACAGGAGAGACCGGTCAGGCCCAGCCCGATGATGACGACTTTTCTACCCCGATAGTCAGCCATGATTAACGCACCTTCAGCGTAGCCAGGCCAATCAGCACCAGCATTAGCGAAATAATCCAGAAGCGAACGATAACGCGCGGTTCCGGCCAGCCCTTAAGTTCATAGTGGTGATGGATCGGTGCCATGCGAAAAATACGCTGGCCGCGCAACTTGAACGATCCCACCTGCAGGATCACCGACAGCGTTTCAACCACAAATACGCCGCCCATGATCACCAGTAAAAATTCCTGACGCAGTAACACCGCGATGGTGCCCAGCGCGCCGCCTAACGCCAGCGAGCCGACGTCGCCCATAAAGACCTGAGCCGGATAGGTGTTGAACCACAGGAAGCCCAGCCCTGCCCCGACGATAGCGGTACAGACAATCACCAGCTCACCGGCGTGACGCAGATAGGGAATATGAAGGTATTCAGCAAACTTCACGTTACCGGTTGCCCAGGCAACCAGCGCGAAGCCCGCAGCGACAAAGACGGTTGGCATAATCGCCAGCCCATCCAGCCCATCGGTCAGATTGACCGCGTTACCCGTTCCGACAATCACAAAGTAGGCAAGTAGCACATAAAAGAGGCCAAGCTGCGGCATGATGTCTTTGAAAAACGGCACGACCAGTTGAGTCGCGGGAGTATCTTTGCCCGCCGCATAAAGTCCGAACGCCACACCCAGTGAAATCACCGACATCCAGAAATATTTCCAGCGGGCGATCAGGCCTTTCGTGTCTTTACGCACCACTTTACGGTAGTCATCGACAAAGCCGATGATGCCGAAGCCGACCAGCACGAACAGCACGCACCAGACATAGGGGTTCGACGGATAGGCCCACATCAGCACCGAAATAGTGATGGAGGTCAGAATCATAATGCCGCCCATGGTAGGCGTCCCGCGCTTACTGAAGTGCGATTCCGGGCCATCGTTACGGACGACCTGGCCAATCTGTAATTTCTGCAGCCAGGCGATCAGGCGCGGCCCCATCCAGAGTGAGATAAATAATGCGGTCAGCAGGCTGACAATGGCGCGAAACGTCAGATAGGAAAAGACGTTGAAGCCCGAATAAAAAGCGACCAGATGCTCGGCCAGCCAAACTAACATGTTCCTTTCTCCTTTAAGCTCTGTACTACCTGCTCCATGGCGGCACTACGTGAACCTTTTATCAGGACGGTAATTTCTGAGTGTTGGGACAACAATTCTCGCAAACGTTCAGTCAGCGCCGTCTTATCGCTGAAATGTTCACCAACTCCACTGCTTTCACTGATGAATTGACTGAATTTTCCACAGGTCAGTACGCGGTTAAGGCCTGCTTCGCGTGCCGCTTCGCCAATTTCGCGGTGGCATTTTTCAGTCTCCTCACCCAGTTCCGCCATATCACCCGCCACCAGCACCCGGTAGCCTGGCATCTCTGACAGGACCTGTACGGCGGCGGTCATCGATCCGACGTTAGCGTTGTAGCTATCATCCAGCAGCAGCTGATGCGCAGAGAGACGTACCGGGAACAGGCGACCTGGCACCGACTGCAAATTTTTCAGTCCCTGCTGAACGGCGCTAAGCGGCGCATCCACCGACAGGGCCAGTGCCGCCGCCGCCAGAGCGTTAGCGATGTTATGACGGCCCGGCAACGGCAGTACGATCTCAACCGTGCCGCGCGGTGTGTTCATCACAAAATGGGTGCCATCCTGCGCAATGCGGATATCACGGGCGGAGAAATCACACTCAGCCGCCTGCGGCGAGAAGCGCCACACGGTTTTGTCCTGCAGCGTGGTCTGCCAGTTTGGCCAGTCGTTGCTCTCCTGGTTGAGAATGGCAATGCCGTGAGCCGGCAGGCCCTGGAAGATCTCACCTTTCGCTTTAGCGACACCGGCCAGTGAGCCAAAACCCTCCAGATGTGCCGCGGCCAGATTATTCACCAGCGCACTTTCCGGTTTAACCAGGTCAGTGGTGTAGGCGATTTCGCCCTGATGATTAGCCCCCAGCTCGATAACCGCGTACTGATGTTCTGCGGTCAGGCGTAGCAACGTCATCGGTACGCCATAATCGTTGTTGAGATTGCCTGCGGTGTAGAGCGTCTCGCCACACTGACGCAAAATCGCTGCGGTCATCTCTTTAACCGAGGTTTTGCCGGAGGAGCCGGTCAGCGCGACTACGCGGGCGGTCGACTGCTGACGAACCCAGGCACCCAGTTGGCCAAAGGCAACCCGGGTATCCTCAACCACTACCTGAGGCACCGCCACAGGTAAATGCTTACTCACCAGCAGCGCCTGTGCCCCATTAGCAATGGCATCTCCGGCGAAGTCATGTGCATCAAAGCGTTCGCCCACCAGTGCGACAAACAGGCTGTCCGCCGTCACTTTGCGGGTATCGGTGGTCACATCATTCAGGGTTAAATCGCTGCCGTGCAGCGTGCCACCGGTAATTTCCGCCAGGGTCTTTAATGAAACCGGAATCATGCTGCGCCTCCCAGCAGTGCCGCTACCGTGGCACGATCGGAGTAGTCGAGACGACGGTTGCCGATGATCTGATAATCTTCATGGCCTTTGCCCGCCACCAGCACGATATCGTCAGGCTGTGCCTGCATAATGGCGTTAGTGACCGCTTGCGCACGACCTGATACCACGCGGGCGCGGCCCGGTTCGAGCAAACCAGTCAGAATGTCTTTTACTATCGCCTGCGGATCTTCGCTGCGCGGATTGTCGTCGGTAATCACCACCACATCCGCATATTGCTCAGCAATCGCACCCATTAACGGGCGTTTGCCTTTGTCACGGTCCCCGCCGCAGCCAAACAGGCACCACAGTTTTCCTTTGCAGTGCAGACGTGCCGCTTCCAACGCTTTTTCCAGCGCATCCGGCGTGTGGGCATAGTCCACCACGACCGTCGGTTTTCCTGCAGCGCTGAACACTTCCATACGCCCGTTAACCGGCTGTAACCGTGGTGCAACGCTTACCAGCGCCGCCAGCGGATAATCCAGTGACAGCAGGGTCGCCAGTGCCAGCAGCAGATTGCTGACGTTGAACGCGCCCATCAGCGGGCTGTCGATTTCACCGTTACCCCAGCCTGAGCTGAAACGGATATGCGCACCGTTGTCGTGATACTCCACCGCATCGGCTTTCAGCCAGCGGCCATGGCAGCCCGGCTGGAGGTTGTCTTCCATGGTGATGGCAACCGCATCAGGTAAGCGCGCCAGCCAGCGACGGCCGACTTCATCATCAGCGTTAAGAATCGCCTGTCCGACCTGATGCTCAGAAAACAGCAACCATTTGGCCGACTCATAGCCCGACATATCACCGTGGTAATCGAGGTGATCGCGACTGAGGTTGGTGAAGACCGCAGCGGCAAACGGCAGTGCCGCAACGCGATGCTGCACCAGACCGTGTGACGAGACTTCCATCGCGGTCAGGGTCGCCCCTTTTTCAGCGAGCTCGTACAGCATATGCTGAACGTCCACTGCTGAACCGGTCGTATTTTCTGCAGCAACTAAGTGACCCACCAGCCCGTTGCCGACGGTGCCCATCACCGCACTGGTCTCACCCAGCAGCGTCGCCCACTGGGCCAGCAGCTGGGTGGTCGTGGTTTTACCGTTGGTGCCGGTGACGCCAATCAGCGTCTGCTTCTCGCCCGGCTGCTGGTAAAACCGGCCTGCTAAGGCCGAAAGGCGCTGATTCAACTGCGCCAGATAGATTACCGGTACGCCGTGCATTTCACGGATTTCACCGTCGACCGCTTCACCCTCAGCTTCAGCCACTACGGCGGCAACGCCCTGCGCAATCGCCTGCGGAATGAAACGGCGTCCATCGACCTGATGGCCCGCAACAGCGACAAACAGATCGCCAGACGCCGCCATACGGCTATCCAGGGTCATGTCGCGCAGTGGGCGCGCCGGCGCGCCTGGCACCCAGGGGCCGAGTAAATCGCGCAGGTTACGATCTGTCACTTGATTCCTCACTTCTGTTAGTCACCAACTCATTCCTGTCATTGGTCGTCGGTAATGCGTCCGGCTCGATGTTCATGGTGCGCAGTACGCCGCCCATGATGGCACCAAAGACCGGTGCAGAAACCGCACCGCCGTAATACTTGCCGGCCTGGGGATCGTTGATCACCACCACCAGCGCGAATCGGGGATGACTGGCAGGTGCCACGCCTGCGGTATAAGCAATATATTTATTGACGTAGCGTCCGTCCGGTCCGACTTTTTTCGCCGTACCGGTTTTTATCGCAATGCGATAACCCTTAATTGCCGCTTTAACGCCACCGCCACCGGGCAGTGCCACGCTTTCCATCATGTGCATCACAGTTTTCACCAGTGACTCATCGAAAACGCGTTGTCCCGCGACGGGCGGATCCACTTTGGTAATCGACAGCGGACGGTTGATGCCATAGCTGCCAATCGTTGCGTAGACTCGCGCTAACTGTAACGGCGTTACCATTAGCCCGTAGCCGAAAGAGAAGGTGGCCCTCTCTATGTCAGACCACCGTTGTTTTTTAGGGTATAAGCCACTGCTTTCCCCGACCAGCCCCAAATTGGTCGGTTTGCCCAGTCCAAAGCGCGCGTAAGTTTCTACCAGCGCTGAGGAAGGCATCGCTAACGCCAGACGTGAAACACCGACGTTACTCGACTTCTGTAAAACCCCTGTCAGGGTCAATTCGTTGTAGCGCGCCACATCTTTGATCTCATGACCATTGACGCGGTACGGCACGGTATTCAGGACGCTGTTCTCTCTGACCACGCCGCGCTGCAGCGCCGTCATCACCACCATCGGCTTGACGGTTGAGCCAGGCTCGAAGATGTCGGTGATGGCGCGGTTGCGCATCAGATCTTTGGAGGTGTTACTGAGATTGTTCGGGTTGTAAGCCGGGCTGTTAGCCATCGCCAGCACTTCACCGGTGTTCACATCCACCAGCACCGCTGTGCCCGACTCTGCTTTGTTGAACGCCACTGCATTATTCAGTTCGCGGTAAACCAGCGCCTGTAACCGCTCATCAATGCTCAGGGTCAGGTTATGGGCGGCGCGACTGTCTACAGACGAGATATCTTCGATGACCCGGCCATAGCGATCTTTACGCACCGTTCGTTCGCCCGGCGAACCGGTCAGCCACTTATCAAAGCTCTTCTCGATGCCTTCAATGCCCTGTCCATCGATATTGGTAAAGCCAATCAGATGGGAGGTGACCTGCCCGGCAGGGTAGTAACGACGCGACTCTTCGCGCAGATGAATACCGGGAAGTTTGAGTTTTTTAACGTACTCGCCGATGGCCGGATTGACCTGGCGCGCCAGATAGACAAAGCGGCCTTTAGGATTGGCATTGACGCGGGCCGCCAGTTGATCAAGCGGAATAGAGAGCGCATCAGACAGCGCTTTCCAGCGGCTGTCCAGCGTTACACCACCACCGGCATGCAGCTCTTTTGGATCAGCCCAGATGGCATTAACCGGTACACTAACTGCCAGTGGGCGGCCAGCGCGATCGCTGATCATCCCGCGTGAAGTCGGCACGGCCTGAACACGCAGCGAGCGCAGATCGCCTTCTTTCACCAGCTTGCCCGGATTGATCACCTGCAGCCAGGCCACACGCGACAGCAAACCACCCAGCGCCAGTAAAATACAGCCGCACAGCAACGCAAAACGCCAGCTTACAAAGCTGGCTTTATCTTCCGGTTTCTTTAACTTCAGCGTTCTACCTGTGCCGCTCATTCGCTATCTGAAATCCTTATTTCTGCACCACGATATTTTCTTGTGAAGGATCAACGTGCTGCAGCTGCAGCTTCTCAGTGGCGATGCGTTCAACCCGGCTATGGTCGCCCAGCGCATTCTCTTCCAGAATCAGGTTGCGCCACTCGATATCCAGCGCATCACGCTCCAGCACCAGCTGTTCGCGCTGCGCGGTCAGCAGTCGTGTTTTATGGGTGGTGGTGACCACCAGCACGGCAGACACCACCACTGCGATCAGCAACAGCACCGGAATCTTGCCTTTTCGCAGCAAATCCCCGCCGATGACGGCGGGCAGACTGTGGCGCTCATTACCGATCATGCGTCGGTTTTCTCCGCGATACGTAATACCGAACTGCGCGCACGCGGATTCTCAGAGACTTCAGCGTCACCCGGCGACATCTTGCCAAGCAGCTTCAGCTCACGCCCGCCCAGGGCTCGCAGCTGCTGTTCAGTCATCGGTATCCCGGCAGGCACCTGTGGCCCGCGACTCTGATCGCGCATGAAGCGCTTCACCAGCCGATCTTCCAGTGAATGGAAGCTGATGACAGAGAGGCGACCCTGTGGTGCCAGTACCTCAATCGCCCCTTTTAGCGCAATATCGATCTCTTCCAGTTCGCTGTTAATCCAGATACGAATTGCCTGGAAGCTGCGTGTAGCCGGATGCTTAAACTTATCTTTCACCGGCATGGCGACAGAGATAACTTCAGCCAGCTCCCGGGTGCGGGTCATCGGCTGTTCACGATTGCGCTCGACAATGGCCCGGGCAATACGTTTAGAGAATCGCTCTTCACCGTAGGTCTTCAGGACGAAAGCGATATCCGCTTCTTCCGCGTGCAGCAACCATTCTGCGGCGGAATGACCGCGCGAAGGGTCCATTCGCATATCAAGCGGTCCGTCACGCATAAAGGAGAAGCCGCGTTCGGCATCATCCAGTTGCGGTGATGACACCCCCAGATCGAGTAAAATGCCGTCAATTTTTCCGACTAAATCCCGTTCAGCGACATACTCTGCCAGTGCGGAAAAAGGGCCATGAATAATTGAAAAACGCGGGTCAGTGATCTCCGCAGCAGCGGCGATAGCTTGCGGATCGCGATCGATAGCGATCAGCCTTCCCTTCTCTCCCAGTTGCGAAAGAATAAGGCGTGAATGACCACCGCGGCCAAAAGTGCCGTCAATGTAGATACCGTCTTCCCTGATATTGAGGCCGTTAACCGCCTCATCCAACAGTACGGTGGTATGTTTGAAATTTTCCTGCATAGCTATAGCGACAAGTCCTGCAACCGCTCAGATAAAGGCTCCTGAGCCGACTGTTCTGCGTCAATATCGTCCCTGACTTGTTGATACCAGGTCTGTTCATCCCACAGCTCAAACTTGTTGAACTGTCCAACCAGCATCACTTCTTTGGTTAATTTTGCATGCTGCCGAAGCGTATTTGCCAGCAGCAGGCGGCCTGCATTGTCCATCTGACATTCACTGGCATGGCCCAACAGCAAACGCTGCACGCGACGCTCAAGTGGATTCATACTGGAAAGACGTGCCAGCTTTTTTTCAATGATTTCCCATTCGGGCAGGGTATAAAGCAACAGGCATGGCTGGTGGAGGTCGATGGTACAGACCATCTGCCCCTGAGACTCCCCAATCAGCAAATCGCGATATCGCGTGGGTACGGCGAGCCGCCCTTTGCTGTCGAGATTGACTAACGTTGCTCCGCGGAACATGCCAGTCTCTCCTCCTGGTCACCCATTTACGCCACTTTATCCCACTTTTTACCACGAAACGAGTTTAAGGATCCCATGAAATCCTTGTCAAGCCGGAGCGGTAGTTGAATATCACTCTTTACAGAGCGCGAAATTAATCTCTGGCGACGATATAAACGAATAAAAAGGGAAAATAAAAATTAAGCCAATGAATACCTGAATAAAAATAAGAACCCGGGAAAAAACGACTAAAAATGAAACAATGTGAAGCGCTGAATATTTACCAGCGTTTCTGAGACGGCGGCGGCATTTTAGGGGATTTCCGAAAGGAAGCACAGCAGCTTCAGGCCAGACGGGGCAGGAAGTTTGTTGAAGTTGTAAGCAGATAATAAAAATAAGCCTGTCGACTTTGTTAGATTTGATGAGCAGAATTTACGCTTTTTTACGTCGACCTGTTTATTTAATCAGTACATCATGTAAATAAAATGGGCGGGCAGCGTAATACTGCCCGTTTTTCATTTAACTTTTCTGCTTAATTGTCCGCGACGGTATAAATTACGACGAATGCGGGTTAAACCCGGTTTCGGTTTTCTGGGTTCATCTAAAGAGGCTAAAACTAATTCCAGTACGCGTTCTGCCACGTCACGATGACGCTGACCCACCGCCAGGACCGGACACTCAAGAAAGTCCAGTAATTCGTGGTCGCCAAAGGTGGCAATGGCCAGCTCGGTCGGCAACCTTCCGTCACGTTTCAGCGTCACATCCATGACACCCTGCAGCAGACCAAAAGAGGTGGTAAAAAGCGCCTCCGGCATCGGGTGATCTTCAAGGTATTTTTCAAACAGCGCAGCAGCGGCTGTGCGTTCGAAGCTGTTGCAGTAGATATAGTCAATCGGGCGGGTATCGTCTTTCCAGGCATCGCGGAACCCCATCTCCCGCAGGAAACTCACTGAGAGCTCAGGTAACGCGCCAAGGAACAGCACATTTTTAACCTCAAGCTGACGCAATTCAGCGGCCAGCGTCTGTGCATCATCCTGATCGGCACCCACTACGCTGGTGAAATGTTCACGATCCAGCGCGCGGTCTAACGCGATAATCGGCAGGGGATCGTTGATCCAGCGCTGATAAAAGGGATGTTCTGGCGGTAACGAGGTAGAGACGATTATCGCATCGACCTGCCGCTGTAACAGATGTTCAATGCAGCGCATCTCGTTATCAGGCTGATCTTCCGAACAGGCAATCAGCAGCTGATAGCCACGCTGTCGCGCCTGTCGCTCCAGATAGTTCGCAATACGGGTATAGCTGGTATTTTCCAGATCGGGAATGACTAACCCAATAGAGCGCGTTCGCCCGGCGCGCAGCCCGGCAGCCACCGCATTAGGGTGATAATTATGCTCACGTACCACCGCCATGACTTTCTCAACGGTTTTGTCGCTGACACGATACTGCCGCGCTTTGCCATTGATCACATAACTGGCCGTGGTGCGCGATACGCCTGCCAGACGCGCAATTTCATCCAGTTTCACGATAATCCCACCATCAAATACGCTTTAACGGCAAAAATAGCCGCAGTTAAGCTATGGATAACTTATGACTCTCATCTAACAGCAGAAAAGTGCGCGGAGCAACCGCTTTTCTGAATGTAACTCGCCTGGCGCATAAAAAGTAAAAATCCGCCTTCATAGAAGGCGGCTTTGTTTTCCGCCCCATGGGGGCGTACTAAGTTCGGACTCTTAGAGCCCTCTCTTTACACCTCATGAAGCGACAGTTGTTTATCTTCAACTTCATGCT
>NZ_VWVM01000016.1 GCF_008632075.1 Candidatus Pantoea gossypiicola
GCAGAGTTCACGGGCAGAAACCCCGGCTTCAGCCTCGCGAAGAATACTGATGATCTGTTCGTCGGAAAAACGCTTCTTCATGGGGATGTCCTCATGTGGCTTATGAAGACATTACTAACATCGTGGTGTATTAATCAACGGGGGGCAGGTCAATGAACCTATATTTCAATTATTTAATCCGGTTAGCTTTTATGTAAAAGCGGCACTTTTCATGGTCAGTATTAACAGAATTTTAAATTTTACGGCAGGAATCCTGCACTTTTGAAAATTCTTAGCTGATTAAAACAGTGTATGCCGCCACACCAGAGTTAGAGCAAAAAGACACCAGGAAAGATATTCAGTCAGGCCAGGATAAAGCGGCAAAACAGCATCGCTAGCGATACTGTCTACTCCGCGTAAAACAATAATTATCGGATAAAAGAATCCCCTACTTGTGCCCGAGCATACCATTCCATCAGCTCCCCAGTGCCCGGCTCATTTTCGGCGGGTGCCCATGGCGCTAAGTCTTGTTCAGTCACAGACTGGTAACCCCCGTGTTTAACCTCAAAAATAACACCCCAACGATAACACCGCATGCCAGGTGCCTGCTTCCGTCTCCATGACCTTGCACCCCTCTCCTAACACCACCCGTTGGGTAACATACCCATTTTCATCAAAGTGTAATACCTGAAACCGCCCACAGAGCGAGGTCAGCAATTCAAAAGTATGCGGATGTCGATGAGGACGGACGGTTGCCGTAAGGCTTTTGCCATTCTCAACGGATGTATAACCTCTGCATTCGCGGAACAAATCTCAGCCCGGATAATAGATGCTGCTGCTTAAAGCTATAAAACTGACGATGGCAGAACTCACAAACATCGCCTGTATCGCGTGATAGCAGGTGACAGAAAGATGTTCTCTGTTTCCTAAACGAAAGCCATTTTGAGCGCTTTTACACTGTCTGCCTGAAGCCAGATCAAAAACCGAAACGCTTATCATTTATAGAATGAGTGCTTCTTACTCAGAGGCAGAGCGTGGTATGGCAATTAACATGGGCAGCACCTACCGAATCCTTGGTTATCAGCCATCGGTCAATTTCGCCTGGCGGCAAAAATTACTGACAATGGGCATGCTGCCCGGGGCAGTAGTGGAGGTTATTCGCGTGGCACCTATGGGCGATCCGGTTCAGATTCGTACCCGCCGTGTCAGCCTGGCGGTGCGACAGCGTGATCTGGCCGACATCATTCTGGAGGAAATCGTCTGATGAAAAAGATTACCATCGGATTGATTGGCAATCCCAACACCGGCAAAACCACACTGTTTAATCAGCTGACCGGTGCCCGCCAGCGGGTCGGTAACTGGGCGGGTGTCACGGTTGAACGTAAAGAAGGACAGTTCTTTACTGCACAGTCTGACGTCCGGCTCATCGATCTGCCCGGCACTCGCTCGCTGACTACGCTATCCGCTGAAAGCTCTATTGATGAGAGCATCGCCTGTCAGTATCTCTACCAGAATTCCGCCGATGTAGTGATTAACGTCGTCGATGCTTCCAGTCTGGAAAGTAACCTGTTCCTGACCTTTCAACTGCTTGAGCTTGGCGTACCCTGTATTGTCGCCCTGAACATGCAGGATATTGCCGCAAGCCAGAACATCACAATTGATGCCGCAGCGCTGTCAGCCCGCCTGGGATGTCCGGTGGTTTCACTGACATCAACCAAAGGCGACGGTATCGCTCAGCTAAAAGCACTGATTGACCAGCCACATATTTATCGCGCCCCAGAAAAGGTGCCATATCCGGCCGCGATTGAAACCGCGATTGAGCAGCTCAGCCTGCGGATGTCCGGGTCGCTGACCCCGCAGAAAAGGTACTGGCTGGCATTGCAGTTGCTTGAAGGCGATATCAACAGCCAGAAACTTTGCCCGGAACTGCTTCCAACCTTGCCTGAGATTATGGAGCGGGCGGGTGGCGATACGGGCGTGCAGATTGCCGATTATCGCTATCGTGCCATTAATGCGGTTTGTGCGGCCGTCAGTAACATTCATCAGGCTACCCCAGCCAGCCTTACCCGCAAGATTGATAACATTGTGCTGGACCGCTGGCTGGGCATTCCGATATTCCTGGCCGTGATGTATGTGATGTTTGTTCTCTCAATTAATATCGGCGCGGCATTGCAGCCGCTGTTCGACGGCAGTTCGGTGGCGATATTCATTCATGGCGCACAATGGCTGGGATATGTCTGCCACTTCCCGGTCTGGCTGACGGTTTTTCTGGCGCAGGGGCTGGGTGCCGGTATCAATACCGTGCTGCCAATCATTCCACAAATTGGCCTGATGTTCCTGTTCCTTTCATTCCTTGAGGATTCAGGCTATATGGCGCGCGCCGCCTTTGTGATGGATCGGCTGATGCAGTCACTTGGCCTGCCGGGGAAATCCTTTGTGCCACTGATTGTCGGCTTTGGCTGTAATGTGCCGGCAGTCATGGGTACAAGGACGCTGGACACACCGCGTGAGCGTCTGCTTACGGTACTGATTGCGCCTTTTATGTCCTGCGGCGCGCGGCTGGCAATCTTTGCGGTGTTCGCCGCGGCATTCTTTGATGCTCACAGTTCCAGCCTGGTATTTTCACTCTATCTGCTGGGCATTGTCGTGGCGATTGCGACCGGGCTGGTGCTCAAGCATACCCTGCTGGGTGGCGAAGCTTCACCGTTTATCATGGAATTGCCGATCTATCACCGGCCTCATCTTAAAAGCCTGCTGCTGCAGACCTGGCAACGGCTGAAAATGTTTGTGGTGCGTGCTGGTCAGGTCATTATCCTGGTGAGTATGCTGATTGGTGTGCTGAGCAGCTTTGCATTCAATGGCCAGCTGGTTGATGACATAAATCACTCTGCGCTGGCAGCGACCAGTAAAGCTATCACACCCGTGCTTCTGCCCATCGGCGTGACACAGGATAACTGGCAGGCGACAGTGGGGCTGGTGAGCGGCATTATGGCAAAAGAGGTCGTGGTCGGTACGCTTAACAGCCTTTACACCACGGAGGCGATTCAGAGTAGTGTGTTTAATCCGCAGGCTTTTAACCTGGCGGATGAATTGAAAGAGGCGCTGACGGAAACCTGGACGGGCCTGACGGCTGCATTCAGAATTGATTCGCTGGCCCATCCTATTGATGCCAGTAAAGGCGATGGTGAGATGGCATCCGGTTCAATGGGCGTGATGGCAGCAAAATTTGGCAGCGGCTTTGCCGCTTACAGCTATTTAATCTTTGTCCTGCTCTACGTTCCCTGCGTCTCAGTCATGGGTGCAATCGCGCGAGAGGCCGGGAAAAAATGGATGATGTTCTCATTCTTCTGGGGGCTTAACATCGCCTATACCATGGCGACACTCTTTTATCAGACCGTCACATTTAACGCGCATCCTGCATTCAGTGCAGTCTGCCTGATAAGCGTGCTGTTGCTGAATGGAATCATCCTGCTGACACTGCGTAAAGCTGGAAACAGGGTGCAGGCAATACCGGTTATGCCTGGAGAGGAAAAAAGAGGTTGTCGCGGCTGCCACGGAAGCTGTGATAAACAGAAAGGCTACGCGCAGTAAAGATAAACATCGATGCTATCCGTTGCGATGCTGATTTATCAGCGCCGCAGCGGAGAGATACCCGATCGTCCTTTCGCTGACAGTGATAAGTCAGGAACATCAGTGAAGAGCGTTGATCGATATCCCCTGGCGCACCGCGCGTTTTGGTCATTCCTGTTAAGCTGGCAGTTGCTATCTCAGAGACAGATTCACAGCAGATGGTATGGCAGCACGAAGAAAGTAATGAAATCAGCCGGATGAACCGACCATGCTCCCGCAATAGTGATAAACCGTACCGGCTTACACACAGGCTGTCCACTTTTTCTGTGGATAACTCTGGCCTGAAAACAGGTCAAATTCGCGCTTCATGAAGCTATCAGCCGGGAATATCGGGTTCAGCATACTGTTCCATGAACTCCACCATAGCGCCTTTATGCGCATCCACATGACGGATATAGCGCATCAGCGTCTCCGGTTTTTTCCAGGTGCCTTCCTGCATGATCCGGGCGACAGGATAGCCTTTATCTGCCATATCCTGAGCTGCTCCCACTCGTGCACTGTGACCACTCCAGCCGGTATAACGATTTTTGTTGGCTTTTATTGCACCTGCTTTACCGGCCGTTCGCCAGGCGCGCTTAAAAATCTGTTCCAGTGCCCGGGTACTCATTGGTTTTTCTGTAATAATTATCCGGCCAGAGCGATGTACTGCATTGAACAGCCAGGCATCAGGCTGACTGGAAAGGCCGGATGCCTCAATCCACTCTTCAAGCCGCCGGGTTGAATGAGTGCTGAGCGCCTTGATCAATCCGCCAGTCTGCACAATTGTTTTTGTCCACGCCACATCCAGAATGATACGACCGTCACCGGCACGCATCACATCACGCACCCGTAATCGTGACAGTTCACTGATACGCAGTAGTGTTGCATAAGCGACATGCAAAAAAGCCATGTCACGAAGCACCTGGAGATTGTCAGAACCTGCCCACTTTTTATCCAGCGCCATAAGGTCTGTCAGCCTGAAAGGCACGGCCTGACCCGCGCGCTCGCCGCTTACGACGGCAACCCGGTTAATTCTCTTCATGGTGCGGAAAACCAGCGGAGACACATTGGGAACGGGCAACCCGGCGTTACGGTGTAACATCGAGATTAACGCAGCATGGGAGGTGACAGTCGAGGAAGCCCGACCGCTTTCAGCCAGAAAAGAGAGATAGTCGCGTAAATCCTCTGCACTCATCGGCAGAAAAGTACGCTGATTATCTTCTGACCACTGATTGCAGATTCGCATGACGCTAAGCAACTGTCGCCAGGTATTAGGGGAAAATGCCTCTTTGTCCTGGACGAACTGCCTGAGCCGTTCGGTGATATCACTGTTCCGGGTGACCGTCAGACGGGTTAACGGCACTATCTCGCTCATTTTTGCTCACTTATCAATCAGAAAACGCGATGATCGCGCTACGTGAATTCTGAGAATTTCGCAGGGGGATTACCGGCCAGAATTTACGTAGCGTTGCCATTTTGCAGGGTAATCTTTGCTGCTCTTTATCATAACCCGACGACTTTGCTGTGTCATGACTTCGTATAAGAACAATTATACGAAGTCATGTGAATGTGCAGGATTCAGCCCGGTTTTGACCCGATAAACAGATTCTCAAATGGGTAAGGCAGGGAGACGTTCGAAACACCAACCTATCCAGGGTTAATGACGAAGCGGTTATTTATGACAAGGCATAAAATGAAAAATAGAAGAGAAGTCTGAATAACTATCTAGTGAAATCGTGAAATAGTAACCTGATAAATAGAATCTGAATAAAGTCAGCACTTCCAATGCGCTGAGTAAGGCGAAAAAAACGTGAAATTCAATTAACAGACTATTGAGGATTGAAATTTTATTATGTATTCAGCCAGTTTAATTTATAGATAATTGAAGGATCCCGAATGAAACTTCTGTCTATCAGATCCGTTTGAAATCACTTCTTTTACTGAATTGCTGCAGCGAAAATTTCCCATGCTGTCTCAGCCATCATCATATGAACACTTCTCATTCACGCTCTCCCGGAGCATGTCTGCATCCGAAATCAGAATAAAAAACTAAATACTGACTTCGCAAAGATTTAAATGTCAACTGTTAGCGACTATCCGTTATCTTTCAGCCTGAAATAAAAAGCAACGTTGATGCTTTATGCCAGATACTTTATCAAATGAGACTGATAATTAATCTATTGCCGAAAATTAATTTCTGGCAAGGTAACGGGCATTTCTTCCTGATGCGTTAAAAAATTTTATAACTGCGTCTGAATTAAGTCACAGAACGCTGTCATCACCAGGGTAAAAAGAGGATATCTCATGAAAAAAACGTTATTGTCGCTGTGCCTGTTAGGCTTGTCGTGCACACCCGCTATCACGCTGGCTCAACAGCCTGTGACCTGTGTTAAAGCTTCTGAGGAGGATGTGGCCAATCTGTTTGATACATGGAACACTACGCTGGCAACTGGCGATGCCACTAAAGTCTCTGAATTATATGTCAGCGATGCCGTGCTGCTGCCAACTATTTCAAACCATGTGCGTCTGACAGATCAGGAACGCATCAACTATTTTAAAGACTTCCTGAAAAAAGGTCCGAGCGGTAAAATTGATTCCCGCACCATCCGAATTGGCTGTAATAAAGCGATTGATGCCGGCGTTTACACCTTTACCTTCAAAGATAATACGCACGTTACAGCACGCTATACCTTTACTTACGTCTGGGATGGTAAGGGCTGGAAAATCTCAACCCATCACTCTTCAGCTATGCCAGAACCAGTGAGCCAGTAATATTCGTTTCGCATTATTATTGATTTTTTTAAAATCAGCCTCTGGATATTTCAGAGGCTGATTGTTATGGTCAAAAAAATTTATTTAGTACCAACCAGAAACACCCGAAGAAGGCAAAGCTTTATTATGAATTAGCTTTGCGAATATTGTAATAACCACGCTATTTACTTTGTTCTGACCAACTGACTATTATCGCTTTCAACGTTAATAAATGTGACGCGCTCAATATCAGCCAGTCTGCTTTGACGCCTGTCTCTTTTTCCGGAAGCGCTATGAAACTCATCTCAGATCCTCCCGAGACTTGCCTGGCGGCCGTCATTACCCGACGCGATCAGGCTATTCAGGCTGCCCATTCGCTGGCTGAACAGGCGAAACCTGGTGCCATCGAACGCGATCAGCAACGACTTTACCCCCGCGACCTGCTCGACAAGTTTACCCGGCTCGGCCTGGGCAGCATCAGTATTCCACGCCGCTATGGTGGCGGGGGACTGGATTTTCAGACAATCGCGGAGGTATTCCGCATCATCTCAGCCAGCGATCCCTCTCTGGGCCAGATTCCGCAAAATCACTTTGGTCTGATCCAGTTCATTCTTGGCGAAGGCAACCCGCAACAACAGTCAACATTGCTGCAGGCGGTGGTCAGTGGCAAACGACTGGGCAACGGGGGCCCCGAGAAGAACACCCGCCATACGCGGGACATTCAGGCACGGCTGGTCAGTGACGGTCTGGAACACCATCTGACCGGAGAGAAATTCTATTCAACCGGTGCATTATTCGCAGACATTCTGGTAACCACCGCTCTGCAGGAGGGTGACCAGCCTGCAATGGCTTTTATCCCGCTGCCTGCCGACGGCGTAGAGATTATTGATGACTGGTCAGGCATGGGTCAGCGAACCACGGCCAGCGGCACGGTAAGGCTTGATCGGGTTGCCGTAGATCCTGCATTGCTTATCCCCTTGCCGCCAGCTGAAAAACCGACCCTGCGCGGTGCTGTCTCGCAGCTGATTCAGGCGGCGATTGATGCCGGTATCGCCCAGGGTGCGCTGGACGATGCACTGGAGTTTGTCCGCAGCAGCTCACGCCCCTGGGTGGATGCAGGCGTGGAGCGCAACGCTGACGATCCCTACATCCTTGCTGACATCGGTCGTATCAGTACTGAACTGAGCGCCGCAAATGCCTTACTGCGCCGAGCCGCAAAGATGCTTGATTCACTCGATCAGCAGGCACTGACAGTGGAAAACAGCGCAGCCGCCTCTATTGCCGTAGCGGAAGCCAAAGTGCTGACCACCGACATTGCGCTGCGTGCCAGTGAAAAATTGCTGGAGTGGGGCGGCAGTCGCGCCACGCTCCTGCAGCATGGGCTGGATCGCCACTGGCGCAATGCGCGCACTCATACGCTGCACGATCCGGTGCGCTGGAAAACATACGCTATAGGCAATTACTACCTCAATGCGATCTACCCCGCGCGTCATGCATGGATTTAAGGAGACAGAATGAGTCAGGTTCAGCCCAAACAGTATGCTTCCCGTATTCGCAACGAGCAGCATGCACTGGAAGTGGCTGCGCAACTGGCGCAGCAGTTCCGCGAGGGGGCCGCAGCGCGAGATCGTGAACGTGAACTGCCGCATTCCCCTCTGCAGACCCTGTTTCAATCAGGATTAGGGGCGATTACCGTGCCGCAGGCCTATGGAGGCATTGCCGTATCAACCGCCACACTCGTGTCTGTGATCACGCTGATTAGCGAGGCTGATGCCGCGATCGGTCAGGTTCCGCAGAATCACTACTACGCGCTGGAAGTTCTGCGCGTTAACGGCAGTGAATCACAAAAACAGCGGTTGTATCGGGAAGTACTGACTGGCGTGCATCTGGGTAATGCGCTGGCTGAGTTCTCCTCCCGTGCCGCACATCAGCGGACCACGCAGATTCGGTGCAATATTATCAACGGCAACAAGTTCTACGCTACCGGTGCGCTGTTTGCTGACCGCATTCCCACGGCTGCGCGCGATGAAGAGGATAAAGAGCAACTGGTATTTGTGCCACGTCATCTGGCGGGTGTGACCGTTATTGATGACTGGAGCGGGTTTGGTCAGCGCACCACAGGCAGCGGCAGCGTCCTCTTCGAAAACGTCACGGTGGATGCTGCAGATGTGGTGCCGTTTCAGACAGCATTTGAGCGGCCAACGACTGTCGGCCCTTTTGCGCAGATTATGCACGCCGCTATCGATCAGGGAATTGCACGCGCCGCATTTAACGACATGCTCGACTTTCTGCGCCAGCGTGCCCGGCCCTGGCCTGACAGCGGGGTAACGCGTGCCACTGATGACCCCTTAACGCTCGATCGCACCGGACGTCTGGCGGCGCGACTGAGCGCCGGTGACGCCCTCTTAGCTGAGGCAGGCGCAGTCATCGACGCCGCGCAACAGCAGTCTGACGCCGCGACGGTAGCGCTGGCCTCAGTTGAGGTAGCCAGAGCGCGCGCCTGGACGACAGAAGTCTCGCTGGAAGCGGCTAATTTGCTGTTTGAACTGGGCGGTTCACGCTCCAGCCTGCGTGAATATAATTTTGATCGCCACTGGCGTAACGCTCGCACCCATACCCTGCACGATCCGGTACGCTGGAAATATCCTGCCATCGGCAATTACCTTTTGAATGGTGTTCTGCCGCCGCGCCGGGGCACGCTATGACTCAGAAACAGATTCTGCTCAACGCGTTTAATATGAATTGTGTCGGCCATATCCATCACGGTATGTGGACGCACCCTGAAGATCGTTCAATCGAATTCAATACGCTGGCCTACTGGACTGATCTGGCACGCCTGCTGGAACGCGGACTGTTCGATGGGCTCTTTATTGCGGATATTCTGGGCGTCTATGACGTTTATCAGCAGGGTATTACGCTAACGGCACGCGAGTCGATACAGCTACCGGTCAACGATCCGCTGATGCTGGTTTCGGCTATGGCGGGCGTTACGCAGCATCTTGGCTTCGCCGTTACCGCTAATCTCAGTTATGAAGCACCGTTTCCTTTTGCGCGCCGTCTATCAACACTCGACCATCTGACTCAGGGACGGATAGGCTGGAACATCGTCACCGGCTACCTGGACAGCGCCGCCCGTGCCATGGGAAACAAACAGCTGCTGGCACACGATGAGCGCTATGCACAGGCTGATGAGTTTCTCGATGTCAGTTATCAGCTATGGGAAGGAAGCTGGCAGGATGATGCGCTGGTTGTTGATCGCCCGAATCGCCTTTACGCAGACGCCACGAAAATTCATCCGGTCAGGCATCAGGGTGAATTTTATCAGGTTGAGGGCTATCACCTCAGCAGTCCGTCCCCCCAGCGTACCCCGTTGCTGTTTCAGGCGGGCACCTCTGCACGCGGGATTCAGTTTGCTGCGCGTCATGCTGAATGCACTTTTGTTAACGCAGCGACACCCACAGCGATGCGGCAGCAGACACAGCGACTGCGGCAGGCGGCGGTGGAGGCAGGCCGACGTGCAGATGATTTGCGCATTTTTATGGGTGTCGGCGTAATCGTGGCCCCGACAGAGCGTGAAGCACAGGAGAAACACCGCAGTTATCTTGAATATGCCAGCCCGGAAGCGGGCATTGCCCATTTCTCCAGTTCCATTGGTCTCGATCTGGCCGCCTTTGAGCTCGACGAGCCCATTATCAGCGGGGAGACCCGGGCTATCGAATCGGTCAGTAAAGCCTACAGCGGCTGGACCCGTCGCCGCCTGCTGGAGCAGCATGCGATGGGCAGTCGCTATCCACTCATAATTGGTAATCCCGCGCAGGTCGCGGACGCGCTGCTGCACTGGATGGATGAAGGCGACATTGACGGCTTTAATCTGACCCGCATTCTGAACCCGCAGAGTTATCGCGACTTTATCGATTTAGTTGTACCTGAACTCCAGCAGCGCGGGCGCTATAAAACGGCTTACCAGCCCGGTTCACTGCGCCACAAAATTTTCCAGCAGGATCGCCTGCCCGAACGTCACCCGGCGGCACGCTGGCGTCATTCCGCCTGACCTCATTGATCTATTTAACCTCAAGGAATCACCATGACACGCTCAAAAACACTACGCGCCGCCCTGGGCGGTCTGCTGCTGACTCTCAGTGCCGCTGCGAGCGCAGCGAACTACTCCGGCCCGCTCAAAGTGGGGACCACCGCTGCGTTTGCCCCGCCGCTGGAGACCGCCGTCGCCGAAGCAAAGAAGCAGGGCCTGGATGTTGAACTGGTCGAATTTACCGACTGGACGGCACCTAACGTCAGCGTTGAAAACGGTGATATCGACGTCAATCTGTTCCAGCACAAGCCTTTTCTGGAGAATGCTAATCAGTCCGGCGGCTTCCACCTGGTCGCTTATGCGCCGGCCATCATTAATAACATTGGTCTTTATTCCAAAAAACACAGTGCGATTGATCAGATTCCCGAAGCCGGCACCGTTGCTATCGCCAACGATCCAATTAATGGCGCACGCGGATTACTGCTGCTGCAGAAGGCGAGGCTGATTACGCTCAAACCGGGTGTGGGACTGAAAGCAACCGTTGATGACATCGTCAGCAACCCAAAAAAGCTGAAAATTATCGAGGTGGAAGCCGTACAGCTCTCACGGTCATTGGAAGAGGTCGACCTGGCGCAGGGCTACCCACACTATCTGCGTCTGGCAAAGACAATTGATCCCAATAAGGCGCTGCTGTTCGACGGGCTGGAGCACCCGGAATATGTGATTCAGTTTGTAATCCGTCAGGGCCATCAGGACGATCCGCGACTGGCAAAGTTTGTTGATATCTATCAGCACTCTCCGGTAGTACGCGCCAGCCTCGACAATTTCTATGGCAAACTCTATCAGCCAGGCTGGAGCCAGTAAACATGGTCAGCCTTAGCATCCCTGAGACGTCGGCATTGTCCGATGCCGCTACGCGCCATACCAGCGGTGCTTCACACGTCATCATTGAAGCATTAAGTAAATGTTATCCCGGCCAGTCTGTGGATGCACTGCGTAATATTAATCTCGGGATCCATCGCGGAGAAATATTCGGCATCATTGGCCGCAGCGGTGCGGGAAAATCTACGCTCATCCGCTGCCTCAATCGTCTGGAAGAGCCGACTGCCGGGCGCATTGTGATCGATGGCACCGATATCAGCGCGCTTAACACGCGGCAACTGGTCGAATGGCGGCGCAGCACCGGCATGATTTTCCAGCACTTCAATCTGCTATCGGCCAAAACCGTACGGCAGAATATTGAGCTACCGCTCAAAGTGGCAGGCGTACCTGCTGCCGTGCGGGCGCGCAAAGTGGATGAGCTGCTGGCGCTGGTCGGGCTGGAGGCGCGGCAACACGCCTGGCCCGCACAACTTTCCGGTGGACAGAAACAGCGCGTCGGTATTGCCCGTGCGCTGGTCCATGATCCGGAACTGCTGCTGTGCGATGAAGCGACATCAGCACTCGACCCCGAAACGACACGCTCGATTCTGGCGCTGCTTAAAAAGATCAATCAGCAACGCCATATTACCATTGTATTGATCACTCATGAGATGGACGTCGTTCATGACCTTTGCCACAACGTTGCGGTAATCGATCAGGGTGAAATCATTGAGTGCGGCCCGGTCTGGCAGGTTTATAGCGACCCGCAGCAGGAGACGACGCGCCAGCTGCTGAACCCCAATCATCATGCTCTGCCGGAGTCGATCGGCACACGCCTGACTGCCCACCGGCAGCATCATCAATCCCGTTTGTTAGTCCGGTTACGTTACACAGGGCAGGGTGCACAACCCGATATCGGTGCGCTGAGTGCAGAGATCGCAGGCGAAATCACCCTGATTTACAGCGCTATCGAGTGGGTTGACAGCAAACCCACCGGCCAGTTGTTGCTCCTGCTGGATGCCCGACACGAGGCGCAATCTGTGACAACACAACTGGCGCACATCGCCGATCGACTGGAGGTATTAGGTTATGTCACCGGCTATTGAACGTTTATGGGTCGCCTTTCTGGATACGCTGCTGATGGTAGGTGTCTCCTCTGCGCTCGCGCTCGCGCTGGGCTTACCGATGGCGGTGATTCTGGTGGTCAGCGGACGCGGCGATCTTTTTCCCAGCCCACTCCTTAATCGGGTGCTGGGCTGGGTGGTTAACCTCTTTCGTTCTATTCCCTTTTTGATCCTGATGGTGGCGTTAATTCCCTTTACCCGCTGGATTGTGGGAACCACCTATGGCGTCTGGGCAGCCGTCGTACCGCTCACCCTTGCAGCTACCCCGTTTTTTGCCCGTATTGCGGAAGTGAGCCTGCGTGAAGTTGATAAAGGGCTGACCGAAGCGGCACAGGCCATGGGATTTCATCGCTGGCATATTATCTGGCATGTGCTGCTGCCTGAAGCGCGGCCTGGCATCGTCAGCGGTTTTACCATCACGCTGGTGACGATGATCAACGCGTCAGCCATGGCCGGCGCTATCGGTGCAGGCGGATTGGGGGATCTGGCGTATCGTTATGGTTATCAGCGTTTTGATATGCAGGTGATGGTGACAGTGATTGTGGTGCTGGTTGCGCTGGTGACACTCCTTCAGTTGTGTGGCGATCGGCTGTCGCGTCGCCTGAACCATCGCTAAACGTATAAGGCCGGGTTCCCCCGGCCTTGCTGTTTTATGCCCCTTCGCCGTTGCCGATCTGCCAGATAAATGTCGGATCGTTGCCATTGACCTCCCAGTCACCCACATTGCGGATTTTGTAGATCACCGGGTTGTGTGATGACACTGTGCGGGCGTTGCGCCAGTGCCGATCCAGCACCTTGCTGACGCGGGTATCGGACGCGCCCAGCGCATTGAAGCACTCCGTGGCAGCTCGCGTCACTAACTCCACCGCGACGACCTGCGCCCGGGCGGACTCCACCTCTGCCTGAACGTTCGCCGCGTGAAGCTCCGCTTCATTCGCACCGCTCAGTTGCAGTTCAAATGCCCGTTGCAGTGAGTGGGTCGCCCGATCAACGGCAGCTTCAGCGGCCCAGGTCCAGCTGCTGATCTGACCGACTACCTGCAGCACCTGCACATCCTGCTTAACCTGAGGCGCATTGCCGTGGCTGTAAATCCGTTTACGCTGTGCGACCCCTTGTGACGCATCGCGCACTACGGCCCGGCCTATACCCGCCAGCGTAGCTAATAACACATGCTGATAAAATGCGGTCTGATAGCGAAAGCGCTCACTGAAATCATAAACGTGCGGCTGCTCCACGCGGGCATGATGAAAGCGTGTGGTGCCACTGCCGGTCAGCCGCTGCCCGAAACCATCCCAGTCATCATCACGCTCTACCTCATTCTGATGCGTGTTCACCAGCGCGATGACATCGCGGCCGTTGTCAGTCTGCTGTGCATAGACATCAATCCAGTCCGCATAGAGCGTGCCGGTGCTGTAAAACTTCTCACCGCTGATGCGCCATTCTCCCTCTGCCGGTGAGACCTGGGTGTTGACCTCACCCAGCTTAACCGCTCCGATTTCACTCCAGCCACTGCCCACCAGCTCGCCATCCACGAAACGGCGGAACCATTGCCGTCGATCCTCACTCTCCGGCTGATTCAGGCGATCCTCAATAAAGGCAAAGTGCGCGCGCAGTGCCTGCGGCAGATTCGAATCCGCTTCAGCCAGCGCGGTCAGCAGAGAAAAAAGCTGCGGCAGTGAGACGCCGAAGCCGCCTTCTTCTTTAGGGATGCGCAGGGTGCCGAACCGCGCCTCTTTCAGCCAGCGGATTGGCTCATGCAGCAGAGTACGGTTGATTTCACGCGCGGCAGCGCCTTCAGCAATGCGGTTAAAGAGTGGCCGGAACTGTTCGGTCAGCGCGGAAAATTCAGTACGGGTTAATTCAGACATGATCTTCTCCTGTTGCAGATTGTTCATCAATGTCCTGTCGGGTCGGTTCAAACCGGATAATCAACAGGAAAATAATGGGGATAAGGGCGGCGAGAGAGACGATCCAGAACATGTTGGTACCATAACGGGCCTGCAGAATGGGCAGGATAAATAGTGCCAGCGCACTGCCGATACCAGAGAGCGAGCGACTGAAGCCAACACCGGTTGCGCGAATGTGGGTAGGATAAGAGAGCGCCGGATAGATCATTAACTGCGCACCGGGGCCGAACCCTTCGGCAAACAGCCAGAGTCCCAGCATGAGCACGGCAAACACCACGCCAGCAGTGGCCTGTGGATGACCGATCAGCGCCAGCGAGATCAGCGCAATAAACTGCAGGGCAAAACCCGCAATCGCCACATGTCTGGAAGGGAACTTCCATGCCAGCCGCATCCCCAGCAGACCGCCGGTAAAGGCAAACAGCGCGTTCAGCCCTAGTGAGGCGGAGATGGTTTCAAACACGCCCGCGCCCAGGAACTGCGCCAGGATAGAGGGCAGAAAGAATGCGATGGCGGTGTACTCAAATGCGATACAGACGTTCATTACTGCGCTGACGATCGTGCGTTCGAGGTAAGGCTTCTGAAACAGCACGCGGAAACTCACTTTCGGGGCCGCTTTCGCGGTTTCGGTTTTTTCGGGCTGCTCTTCATGCGCAATAATGCCGTAGGAGTCGCGCAGGATACGAACTGCACCGCTCAGGTCTCCCTGATTGGCTGCCCACAGCGGTGACTCATTCATGAATTTGCTGCGCACGGCGATAATGAGCAGCGCCGGTACCGCGCCAAACAACAGCGAGGCACGCCATAACCAGTCGATGTGTTCGGCAGGCAGCAGGAAATAGAGCGCAAAAATAATAAAGAAACAGGCAGATGACGCGGCGTACCACATCGGGCACCAGGCCGCGAGACGCGACGCTTTGTTGCCTTTGCCGGAGAATTTAGAGAACTCTGCCAGGTAGGCCATGGCAACCGGCAGATCGATCCCGACCCCGATGCCCATCAGAAAGCGTGCGCCAATCAATACCCAGACGTTGGGTGCCAGACCCGCAGCTATCGCAGAGACCACAAAGAACAGCATGTCCGCCATAAACACCGAGTAGCGGCCATATTTATCGGTCAGCCAGCCGCCGACCAGATTACCGACGATAGTGCCGATCATAATTGAAGAGGTGACCAGTCCGGTCAGCACCGGGGTTAAGCCAAACTCTTTCACGACATCGTCAATACCATAAGAGAGCGTGGTGAGATCGTAGGCATCAAGAAATACACCGCCCAGCGCCAGGAACACAATCCAGCGGGCGTAGCTGTTTTTCTCCGTTTTACTGTTGATTAGCCGGGCCACATCACTCACCGAACGAACCGGCGTGGAGTGGGGCGGCGGGGCGGTCAGGGTGTTGTCAATCTCTAATGTACTCATCATATCCTCGTTATTATATTCAGCAGGTCACGAGGTTTTTATAGGCATTCCCGGCTCAGTAAACAACCAACAAATATGGATAACTATTCTATATAATTCAATAAGTTAATGTCATTTTTCAGACATGGAAAAGACCGGATGAATGCAGTGATTCATCCGGTTCGGGCCAGTCCAGGCCTATTGATTATTCTGCGGAAACCGGCACCAGCACGCCTTTCACCAGCGGATCCTGCGTTTCTTTCAGCCACTGCTGTAGCCGGGGGTCGGCGAAGGCTTTTTTAAGCCGGACAATATTTTCATCTGCCAGCCAGGGCGTACCTATAACCAGTTGAGAGGCAAAGGTGCGAGGGGCTGGCGGGAATAAAATGCCTTTTTCGCGCGGTACTTTTCCGGCATCAAACTGTGAAACATAGCCGATGGCTGCATCAACCGAATTCAGCGCACGTGGCATGGTCAACAGATCCAGCTCTTTAAAGTTGAAACCATGAGGATTCTCTTTGATGTCTTTGAGTTTTGCGGTGCGTGGCTCAATCGCCGGATCAAGGCCAATCAGGCCGATACGCTGCAGTAGCCATAAGGCCTGACCCTGATTAGCGCCATCATTGGGCACCACAATCTCCGCGCCCTGTGGCAGTTCACTGATGGCACGGTAGCGATCTGAGTAGATGCCAAACGCCCACTGGAACAGCGGCAGGGTGGCTGTCAGCGGAAATTTATTGGCATCCACCACCTGTTTCAGCCACCACTGATGCTGATAGACGGTGGCGGCATATTTACCCTCCGCCACTGCGCGATCGGCCTGTACCGGATCCTGCAATCCTTCCGCCTCCAGTTTAATGCCGTAGTCGGGCGCTATATGTTGCGCCACAAACTGAATCAGCCGCTCTTCACCGGCCATCGCCGGTTCAAAATGGACTTTCAGCGTGGTGCCAAAAGTGACGGTGCGGGCCTTGTGCGCAACCTGATACCAGACCGCAGCGGCAATCAACAGTAAGACCACCCCAGCCACTACCCACGGCCATTTTTTCTTCTGTCGGATTTCAAAGTCGTGATGCGTCATGTTGAATGTTTTCCCTGATAAGGTTGCAGCGCCGAAATCAAACGGTCGCCTAAAAACTGAACCAGCTGAATAGTGACGATCAGCACCATAATGGTGGCCACCATGATGTGATTATCAAAACGCTGATAGCCGTAAACCACAGCCAGATAGCCAATCCCCCCGGCACCGATCGTTCCGGCGATAGCGGAATACTCAATCATCGAAATAAGATTCAGCACAATGGCTGCCACAATTGCGGGCAGGGCTTCACTAATCTGGGCGCGGGTAATGATTTGCCATGTGGAACCGCCGGAGACCAGGCCCACGGCGGTGACATCAGCGGGCAGTGCACGCAACGCATTGCTGACCAGCCGGGCAAAAAAGGGCGTGCCGGCGATGATCATCGGTACCACGGCTGCGGGGATGCCAATAGTGGTGCCGGTCAGCCAGAAGGTAAAAGGGATAATGGCCGCCATCAGCACCAGAAAAGGGAGTGAACGGCCCATGTTGATAATCCAGCCCAGAATCTGGTGCAGCGTCCTGTGCGGAAACAGCCCCTGCCGCGAGGTGTTAAACAGCACCACCCCCAGCAGGCCACCGAGTGTCACCACAAACAGCATCACCACAGCCACCATCAGCCAGGTTTCTCCGTAGGCCGGCAGCATCAGCGCCGGGATCTGGTTCCACGGCGTATCCTGGCTCAATACGTCAGCCGGTTTCATACTACCTCCTGCAGGGCCGCACGTTGTTCCAGGATCTCAGCATGAATACCATAGTGCTGCAGTTGCTCTGTCACCTGCCTGGGCGTGATACCAGAATGGGAAAAGCGAATGGCCACCCGCATCCGTCCCGCCAGCGCATCGCCAACCTGCTCAACGTGTGCGGCCAGCAGATCCACCTGCAGGGCAAACTGCTGCGTCAGACGGCTGATCCAGTCGATAGCAATCGGGCGGTCGCCATAGGTGAGTTGCAGCAGCAGATCGCCGGACCCAGCGAGTGGCTGGAGTGGGAACAGTTGCTGGCCGAGCGACGAATCGGGCGTGGCCAGCAGCTGACGTAAATGGCCCTGTTGCACCAGCCTGCCGTCTGCAATCTGCGCGACGGCGTCGGCTGCGCGCCGCACCACATCCATTTCGTGGGTAATAAAGATGATTGATAGCCCAAACTGATCGCGCAGGGTTTTTAGTAACGTCAGAATGGCGCGGGTGGCATCCGGATCAAGCCCGGACGTGGCCTCGTCAGCCAGCAACACCGAGGGCTTAAGCGCCAGCGCCCGGGCGATACCCACACGCTGGCGCTGGCCGCCCGAGAGCTGAGACGGATAAAAGCCCGCCTTGTCACTCAGACCGACGCTCTCCAGTAGCGTACCAACATGGCGTTTGATCTCCACAGGCACCACGCCCAGCCATTCCAGCGGCAGCGCCACATTTTCCCAGGCGGTTTTGCGCTGCAGCAGCGCGGATGACTGAAACACCGTGCCTATCGCCCGACGTTTGTGACGTAAAGTCTCACCCGTGTAATGTGAGAGATCCTCACCATTGACCCGGATGCTTCCCGATGTTGGTCGCTCCAGCAGACTGATGCACTTTGCCAGCGTCGATTTTCCCGCGCCGCTTGGCCCGACGACCGCCGTAATTGAACCGGCAGGAACGCTGAGCGTAATATCTTTCAGCACCTCAATCTGACGGTTCTGTGGCCCGGCATACGTTTTACTCAGCCCCGTAATCTCAATCATGAGGCCTCCACGCTTTCTGTCCACTGCTCCGCGCCTGTGATACGGCGATAACCGGCACCCGGATGCGGCACTGTCAGCCGTGGTCCCTGCCCGAACAACTTCTCACGCAGCGTGCCGGGTTGATAGTCCTGCTTGTAAACGCCGCGCTTTTGCAGTTCCGGCACCAGCAGTTCTACCACGTCAGTGAAGGTTTCGTGCGTCACGGCGTAAGCGAGGTTAAACCCGTCAACGTCGGTTTCTTCAACCCAGCTCTGCAACTCATCGGCCACAGTTTCGGCGCTACCCACCAGCAGCGGGCCAAAACCGCCAATGCCCACCCAGTCCGCCAGACCCTGCACCGTCCACTGACGGTTGGGGTCGGCCGTGGAGAAGGTTTCGACCGCCGACTGAATGGCGTTGGTATGCAGATGCTTCAGGACCTGATCCGGCTGATACTGCCCGAAATCAATACCTGTCCAGCCCGAGATGAGCGCCAGCGCGCCTTCGTAACTGACATAGCTTTTGTACTCCTGCCATCTGGCCTGTGCCGCCAGGTCAGTTTCACCCACTATCACCGTCTGCAGATTGAAGATCAGTATGGAACGCGGGTCGCGTCCCGCCTCAGCGGCCCTGCGGCGAATATCCGCCACGGTTTTCTTCAGCAGCACTTTCGACGGTGCCGCGACAAATACACATTCAGCATGCTCCGCTGCAAAGGCTTTACCGCGGCTGGAGGCACCGGCCTGATAAAGCACCGGCGTGCGCTGCGGAGAGGGCTCGCAAAGATGAATACCCGGCACCTGGAAAAACGTTCCCTGATGGTTAATCGGATGGATTTTACTGGGGTCGCTGAAAATATGACGTTCACGATCACGCAGGACAGCGTCGTCTTCCCAGCTTCCTTCAAGCAGCTTATAGATAACCTGCAGATACTCATCGGCGTAGTCGTAGCGTGCATCGTGATCGGTCTGGGTCTGCTGGCCAATGTTGCGTGCACCACTTTCCAGGTAGGAGGTGACAATATTCCAGCCAATACGGCCTTTGGTCAGATGATCCAGGGTCGAGATCCGTCGCGCAAACGGGTAGGGGTGTTCAAACGACAACGAGGCGGTCAGGCCAAAGCCCAGGTGTTCCGTCACCATGGCCATCGGCGTGATTAATGCCAGCGGATCGTTAACCGGCACCTGTGTCGCCTGACGGATGGCGGCATGGTTATTACCGTTGAGCACGTCGTAGACACCCAGCACGTCAGCAATAAACAGCCCGTCAAACTTACCGCGCTCCAGCAGGCGGGCTAAATCGGTCCAGTACGCCAGGTCTTTATACTGCCATGAGCGGTCGCGGGGATGCGCCCACAAGCCGGGTGACTGATGACCAACACAGTTCATATCGAAAGCATTCAGGCGAATTTCACGTTGCGATGACATAGCGACTCCAGAGCGGATGCGGCAATCGCTTGCCGCCCACCTTTTAAAGTGTGTTTCAGGAGGAAGGTTCAGTAGGTGAGTGAGCCGGGACATCGCTCGCTGAGCGGCAGTGGCGGGGCACTAAGCAGTTGCCTTGCTACAGATTCAGCATGTTCCGCCACCTGCGGTAATCCCATCAGCTCGCCAAAGCGCCCCCGCGCGGCAGGCCCGGCGACATAGAGATGTGGATTAGCCTTGCCCTGCGCATTCAGCGTCTGTGATAGCGCATTGACCCGGATTCCCAACGCCAGCGGGTCAGGCTGGATAACGCCATCGCCATGGAGCTGACGCAGCAGCGCATTGCTGTTAAGCAGAGCGTTGTGTGCAGGGCCGGTGGTGACAATGACTTTATCCACCTCCAGCATGTGTGATTGCGCGCCACGCAGGCGCAGCGTGAGCCGAAGAGTGTTTCCCCTCGCATCAGCGGCAATCAGACGTGCCGCCAGCAGCGACAGCTGACCGCTGGCCTGCTGCTGGCTAAGAACCTGGCTCACCTGCGGCGCAATGCGGTAGCGGTGAACATCCCACCAGGGGCGAAGGTGATGCAGAAAGCGCTGCTGCTCATGCAGCGAAAGACTCTGCCAGATGCGCTGACCGTTACGGCGAATATCATCCAGCACCAGCTGCCAGGGCAGATTCAGCGCCGCCGCCTGTTTAACTTCCTGTCGCACCCGATGTAACCAGCCGCGCGCGGTCGCAGGTTGCGGCTGATCGTAATCCAGCGTGTAGTTCTCAAAACTGCCACTCAGGTTGGCGCGCGGCAACTGACCACGACGGGAGAAGACGGTAATCTTTCCGCGGTGCAGCTGGCGATCCAGTGACGCCACGACATCGGACATGGTCAGGCCTGAACCGATAATCGCGACCCGATCGTCACGGGCGACCTGCGCCAGCGCGTCGCGCTGCCAGGGATTGGCAATCAAATCCGGATGGCCCTGTAACGGCCTCAGCAGAGCAGGCAGATCCGGCGGAGGATGGCTGATCGCCAGCACCACCTGATCGGCATGAATCTGCTGCCCGGAGGCCGTGGTCACCACGCCATCTTTAAAAGCGACGGCACTGTCACGCAGATGGCTCAGTTTCACCGGTGAGTGCTGCTGCTGATGAACAAACTGCGCATTGACCCAGTGACCAAACTTACCGCGCTGCGGGTAGACATTACCGTCATGCCACAGCGCTTCTGGATCGGCCCTGAAGTCGGGCGAGGCGCGATAGTCGCGATCAAATGCCCCCTCTTCATCACCGACAAGCTGCATTCTGGCGGCTGGCACATTAATGCGGTGGGCTGGATCGGTAGTGCCGTATGCCACGCCCTGCGCCAGCTGCGCGCGAGGTTCAATCACCGTCACCTGCAACCCCGCCTGGTCAGCGCGGGCCAGATGGATCGCCAGCGCAGTGCCGGTGAACCCGCCGCCGATAATGACAATCTGCTGTTGTGACATAAGCGAGCCTTTTTCTGTTAACTAACTAGCTGGCGCTGGCCTGTTTAGCCGGGCGACGGTCGCCGCCGATGGTTTCACCAAACGGGCCGGTATTCACGCTGCGCTGTTTCTTTTCGGCGTTGGCGGCCAGCGGTAACAATGGCATGACCAGTTCAGCAAAGCGGTGTGCCTCTTCAAGGTGTGGATAGCCGGAGAAGATAAAGTTCTCAATGCCCAGTGCCTGATACTCCCGGATACGATCGGCAACCTGCTGCGGATTGCCGACCAGCGCAGTTCCTGCGCCGCCGCGCACCAGGCCGACACCCGCCCAGAGATTGGGACCGATGCGCAGGCTCTCCCGCGAACCCTGATGCAAGGCACTCATCCGCGCCTGACCGGTGGAGTCCATGCGGGCAAAGATCTTCTGCGCGGCGGCAATAGTCTCTTCATCCAGATGCGAAATCAGCCGATCGGCCGCTGCCCAGGCTTCCTCTTCCGTTTCTCGTACAATGACATGCAACCGGATGCCATAAGAGAGCGTGCGGCCATTCTCCTGCGCCCGCTGGCGAACCACCGCCAGTTTCTCCGCGACCTGCTCAACCGGCTCGCCCCACGTCAGATAGGTGTCGATCTGATTCGCCGCAACGTCGATAGCGGCCTCAGACGAGCCACCGAAATAGAGTGGCGGCCCGTCTTCCTGCACCGGCGGGAAGAGGATCTCAGCGCCTTCCACGCGAATATGTTCGCCTTCAAAGTCGACCTTCTCGCCTTTCAGCAGGCGGGAATAGACCTCAAGAAATTCTTTGGTCACCTGATAGCGCTCTTCATGACTCAGGAAGATGCCGTCACCTTTGTTCTCCACCGGATCGCCACCTGTGACCACGTTGATCAGCAACCGGCCGCCGGAAAGACGATCCAGCGTCGCCGCCATACGCGCCGCCAGGCTGGGCGGTTGCAGGCCGGGACGCACGGCCACTAAATAGCGCAGCTTTTTGGTAATCGGTGCCAGTGCCGAGGCGACCAGCCATGAATCCTCGCAGCTTTTACCGGTCGGGATTAACACACCGTAGTAGCCCAGATTATCTGCCGCCAGCGCAACCTGCTGTAAATAGGGTAAATCGACTGCTCTGCCGCCTTCGGTGGTGCCCAGATAGCGCCCGTCACCATGGGTAGGCAGAAACCAGAAGAGGTTGAGGTTTTCCTGTGTCGCATGACTCATTAGCAGATTCCTTTATAACGATATTCGAATTTATCACATAGGGTTAATCCCTTTGGTTATATAGGCTTTAGCAGGATGCGTGCCAGTACGGTGAAATTTTTTTATTATTAAATTCAGTCATATAGCACCCTGCTGACTGGCGTTAATCTGCTGCGTTGGCAACAGAGGCAGTTGCATACTGCTGCATTGGCAACAATCTGACTTGTTTCGCCTCTCGTTTCGGCGTCAGCGGCGCGGTATGGTCATGACTTTCCAACTCACCCGGTAAAAGAGATGCAGATATCCAGCCCTGAGTTAATTGATCCCGCATCGCGCGCCTTCAAAAGCGTGTTGGACCAGCTCGCGCCCACTGATGCAACCGTATTAATTATTGGCGAAACCGGCACCGGCAAAGAGGTGATGGCGCGCTATCTGCATCACCACAGCGCCCGCAGCCGGCAGCCTTTTCTGGCGGTTAACTGCGGCGCACTTACCGAGAGCCTGGCGGAGTCGGAGCTGTTTGGTCATGAGAAGGGTGCCTTTACCGGCGCACAGGATAGGCATCGTGGCTGGTTTGAGGCGGCTGAGGGCGGTACGTTACTGCTGGATGAGATTGGTGAGCTAAGCCCGTCGCTGCAGGTGAAGCTGCTACGCGTGCTGCAGGAGCGTGAGATCACCCGCGTGGGTTCGTCCAGGCCGGTAAAAGTCAATGTGCGGGTCATTGCCGCGACCAACCGGGATCTGGCGGTGGCTATCCGTGAACGCCGATTCCGGGAAGACCTCTTCTACCGGCTGAATGTGGCCAGCGTCACACTGCCACCGCTGCGCCAGCGCTGCGAAGATATACCGGTGCTGGCCAGTCACTTCCTGCAACTCTATGCGCGCCGTCTTGGTCGTCCTCAGCTTCGCCTCAGCGATGAAGCCATGACGGTGTTGATGAACTACAGCTGGCCAGGCAACATCCGTGAACTGGAGAACACGCTGCACAACGCCGTGCTGCTCAGCAAAACCTCACTGGTCACGCCCCAGCAGCTGCGGCTAAGCCCACTTGCGGGGAGCGATCTGCCGCAGGGAGAGGAGGCATTGGATCAGTTTTTACGCCAGCAGATGCAGCAGAGTGACTCGCCGCTCTATCCCCGGGTCATTGCTGCGCTGGTGAAAAATGCGCTGGAACTCACGCAGGGTAATCAGTTACAGGCGGCCGCGCTGCTGGGGATCAGCCGACATACATTGCGCACACAGCTGGGGCATCTTGGGGTGATTAAACCGCGCCGCGGTTCAGTGCGTCAGCGCGATGCTGCTCCTGGTCAGCAGCCTGAGCGGGAGCGGGAACTGCGTATTGGTTATCAGAAATTTGGCAACCTTGGCATTCTGAAAGCGCGCCAGTCTCTGGAGCAGCAGCTGGCCGGGCAGGGTGTCAGCGTCATGTGGAGTGAGTTTCCTGCGGGTCCCCAGCTTCTGCATGCGCTGAGCAATAAGGAGATCGATTTCGGGACCACCGGTGAGGTTCCACCCTTGTTTGCACAGGCCAGCAACAGTCCGATGGTCTATGTCGCCTGGGAACCTGCCGCCCCGCAGAGCGTGGCGCTGCTGGTGCCGAACAGCAGCCCGGTTCAGCAGATTGGCGATCTCAGGGGCAAACGCATCGCAGTGAATCGCGGCTCCAACGTTCACTATCTGTTATTACAGATTCTGGATGAGGCGGGTTTAGCGCTGGATGATGTGCGCATTGTCTATGCCCCGCCTAAATATCCGCTGACACCCAGCGACCTCAACGCGGTGGATGCCTGGATGATGTGGGATCCGTTACTCAGTGATGCTGAGAACAGCGGAGAGTTCAGGGTGATTACGGATGGCACAGGCCGGGTCAATAACCATCAGTTTTACCTGGCTGAGCGCGGATTTGCGACGCACTCTGGCGATCTGTTACATGTTCTGCTTAGTGCGCTGGAGCAGACCGGCCGCTACATTGATGCGCATCGTGCTGAAGCTGCCGGACTGCTCTCCACGGAACTCGGCATCTCTGCCACCTCACTGATGCATGCCTTAGCCCGACGCAGTCATCAGACTCAGAGAATGAACCTGGCCATCATCCGGGAACAGCAGACCATCGCGGACCGCTTCTATGCGCTGGGGTTATTCAGTCGCGCCATTCGCGTACGCGAGTCGGTCTGGCATCCATAGCGTTTTTTTAGCTAAGCATCGAACATTTCATCGCTAAGCGCTTCAACCCGCGTTTGTTATGTTGCGCAGACAACAACCAGACTCAGGAATGAGAGATGAAAAAAGTTTTACTCAGCGTAATGATGATTGCCGCCCAGGCGGGTTTCGCGTTCAACACCCAGGCAGCAGAGAAACCCGAGACAGTGAACATCGGTTTTCAGAAAGCCAATATCTTCGCGCTGCTGAAGTATCGCGGCACGCTGGATCAGGAATTTAAAAAGCAGGGTATTGCGGTGCACTGGATTGAGTTCCCGGCCGGACCGCAGATGCTGGAAGGCTTAAACATCGGCAGTATCGATCTGGCCGCTACCGGCGACGCGCCACCGACATTCGCGCAGGCAGCGCAGGCCGATCTGGTTTATCTGGGACACTCGCCTGCTAACCCTAAAACCGAAGCGATTGTGGTGCCCGCTGACTCCCCGATTAAAAGTGTGGCGGATCTCAAAGGCAAGCGCGTGGCGCTGAATAAAGGCTCTGACGTTAATTATCTGCTGGTCACCGCGCTGGAGCAGGCCGGGCTGACCTATAAAGACATTACGCCGGTCTATCTGCCACCTGCTGATGCGCGCGCCGCTTTCCAGCGTGGTGCGGTGGATGCCTGGGTCATCTGGGATCCCTATTACGCCGAAGTGGAAACTAATGCCCATGCGCGGCTGCTTAAAAGTGCCGAAGGGCTGGTGCCACACTACACCTTCTATCTTGCCAGTCGTAAGTTCGCAGAGACATATCCACATATCGCCACTGAGGTGGTAGATGAGCTGGGTTCACTGAGTCAGTGGGCTAATCAAAATCAGGAAGAAGCAGCAAAAATCATGTCCACCTCAACCGGCCTGCCGCAGCCGATCTGGCAGCGCGCGCTGGCAAGAATGCCGTTTGGCGCAGAGCGGATGACGCCAGAAGTCTTCACCCAGCAGCAGGCGCTGGCAGATACCTTTACCCGGATTGGTCTGTTGCCGGTGAAGGTCGATATCCGCAGCGCGACGTGGTCACAGGATAAGAAGTAGGCAAACATCAGGCGGATGTTTATCAGGATAAACGCCGTCTGACATCTGATGATAATCAGGCTGTTAAATAGCAACAGGCGGCCTCGCTAATCCTGTTCCAGCATTATCCCGGAGCGTTACAGCAGGACGAGGATAAGCAGAACGACAGAGGGAGATAAATGGGTTTTTAGCGAAGCGGTTTTATATTTCATAGAGTTACATGATATTTCTTTTGCCAGACTGCGCCATAAGCTGTTCTACACTTACACCTTCAGTCGCGCCATTTGACTGAAAAAGCAGCATCACGAAGAAGGTGGTGACAGCAATGTATCACGCAGTCGCCACCCTCAAAACTGAGCATGCACGAGAGGTGAACACTATGAAAGCAGTTGTCTATAACGGACCGTTTGACGTTTCAGTCAAAGACGTTCCGGATCCGAAAATCGTTCGTCCCACCGATGTGATTGTCCGTATTACCACCACCAATATCTGCGGTTCTGACTTACATATGTACGAAGGGCGAACCAGCTTCGAGCAGGGTCGCATCTTCGGCCATGAGAACCTGGGACAGGTTATTGAGGCTGGCAGCGCTGTGGAGCGCGTTAAAGTCGGTGATTATGTCTGTCTGCCCTTTAACGTCGGCTGCGGCTTCTGTGAAAATTGCGAGAAAGGGTTAACCGGTTACTGTCTGACAGCCAACCCGGGTACGGCAGGTGCCGCCTATGGCTTTGCGGAGATGGGTGAATGGGAGGGCGGACAGGCGGAGCTACTTCGCGTTCCCTATGCTGATTTTAACTGCCTGGTACTGCCGCCGGATGCGGTAGAAAAAGAGGAAGATTACGTTCTGCTTTCTGATATCTTCCCCACCGGCTGGCATGCCACTGAACTGGCAGGCTTGCGCCCTGGCGAGAGTGTTGCCATTTACGGCGCTGGCCCGGTCGGCTTAATGGCTGCGCACTCGGCCATGATTAAAGGCGCATCACAGGTCTTTGTGGTCGATACTCATCCGGACAGACTGGCGTTAGCCGAACAGCTTGGCGCAGTGGCGATCAATGGCGTGGGTGATGAGGCGGTAAATAAAATCCTCGAACTCACCGACAGGCGCGGCACGGATTGCGGTTGCGAATGCGTGGGTTATCAGTGCTGCAATAAACATGGCCACGAGGATAACTCCGCCACACTGAACAGCCTTGTTGCATCCACCAAAGCCACGGGCGGCATTGGTACGGTAGGCGTTTTTGTTCCTCAGGATCCCGGCGGTGCAACCGAACTGGCTAAAGAGGGAAAAGTGCCGTTCGATTTTGGTACGTTCTGGTTTAAAGGACAATCGATGAAGACCGGCCAGTGTAATGTGAAAGCCTACAACCGCCAGCTCGCCAGGCTTATCCATCAGGGCAGAGCCAATCCGTCGCAGATCATCTCGCACCGTCTTGCACTGGCAGACGCTCCCGAAGGCTATAAGCATTTTGACGATCGTGATAATGGCTGGACAAAGGTTATCCTCAAACCCTGAATCGTGAGCCATAGTGCATAAGCCACATTCAGGTTGTAATAACAGGGATAACTAAAACCGCCTGTCTGTGGTTTGGGGCTTTATATCGTATGACATAACCTTGCCGAAGCTACCGGGTGTCGCGCAAGTCATAATCAGCGGCTTTTTCTTAACTGAATTAGTGCTTTTCATTCTGGATAAATCGGATTCTGTCAGTACACCATGACTGGTTAACAGGTCTTCATCCTGATACCATAAAGACCTGTTAAGCAGTCCTGGAGGCCTTATGCCACACATCATTTTAAGCGATACCAGTGCCAGCGTCAGCGAACTTAAAAAAAACCCGATGGCTACTGTTAATGCCGGGGACGGCTATCCCGTCGCTATTCTCAACCGCAACCAGCCTGCATTCTATTGCGTGCCGGCTGAGCTTTATGAACAGATGCTTGATGCCCTTGACGATCAGGAACTGGCTAAGCTGGTCCACGAACGGAGCAACCAGCCTCTGCTTGATGTCGATCTGGATGCACTTTTGTGAGTTATACCGTCAAGTTCAGGGAAGAGGCTTTTAAAGAATGGCAGAAGCTGGACAAATCTCTCCAGCAGCAGTTTGCTAAAAAGCTTAAGAAATGTTGTGAGAATCCCCATATCCCCTCGGCAAAATTACGTGGCATTAAAGACTGCTACAAAATCAAACTTCGGGCGTCCGGCTTTCGGCTGGTTTATCAGGTGATCGACGATCAACTGATCATTGCCGTAGTGGCTGTAGGTAAGCGCGAGCGCAATGATGTGTATCATCTTGCCAGTGAGAGAATGCGTTAGTAAGGCCTGATTTGATCATACATGCATATTTTCTGTGGAGAGGACAGATTTCATCAGGATTTACCGCTATCGATAAATCGAATTTTAAAATAAAAATATGTCTTTTGGATTGAGCTTGTTTTTCATATAGCCTCCCGGTTTATATAAGGCCAGAAAAAATAATTTTATCAAAGACTATAATGGTAACGGGCATGACCTACTCATTTATTATATAAAAATAATTCCTGAGAGTCGATAATAACTTTGTCGGCCAGGGATTTTATTATAAAATGACACTTTGACTTTATTATTTTTATTAATAATTTAACAAGTTGTTACGTCAGCCAACTATATTAACCTGAAAAGTAGAAAGGATTTAGAATGTTTGATCAAATTCTCGCTGCAATAAAAATTCGGCAGGAACTTCCAGATGCAATTGGTTATACATTCATTGAAAAACAAGATATGTTCGAAATTCCGAATGAAATAACCAAGGATTTAAGCAAAGAGGCTTTAGAAAAAATTGAACAGTTAAGTTGCCTTTATTTCCGCATAGACAATTTCACTACCAGCGTTCAGAAAAACATACGAGTTTTAATGTCAGGTTCATATGAATATCTTCCTCGCTTAATTTATCATCGCCGTGATGTAGATGTCGTTTTTGAGGTAATGCCCGATTTAAAAGAGATTTTAATTAATGAAGTTTTTCCAAATGACTCTGTCATTATACAATTCTACAATACAGATAAAAAATTCAATGTTGACCAGGTGCTTATAAAAGAAAAAACCATAACACCGACCATGCAAAAACTGGCATATGCAAAGCGCCATCCAGATCTTGCCAAAATGAGATTTACATCCTCACTATTAATTCTCATTTTATCATGCTTAGCTATTTTCTCAATATTTCCTGGCGCACATGCTTACTTTACACGCTCAGAATATGAGGAAAAAATGAGCGAATTTACTGAGAACTCGAATCTGTGCAAATATGAATTATTCGAGAACTCGGCGGACAAAGAAAAAGAACTTGAGCGTAGATTTCTTCAATTGGGAGAAGCCGGGAGTACTACACTGCTCATTAATAAAGTTCCTACACTTGCAGAACTCAAGCTTAAGGATACTGTTGTTCTGTGTGTGCCAACAAAACCCCGTGACAAATTCTAAACCTCTAAATTTCAAAACATGCATAATTATAGTAATAAGCTGCAAGCAATAGCATCATTGATGTACAGGTGACTGCATCGCGCAACATAGGGTGCGCGTCCGTACAATTAATTTAACATAATTAGTGTTATGCGGATAAAACACAAGCTGTTTATACTTTGCTGATTCAACACTACAACATCAACAATGCCGGGCGGCATCATGAATCGGAACAGAAAGTGAATGCAACGCTGCTACCTTTTACGGCAGCAGCCTGCTAATGACAATTCTGTCTGCTACGACAGCACCGCTAACGCCTCGATTTCAATTTTGGCATCTTTCGGAAGACGAGCCACCTCAACACAGGAACGCGCTGGAAATGCTCCGGCGTGCTTTGTAAAAAAGGCTTCATAAACCGCATTTACGGCGGCAAAGTCGTTCAGATCTTTGACAAAAACGGTTGTTTTAACAATGTCTTTCACCGCCAGACCTGAGGCTTCGATGATCGCTCTGACGTTCTCCAGAGACTGGTAAGCCTGAACTTCAATCGCCTCTGACATTAGCCCTGTTTCCGGATCGACCGGTAACTGTCCAGAGGTAAAAACCATGCTGCCGGTGCTTATTGCCTGAACGTAAGGACCAATGGCTGCCGGTGCCTGTTTTGTACTGATAATGTTCATTTAATGCTTCTCTCTTCCGTTACATAAATTGGTTAAGCAGAATCAGTGAGCCTACTCCGCTGATGACCACCCAAATCAGGCCAAACCGAAAGCTCACTAAAGTACAGACGATCGCCGCAATCACCTTGGGATTATGCAGGTCGAACTGCATACGTGAGTTAATGTCCAGAATCTGGACGGTGATGATGGCAGGCAGCACGGTCACGGGTACGAAGCGCAGTGTTTTCCTGACCCGTTCGCTCATTTGTATTTTGCCTGCCATCCCGGTAAAGGAGACGCGGATGAGAAATGTCACCGCTGCCATACCCAATGTCAGCGCAGCAAAGTAGCTATTATTCATGTGCGGTGTCCCTGATGATGGAAGAGCCGCTGACGTTTTTCTGCCTGCGTTCTTCCGACAGATCCACCGCCAGGCCCGCAAGCACGCCAAGCAGAGAGGCGATGACGATACCCAGTGAGCACGGCAGGATAACCAGCAGTACGCCTGACATAGAGGCGACCAGAGCCGCGACCGTGCAGGCCTGACTTTTGACCTGAGGCACCACGATGGCGATGAAAGCGGCCACCATCGCAAAATCCAGACCGTATTTCTGAATATCCGGGAAAGAAGACCCGATCATCGCGCCCATAAAGTTTGCCAGCACCCAGAATCCCCAGAAAGTCAGCATAACGGTGAAATAGAAGAGGTATTTGTCTCCCCTGTTTTCTTCCATCTCTTTAATCGTGGTGGCATAAACCTCATCGGTCAGCGCGTAAGACATCAGGCATTTTTGAAAAAAAGAAGCATCCCGGATTTTACCGGCCAGAGAGGCACTGTAGAGTACGTGGCGCAGATTGATGACGAAGGTAGTGAAGATAATTACCCCCAGGCTGGCACCGGTTTTCAGCATGTTCACTGCCAGCATCTGGGCTGAACCAGCAATTACGATGCAGGACCAGGCTGTGCTCTGCCACACACTCATGCCAGCGCTGACGCTTAATGCGCCAACGATGAAGGAGAACGGAAAGTCTCCTATACAGAGGGGCATTACCGCGCTGACGCCACGGCAGATGGTGGTTTTCTTGTCCATTAACACTCTCCCGAGCCGCTCACTGAGAGCAGCTCGTCATTGTCTGAAGGCACTCAACTGTGCGCGAGCGCGTCCTTTTCGGTCATGATGTGAATGATTTCTTTGTCGGTAGCAGGCATCGCGTTAACAACCAACCGGCTAAGGTTATCAACCGTCTGCTCAGCACTGACGCCGACAATGCCATCGGTGCTGCTGACCCGTACGCCCTGCCTTGCCATCAACACGGATCTGAACGCACTCGACGTCGCGGTTGAGACTTTCATTGCGCAACTGCCCGAAGCACCATCACAGATGATTCCACTTACGTCGCTGATCATATTGATAACGGCTGACTCAACGACATTCAAATCACGGCTGAACAGCCATGCCATGCCTGCCGCAGCGCCCATTGCCGCCGTGGATGCCGCACACAGGGCCGAAAGCCGGGTGTAACGGGCATGTACGGAGATGGCTACCAGATGTGACAGTGTCAGCGCTCTGGCCAGCGTCTCCTGATCGGCGTTGAGCGACCGGGCTAACACAACGACAGGCAGCGTCGCCGTTATCCCCTGATTGCCGGATCCAAAATTGGACATGGCCGTGACTGGCGCACCGCCCATTCGGGCGTCAGAAGCCGCCACCGTTTCCAGCTGAATACGGTAAAGCAGATCATCGCTCATCAGCCCCTGACTGAGGGCGGCTGAAAGCGTGCCGGCAATATTGAGTCCGTAGCGGCCATGTATACCCGCCTGGGATAACTCGCTATTCAGACGAGCGGCCTCGAGCATAAAATCAATATCACGCAGGGGAACCCGGGTGATGAAGTCAAACGCCTCACGCACAGAGAACTGGGGCAGTGGTGGCGTGCTGGCTTTTTTCTCCGGGCGGCAGAAGTCAGCGACAGGCTGGTCATTCAGATAGAGTTCCGTAATGGAGGTATGCCCGCCCTTGACGACGATACGGCACCTGTTTTCCTTACCAGATACCGTCAGGTCGACGTGAATAAAATCGGGTACGGCGCGGGCGGTAATGTTAACCAGCTCCTGATCCACCAGAACCTCAGCCTGTTTAATGTGTTCTGCGGTGAGTCCGCGCAGCGCCTCCAGCCCTTTATCAGGATCGGCACCGTAGACGCCTATGGCTGCAGCCATAGCAATACCGGAGCACTGTGTTCCCGGAATAGTCACAGCCATCGCGTTTTTATACAGATTCTCAGAAACAAAGCCCGAGACACTGACGCAGGGTTCATGCAGATAACGGCAGGCCATGGCTGCGGCAAATGCTATCGCTACCGGCTCTGTACACCCCAACGCAGGTCTGACTTCCTGCCTGAGCCATTTCAGGAAAACGTCATCGTTAATTTTACTCACAGGCATCCTCTCAAAATTTGATTCACTCTTTGGAGGTATGATAATCAGGAGGGGGGAGAAATATTTTCTCAATCCCCGACTTTTAGTAAGGTTATGGAGAAAATTTTTTTCTGCTTCAGAAGATGACAGGATATTTCATACTGTAACCCAGTGAACACGTGTAGCAGAGTGCACAGGAGTATCGGCCACCAGTATGGGGAAAATTTGCAGCTGAAAATGTTTCACGAGGCTCGCTGATTTAAGAAGAATATTCTCCTTAGTCAGAAATGATATTTGTTATCAACCTGAACCGATTTTTTGATTAGATTATACTGCCTGATGCAGGCGCTGGTGTGACCATCGCGATATTCAACGTCACCAGCAATCAGCGTCTGGCAATTAAGCCCTATTGTTGGTGAATCTGCCCCCCGGGTCCTGCCTTCAGTCAGCGCCTATAACGCCTTACCCTCACCCTTTTAAGCCAGGCGGAGACTCTATGACTAACAATCACAACCCCGAACCCTGCAGCGGCACCCTGTTTTTCGATGTCAATGAAACCCTGCTGGATACCACATCCCTGAACCAGGCTGTCGCGCAACGGCTCGGCGACAGGCCTGAGCGCGCCGAGGCCTGGTTTACCTCACTGTTGCATCATTCACTGGTCGAGTCAGTGACCGGCAGCTGGCACAGCTTTGGTGATATTGCAGAAGCGGTACTGAAGATGACCGCTGCGCGTTACGGCGTCACTCTGCCAGCTGGCGCGACGCCGCTGGCTGACATCATCGCCGCCATGCCCGCCCATCCGGATATTGCCACTGGCTTGTCTGCATTGCAGCAGCAGGGTTTTACGCTGGTTGCGCTGACCAACTCCTCAGCCGCGCTGGCTGAAAAACAACTCAGCTCAGCCAGACTGACACCGCTGTTCACTCGCATTCTCAGCGTGGAACAAGTGAAGGTGTATAAGCCCGATCTCAGAGTCTATCAGTGGGCCATGAAAGAGATGGGCAAGCCCGCCGCAGAGTGCATGATGGTGGCTGCGCATGGCTGGGATGTTGGCGGAGCAAAACGGGCTGGCATGAAAACCGCCTTTGTCAGCCGTCAGGGACAGGCACTTTATCCGCTGGCACCTGCACCTGATTTGATCGTCAGCGATATCGAGGCGCTGGCCGCACAGCTTAAGCCGCTCTGCTGAGCATAGTGCGCAGTGATTGCCGGTGAGACTCAGGCAGTCAGTCTGCCTGGGTCTCAAATGCCGATCTGACCGCTTCCACGATGCGCCCGGACAGTGTCGCATCGTCCAGCACCGGGAACGCTTTTTTAAGCTTGCCGGAGATCTGCCAGCCATTTTCCTTCAGCGAACGAATAATGCGACTCGCGTCCTGATCGGGCATTTCAATGACTTCCTTCAGGCGCTGCTGTGCACGCTGAAATATCACCAGTACGCGCGCTTCATCAGCCATCTCTTTTCGGACGGTATGCTCTATAACTTTGCAGGTATAGAGCACATGCTCGGTTAGGTCGGGATAGCGCCAGGCGAACCGGGCATCCTCGTAGTCGCTAAAACTGAAGTTGCTCAGCGTGCCATCTTCATAGGTTTTCAGTTCGCCAAACCGATAACAGCCTGCATAGCGCCGCATCAGCCGTTTCGAGAACACGTCCAGCGTGCGATCATAGCCGACCCGAAAATCCATCGAGCTGGTGATGGTGGCTGAGACCGGCAGGATGACCCCATCAGGTATCGCCCCGTCACGAATCAGCGTGTCATTGATTAAAAATCGGTGGATGCGACCATTGCCATCACGCATCGGGTGGATATAGACGAAGCCAAACGCAATAACCGCGGCACGGGCCAGTGGCGCGGCCCCCCGCGTCGCCAGGTCAAAGGCTTTAAGGCCCTGCATGAAGCGAGGAACATCATCATAGTGTGGCGCAATATAGTGGACGATATCTTCACGCATTGTCGACTGCCCGACAAACACGGGTGAGCGGCGCAGCCCCAGCCCCAGTGCGTCCTGGCCAAGAATGCCCTGCTGTATGGTATGCAGGCTGCTATCACTGAGCGGATCGTCAAGCTGTCCGCAATACTGCGCAATAACGTGAGCAAAACGCTGAATGCGGTCGCCCTGATCCGACTCTTTCTCAATCAGAAAACTGGCGCGCGACTCTTTAAATGTCAGCCAGCTGGCCGTGCGCATCAGAATGTCCGCGCCAAAGGCGCTATCCAGATCGTTTAAGGCTTCATTGAGATCGAACGTAAGCGCCTGTTCAACGGCCGCGGTCCTGCGCACCAGCGGGCAGAAATCCACCGTTCCTGGCAGGTTATCATTGATGCGCCAGCGTCTGACGCGCTTTACTGTCGTTCGGGTCAGATAGGTTTTGGATGAGATGGCCTCAATATAGCCTCCATTGGTGACATCCGGTACCTGCAGCGTGTTGCCGGTCAGCCATTCATAGAGAAAGCCAGCCCGTCGCGCATACTGTCCGAACGGCTCCTGACGGCACCACGCCTCCAGAGGTTCCGGGCCGACAGCGGTAAACAGGCGGGCAAAAAACTCAAGGTGAATCTCTTCGTATTTGAGACCAAAGGCAAAGTGACCGGCAAAATCATCTTCCGGTTGATAGCCAGGTGGATAATGATTTTCCACCTGCCCCTGACTCTCATGATGAGAGCGTACCGTTCCGATAGCTGACTTAACGCGTAATGGCTGCGCCGGATTAATAGCATAACGTTCGCGCAGTGCGCTGAAGCCGACCAGCATAGCGAATCCTTTATCCGTTTCCCGAAAATGATAACAAAAAGGATATTTAACACGAAAACGCTAATATACCAACCACAGCAGCATTAATTCCTGCCCGAAAATAGCAATAAAATGGATTGATGATGCGGAAACGCTAACTTACATGTTCAGGGCTTAATCACAATGCACAGCAGCCCGGTAACAATAATCACCACGCCCGCCAGACTATGCCAGCTGAATGCTTCATGAAATACCGGCGCGCAGACAGCCACCAGCCAGACCAGCACGTAACTCAGACTGAGCAGCGGATAGACCCGGTTCAGCGGGAAATAGTGCAGTGCCCGAATCCAGCAGAGCATAGAAATTCCATAAGCGGCCAGCCCGGAAAACAGCAGCAAGGCGGGCTGTATGGCAATAGTCGGCAGAGAGAAGATACTGCTGACATCGGGCAGCCGCGGCATTGCCCAGCGCATCATCAGCTGTGCCGCGGAGACCAGCAGCACGCTGCACGCGACCCATCCGTATCCTTTCATAGCTGGCTCGCCATCAGCGCCACACCCGTCACCACCAGCAGCGTGCCGACAATCTGGCGCAGCGTTAACCGCTCGCGCCAGAGGATGCGTCCGGCCAGCGCAACGAAAATGAAGTTCAGGCTCAGCATGGGATAGGCCTGACTCACCGGTACCCGCTGCAGGACCAGCAGCCAGAGGAGCATCGCAATGCCTAACAGCAGCACGCTCATGCCAATCCAGCTCAGGCGAATACGGCGCGAAATCGCGTGCGTCGCCTGTTTCTGACACAGTTGCGCGCTGCAGCTGAGCAGACTCACCAGCACAATCAGCAGCAGCATTACTTCATCTGATCGTAGTAGAGGCAGACCAGCCTGCCCTGACGATAGACCGCATCCGGCACCGGCACATCCTCACCGATATCGCTGTGCACCGAGTCGACCAGCAACAGTAGCGACACGCTTCCGATACGGCGATGGTCGACAAGCCAGCTGCCGAAGTCGGCCTGAGAGACAAAACGGGACTGCGCATCCGGGTAGCTCAGCCCATACTCCAGCTCGCCTTTGGTGTCGTAGAAGCCAATATCGCTGCGCTGAAGATGCCAGGCAACGGCAGACGCCACGCCGGGATTGTCCGCCAGGATAAAGCGGCTGGAGGCCAGACGCGCGCTGATCGTGGCAACAAAGTGCTGTGGCTGTTTAGCGTCGCGGATTTTATCCGGGATCGCAGCACCAATAAGCAGTGCGACACCCAGCGGGCAAAGCGCGGCCGCCAGCCAGCGGCGTTGTGAAGATCGACAGCTGTAGGCACCCACCAGCCCCCAGATGAGAAATGCCAGCGCGCCCAGCACCAGCTTCAGCATCTCATGCGTAGCGAACAGCGGATGATGCGTCACGCTCCAGGGCGACAGCACCAGCAGTACCGTTGTCAGGGTGAGGATGCCGAAAATCAGGTTAAGCCAGCCATTGACCGTTAAAGCGCGTCCTGCCCGCTGCGCGGCGTTCAGCCCATAGTGCGCCATCAGCAGCGACAGCGGCACAAAACAGGGCAGGATATAAGTCGGCAGCTTGCCTTTTGCCAGGCTGAAAAACAGCAGCGGCATAACCGCCCAGCTCAGCAGATAGAGCGCGCCCGGATGCTGCTGACGCTCGCGCCAGCCGGTCATTAACGCACCCGGTAACAGCGCCAGCCACGGCAGCGTGCCCAGCAGCAGAATCGGCAGGTAATACCAGAACGGTGCCTTGTGCTGTGCATTCTCTTCCGCAAAGCGCTGGATATGCTCAACCCAGAAGAAGTAGTGCCAGAAATCGGGAGCCTGATGATAGATCGCCAGCGCCCAGGGCGCGCTGATCGCTGCGGCTGAAAGCATCGCCAGTGGCCCGAAGCAGAGCAGCTCCGGAAGTCTCTTTCGCCAGATCGCCCACGGCAGAATCGCCAGCACCGGAACCGCCAGTGCCAGAAAGCCTTTGGTCATAAATCCCATGCCGCAGGCAAGGCCCAGCAGCAGATAACCGCCCGCGCGTCCGGCACGTCCGGTGGCCTCCGTCGCCAGCCAGAAGCTGCACATCGCCGCCGCCAGCCAGAGCATCAGCATGGGATCGAGCACCGCATAGGTGCCCACGCCGTAGACCAGCAGTGAACTGAGGAAAATCAGACCACTGACAGCGGCGGTGCGCGCCGAACCAAATATCCGCCTGCCGAGCCAGAAGACCAGCGCGGCAGTCATCGCCGTTGAGAATATCGATCCCGCCCGCACGCCAAAATTGTTGTGGCCAAATAGCCACTGCCCCAACGAGTTAATCCAGTAACCCGCAATCGGTTTTTCAAAATAACGCAGGCCGAAGAAGTGTGGCGTGATCCAGTTACCCGTGGCCAGCATCTCCCGGCTGATCTCCGCGTAGCGGGTCTCATCCGGCTGCCAGAGATCACGGAACACGGGCGGGATCAGGTAATAGAGAATAAAGAAGCTGCAAAAAAGCACCCACATCGTGTTGTTACGTATCCGCACTAGTTCGCCTCTTCAGTCAGTTTCTGGCAGCCCAGCCACCCTTCCCGTCCGGGAATTTCGCCTCTGACGACCCTGCCCACCGGTAACGTGCTGAGATCGTCGGGCAGCAACTCGCCTAACGGACAGAACTGAATGCCGTTACGTTCCGCAGCATCCAGCAACTGGTCAAAGTCCGTGTAGCCGATGATCCCCTCAACTTCGGCATGTATGGTGTAAACCGCGCCCTCATCAGACGCGAGCATCTTCGCCAGAATGTAGTCGTTATAGCCTGCTGCGCTGACCTCGCGGCCAACCACTTCATCCCATGTGGGCAGCGTCACCGGAATCTGCACCGTGCCGATCTGCCCATCCGGCAGCAGGGGCCGGAACGGGCCGCTGCCCCGACAGTCGCTGTTGTAGTGAAAGCTGAAGTCCTGTTTGGCAGCGATGACCCGGCTATCAGCGCGCCAGCCAGCAACGGCCGAGCAACTGACCGGGTGACCGAGGATCTCACTCAGCGTTTCCGTGCCGCGGGCTATCTGCTCAACCAGCTTGTCCTGCGGCCAGACGCCCGCCCAGGTCTGCCAGGCAAAGTGGTCCCAGGCGTGCAGGCCAACTTCATGCTGACGGGTGGCGTCCTGCATAATTTGCCGCAAGCCACGTCCCATCTGCTTTCCCGGCCAGGCCGTACCGGCGAGCAGAATGTTCCAGCCATAGAGCGATGCAGCGCGGGAACGCAGCATCTTCATGAGAAACGCCGGTTTCACCAGCCGCCAGAGATGGCGGCCCATGTTGTCCGGTCCCACGCTGAAGAAAAAGCTGCCTCGCACCGCATGACGCCGGAACAGCTCAAGCAGCGCTGGCACACCCTGCTTCGTGCCGCGCCAGGTATCTACGTCAATCCGCAGACCGATCTTCTTCATCACTTATCAACCTGTTGCTCGACGGTGCGCAGGAAGAAGTCGAGCGTGTTATCAATAGTGACATCCATCGTGACGGTCGGCGTCCAGCCCAGCAAACGACGTGCATTGCGGATAGCGGGTTTGCGGTGCTCTACATCCTGATAGCCTTTGCCGTAGTAGCTGCTGCTCTCCACTTCCCGGAAACCGGCAAATGGCGGGAACTGGCTGCGCAGCGGATGGCGTTCGAAGCTTTCCAGCAGCTGCTCGGCCAGCTCTTTAATGCTGGCTTCGTTGTCCGGGTTACCGATATTGATGATCTGACCGTCACAATTCTGCTGCCTGTTTTCGATAATGCGGAACAGCGCTTCCACGCCATCCTGAATATCGGTAAAGCAGCGCTTCTGTTTGCCGCCGTCGATCAGCTTAATCGGCGAACCTTCTACCAGGTTGAGGATCAACTGGGTAATTGCACGGGAACTGCCGATGCGTGCCGCATTGAGGTTATCCAGACGCGGTCCCATCCAGTTGAAGGGACGGAACAGGGTAAAACGCAGCCCCTCTTTTTCACCATATGCCCAGATCACACGGTCCAGTAGCTGTTTGGATACGGAGTAGATCCAGCGCTGTTTATTAATCGGCCCGACCACCAGGTTAGAACAATCCTCATCGAAGCTGGCATCGGTACACATGCCGTAGACCTCAGAGGTGGACGGGAAAATGATGCGCTTCTGATACTTCACGCAGTCGCGAATGATTTTCAGGTTCTCTTCGAAATCGAGTTCAAACACGCGCAGTGGGTTGCGGGTGTACTCAATCGGCGTCGCGATCGCCACCAGCGGCAGAATGACGTCACATTTTTTGATGTGATACTCAATCCATTCGGAGTGAATAGCGATATCGCCCTCAACGAAATGAAAGCGCGGATGTTCCAGGAACCGGCTGATAGCGTCTGAACTGATATCCAGGCCGTAGACGTCGAAATGTTCATCCTGTAACAAACGCTCGGTGAGATGGTTACCGATAAAGCCGTTAACACCGAGGATCAGCACGCGGGTACGGCGTTGCAGCGCCAACTGCGGCTGTGAATAGAGCAGTGCACCTGGCACCATGCCCAGGCTCTGCGCCAGCTGGCTGCCGTTCATATAGACGCCATGCTCAGACTGTCCGGTCTGGATTTCCAGTGCGCCTTCGCCACAGGCGATCAGAAACGGCTGTTTAGAGATGACAGTGCCCGGTTTCACCTGCTGCTGCTGCGGATGAACCCTGCTCTTCCAGACAATAAATTTAACCGAACCGGCGAAGGCGAATGCCCCAGGCCAGGGATCGGTGACCGCTCTGACCAGATTATGAATTTTCTCAGCAGGCTGATTCCAGTCAATGCGGCCATCTTCGGGCGTGCGACCGCCCACCCGGGTTGCCTGGCTCTCATCCTGTGGCCACTCACTGACCTCACCCTGACGCAGGCGAGGCAATATGTCGCCCAGCAACTGCTCTGCGGCCTGGGTCAATTTACGATGCAGCGTCAGCGCGTTGTCCTGATCGTCAATGGCTACTTTCTGCTGCGCCAGAATATTACCGGCATCTGCACGCTTCACCATGCGATGCAGCGTGACGCCCGTTTCGCGCTCACCATTGACCAGCGCCCAGTTCAGCGGTGCCCGACCACGGTATTTTGGCAGCAGGGAGCCATGCAGGTTAAAGGCCCCCTTCTGAGCGCATTGCAGGATCTCATCGCTCAGCAGATGACGATAGTAGAAGGAAAAGATCATCTCTGGTGCCATGGTACGGATGCGGTCAAGCCAGATCGGATGATTCGCCTCGTCCGGCGCATAGACCGGGATGCCGTGTTCTGCCGCCAGGCGGGCTACCGAGCCGAAAAAGTTATTTTCGGTCGCCACGTCGTTGTGCGTAAAAATGGCGGTGATCTCATAGCCTGCGTTCAGCAGGGCATTGATGCCGACACAGCCCATGTCGTGATAGGCGAAAACAACGGTCTTCATGATTGAGTATCCTGTACTGAAGGCTCTTCAGGAGCCTGAACAATGCGTTGAACGAAATAGCGTGGACGCGCGCGAACGTCGTTATAAATGCGCCCGATGTACTCCCCGAGCAGTCCCATACCCACAAACTGGGCACCGATAAACATGAACAGCACGGCGAACAGCACGAAGACGCCGTCACCCGCCCAGGCCGCACCAAAAAAGAGTCGCAATACGATCAACACCAGTGAGAAAGCAAAACCGGAAAGGGCAATCAGGCTGCCGACCACGCTGAGCAGTCGCAGCGGTGTGGTGGTCAGGCAGGTCACCAGGTCGTACATCAGGTTGATCAGGCGCATAAAGCTGTATTTCGAATCGCCAAAAGCCCGTTCGGCGTGGATCACCGGCAGTTCGATGGTGTGTCGGGCAAAGGTGTTGGCCAGAATCGGAATGAAGGTGCTGCGTTCGTGGCAATTGAGCATCGCTTCGACGATGTGGCGGCGATAGGCGCGCAGCATGCAGCCGTAGTCTCCCATCGCTTTGCCGGTGACCCGCTGAATCAGGTGATTGAGCGTGCGCGAGGCCTTGCGACGGAACCAGGTATCCTGGCGCTGCTGCCGCACGGTGCCCACCACGTCATACCCCTGACGCGCAGCCTCAACCAGCCGCGGGATCTCTTCCGGCGGGTTCTGCAGATCGGCATCAAGGGTAACAATCAGATCGCCACGGACCTGGCTGAAGCCGGCCATGATGGCGGAGTGCTGACCGTAGTTGCGGTTGAGCAGCACGCCGGTTATCCGGCTGCCGGGAACGGTAGCGGCCTGTTCAATCAGTTCGGCAGAGCGGTCACTGCTGCCGTCATCCACCAGCAGAATTTCATATTCAAGGTTGATGGCGTCGCAGGCGGCGCTGGTGCGCTGCAGCAGCGCCGGCAAACTCTCCTGCTCGTTATAGACCGGGATCACCACGGAGAGCATATTGATCGGTTTGATATCGCGCATCTCAGACTCCGGCAATGTCATGTAAAGCCTGAATCACGCGTTCTACATCCTGATCCGTCATGGACGGAAACAGCGGAATTGAACACATCTGCTGGCTGTTACGTTCACTGGCGGGCAGACGCAGATCGGGATAGCGCTCGCGGTAATATTTGTGGGTATGCGCTGCACGGAAATGCAGGCCGCTGCCGATGTCTCGCGACTTCAGTGCCTGCATAAAGGCATCACGGGACAGCCCGCAGCGTTGTTCATCAATACGGATAATAAACAGGTGCCACGCATGCTGATGTGGCCACTCTGGCCGTGAAAGCGGCGTGAAGGGCAGCGAACGCAGCGCCTCAAGATAGCGTTCGGCAATCTCACGGCGGCGTGCAATAAAGCCCGGCAGTTTCTGTAACTGCACCAGCGCAATCGCTGCGCTGATATCGGGCAGATTGTATTTGAAGCCCGGCATCATCACTTCCGCCTGCGGCAGACGCCCCTGAGTCTGACGATCAAACGCATCCACGGCAAGGCCATGAAACTTCAGGCTGCGGATACGATCGGCGAGAGCAGCGTCATCGGTCACCACCAGACCGCCTTCTGCGCACGTAATATTTTTGATGGCGTGGAACGAGAAAATTGCCGTGCCACGATACCCGACCGGTCTGTCGTAATAAGTCGTGCCCACCGCGTGAGCCGCATCTTCAATAATGGCAATGCCATGCTGCTCAGCCAGATGATAGATCGGTGCGATATCGGCGGGCGCACCGGCGTAATGCACCGGAATTATGGCGCGGGTGCGTGGCGTAATGGCCTGCGCTATCCGTTCCGGCGTCACCATCAGGTTATCCGGATCAACATCAATCATGACTGGCGTGGCACCCAGCAGCGTAATCAGGTTAAGGGTTGAAACCCAGGTCATGGACGGCGTGATCACCTCATCGCCAGGCCCGATCCCCATCGCCATCAGCGTGACATGCATCCCGGCAGTGGCAGAGCTCACTGCAATGGCGTGCTGATTGCCGGTCAGCTGAACAAAGGCCTGCTCCAGTTCAGCGCATTTCGCCCCGGTTGTTATCCATCCGGAATCGAATACCGCTTTAACAGCAGCCAGCTCCTCATCACCGAATGAAGGGCGGGAAAATGGCAAAAATTCCATGCTAAAACTCCTGCAAATCAAACCCATAAACTGTCGCGCGTTGTTAATCGGATACAACGCCGGAAAAGAATTGAAATAGCGATTTATCAATACCCGGCAGGCGGATAAGCCATAACAGGTTTCCCGTTATGGAATTAAGGTTACCGGACTGCTAATACAAGCTAACGTATGAAAGTTAACTAAACATTAAATGAAGAGGTTTAATTACAATAAAACAGCGAGGATTCATTTAATGGATTTCTGAAAAGTTCACTATTATTTCAATAATACTCCGCCGGTACCCAACTCTTTTTGAGTGATTGATATTTTGTTTAAAAAACAGAAACGCCGGCCTGTTATCAACTCAGACACAGCTCGACTGACACAGATTTTTTAATGGGGAAACCTTAAGCCACTGATGACGAAAAGATAATTTCAGATTGAAAATTTCCCCCTTAACGTCATCAAATACCTCCACTCAGGATTTCAGTAAAACGACCGATTAATAAGCCCTCCTTAATGCATTCTTAATATTTCCTGTAGTTGATGTTCTTTGCCCCAAATAATCATTACGTTTTGGTGAATCTAAGGTGACAGTCAGTTAATATCTTTAATATTATTTGTGCCCCTGTGGTAAAAGCAGTGCTAATAAAAGCGAATAAGATCGCGGTTTCAGGCGTTAACGTTTGGTCTGTCTGAAGGGGGAAAAGTGATGATACGTGCCGCCTGTTTATGCATTCTGTTTGTCCTGATCAGCCCGGTGATCTGTGCCGCGCCGGTAACCTATGCCATTACCCCCGATAAAACGTCGATTGGCCTTTCGTGGCGTGCCTTTGGACATGACTTTTCGCAGGCCAGACTACAGGGCGTGACCGGCACAGTGACGCTTAATCCGCATGAGGATCGTGACGACCGTATTGAAGTGAATATTCCGGTGGGAACGCTGGTCGCCTCGAACAGCCTGTTAACCTGGCAACTGAAAAGTGATCTGTTTTTTGATGCAGAACATTACCCGCAGATTCATTTCGTCAGCAGTCGCGTGGCTGCATTGGGTGACGGTAATTACCGGATTTTTGGCACGCTGACGGTTAAAACTGTCAGCCGGCCTGTCGTGATGCTGGCCTCGCTGGACAGCGGGCAGACCCTCGATCCTGCCTCACGCTTGCTGGCGCTGCATGCCTCCACCGCTATCTCCCGCTCCGCCTTCGGTATGGATCGGCTGGTCGGGGTGGTTGACGACCGGGTAAATATTGCGCTTAAGATTGCAGCGCAGGTCAGACAGCCGCGCTGATCGTCACTGCTGCGCGTGCTGCCGGATTACGTGAGCGCTGCCTGTCATGTTTCAGGAGGCCGCCAGCTGCGCTGAGGGTTTGGTTGCGGCCAATCAGTACATATTGATAACCGTCGTGCGTCCACCAGGCCAGCTGCATGCCATGTCACCGTTGTGCGACAGCGCATAGCCATACGCCAGGTGTTCCTCAGGGTGCTGATGGAGGTTGCTGTACATGATTTTTCGCGCCTCCCTGCTACATCAGACCTCGGGATGGCCATTAATGACAGATTTCAGATTGCGGGACTCCTCACAATCGGTAAACAGCTCAGCACCGGTTTCTAATCGATAAAAATAATCTTATTTTTTCAGTCTGCCATGCCTCATCAGATCAGCACGTTTTCCACCTGACAGAAGCGCCTTTCCGCCAGGGAGATCACCGCGGCTTCCGCAATTGCCTGTGCCCTGAGGCCATCCTCCAGGCCGGGCAGATCGCCAACCTGCTCCCCGTTCAGCGATCGGATAAATGCGTCCAGATGAGCATAATAGGTTGGCTGCACCCGGCTGAACCAGTCTGGCAGCAGCCCAGGCTGCTGAACCTGCGCGCCCTGATAACAGCTGACGCCGCGCTGCGGCTGAGAGGCCGATTCCAGCATGCCGTCTGACCCCATCACACTGATGCGTTCGTCATAGCCATAGCCAGTCCGGCGGGCATTATCGAGCTGTGCCAGCGCCCCGCTCTGTAGCCGTAACAGCAGCGTGCTGGTGTCCACGTCGGCGAATTCGCTGATCGAAGGCAGAGCCAGCGCTGCGCCCATCGCTGCCACTTCCGTCACTTCCTGTTCAGTCAGCCAGCGCAGCAGGTCAAAAAAGTGGATAGCCTGATCGCGCATCTGGCCACCGGATGCCTGAAGATAGGCCAGTGGCGGCATGGACGAAGACCGGCAGACCATCTGAATCAGTTCCGCCGAGCCAATCCGCCCCTGGCGGAGTTGCTGCTTAAGCTGCAGATGACTGACATCGAAACGGCGATTAAATCCCACCGTGACCGGCACATTGTAAGGGAGAACGTTAGACACGGCCTTACGGGCGCGCTCAAGAGAGAGATCGACCGGCTTTTCACAGTAAATGGCTTTACCGACACGGGCAGCGGCTTCAAGCAAATCGGCATGGGTTGGCGTCGCGCTGGCGATCAATACCATGTCAATCTGCCCATCATTTATCGCTTCAGTCACGGACGCGGCCCTGGCACCAAAGCGTGTCGCAAACGCGGCAGCGCGTGCGGGCTCCGCATCGGCTACCCACACCAGTTCAGCCCCGGGATGTGCCTGAAGATTAGCCGCATGAACTTCGCCAATAAAGCCACACCCGAGCAGGGCAACGCGTTGCTTTTTATTCATTATTTGAACTCCATCATAGTACGGCAGAAAGCTGCAACGGCAGGATAGCGCGGCGTTTTACACTGACGGCATGATGTTTTGAGGTGTTTACCTCAGAGGAGAACGGCATGTCGCTGAAAGAAGTCGCCCTGCGGGCAGGAGTAGGGCTGGCAACCGTGGATCGGGTGCTTAATGAACGGGGTGGCGTTGCACCGGAAACGGTCCACAGGGTATTGCAGGCGGCACGGGAAGTCGGACTCAGGCGGATTTTGCCTGAGGAGCATCGTCATCCATGGCAGATCGAACTGCTGCTGAGCAGTAACGATTCGTTTTTCTTTAAGCAACTGGCGCAGGATTTTACTGAGATCGCCTCCCATCTGGGCTATCGCCGGTTGACGCTGCATCGCACTTTTGTCCCGGAGGCGCAGCCAGAAAGGCTGGCAAAGCTTATCAGGCAAGGCAGTGAATCGCGGGATGGATTAATCGTTTTTGCCCATGAACATCCGGCTATTTATGAGGCGCTGGAACATTGCCAGGTGCGTGGTGTACCGGTGATCTCGCTGGTCACCGATTTGCCCGGTGCCGCCCGGCTCTGTCATGTCGGGATCAACCAGTTGCAGGCAGGACGCACCGCCGCTCAGCTTATGGGTAAAATGCTGCATCAGCCCGGTGAGGTATTGATGGTCAGTGGTCACAGGGATTACAGCGCGCATCGTCAGCGCATTGAAGGATTTTGCACGCTTATGACTGAACGATATCCCCATCTTCAGCTGCGTGAAGTTCTGGCCGCTCAGGAAAATCGCGACATAATCAGTAAATTGCTGGAGAAACAGCTGATTCAGAGCGGAAATCTGATGGGAATTTATAATACCGGCCTGGGGAACACTGAGATCGGTCAGGCGCTGGCACGTCATCGTCGGCTTAATCAGTGTATCTGGATCACCCATGAACTTTATGCCACCACCCGCACATTGATGGCGCAGCAAAGCGTTGCGCTGACGCTGGATCAGAATACCCGGCAGCATACTCAAATCGCCCTGCAGCTGATGCTGAACTATCTGGAGCAGGGGACGAAACCCGATGAGTATGCCAGCGGTAAAGTGGACTTCATGATTTATACAGCCGAGAACGCGATATGAAGCAAACCATCACATCATACCCTCCACCGAGAGCCCTCATTTTCGTTATAGATGCCAGCCGTTGAAATCTGATCAGGCTATTGATATTGGGCCAGCAGATGACCCACTTTTAACGTCAGGCAGCATCACTTCTACTCTGCTCTTCTGTATCGCAATCACTTCAGAACGGTAAATGATGCCGAGAGGCAGGTTTTAAAACTGCCTTGCATCTAAATATTGAAATATAAATCTATATATAATCAATTTATTATTTTAATATTCCACCCCACTTCAGAGTTGCTATCATCGCCTCAAATCCGACAGGCCAGCATCGCATGCAGCGAGGAACATATCAGATTAGACACTCTGAACCCGGATCGCTGAACAGAAAGAGCGATTCAGGAGCTGATACGCTAAGGTGTTTGACTGATAAAGCACGTTTTGTATAAGGTTTGATAAATATCAAGCCTGTCTGGGTTTTAATTGCCAGTGTCCCGTTACGCTTTCACTTTATGACGGTGCGATGTTAAATTCTCATCGGTTTAAGGCAGGGATACTTTCAGCGCTTTATATTAAGAGGACTGAGCAGAGGGTCATCCTGAATTTTATCTCCACCGGTAACGGTGTCTGACTGATTAATGAGAGCGTGGTTTGGAAAAGTGTTTATCTCCAGTGCGCACCACCACAGAAAGAGTGCTGCACGCTGTTATTTTCGAAGTTGTTGCCAATGTATTGGTTTTCATCATTCTGATTATTTTTGCCTCGGCAGCACCTTCACAGTCGGCACTTTTGACCATCGTTTCATCGACACTGGCGATGGGATGGAACTATCTGTTCAACCTGATGTTTGACAGCGTTCAGCTGCGAACCGGATTTAAAAAAGACTGGCGAATAAGATGTCTCCATGCCGTTTTATTTGAGGCAGGTCTGTTATTCGTATTGATCCCTTTTGCAGCATGGTGGCTGGATATTACGCTACTCGCAGCGCTGAAACTGGAATGTGGGTTGGTGCTGTTTTTTCTGGTTTATGCTTATCTGTTCAATCTGATATGGGATTACGGCAGGGCTGCACATAAAAATAATACAAAAAACAATAAATTAAAAATACGTTAAGGTAAAAACTGATTTTTTAACCTTCTGCTTAGCCAGGTCAGTGAAGCGTCAGAGGCGACACTGCGCATCTGAACGCATCCAGTGCGTAAGGACACACGTATATCTGTTGTCAGGTTCTTATTTATTCTCCTGGCAGCATCGATAGCACAGCGAGTCAGCTTAGATAAAGTTAAGACCGCGCATAAGCTCATTTTTACAGGTTAACTTCAGCAAAAAATTATGAACAAAGTCTACTATCTGAATAAGTTAAGAAACTGCCCGTCAACCGATATCCTGGATATCGTGACAAGCTATATGCGAAAAAAACTTCCTTCTGACGATCTCTCTTCTTTTGAGGGCGCATACGATCATCGTAAAGCCGAACTAATAATGAATGAGACTTACAACGAAGTGCCTGCGGAAGTCTGGCGATTAGTTTGCTGAAGCTGAAATAAGGAGAAAAAAATTAATACATTAGCCGCTGATGATTTACTGTCTGCAGATTATCCCCTTTCCTCTTACGAGTACGACCGCAGACTGATATTTTTCAGCAGGAATAATGTATCGATAAGTCAGAGCATCACCCTTTCACGCAGTGATGCTCTGATATTATTCAGACACGGATATCAGAAGTGATATGACAGGCCGATCAAACCACTGTAATCCGTTTTAAATTCACCACCAAAACTGCTCTCTACTTTTGCATTCAGTGAAAGGCCAGGTGCGATAATGCCTTCCAGCCCTACACTGCCACGATAACGGTTATCTGACCAGGCGCTGTATTGCCGGTTTGACTGACGATCGGAGAGCGTGGTAGTGGAGCCATTTTTACCAGGTGAATACTGATAGGCCAGACTGGCGCTGACGTTAATATTCGGCATTAATGCGCCCACACCGCGTTTCTGCACCATTAACCCGCTGCTGGTGAAGTATGGTGTGGATGAACTTAACGAAACTGACGCATCCTCCCCTTTCAGGGTATAGCCGGACATGACACCTCCGGTCACACCCACAAACGGTGAGATAAACAGCGTATCGTCAGCCAGCGCAAACTGATAGCCAGTGCGCAGGCTGCCTGCCAGCATATGGCTGTCCTTTTTCATGCCATTAATATTTAAAGCAGGATCCAGCGTTATCTCCTGATTCAGATACATATAACGACTGGCAGAATCAAAGAACCATCCGGCATCGGACTGCCATGAGTAGTAGGCCCCAACCGTGGCCAGCCGATGCTTCTCATGCCCCTCACCTTTAACTTCACCCTGAGTATAACTGACGTTGATACCGGCTGTTTGCGTGTCGCTGCGGGTATCCCAGCCCACATTCAGTGTTTGCTGGTTGGCGTCGAGTCCAAGAAAATGCCCTTTTTTCTGCTCTATTGTTGCCCATGATCCGTTGCTTTCTGGCGAAGCGCGCAGACTGTCAGTGCGGTTATGCAACTGGCTGACCGCTTCACTGAAAATGTACTGCCGCGAGGCGATTAAGGCACGCGTGCGCTGGATCAGTGGCAGGTTGTCGTAAACAGAGAACCAGTCATCCGGATTGAACGCCGGTTTTTTGGCTTCCTCTTCTGCTTTCGCGGCTTCCTCTTTCGCTTTTTCTTCAGCTTCGGCCTTTGCTTCAGCCTCCGCTTTGGATTTAGCTTCCTCTTCAGCTTTCGCTTTCTCAGCAGCAGATTGTTCGGCAGTCGAGGTATCCTCTGTCGGAGCAGACGGTGCTGGGGTTGGATCTGGATCAGGCGTTACGTCCGGAACAGGCGCTGGCTCTGGATCAGGCGTTACGTCCGGAACAGGCGTCGGTTCTGGCTCAGGCGTCACGTCCGGAACAGGCGTCGGCTCTGGCTCAGGCGTCACGTCCGGAACAGGCGTCGGTTCTGGCTCAGGCGTCACGTCCGGAACAGGCGTCGGCTCTGGATCAGGCGTCACGTCCGGAACAGGTGCTGGCTCTGGATCAGGCGTCACGTCCGGAACAGGTGTTGGCTCTGGATCAGGCGTCACGTCCGGAACAGGCGTCGGTTCTGGATCAGGCGTCACGTCCGGAACAGGTGTTGGCTCTGGATCAGGCGTCACGTCCGGAACAGGTGTTGGCTCTGGCGTCACGTCCGGAACAGGTGTTGGCTCCGGGATGGGGTCAGGTTCGGCCGACTTATTACTCTCCAGCACCCATAAAACTCGATCGTTATCATCTTTCACCTGATAATTGGGTGTGTAAACGCTGAATCCACTGTAACTGTCGGCGAATGAGAAATAACTGTGTGAGGTGCCAGCAGGCGCATCCACCATCACCAGATCCTGGGTCAGCGCAACTTCCTCTTCACTTCCGATTAGCAGACTTACGTCCAGCAGGTTATCACCACCACTCACCGAATTTTTTACAATCAGTTTGTCACTTTCCAGCGTTGATGGCCTAACGCCTAACATCAGATTCAACCCGGTCGCATCCAGCGTATCTACCTTCAGCGTTTTAGCGCTCCAGTTGCCTGAAGGCACCATTGAAAGCATCGATCCACGTTTCGCCATAAGCGAACTGACATTACTGTTGCCGGTCATCGTCCAGGCAGCATTGGGATCCAGTGTCATAATAGTGCTGCCTGTTGAGGTTACCGAACCCTGATAATTTACCTTTCCAAGATAAAGTGAGGCGTTATTCGCTAGCTGGACATCCCCTTCAACTTCACTCGCAGGCAGCAGTGTCAGTGCTTCTGCGCTTCGCACGGGCTGACTGCAGGAAACATCATCAGAATAGATGGCAGAATAGCAACGCCAGCTTTTCTCGCCTGCCACCTCGCTATCGTTATAGCCAAAAGAGAGTGTTGACGAATCAGCAGCAACAATGTTGGCTTTAACGCCAGCGTATTCTCCCACCTGGAAATGCGCTCCGGAGCCAACATTGATCTGATCGGCCTTAAACAGAGATGTGTTCCAGTCATCATCAACGACAACATTGCCCGCATGTGGAACCGGCTGGCCAGAGAGAACAACAGTCCCGCTGGCAACATCCAGATTGCCATTAAGATTCATCCCTCCGGTCAGCGCGGTAATCGCGGTGGTATTACGCGGTAAAATGTTAACATTCATGACGCCATTCAGCGCATTTTCGAGCGTTTCACCCAGAAAACCGCGGAACACCTGAACGTTCAGCTGTGTCAGGCGATGATTGATGGCTTCATCCGCATCGGTCCCCAGATACGTCCAGGTCGACGTCGAGGATTTATCGGTCGGAAAATACCAGTAAGATGATGTATTTAACTGAAAGTACTCAGTATCTTTAGTGTAAGGATTATTATATACATAGATTGTGCCTGGTGTTCCCTTAGGGTTACTGCCCGTAAATTTATAAAAGGGAACATCTGCGGCCGTATAGCCAGTAATGTTGAGCGTTGCCGCGGCATCACTGTGGTTTAGCAGTGTAGCGCCGCTGTCGGTATGGTTAATCTTTTTAAAACTCAGCGTATTGCCGTTTAAATCTAAGCGACCACCACGATAGCCAAAAAAGATCTGGTCAGTAGCAACCTGACTTTCGTCATTGAGTACTACGGTTGGCCGACCACTGACTAGCGTAACCGAGGAAAAAGCCTGCTTGTTACCTGAAGCATCCGCTTGCTGGTCAAGGATAGCGGTACCCTCTCCTATATTCAGGGAACCCGGGTTTCTACCTACGGCATTGATATGCAATGTACCTGCGCCGATTTTGTGCAGAGCGTCATTGGCCAATCCGTTAACCTGCCACAGGACTTCTTTATCTGCATCAACCTCAATACCACCGCCAGCCCAGGTCGCATTGACGCCGTCGGCAGATGCGACAGTGTAATCGCTGGAAAACTGAAGTTTGCCAGCACCCATGTTGATGGGTGTATTCAGGGTGATGAGTCCGCCAGCACCATTGAAGCGAAGATCTTTGGTGGCATCGAGCTCTTCATTGGTTCGCTCTGACGGGGCAATACTCGCATATTTCGTATCCAGTCCACTCCATGACCAGGAAGCATTATTTTGAGTAATGCCATTGCCGTCCCAGTAGATTGAGCCGCCACTGGCACTATCTGTAACATCGGGCGAGGTATTTGTGGCGCTGATGTTCTGAATATACCCATCAGGAATATATTCCCACATGGAAGTACTGCCATAAGCTGCTGCACTCGTACCACCATGTAGCACACCCGCCAATTTCCATTTCTGATCAATTTCGTCATAGGCCAGAATCGGGCTACCACTATCACCGCTCAGAGTACCAATCGCGAGCGGCGAAGTGAGAGGGTTGTCTGGTCCGTAATCAATTGCGCGCAAGGTCCCGGACGGCGTCGTTATCGTATCCGCATTAATAGTGCCGCCGCTTACCCATTTATAGGCACCGCTCAGAGTGATCTGTGTTGTTTGATCCTCACTGACCTGACTCTGCGTACCGCCGCCGGTACGTGTATACCAGGAAAAACGTGACTTATCAGCCGTGCGCATGGTCGTCTTATCGAGCACTTCTGCTGGCGCAGCCTCTGTGACAACTTTATTTAAACGAGGCAGGTGGAAATCAACATCTGAGATCGTTGATTCATTGCGATTAATGAGCTTATAGGTTGCACCATATTGTGCACCGTTGCCAAATTGCAGCGACTGATAACCGGTGTTGTGACGGGCACTGGCAACATACGAGGGTGCTACCAGCGTGCTGTAGCCATAGGTCGCTACCATACCGAAATCAGGCATGGCGAAATCAAGATAGCCTGATAAAGAACCATCCATTTTATAGACAGGTATATTTGTCAGACCGACCGAATATTTTCCCAGGTTTTCAGCAAAATCACGATATTCTTGCACATCAATATCGTGTCGCATTATACCCGCATAAGATTTGGTGCAGATAAAGAAGGTGCAACATAACGCTGCGCTTCCAAAATGTTTCAATGGATTATCCTCATGAGGCTATTATTATTTAAGAAAAATACCTTAATTAATGAAATAGTATCATTATGACAATCGGTAATAGAATCTGAGTTTTATAAAGATATTGATTCAGATCAATTAAAGGAGGCAGGTTAGCGTAAAATATTTGATAACTCATTGTATTAAAAGGCCATAAAAACCCATTGCCAAAATGGATTGAAAATATCTTATTTAATATAATTCTTAAAAGATATGCCGGGCGAGTGCCAAATGAGATCAAGATAGATATAAAAAAACACTTCCTGATAAAAAATAATTTATTATTTAAGAGCCAGTTTTTTTATCTATCGCGGGATTAATTCTTATCTTAAAAAGCTTATTTTACTTTGTTTAAATAATACTCAAAATCATTCATGGGATTAATCAATTGCGTGTATAGTTCACATAAAACACGCGGTTAACCATTCCTGGAGTAAGCCCGAAATAAGAAAGGCAGCAGAAATCTGTAGCAGTCCAGAAAAAGGACTGCGACAAATGATCCGGGGTCTTGCAAAGATTTAGCCAGCATTGAGCTCAGACAGAGCCTCAGGAGAATTATCATTTATTTCAATAGCTTTTGATAATCCTGCTGGCAGGGAAATTGAAAAGTGATTATTGCGGGTGATCGCGATGATACAACGCCCACTGCTCAATCCTTTCTCCTGAAGGTAACAGACAGTAAAGTGTACTGGTGTTCGATAATTCATCCTTTACCTGTTGTCCGCCACGCTGAAGGCACCATTGACTTGCAGGATTCCGCATTACCAGGCGCTGTGGCTCGGCATGATGAGGCGTGCAGGCACTAATTTGCAGTGTGGCCAGCATCAGGGAGCCGACTGTTATTCTGTTTATGATTTTCATGTAACCCTCTCTCAGCATCATTTTCAGGTCAGTGAGACTTCGTTTTTCATGCTCACCATGCTATGGCACAAAGCGTAATAGCGATGAGCGCATTAATTAATTCGCTATTCGTCATGCGTTTTTCATAGACCATCGCTTCAGATTCGTTTCTGGCCAGTTTGTGGAAAAACCGGGTGTTTATCTGAGCATCTAATAATGATAGCACCCACGCGCTAAACCCTCTCTTAACAACACCTATTACTGTCGGCATTCTCATTACTGGCCTGCGAAACACAATAAACAAACCCCAAAAGAGAATGACTGTAATAATAATTAACAAGACCTCCCGAGTTATAGTTAACACATAAGCTTAATTTTCAATGAAAATTCCTTTGTAGTACCTCGATTCTTTTAACCTGTCGTCAAAAGACGCATACTTTCACTCCCTTTACATAATTAACGCCTCACCTGCATAATCCTGACGCCCTTAGTAAACACGCTGTTATTAATGGATTTAATTAACAAAACGCTTAATTCGTATCGGGCCAAAGAAGCGTATGAAGTGCGAAATGGCATGCCTGTCTAACACCTTTCAGAGCCCCTTAGCCCTTTAATAAAACCTTAAGGAAGAGTTACGAATATGAATAATAATACTGACCTGAATAAACGCGTAAAAGCGATAGTGCTGGCCGGAGGAATGGGTATGTTGCCCCTTATCAGTTCAGCGGCTATTGTCGGAAGTCTGAGAGGCGGAGATATTACGCTGGCGGATGGCACCACGTTGATTGCCGATCAGTCATCTGGCGATGGTTATTATGGCATTCTTGTAACCGGTGCAACCGCTGCTGAAGTGACTGCCGGTTCGGGCAGCACAGTTACGGTGAAAGACCCTGAGCACTACGCTAAGGGCATTTTCATCCAGGCGGCGAACAGTAACTTTACAGCTGATAAATTAATTCTCAATGTTTCAGGAATATCCGCAGTAGCGATGGAGCTCAGCGGAAAGCAGGTTACTGGCAATCTGGGATCCGGTAGCTCCGTCACATCGATCGGTTCAGGCATTGCTTACGCGGAGGGAGTGGTTGTAAGCAATCAATCCTCGTTGCAGGCCGAAGCATTGAGTATCAGTACCCAGGGCACCAACGGTATCGCACTGCGCGTCAGCGGTTACGGCTCGAACGTTGATTTAGGCAATGGCAGTAGTATACAGACCAACGGGACCAACAGTCATGGTGTCCAGGTGGATACACTAGCCGGTGATGCGATTAATAGTGCCGCAACGCTTAAAGCCGAAGCGCTGACCATTAATACCCTGGGCGATGCCTCGCAGGGTATCAATATTCAGGATAATGGCTCGGTCGATCTGGGTAGCAACTCAACCATTATCACCACAGGTAAGATTTCTGCAGGCATCTGGAGCCTGGGTGAACTGACTGCCGATCATCTGACAATCAGCACATCTGGCACGACTTCTCCTGGCATTTCAGCCAGAGAAAATAGCCTGATAAATGTCGGCGCAGGCAGCGTAATCTCTTCAGCGCAGACTGGCGGCCTTGTTGCTATGGATAGTAATGTCACCCTCAACTTTTCAGGCAGTGAAGAGGAACGCAACACCATTCAGTCTGGTGGTTATGGCGCATCCGCTCAATCGACAGGTGCAGTGATCAACCTGGCCAACACAGATATAGTTCTTAAACAATCAGATATGGTCGGCAGAGGCCTTTGGTCTCTGGGTGGAGGCGAGATTAATGGCGAAGACATAAGCATCACCGGCCCTGATACAGGAATAGGTGTTGTTACCTGGAATGGTGGCCAGACCAATCTGACAGGCGATCTCTCTATCGATATGACCTCTCCGGATGGCGTAGCAATAGCAACACTTTACGCCGAAGGGCTTGCACCGGGCGTTATCACTTCTCAGGGGAAAGCGGAAATCACCGGCAGCGTGGTATCGCAGGGGGGCCTGATCGATCTTAATTTAGAGCCGGGTTCACTGTGGTCCGGTAGTGCTACCAGCGATAACGTGAATGGCGGTCATTTAAACGTCAGCCTCACCAACAGCACATGGAACGTTAGTCAAACATCTAATCTTGATAACCTGACATTAAATAACTCACTGGCAGATCTTTCTGCAGCAACAGACGATGCGACCTACTCCACTCTGACCATTGCAAACCTGAGCGGTAGCGGCAACTTTACCCTTCGTACCAATCTGGTCGGCGATGGTGAAGGGGTAAATAATACGGGCGACAAAATCGTGGTGACCGAAAGCAGCGCAGGTGAGTACGGTCTGAATATTCTGAACCGCGGCAGTGCCATTACCACAGGTAATGAAGTACTGACCGTTGTTGAGACTACGGATGGTATCGCGACGTTCAGGGGCAACACCGACGTTGAACTGGGTGGGTATGTCTATTCGGTCAACAAACAGGGTACTAACTGGGTTCTCTCATCGCCAAAAGCGCCTGAAACGTCTGCTGCAGATGAGCAACTCGCCATTCCAGCCGATAACAACATTCAACCTGTTTCAGATGAGAACCCCTCAGCAGACCAATCCCCCGTAGTCCCAACGGATAACATCATTCAACCTGCTTCAGATGAAGACATGAAAGAAAATGGAAATCCGACACAGCCAGCAGAACAAAATCACAATTCAACCATCACCAGCACAGCGAATGCAGGTGCCAACTTCCTTAACATCGGTTATCTGATGAATTATGCCGAAATGCAGACTCTGATGCAGCGTATGGGTGATGTGCGCCAGGGAAAGACGGGCGGCAATGTCTGGCTGCGCGGAATGGATGGGCGTTTCAGTGGTTTTGCCAATGGCAAGCTGAGCAACTTCCACATGAATTATTCAGGCTATCAGTTTGGGATAGATAAACGCCTGTCCGATGATCTGCCGATTTATCTGGGCTTGTTCATGGGAGCAACAGAGGGCTCGCCTCATTATCGTGCTGGCGATGGCACGACAAAATCTGAACATTTTGGTATCTACGGCACATGGCTGAATGATGCTGGTTTCTACCTGGATGGTGTACTGAAATTCAACCGCCTGAGAAATCAATTCGATGTCAGCGATACACAGAATAATCGCGTATCCGGTCATGGTGTTTCATCAGGCCTGAGTGGATCACTCGAAGCCGGGAAGAAGTTCAGCTTCTCTGACGAACTTACTGGCTTTTACGTGGAACCACAGCTTCAGCTGACTGCAGGTCATCAGGATGGAACCTCAGTAAGGGCGTCGAATGGCCTCAACATTGATCTCTCAAGTTACAAATCGCTGATGGGAAGAGCCAGCGTACTGGCAGGATATGAAGTCAATCAGAGCAACTACAAACTCAATACTTATGTCAAAACAGGTGCTTTACGCGAGTTTGGCGGGGATGCTGCTTTTGCTCTGAATGGTTCAGATGAGCGCCTCTCATTTAAAGGTAATGGCTGGAATAACGGTATCGGTGTCAGTGCGCAAATCAGTAACCATACCCTTTTTATCGAAGGAGATATGGTAAATGGAAATCGCTTCGATCAGCGCCAGGTTAACGCCGGCTATCGTTTTAGTTTTTAATAAATAAACCGACAAATGATAGATGTTAAGGGAGACGTAAATGAAGAAAATATTATGGATGATACTGGCCCTCATCAGTTCAGGCTCGGTATATGCCCGGCAAGAGGTCACGGTTACAGTGGCGAAAACCCTGCGCGACGATAGCCAGGTTACGCTCACGGGAACGATCACTGGCAGGGCCGATGATGATCACTACTGGTTAAAAGACCCGACTGGCCGCATCCGTGTCGATATAGACGATGATGATGACGATAATCGTTATCTGATTGGCAAAAAGGTACGGGTCAGCGGTGAAGTCGACCGGGATGATGGCTACAGCGAAATCAATGCAGAACGTGTTTATATCCTGAAATAAAAATCTGTAAAAAAAACCAGCGGCAACGCTGGCTTTTTTTACCTGTCTTAACTTATCGGAACTTCAGGTTCCTTATCTTTTGCAAGCGTAATTGGTACCAACGGTATCCCCAGGCAGCAATAACGCCTGAACGTCATTATTTCTCAAAACCACTGATTTCAAATGCTGTTTAGCCATCCGGCTGAGCATTCAAGAGTTTGTCCGGAAGATTCTGCGTACTTATATGCGTTTCTTTGAGTGTCGGCGCAGACTGAGTAGGACAACGGCTATCCACGTCTGACTGAAACGCATCGGGGAGATGAAGTACGGATGCAGCAACGGCATAGTTACTATGAATACAAATAACCATCCCTGACATGAGTGCCGTTACCCTTTTAAAAGGGATGGCCAGGGATTGATTTTTCGCGGTTCATTTCTCACATAAACCTCTCAACCCTTAACGGCCAGAAAGCAGCCTGTGAAGGCCGTTATGCATCACAGAAAATCCGGACACCAGAATTAACTCTGTAATTTGCAGGATCCCGGACATATGAGATGCATGAGGCATTATAATTTTGCAGACTCAATAACACCCTTATAAAGCTCAAGCAGCGTCAGATCATTGATGAAGGCGTTAAAAGCCATATCACCACTTAGCGAAAACTTCTTCATTACATTGTATTTATGTGCATAAATTGTTTTAGTGGAAAGATTCAGGCGTTTAGCTGTCTGCCCCACGCTATACCCTTTCTTCAGAAAACTTAGCACCTGCAGCTGGACTACTGTAATACGCGCGAAATCGCAATGCGAGCAATCTGTGGGTACAAATCCTCTGGCGCTCCCCTGATTTTCCAGCCAGAACCGGATGATTTTTTCAGCAATATCGCGAACAGAATCCCTGCGCGAAATGATAATCAAAGAACGATAGCAGAGAGGCAAATGCTCAGTAATCATGTCTTCAATATCGTCAACGAAGACCATTAAAATGCTACCGGGCTTCCGATCCCGGTAGGCAGGCTGACACATATAAAGGCGCCACTGAGCAACACTAATCAGTATAAAGTCCGCCTGACATAAATTTTTCGCGTCATAGGCGGGTAAGAATTCTACTGACGTCTCTGATAACAGTGCCTCCTCAATAATTTTGGAGATGCCCAGCCGAAAGAAGTAGTTCTCATCTGTACAAACGACTTTAAAATCCATTTTTTCCTTAAGCATCCCAAAAGTTGGATAAAAGAAGACTCAGGTAAACTTGCCGTTAACCAGGGTCAGTTCGCCTTTCTCTTTTAATTCTTTCAAAACTCTGCAAATGGAGCTTTTTGAAAGATGAGAACTATTTTCAATCAGGTAAAGTGCCGAAAAGCGCTTCTTAAGATGCGGTGGCAATTTTTCCCAGCGGCCAATTAAAGAAATCACTTCATCATGTGAGTTATTCTTGGGTAGCTGGATGTAGTTCATCAGGTCTGAGTACTGGCCAGACAGAATGGACATGGCATCGTTAAAGAGGTCTTTCTCAAATACCAGTCGCCAGAACACATCGTAATCGATGAAACTGACCTTCCCATAATCGATTCTCTCCAGATAAACAGGAGGTTCATCGAGTGCCGGTGTGACACCGACAACAAAGGGAGCAGACAGGATATTTAAGACCTTATTTTCGCTCTTTAATTTCAGTAAGAAGTCACCATCAAGAATGAACATTACCCGGCGCACATTATCTTTGGTGAGATGATAACGACGCTTACCGCGTGAAATCTCATCTGGATTAGCAACCTGGGTGTACCCGGCCAGCGCATCGATGATCCGCTCATGATTCTCAGTCACTCTATACATAATAATTAACTCAATCTAACTAACACGAAGTTAGTGATTAGTAGAAAAATTAGTAAAAATCCGTTTGTTATAGTCTCTTTTTTTCGCCTGGTGTATTTCTGATCTCTGGCCTTCCCTCAAATATAAGCCATAGAAGAGGTCGTTATTGGTTTCACTATAGTAAAACCATTGCGATAAAATTCAACACCACAAACATGCAAAAAGGAAGAGTATTAAGCCAAGGAATGGCGACACAACCAGATATTTCACCGCTTAAATGCCAATTAATCAGTAACTCAAACTAACAAGTAGAGACTTACTGATAGGGTTATAACTTTTTTCTTAAAAAAGGAATCAATCATAACCATATGAAAACTAATGTTATAAAATCACCGTATTAAAACAAACAAGTATGCAGTAGCACTTTAAAAACTTGTAATAATATTTACATGGCCATTCATAAGGTGATCATTGTTAACTCCCCCGTAGAAATAAAAAAACAGCACAGCATCTGATGGCATAAATTAAACCATAGCATCCTCATAACAGACATTTAAATCGACAATCAGTCAATATATAGATTTATATTCTATTTTTGAATTTATTTTTAGGAATATATCCTGTTTTCGTGCTTGACTTTAAGCGCCCGGATTTTACCTTACATTTCATATGAAGCTCACTTACTGAGAATCAGAGTGTTTTAAGAAAACCCTATAAATTACTTCAAAGCCCTTTACCCCGCAGAATGCGTACCGTTATCAGCGTCTGAGGCTGATAGTGCCGCATCAACACAAGATAACTAAACCGGTATGAAAAGAAATAATTTATCGATAAGGTGAATAACCTCATCAAGCCCACCTAAATTATAATGAATGTAAACAGAATGTAATAAGTCCATAGCTTCTATAGCCAGTGGTAACCGCACCAAATATCAATTATGGCTATTTTACTATTTTATTTTTTATGGCCTCCTAATCTAATAACGCCGTTCGCTTGAAGCGGCGTTTTAAAAAATTTCATTACTGAATAATTGAATAACTAATTAATCCTGGAGATATAAATGAGAGAGTTAACAACTGTTGAAATGCAGACCGTTTCAGGCGCAGGCGTTTTTGATTTCATCGGTTCAGTCGTTGTAGGTGCAGCTGCAGGTATTACTGCTTTCGGTCTCAAATGGGCCATGAGCGGCGGTAGCACGGGCGGCGTATTGGGCGTTGGTATTATCTCTGGCGGTGTTGGTCTGATCGTGGGTGCCGTTGTGGGTCTGGTCGATGGCGCACTTTATGGCGCGATGAATGGCTGGGAAACAACTGCAGGCTGGTTCAATAATATTGTTGAAAACCAGCTTGACCTGGGAACAGGTGTAATTACTGCATAAGGAAAAATCATGCGTGAATTGAAAAGTAATGAAATTGCAGGCGTTAGTGGCGGCTCATTAACTTCCGTAATTTTAGATTTCTTCAAACAGATTGGCGAAAGCTCCAAAGAAAAAACTGAGTGGGTACGTCCGGAATCAATACCAGAAGCTAACCCGGTTAGCGGTACTGCTTTTGGCATGGGTATTGTCGGTGTTGCTGCGGCCGTAGTTTTCGGCCTGCTGATGTTCTGATTTACCTGGAGGTCGATAGACTTCCGGGAAGGAATGAGCGCTTGTCATAAAACTCAATCGCTCATAATTAAATGTTGTTCACTATTTTATACAAAGGAAAGTATATGAAAAAGGTATCTATGGTTGCTATGGGTCTGCTGCTGGCAGCGGCGCAGGTTAATGCAGCAGAAGCTTCAGATGGCACAATTAACTTCACCGGCACCATTGCATCTCAGACCTGTACCGTAAGTGTTAACGGCGGAAGCAGTACTGCCACCGTTACCCTGCCGAAAGTAGCGGCCGGTGTATTAAATGCGGCAGGTGCCGTTGCAGGCAACACTCGCTTTACTCTGGCGCTGAGCGACTGCTCCGCAACAACTGGCGATGTCTACGCTTACTTTGAGCAGGGCGCTGGTGTAAACGCCAACGGTCGCCTGACTAACACTGGTACTGCTACAGGTGTTGATCTGCAACTGCTGGACAGCGCTAACAACGCTATCAATGCAGGCAGCACTGAACAGTCTACCGCTCCTGCAACTGTCGCTCTGACAGCAGGGGCTGGCACCCTGTCTTACTCAGCTCAGTACTATGCAACTGCTGCTGCAGAAGCGGGTACCGTTGCATCAACAGTAAACTATTCAATCAATTACCTGTAATTGATTTGGTGAGGGCAATGCCCTCACCACTCTTCCCCTTTCATCACTTCAGTTAATATCATGAAAAAAAAAAGTTTTAAATTTCTAATCTCCTGTTTGCTCACTTGCGCAATGACTTCGTCTGCCTTTGCCAGTGTGACCATTATTGGTACCCGGGTAATCTACCCTGCTTCCGAGAAAGAGGTTACCGTTCGTCTGGATAACCGCGGCGATCATCCCGCACTTGTTCAGGCATGGGTTGATAACGGAAATCCTAACGAAGCAGTCGATAAAATAAATGTTCCTTTCGTTTTATTACCTCCGGTTTTCCGTATGGAGGCGAATAAAGGGCAAACGTTACGTATTGTTTTTACGGGTGCCAATTTGCCCACGGACAAAGAATCTATCTTCTGGCTTAATGTCCTTGATATACCTCCTCGTGATAAAAGCCTGGCTAACCAGAACCAGTTGCAAATGGCGATCCGGAGTCGTATCAAGATTTTTTATCGTCCAGTTCAGTTTGATACAGCGCAGGCCAATAAAGCTGCGTCAGGACTGGTATGGCGTCACGGTCAAAAACCTAATTTTCTTTCCGCAACTAACAACTCACCTTTCTACGTTAACGTCTCCCAGATTAATGCAGAAGATAACGCCGGTCATAAATTAGTCAGTGAAAAAGGAGAAATGCTGGCACCAGGCGAAACAAAAGAGTTTCCGATGAAAGGCATGAGAACAAGTCAAATAAAAACAACATTTAATTATCAGTATCTGGACGATTTTGGTGCAGCACGTAAGGTTGAAAGCAAAATAAACGAGTAGCTTTTGATAATTATCCAGGGGAAATTATGATGGCAAGGACGGTATTTTTTAATAAACCAACTGGCAAAATTTTTTATCGCTCTTTTCTGGCGCTGTTTCTGACCGCAGCAACTCAGTCAGCGTTTGCTGTAACTGCTTATGATTTCGATGAATCATTTGTAAAAAATTTAGCTGGTGTAAAAGTAGATGTTTCCCGCTACGCAACAGGTAACCCCATTGATCCCGGCATCTACACGCTGGATATCTTTTTAAATGGCCGTCAGATTGGTCGGGAGAATGTTCAGGTTGTGCGTGAGGGAGCTGGTACTAAAGCCTGTCTTTCCTATGATCTGGTAAAAAGCCTTTCCATCAAAGATACAGTATTCAGCTCTGAGCAAGCTGAAGAGTTACGTACAGGTAAGCAATGTATTGCACTGGAAGATGTGGTTAAGGAGAGTCATGCCGCAATCAACTCCGCTGATATGCAGATGGACATCTCAATTCCACAGATTTATCTGCTGCGCTCAGCACGTGGCTATGTCGCTCCAGAGTTCTGGGATAAGGGCGAAACGGCATTAACACTTAATTATGACACCAACTATTACCGCTCTGTTAACGACGGACGTGAATATGACTCTTTTTATGGCAGGGCGCTGGCAGGTTTTAACCTTGGCGGATGGATGTTTCGTCATGATGGCTCATTAAGCTGGCGACGCCAGCAAGGTGAGGAGTCTCATCACTATAATGCCATCAACACCTATGTTCAGCGTGATATCCCGCAGCTGAAATCACGCTTATTGTTAGGTGAAGGTAATACGAGTGGCGAACTCTTTGATACCCTCTCATTCCGCGGTGCGCAGATATCGACTGTCGATCAAATGTGGCCTGATTCACAACGTGGTTACGCACCAGAAATTCGTGGTGTTGCGCGTACTAATGCTCAGGTAACTGTATCGCAAAATGGCAGTAAAATTTATGAGACAACAGTTTCGCCAGGCCCCTTTAACATCTCCGACCTCTACCCTACCGGCTACGGTGGCGACTTAGATGTTACTGTAAAAGAAGCTGACGGCAGCGAAACGCGCTTTTCAGTACCCTATGCAGCTATGACGAGACTGAAGCGCCCGGGCATGACGTTCTACTCTGTGACGGGAGGTGTGTCGCGTAAAGACAATATGGCTTATACGCCTTCTGTTTATCAGGGCACCATTCAGCATGGCTTTACCAATAGCCTGACCGGTTATACCGGTATCCTGGGATCAGATAACTATATCTCAGCGCTGTTAGGCGGTGCATTTGGGTTACCCATAGGCGCTATCTCTCTGGATATCACCGGTGCTCAGACAAAATATGGCGATGAGAAAAAGCAGGGTGTGAGCTATCGTGCGACCTACAGTAAAAAAGTTTCTCAGACTGGCACCAACTTTACTCTCGCAGCGTATAGATTTTCGTCATCAGGCTATTACAGCTATGACAATGCTCTGCAAATTAATAACTATTACAAAAAGAATAAAATTAACGGGAAAAATTATCTATCACGGCCTAAACAACGCTTTTCACTGACTGCCAGCCAAAATTTTGGAGAGTCATATGGGAATATCTATCTTACTGGTTTCGTTCAAAATTACTGGAACAGCACCGGTACAAACACCCAATTTCAGTTAGGCTATAATAATAGAATTGGTCGTGTATCCTATACATTATCAGCAAACCGATTATTATATTCAACCGGTGGGCATGACACGCAACTTTCACTCGACTTCTCTATACCACTTGGTAGTGAAAGTAAGAATTATGTAACCGGAAGCGCCACACATAATAAAGAGGGTGTAACTGCTCAAACTGCAGTTAATGGCGTGCTAGGTGAGAATGATCAATATAGCTATAACGTAGGTGCTGCACGCGATATTGATAATAAAAAGTCAGGCTCGATCGGTGGTCAATATCGTTCACCTTACAGCATGCTGACAGCGTCATATACAAAGGGAGAAGACTATTATTCAGCCTCAGCAGGTGCCAGCGGAACTGTGGTTGCCTTGCCTGATAGCATCAACTTTAGTGCTTATCAGTCAACAACGTATGCTGTAGTAAGTGCCGCTGATGCAGAAGGGGCTCGGGTGCTTGGTTATCCAAATATAGTGCTGGACGGAAGCGGCAGAGCAATAGTACCTAATCTTAATCCGTACAGGATAAATGAACTGGCGATTGATCCGAAAGGTATTCCGCTTGATGTTGAGCTGGAGTCAACTCAGCAGCGAGTTATTCCTGTTGAAGGTGCTGTAGTCAGACTGGACTATAAAACCAGTAAGGGAAAACCACTTTTAATACGGGCAAATCAGCCCAATGGCAATGCCTTACCTTTTGGTGCGTCAGTTAATGATGAAAATGGCAATCTGGTAACGACTGTTTCACAGGGTGGTCAGATTTACGTCAGGCTGAATAAAGATGTCAGCCGTCTGCATGTTTCATGGGGAAAAACGGCAAATGACAATTGCATGGTTAACCTTGAATCTGGTGCCGTTCAGTCCAGTGAGAATCAGACACTGGCGAGACTGACGACAACCTGCAGTAACGAGCAAATGCAGCCGGTGCGGTACGCTTCTAATACCGACAATAAAGATACACAGGGTTAATGAGGTAACATCATGTTTTTAATTTCAGGAAAGAAAATAATGCGCCTCATTGGCTCAGTTTCATTAATATTAAGTCTGATACTGATGGCTACTTTTAATGTTAATGCAGCGGATTCATCAGCCGATGTGACGTTAACATGCAAAATAACATCAAGTACAACGTTAGTTGATGTGAGCTCATTGGGCATTAATATTTCAGCTGCTGTGCCAGTAGGTACGATCGTTTATAGCGGCACGGCAACCGCTAACTTTAAATGTGCTTTGGATAATCTGCAGCAGTACGCAGATGGATTAAGCGGTGAGGTCTATTTTAAGCGCAAGGCGATTGACGCGGGTGCCCTGGGTTATGGATTGACGTTATATACTGGCTATGGCGGAGAGATGAGTACCGATGCCGCAAGTATTGCAACGGGTATCATGATTAGTACTTATGCTTTAACCAGCGGCGGAACCATTGGTTCATATACAGATGTCTCAATCAACGTACCTTATCAGATTGTAAAGACCTCCAACTCTATGTCAGCGTCTACTTCTCTTAAGAGCTATGTAAACGCTTTTGATGTTGGTTCGTTAATATCAGGTAAAGATGTATCATTCAACTTCACCAATATTAAAACAGGTATCACTGTTAAAGATCAGACCTGCTCAGTCGCCGGTGATACCAATCTGCCTGTGCCATTAGGTAGTTACACCACGAATCCCACTAGCGGTTTAGGATCAGGAATCGGTCAGACTAGCGCTACAACCGCATTTAATATTCAGCTTAACTGTGAGGCGCTTCTTTCGGGTTCGTTTGATGTGATGATGCAGTTGGATGGTGACGCGTCTGGCGGATTATCCGATTTGGGTGTGGTAGCACTTAATTCGGCCTCAACGGCGAGTGGCGTCGGTGTACAAATCCTTAATGAAAATGAGCAGCCGATTGCACTTGCTACTCCATTTAACATTGCGACTTACCCGCTCTCATCTGCCTTAGTGACGGTGCCACTCTATGCACGATATTATCAGACTGCTGCGAAAATCAATCCTGGCACGGCTAATGCAGTAGCAACGTATACGCTTAGTTACCAGTAATCAGCAGGGCTCTGCGGAGCCCTTCTTCATATTTTATCTACAGAAAAGGATTGTCTGTGAATAAACTCAAGGAAAAAAATAAGCTCAGGCTTGGTGTATCAGATGAAAGTCCATTTATTCTTTACTCTATCCGGAACATACTCATAAAGGAGTTTTCAGAACTTGATGTTATTGCTTATCCGGTTGAAGCTGATCTTTTGCTGTCTGTTATCAGAGAGGATATGCCCGATATATTAATAACGGACTTTTGCTTTAATTTTGACCGCAATGATGTCAATGGCGTGCGAAAAATAGAACAGATACATAAGCAAAACCCGGAATTAAAAATTATTGTTTTTACTGCACAAAACAGCCAGGCTATTTTGAAAAGCATATTACAAATCCCGGTTAATGCCATCGTGCACAAGCGAGATGACATTCGTGATTTGGTCAAAGCATTCAATTGGGTTTGCTCATCCAACTCAGGAATATACTACTCGGAACAGATGAAGAGTTTAATGCTCTCTGCACCCGCAGATCCGGCACAAACACTTTTGTCACCTTCAGAAGTAGAGGTCATTCGATTATTCGCCATTGGATACAGCCTGATGGAGATAGCAAAAGCGCGTAAACGTAGCATAAGCACCGTTGCAACACAGAAATACAACGCCATGCGTAAGCTTCAGCTGCAATCAAACACAGATTTAATTAAGTATGTTTTTGCACAGGAACTCATTTAATCACCTGGCACGAAAAATTTTATAAACAGCGAAAATCATGAAATTTCATAATCTGAATATTGCATTACTGGCTCTAACCTGTGCTCCATTTTGCACATCTGCAACCAACCTGCAGCAAGCTGCTCAGGCTGCATTGAGCTACGACTCAGCATTACAATCCAGTCAGATGACCAGTGCGGCAGATAAACAAAAATACTGGCAAGGTATGGCCGGAATGCTGCCAACATTGACCCTGGAGGGAAACTGGGATCGTCAGGAACAACCGGATAAGAAATATCAGAGTGGGGTTACTAACCACAGTTACGATCTCAGCGTCAGACAACCGCTGTTTGATATGAGTAAATATGCCGGATGGCGTAAAGGTGTTGCGATTGCCAACACTGCTGAAGCACAGGCAAAACAGGCTGAAGAAAAGTTACTTAATGCCATCAGTAATGCTTATTTTACGGTGCTTTATCAGCAGGAAGTTTTACAGGCAGCCAAAGCCGCCAGCCATAACTTTAAGCAACAACAGCAGAAAATTCAGACCGGCTTAATCAACGGTCAAAATACCCGCACTGAACTGGATGAGGCTAAAGCTAACTACGCTCTGGCACAGGCTAAGGAAATAGAAGCTGGCAATCAGCTATTGCTTGCAGGCGAGGCATTTCGCCGTTTATCGGGTATCAGCCCGGACACCGTAGAACCGGTGAATTTTCAGTGCCTGAAAGCATCGCCCTATTCTTCTCTGACCGATGCAATTAATGCCAGCCAGCAGCGTAATACTGATATTAAAATTGCTCTTTTTCAGAATGACCAGGCAGATGCAGATGTCCTTGCGGCTGACGGCGCGCACATGCCAGTGGTCTCGCTCTATGCGCGATACGGCAAGAACTGGAGTCGTAATGACGACGACGACAATATCCTGTATGACGCAATCTTCGGGACGAACTCAAAGAGTAATAACCTCCAATATGGCGTAAACGTTTCTGTTCCATTGTTTGCCGGCGGCAGTCAGGTTTCACAATCTTTTGAAGCATCTTACCGCCGTCAGGCAGCAAAGTATTCCATGATGGAAGCACAACGCAAAGCGGCAACCGATACCCGTTCTGCCTGGCTTAGCCTGACCAATGGCAAAGTTTTACTCAGTGCTCAAAAGAATGCCGTCGACTCAGCACGTGAAAAAGTGGTGTCGGTCCAGTATGGCCGTGAAATGGGCTTCCGCACCGTTAACGATGAACTGGATGCTCAGCAAAAATATTACACCGCACTCAAAGATCAGGCTGAAGCACGCTTAAGTTATCTCAATGCCCTGATCAGTCTGGCGCAAAGCACCGGATCGTTATCACTCGATATGCTGAATTATTTTCAGTGCCGTTAATCCCTCAATCATGATGAATCTATAAATGGAACAATCACTCTTCCGTCAGGAGGCGCTTGATGCCGCTAACCGGGGTAACCTGGGTATCGTGGCACTTTATTGTCCGCCCTATCGCTGGCTTGTTATTTCTGTGGTGATTTTTATTACTGCCGTGACAGCCCTGTTTTTCATTTTCGGCAGCTATACGAAATATGAATCCTCTACCGGAGAACTGCTGCCTGAGAATGGCATGTTAGTCGTTCCTCCTCCTGTAAGCGCAACCGTAGTGGATATTCCAGTTAAGGAGGGACAACTGGTCAAAAAAGATGATGTTCTTATGGTGTTGTCATCAGAAGTCTCAACACAGATGGGACAGACGCGTCAGGTTATCGCCGAAAATCTGGTGGCTCAGCGGGAACGACTTCAGCAGGATCTTCAGACGCTTGCCAAATTGCATAACGTCGAAATGAAAGGGTTATCCGACACCATCGCCAGTCTGAAACTCCAGCAGGAACAGCTGAGACTTCAACTGACACACCGTCGCAAGCAGGTCGCGTTAGCGAAACTGCAACTCGATAAACTCAACGCTATGCACCTGGAAGGGTACGCCTCAAACCGTCAACTGGAAGAGCAGGAATCCAATCTGCTCGACAGTCAGGCACGTTACCAGGAGTACCAGCGTCAGCTGCTGGACACGTCGCAAAAAATTGTTCAGGCGGAGCAGCAACTGCATGAAAAGCCGCTGGATGATGAGAAAAAACGCAACGACATCGAACGGCAGCTGGCAGATAACCGTCAGGCAATGGCAGAGAATGAAGCGCGCCGATCCATTGAGCTTCGTGCGCCGAAAAGTGGTTATGTCGGCATGATCATGGTCAAAAATGGTCAGATGCTGAATGCCGGCCAGTCGGCAGTCGCGATTCTGCCTAACAATACCAATCTTGTTGCCCGCATCATGGTCAACACGCAATCCATTGGCTTTATCCATCCAGGCCAGCGTGTCGTGCTGCGCTATAAAGCTTTCCCTTACCAAAAATTTGGCCAGCAATATGGCAAGGTAATCGAGGTCTCGCGAACCGCCCTCTCTCCTCAGGAAGTTACCACCTTAACCGGTAAAAACAATGTTCAGGAACAGCAGTACCGGGTTCTGGTCTCTCTGGATAAACAAACTATTTCTGCTTATTCGCAGAATGAAAAACTGAAGCCAGGTATGGCGCTGGATGCCGACTTTATTGTCGACAAACGTCGTCTCTATGAATGGGTACTGGAGCCGATTTTCGCGCTGGGACACAAAATTTCTCTCTGATTTAGAAGGTCTGTTCTGTGTTGTTATTAGAGAAACTCAATTTTAAATGGTTTAACCGCTTACCGATGATTCGTCAGTCACAGGCAGCCGAGTGCGGGCTGGCTTGTCTTGGCATGGTGGCTAATTATCACGGTCATCAGATCGACATGATCACGTTACGCCGCCAGTTCGCCACATCACTCAAAGGTGCTACTCTGGCTGATGTCATCGCTATGGCACAACAGCTCAATATGACTTCTCGCGCCCTGCGAGTGGAAATGGAAGAGCTGTCTAAATTGCGTATGCCCTGCATTCTGCACTGGGAACTGAACCACTTTGTGGTATTGAAGAAAGTACGCGGCAATAAGATCACCATTCACGATCCCGCGCGCGGGATCCGTGAACTGACATTTAAAGAAGCATCGACCGCCTTCACCGGGGTCGCGCTGGAACTGGTTCCCTCCTCTACCTTTGAAGTAAAAGAAGAGAAAGAAAGCATCTCAATGATGAAGCTGGTGGGCAGCGTGACCGGGGTAAAGTCTGCCTTTGCTCAGGTGCTCATCCTCTCAATCGCACTGGAGCTATTCGGCGTCCTCGGCCCCTTCTTTATGCAGTGGGTGATGGATATGGTGCTGGTTTCTGCTGACTATTCTTTGCTATCGCTGCTCGGTGTGGGCTTTATCATGATCGCGCTGTTTCAGACTATCGTTACAGCGTTGCGCTCATGGGTAATGAGCTGGTTCTCAAGTCAGCTCAGTGTGCAGTGGACCGTAAATGTCTGTCACCATATGTTAAAGCTGCCGCTGGAATGGTTCGAATCACGCCACGTCGGAGACATTCTCTCTCGTTACGGTTCGCTTAATACCATTCAGAGTACGCTGACTTCCCGTTTTATCAGCACCGTACTGGACGGTGTCATGTCAATCGTCACGGTAGTGATGCTTTTCATCTATAACGCGCAACTGGCGTGGCTGGTCATTGGACTTTTTCTCGCCTATGCACTGCTACGTTTCATGGCCTACGATCCGGTTCGCCGCGCCAATGAAGAACAAATCATCAGCTCGGCCCGTACCCAGTCTTCTCTGCTTGAAACGCTGCGCGGTATCCAGGCGGTTAAAACCAATAATAAACAGGTGCCCCGCCTCTCGGCATACATGAACTTTCTGGTGGATACCACCAATAAAGGCATCGTGATTCAGAAGCTCAACATCCTGTTCGGTTCGGCTCAGGGATTGCTAACTTCAGTGGGCCGTGTCGTTCTGGTCTGGCTTGCCGCGCTGCAGGTCCTGGATGGCAACTTCTCTGCCGGTATGCTGACCGCCTTTATCAGCTTTTCCGATCAATTCATGAGTCGCGGTTCAGGTTTGATCAATGCCATCATCGATTTTCGTATGCTGAGAATGCATGGTGAACGCCTGGCCGATATTGTTCTGTCTGAAACAGAAGCCAGTTCTGAGGGCAATCCGGGTCTGGTTAGTAAGGAAATCGACAAGGAGACAGACGTACCGCAGGATATCAAGCTCATCAATATCCGTTTTCGTTATGCGCCGACTGAACCCTGGGTTGTCGATGGTGCCAATCTGGAGATTAAAGCGGGTGAGAGCCTTGCCATCGTGGGGCCATCCGGCCAGGGCAAAACTACGATGGCCAAAATTATTCTTGGCCTGCTGCACCCTGAAGAAGGCACCATCACCGTGGGTGGCATGGACATCACTCAAACCGGACTTGAACATCACCGTAATCGCATCGGCTGCGTAATGCAGGATGACATTCTCTTTTCAGGCTCAATCAGCGAGAACATCAGCTTCTTTGATAACGAACCCGATCACGCAAAAATTACCCGCGTGGCCCGTCTGGCTCAGATTCATGGCGATATCATGAAAATGCCGATGAATTATCAAAGCCTGGTAGGTGATATGGGCTCGTTTTTATCGGGTGGCCAGCTACAACGTATCCTGCTGGCGCGCGCACTCTATCGTGAACCTAAAATCCTGGTACTGGATGAAGCCACCAGTCATCTGGATATCTATAACGAAGCGCAGATCAACAACGCAATTAAGCAGATGAAGATCACCAGAATCATCATCGCACACCGCCCGGAAACTATCCGAAGTGCCGATAAAATCGTCCTGTTAAATAACGGTACGCTCAGCGAAGTCACGGCAGAGCAGTTATTTGGGCAAACAATAAATCATAATGAAACGGAGATTACCCATGTATAAGACTATTTGTCGCTTCACTGAAGGCACAATTACCTTGCCGGAAGGCTACTCCGAGCGAACTCTGAATACGCTGGCTGATACACGATCTGTTCTGCCACCAATCACTATTTCCCGTGATAAGTTAGGCGACCATAACAACCCGGAAGAGTATATCCTTAGCCAGCTCGCTATCCTGCAAAAGCAGATGAAAGACTGGCAACAGGAAGCCCATCAATCAGTAGTTTTGGGGGATAACCTGACGACAGGAATCATGATCAGTTATGACTTCCTGCGACCAGATAATCTTCGTGTTTATCAGAAACAAGCCTTATTCACGCTCAATATGGAAGACATATTGATTTTCTCTCTGTCGAAAGCGAGCCCCATAACCGCTAACGATTTACAGCTTTTCTCAGATACCCTGAAAAGCTTCCGTACCTGGTAATCTGCAAAGTACAGATAAAACAAATCGGAAGAGCATATGCTCTTCCGGTTTGCGTTTCGGTTATCAGTCGATGCATTCAGTAACGCTGACAGGTGAAGAGATAGGAGAGCGGTCCGCCAACCAGATAGGTCTTTTTATCGATTCTGGTGATATCAAGCTGAAGATAACCCGGATCGAGCGTGATCTCAGCCAGCAGCAGATTAAACACGGCATCCGGCGTCGTATCGTTAGTCGAAGTAATAATTTCTCTTATTTTATAACGGTAAGTGTCACTATCAATCTTATTACCGGCACTGAGTGCAATACGTCGATTAACCGTTGTTACCTCATCACCAAACGTCACCTGCCCATTCAGTAATAAATATCCTGAATCAGAATTAATAAAACGTAGATCCTGGGAAACAGCAAACTCAATTTTTTTATTATCGTTGCGACTAAGATCGTAGCGGCTAAATGTTGAGCAGCGGAAAGGCAGTTCGTTTGTCCGGAGATTAAAATAGTTAATGCCTGCAAAGATCCCCAGCAACAGCATAGCCAGCATTATCGTCAGCGTAAGAGTGGCTTTCCGTTTCAAAACATTCTCCAGTCAAGATAGTAGAAGTTGTCACAGGAAACGATATGACCACTGCTGTTCAGGTTACATGCGGAAAGAATAGTCCGGCCATAATCTTTAGTTGTGAATGCCGTGTTTTTATCGAAATAGATGCGTCGACCCGGCACACAGGATTGATTATTCTCTTTAAGCATTTCAAGTATTTGCTTTTCCAGTGATTTTTGTTCAAACACCTCTAATCCCGGGATAATAACAGCTTCGCAACCGCCTTCCAGTTTGATGTTGCTCATAGAGGCACTCTTTTCAGCAGGCTGACGCACAGTGAAATACCATAAAGCACTGCCAAGCAGCACCAGCATGATTAGGGCGAGCAGGAGCTGTCCGAGATTCAGAGCGGGTTTTTCAACAACATGCTCTGCGATAACAGGATCGGGTAGCATGGGCTGACTATCTGCGACAGATACCACCTGCTTTGCAGGCATCTCATCAACCTGAACCTGCATCGCAACAAAAGCCGGAGAGGATTCGCGTTCTATTTTGATTTCAGTATTGAGTCGGATGCCAATTTTCGGAATGGTGATGATCAGGTTTTCACAGCCATAGGCTGCAAGCGCTCTGCGCAGAATACTCAGATACTGATTCAGATTGCTGTTTGATCCGCGCAGGCCATATTTATCCCAGACTTCGGTCAACAGGCTATCGCGCGACAGTATCTCACCTTCAGAATTCAGTAACTGTTCAAACAGCCGACCCGATGAAATACTCAGACTCAGCATTTCCTGAGTAGGAAGATGGCTTAGCGTACAGTCATCTGAATTGTAACTAATCTGATCATCGATAATGTAAATCATTAAGAAATCACTGAATTTGCGCTCATTTTGGACAGTATAATTCAGCTTATTTAAAGAAGCACTAAACAGTGAACGCAAGCGCAGGATAGTAAGGGACGTTAAAATCAGGCACTCAAGCGGGTATTCGATTCATGTCTCTGGCTGTGCGGCCCAGGATCGGCCGTTCAGAAGTTATCATCTGCGGAAGATTCAGCGTTATAAGCCCTGTCAGTGAACACACTATCCGTATGACTCCACTGGCTTGCTGAATCTGAAGATTAACGCTATCAGCACCCTTCATCCGCTGCAATTCATGGCTTTTGCCTGCAGCAGGGCCTGGAGTGTGGCCAGCAATCGGCTTTACCAGAGCGTACATTCATAAGTTTTTTGAATCGAAACAGGCCATTGGCAAAGTCATCTGTTCAAACCGGCTGGCGATGATCATGCAGCGTGCCGAAGCCGCGATAGCCGACGCTTCAGGAGCATCAGAACAACTGCGGCGGCTGTTTGGCACACTTTCTGGCACTGAGCTTTTTTTCACGAACGCAAACGCTATGATATTGCCGCCGTCGCATCACGTGATCGCTGACCATCAGCGATGGCTTGCGAAAAGCGGCTGCTGAACCTGATTCAGCAGACCCTCCGCCATGGAAGAGAAACCGGTGAGCTTGAGCGTAAAACCCCTGCAGACGAAGCAGCAGAAGCGATTTACAGGGTGATCAAACGCGATGCCAACCCAGTACTGTTGAAGTACAGCCTTGATGAAGGGGAAGAAGCCTCTGCCCAATTGGTCGCACTCGTATTACGCAGTCCCGCCCCCTGAACGTAAAACCTCAGTGACCCTTTACTTCATTGGACCTCTATCATCCCGATGAAGCAGCAGGCAATCTTGACCTGGTGACGCTTAATGCCCGATCTGCCGCGCATAATCTATGCCACGTCCAACGGATTTGGCTTTTTGGCGGCGTCAACACCCGCATCCTGCTGCGCTAAGTGGTAGTAACAGCACCGTAACGATTAAATCTGTGCATCCACACTGGCTGTGCGGGTTTTAAATTACAGGGATATTCTTGTGTGCGGGGTAATCTCAGACACGCCCTTTTGGCAATAGCTTTATAAATCTGTACCTTTCCTGACAAAATTGCCGGTGCCTTGCCGTCTGCCCTTTTTTTTCAGCACTACAATTAGTTGTATGAAAACAACTTCAGAGAACGTTGATGAAAATTGCAGCTTTTGATATTGGTGGTACCTCTTTAAAAATGGGTGTGATTGACGATCAGGGAAATATTCTGACCAGCGATAGTGCTGATATTTCTCATAACGCACGCGATAAAATACTTGATGAAATCCTGGCCTGGCTGGAGAAAAATCCCGGTTGTGCTGGTATTGCCGTCAGCACACCGGGTTATATTGATGCAGACGCCGGTTATATTGCCATGGGCGGCACCATACGTGACTTTGACCAGTTTCATCTGAACCAGTGGCTGACAGAAAAAACGTCCCTGCCTGCTACCGTCGAAAACGATGCACACTGTGCGCTACTGGCGGAAAAGTGGCTGGGAAAAGCAAAAAAGCTCAACGATTTCCTGATGCTGACGATAGGCACCGGGTTAGGCGGAGCGGCTTTTTGCAATGGCGCACTGATTCGGGGTGGACGCAACCGGGCGGGCGAGTTTGGTTGCCTGCTAACATCGCGTCCCACCAGCGGCAATATTGAACGTCATACCATGAGCCAGAGCTGTACCATGACGGCGCTGCGGGAGAATTACAGCCAGCTTATTGATAAGCCTGTCGACGACATCAGTGGTAAAGATGTCTTTGACGCATACGACCGTAATGAAGATGCCGCGCAGCAGGTGGTAAATAAATTTTATGCGGATCTTGCGGCCTGCTTATATAACCTGTTCAGCGTGTTCGATCCGCAGAGGGTATTTATTGGTGGAGGAATTACCGAGCGCGAACCCTTCCTCGAAGAACTGGGAGAGCAGCTGGCAAAATATGATCCTGATATCCGCATAGATGCCGCAACCTACGGTAACGACTCCGGCATGCTGGGCGCAACCTGGAATTACCTGCAGCGCCAGCCGGCGGGCAATAAGACCTGAGAGCTTTGCTTTCCCTGACATGAAAAGTTGTTATCAGGTCTTATCCGCAGAGGCTTAATGCTGGATGTTAGCCAGATCTTCTGAGGAAAGGCCTGTCATTTCCATAATGGTTTTACGTTCAAGGCCGCGCTGTAACATAACGCGAGCGATTTCCAGCGTGGCTTCGCGCTTACCTTCACTGCGGCCTTTCTCCATTCCCCGCTGTTCGCCCAGCTCAATACCTTCAGCGCGACCTATTTCAATACCTTTTTGCTCAAGCTGCTGTGCGATAGTCATCAGTGCATCTCCGTGTTGCGGCACCCGCTGTGCCAGTTCGCGAACAAAAGCTTCGTGATCAGCTGATTCACCTGCCTGCATTAAATAGTGTATCAGCGCCAATACCTGGGGTGAAGAAAGATAATCGGCCATCAGTAAGGTGCTCAGACGGTCAATGATCGAAGCCATATCACGTTGATGAATATGCTTCTGCATCAGCGTCAGTGCGGCCATGCTGCGGTGCGTCATAATCTCCTCATCAGGGATAACCGTAACGTCCACCAGCGGAAAAGCGCTTCTATAAAGTTGTTCTGCCACAGCCGGATCGTCAAATTCGTCGAACCAGCGGGTCGAATAAGGATAGGGCGTGCGCTTACCGGTGTAGAACAATACAGGGATTACCAGGGGCAGCTTTTTATGACCCGCCGCAAGATGCTGTTGCATAGCGGCAATCGCATAACGCATCAGACGAAACGCCATATGTCTGTCAGGTGTAGATTGATGTTCAATCAGAACGTGTATGTAGCCGTCCCCGGCTGAGGTTTTAAGACTGTACAGAACGTCACTAAAATATTGCCGCAAATCGTCTTCGACAAAGGAGCCGGATTCAAGCTTAAGTGTGCCGAGATCGCAGATTTTACGGAGTTCTTCAGGAAGATGCAGCTGCATAAAATCTCTGGCAACATCCGGATTTGCCAGAAACTGTCGGAATGTCGCATCATGAGGTACAGGGCTCTTTTTCTTTCTCATCGGTTTACTTTCTATAAGGTTCACATACTGATAGGTGAGGGGAAAATGGTTTATCCAGGCCGGATGCCAATATTATCGCTGTGTTATCTGTGAATTAAAATGCACTACATCCATACTGGGTTAACTGTAATATTTAAAAGTAAAATTAATGCATTCAAAATAAGTTACCCCTTGATAACAACAATTTAATTACTTATAAAACAGCAATATATATGCAGATAAACTAACAGAATTATGATCTTTCCATATCCACCAACAATATTTAAACCGAAACAAATAAGAGGTAATGAATTATAAAAAACAATTATTATCTGATTTAACTGTTTTTTTAGCATAACTCACCGATAATAAATCAGCTCAGTTACTATTTATAAACCATGCCTGTTAATTAGCAGCATTACTTTCACTAGCAATGTATTGTTATTTCCTGACAGCCGCTATATCAGCATTGCTTTATTCGGTAACCAGGTTAATTAATGACTCTAAGCCCTGCAGTGGATATTAATGATGTCCCTATCCCCGTACCGGCGCATCAAACAGACTCAGCGCCACGACGAGAAGGGCATAAACCAGCAGATAGAACAGAATCAGCGCAGCCAGCAACCGTCGATGGCTACGCATCTCACTTTTCTTCATGATGCCATTCAGAAGGTATAACTCAATGCCAGCGTGGCCGAGGTGCCATTGTGCCGGGCGACGATGGGGCTATCTGAAGCATGCTTATCCAGCCAGGTGTAATCGCCGATTACGCTGGCAGCCCAGGCGGACGTGAACTGATGACTCCATGTCAGGCTGGTGTCTGTGCCATAAAATCCCCCCGCGGCGTTATAACGTTCAAACCTGCTATGTGCACTCTGTCCGCTACTCACGCCATACCAGGTATTCATATAACGCGCATCGCCAGCCAGACCTGCCACCTGCAATGCCACCGTATCGTCCTGGGTCTGCCAGGGGATCAGGGTTACAGACGTCCGGTATTGCACGCCCTGACTATCACTTAATGGCAGCGTCGCTTTACCCTCAACCACAAACCACGGGGTGACTGACCAGCCTGCTGCCAGCGCAGTGTTAACCGTGGCGTCGATATTCCCCATGCCTCTGAGCCGGTCATCACCATCGCGCCACGATGATTTGCGGTCAGAGCGACCCAGCCCGTAGCCCAGCGTATGTTCCAGATACAGCCCGTTATCCGCCTGCAGGTCATAGCCAATGCCTTTCAGCGAGTCGAAAAAGAATGCTCCGTCGCGCGTCTGAATGACCGGCATCAGCTGCCAGTGCTGCTTGTCTGCGCCGCTATAGCGCGGGGCATTAATACCCGCAATGCCCAGCGTCAGGCTGGGCGGTGGCGTGGCGCTTTCATCAGCTATAGCAGTAGCGGCACTCAACCCCAGCGAAAAACAGACCATGTGAAGCGTTATTTTTCCGGTTATCATCACGTTTCCTCATTATCACATCAGGTGCGGAGCTGAGGGATTCAGTGCCGCGTCACTGGCCGGAGTATGCGAGGCGAGTGTCAATGAACGACCAGGGATTTATGAAGAAACAGTCAAGGTGATCCGAAAATGCAGTCAAAACGTGTACTGATTATTGAAGATGACGCGGATGCGGCGGGTGTCCTTGAGGCCTACCTGAAACGTGAAAATTATGAGGTCATGATTGCCGGTGACGGAGCCGGCGGGCTGGAAACTGCAGGACGCTGGCAGCCCGATCTGATCCTGCTGGATATCATGCTGCCAGGCATGAACGGCACCGAAGTGCTGGCTGCGCTGCGGCGGCGTGACAATACTCCGGTAATCATGGTGACGGCGATGGGTGACGCGCCGGACCGTATCGGTGCCCTGCGCTATGGCGCAGATGACTACGTGGTCAAACCCTATCATCCGGGCGAGGTCGTGGCGCGCGTTCAGGCCGTGCTGCGCCGCAGCCAGAGTCATGCGCCCGTCGCAGAATTGCTGCGCTGGGCGGGTCTGGTGGTTGATCCGCTGGCACTCACCGCCGTGGTTGATAGTGAAAGTGATGCACCGCGCCGCCTCGATCTGACGCCCACTGAATTTTCCCTGCTGGTCACCCTGATGCGTGCGCCGACGCGGCCTTTTACCCGCCTGTTTTTGCTGGAGCATTGTCTGCCGGAAAGCGATGCACTGGAGCGTGTAGTCGATACCCACGTCTATAACCTGCGTCGTAAACTGGAGGCTGCAGGCATCTCTGACGTCTTACCGGCAGTTCGCAGCGTCGGTTACCGGTTCAGACAGCCATGAAGAACAATGCGCATACCTCACTGTGGCGCTGGATCTGCATCCGGGTGCTGTTTCTGGCCATCGGCAGCGTGATCCTGATCGCCGCCTGTATGTGGCTGCGCTTTGCGGTGCAGGCGTTCTGGGTCTACTACCGCATGCCGCCCGCGCTGCTTAGTGAGTTCACCCAGCTGCGCCATCATCCCGCCAGCGATCCAGCGCGCTTTCATCAGATTGTCGATCAGTGGTGGGGGATCAACTTTTCCGATCCCTCGCTGGCATCATCTGACTGGCTGACAGTGCTGCTCCTGGTGGTGGTCACCATCCCGTTTATGGTGATGATGGCGCTGCGTTTCGCCCGTCCGCTGTCGGCGCAGTTCAGCCAGCTGGCGACGGTGGCGCGTGCGGTGTCGAAGGGGGAATTTGGCCGGACGGCGGCGGTAGTGAAAGAAGCGCCGCAGGAGCTGGTGCGCTTTACCGAAGATTTTAACCAGATGACGCAGCAGCTGGCGCGTTACGATCGCGAGTTGCGCACTTCGCATGTGGCGATGGCACACGAACTTCGCTCGCCACTGACGGCGGCAATGGGCCGCCTGCAGGGCATTCTGGATGGTGTCTTCCCTGCGGAGCCGCAGCAGCTGGCGATGATCATGAAGCAACTGACACAGCTCAGCCGCCTGACAGATGAACTGCATCTGCTGTCACTGGCAGATGCCGGGCAGCTTACCCTCAACCGAGAGCGATTTAATCTCTCTGAATTGCTGCGCGAGCGTACAGGCTGGCTGCTGCCACAGGCAGAAGAGTCGGGTGTAGCTATCAGCGTTCTCGCACCCGGCGATCTGCTGCTCTGCGCCGACGCCTTTCGCCTGGGTCAGGTCGTGACCATCCTCTGTGAAAATGCACTGCGCTACGCTGCCGACGGTGGCGCACTGTTGATCACGGCCAGCCAGAACGATAAGGCGACCGCACTCACTTTTCGTGATTACGGTCAGGGCGTAGAGCCAGACTTCCTGCCTCAGCTGTTTGACCGCTTTACCCGTGCTGACTCTTCACGCGCCCGTCACTCCGGCGGCAGCGGTCTGGGGTTGTCGATCGCCAAAGCGATTATCGAGGCGCACGGCGGATCGCTGCACGCCACGCTGCCTGCCGACGGCGGTCTGATGATTAGGATAACACTACCGGCGAGATAAATTGTTCTGACTTGACCATTTCTTGATGGTTCATGGAACGTTTCTGGACACAGGCCGGGTTCAATGAGCACAACTCATTACAGGAACCCGGTTATGACAGACTTCTTATCGGATGCTGCCCGCCAGGTGTGGCGTCATCTCTTCAGTGTTCATATCTTCGCACCGATCGTGTTCGTGCTGCTCGGCGTATTCATCATGACCGGCTGCCGGGACAACAATGCCGCCCCGCCAGCCGCCCCGCTCCGCCCGGTCAAAACGGTGATTGCCCCGCCGCTCAGCAGTGACGCGTCACGCGTGCTGACCGGTGAAATCCGCGCCCATGAAGAGATTGCGCTGGCCTTCAGGCTGGATGGCCGGGTGGTGAGCCGCGCTGTTGAGCTGGGTGACCGCGTAAGCATAGGGCAACCCCTGGCCGCGCTGGAAAATGATCAGCCTCGTAATCAGCTGAACAGTGCGCGGGCCGATCTCGACAGCGCTCGTGCCGCCGAACGGGTCGCCGCGCTTAACCTCCACCGGATGCGACTGCTGATGCCCGGCGGAGCCATCGCCCGCAGCCAGCTGGACAGTGCCGAGGGAGACTGGCAGAGCGCGCAGTCCCGCCGTCTCAGCAGCGAAGCGGCGCTGAAAAATGCCCAGGATAACCTCAGCTGGACCCAGCTCACTGCGCCCGCAGCAGGCCGGATTACCGCCCTTCCGGTTCAGCCCGGTCAGGTGGTCAGCGCCGGACAGACTGTGATGACACTGGCAGCCGGTGATGCACGCGATGCCGTGTTTGATCTGACAACACCTGCTCTGCTGCGAGCTGACGGCCGGACTGCGCTGAAAGTAACGCTGCTCGCTGACCCGGGCATCCAGGCCAGTGGCACGATACGTGACATCAGCCCGCAGGCCGATTCACAGACCCGTACCTGGCGGCTGCGCATCTCAATGAATCAGCCACCGGAGGCGATGGCTCTGGGTGCCACCGTCACGGTCACGCTTCCCGATGCGCAACCGCCGGTCATCGCCCTGCCCGCCAGCGCCCTGACCCGCTTCGCAGACAAGCCTGCGCTGCTGGTGGTTGATGCGGCATCACGCTTACAGCTTCGTCCGGTGGTGCTGGCCCGCTTCAGCGCACAGCAAATCTTTGTCTCTGCCGGGATCCGGCCAGGCGAGCGCGTGGTTACCGCCGGTGTCGGCACCCTGCAGCCCGGTGAAAAAGTGACGCTGGCGCAGGAGGGATCATGAAAAAACTGACTGGCTTTAACCTCTCTGGCTGGGCACTGGCGCACCAGCAGCTGGTGGTCTTTTTCATGCTGCTGGTGATGGCGGCGGGTGTGCTGAGCTATGAACGTCTGTCACGTAATGAAGATCCGGCGTTTACCATCAAAACCGCGGTGATCTCTGCCCAGTGGCCCGGCGCTGACGTGAACACCACCGTGCAACTGCTGACGGACGTGCTGGAACAGAAGGTGCAGGAGATCCCTTCGCTGGATGCGGTTGAGAGCGAGACCCGCGCCGGAGAGACGATCATTTATGTCAACCTGCGCGATGAAACGCCGCCATCTCAGGTGGCCGGTATCTGGTATCAGCTGCGTAAAAAGATGCATGACGTGACGTCTTCACTGCCGCAGGGCGTGCAGGGGCCGGCGGTTAACGACGAATTTGATGACACCTTCGGCACAATTTACGGCTTCACGGCGGATGGCTTTACCGCCAGAGAACTTCGCGATCGGGTTGATAACCTGCGCCGCAGTCTGGCCAGTCTGCCCGACATCGGCAAAACCAGTCTGCTGGGTGTACAGGAGCAGCAGGTGGTCATTGCCTTTTCCCCGCGCAAACTAAACGGCATGGGCCTTGATTTACAGCAGGTCAGTGACGCCATCAAAGCGCAGAACGATGTGGTGCCCGCTGGCAGCCTGCGTACTGACCGTGAGAACATCGCGCTGCGGGTCAGCGGCACCCTGACTTCGGTCGAAAGCCTGAAAACAATTACCCTGCATATCGGGGAGCGTTTCATTCCGCTGACCGACCTGGCGACCATCAGCCTGCAACCGGCTGAACCACCCGCGCCCACCTTTCGGGTTAACGGCGTGCCGGCTATCGGGCTGGCGATCTCGATGGCCGCCAGCGGCAACATGCTCGATTTCGGTAAACAGCTTAATCAGCGTATGCAGACACTCGCCGGTCAGTTACCACACGGCATCACCATGACTCGCGTAGCCGATCAGTCTTCCGTGGTGAAACAAGCGGTGAGTGGCTTTGTCCGGATACTGGGCGAAGCGGTTGTCATTGTGTTAGCTGTCTCCTTTGTTTCGCTGGGGCTGCGTGCCGGTCTGGTAGTGGCGGCAGCTATTCCGCTGGTGCTGGCGCTGACCTTTACCGGCATGTTGCTGGCGGGCATCGGACTGCAGCGCATCTCACTGGGCGCGCTGATTATTGCGCTCGGGCTGCTGGTGGATGACGCCATGATCACCGTCGAGGCGATGGTGGCGCGACTCGAAGCGGGCGACAGCAAGTGGCAGGCCGCAACGTATGCATTCAAAACCACCGCCTTTCCGATGCTGACCGGTACTCTGGTCATGATCGCCGGTTTTATTCCGGTCGGATTTGCCGCGTCCAGTGCCGGGGAGTATTGCTACTCACTTTTTGTGGTGATTACGCTGGCGCTGCTTTGCTCATGGGTTGTTGCGGTTATCTTCTCGCCGCTCACCGGCTGCTGGCTGCTGTCAGCGAAGCGCATCAAAGCCCACCAGCCGCCGGGCATGCTGATGCGCGGCTATCACGGGCTACTGGAGATGATTCTGCGCCACCGGCTGATGACGATTGGCGCAGCGATGACGGTACTGCTGGTCAGCCTTTACGCCACCACTTTTATGCAGGGTGAATTTTTCCCGGCGTCAGATCGCCCTGAACTGCTGGTCAGCCTGACGCTGCCCGCCAGCGCGGCCCAGGCGGAAACCACGCGCCGAACCGCACAGCTGGAACAGATGCTGCGCAACGATCGGGATGTAGCACACTTCACCAGTTACGTCGGCTCTGGCGCAATACGCTTCTATCTGCCGATGGATGTGCTGCTGGATAATGAAAACATCGCTCAGCTGGTGGTGGTGGCGAAAAGTCTGGCGGTACGCGATAGGCTTCGCAGCAGGCTGGAGAAGAAACTGGCAACAGATTTCAGTGATATCACGACGCGGGTCTCGCCGCTGGAGCTGGGTCCGCCGGTGGGCTGGCCACTGAAATATCGCATCACCGGCCCGGATAATGCCCGGGTGCGGCAGGCTGCCAGTGATCTGGCAGCGCTGATCGCCCGCTCTCCGCTGGCCCGCGGGGTGAATCTCACCGCCGGGGAGCCAGAACGGGTCATGACGCTGGCGGTAAACCAGACCGCCGCCCGAGCCGCCGGACTGTCGTCCGACACCATCGCCTCCGCGCTGAACACCCTGATGTCCGGCAGTTTGGTGACCACCCTGCGCGATCGCAACCGGCTGATTGATGTGGTGCTGCGCAGCAATGATACGGAACGGCAGAACACGGAGACGCTGGAAGGATTGATGATCACCAACGCCAGCGGACAGAAAATTCCGCTGCGCCAGGTGGCGACTCTGAACTGGGGCGTGGACGATCCGGTGATCTGGCGCCGTCAGCGACTCTCATACATTACCGTGCAGACCGACATTGCCCCCGGCCAGCGTGCTGAACAGGTCTCGCAACAGCTCGCGCCTGAGGTCGCCGCCCTACGCGCCTCACTGCCAGCCGGATACGGAATTGAAGAAGGAGGCGTGGCGGCGGAATCGAACAAAGGCAACGGTTCGGTTTTTGCCCTGCTGCCAGTGACGCTCTGCGCCATGCTGGTCCTGCTGATGATTCAGCTGCAACGCTTCTCCGGCATGCTGCTGGCGCTGAGCATGGCTCCGTTTGGCCTGCCCGGCATTGTCTCCGCGATGCTGCCGGCGGGCACACCGCTGGGGTTTGTGGCGCTGCTGGGGATTATTGCGCTGGCGGGGATCATCATCCGCAACGCGGTGATTATGATCAGTGAAGTGGATGCGAACAACCGCGCCGGACTGCCTGCCGATGACGCTATCCGACAGGCCGCGCATCATCGGGCGCGTCCCATTCTGCTGACCGCCTGTGCTGCAATCCTCGGCATGATCCCCATCGCCCATCAGGTTTTCTGGGGTCCGATGGCGCTGGCGATTATTGGCGGTCTGGTCAGTGGCACGCTGGTGACGCTCACAGTGCTGCCCGCCGCGTTAAGTCTGCTGATGCAGCGACGGGCAGGTTAAAACAGTCGCATAAAATGCCTGGCGAACCCGTGCTGAGAACCGCGGGATCGCCGGACGCATTCAGTTCATCACCTCGACCAGAATCAGCGGGCACTTTCTGACTTTGCAGGCCTGACTGTAGGCCAGCGAGCAGACCGAACAGAGATCGCGCACGTCAGACTGGTACTCATACTCCATGAAATAGCGGAACTGGCCGCCCGCCGAATCTGTTCTCCAGAATCGCTGCGGCTCCAGAATTTCATCCAGTTGCCTGAATGTCAGGGCTGACGGGTTGTGATACCCGACTCTTACGCGGTATGTAGTCATGCACCGATTATTGGCATCCCGGCCACGGGCCGCCAGTTGGTTATTGTTTTCAGTACAATAGCTGGCGCTTATCAACCCGCTTCGCCTGGTGTCACAGGCGGCTCGGCCAGCAGCGCCAGCAGATGCAGCACCGCTTTTGATGGGTGATGCCGACGCCAGGCAAATGCGACATCAGTAAACAGGGTGTTGTTTTCGATATCGCAGAAGCTGACCTCCGGGTTATCGACGCAGCGCAGCGACTCTGGCACCAGCGCAATTCCGCAGCCTGCCGCCACCATGCCCAGCGATGTGGTGATCTGTGGTGCCTGCTGAAAAGTGTGACGGGAAAAGCCCGCCCGCAGGCAGGCCGTGACAATCAGCTCATACAGGCTAGGTGAAACGTCGCGCGGGAAGATTATCAGGGTTTCATCCGCCAGCGCGGACAACGCGACTGCGGGCGTGCCGCTTAGAGGATGGCTGCGCGGCAGTGCTATCAGCATCTTCTCGGTGGAGATCACGCGCAGATTAAACGCCTTACTGCTTTCGCACGGCAGGCGGATAAAGGCCGCATCCAGCAAACCCTCCTGTAGATCCTGCATAAGTAACGACATGTTCTCTTCACGCGTTAGCAGCTCCATCGCCGGATAGCGATCTGTAAACTGACGGATAAGGGTGAAGATGCGCGGATTAAACGCCACCGAGCTGGCAAACCCCAGCGACAGCTGGCCACTGATCCCGCGGGCAATACCTCGCGCGTTCTCCAGCGCCTGATCGGCCAGTTGGACAATTTGCTGCGCATCCGCCAGAAACGCTTCCCCCGCTTCAGTAAGTTCCACTCCGCGCGTCAGCCGCTTCAGTAGCGGTGTGCCAATCTCCTGCTCCAGCCGCAGTATCTGCTGGCTCAGCGGCGGCTGAGAAATTCCCAGCATTTCAGCGGCTCGGGTGAAGTGAAGCGTCTCGGCTACGGCAACAAAATAACGCAGGTGGCGCAGTTCCATATCAAAAACGTCTCAAAGTTAACAGGTTTCGCTATTGGACCCACCGACTGAATCGGTTCACCATTAGGTTAACACGGCTTAACGGTTAATCGATGAGGCATGAAATGAGCAATTGTGTAACTGATTGTTCCTGTGAGGATCAACTAAAACATACTGTCTTAACGCTTTCCCAGGATGCACCAGAAAGCGTTATCTATCAGACCTCTTTAATGAGTGCGTTGCTGAGCGGCGTCTACGACGGGAATGTTCGCATCGCCGACCTGCTGCGCAAAGGGGATTTCGGCCTGGGCACATTTAACCGGCTGGATGGCGAGATGATTGCGTTCGACAGCAAGGTCTATCAGCTGCACTCAGATGGCAGTGCGCATCCGGCCGATCCGGCTCAGAAAACCCCGTTTGCGGTCATGACCTTTTTCAAACCGCAGCACCTGTTTGCGTTTGACCGGCCGATGTCGCGTGAAGACATCCATCGGGTGATTGACAGCGAAATCATCTCCGATAACCAGTTCTGCGCGTTGCGCATCAGCGGTCGTTTCAGCCGCGTCGACACCCGCACTGTGCCATGCCAGTGCCGTCCCTATCGCTCCATGCCGGAAGTGCTGGGCGATCAGCCGACCTTCTCCTTCAGCCAGCGTGAGGGCGAACTGATTGGCTTCCGCACCCCGCAATATATGCAGGGCATTAACGTGGCGGGCTATCACGAACATTTTATTACCGACGACCGCGAAGGCGGCGGCCACATTCTCGATTATGCGCTGGAACAGGGCACCCTGACCTTTGGTGCCATCAGCAAGCTGGTCGTGGATCTGCCGCAGGACAGTGACTTTCTCAATGCCGACCTGAACCCCGCCAATCTTGACGCCGCGATCCGTGCGGTAGAAAGCTAATCAGAGGAATGACGATGAAAACTCCAACCGATACCACGCTCTGGACCTGCGGCGCTGACCTGGTGGTCGCACAGCTTGAGGCGCAGGGCGTGCAGCATGTTTTTGGCATTCCTGGCGCAAAGATCGATAAGGTTTTTGATTCCCTGCTGGATTCCTCCATCCAGACTATCCCGGTTCGTCATGAAGCCAATGCCGCCTTCATGGCCGCCGCAGTGGGCCGGCTGACCGGCAATGCGGGTGTGGCACTGGTTACGTCCGGGCCGGGCTGCTCTAACCTGATCACCGGCATGGCCACCGCCACCAGCGAAGGCGATCCGGTGGTCGCCATCGGCGGCCAGGTGAAACGCTCGGACAGCGCCAAGCAGGTTCACCAGAGCATGGATACCGTGTCCATGTTTCGCCCGATCACCAAATATGCGGTTGAGGTGACCGATCCCTCTGCGCTCTCTGAATGCCTGTCGAATGCGTTTCGTCACGCCGAGCATGGCCGGGGCGGCGGTGCCTTTATCAGCCTGCCGCAGGATATTGTCGACCAGCCGGTGACCGGCAAAGCACTGAGCAGCAAAGGTCGACCGGTACTGGGTGCCGCGCCAGACGCGATGATCGACACGGTCAGCCAGGCGATTGCCGGCGCGAAAAATCCGGTCATCCTGCTGGGATTGATGGCGAGCCAGCCGGAAAACAGCGAAGCGATTCACGATCTGCTGAGCCGCAGTCACATTCCGGTCACCAGCACCTATCAGGCTGCGGGCGCGATCAGACAGGATCACTTCTCACGCTTCGCCGGTCGCGTCGGACTGTTTAACAACCAGGCGGGTGACCGGCTGCTGCAACAGGCTGACCTGATCATCACCATCGGTTACAGCCCGGTCGAATATGAACCAGCGATGTGGAACAGCGGTAGTGCCACCCTGATTCACATCGACGTGATTCCGGCAGAGACTGACAACCGCTACCTGCCGGACGCGGAGCTGGTGGGTGATATCGCCGCCACGGTGCGTAAACTGGCAGCACGTATTACCGCGCCGCTGCAGCTGACAGCGGAAGCCGCCAGCATCCTGGAAGATCGTCAGCAGCAACGCAAACTGCTGGCGATGCAGGGTGCCAGCCTGAATCAGTTTGCCCTGCATCCGCTGCGCATCGTGCGCGCCATGCAGGACATCATTAACAGCGACGTGAGCCTGACCGTTGATATGGGCAGCTTTCACATCTGGATCGCCCGCTATCTCTACAGCTTTCGCGCCCGCCAGATCATGATCTCCAATGGTCAGCAGACCATGGGCGTGGCACTGCCGTGGGCGATTGGTGCCTGGCTGGTCGATCCGCAGCGCAAAGTGGTATCGGTTTCAGGGGATGGTGGTTTCCTGCAGTCCAGCATGGAGCTGGAAACGGCTGTCCGTTTAAAAGCCAATATCCTGCACATCGTCTGGGTCGATAACGCCTACAACATGGTGGCAATGCAGGAAGAGAAAAAATATCACCGCGTCTCAGGTGTCAATTTTGGCCCGGTCGATTTCAAAGCCTACGCCGAAGCGTTTGGCGCTGCGGGCTTTGCGGTGACCAGCGCGGCAGAGCTGGAGCCGACGCTGCGTAAAGCGATGGATGTTCAGGGTCCTGCCGTGGTGGCTGTGCCGGTCGATTACGCCGACAACCCGCTGCTGATGGGTCAGCTCCATCTGAGCCAGCTTCTTTAATCTCGTAAAAAGGAAATCAGGATGAAAAACAGAGTGGCATTTGTAACGGGCGCAGGACAGGGCATTGGTGAAGCGATCGCCCTGCGTCTGGCAAAAGATGGGCTGGCGGTGGCCGTAGCCGATTTCAATCAGGAGACCGCCCGCCAGGTCGCGGAGAAGATTAACCAGCAGGGTGGCAAAGCGATTGCCCTGAAAGTCGATGTCTCACAGCGCGATCAGGTGATGGATGCTGTTGAAGAGGCGCGTCGCGCGCTGGGCGGTTTTGACGTCATCGTCAACAATGCCGGTATTGCCCCCTCCACGCCGATTGCTGAGATCACCGAAGCGGTGGTCGACAAGGTCTATAACGTAAATGTCAAAGGGGTAATCTGGGGCATGCAGGCCGCAATTAAAGCGTTCGCCGCAGAAGGCCACGGCGGCAAAATCATCAACGCCTGTTCACAGGCGGGTCACGTCGGCAATCCGGAGCTGGCGGTCTACAGCTCGAGTAAGTTTGCCGTGCGTGGCCTGACACAGACCGCCGCACGCGATCTGGCTCCCGCCGGTATCACGGTCAACGCCTTCTGCCCGGGCATTGTCAGAACACCAATGTGGGAAGAGATCGACCGGCAAATCTCTGAAGCCGCCGGAAAACCCGCCGGTTACGGCACCGAAGAATTTGCAAAACGTATTACGCTGGGACGGCTTTCCGAACCGGAGGATGTGGCCGCCTGCGTCGCTTACCTCGCCAGTCCCGACTCCGATTATATGACCGGTCAGTCGCTGTTGATTGACGGCGGCATGGTGTTTAATTGATCTGCCCTCGCCTGCTGCGTCTCTGCGCAGCAGGCTTCTTTCCTGACCGGGCGAACCGTTAATTTATTTTATCTGAAAAGCAGTTATCCATCAGCCAGTTGCCCGCCTGACCCCGTCTTTGCTCAGTTTTTGTCGCCGCAGAGATTAAAGCTGCTTATCACCCTGCCGATAAAACAGAGACTCCTCTCCCTGTTCGAAGCGACCATGTTAACGATCAACCATAACGAAACCGCCGCCATTACGAACAAATTGCGGTACGGTACTGACTCCGTTCTGGGACGAACGGTTGAACGGCTATCATCAGGGATGCGGATTAACAGTGCCAAAGACGATGCGGCAGGTCAGGCGATAGCCAACCGTATGACGGCCAATGTCAACGCCGACGCAGTAGTGGCACGCGGCCTTAATGACGCCATCAGCTATTCCCAGACCGCCAGTGGCGGCCTGGGCACTATCGTCGATCTGCTGATTCAGGCGCGTACGCTGTCAGTCCAGGCCGCTAACGGTACGCTGTCGGACGCGGATCGGCAGAGCGTCAACAGCCAGTATCAGCAGATACTGGCCGGCATCAACGACGTTGCCGATCATACCGAGATTTTCGGGCGTTATCCGCTGGCAACCGATAATCCCGATCTGCCGCCTGCGAAACTGGGTAACGTTGACCCTATCAACGTTAAGTTCCCGGAGCCGGGCAAGAGTTACTCGTTTACCTCGGGTGTGATCCCGCTGGCCTATATTCCGGCAGGCTCAACATCGATAAGCATTACCATTGACTCACTGGGCCAGGATGACGATCTCCAGCTGTTTACCCGCGACGGCAAGCATCTGGCCGGTACGCCGCTGGACGGCAGTGCGCCTGATTACACCTGGGTCAGTAAAGGCATAACAGATCCGACAACGGCACAATCCCGCCTGCTGACCAGCAATAATGGTTTCTCCACTGGCGCGACCTATGACAGCTCACAGCTGCTGGAAGGCGGCACGAGCTGGGCGCTGGCGGGCAGTAACAGCAGCAGCTACAACGGGATGACCATCACCTACAGCGGTGACGGCGACCGTTATGAAGATGCCGCCAGCGGCGATTTCAACAACGGCACCAATACCGGCACCCGGCTGGAGCGCATCTCGCTGGACACCGTTAGCGAAGATTTGATTGTCGTGGTGGTAGGCAACGGCTCCTTCACCGGTAGTCTGACGTGGGGAAACCTGCCGGAACCTAAAGGCGTGCCTGCAACGCCGCCACATGAGAGTCGTCCTCTCGAAGTGATCACCAGCGCCGATTATGGCCAGCCGATCCAGTCGGATAGCATCCCCGCTACGCCGTCAGATACCAAAACGCTGGGACTCAACAACACTACCCTGCTGACCAGTGGTGACATCTCCACCACCATGAAGGCGCTGGATAAAGCGCTGGAGAAGATCAGCGGCTATCAGTCGCTCTATGGCGCAAAGATAAACCGTTACGAGTCAAACCGTAATGTGTTGTCACAGCAGGGCGTGGATACCTCAGCGGCTCGCAGCCGCATTCAGGATGCAGACTATGCTGAAGAAGCGAGTCAGCTGGCGCGCAGCCAGATTATCCAGCAGGGACAGACAGCCGTTAGCAAGATGGCCAATAAAACCCCTGAGATGATCATCCAGCTGCTTGGCAGCTAATACCTTTCACCGGCTAAGCCGCCTGGTTTAGCCCTTTCTCTTTTTGTCCTGCACCCTGACTTCTTTGCGCCTGCTCTGGTCCGAAACACCGGGTTACGCTTTTGCGCCTGTTGATCTCAGTCACACAAACTCGTTTAAGATTCGTTTAAAGATGATCGCGATCACCCTTCCTTGTTAAAGAAATGCTAAATCCTGACAACTATTTAATATCATCCTGCTGTGCAGGGTTAATTAAAACAACAGGTTAATTGTTACCATGCTAACTAATTACCTGAATTTTCCTGGCTTCATGTAACTTTTTCATTACTTTTACGCCATTGTGAGGGCTGCTATTTTGCTGACGATACTGGGTTTTTCCATGGTTGTTTGCTTCATGTATCTGATCATGACCAAACGCATGTCAGCCTTAATTGCGCTGATCCTGATACCAACCCTATTTGCGCTGATTGGCGGATTTTACGCCGGACTGGGTGCCATGATGCTGGATGGCGTCAAAAAGCTGGCCCCGACCGGCGTGATGCTGACCTTCTCCATTCTCTATTTTGGTCTGATGATCGATGCCGGACTGTTTGACCCGCTGGTACGCTTTATTCTCCGGCTGGTTCGCGGCGATCCGCTTAAAGTGCTGGTCGGCACCGCGGTGCTGACGCTGCTGGTTTCACTGGATGGTGACAGCTCGACGACCTACATGATCGCTATCGCCGCGTTCCTGCCACTCTATCACCGGCTGGGCATGAACGTGCTGATGATGACCTGCCTGGTCAACCTCGCCAGCGGCATCATGAACCTCTCTCCCTGGGGTGGACCGACGGCACGAGCCGCCGCGGCACTGCGCATTGATGCTCTCGACATCTTTATTCCGATGCTGCCTGCGATGCTGCTCGCCTGCGTCAGCCTGGTAGCGATGGCGGTGCTGTTTGGTCTGCGTGAGCGTAAACGGTTAGGCGTGATGACCATGAAAGATCACCATTTCGACAACATTGAACTGGGCCTCGGCGATGCCGAAGAGTGCGCCGCCAACCGCCGTCCGAAGATGTTCTGGCCTAACTTTATCCTGACCACCGTGCTGCTGGTGCTGCTGGTGATTGGTTTAATGCCGATTCAGATCCTGTTTATGCTGGCGTTTGCCATTGCGGTGATGCTCAACTATCCCACGCTGGAGGAGCAGAAAGCCCGTATCAGTTCCCATGCCGGTAACGTGCTGGCGGTGACCGCACTGATTTTTGCCGCCGGTATCTTCACCGGTATTCTCTCCGGCACCGGCATGGTGGATGCCATGGCGAAGAGTCTGCTGGCCGTGATCCCAACCAGCTTCGGACCTTACCTGGCGGTATTTACCGCGCTGGTCAGCCTGCCGTTCACCTTCTTTATGTCAAATGATGCTTTTTACTTCGGCATTCTGCCGGTTATCGCGCAGACGGCGGCCAGCTATGGCATTACCGCAGAAGAGATTGCCCGTGCTTCCATTGTCGGTCAGCCGTTCCACCTGCTGAGCCCGCTGGTGCCGTCGGTCTACCTGCTGGTGGGCCTGGCGAAAGTCGATATCGGCGACCACCAGCGCTTTGCCATCAAGTGGGGGATTCTGGTCAGTCTGGTATTAATGGCGGGCGGTCTGTTGACCGGTGCTTTCCCGCTGTTCCACAGTTAATTCTCTGCTTTCTGGCGGATAACCGGCTTTTTTCGCCCGGTTATCCGCTTCACCGCTCCGCCTGTTGTTTCAACCCGCTCTACACTCTATAGCCAGGCTGATGTGCTGCGCGCCGGACAGGCCGTAGTCTCTCAGAGATTTTGCCGATGACCCTATGGAGGCCCGATGAAAATTCACCACCTTAACTGTGGCTGTATGTGCCCGCTGGGCGGCGTGTTTTATGATGGATTCAGTAAAGGCCTGAAAGCGCACCTGGTCTGTCACTGCCTGCTGATTGAGACAGACCGCGACGGGCTGGTGCTGGTCGATACCGGCTTTGGCCGTCAGGATATCCATACGCCCGGCAGTCGCCTCTCGGGCTTTTTCCGCGCCTTAAACAATATTCAGCGGCGTGACGATCTCACCGCCTTATCACAGGTAAAGGGGCTGGGCTTTCGGGCTGACGATGTGCGCCATATTATTCTGACCCATCTCGATTTTGATCATGCTGGCGGACTGACCGATTTTCCGCAGGCGCGCATCCATCTGATGCAGCAGGAGGTCGATACCGCCCACCAGCGTCACAGCTGGTTGTCGCGTGAGCGCTATCGTCCCGGACAATGGGGCGGGATCGGCAACTGGGAAACCTATCAGCCGCAGGGGGAAACGTGGTTTGGTTTTGAGGCGGTTAATCGCCTGCGGGATTTACCCCCGGAGATTCTGCTGGTGCCGCTGGCGGGCCATACGCCGGGTCACGCGGGCATTGCGATTCAGCAATCCGATGGCTGGCTGCTGCACGGCGGCGACGCCTGGTTCTACCGGGGTGAAATGCGGCAACCGACGCGCCACTGCACGCCGGGACTGCGCTTTTACCAGTGGATGATGGGCATGGATAATGTGGCCAGACGGCACAACCAGCAGCGACTGCGTGAACTCTCCTGCCTGCGCGGCAACGAAATCACCTTTTTCTGCAGTCACGATGCGCGCGAGCTGGATGCGTTGCAGGTCAATACGCCGCTGCGCTGATGGGATAAACTCCGTAATAGTGATGGGGCAGCTACCTCAGAGCGAGGATTAAGCTGTCCCGTCGCGCCCCAGGGACGTCACGATCCCCGGATGCAGAGGCACGCCGGAAACGTCTGTCGTTTCTCGTACCTTGTGCAGATCGTATGCAGCCTGCATGGATAGCCAGAGCCGCGCCGCAATACCCAGCCCAGTCTCCAGCCGTACTGCCATTTCCGGGCTGACGGAGACTTTACCGTTTGCCACTTTGCTCAGCGATGCCGCCGAAACGCCCAGCTGTTTAGCCAGACTGCGCAGACTGATGCCGTTATCTTCCAGATATTCCGCTATCAGGCTGCCTGGGTGTGGCGGTTTAAACATTACCATCAATGATAATCCTTGAGGTTGAGAATGAATGCGTGGACGTTCGTGAATCCGAATGTGATGCGCCAGTTTGCTCTGACCGGAACTGAACAGACGTTCTTCCTTTCCCCGTGCCTGGGTGAAAGCGAAAGCCCGGCTTTTCATTGTACATTGGTTTGTTTTATTCACTGCGGAGGTCTTTATGAAAGCCATCATTTTCGGCGAAGCCCGACGGAATCTTTCTGCCACGATGATTCAGACGGCAGAAGATAAAGCACCAGTAATGATCATCCGCCGGAACGGTGAGTCCTGTGTGCTGATGTCGCTTGAAGAATATAACTCACTGGAAGAGACAGCCTGGCTACTGCGATCGCCTAAGAATGACCGCAGGTTGACGAATGCCATCGAAAGCCTGCGAAGCAGTAACGAGACTGACAAGGATATTATTGAGTGAAACCGGCCTGGTCCGCAGAAACCCGGCTGGTCTGTGCCGTCAGTCGAAATGCTCTGCCAATTGCCTCATGTCGTTATCACTATTAACGGGCTCAGCAGCGTGTCCTGAGCCCTTACAGGTCAGCCGTTTCAGCGGCGGCGTCATCCACTGCAATTTAATTACGCCGGATCACCCGTCCTCTTTTTAAGCTGCGCGTAAAGCCATGGCGCAGTCAGACTCTCAGCAGATGTGCTGACCGCTTCCGGCGTACCGGATGAGACAATCCTTCCGCCCTTCAGCCCCGAACCGGGCCCCAGATCAATCACCCAGTCCGCTTCAGCCACGATGCGCATTGTGTGTTCCGCCATTACGACGGTGTGGCCGCGCGTCACCAGTTCATCCAGCACAATCAGCAGTTTGTCCATGTCGGATGGGTGCAACCCGGTTGACGGTTCATCGAGCAGATAGAGCGTGGATGTGCGCTGGACGCGTTGCAGCTCCCAGGCGAGCTTGATGCGCTGACACTCACCGCCAGAGAGTTCCGTGGCGGGCTGACCCAGCGTCAGGTATCCCAGCCCCAGAGATCGCAGAGCCGACAGCGAACGCTGGATCCCGTCATACCCGTCAAAGACCCTGGTGGCGTCGTCTACGGTGAGATCAAGCACATCCGCTATGGTCAGGTCGTTCCACTGCACCTCCAGCGTTTCAGGGTTGTAACGGCTTCCCGCACAGACCGAGCAGGTTGCGGTGGCGCTGGGCATAAAGAGCAGCTCAATCGAAATCTGTCCCTGTCCCTCGCACGCAGGACAGCGACCCGCGGGCAGATTGAAGGAAAACCGGCTGGCGCTGAAACCTCGGGCTTTCGCCTCGGGGGTTTCTGCAAACAGCCTGCGGACAATGTCGAAAAAGCCGGTATAAGTAGCCAGATTGGAGCGTGGCGTCCGCCCGATAGGACGTTGATCGATTCTGACCAGACGACCAATAGCGTCATTTCCGCTGACAACCTGCCCCTTAACGTCCGGCACCAGGTCCTCTTCTTCACTCTCTTCACTGTCGGATGTTTTGTCAAAACGTCCGAGCATTTCCGGAAGCACGCGATTCAGCAGCGTCGATTTGCCAGAGCCGGAAACACCGGTAACCGCCGTCATTCTCGCCAGCGGGATGGCGATATCCACGCCGGTAATATTGTTGCAATGGACCTGCTCAAGCCTGAGCCAGCTCTCCGCGGGCCGGCGCTGGCGCATCCCGGTATAGCTGCGGGAGAAGAGATAGCCTGAGGTAGGCGAGGCACTGACGTCTTTAAGCCCTGCCGGTTCACCGTTATAAACAATCTCACCGCCATGCGTTCCCGGGCCGGGACCGACTTCGATGAGCCAGTCCGCCTCGGCAATGAGATCAATATTATGCTCGACGACTACCAGCGAGTTACCTGCACGTACCAGGTTCTTCAGGGATGCGAGCAGCGCTTTGACATCCTCGGGATGCAGACCGGCAGAAGGCTCATCCAGCACGTAAAGCACGCCAAACAGCCGCGATATCAGCTGGGTGGCCAGACGTACGCGCTGCAGCTCGCCGGATGAGAGCAGCGTTGTTCGGCGTCCCGGTGCCAGATGACCCAGTCCCAGCGTCTCAAGCTGTTCAAGCCGCATGCAGATATCTGACGCCATCCGGATCACTGCTTCCCGCAGAGCCGTCTCGACTGGCAGATCCGCTGAGGTGCCATTCGCATAAGGCTTCAGCCGTTCCGCAAGCCCGGAGACCGACAGCTCACTCAGGCTGGCAATGTCATAACCGGCAAAGGTCACGGACAGCGCGTTCCGGTTTAACCTTTTGCCGTGACACGCTGAACAGGGTGTGACAGTGACAAAGCGCGCCAGCCGTTTTTTCGTCGTCTCGCTGCCAGTGGAATAGCTCTGCAATACGATTTTTGCTGCGCTGGTGTAAGTGCCGGTATAAGCGGGCTCTTCGCCAGCCGCCAGCGCTTTTTCACGCTGTTCAGCGTTAAGACCCATAAAAATCGGCACTGATGGCTGCTCGTCAGTCAGCAGTATCCACTGCTGGTCGCGGGCTGAAAGCGTATCCCAGGGGGCATCGACATCGTAGCCGAGTGTCTCAAGGATGCTGCGCAGATTTTTGTTATGCCAGCCCCGCGGCCATGAAGCTATGGCACCCTGCCGGATACTCAGTGACCTGTCCGGCACCATCGCCTCGGTTCTGACGGTATGAACCCGTCCCAGCCCCTGGCAATGCGGACAGGCACCTTCAGGATTGTTAGGCGAAAAATAATCGGCGGTCATAAACGGCACACCGTCAGGCCTTGTGCCCGCACGGGAAAACAGCAGGCGCAGCGTGACGGAAATTCGGGTCAGGCTGCCCACCGTTGAACGCTCCTGCGCGCCAGCCCGGCTCTGCTGTAGGGCCACTGCAGGCGGGAGTCCGTCAATGTTATCCACATCTGGCGCAGCGGCCTGATCGATCAGGCGACGGGCATGGGGTGAAATCGACTCAATAAACCGGCGCTGAGCTTCTGCATAAAGCGTGTCAAAGGCGAGTGAGGATTTCCCGGAGCCTGAAACCCCGGTGAACACCACCATGGCATTCCGGGGAAACCGCAGCGACACATCCTTGAGATTGTGTGTTCTTGCACCCTGTACCGAGATATAAGGATCAATGTGCTCATCCGCGCGATAAGTATGGGCGTTGTCTTGTTCTGTCATGGTGTCCCTGTTTGATGATGCACGGCAGATGAACGATCACCTGCCGTTAATGACTGAAAATCGCAGAGGCTGACCCGGCTTTCGGGCTATCCGGCCCACTACGGGACAGAAACACCAGCAAGGGTAGTCAGGAATTTTAGTCAGCACAACGTGAAGGAAGGCTGATTCAGGGCTGTACAAAAGAGCAGCCCATAAAAAAGCCCGCACAGGGCGGGCTTTAGTTACCGGCTTCACTTCCCGGTTCTGGCTCATTGTCGAACAGGGGAGATACGGCGGCCAGAGCGGCTTCATAATCTGCTTCACTGTGAATCGGTTTGATTTTATAAGTCATCACAATTCCACCGTATTTGCGTTTATCCTGTCGTATGTCGATTTATCTTAAGATGATGGCTGTGCCATTGCGCGCTTAGCAGAAACAAAACACATGAGCACAGAAATGGCGTCCATGCGTTCAGCTCCAGTTATGAACGTTACCCTGGCAGGTCGGTACACATAATGACCATTCCGGGCGAAAAAGACTGAAAGTCGATCCCGCGCCGGAGAGTTAAGTCAAAACATACTCTGTACGCCAAAAAACCCGTCGCTGACGGGTTTTTTCAGGCCTGAAAGAGGAACGTCAACGTGACAGCATTACGGTTTTTTAAACTTGTCTTCGACCTTCTCTTTTGCTTCGGCAATTTTATCCCCGGCTTTTTCCGCGAAACCCTCTTTATGCGCAGGTTCGCTGCCTGGCGTTACCGGACGGCTGTCGTCACCGCGCGCCTGACGCGTGCTTTCCAGCAGCGGATCGGTCGCGGCAGGATTACCGGTCACGGGGTCTGTATTGAGATGGTCGGCGCGGGCATGGTCAATATCCACCTCCTGACGACGTACCGAATCATTGATGGTTTCAACCCGATCGCTGGCCTCTTTACGCAGCACCACTTCTTCAATGATCTGCGCAGTCTTATTGACCACCGGCTGCTCATGCGTCTCTTCCACTTCAACCGTTTTTTCAGACCAGTCAACCTGGTCCGGTGAGCCCGTTTCGTTCACCGGACGACGGAAGATTTCGGCATGCTGCTCATGCAGAGAGATATTTTCAGACACCCGATCCGTGACAGTGTAGCGGCGCACGCGGGTTGATCCTTCGCTGACCAGTCGTTTACCTACTTCCAGTCGCTCTTCAGCCAGACGCAGCACATCCTCGTCACTCTCATCACCAGTCAGGGCCGCACGTGCCGCACCGCGATGGGCAGGATCGGTATGGCGTGGATCGATGGCACCCTTATCCTGAAGCGTTCCGCTGGCGGGCGCTGTCAGGCCATCATCGGTCGCATAGTCATCAGGCAATGCGGCACTGCGCTCAGTCAGCTCTTCATGCGCATCCAGGATGCCCAGTGCGCGCGGCAACTCATCTTCATCAGCCCGCAGCGACAGCACCACACCGCCGGTACGCATCGCATCTTCATAGACTTCGGCCTGATCCTCTTCCAGCGTGTTGCCAAACAGGCGCTGCCAGAAGCCCGGATGACGGGCTTCATGACCTTCAGTGCGCAGCCGTTCACCCGAGATGATATCAATGTCATCATCCAGGAACCCGGCCTTAATCAGGTTACGCTTTGCCCCTTCTGCCAGTGAGATATTGCTGAACATTGTTACGATTGTTTCACGCGCCATGTTGTGTTCCTCGGTGATGGATTCGGACGGCTCTGAATAGGGTATTCGGGTCAGATGAGCCTGCTGTCGGCGCAGGGAGACAATCTGTTCGGTCTCCACCTCGCTGACGACTTTGCGAATGTGCCACTCCTCTTTCAGCACCAGATGACGGACAATCTCGACCTCTTCTTCGACAATCGGGATAATCAGGACGCCATTTTCTTCACGGATCGCTGGCATCTCAGTCAGCCGATCCGATTTAGGAATGCGTTGAATGTCCGCCGTCTGCTGCCGGAGCATCAGCGCAATTTTCTGCTGATGTTCAGTGACCTGGCGGGTAACCCTGACATGAGCGTCGACGACCCGCTGTTTCGAGACCTCAACGGTTTCCTCCGCCAGACTTAAGACCTGTTCGCGACTCTCTGACCCTGTTTTTTCAGGAGGTTGATTGTTCATGGTTAACCTGCCTGTGATACAGAACGATCATTGGTGCTTTCCGTGACCTTGAGCATAAGTGACTGCTTTCCGGTTAGTTAAAGCCTGGCACAAACATTGACAAAGGGAAGAAAAAAGCAGAAATATGCCGCGATATGAAGATAACATGGCGCTAAAATCGGATAAGCGATGCGGCAGATAAAAAGAGGATCATAGTATGAACAGCAGTGAAATCTCTGTTTTCAGTTGAGAAAAAGAGAACGGGTCAGGCATTGAGCGCGTCTGACATGGCTGCCTCAGGGGTTGATCCATCCGCTTTCCTGCCGTTCGCCATGGGCGGAATAGTGAAACAGTGCGCGCTGATTTTCATTGCGCTGAAGCTGATACGCATCCAGCATGCTGACCTGCACAATCACCACGCCAAAACGCGATTCGCCCGTTTCTGCTGTCGACGCGTCCAGTGTCTCGTGAGCGGGAGCCAGTGCTTCTCCCGGCGGCCCGCCGATATAGGTCTGGCGCGTGTGTTGCGGTAACGTATGCCAGGCGTCACGGGCAACCGCACTTCCCGCTGCGTAACATTCAGCCTGTCCCACCAGCCGTAGCTGCAGGCGACGCTCATGGCAATATCCCAGCACGGTAACCTGGGGGTTCGCCGCCATCTCCAGCCACTTAGGACTTCGCACATCAGTATGAAAGGTCAGCATCCGGCGGACATCATGGCACTCGCGCAGCACCACAGTGCGAGCCTGAGGCCGTTGTCCAGCATCCACGGTAGCGAGCGTCAGATAATGAAATCCGGCCTGCGGATCGGCGGCAGCTTCTGCCAGTGCTGCCCAGCTGGCTGTTTCAAAGGTTTTCAGATCCATTGGAAATTACTCTCATCAGGGACAATGTCAGCCATCTGGCTAAAAGCGTAGCAATGATGTGAGCAGATGGCCTGTCTGCTCCGCTGTGGAAGAAAATATGATCCGCGAGTTGCCGGGCAATATCGCGGAGGGTGAGACAGCCGAGGGATTGCGGAATGCCTCGCAAAGTCACGCACACCCGTGCCATCAGTCTGCCGCTCTGTGCTATTTTTGCGCCATCACCTTACCGTCTTGCCCGCAGGGAATAGCACTATGTCTGCTGAGAAGCCCGCTGAAGTCCGGCCAGAAATGCCCGTTAACGTCACCTCGCCGCGCCTGACCTATCGGCCACTGAGTCAGGAAGACTGGCCCTTTTATCTTGCGGTCAGTCAGGACAGATCGGTGATGAAGTACATCAGCGATCCGCGCAGTGCTGAAGAGATCCGAACCCTGTCATTCAACGTGCGCCTGCCAGCCTGGTACAAAGGCTGCACACACTGGCTTTGCCTGGTCATTGAGGAAAAAGCGACGGGTCTTCCGGCAGGCTTCTGCGGGTTTATCGATCGCGGAGAAGGTGTTGCGGAATCCGGGTTTATTCTGGCCACGGAGGCACAGGGCAAAGGCTACGGCAGCGAGTCGCTGCATGCCATAATCGCCTTCTGCTTTGAGCAACAGGGTTACCGCAAAATGACCGCAACGGTGACGGCAGGCAATGTCGCCTCACGCCACACGCTGCTCTCCGCGGGCTTTATTCAGGAAGGCACCCTGCGGCAGAATTTCTTCCTCAATGGTCAGTGGCAGGATGACTGGATTTTCGGATTGCTGAAACAGGATTACCGACCCGGACAGCCAGACTGACGGGCGTCAATCGCCTCCTCTCTTCGGCTGCCAGGGTCAGAATGTTCAGGGGGATGTGACATCGTAACCGCTGGCATTAGCGGGCACAGAATGCTCCTCGCCGTACAGCATCGCTTCAAAGTCCGCCGGTGTCAGTGGCCGGCACAGGCCATTGCCCTGCATAATGTGACATCCGGCTGACGTGACAAAGGCGATCTGCTCTTTATCTTCAACCCCTTCTGCAGCCACCCGAATACCCAGACTTTTGCCGAGTGCGGTGATAGATCGGAACATCATTCGCACGCGCATGCTGGAGTTCAGCTCGTGCGTCAGCGACTTATCGATTTTAAAACCCGCCACAAAGCTGTGGCGCAGCAGGTTAATAGCCCCCAGCGTGCGTCCGTAATGATCGATGACAAATGAGGCACCGGTACGTCGCACCGCTTCAACCTGAACCGGCATATCCTGCACCAGTACAGCCAGCAGAGGCTCATCTACTTCCAGCTCAACAAAACCCGCATCGCCGCCGGCACTCTCACGTATGACGGTTTCCAGGCTGTTCACTGTCAGCTGACGCGGAAACAGATTGATGCTGACGCGAAGCTCAGGCGATCGCACCTGCCACTGCCGGACCTGTGCCAGAGCACTGCGGATGATCCATTCCCCCAGCGTTACGGAAAGCGGGCTTTTAACCAGCATGCCGATGAAGTCGGCAGGCAACAGCAATCCGCGTGTCGGGTGCTGCCAGCGTACCAGCGTCTCACAGCCAGCCAGTTTTCCACTTTCCACATCGAAACGGGGCTGATAGTAAAGCGTGAACTGCTGCTGCCGCACCGCCGTTTCCAGTTCGCGCTCGAAACGGCGGCGCTGCTGCTCCGCTTCGCGAAACGCAGGCATAAACAGGATACTGCAGCCTTTGCCTGAGGCTTTGGCGCGGTAGAGTGCCAGATCAGCGGCGGACATCACCGCAGAGGGATCGCGACCGTGATCCGGGTAGGAAGCGATGCCTGTGCTGGCACCGACCACAACCGGCGAATCGTGATAGTGGAACGGCGTTTGTACGGCCGCAATCAGTTTTTCCGCGGTAATCGCCGCCTCAGCGCTGCCGCCCGCCAGCAGGATCACAAATTCATCGCCGCCCAGCCGCGCAGCCGTCACAGCACCGGCACACACTGCACGAATCTGCTCGGCCACGTGACACAGCAGCGCATCGCCTGCTGCATGTCCCAGCGTATCGTTCACCTCTTTAAAACCATCAAGATCGGTCATCAACAAGGTGTAGGGAACGCACGCTTTGGTCAGCTGCCCGACCTGATCCATAAACGCGCTACGGCTGGCGAGTCGCGTCAGCATATCCAGAGAAGCCAGCTCACAGAGCCGCGCCTCACTTTCATAGCGGGCCGTGACATCACGGATGATCATGCCCACCAGCCGCTCGCCCTCTTCACGCCAGCCCGAAAACGAGACTTCTGCCGGGAATTCACGGCCATCGCGCGTCACACCCCATATCTGCAACAAGCGTGGGTGTGAGATAGCCCCTTCGTCTGAGGTAATCCGGGCCAGCTCGTTACGGTAGTCAGTCTGGCAGCGCGCCGGGATCAGCTCGCTGACATACTGACCTTTCATCTCCTCTGCGCTGTAGCCGAAGAGGGCAGTGGCTGCCGGATTCCAGAAGGTGATGCCGCGCCGCAAATCGGTACAGACAATGGCGTCGGGTGAAGTGGATGAGATTGCCTGAAGCCGCTGCTGGCTGGTGTAGCGCAGTAACTCCAGACGATGCATCTCCATGCGATCCATCACCAGCGCAGCTATATCGGACAGATGCTTCCGATCTTCTGCAGCCAGCGGCTCACGCGGATGACTGTCAGTCAGGCAGACGGTGCCTATGTGATGACCATCCGGCGTTGTGAGCGGGATCCCGGCATAAAAGCGGATAAAAGGGTAGCCATGAACCAGCGGACTGTCGCGGAAGCGGGGATCTTTCAGCGTATCGGGTACGCAGAGGATATCGCCCTGCGCCAGGGTATGGTGGCAGAAGGCGACGTTGCGCGACGTACCGGAAATGTTCAAACCGTAGCGGGAGGCGAAAAACTGTCGCTTCTCATCGATGAGCGATACAAACGCAACCGGTACGCGGAACAGTCGCGCGGCAAGCGTGGTAAGGCGATCCAGCGCATCGGTCGGCGGTGAATCCATCAGATGATACTGCTTAAGTGCGTCAAGGCGAGCCGCCTCGGCATCATGATAAACTGGACGTTTCAGCGTAAATCCCCTCTGATGTTATCTGCTGTGGCCGGCATGACGCAGCATGAAGAGGACACGTTCAATCAGACAGGACACGCAGAACTGGCTGCCGACCCGCTGCCGGAAGAAAGGCCCGTCAGTGAACTCTGCAGCAAAACCCGCCGCAATGAGTCCGATAAAGCCAGCATCGCAGACAGCGGGATGCCGGTTAATACGTTATGCCGGGCAGTGCGATCGTGACGGTTTGGTTAATAGCGGACCGTGCCAGAACAATCCTGCCAGAGCAGTTAAGACGCGCGAATTAATGCGCTTCGCTTAGCTCTTTATATCGGCCTGAAATACGTTTACTTCAGGGAAAATAGTGGCAGAACGTCTTACTTTTTAGGCTTTGGGATCAGTTCGTAGTGCGGATGCTCTCCCGCCAGCAGCATCAGCAGTTCATATTCGCCCTGACTGAGCAGAGCAGGATTTTTTGATGCTTCTTTGGTCTGCCAGACGCGCTGGCTAAGGTCGAAACGTTCGGCTGCAATTTCCTGCGAAAGACCCGCCGCAAGGCGCAGCTCACGTACGTTACGCTGGACGGCAACAGGCCGCTGTAAAATCTGTTTTCCCATATGAAACGCTCCCCATACGGTGCCCCCGGTGAGATGGCCAGGCAACCGAATCCGCCTTTGGCCAACCCATAAATTTGGGTTAAGTTTTAAATGTGCGCGATCCCTGATCGTCAGGAAAGCGTAAAGCCCAGGTAAAACCACCGGAATGAACTGTATTTATGTTTAATTCGTGAATCGGATAATGATTGTACCGTTGAGAATAATCATCGTTATTCTGAATGGTAATAATGGTCAGCTAATGTTCAACATTAATTACCGTCTGAAAAGATGACCTTTTCATTCCGCGATAAAAAAGAGTGAGTATTAACCATTACTTTACAGAGCCATTGTCTGCGGATGAATAAAATATCTGATCACTGTGCCTGACCAGAATCCACACGGTCCCTTATTTTCAAACGATGCACATGTCAGTTCACTATCCCGGCAACCTGCGGCGGCAGGGTAAAGCGGGTAATGACGCTGCCTAGCGTTTCAGTCTGTCCACTGAGGCTGCCTGCCGTCGTCGAAACCTGCTGGACCAGCGTCGCATTCTGCTGCGTTACACGGTCAAGTTCAGCAACCGCCACGGTGACCTGGGCTATTCCTTTGCTCTGCTCATCCGAGGCCAGCGCAATCTGTCCGATCCGTTCATTAACCCCATCCACACCACGCAGCACGGCTTCCATAGTCGTTCCTGCACTCTCTGCTGCGCGTCGGCCATCATCTACGCGTGCCTCGGTATCGGCTATCAGCTCTTCAATCTCCTTCGCGGCGGCAGCACTTCGCTGCGCCAGTGAACGTACCTCACTGGCAACCACCGCAAAACCACGGCCCTGCTCGCCCGCACGGGCGGCCTCTACGGCGGCGTTGAGCGCCAGAATGTTGGTCTGAAATGCGATACCATTAATGGTGGTGGTAAACTCCCGGATTTTCTCTGATCCCTGCGCGATGCTGGTGATAGCTGCCGACACCCGCTGAACCAGCTCCACGCCCTGATGGGTCGTATCCGTGGTGCTGGCGGCCAGTTCACGCGCTTCGCGGGCATTCTGTGCATTGTGACGCACGGTAACCGTGATCTCTTCCATACTGGCAGCAGTCTGCTCCAGCGCAGCGGCCTGCGTGGAGGTCCGGTCGGAGAGATCGGCGTTACCCGCCGCGATGTCGCCAGCCTCACGATGAAGAATGGCTGCGTTGTCGTGAATAGCGCTGACCGTCTGTAACAGACTGTGCTGCATCTCTTTCACCAGCGGCACTAACTGCCCGACGCAGTTGCGACCCAGATCTTCCGGCTCGCGTGTCAGATCACCTCCGGCAATAATTTTTAAATGACCGCGGATTTTAGCTACCGGACGCACCAGATGGACGACCAGATAGCGGTCGCAAAACAGCAGCAACGCGAATGCTGCCAGCACAGCCGCCAGCAGTACGCGCTCAAGCTGACGCCGGTCAGCGTTAAGAAGAGCCTGATTTTGTGCAAGCTGCTGCATTACCTTATCCAGTTTCGCACGGGTGACAGTTGCATACTCTGAGGGTGAGGTCGTCAGTGCTGCGCGGACGCTATCCCAGTCAGCACTGACCGGAATTAAGGCGACCAGGGCGTTTTTATCTGCGGCTGTTCCGCCCTGCATAATAAGAGCGCTGCGCGCAAGAAAACTCAGTTGTTGCGTCAGAACAGCTGAGCGATCGGTCTGCCAATAGATATCCCGCACGATCTGACTGCTATAGCCACCTGCCAGTGCGACCACGCCCAGCGAAACGATCATTATCCACAACACAACGCGGCGAATAGTGAAATGCCTGAGTGAGTTCATGAGGTTTTCCCCGATGTTGTCATTGGTGTAGTTAAAATTAAACAAAAATAAGTTATGTCATCTACTTTAATGCGTTATTATATAGCGCACTATGTTTATGCTTACTATCCTGGCAGGATATTTCAGAAATTAAAAGTTTTTAACGACAAAATAATAGAATCGTCATTCATAAAATATTTCGTTAAAGAAAAGTGATTTGCTATTCTCTTCAGGTCTGGCAGGCGGTGTAATAAAAAATAAATCGTTATGGCTCTTTCTTTTTACAGAAATAGCCTGTAGTCATAACGCTATAACCTTCAATTTTTCTGTTTAATTTCGCTCCGTAATCAGACGGTGCGGAGGAATTCATGCTCATGAGCCTTAGCGGCGGCGACGATTGCCGTACGCGAACCCTGCACGCGCTGCGCAGTAACGACGAGAGTCGTGACGATGTGTTGCGACAGTTCGTCCGGCTGGCCAGCCAGGCCATTGGTATTCCCGGCAGCTTTATCTCCGTCCTGGATGATGAGATGCAGCACGTTAAAGCGGCGCACAATTTCACACTCACTCATTCCACGCGACAGGACTCGCTCTGCCGGCACGCCGTGGACAGTGACAGCACCGTGGTGGTGCCTGATACCCTGCTTGATAGCCGCTTTGCTGACCATAAGCTGATTACCGGCGCGCCTTTTATCCGTTTCTATGCTGGCGTGCCGCTTAAAAGCAGTACCGGTCTGATTCTGGGTACGCTCTGCGTGACCGACACGGCACCTCATCGCTTCAGTGACGATCAGGTAACCATGCTGAAAATGCTCGCTGCGCTGGTGATGTCCTTTCTTGACGCCTGGTACTCGGCTGGCTTTGCCGACCCGGTAACTGGCCTGCCCAATCGTCAGCGTCTGATCCGCGACCTGCAGTTCCTTGCCACCTCCGGAGACACCACGCCACGGCGGCTTGTGCTGATTGACTGTATCGATATGCCGCGTGCCTACGAACTGGCACGCTCAATGGGCATGGGGCCGGTTGAGAGCCTGCTGAAGGATGTGGCGACACTGCTGCCGCTGCGTCTGCGCCCTGCCCCGGGAGAAATGCTTTACACCGTAGCAACCGGACGCTTTGCCCTGCTGACACGACAGGAGAGCACACTCACTGCCAGTTGGGTGGCCAATAAACTGGCCGGGATCAGCGCCGATCTTGGCGATGGGCTGTCGGTTGCGCTGATGACACATACTGGTGAGGCAAGTTTCAACACGGGTGAATTGCCTGCCCAGGAGATCCTGCGGCGGGCGGGCAGCGCGTTGCACGAAGCCATTACCCGCAACGTTGCCTCAATGCCGTTCAGTGAAGCCACTGATACGCGTCATACTCAGGATTTCACCCTGATGCATGACCTGGCCACTGCAATACGCGAGGATAAAGGGTTATGGCTCGCCTGGCAGCCGAAAATCTGCCTTCACAGCGGTAAGCCGATAGGACTGGAAGCGCTGATCCGCTGGCAGCATCCGCAGCGCGGCGAACTTTCACCTGCGCAGTTTTTACCCGTTGCCGGGCAAACCCAGCTGCTTACCGAACTGACCGCCTGGGTCACAGAGCATGCGATTGCCCGCCTCGCCCGTCTTCGCGACAGCTATATTCAGTTGCCCATCACCATTAACGTCAGCAGCAGCGATTTTTCCCGTGACGGTTTTGCTGACGAACTGGAAGAGAAGATGCTAAGAGCGAAGCTGCCGGTTTCGCTGCTGGGCATTGAGTGTCTGGAAACAGAACGGATTCTGGAAAGTCCGACCGCGATACAGGGGCTTGAGATGCTGAAGCTACGGGGATTTGGTATTTCACTGGATGACTTCGGTACCGGCTACAGTAACATCAGTTATCTGCGGCGCATGCCGCTGGATGTGATCAAGCTGGACCGCTCACTGATCAGCGAAATTTCGTCTGACACTGCATCGCGTGTCATTGCCCGCAGTATTATTGCAATGCTCAAAGACCTTGATTACATGGTACTGGCCGAAGGCGTGGAGAATGCGGAAACTGTTACGGCGCTGACCGAGTTCGGCTGCGACCAGGCTCAGGGATTTTTCTACTCCAGGCCACTGCCGGAAGCGGCGCTGGATGAGTGGCTTGGCTGGCGATTACGCAGTAAGTGCTAATCCTGACTTCCCTGCCCCGCAATCTTATCTGGCAGACTCAGGCGTACTGAATCCGTCCGGCCCGGCAATGATCACCGTATTGCGCCCGGCCGCTTTTGCCTCGTAAAGCGCTTCATCCGCCCGGCGCAGCAGTGCCTCGCGATCGCGACTCTGGTCATCCCGTGAAGCCACGCCAGCGGATATAGTCATCGTCCCGGCGAACGGGAAGGTGGTGGCGCAGACGGTCTCGCGGATGCGTTCTGCGGTACGGGCGGCATCAGCCAGCGTGGTGTCAGGCAGCAGCAGTATAAACTCCTCGCCACCAAACCGGCTGACGATATCCCCGGTGCGACAGGCCTGACGCAGTAACGCCGCCAGGCTCACCAGAACCGCATCGCCTGCGTCATGCCCGTACCAGTCATTAATCTTCTTGAAATGGTCAATATCAATCGCGATGACACACTGTTCATGCTCACTGTCTGCCTGCGCCGCCAGGGCTGAAAATCCGCGACGGTTGCAGAGCCCGGTCAGCGGGTCGGTCATCGCCTCATCGTTAAGCGCGGCCAGGTGGCCTGCCACCGCATGGCGATGCTCCTGCACCGCTTCTTTGAGCCGGTCAGCCTCGTAATACCAGGTTTTGACCGTAGCGAGTGACTCCGCCTGTGCTTCACTGCCGCCATCCCGCACTCTGTCCGCCAGCTTTTCCAGTGGCGAAGCGATCCGACCAGCCATAAACGCAATTACGCTGGCCGTCAGGAGAATAATGCCCATAACGAACCAGATGGCGCTTTCCGCCGTGCGCAGCAGAATATGCCTGACCGTTTCAGAGGTGCCAGTTATAAATACGTTCCAGCCGGTTTTCTGCAGCGTGCCATAGCCGGTCAGATAGCTTTGCCCCCCCTTTTCCAGGGTAAAATGTCCACTTTCCGTGGTGGACAGGCGCTTCTGCAGGGCCAGACTCAGCAGCATCTTCGTTCCGACGAGCGTCGGATCATGGCTGAAAATAATCAGCCCCTCATTGCTGACCACGCTCACCGTCGATCCTTTGGTATAAAAATGCTGGCTCAGGATTTCGCTCAGCATGCTCTGTTTTTTTAGATAAATGGTGCCGCCGATATAACCCAGATAGCCCCCCTCTTCGCTGAACAGCGGCTGAGATAAAAACACCACATAGTTTCCGGCGGCAGAGGTAAAGGGCGCGGAGATAAAGGGCTTACGGGTTGTAATAGCCTGCAGACTGGCTGCTGAGTGAAGTTTCATGCCTGTCAGATTCAGGCTATCGGGTGAGGTTGCCGCAATGATGGCATCATGGTTAACCACTACTACCGAGTTGAAAAAGCCTGACTGCATGCGCAGGCGCTCGGTTTCTGCTTTTAGCTGCTTCAGATTGCTAAGGCCCTTGATCTGCGATGCACTCCAGGCCAGTTCCCGTTGCGCTGTCGTCAGGTAACGATCGGTGGTATCGGCCAGTTTGCGGGCATAGGCAATGTTTCCTTCAAGCAGGCTGTCTTCAATATTGGCCTTCTGAAACAGTAGCAGCGCACTCAGTAGCAGACCGGAGGTCAGAATGACGCCCCCAATGGAAAGTAAAGTCAGCAGCGAACGAAGGCGCATTTTTTTATGGAGCATTGCGGTCGGGATCCGGATCAAGTATCACCTGAGTGTAACAGTTGATGCTTAACGTCAAGGGAAGAAAAGAAGCGGATTTACAGTGGATCACGATGCATTGCCGGGCGCAGGACAAATCCGTACAGACTTGCATAAGGTCTTGTTGAGCATTTCTCAGGCACTGATAAACAGCAGTCTAAAATAATTAAGCAGTAATAATGAAACTGTTTAACCTGCGACTTTCTCAGGTGAGGTGCCTTATTATCGCTGAGCACCAGCGTGAGGTGCTGCAGGCACGAAAAATAACGGGGCATAATCTGCCCCGTTTATCATCGTGAATGAATTGCTCGTAAAACAGTTAAATTAAATCTGCGTTATGAATACGCAGTCAGGCACAGGCTTAATCATTGCGGTCGGATTAACGCCAGAACGACTTAATATAAGAACAACTGCTGAGTCTTTTAATAAACTGATGCGGACAGGTAAAGCGACACCCTTCCCACTCCAGATTAAACCACTGGAATTCATCATCTTTAATTTTATCCAGCAGGTTCATTGCCTGCATGGGCGTCTGGAAAGCATAAGCCTTCATCACGCCCTCTTTGGTACATAAATCAATATGGACCATATAACCCCCGGGAGTTAAAAAGATGGTGCATTTTATAATTATTGAACAGCCTGTTTAGCATAATCCATTTACCGGCTGCCGATTATCTGATTCCGTAATATTTACGTAAAAAACGAATATTTTTATTTTTTGGGCAAATTAGTCCCGTTGCATCAATTAATTTGACCATGTTTGCGTAACGTGCCAAAAATCGGGGAAATATTCTTTGTTTTTTTAAATCAGCACAGCCAGCGGCGATAACAAGTGCACAGGATGATGACGTTTATCTGACAGCATTTCCGGCATGTGAACCTGTGTGCGGCAGGCCCGGAATCTTTATGAAACGCCAGATATTCGTGCTGACCGATGCGATGGTGATGGTCATAAAGCGAACGCATCGTTTACACTCTCAGCAGCCTTATCGGCACGGTTCTGTAGTGTACGCAGAGAAGCAGGAGATTACTGACGGCGGGCAATAAGGAATTTTATGCTGAATTATATGTTATCGCTCTACCGTACTGTGCCTGTCTCATCTGAATGTCTCAGCGGCTGGCTGACCAGCTGGCTGGCGCAGCAGCAGGCCCGGTGCCACGATCATCACTTCTCCGCCGCCTTTCCCTGGCGTGAAACCGGCCTGCCCCAGCACACCTTTTTGCAGCGCGAACTGATGATTAATGGGCAGCGTTTTCTCACCGGCCCGCGCTATCTGGGGGGCGACCCCGCTCAGCCTTTTATTGAGATCGTGGCCCGTGATGGTGAACTGGATTACGCAGCCGCAGCCGGCATCATGCGTGAGTGGCAAACGATCAGGCCGCTGAAGATGCGTATTCTGCTGCCGGCAACCGATCCTGATATCGGTATAACCGATCAGCTGATTTACCTCAGCGTTCCGGGCTCACATTCCGCGTCTGACGACCGACAGATTTCGCTGATTACGGCCTGCCGGAAAGATTATTCCCTCTGTAGCTGTGCCATTAACCGCGCTTATCGTGCCAGCTGGCACACGCTGCCGCATCTGCGGGATCAGCTGATGGCCACCAGCAGGCAGGAATTACGGGACGATATTGCCGGGGGACATGTGTTTCTGATCCTCTGGCAGGGCATGATGGCGGGGTTGATGATTTGCGTGCCGCGACGACTGGCTTTTATTGAGGGATTTCAGATTATGGATGAGGTGATTCTGCCGGCGTATCAGGGCCGTGGACTGGCTGCACGCGCTCAGCAGCGTTTGCTGCAGCAGCTTCACCATTACTGCGGTCATGATGCGATGCTGACCGGCACCATTCTGCCCGGCAATACACCTTCTCTGCGAAGTGCGCAAAATGCCGGACGGCGCTGCGTGCTGAAATATCACTTTTTTACCCCCGCAGATCTACGGGCGGAGCGCCGGGCCATCTGAATCACCACAGCGCCAGCTCAATCAATTTATCCTGAATGCTGTAAACGCGCTGCTTCAGGTTCAGACCGTCTTCTGCGCCAATCCACTTTGCCTCAACCGCATGATTAATTTTTTCCAGTGCGATTCTGGTGCTGCTTTTCAGACCGTTGTGCCAGTTGGCATCCGCACGATTTGCCGCCTGTTTTTCCAGGGTCCCGACGAGTTCCGCGACATTTTTATCACTGGCTGACGTTTCAGTTACAGACATATCTGCCTCTTTTTGCTGCTAAAAATGATGAAACCAGCGGCACGTATTATACCGATTATCCGGCAGGCATGACGTCTTACTGTGCGCATAACCCGGCATGCATCGCAGAAGCTTTATAGCCTTGCAGAGATGACCAGCAGGGCGCGGCTTCGCTCGCAAAATTCCGCCAGCTGTCCTTAACTCAAACTCAGTAGTTTTGTTCCACTGAGAAAACTATCGGAGGACATTTTGACATCAACATCCCTGACTACCGCCAGTGATAATACCCTCACGCTACGGCGCTGGATTACTGTGGGCCTGCCCGCTACCGAGCTTTTTAACCTGTGGCTTGAGCCAGATACCCTGCCCCGCATTATGAGCCACTTTGCCAGCGTGACGCCGGTCAATAAAAGCGATGCACACTGGCAGATTGAGGGTCCACTGGGTAAGCACTACCGCTGGGATACCCGCATTGTTGAAGCGCAGCCAGGCGAAGTTATTGCCTGGCGCTCGCTTGAGGATGCAGATATTCCTAACGAAGGTGAACTGCGCCTGCGCCCGGCTCCGGGAGAATGGGGCACCGAGCTGGCTCTGACTCTGCAGTTCACGCCGCCGGGTGGCGCACTGGGAAAAAAAGTAACGACGTTATTTGATCTGCTGCCAAAAGAGGTAGCCAGCAAAGCGTTACATCGCTTTAAAAGTCTGGCTGAAACCGGTGAGATTCCTACCCTGCACGGGCAGCCTGCGGGTCGTCATGGCGGACGTCAGGATAAGGAGAAATAAATGCGCGCACTCTGCTGGAATGGCGTCAACGATTTAAGCGTTGAAACCGTGGCCGACCCCGGCCTGCTCAATCCTCATGATGCGATTATTCGCGTCAGGCTCACGACCACCTGCGGCTCCGATCTGCACGTCATTGACGGCCTGATCCCGAGTATGCGGGAGGGCGATATCCTGGGTCATGAATTTATGGGCGAGGTCGTTGAAGTTGGCCATGCGGTAAAAAATATCCGGCGCGGCGATCGGGTAGTCGTGCCCTCTTTTATCTCCTGTGGCTCCTGCTGGTATTGCCAGCATCAGTTGCCCTCCTGCTGTGACAATACGCATCCGCAGTGGGAGAAAGGCGAAACGGTGCTCGGTCATGCCACGGGCGGCATTTATGCTTACAGCCACGCGTTTGGCGGTTATGCCGGCTCACATGCAGAGTATGTTCGCGTGCCCTTTGCCGACAATGATTGCTTCGTCGTGCCCGAAGGCGTAACCGATGAGCAGGCGCTGTTCCTCTCCGATGCGACGCCGACCGGTTATATGGGTGCCGACTTCTGTAATATTCATCCGGGTGACACCGTGGTGGTCTGGGGCTGTGGCGGTGTCGGACTGATGGCACAGCAAAGCGCCTGGCTGATGGGCGCGCATCAGGTCATCGGTATCGATCGCTATCCTGAACGGCTGGCCATGGCACGCGACTTCGCAGGCAGCATAACGCTGGATTACACCGAGGTGGATATCAACGAAGCGCTGCTGGAATTAACCGGCGGGCGCGGCCCGGACAGCTGTATTGATGCTGTCGGCATGGAAGCCCGTGGTGAAGGATTAAGTCAGGTCTATGACAAGACCAAACAGATGCTGCATCTGGAAACGGATGTCGGAGCAGCCTTGCGCCAGGCGTTATATGCCTGCCGTAAAGGCGGCAACATCGCGATTCTGGGGGTGTATGGCGTGATGGATAAGTTTCCGCTGGGGCTGATGATCAATAAAAGCCTGACCATTCGTACCGCCCAGCAGCACGGGCAACGCTACATGCATCGCCTGCTGGAGCATGTTGCCAGAAATGAGCTTAATCCGGCTTTTATGGCGACACATCGTTTTCCACTGGAAGAGGCCCCGCGAGGCTATGAGATGTTCAAACACAAAGAAGATGGCTGCGTTCGTGCCGTGTTCGTGCCCTGAAAACACATAAACCGATTCGGGCGGCGCTGCCGCCCTGCGGGATCTTTCCTGAATCCTGAAAAAACCCTACTTATTCCCGGACGCTCAAAGAAAGATGAGAAGAGCCTGTTACGGCCAGGCTGAACCTGAATTAACCCACCATCATTCCATGCTGATATGAATTTTTTATGAACGCAAAGTCAAAAAAACACATCGGAATCAGACGCCTGTAAACACTAAGCAGTCACCCCTGCCTGTTCACATTTTGAAAACAAAATAATCACACTAAGTTATTTTTTCATGCATAAATTAGTACCAGTTTTCATTTATGGAGCAGACCAATGATGCAATATGTGGCAGTTTTTCTCTCTTCCCTGTTCATGTGCAGCAACGTTTTCGCAGGCTCGGTTTCTTCTGTATCACTCGATGCTCTTTCCACCGCATTGAATGAACGTATGCAGGTCATGAAGGCTGTGGCGGGTTATAAAGCGCAGCATCATTTATCCGTTGAGGATCTGCCTCGTGAGCAGGTTGTTCTGGATAATATGCTGCATAACGCGCAGCAGGCAGGACTTGAACCTCAATCGGTTGAGCCTTTTGTCCATGCTTTGATGAACGCCAGCAAAGCGATTCAGTATCGCTATCGCGCTGACTGGCTTTCAGCACCGGAGAGTGACGTATCCGTTGTCGATCTGGCCGTAACCCGGCAGCAGATTGAACGGCTGGATAACCAGGTGCTGGCTGCGATCAGCCAGCACCTGATGACCGGCACCTTCTCGCAGGAGGACAAAGCGTTTCTGATGTCACAGCTCACGGCACCCCACCTCAGTGAAAGTGATAAAAACAACCTTTTCGCTTCTCTCGCCCGCATTCAGCGCTCGCATTAATCCTTAAGCCGAGGAGTGAGCTATGCAGCTTCATGAACTGATGAACCCCGACTACGCTGACAATCCCTTTCCGCTTTATCGAGAACTGCATCGGCAGGGCCCGCTTATTCCGGCCGGGGATAAGATCATCATCAGCGGCAGTCACGCGGTGGTGGAAGCACTGCTGAACGATCGGCGGGTCGGTAAGAATTATATAGAAAGTGTCAGGTTAAGATTTGGTGATGCCGCTGCCGACATGCCGCTGTTTCAGGGCATCGGCAGAATGTTTCTGGTGCTGAATCCGCCGGACCACAACCGGTTGAGAGCACTGGTCATGAAAGCGTTCAGCGCCCGGGAAATTCATCCCCTCAGAGAGATGGCGCTGACGATAGCCAATGATCTGGTTGATGCACTGGCAGGCCTTCGTACCTGCGATCTGGTACAGGCATTCGCTTTTCCGCTACCGGTGCGCATTATCTGCAGGATGCTGGATGTCCCGGAGTCGGATGCGTCTGAACTGGGTCGCCTCACGTCTGTGCTGGTCAAAGTTTTCGACCCGCAAATCAGCCAGGCAGATCTGCTTGAAGCCGCCGATGCGTTTGCCGTACTGGAAAGTTACTTCAGCGCCCTGATCGTCGCTCGCCGTGACAGCAGCGCCCGCGATCTGGTGTCCCTATTTCTGCGTAGCGGTAGCGACGGTGACCGGCTAAGTCACGATGAGATCATCGCCAATGTGATACTGCTGTTTCTTGCCGGTCATGAGACCACCTCAAATATGCTCTGTAACATCATTCTGGCTCTGCATGACCATCCGCAGGAACTGGCATGTCTGCAACAGAATCATGCGCTGATACCCGATGCTATACAGGAGTGTCTGCGCTACGACAGTTCGGTCCAGATGCTTTACCGTACGACGCTGGAAGAGATTGAGGTGGCAGGCCAGCTCATTCCGCCCGGAACGCGTTTCTTTCTGAGTCTGGGCGCAGCCAATCATGACCCACTTGTCTTCACCTCGCCGGAGCGGGTTAATATCCGACGGCATGAGGGACGCTGCCTGGCATTCGGTGGCGGGATACATCACTGTATGGGCTACCGGCTGGCACTGGCAGAAATGGAGGTGGCGCTAAAGGTATTGCTGACCCGCCTGCCAGCGATGCGGCCGGTAACCACCGGGGTTCGCCGCAACCACAGAGCTAACCTGCGTGGTGTCAGCGCCCTGCCGGTCGAGTGGTGAAGCCGCCGGGGCCAGAAGCGCCCGGCATTTAGCCGCGCAGCCGCAGCGTGGCAGGCAGCACCAGCTGACTGTCTGCGGGATCATTTCCGGCAATCATCGTGGTCAGCATAGAAAAACAGGCCTGCGCGAGCGCCGGAACGTTCTGCTCTACGGTGTCGACAGGAATCGACAGTGAATCATAAAGATAGTGGTCATCAAAACTGGCGATGCGGATATCGCTGGTCAGTAGGTTATGCTCACTCATGTAACGCAGTACCCCTTCCAGCAGGCCGCAGGCCGCAGTGAACATTGCTTTAGGAGGACGCCCCAGCCGCTGACATAGCGCGGCAAACATCTCGTAACCGCTGCCGGGATGGTAGTTCCCCTGGATTACCCACTCCGGCTGCAGCGTCACACCGGCCCGCGCCAGCCCCTCTCTGAATCCCGCCAGACGATCCTGAGTCGGAGAGAGATCGGACTGTCCGCCCATAAAGTAGATCTCATCCGGACAGGCGCGCGCCAGCTTTTCAACCAGCTCAGCGGTGGGCGTCACGGAGTCGGTGATGACCCAGGGCAACGTCGTGTTGTTCATGTGGCGGTCAAACAGCAGCACCGGCAGCTGTTCGCTGAGGCTGACATAGTCGCTGTCGGTCAGCATACTGGAGGCAACAATCAGGCCGTCGACCTGACGCGCCACCAGATTGTTGACCACGACCCGTTCCTGACCGGCATTTTCGTCGGTACAGGCGATCAGCAGCTGCAGACCCGCCGCACGGCAGAGATTTTCCAGCGCATGAGAAAAGGCAGCGAAACCGTGGTTCGTGATCTCCGGCACTACCAGCCCCAGCGTATGACTGCGGGCATCGTGCAACATCCGCGCATGGATACTGGGCTGATAATGGTGTTCGCGGGCCAGCATCAGAACCCGCTCTCGCGTCTCCTTCGCGACCCGTAACTCTTCGCCACGGCCGTTGAGCACCAGGCTGGCAGTGGCTTTTGAAACCCCGGCCAGCCCGGCGATATCACTGATGGTAACGCGTTTTGTTTTTCTCACGGCAAGACATCGTTTAGGGAAACAAGGGCTTATTCTACCATGCAGCGACGTAACGACCAGTAGCGCGCCTGCAGTTCTGCGCGCCCGTGCAGAGTCAGCAGCGCCGGCTGGTCCGGAAAATAGCGGCTGCTCATCACCCCTTCCCCGTCGTTGATGAAGATCTCAACGCTGGAGTGGTCACACAGAATCTGTAACCGGCGGGCTGCCCCGGTCCAGTAACGATACGTCCATTCACCCGACACCAGGCTACGACGGGCAAGCCGCAGTTCGTTGTGCTGCCATGTCAGGATCAGGGTATCGGCGAAATTGAGTTCGATGTCGCCCTGGCTCTCAAGCTCAAGCTCAAGCCGCTGTGCGGCAATCTGCGGCGCATCATCGGCGCGGCCCTGATAGTGCTGCTCGTTCTCGCGCAACGCCTGCAGTTCCGCGATGGGCTGCTGACAGAGCCGCCCGTTACGTGAACTCAGCTCGCGCAGACAGGTCATCTGGTGGATCCAGCCCTGCGCCACGGTTGGCTGGGCCATCTCTTCACCGTCCGGCGTCCCCATCCAGCCCACCAGCAGACGCCGGCCATCCGCGGTCAGCGTGGTTTGCGGAGCATAAAATTCAAAGCCGGCATCCATTTCGTTCAGCGGGCCGTGCTGGTATGCAGGCTGATGATAATCCAGGTCGCCACTCAGCCAGGCGCACGCGTGGCTGTTCAGAAAGCGCTTCTCTTCGGGCGCAACACCCTGCGGACAGCAGATCAGATAGGTGCTGTCGCCGAGCGTGAACATGTCCGGGCACTCCCACATATAACCCGCGGCAGCCAGGCCGCCCAGTCCGCTGCCCGCGATCTCGCCAAGATTCTGCCACGCCCGCAGATTGTCAGAACGCAGCAGCAGCACCCTGCCCTGCCGCTCTATATTCTGTGCCGCCAGCACCATGTACCAGCCATCGTCATGACGCCACACTTTAGGATCGCGAACGTGGCCGGTATAACCCTCCGGCACGGCGATGACCGGGCCAAGCTTGTCAAAACCGCCCGCACTGTTCTGCTGCGCCAGGCACTGCCACGCCGTGCGCGAGCCATCGTCGAATTTTACGTTGCCGGTGTAGACCAGTGTCAGTACGCCGTTATCGTCGACTGCGCTGCCGGAATAGCAGCCACTGCGGTCATACTCCTCATCCGGCATCAGCGCGATGGGCTGATGCTCCCAGTTCAGCAGATCGGTTGAGCGCCAGTGCCCCCAGCATTTATGCTGATGCGCACAGCCCAGCGCGTTCCACTGGTAGAAGAGATGATAGTGACCGTCGAAATGAATGAAGCCGTTGGGATCGTTTAGTAGTCCGGTAACTGGGGCCAGATGCCAGCCGGGATAGTGGCTGTCGCTGAGCGCCTTTGGCATACCCTGCATCACCGCCTGCAGAATGGCGGCAAGACGTGTTGATGAAGCCATTATTCAGAGTCCGTTTTGTATTTGAGCAGATAAGAGATCACAAACGCGGTGGTGAACGCGATGGCGACACCGATGACATAATTGAGCAGAGAACCCGCCTTAACAATCGCCATGCCCGGCAGACCGGTCAGTCCGACCGCCGTCATATAAACATGGACCGACACCACCCAGGCACCGCCCAGCGCGCCGCCCACCAGACCCGCGATAAAGGGTTTCACAAACCGCAGGTTGATACCAAAAATAGCCGCCTCGGTGATCCCCAGCAGTGCTGAAAACGCGGAGGGCAGCGAAATTGCTTTGATCTTCGCATCGCGTGTTTTAAACCACACCGCCAGACAGGCCCCGCCCTGAGCGACGTTCGCCATTGCCCAGATAGGCAGCAGGAAATTAACCCCGATAGACGGGTTACCCAGCAGCCCCGCCTCAATCGCATGGAAACTGTGATGCACGCCGGTGATGACAATCACCGAATAGAGTCCGCCAAAGACCAGACCTGCCAGCCAGCCGGCATGCGCAATCAGGGTACTGAGCACAAAGGAGATACCATCGCCCAGCATACGGCCCGCCGGACCGATAATCAGAAGCGCGATAAAGCCGGAGATAATCACCGTCAGGAACGGGGTCAGGATCAGATCGAGCGCATCCGGGATCACCCGACGCAGCTGCTTTTCCAGCATGCTCATAAACCACACCGCCAGCAGTACCGGGAATACCGTACCCTGATAGCCAATCATCGCCACTTCAATGCCGAAGAAGTTCATGGTATGGAAACCGGCGGCGACGCCCCAGGCGTTGGTCAGCGCCGGGTGCGTCAGAATGCCGCCCAGCGTCGCTCCCAGAAACGGGTTACCGCCAAACTCGCGGGCCGCCGTAAAACCAATCAGGATTGGCAGGATAATAAAGGCCGCCGAGCTGCACATATCCAGCATGATGTAGAGTGCATTTTCCGGATTGACCCAGCCGTAGGTTTTAACCATCCCCAGCAGGCCCATCAGCAGGCCCGATGCCACGATCGCCGGAATGATCGGCACAAAGATGTTCGACAGCAGGCGAGCGATGCGCTGGAAAGGATTGAGCTTGCGGGCGGCAATATCAGCAGCTTCTGACTTGCTCGATTCGCTGATGCCCGCCTCGGCGATAAAAGCGGCGTAGACCTTGTTCACCACGCCGGTGCCGAAGATAACCTGAAGCTGTCCCGCGTTGCGGAAGCAGCCTTTAACGCCTTCAATCTGGCCAATCGCTTTCGTGTCCGCTTTCTCATCATCTGCCAGCACCAGCCGCAGTCGGGTGGCGCAGTGAGCCGCGCTGGCAATGTTCTCTTTGCCACCCAGCAGGGGCAGCAGGGCCCGCGATATTTTTACATAGTCCATACATACCTCACTCTTGTTATGTTTCTATCCGCGTGGCGTTCAGGCCCCGACAGCCGGAGCCGCCGGCTCAGAACCAGGTTTCCATCTGTACGCCGAAGTTCCATTCGCCGCCGGCATCGAAGCCTTTGCTGCCGAACGCGTCGTCACTGGCATAGTTATCCAGCCGGTGATCCCAGTTCATCCAGGTTGCAAACAGACGAATTTCCGGTCGTTTAAGGAAGTCGCCGACATCACCGGCTTTCAGGGTTGGCGCAACGGTGAGTTTGGTGAAGCTGCCGCTGACCGCATTACGGTTGTTGTAGCCTTCCGGACGCAGATCCATGTACTGATAAGAACCTTCATACTGCATCTCGAAGTTCTGCGTGATTTCCTGAATCAGCCGCAGGTTGACTGTCGCCCAGTCGTAGCTGTCACCTTTGACGTAGCGATCGTCACTGCGCTGTGCGAGTAAGGCGGGCGCAATGTGCCAGCCACCGCCGAGGGGAGTTGTACCGTAACTCGCCAGCCGCCAGGTATCCGCTTCCGGTAGCAGTGCGCCGTCAGATCCAATCGACTTCACCTCAGCGCCAAGGCCATGACCATAGAGCAGGGCTGTTTTCGACGTACCTTCTGTCAGCCCATAAAAACTGTCGTTATGCAGGCCCAGCAGCGCATGGACGCCGGTTTCTGCCGCATCGCTTTTGACACGGAGGCCGTCGATATCCCGACGATCGTCGTTATCTTTCGCCCGCATACCGCTGACCATCATCTGCACCGGGCCGACAAAATTATTCAGCGACAGGATGTAGTTCTGTGCGGTGTTTTCATTGTTTTCGATGTCACCAAAAGTACGACCATAAAGCGAGATGTTGCTGCGCGCCTGCTCGGCCCATTTCATGTCGTAAATACCGGCGCCGGTTCCGGCAAGGAAAACCACATCGGAGTCGAGCCAGTGAATATCGAAGTTATCACGATCAAAACGCTTACCGGCCCATACGGTTGCGTTATCAAACGCGCCGGTGAAGGTCGGAAGCTGGCCGAGTTCGACAAACGCCTGACGCAGGTTGAGATCGCTGCTGGCGGCCGTCCAGTCGTTGTAGGTGCGCTGTCCATCGGCCAGCATTGCTTTGAAGCGGGTTGTCGCACCATTGTCCAGCGTCTGCTTATGTTCGAGATTGAGCTCAACGTAGGTATCCGGCTCATTACCCAGACGCCCGACGTGACCGCCGGTTTCGCCAGCCGGGGTTACAGTCGGGCCGCCCTGCGTTTTGGCGGCGGAGCTGTTCATCAATAATCCTGAGCGGGCATAACCGTGGAACTCAAAGCCACCTTCATCGGCAGATTTTTGTTCCAGTTTCGCGGTGCGCTGCGCGACCTCAGCGGTGGAGGTCTGGGTCTGCTGCTGAACCGCCGCCAGCTGCTGAGCCTGTCTTTCAGCCATCTGGGCCTGTTTTTCGGCAACCTCTGCGCGGCTTTCAGCGGCATTCGCCCGCTGCTCAGCAGCCTGCAGTCGCTGCTCCATTGCAGCCAGGCGGGCTTCAATGCTGCTCATACTGGGATCGGCCCAGACGGGTGTGGAAAAGAATATTGCAGAGAGGGCGACGGCTAACGTGCTTTTTTTCATTTTTTATATCCCTGAGGAGAGGCTATCATCACCGGTATTTTTTGCTAAACCGGTTTAGGTGCAAATCATAGCCACGGGTAATTTCCCTCTGCAATGAAAATAGCTAAACCGGTTTAGTGATTGTGAGATAGCTCCCAAAACAGGGACGTTTCAGGATGATTAGCCAGCCAGCTCGTCCAGCTGGTGGTGCCAGGGAAGTGCTGTCATGGCTCCTTTTGCCGTGGTTGCGAGTGCGCCACAGCGTTGCGCAGTCAGCAGGCAGTTGGCAAGCTGCGATTCATTAACAGTCAGCCCTGACTTCGCCAGCTCCCAGAGTAATCCGGCCACAAAGGCATCACCTGCACCGGTAGTATCGACGCTGTCAACGGGCGTGGTGGCATGGTGGGTTATACGGCCCTGATAACAGGCCATCACCCCTTCCCTGCCACGCGTCACCAGTAATAAGCGAATGCTGAATTTTGCGGCCAGCTGCGGCATGCTGACAGCCGCTTCCTGACCCGGGCTGAGAAAATCGAGTTCTTCGTCGGAGAGTTTCACCACGTCTGTATGACTGAGGGCCTCATTCACCACCGTATGCAGCAGTCCCGGGTCGGGCCAGAGATCTTCCCGCAGATTTAAATCGAAACTGACATGGCCGCCTGCCGCCCGGATTTGTTGCATAGCGGTCAGCGTCGCAGTACGTGAAGGTTCCGCCGCCAGGGCTATCGAACAGCAGTGCAGCCATTCTCCACGGTGAAATTCAGGCAGATCTGACGGTTCAAGAAACAGGTCGGCACTGGGCCGCACCATAAAGGTAAAAGAGCGCTCCCCCTCCTCATCCAGACCGACCACCACGGTTGACGTGCGATGCTGTGAATCGGCGATCATATAGCGGGTATCAACATTCTCCTCACTGAGCGTCTGCCGCATAAACTCACCAAAAGGATCTGCACCCACCCTTCCGATAAAACCGCTGTTTCCCTGTAGTCGGGCAATGCCAACGGCAACATTAGCGGGTGCTCCACCAGGACACTGCATCAGGCGGCCCGGCATTTCGGGTAGCAAATCGACCACGGCATCCCCGAGGCACCATACGCGAACAGACATAAAAAACTCCTCTGATTAAACCTGAAAGCTAAACCGTTTTAGCTATAGCGCTAAACAGCGTAAGGTTCAAGCGTTAACATGCTTAAGTGATATATGATTAACAGAAGACCTGAATAGTCAGAGGACATCACAGGCACATGCCCGGCAAATACGTGTAGAGTGCAGGAGTAAAAATCCGCCTTCATAGAAGGCGGCTTTGTTTTCCGCCCCATGGGGGCGTACTAAGTTCGGACTCTTAGAGCCCTCTCTTTACACCTCATGAAGCGACAGTTGTTTATCTTCAACTTCATGCT
>NZ_VWVM01000017.1 GCF_008632075.1 Candidatus Pantoea gossypiicola
CCAGACATTACTCACCCGTCCGCCACTCGTCACCCGAGAGCAAGCTCTCTGTGCTACCGTCCGACTTGCATGTGTTAGGCCTGCCGCCAGCGTTCAATCTGAGCCATGATCAAACTCTTCAATTTAAGTTTGATTTGCTGCAACAAGTGCAGCGATGCTCATCTGTAAAACGTCATAATGAATTTCATTATGTGTTCACTCGTGAGGCTTTGATATTTTTGTGCGTCCAAAGACGCTGATATCAATCCTGCGAGTGCCCACACAGATTGTCTGATAAATTGTTAAAGAGCATGCCGCGATTTACTGCGGCGCGGGCTGCGTATATTACGCTTTCCGCATTGTCAGTCAAGCATTTATTTTCGCTTAACTCACTGGCTCGTATGATTTCGAACCTACTCAACCCGGCGCTTCGTAAGCCATTGTGCCGTGTCAGTGGAGGCGCATTATAGGGAGTTCTCGAAGGCTGACAAGTGCTAATTTCAAATAAAATTCCGAGTGCTGATTTTTTCAGCTAAAAGCCGCTAAAGCGCCAGTTTTTCGAGCATCGGGAAGCCATAACGCTGCAAAACGGGTGATAATTGTACAGCTTCGCCATCCAGTGCCGTACAGAATGCGACATTCTGCTGCAAGGAGTGCACCTCAGGCGCTTCATGCTCAAGCAGCCAGACGGTACGTCGGGCGATTGCCGCACCGGAATCGATCAGACGCGTCCCTTCAGGTAATACCTGCTGCAGCTCTTCGCGCAGTAAAGGAAAATGCGTACAGCCTAAGACCACCGTATCCGGTGGCTCAGCCATCCTCAGCCACGGCTGAACAATGCGGCGCACCTCGTCCAGTGCAACCTCCTCACCGTGCAGCTTCGCTTCTGCCAGCTCCACCAGCTCCGCCGAGCCCAGCATCTCGATGCTGCAGGAACCAGCAAACTGCGCCACCAGCTCATGTGTATAAGGACGGCGTACGGTTGCACGCGTTGCCAGTAATCCCACCACGCCATTACGCGTCAGGCGCGCGGCTGGTTTAATCGCCGGCACCACCCCTACGACAGGAAACGCAAAGCGTTCACGTAAAGCGGGTAATGAAACCGTGCTGGCCGTATTACAGGCGATGATGACCAATGAGAGAGGATAGCGCTGCGTAATAGCCTCAACGATAGCGACCACCCGCTCCACGATGAAGGTTTCGCTTTTCTCACCGTAAGGAAAGCCTGCGTTATCGAAGGCATAGAGGTAATGCAGGTCCGGCAGCAGCTGACGGACCTCGTCATAGACAGAAAGCCCACCGACGCCGGAATCAAACACCAGCACGGTAGGGCGCAAATCAGAAGTTGTAGCTGCCGCTGAGGTAATACTCTCGTCCTGGGGTCTGATAGCCATACACTGTCTCGTAATCTTTATCGAACAGGTTGGCAATTCTACCACGAACCGTGAGCTGTGAAGTGACCGGATATGAGACGGCGAGATCCCACAGGCTCACTCCCCCTGGCTTCACGCGTCGGCTGGGCGTGCTGTTAAAGTCGGTATCATAGCGGTCACCCAGATAATGATAAGTCACGGACCAGTCAAACTCATACAGCGTCCAGTCAAGCTGATACTTCACCTGCTGCTTAGCCCGGCGAATAAGTGGCTGATCGGTGCTGCCATCCCGCGCATCAACATAATCATAAGAGAGCTGATGCGTCAGTGGCCCGGTATCAAATCCGGCGGTGGCTTCAACGCCTTTAATACGCGCCTGCTCAATGTTGTAGTAGCGGAAGGTCTGCGGATCGCCTTCAATCAGATTATCGATATCATTGCGATAGCCCGACACGCGCCAGTTCACCGGTCCGCTCAACCCTTCGAAACCGCCCTCCCACTGCTTACTTTTTTCCGGATCGAGGTCGCGATTACCATAAAACGGACTGTAAACCTGCGACAGATTCGGTGCTTTAAACGCAGTGCCATAAGAGGCGAACGCACGGTAGCCGGAGATAAACTCCCATGACGCCGCCGTCTGCCAGGTGTTATGCCAGCCGAACTGATTGTTGTCATCACCGCGTACCGCACCTTCAAGGGTAACGCTGCCAAACTGCTGCTGGCCAGTCAGGTAGAGGCCGGTGTTACGCTGCTTATAACCATCTGACAGATAGTTCGTGCCCGGCTCGGTCGTCTCTTTCTGCCAGTCGACACCGGCGCTGATCGCGCCCTGCCCCACCTGCACGGTGTTACCCCACTGCAGGTTGTACTGCGTGACATCATCAAAGGTGGACGCGGCACCGTAGCGGCCATTGCGTGGGTCATAGTTAATGTCTTTGGTATGACCGTAACTGGCGACGAGCTGGGTAGAGTAGAAGTCACGGTTGAAGCGTAGCCCGGTGTCCCAGGTCTGGCTGTAGAGCTGACGGGTATCAGCCAGTCCGACGATGCGGGTAAAACTGTCATCGTAGCTGTATGACCCGTCGTAGGCGGTACGGTTATCAAATCCGTATCCGCGCACAAAACCACTCAGTTCATCGCTGAAGTGATGCTCAAGGTTGCCATACAGGGTTTTGCTCATGAAGCCGTCGCGATCGTGCTGTGCCGGACCATAATCATTGGGATAGCCCGCCACCACGTCATACCCTTTGGTATAGGTGTAGTAGCCAGCCAGGGTAAGCGTTGTCGCATCACTTAGTTTCTGCTGGGTGGAGCCATCGTAAGTCTGATAACCATTGGACCCCATGCCCGCCGTCAGCGTGGTGCCCGATTGCGATCGACCCGTAATAATATTCACCACGCCGCCAATCGCATCAGAACCGTAGACCGCAGACCGCGCGCCGCGAACATATTCGATGCGTTGCACCAGCGACAGAGGGATCTGGCTGAGGTCAGACGAACCGCTGATACCCGCCTGATTAAGCCGTATACCATCAATCAGGATCAGCACATGTCGGGACTCGGTTCCCCGGATAAACAGTGAACTCTGCTGCCCCAATCCACCATTCTGCGCGACATCGACACCCGGCAGACGCCGCATCACATCCGTCAGGCTTTTGGCCTGCCAGCGATCGATCTCATCTCGCGTCACAACCGTTGTGGGAGCCAGTACACCTGAAACGGGTTCAGCAAAACGGTTGGCGGTAACGATTTGCGTATCATCATTTCCCTGCGCAAAACCGTTTTGCGCCCAGAGAGAAATCGCCGTTGCGCTCAGCGCGAACAGCGATGCGGTTTTTTTTGTCATTTTTAATCGCATCCATAAGACGAAGCAGGATGCCGCGGGCCGACAATCAATAGAACGCGATGATTGAACGAGTAGCGACGTTACACCGGCAGGTCTTCGGGCTGGGAACCATAAGTGATGATGACTTCCCATCCCAGAGGACAGTGTCTGCACTTGCACACATCACGACATTCCTTACCGCTGCGCGTCAGCTCCAGATTCACACTGGATTCCCTATTAACTCGGGCTTGAGGCCGGCGTCTGCAGTCTACGGAGTGGAGATACGGAAGTCCAGACTGCTAAATATCTTCTCGCTGCGGGACTGGACATCAGCAAGTGAATGCCTACAATCGCCCGCTGGTAAGCTATTAATCAGGATTGCTCATGACACCCGAACATCTCCCCATTGAAGAGTATGACGCACAGCTGGCAGAAAAAGTCAGTCGTTTAGAGACGATGATGACGCCGTTTGCTGCGCCCGACGTGGAAGTGTTCCGTTCGCCGGTCAGCCACTATCGGATGCGTGCTGAATTTCGCCTGTGGCACGACGGCGATGATATCTATCACATCATCTTTGATCAGCAGACACGCGAGCGGATCCGTGTTGATCAGTTCCCGGCGGCCAGCCAGTTGATCAACCAGCTGATGCCAAAGATGATCGACGCGATCCGCGATAACCGCACCCTGCGCCATAAACTGTTTCAGATCGACTATCTGTCGACCATGAGCAATCAGATTGTGATTTCACTGCTCTATCACCGCAAGCTGGATGATGAGTGGCAGCAGGCAGCTGCGGCGCTGCGTGACCAGCTGCGCGCGGAAGGGCTGGATGTGCAGCTGATTGGCCGTGCGACCAAAACCAAAATCTGTCTGGATCGCGACTATGTAGATGAGCGTTTGCCGGTGGCGGGTCGTGAGATTATTTATCGTCAGGTCGAGAACAGTTTTACCCAGCCCAATGCGGCGATGAATATTCAGATGCTGGAGTGGGCGCTGGATGTGACGCAGGATTCACAGGGTGATCTGCTGGAACTCTACTGCGGTAACGGCAATTTCTCGCTGGCGCTGGCGCGTAATTTCCGCCGCGTGCTGGCGACTGAAATCGCCAAACCCTCTGTTGCGTCGGCGCAATACAACATCGCCGTGAACCAGATTGATAACGTGCAGATCATTCGCATGGCAGCGGAAGAGTTTACGCAGGCGATGAATGGCGTACGCAGCTTTAATCGTCTGGAAGGGATTGACCTGACCAGCTACGAATGCGAAACGATTTTTGTCGATCCGCCGCGCAGCGGACTGGATGAAGAGACGGTGAAAATGGTGCAGGCCTATCCGCGCATCCTTTACATCTCCTGTAACCCGCAGACCCTGAGCGACAATCTGCAGACGCTGTCAGAAACGCATGAGGTAACGCGACTGGCACTGTTTGATCAGTTCCCCTATACCCACCATATGGAATGCGGCGTTTTGCTGACGCGTAAAGCGTAAACAAAAACGGGAACCCTGAGGCTCCCGTTTTTATATATTTCTGATGATATCCCTACTGATTACGCTTGCGCTTTAATCGCGTCGCAATCCAGAACACCAGCGCCACCATCAGAACGGTGGGCACAAAGTTGGAGCCAATATCCGGGTATTCCGCCCGCACCAGCGCGCTATACACCAGAATCCCCAGCAGGAAAAACGCTGCCGCCAGACCTGGCATACCGTCCGGCATGTTGGTGTTGAGATAACGCTGATGCAGACACCAGGCCGCCAGACCCAGCGCAATCAGCGGAAAAATCGAAAAGGGAACAAAAGCGCTGAACAGCACAGAAAACGAGCCGTTAATCGCTAAGCCGGTAATAAAAGCCAGTACCAGAGTGCTTTTATCGCGGATACCTGGGTGGGTCATGGACGGATCCTTACTCATTGCTCTTCGGGTTTTTCCAGGGTGACCGCCAGTCGTTCCTGCTCACGGCGATACCAGTAATAAGCGCCTTTGGCGATCATACGTAGCTGCAGCACCAGCCGATCCTCAAGCTTACGTCGCTGCTCAGCATCAACATCCAGTGCTTCTGCACCGGCGCTGAAAACAATGGTCACCATCGCTTCCGCCTGCGCTTCGGTAAAACTACGCGGCATGCGATTTTCGACCTCAAGATAATCGGCCAGTTCAGCGATGAAGTGCTGAATTTCACGCGCCACGGCGGCACGAAAAGCGGCAGAGGTACCGGAACGTTCACGCAGTAAAAGGCGGAAAGCGTTGGGGTTGTTGCCGATGAACTCCATAAAGGTCGCCACCGACGTTTTAATAATGCTGCCACCCTTGGCGATACGCTGGCGCGCCTGACGCATCAGTTGCCGCAGCATCAGTCCGCTTTCATCCACCATCGTCAGTCCAAGCTCATCAACATCCTTAAAATGACGATAAAAAGAGGTGGGGGCTATCCCCGCTTCACGGGCAACTTCCCGCAAGCTCAGACTGGTAAAACTGCGTTCGGCGCTGAGCTGACTGAAAGCTGCTTCAATCAGTGTACGTCGTGTACGTTCTTTTTGTTGCGCTCTGACGCCCATGCTCTCTGCCTTTAGCGGTATTGAGTGGGCACTATAACAAAATTTTCAGCGTACAGATTGGCAATCTTTGTCACCGCCTGTGAACCTCACTCTTTGTCAAAATGTGATGAAAATCGCTGTTAGAATTCAGAAGTGCGCGACGAGATGTTAGAATCTCGTTGTAAAAATGTATAAATAATAGGACGTATCGGTATGCAAAAGTCTTACGATTACGATGCCATTGTGATTGGCTCAGGACCCGGCGGTGAAGGGGCGGCGATGGGGCTGGTAAAACAGGGAGCGCGCATCGCCGTGATCGAACGCTACCACAACATCGGCGGCGGTTGTACGCACTGGGGCACTATCCCTTCTAAAGCCCTTCGCCACGCCGTTAGTCGCATTATTGAATTCAACCAGAACCCACTCTACAGCGATCATACCCGACTGCTTCGCTCCTCTTTCGCCGACATTCTCAATCACACTGAAAACGTGATCAGCCAGCAGACAGCCATGCGTCAGGGCTTCTACGAGCGTAACCGCTGTGAACTTTATCAGGGTGATGCGCATTTTGTTGATGCCAATACCATTGAGATTGAGCAACCCGATGGCACGCGTGAGACACTGACGGCAGAGAAGTTTGTTATCGCCTGCGGTTCACGACCTTACCATCCTGACGATGTCGACTTTACCCATCCCCGCGTTTATGACTCTGACTCTATCCTCAACCTGCATCATGAACCGGGTCACGTCATTATTTATGGCGCGGGTGTAATTGGCTGTGAATATGCGTCCATTTTCCGTGGCCTGAACGTTAAAGTTGACCTGATTAACACCCGCGATCGTCTGCTGGCATTCCTTGATCAGGAGATGTCTGACTCCCTCTCTTACCACTTCTGGAACAGCGGCGTAGTCATTCGTCACAACGAAGAGTTTGAGAAGATCGAAGGCGTGGAAGATGGCGTAATCATGCATCTGAAGTCCGGCAAGAAAGTGAAAGCAGACTGTCTGCTTTACGCCAACGGCCGTACCGGTAACACTGATTCGCTGTCGCTGGAAAATGTCGGTCTGGAAGCGGATGGTCGTGGCCTGCTGAAAGTGAACAGTATGTATCAGACCGCTCAGCCGCACATCTATGCTGTGGGTGACGTGATTGGCTATCCCAGCCTGGCCTCTGCTGCCTACGATCAGGGCCGTATTGCCGCGCAGGCGATTATCAAAGGAGAAGCGTCAGCGCACCTGATTGAAGATATCCCGACCGGCATCTACACCATTCCGGAAATCAGCTCCGTGGGTAAAACCGAGCAGCAGCTGACGGCGATGAAGGTGCCTTACGAAGTGGGTCGCGCGCAGTTCAAACATCTGGCGCGCGCGCAGATCGTCGGCATGAACGTTGGCAGCCTGAAGATTCTGTTCCATCGCGAAACGAAAGAGATTCTGGGGATCCACTGCTTTGGTGAGCGTGCCGCCGAGATTATTCACATCGGTCAGGCAATCATGGAGCAGAAAAATGGTGGCAACACGATTGAGTACTTCGTGAATACCACCTTTAACTATCCGACCATGGCTGAAGCTTATCGCGTTGCCGCGTTGAACGGCTTAAACCGCCTGTTTTAAGGCAGCGTCGAAATAGTGCGCCATGTGGGTTTTAATCGCCTCTGCCAGCTGTTCATAACGGCTGCGCAGAGGTGACCCCGGACGATAGACCAGCGCAATCGTACGCTGTGGCACCGGTTTGTAGCAGGGTAGATAGCAGACGCCGTCGCGGACGCGTTCCGGCGGGACTGCCAGTGCCGGTAACAGCGTAATCCCGCTGCCAGCCGCCACCATATTGCGCAGCGTCTCAAGGCTGGTCGCGCGGAAGTGGGTATCTTCATCTGCACCCGCCTCAAAGCAGAAACCCATCGCCTGGTCACGCAGACAGTGCCCGTCTTCAAGCATCAGCAACTTCTCGCCAGCCAGATCGGACATCGGTACGCGATCGCGATCGCACCACGGATGATCGGCATAGACTGCCAGCTTCATCGGCTCATCAAATAGCGGCACTTCGATAAAGGCCTGACTCTCTTTGACCAGCGCGATAATCGCGCAGTCCAGCTTGCCGCTGTCGAGCTGAGACAACAACTGCTGCGTCTGCGCTTCGTGCAGGTACATCTCCAGTTTCGGGAATGTCTGGTGCAGCGTAGGGATAATCTGTGGCAATAAATAGGGCGCGGTGGTCGGAATGAGGCCGATATGTAGCGGACCTGACATCGCTTCCCCTTGCTGACTGGCCATCTCTTTCAGCACTTTCACTTCACGCAGTACCGTTCGCGCCTGATCCACCAGCAGCAGACCTGCCTGTGTGAACAGCACTTTACGGCTTGTGCGCTCCAGCAGCATTACACCCAGCTCATCTTCCAGCTTACGGATCTGCCCGCTTAACGTCGGCTGACTGACATGACACGCATCCGCCGCACGGCGGAAATGACGGTGTTCAGCAAGCGAAACCAGATATTCAAGATCACGAATATTCATTATTACCCTCCAGACCACGATAGCCCGTGGCGATAGATAGAATAGCAATGAACGATTGGCCCTATCAAGGGTGGTTGGGAATAATGCGCGCATCAAATGGAACGCAGCAGGTCAGGAGCAAAAAATGTTTGCAAGTCAGGAAGGTAAAGCTATTCCGTCAGTCACTTTTCACACGCGTCAGGGCGATCGCTGGGTCGATGTCACCACAGAAACGCTGTTTAAAGACAAAACGGTGATCGTTTTTTCACTGCCGGGTGCATTTACACCCACTTGCTCCTCCAGCCATCTGCCGCGTTACAACGAATTAGCGGGTCTGTTTGCCCAACAGGGTGTGGACAGTATTCTGTGCGTCTCAGTGAATGACACCTTTGTGATGAACGCCTGGAAAGCCGAACAGCGTGCAGACAATATTACTTTTATTCCTGATGGCAACGGCGAGTTCACGCGTGGAATGGAGATGCTGGTTGAGAAGGCCGATCTCGGTTTTGGCCCGCGTTCATGGCGTTACTCAATGCTGGTGCGTAACGGCGTGGTCGAGAAAATGTTCGTTGAGCCGAACAAACCTGGCGACCCGTTTGAGGTCTCCGATGCCGACACCATGCTGCGCTATCTGGCACCGGAGTGTAAAGCCCAGGAGTCGGTCGCCATATTCACTAAACCTGGCTGCACCTTCTGCACTCAGGCAAAACAGATGCTGATAGATCAGGGTATTCAGTACGAAGAGATTGTGCTGGGGCAGGATGCGACAACCGTCAGTCTGCGTGCCGTATCAGGCCGGGCGACGGAACCGCAGATCTTCATGGGCGGTCGTCATATTGGCGGCAGTGAGGAGCTGCAACAATACCTGCTGTCAGCGTAAAGAATCTGAGCGTCGGCCGGGAGAGCAGGCGCTTTGATGATGTGCCTATAATAAAGTAGTAATTCTGAAGCTAGAGGTTGGCGGGCATAGACTATGCCCGCTTTTTTTTACCTGCTATCTACGCAAGACGTTGCTTTGCGTCACCGATGGCACGCGCAACCTGCTGCGGCGAGACACCGCCCTGCGCATTACGCTTATCCAGACAGGATTGCAGCGCCAGAATCGGATAAACATCCTCGCCAATCACCGAGCTGAACTGCTGCAGCTGCGCCAGCGACAGCGCTTCCAGCGCCACGCCCTGCCCGATGGCAGCCACCACCACTTCCCCGACGATATGGTGTGCTTCACGGAACGGCACGCCTTTAGCGACCAGATAGTCAGCCAGTTCGGTGGAGTTTGCGTAACCCTGTTCCGCCGCTTCCTGGCAGCGTGGACGCTTAACCTGCAGGCCATCCAGCACCAGTACGGACATATGCAGACAGTCGAGCCAGGTGTCGAGCGCGTCAAACAGCCCCTCTTTGTCTTCCTGCATATCTTTGTTGTAGGCCAGTGGCAAACCTTTCAGCGTCATCATCATGCCGGTCAGTGCGCCCTGCACCCGACCACACTTGCCGCGAATCAGCTCCAGCGCATCCGGGTTTTTCTTCTGCGGCATGAGTGAGGAACCAGAGGTGACTTTATCTGACAGCTCAATAAAGCCCGCTTCGCCGGTATTGAAGAAGATCATATCTTCAGCAAAGCGCGACAGATGCACCATGCCGATAGCCGCGTCAGAGAGTAGCTCCAGCACGTGATCGCGGTCTGATACGGTATCCAGACTGTTACGCGTCGCAGAGGCAAAGCCCAGCCAGCCAGCCAGCTGCTGACGATCAATCTCGTAGGCGGTACCAGCCAGAGCGCCACAGCCCAGCGGGCTGACATCAAGCCGTTTCAGGGTATCCTGCAGACGGCTCTCATCACGCGCCAGCATTTCAACGTAGGCCAGACACCAGTGCGCAAATGTCACCGGCTGCGCACGCTGCAGGTGGGTGTAGCCCGGCATCACCGCATCCTGATTCGCTTCGGCGGTGACCACCAGCGCCTGCTGCAGCTCACGTGTCGCGCCCAGCAGCGCCTCAATCTGCACCTTGCACCACAGTTTCAGATCGGTCGCGACCTGATCGTTACGGCTACGGCCGGTGTGCAGTTTTTTGCCCAGCGCACCGACTTTGTCGATCAGCTTGCCTTCAACCCAGCTGTGGATATCTTCGGCGTCGCTCTGCAGGATCTGCTCAGGATTCTCACGCACTTCATCCAGTAACGCATTCAGCGCTGCTTCCAGCTGCTGCTGCTCATCCTGAGTCAGCACGTTGACCGTCACCAGCGCTTTGGACCAGGCAACAGAGCCAATAATGTCCTGCTCTGCCAGGCGGTAATCGAAGCGAAGCGAGTCATTAAACTGTTTAAAACGCTGATCCGCTGCCTGAGTAAACCGTCCACCCCAAAGTGCCATGTGAAAACTCCTCTGAATCGTTAAACAAGAGGCGGCATAAATGCCGCCCCTGAATGAAAACTGTGAGGCGAGGCGCACCCCGCCTGAAAATTACTTCTTCTGCTCGTTCAGGGCGCGGATACGCGAAGAGAGCGAGAACAGACGGATAAAGCCGCCCGCATGACGGTGATCGTAGACCTCATCTTCACCAAAGGTGGCGAACTCTTCTGAGTAGAGGCTGTTCGCGGAACGTTTCTGGGTGGCTGTTGCCTGGCCTTTATAAAGCTGCAGCACCACTTCACCGTTAACGTCTTCCGCCAGCGACTCAGCAGCAGCCTGAATCGACTTACGCAATGGAGCGAACCACCGTCCGTCATAAACCACGTAAGACATCTCGTGGCCCAGCTGCTCACGCCATTTGAAGCTATCGCGATCCAGCACCAGCTGCTCAACCGCACGCAGCGCGTTCACCATGATGGTGCCGCCAGGGGTTTCATAGCAGCCGCGGGATTTAATGCCCACCAGACGGTTTTCAACGATATCGATACGGCCAACGCCATGCTTTGCGCCCAGCACGTTGAGTTTTTCCAGACACTGGAACGGACTCAGTTTTTCACCGTTAACCGCCACAACCCGACCTTTCTCAACGGTCACGGTCACCTCTTCAGGCTGGTCAGGGGCTTCCAGCGGATCGACAGTCCAGACCCAGCAATCTTTATTCGGTGCATTGGCCGGGCTTTCCAGCACGCCACCTTCGGTGGAGATGTGCCAGGCGTTTTCGTCACGGCTGTAGATTTTCTCCAGCGACGCGGTGGTCGGGATGTTGCGCTCTTTCAGGTAGTCCAGCAGCGCTTCACGTGAACGCAGGTTCCATTCACGCCACGGTGCCACCACTTTCAGCTGCGGTGCCAGCGCGGTGTAGGTGGTTTCGAAACGCACCTGGTCATTTCCTTTACCGGTTGCGCCGTGACACAGCGCATCTGCGCCCACTTTCAGCGCCAGCTCAACCTGGGCTTTAGCGATGATAGGACGCGCCATAGAGGTGCCCAGCAGATAGGTGCCTTCATACAGCGCACCGGTCTGCAGCACCGGATAGACGTAGTCGCTGATGAACTCTTCACGCAGGTCAACCACGTGACATTCAGATGCGCCAGACTGCAGCGCTTTCTTCTCCACACCTTCCAGATCGCCGCGCTCCTGACCGATGTCTGCTACGAAAGCGACCACTTCACAGCCACCGTAGTTCTCTTTCAGCCATGGAATGATGGCTGACGTATCAAGACCACCGGAGTAAGCCAGAACGATTTTTTTGATGTTTTGCGTTTGCATTTCGTAATCCTTGAATCAGAGTCGTTAAGCGAGAATCCGGGTGCCAATCGACACACCGTTAAACAGGTCAGGCAGCCGCTCAGCGTGACGCCAGCTGGCAATATCCACCGGTCGGCCCAGAGTACGTGCCGCATCCAGCGCAGCGTGTACTTTCACAATCATGCCGTCAGTAATAATGCCCTGAGTAATCAGCTGCTCGGCTTTGTCGGCGGTCATCTCTTCGATACGCTGACCTTTGCCATCGAGAATACCACTGACGTCTGACAACAGAACCAGATCGGCACCCAGCGTCGAGGCCAGTGCGGTCGCTGCCTGATCCGCGTTGACGTTCATCAGGTCGCCGCTGTCAGTAATACCAATCGAGCTGACTACCGGCATGTAACCGGCCGCCAGCAGGGTGTTCAGCAAGGCCGGATCACCCGGCGTTGCGTGGCCAACATGGCCGAGTTCTTCATCAAATGAGGCGACATTGACGATACCTGCATCGCCCAGGCAAAGACCCACTGCGTTGATACCCGATTTTTTTGCCCAGGCCAGCAGCGTTTTGTTGGCAGTTCCCGCCAGCGCACCGGTAATGATGTCGATCTGATCGGCCGGGGTGACGCGCAGGCCATTTTTCTTCATCACCGGCAGCGCCAGCTTTTTCATCAGCTCATCCACCAGGCAGCCGCCGCCGTGGACGATGATCAGCGGACGTTGATGAGCGCTACGATAGTTAAGCAGTGCTTCAAACAAGCGCGCCAGCGCTTCCTCGCTGTCTAACAGCACACCGCCCAGCTTAATAATCAATGGATTGGTCATGGTTTAGTTATCCGTTAAATCAGTGACTGCGTTTCAGGGAAGCCGAACCGGATGTTCAGGCACTGTACTGCCTGCGATGCCGCCCCTTTCAGCAGATTATCTTCGGCTGCTACAACAATCAGATGCTCGTCCTGCACTTCAAAACCGATATCGCAGTAAGGCAGACCGACAACGGCTTTCAGCGCCGGTACACCCTTATCGTAGAGGCGCACCAGCGGCTTGTCGTCATAGGCACGATGGAAGACAGCAGCGATATCTTCGCGGCTGACACCCGCTTTCAGACGGCAGGTGATGGTCGCCAGGATACCGCGCGGGAAGCTCCCCAGATGCGGTGTGAAGATCACTGGCGTACCGAGGTGCGCGACAATTTCCGGGTGGTGACGATGATTGAACAGTCCGTAAGGCTGCAGGCTCACTTCGCAGAAGCTGGTGCCGACATTGGCTTTACGTCCGGCACCGCTCACGCCGCTGGTGGCGTTGATAACCGGCCACTGCGCATCGTTTAACAGTCCCGCATCCACCAGAGGTTTCAGTGCCAGCTGAGCAGCGGTCGGGTAGCAACCCGGCACGGCCACCAGCTGCGCCTGCTGAATTTTCTCATGCTGATATTCCGCCAGGCCGTAAACGGCTTTATCGAGCCAGTCGCCATGCTGATGAGTGAAACCGTAGAAACGGGTGTAAAAATCAGCGTCGTTAACGCGGAACGCACCCGACAGGTCGAATACCACACAGCCAGCCTTGAGGAATTCCGGGGCCAGGTCGTGGCTGACTTCGTGGGCCGTCGCCAGGAACACGACATCCACTTTGTCTGCCCACTCCGCCGCGCTGCTCAGCGGCTGCAGCGGTAAATCCACCACGCCTTTCAGCTGCGGATGGAGATCGGACAGGCGCTTGCCGGCATCAGGGCTTTGCGCCGAAAGCGCCAAAGCGGTTATGTTGATATGTGGATGGCGATTCAGGAAGGTGGCAAGCTCAACACCAGCATAACCACTGGCACCAACGATCAGCGTATTCAACATCAGGCTGTAACCCTTTTTACAGTCGCACGTTCCGGGTCGCGGCCTTGCCCCGTTACCCACCCTGTCATCTGCAGTGATTTATGGTTCCCTTGCAGAGGACGTTAATGTATTTTTATTCACTATTACTGCATGAATATGGATACATCCTAACCCAAGGACCGCCAACAGTGAAGACAAAATTACCGCCTTTTATTGAACTGTACAGCCAGTTAATCGCTACACCATCGATCAGTGCAACCGATGCCGCACTGGATCAGAGTAATGAAACTTTAATCAATTTGCTGGCCGGCTGGTTTCGCGACCTTGGCTTCAGCGTTGAAGTGCAGCCGGTGCCCGGCACCCGCAATAAATTTAACATGCTGGCGCGAACCGGCAGCGGAGCGGGCGGCCTGCTGTTAGCGGGTCATACGGATACCGTTCCCTTTGACGATGGCCGCTGGACGCGCGATCCCTTTACCCTGACCGAGCACGACAACAAGCTCTATGGTCTGGGCACGGCAGACATGAAAGGGTTCTTTGCCTTTATTCTCGATACGCTGCGCGATGTGGATGTCAGCACGCTGAGCAAGCCGCTCTATATCCTCGCCACGGCCGATGAAGAGACCACCATGGCGGGTGCTAAATATTTCTCGGAATCGACGCAACTGCGTCCCGACTGCGCCATCATCGGTGAACCGACCTCGCTGAAACCGGTGCGCGCGCACAAAGGCCATCTGTCGAATGTAATTCGTATTGAAGGGAAATCGGGCCATTCCAGCGATCCGGCGCGTGGCGTTAATGCTATTGAGCTGATGCATGAGTCGATCACCCATCTGATGCAACTGCGCAACACGCTGCAGGAGCGTTATCATCATGACGGCTTTGCCATCCCCTGGCCCACCATGAATTTCGGTCATATTCATGGCGGCGACGCTGCAAACCGTATCTGCGCCTGTTGTGAACTGCATATGGATATCCGACCACTGCCGGGCCTGTCGCTGAGCGATCTGGATGGATTACTGAACGAGGCGCTGGCACCGGTAAGTGCCCGCTGGCCGGGCCGTGTCACGGTGGCTGAGCTGCATCCGCCGATTCCGGGCTATGAGTGCCCGGCTAATCATGAACTGGTGAGCGTGGTAGAGAAATTGCTGGGTACGCCAACTGAGGTGGTGAACTACTGCACCGAAGCGCCGTTTATTCAGCAGCTCTGCCCGACGCTGGTCCTGGGTCCGGGTTCGATTAATCAGGCACACCAGCCAGATGAATTTATCGATACGGCATTTATTAAGCCAACGCGGGCACTTATCAGTCAGGTTGTGCAGCATTTTTGTCACTGATTGACAGTAAATGGGGCATTTCACTGTATTAACAGCAAAATGCCCCCTCATTCTGCGGGATTTAACAATAAGAATAACTTATCCCGCTTCCTTCCCAATAAATTCTGTGAATTTCCGTTAGTTAGCGCCATCTTCTGCACACTTTAACGCATTTGACGAACGCAACATTACGTGGCTAGATAAAAGACGATGTTATGCCCACCGGGTGATTATCCAGAACGTTTCAGAATGCGGACAGGCGGCAACGGAGCCGGTTCCCTTTAGAGTAGCGGGAACACGATGTTGCTGATTTTTTGCTGCCTGAAAGGTCGGGTGTAGAAGTTTTTAAAGACGATAAGGGTGTCAGGGTCCAATGAACGAACAATATTCCGCAATGCGAAGTAATGTCAGTATGCTCGGCAAACTGCTCGGGGATACGATTAAGGATGCACTGGGTGAGAACATCCTCGACCAGGTGGAAACCATCCGTAAGCTCTCCAAGTCATCCCGTGCAGGCAATGATACTCATCGTAAAGAGCTGCTCAATACGCTGCAGAACCTCTCCAACGAGGAGCTTCTGCCGGTTGCACGCGCATTCAGCCAGTTTCTGAACCTCACCAACGTGGCGGAGCAGTATCAGACCATCTCGCAGAGCGGTGAAGGTGAGAACCATCCTGAACTGCTGAAAAAGACTTTTGATACCCTGAAGCAGCAGAAAGATATCAGCGAAACTGACATCCTGGCGGCCATTGAGTCGCTGTCGCTTGAGCTGGTGCTGACTGCGCACCCGACCGAAATCACCCGTCGTACGCTGATTCACAAGCTGGTTGAAGTGAACAGCTGTCTGAAACAGCTCGACCACAGCGACGTCTCCGACTACGAGCGTAACCAGATTATGCGCCGTCTGCGTCAGCTGGTGGCACAGGCGTGGCACACCGATGAAATCCGCAAATACCGTCCGACCCCTGTCGACGAAGCCAAATGGGGCTTTGCCGTTGTTGAAAACAGCCTGTGGGAAGGCGTTCCCGCCTTCCTGCGTGAGCTGAATGAGCAGGTCGAAGAGGCCTTTGGTATCAGGCTGCCGGTCGATTTCGTGCCGGTTCAGTTCACCTCATGGATGGGTGGCGACCGCGATGGTAACCCGAACGTCACGGCATCGATCACCCGCCATGTGATGCAGCTAAGCCGCTGGAAAGCTACAGACCTGTTCCTGCGTGATATCGGCGTGCTGATCTCCGAGCTGTCGATGTCCGAGTGCAGCGAAGAGATCCGCGAACTCAGCGGCGAGCCGGAAGCGCTGGAACCTTATCGCGTAATCCTGAAACGCCTGCGCAGCCAGTTAATGTCTACCCAGTCATTCCTGGAACGCCGCCTGAAAGGTGAGCGTCTGCCGCGTCCGGCCGATCTGCTGGTCTCCAACGAGCAGCTGTGGGACCCACTGTTTGCCATCTATCAGTCACTGCAACAGTGCGGCATGGGCATTATCGCCAACGGGCAGTTGCTCGATACGCTGCGCCGCGTGAAATGCTTCGGCGTGCCACTGGTGCGTATCGATCTGCGTCAGGAAAGTACCCGCCACACAGAGGCGATTGCTGAAGTGACCCGCTACCTGGGTCTCGGCGATTATGAAAGCTGGTCCGAAGCGGACAAGCAGGCCTTCCTGATCCGTGAGCTGAACTCCAAACGTCCGCTGCTGCCTCGTCACTGGGAACCCAGCGATGAGACGCGTGAAGTGCTGGAGACCTGCCGCGTTGCGGCTGAAGCGCCACAGGGTTCTATTGCCGCCTATGTTATTTCGATGGCGAAAACCCCTTCCGACGTGCTGGCCGTACATCTGCTGCTGAAAGAAGCCGGTATCGGTTATGCGATGCCGGTTGCCCCGCTGTTTGAAACGCTTGATGACCTGAACAACGCGAATGACGTGATGAGCCAGCTGCTGAGCATTGACTGGTATCGCGGCTTTATTCAGGGCAAACAGATGGTGATGATTGGCTATTCTGACTCGGCAAAAGATGCCGGGGTGATGGCTGCCAGCTGGGCGCAGTATCAGGCACAGGATGCGCTGATTAAGACCTGCGAAAAAGCCGGGATTTCCCTGACGCTGTTCCACGGACGCGGCGGCAGTATTGGCCGCGGCGGCGCGCCTGCACATGCCGCACTGTTGTCACAACCGCCAGGCAGCCTGCGCGGCGGTCTGCGTGTGACCGAACAGGGCGAGATGATCCGCTTTAAATATGGCTTACCGGCCGTGACGATCGCCAGCCTGTCGCTCTACACCGGCGCGATTCTGGAAGCGAACCTGATGCCACCACCGGAGCCAAAACGCGAGTGGCGCGACATCATGGATCAGCTCTCTGCAGACTCCTGCGCAATGTATCGCGGGTATGTGCGTGAAAATGCGGACTTCGTCCCCTACTTCCGTTCGGCGACGCCGGAGCAGGAACTGGGTAAATTACCGCTCGGCTCACGTCCGGCTAAACGCCGCCCTACCGGTGGCGTGGAGTCGCTACGTGCGATTCCGTGGATTTTCGCCTGGACGCAGAACCGTCTGATGCTGCCTGCCTGGCTCGGTGCCGGCGCTGCTCTGCAGCAGGCGATGGCGGCTGGTCATCAGGATCAGCTGGAGGCGATGTGCCGCGACTGGCCGTTCTTCTCTACCCGTCTGGGCATGCTGGAGATGGTGTTCTCGAAAGCGGACCTGTGGCTGGCGGAATATTACGATCAGCGTCTGGTCGATAAATCACTCTGGCCGCTGGGCAAACAGCTGCGCGATCAGCTTGATGCCGATATCAAAGCGGTACTGACCATTGCCAATGACTCTCACCTGATGGCTGACCAGCCGTGGATTGCCGAGTCGATTGCACTGCGTAACGTCTATACCGATCCGCTCAACGTACTCCAGGCAGAATTGCTGCATCGTTCCCGTGCACAGGAAGCGCGGGGTGAAGAACCGGATGCCCGCGTTGAGCAGGCTCTGATGGTGACGATTGCGGGTGTCGCGGCAGGCATGCGCAATACCGGTTAACCCTGGTCAGGCGCGAACCACACTTCGCGCCGCCAGAGAGCAGCAGTAAAAAAGTCGGGTGATTCCCGACTTTTTTACTGGCTCAGGCAGAGCGGTTAAGCCGCTGCCGCAACCGGGCGTACTCCTAACGTGTGGCAGATGGCGTAACTCATTTCGGCACGGTTCAGCGTGTAAAAATGGAAATCTTTCACCCCTTCGCGTGACAGGATTTTCACCATATCCATCGCGATATTTGCCCCCACCATTTTGCGCGTTTCCGGATCGTCATCCAGACCGGCAAACATCGCGCTCATCCAGCCCGGCACGCGCACATTGGTCAGCGTGGCAAAGCGTTGCAGCTGTTTAAAGTTAGAGACCGGCAGGATGCCCGGCACAATTTCCACATCAATGCCGGTCGAGACACAGCGATCGCGGAAACGCAGATAGCTTTCGACGTCGAAAAAAAACTGGGTAATAGCCCGATTTGCGCCTGCATCAATTTTTCGTCTGAGATTAATCAGGTCAGCCTGGGCGCTTTTCGCCTCGGGATGGACTTCCGGATAGGCAGCGACAGAAATATCAAAATCGCCGACCTCTTTCAGCAGCGACACCAGATCGCTGCCGTACATTTCTGGCTTACCGCTGCCAGGTGGCAAATCGCCACGCAGCGCCACAATATGGCGGATGCCGTTGTTCCAGTAATCCTGAGCGATGTTGCGCAGTTCACCACGCGTCGCATCGACACAGGTCAGATGGGGTGCCGCTTCCAGGCCAGTGCGATCTTTAATGCCTTTGATAATGCTGTGAGTGCGATCGCGTTCACCTGAGTTCGCACCGTAAGTGACAGAAACGAATTTCGGTTTCAGACTGCTCAGGCGATCAATTGAGGACCACAGAGTCTCTTCCATTTCGCTGGTGCGCGGCGGAAAGAACTCAAAAGACACATTAATCTGCCCGTTCAGTTCAGCCAGGCTCTGGTTTAGCGCTTCGCGCTGATTAGCATGAAAGAAACTCATCCTGCACCCTCACTGATTAATAATCGACCCGTAAACATCTACACGTTCAGACGTCCAGATGTTCAAAATGACGCAATCTCAGTGTGCCGTCAACGTAAAAGTGGTCAACAGGCGTGATCAATTTTCAATCAACATGAAGGGATTTCAACAGGGAGGAGACAACACGTTGAAAACAGGCGCCGAAGCGCCTGATGAGGAAGGATTACAACAGCTGTGCGAGGCGATTTATATCTGACTGAATAGCGCCTGCGGTGACATCCCGGCCTGCGCCTGGCCCACGGATCACCAGTGGATTATCGCGATACCAGCGACTCTCAATGGCAAAGACGTTGTCGCACGGCAGCAGCGCGGCCAGCGGATGCTCTGGTCGCACCGCTTCAACACCTACGCGCGCCTTGCCGTTAGCATCAAAACGGGCAACGTAGCGCAGCACCAGGTCCATCTCCCGCGCGGCTTCCAGCCGCTGCAGCATCTGCTCGTTCAGCTCTTCGCCATTCTCAAAGAAGTGATCAATCGATCCCTGAAGACAGTTATTCGGCACCAGCGATTCAACCCGCACCTGATCCGGCTCGATGTTATAGCCCGCCTCACGCGCCAGGATCACCAGCTTGCGCATCACATCCTGACCCGAGAGATCGGCGCGCGGATCAGGCTCGGTTAAGCCCTGCTGCCACGCCTGATCCACCAGCTCGGTAAACGGCACCGTGCCATCAAACTGCAGGAACAGCCACGACAGCGTACCGGAGAAGATCCCGCTAATTGCCAGAATGGTATCGCCGCTGTCGCGCAGATCGCGCACCGTATAGTTAATCGGCAGGCCGGCACCAACAGTGGCGTTATAGAGCCAGTGACGTCCGGTTTTGGTGAAGGCATCGCGAATCTGCCGCCAGGTCTGGCTGTCAGACGCACCCGCAACCTTGTTGGCGCTGATCACATGAAAACCGTGACTGGCAAAGTCAAGATACTGCTGCGCCAGCGGTGTACTGGCCGTAACATCCAGTACCACCAGGTCATCGAAAGGGTGAGCACGCATCCACAGGAACAGCGACTCTTCATCGCGCTCCACCGCTTCATCATCAAAGAAGGCGAGCGCACGACTGGCATCCAGCCCGTTATAGCTCAGCAGGCTGCGGCTGCTGTCCGCGACGCCCGCCAGCACAAATTCAAAGCCGGTGCGCGCTGACAGCGTTTCCTGATCGCGGGCAAACAGCTCAAGCCAGCGTGAACCGATATTGCCTTTGCCAAACAGCATCAGACCGATACGCTTTTCTGCGCGGAACAGTGACTGATGCAGTCCCTGAATCAGGTGCTGAGTCGGCCCGACGCGCAGCACCGCGACTACGCTGATGTGATCTTCTGACTGCCAGATGAACTCAACCGGCTGATCTTTTAACTGCTGCCAGAAGCGATGAGTATGCAGCGGATTGCGGGTAACGCCTGCCCCAACCAGTGCCACCAGCGCCAGGCCGTCGCGCAGCTGCAGATGACCCGGCAGTCCGGCATCCTGTAGCAACGTGAAGGCGCTGTTAACCACCTCAGAGGTATAGCAGAGCTGCAGCAGCTGACGATCAGGATGGACGCCAAACGCCAGCGGGCGCAGCTGCGCACGCTTCAGCAGCAGGTCGATCTCTTTGTGCAGGATGGCGAAGTCATGCTGCTCTGGCAGCTGAATCTCAATCAGGCAAACATCATCGTGGCTGGTTACGATGCGCGCCCCGGTCCCGGAAGCCAGCACACGCTCGATGCGGGTTGAGCCCTGCTCTGGCTGATAGCTGCAGCGCAGTTGCAGGTCGATATCGCTGCCAGAGACCGGCTGCAGCGTGCGGGTATGCAGCACCGGAGCCGCCAGGCGAGCCAGCTCACTGGCTTCATCCAGCCTTAACAACGGCAGCAGACAGGCATCAGAAACTTTGCGGGGATCGGCGCTGTAAACGCCCGCGACATCGCTCCAGATGGTCACGCGTCCGACACCCGCCAGCGCGCCAATCTGTGTGGCGGAATAGTCGGAGCCGTTGCGGCCAAGCAGGACGGTTTCACCGGCATCGTTGCGGCTGATAAAGCCGGTCACTACGATGCGCTTTTGCGGATGCTGCGCCAGCAAAGTCTGCAGCAGGGGCCAGGATTTACCCTCATCCACCTGCGGCTGAGCAGCGCGTTCAGCACGCAGAAATTCACGCGCATCCAGCCAGCAGGCCTGCAGGTCACGCTGGCTCAATACCGCTGACATCAGGCGTGCCGACCATATTTCACCGTGCCCGACCACTTCGGCATAGACCGCATCGGTGATAGGCGCATCCAGCAGTACGGCAAGCTTTTCCAGATCGCGGATAAATGCAGTGATTAAAGGTTCGGCGATCTCAGCAGGCAGCAGCGCACCGATTAGTTCGCTCTGGTAGCGCCGTAAAGCCTGTTGCACCTGATGCGCAGAGAGCCGATCGTTCTGGCTCAGCTTCAGCCAGCTAATCAGCTGGTTGGTGGTTGAGCCTGCCGCGGAGACCACCATCAGATCGCCTGGCTGGCTGTAGTCCGCCATAATGCTGGCAACGCGCTGATAGCAACGCGCATCGGCCAGACTGCTGCCACCAAACTTATGCAACTGCCTGATGTTCGGCGTTCCCGCGCCTGCTGAAATCGTCATGCTTAACCCTCGGCTGCGATCCGGAATGCATTATCCAGATCGGCAATTAAATCTTCGTGATCTTCAATACCAACAGAAACCCGTAGCAGCGTATCGGAAATGCCTGCTGCCGCGCGTGCTTCTGCCGACATCCCCGCGTGCGTCATGGTGGCGGTATGGGAGATCAGACTTTCTACGCCGCCCAGCGATTCCGCCAGCGTAAATAGCCGCAACGCTTTCAGGAAGCGGCGCAGCAGCGCCTCATCACCGTCGACCTCGAAACTCAGCATAGCGCCAAAGCCGCGCTGCTGACGTACGGCATGTTCGTGCCCGGCGTTTTCCGGCAGCGAAGGATGATACAACTTTTTCACCCGCTTCTGCTGCTTCAGATACTCAACAATCGCGAGTGCATTGCGTTGTGCGGCTGCAATGCGTGGTGAAAGGGTACGAATGCCGCGCAGCAGCAGATAACTGTCAAATGCTGCGCCGGTCACGCCAATGTTATTTGCCCACCAGGCCAGGTCAGTCGCCAGTTGTGGATCTTTGGCAATGACAGCGCCCGCCACCACATCGGAGTGACCATTGAGGTATTTGGTACAGGAGTGGATCACCAGGTCCGCACCCAGCGCCAGAGGATTCTGCAGCGCCGGACTCATAAAGGTGTTGTCCACCACGCTGATGGCACCTGCCGCACGCGCAGCGGCGCAAATCGCGCTGATATCCACGACGCGCAGCAGCGGATTGCTGGGGCTTTCAATCAGCACCAGTTTGGGGTTTTCATCCAAGGCCGCCTGCAGCGCCACCGGGTCGCCCTGATCGACAAATTTCACCCGATACGCGCCGCGCTTGCTCAGGCTGTCAAATAACCGATAGCTGCCGCCATAACAGTCGTGTGGCGCAACCAGCAGATCGCCAGGCTTCAGGAATACCGTCGTGACCAGGTGAATAGCTGACATGCCGGTATTGGTCAATACCGCACCCGCTCCGCCTTCCAGTTCCGCCAGCGTACGTTGTACGACATCACGTGTGGGGTTACCACGACGGGAATAGTCATGTGCACGAGGCTCATTGAAATCCAGGAAGTTATAGGTTGTTGAGAGGTGGATGGGCGGGACAACGCAGCCATATTGCTCGTCATCATTCAAACCGCTGCGCACTGCGATGGTTGCCGGTTTACGCGTCATGAGCGAATTGTTCCTGAAGAGTTAAGAAAATGTAGTCCACAGAATATCACCCTCTAATTAGACGTCAATACATCTGGACATCTAAATGTCTTTGCGTATAGATTGAGCAAAAACGCAATAAACGCTAAAATTATGCGTCATCGCCTGGCGTTCCTCTCTGTGATGCAGAGGCGGCGAACGAAGAAAACCCGCCATATCAGGGGTCAGGCAGGAAAAAATCAGGCATAATCCGCTGATTTCCTCACATTTAACGTTTATTAATTAAGGTAACCCATGGCTGAATGGAACGGCGAATATATCAGCCCGTACGCTGAGCACGGTAAGAAGAGCGAGCAGGTCAAGAAGATTACAGTTTCTATCCCATTGAGCGTGCTGAAGATTTTAACGGATGAGCGTACCCGTCGTCAGGTGAATAACCTGCGTCACGCCACCAACAGCGAGTTGCTTTGCGAAGCCTTTTTACATGCCTTTACGGGCCAGCCGCTGCCGGATGACGTCGACCTGCGCAAAGAGCGTAATGATGAGATTCCGGAAGAAGCAAAAGCAATCATGCGCCAGATGGGTGTCGACCCGGATACCTGGGAGTATTGATTCCCGGGGTCCGGTTTCGCTTAACCCCGCTTCAGAGGAGCAGGCTCCGCTCAGGGAGCCGCTTTCTGATCCGATATGAACTGCTTTTGCTGCTTTCCGCAATTTGATTGACCCTTCTTAATATTACCCGTCAGACTTATCATAAAAATCCAGCCTGTTCTCATATTATTCCGTTATTTCTGTTGCAATAAAAATGCCTTTTTATTTCGATAATAGAATAATTACTATTGTTCACTAATATCTGCATCCGTAAAATTTTGTCTGAGCGACTATTTTACGGAAAGACAATGAGCATTAAATATAAAATAACGTCATCTGTATCTGCTTTTATTATTATCCTGGTCGCCTCAGTAGCCCTCTTCTCTTCTGATCGGGCGAAAGCTGCACCCGCTCTCACAGAGCCAAATGGGAATATCAATGCACTGCAACAGGATCGGGTACGCAAAGCGCAACTGATCCCTGAACCGCAGCGGGCAGCGTCTGAACAACAGCGCTTCCGGCAAGAAGAGATTCTCTTTCCGCATGAAAAAGAATGCTATCTTATCGATAAGGTTTCTTTAAAGCAGGATAACAAAAAACTTCATCTCGAAAAGTTAAGGTATTTTACTTCTCAGGCAGAAGGAAAATGTCTGGGTATCGCGGGTATAAGACTGCTGGCAAAAACCCTGCAGAATGAAATCATCCGGGCGGGTTATATCACCACACGTGTTAATTTACCGGAACAGAACCTGTCAGGTGGCGAATTAAAATTTGATATTAATGCTGGTAAAGTGGGAAAAATCGTTCTTAATAAATCCGGGGACGACTATATCAATTTAACCAGCACATTACCGTTCAAAGCGGGTGATGTGCTTGAACTCAGCGACCTTGAACAGGGTAGCCTTAATCTTCAGCGAGTACCGGGATCGCAGGTTAATGTCAATCTGGTGCCTGGCAGTGGCAAAGGTGAAAGTGACATCTATATCCAGCGCAGGCAGGATAAATACTGGCAGGTGGGTGCATGGCTCAATGATGCTGGCTCAGTTGCAACAGGCCGTTATCAGGGTGGTGCAGCGCTCTATCTGAATAATATCACCTCACTCAGTGACACCCTTTATGTCTCTTATGGCCACGATATTGCCCCGAAGCACACGATAAAAGGTAACAGTAATAAATCGATGGGTTATTCAATCCCCTGGGGATACTGGTGGCTCGATCTCTACGCCAGTCACAGTGATTACCGGCAATTTATGACCGGAAACTGGGCAAAATGGACGCTCAATAATAAGAACCGTTATTACAGTGCGCAACTCAATCGCCTGCTTTCACGAACCGTACATCAGACCAGTACGGTTGGCCTGCAAATATTTGACACGGAATCGCGCTACTCTCTGGATGATTTTGACCTTGTCAGCATGCATAAAAGAAGTGCGGGCTGGAAAGCGGTGCTGCAACATCAAATCAATGTTGATAATGCAGGTCTCGCAACCACACTAAGTTACCAAAGAAAGATGCCCTGGTTTAACAGCAGCAATACTGTTGAGCAGGAATATGGACTTATTGATAAGCAAGGCCGGATTGTCAATTTAGATCTTGAGGGTTCCGTCAACTTTCGTGTCTATGAAAACTGGCTGAATTACTCCCCTCATTTCAGCCTGCAATATTCGCCCGATAGCCTCTCGTCACTCAATCGCTTTTCGCTGGCAAACCGCTGGACGGTGCGCGGTTTCGATGGTGAATATTCTCTTCAGGACAATAAGGGATGGTACTGGCGCAACGATCTTAGCTGGATAATTCCCGGCAAACCGATTCAGCCCTATATCGGTGTTGATGCAGGCCAGGTCTATGGCAATTACAACCAGCAGTATTATACCGGGAAAACCGCCATAGGCAGCGCTGTCGGCCTGCGGGGAAAACTTCTGCAAACACGCTTTGATCTTTTTGCCGGTACCCCGCTAAAGAAACCACAAGCCTTTCACACTGATCCACTTACGCTGGGTTTTTCATTGCAATGGAAATATTAAAAAAGATGGAGATTTTTTAATAAAAAAGGCTTTAAAAAAACACTCACACAAAAAAGGATAGAAATAATGAAGAAGCATAAATTTAACCTGTTATTCGTGGCTACCGTAGCCACATTATGCAGCCAGCCTGCGCTGGCTGCACTCAATACTTACACGCATGCAAATGGATCGACGGTCGTTAATATTAACCAGGCTGATGCAAATGGTCTTTCACACAATATGTATCAGAACTTTAACGTCACCAGTGATGGAATGGTCCTGAATAATAGCACCGCAGATTTAGTGCGCGAAAGCGGTAATATTGCGCGAAACAGCAATCTGGATAAGTCAGCCAGCCTTATCCTGAATGAAGTTATCTCAAAAAGCTCATCTTCACTGAACGGCTATATTGAAGTCGCCGGTCAAAAAGCGGATGTCATTATCGCCAATCCGAATGGTATTACCTGCTCAGGCTGTAGCTTTATTAACACCGGACGCGCCACGCTGACCACCGGAACGCCTACTTTTACCGATGGTGCATTGACGGGTTTCAATGTGGCGAAAGGCACGATTACGGTTAATGGTGATGGTCTGAAAGGTGCTGATTACACCGACCTGCTGGCACAGAAAATTAATATCCAGGGACAGATCGCTACTAATCAATTGCAAGCGATTGCCGGTATCTATGATTACAATATCGCTTCCGGTTCGGCGACAGCGAGTGGAACGGCCAAAGCCTACGGCAACACCATTGATGTCAGCGCGCTGGGTGGGGCAACTGCGGGAATTATTCAGCTGCAGACTACTGATGCCGGTGCGGGTGTCAATAATAGCGGCATACTGAATGCGACTAATCTCTACATTACAGCTAATGGCACATTAACCAACAACGGCGCGATTGAAACCGGACTCCTGAGCGCCACCGCAGGTGGCAGCATAACGAACAGGGGAAAATTGTCTGCCAGCCAGGCTGTACTGCAGACAACGGACGCGTTCACCAATAACGGCACCATTAAAACGACGGATTACGCCACCATCGTCAGCCTGGGAAAAATTGCCAACAACAATAACGCACAAATTGAAGCTGCTGGCGCTGTAAATATTGCTTCTCTGGCCGGTAATATTGAGAACAGAGGAACAATCACGACACCAAAAAATTTGGCCATGCAGACCGGTTATAATACGGTTGACGGCGTCGTCACGGCTGTCGCCAACACCAGCCTGCTCAATTCAGGGACAATTGAGGCAGGAAATCTGAGTATGAATGCCGTTAAAGAGATCAGCCTCCTGTCTGGCGGAAACGTGACTTCACAGGGAATAGCCTATGTTTCTGCAACAAAGGTCTCTAACGCGGCGACTCTGACTGCTCAGAATGCCTCTGTTATGGCGAATGAGGTCAGCAATCAGGGCGTCATGCAGGCAACCGGACTGTTAAACGTGTCCGGTAAAAACGGCATCTCTAATAGCGGTACCATGAAGGCGGCCACACTGACGCTGGCCACAGACGAGAAAATCAGTAACTCATCCTGTTTATTCTGGGTGCTGTGCAGTAAAGGTACGATGTCAGCCGATAAAATCTCGATTACCGCACCGAAGATCGCCGCGATTGGTGATTTAGATGGTACTTATACGACGCAGGTACTTGAACTGAATAAGCCTGCGGCGACCCCGACAACGGACACCAGCCTGTAACAGCCATAAAAAAACCCAGCCGAAGCTGGGTTTTTTCTTGCCGCCGAACCCGCAGGTTCAGGTGCCTTTTAATCTTATTTTTTAGCGCCTGGCACGCTGAAACGCTTGTTAAAGCGGTCAACACGGCCACCAGTTGCCACTTCACGCTGCTTACCGGTATAGAACGGGTGGCATTTGCCACAAACGTCCAGGTTCAGTTCGTGAGTCAGTGTTGAACGGGTGTGAATCTCGTTGCCGCAGGTACATTTGATAGTAACTGCTTCATATTTCGGGTGAATACCTTGTTTCATGGGAAACCTCATAGAAGGCCGTGTCGCTCTCCGTGCCAGGCGTTAACCTGCACAGCACCACACGCGGTTGAACATTATAGGGTGTACTCCGGCCAGATATTTCTTACCGAAGGCCGCATATTATACAGATAAGTTTGGATTGCTGCAAATATATGCTGAGATACCCGCCATAGGGGCCAGCGTGTACACTAGCTTCCCCGATGATTGAGCCGGAAAGAGAGAGTTATGCCCGTTGTTCAGGTTGCCCTGCCCGTCCCCTTGCCCCGCCTGTTTGATTATCTGCCGCCTCAGGGTGCGCAGCCGGTCATTGGCGGGCGCGTGAGTGTGCCCTTTGGCAATCGCAGAATGATCGGGATTGTGGTTGCCTTTCGTGACAGCAGCGATCTGCCGGAAGCACAGCTCAAGCGCGTGGCTGAGGTGCTGGACAGTGAGTCTCTCTATCCCCCGTCGCTGTGGCGCATCCTGAACTGGGCTGCCAGCTACTACCATTCGCCGCAGGGTGAAGTGCTGAGCCACGCGATTCCGGTGCTACTGCGCCAGGGCAAAGCAGCGCAGGACAATCCCCTGTGGCGCTGGGAAATTACCGAGCAGGGCCGTGAAACCGCACCGGAAAGTTTAAAGCGGGCACCAAAACAGCAGCAGGCGCTGGCAGCACTGCGTCAGCAACCGCTTTATCGGCATCAGGTCAGTGAACACGATCTCACCGAGGCGACATTACAGGCATTGCGGGCTAAAGGATTATGCGAACTGCATGAGCACCAGCCGCAGATGCACGACTGGCGCACCACTTATGCTGTAAAAGGCGAGCGGCTGCGACTGAATACCGATCAGGCGATGGCCGTGGGTGCGATTCGGGCAGATGATGAACACTATTCCGCCTGGCTGCTGGCGGGCATCACCGGCTCCGGCAAAACTGAGGTTTACCTCAGCGTGCTGGAAAATGTGCTGGTACGGGGTAAACAGGCGCTGGTGCTGGTGCCGGAGATTGGCCTGACCCCGCAGACGATTGCCCGCTTTCGCGAACGTTTTGATGCACCCATCGATGTGCTGCACTCCGCATTAAATGACAGTGAACGGCTGGCCGTCTGGTTACGTGCGCGGCGCGGCGAAACGGCGATTGTGATTGGCACCCGCTCGGCGCTGTTTACGCCGCTGGCTCGTCCCGGCGTGATCATTATTGATGAAGAGCATGACAGCTCCTATAAACAGCAGGAAGGCTGGCGCTATCAGGCGCGCGATCTGGCTGTGTTCCGTGCCCATGAAGAGGATATCCCGATTGTCATGGGCTCGGCGACACCGGCTCTGGAGACGCTGCACAATGTCCGCAGCGGCAAGTATCGCCAGCTCGACCTGACAAAACGCGCCGGCAACGCCCGACCGGCGCTGCAACAGCTTATCGACTTAAAAGGCGTGCAGCTGATCGGCGGCCTGGCACCGGGTCTGATTGGTAAAATGCGCCAGCATCTGCAGGCCGACAATCAGGTGTTGCTGTTTCTTAACCGCCGCGGTTTTTCTCCAGCCCTGCTATGTCACGACTGCGGCTGGATTGCCGAGTGTACACGTTGTGATCGCTACTACACCCTGCATCAGCACCACCGTCAGCTACGCTGCCATCATTGCGACAGCCAGCGGCCGCTACCTAATCAGTGTCCACAGTGTGGCTCGACCCATCTGCTGCCGGTCGGCGTCGGCACTGAACAGCTGGAGCAGCAGCTCGGCACACTCTTCCCTGGCGTGCCGGTATCGCGCATTGATCGTGATACCACCAGCCGCAAAGGGGCGCTGGAGCAGCACCTGGCTGACGTCCATCGTGGCGGCGCACGTATCCTGGTCGGCACCCAGATGCTGGCCAAGGGCCATCACTTCCCCGATGTCACACTGGTCTCGCTGCTGGATGTGGATGGTGCCCTGTTCTCAGCCGATTTCCGTGCGGCGGAGCGCTTTGCTCAGCTTTACACTCAGGTCGCCGGCCGTGCTGGCCGTGCCGGAAAGCAGGGCGAGGTGGTGCTGCAGACTCACCATCCGGAACACCCTTTACTGCAGACACTGCTGCATCAGGGTTATTCGGCCTTCGCGCAGCAGGCACTGCTGGAGCGACAGGCGGTTCACCTGCCACCCTGGAGCCGCCATGCGCTGTTCCGCGCGGAAGATATGGATAACCAGCAGGCAGCCGAATTTTTGCAACAACTTCGTAACCTGCTGGAAGCGAGCCCGCTGAATGATAAGGCAATGTGGTTTATGGGCCCGTTGCCCGCTTTGCAGCCCAAACGCAGTGGACGCTGGCGCTGGCAACTGCTGTTACAGCATCCTTCCCGGCAACGTCTGCAACAGTTACTGAGCAGTTCGTTGCCGCTGGTTTCAACGCTCCCCGCTGCGCGCAAAGTGAAATGGACGCTGGATATCGACCCGACCGAGAGCTGATTTTTGCTGACACTGCGAGCCAGATCGAAAAACGTCGCATAAGTCACAATTTTTATGCAAATTAAGTAACAACCAGCCGGGCAATCGTTAACAATGTTGCCCGAATTGCTTTCAGGTCAGGCAAAAACAGAATCGAACGCGCCATAACGCGTCAGGAGCATGTGTTGGAGCAGAATCAACAACCGCCCGCCGCCACAATGAAGGATGTCGCGGAGCACGCAGGCGTCTCAACCGCCACCGTATCGCGTGCGCTAATGAATCCGGAGAAGGTTTCTGCGGCGACCCGCCAGAAAGTCGAGCAGGCAGTTGCCGCCGTCGGCTATGCAGCACATGGCCCCACACGCAACGCGCGGCGTAACGAAACGCGAACCATCCTCGTTATTGTCCCTGACATCTGCGATCCCTTCTTTAGTGAAATCATTCGTGGCGTCGAAGTCACGGCAGCCGAAGAGGGCTATCTGGTCCTGATTGGTGACTGCGCTCATCAGAATCAGCAGGAGCGAACCTTTCTCAATCTGATGGTCACACGACAGATCGATGGCATGGTGCTGCTCGGATCACAGTTGCCCTTTGATGCCAGCATTGATGAGCAACGTAACTTGCCGCCCATGGTGATGGCGAATGAGTTTGCGCCGGAAATGTCACTGCCCACGGTTCACATCGATAATCTGACCGCCGCATTTGAAGCGGTGAATCATTTACTGCAGTTAGGCCACACGCAGATCGCTTGTATCGCCGGGCCGGAAGAGATGCCGCTCTGTCAGTATCGGTTGCAGGGCTATGTACAGGCGATGCGTCGCAGCGGGCTGACGGTCGACCCCACCTATATTGTGCGCGGTGATTTTACGTTTGAAGCAGGCGTTGCCGCCATGAATCAGCTGATGACCCTGCCCCAACCCCCGCGCGCCCTGTTCTGCCATAGCGATATTATGGCGCTGGGGGCGATGAATCAGGCCAGACGTTGTGGGCTGCGGATACCGGAGGATCTCTCTGTAGTGGGATTTGATGACATTGAACTGTCACGTTACTGCGAGCCACCGCTGACCACGGTGACACAGCCACGTTACCAGATTGGTCGGGAAGCGATGTTGCTGCTGCTGGATGAGTTAAATGGCAAACGGGTGATCAGCGGATCGCGGTTGCTGGATGCCGGCTTAACGATTCGTGGCAGTACGGCGCGCGCAAAAAAACGTGAAAAATAAGCCTGTTCGTCTGGTTTTTTCAGTAGATTCTTAAAGCGAACACTGCTGGTCAAAGTTCCGACCCTTGAGTAACATGGCGGACTCCTTGCCGGGCGCGTAAAAATCATCATTTCGCCCATCTGGCACTATTTTTGAAGGGTATAAGAACGAGAGTGGCACAAAAAGATTACGTAGGCCGCGGGCGTTCAACAGGGACGCGTCGCAAAAAAAGCCCCAGCCGTGGCAAGAAGAGCAAAGGCGGTTCGGGAACATCTAAACTGATGATTGTACTGGCGGTCGCAGTGTTAGTGACCTTTGCCGGTGGTTTATGGTTCCTGGCGCATCACAAGAAAGAAGACGTGCCGGTCATTACGGATCATAAAGCCAACGGCAATGGCTTGCCGCCGAAGCCAGAAGAGCGCTGGAAATATATTAAAGAGCTGGAGAACCGTCAGGTCACCGTGCCGACGCCTATCGAACCCTCTTCTGGTGGCGAAGTGAAGTCGCAGACCCAACTGACCGACGAGCAGCGCCAGTTGCTGGAGCAGATGCAGGCGGATATGCGTCAGCAGCCCACGCAGCTCAACGAAGTGCCGTGGAACGAACAGACCCCGGCACAACGTCAGCAAACGCTGCAGCATCAGCAGCAGTTGCAACAGCTGCAACGTCAGCAGCAGCAGGTTCAGCAGCAGCAACTGCAACAACAGCGCCAGCAGTTGCAGGCCCAGCAGCAGCAACGCCAGCAGCAGTTGCAGCAACAACAACAGCGTCAGCAACAGCAGCAATTACAACAACAGCAACGTCAGCAGCAGCAGCAGCAGCAGCAAAACGTACAGCGCCAGACGCAGCCTGCACCTATCACGCGGGAGCCGGACGTACAGTCAAAACCGCAGGAGACCGCGAAGGCGAAACCAGCGGAGAAAGCCTCTTCGCAGCGCTGGATGGTGCAGTGTGGTTCGTTCAAAGGCACCGACCAGGCTGAATCGGTGCGTGCAGGCTTAGCCTTTGAAGGTTTTGAAAGCCGTATTACTACCGGTGGCGGCTGGAATCGCGTGGTTATCGGTCCTTATAAAGACCGCGCATCCGCTGACAGCACCCTGAAACGCCTGCGCAGTTCCGGACACTCCAGCTGTATTCCACTCTCCGTCGGGGGTTGAAACCCGTCAAACCCGCCCCATATCTGTTGCATGATACTCCGCGCCCCGTGCGCGGAGTCCTTTTCCGACTGCAACAAGGGGTCTGCCCGTGACAACAATAGTAAGTGTACGACGCAACGGCCAGGTAGTGATTGGCGGTGATGGCCAGGCTACGCTCGGCAATACCGTGATGAAAGGCAACGTTAAAAAAGTGCGTCGTTTATACAACGATAAGGTGATTGCCGGATTTGCTGGCGGCACCGCAGACGCCTTCACCCTGTTTGAACTTTTCGAACGCAAACTGGAAATGCATCAGGGCCACCTGGTGAAAGCCGCGGTGGAGCTGGCGAAAGACTGGCGTACCGACCGTATGCTGCGTCGCCTGGAAGCCTTACTGGCCGTCGCAGATGAGTCAGCCTCTCTGATCATCAGCGGTAACGGTGACGTCATCCAGCCTGAAAACGACCTGATCGCCATCGGCTCCGGTGGGCCTTTCGCCCAGGCAGCGGCACGTGCGCTGCTGGAGAATACCGAAATGGGCGCACGCGACATCGTCGAGAAGTCGCTGAATATCGCGGGTGATATCTGCATCTACACTAACCACAACGTTAATTTTGAAGAATTAACGTCTAAGGCGTAAGGGTATAAATATGTCTGAGATGACTCCACGCGAAATCGTCAGCGAACTGAACCGCTTTATCATCGGCCAGGACAGCGCCAAGCGCGCCGTGGCTATTGCACTGCGCAACCGCTGGCGCCGCATGCAGCTCGACGAAGAGCTGCGCCATGAAGTGACCCCTAAAAACATCCTGATGATCGGTCCGACCGGTGTCGGTAAAACCGAGATAGCGCGTCGTCTGGCTAAGCTGGCCAACGCACCGTTCATCAAAGTTGAAGCGACTAAATTTACCGAAGTGGGTTATGTCGGTAAGGAAGTGGACTCTATCATTCGTGATCTGACCGATTCGGCCATTAAGATGGTTCGCAGTCAGGCGATTGAAAAGAACAAATACCGTGCCGAAGAGATGGCCGAAGAGCGTATTCTCGATGTGCTGATTCCGCCTGCGAAAAATAACTGGGGCCAGGCAGAGCAGAGCGCTGAGCCGTCTGCAGCACGCCAGTCGTTCCGCAAAAAGCTGCGCGAAGGCCAGCTGGACGATAAAGAGATTGAGATCGATCTGGCCGCCAGCGCGCCTGGTGTTGAGATCATGGCACCTCCTGGCATGGAAGAGATGACCAGCCAGCTGCAGTCAATGTTCCAGAACCTCGGCGGTCAGAAGCAGAAAGCGCGCAAGCTGAAGATCAAAGAAGCGATGAAGCTGCTGATCGAAGAAGAAGCGGCAAAGCTGGTTAATCCGGAAGAGCTTAAGCAGGACGCGATTGATGCGGTTGAGCAGCACGGTATCGTGTTTATCGATGAGATCGACAAAATCTGTAAGCGCGGCGGCCAGAATGCTGGCGGCCCGGATGTTTCTCGCGAAGGTGTTCAGCGCGACCTGCTGCCGCTGGTTGAAGGCTGTACCGTCTCGACCAAACATGGCATGGTGAAAACCGACCACATTCTGTTTATCGCTTCAGGCGCGTTCCAGGTGGCCAGCCCTTCCGACCTGATTCCGGAATTGCAGGGTCGTCTGCCAATTCGTGTAGAGCTGCAGGCGCTGACCGTGAATGATTTCCAGCGCATCCTGACCGAGCCGAATGCCTCCATCACCGTGCAGTACAAAGCGCTGATGAATACTGAGGGCGTGAACATTGAGTTCACCGAAGAGGGTATCCGCCGGATCGCTGAAGCCGCATGGCAGGTCAACGAAACGACCGAAAACATCGGTGCGCGCCGTCTGCATACCGTGCTTGAACGTCTGATGGAAGATATCTCGTATGAGGCCAGCGATCGTCACGGTGAATCCGTGACCATCGATGCTGATTATGTCGGCAAACATCTGGATGAACTGGTGGCTGACGAAGACCTTAGCCGCTTCATTCTCTGATTCACTGAATCAGCGCTTTTCAGACGCCCAGCCCATCCGGCTGGGCTTTTTTATGCATGTTCTTGATCGAACGATGCTTTTTTCATACTGATGATTTTGCCAACAATCTGCATATAGCGATATACTTACCCTTCCTGTGGCAAACAGACGAAACCCTTATGAAATACGATACATCTGAACTCTGCGATATCTACCATGAAGAAGTGAATGTTGTTGAACCGCTTTTTTCAAACTTTGGTGGGCGCACTTCATTCGGTGGTCAGATTACCACAGTGAAATGCTTTGAAGACAACGGCTTACTCTACGACCTGCTGGAAGAAAATGGCCGCGGCCGGGTGCTGGTGATTGATGGCGGCGGTTCTGTGCGTCGGGCGCTGGTGGATGCGCAGCTGGCACGTCTGGCAGCCACTAACGAGTGGGAAGGCCTGGTCATCTACGGGTCAGTACGTCAGGTTGACGAGCTGGAAGAGCTGGAGATTGGTATCCAGGCCATTGCCGCGATTCCGGCAGGCGCTGCGGGTGAAGGGATTGGCGAGAGCGATGTGCGCGTCAATTTCGGCGGCGTCACTTTCTTTTCCGGCGACCATCTCTATGCCGATAACACCGGTATCATTCTGTCAGAGGATGCGCTGGATCTCGAATAGGCCAGACATGAAAACGGGTGCCTGAGCACCCGTTTTTCACATCAGCTGAGGCTTCAAACCTCTTCCATTTTTCCCAGCAAGGCACGCAGACGTTCCTGCCATACGTGTTGCTCTTCTTTCAGGTGCTGATTTTCACGCATCAGCGCATCGTGGTTGCCCGCGACTTGTTGCGCATCGTTACGCAGTGAGTTGTTCTGCTCTTTCAGCTCTTCGATTTCCATCTGCAACAGGGTGATGGTATCAATCGCCTGCTGTACTTTCGCTTCCAGTTTCTCAAACACTTCAAATGACATCTTTCTGACCTCTCCTAAATTCCTGCAAGGCGTTGATGATGCCAGCTTAAGCCAGCAACGTTGTCCCGATTGTATGTAGCCTCACCCCGCAAGTCCAGCAACGCGGCCTTTGCGGGCGTAGTCTGTAACACTTTTCAGCCAATACCTGAAATTACGCTGCGCTTACTGCAGCTGCGTTCTGGCACTGGCCCGTTAATGCTGTAAAGAGGCGCGAATAATGGGTTAAGAAAGCCAGAATACGCGAAAACGCGCATTTTTATGACACAGTACACAAAAAACGATTTCGCTATTTCTCGTTTATGTTCGTTAACGATAAATTCACATCAGCCCTACATAAAAGCTGGGTGCCTCATGGACTGAGAACAAAAACTGATAAAATTTAACCTCGCTTCAGGAACCACTATTATGAGTCAGACAACTAACACGCTCAAAGGTCAGTGTATTGCCGAATTTCTGGGGACAGGCTTGATTATTTTCTTCGGCGCAGGCTGTGTGGCTGCTCTGAAACTTGCCGGTGCCGCCTTCGGTCAGTGGGAAATCTGCATTATCTGGGGCTTAGCCGTCTCAATGGCTGTCTATCTTACCGCTGGGGTTTCAGGTGCGCATCTCAACCCTGCCGTTACGGTTGCGCTCTGCCTGTTCGCCAACTTCGAAGGCCGTAAAGTGGTGCCGTTTATTCTGGCGCAAATCGCCGGGGCATTCTGCGCGGCCGCGCTGGTTTATGGCCTCTACTACAGCCTCTTTTTCGATTACGAACAAAGTCATCAGATGGTACGCGGTACGGTTCAGAGTCTGGATCTGGCGGGTATCTTCTCAACTTATCCCAACCCGCACATCAGCGTAGGTCAGGCGTTCCTGGTCGAGATGGTGATTACTGCCGTGCTGATGGCAGTGATTATGGCGCTGACCGACGATGGCAACGGTGTACCACGTGGGCCGATGGCACCGCTGTTAATCGGCCTGCTGGTCGCGGTCATTGGTGGATCAATGGGTCCGCTGACCGGCTTTGCTCTTAACCCGGCACGTGATTTCGGACCTAAGCTGTTCGCCTTCTTCGCTGGCTGGGGTAACGTTGCCTTCACAGGAGGTAAAGATATTCCTTACTTCCTGGTCCCTATTTTTGGCCCGCTGGTCGGTGCCTGCCTGGGTGCAGTCGGTTATCGCACACTGATTGGCCGCTACCTGCCAGGTGCCGCGAAAGAACCTGCAAATATTCCAGCAGACAAACCGGTTGCACGCGCTCAGCAGCGTAAAGCGTAAGTTTCACTTTTTATCATCAGGACTGAATTTATGACTACCACAGATAAAAAATATATTGTCGCGCTCGATCAGGGTACAACCAGCTCACGCGCCGTCGTTCTCGACCACGATTCCAATATCTTTGCGGTATCGCAGCGCGAATTTACTCAGATCTACCCGAAAGCGGGCTGGGTTGAGCATGATCCAATGGATATCTGGGCTTCACAAAGCTCTACGCTGGTTGAAGTGCTGGCCCATGCCGATATCCGTTCTGATGAGATTGCGGCAATTGGTATCACTAACCAGCGCGAAACCGCCATCGTGTGGGAAAAAGAGACCGGCAAACCTATCTATAATGCCATCGTCTGGCAGGACCCGCGCACCGCTGACTACTGTAACAAACTGAAGAAAGAGGGTCTGGAAGAGTACATCCAGCACACGACAGGTCTGGTAATTAACCCCTACTTCTCCGGGACGAAAGTGAAGTGGATCCTGGACCATGTTGAAGGCTCACGTGAGCGTGCAAAACGTGGTGAGCTGCTGTTCGGTACCGTTGATACCTGGCTGGTCTGGAAAATGACTCAGGGCCGCGTTCACATTACTGACTATACCAACGCCTCGCGTACCATGATGTTTAACATTCACAAGCTGGAGTGGGATCAGCGCATGCTCGATATCCTGGATATCCCGCGTGAAATGCTGCCAGAAGTGAAGTCCTCGTCTGAAGTCTACGGTCAGACCAACATCGGTGGTAAAGGCGGTACACGTATTCCTATCGCCGGTATTGCCGGTGACCAGCAGGCCGCGCTGTATGGCCAGCTGTGTGTACAGCCTGGCATGGCGAAAAACACCTACGGCACCGGTTGCTTTATGCTGATGAACACCGGTACTGAAGCGGTAACCTCGACCCACGGCCTGCTGACCACAATCGCCTGTGGCCCGCGCGGTGAAGTGAACTATGCGCTGGAAGGTGCCGTATTTATCGGGGGTGCCTCTATTCAGTGGCTGCGCGATGAGATGAAGCTGATCAGTGAAGCGGCTGACTCTGAATACTTCGCGATGAAAGTGAAAGACACCAATGGCGTTTACATGGTGCCTGCTTTCACCGGCCTGGGTGCACCCTACTGGGACCCGTATGCTCGTGGCGCAATCTTCGGTCTGACGCGCGGCGCGAACGCTAACCACATCATCCGCGCGACGCTGGAGTCGATCGCTTATCAGACGCGTGACGTGCTGGAAGCGATGCAGAATGATGCCAACACCCGCCTGCAGGCGCTGCGTGTGGATGGTGGTGCGGTGTCCAACAACTTCCTGATGCAGTTCCAGGCTGACATCCTCGGCACCCGTGTTGAGCGTCCGGAAGTGCGTGAAGTCACGGCGCTAGGTTCTGCCTATCTGGCGGGTCTGGCTGTCGGCTTCTGGCAGGATCTGGATGAAGTGCGTGCTAAAGCGGTTATTGAGCGTGAGTTCCGTCCAAGCCTGGAAACTACCGAGCGTAACTTCCGTTATGCCGGCTGGAAAAAAGCGGTTGCCCGCGCACAGGCGTGGGAAGATCAGGAGTAATCTCTGTGCCCGCGACGCTGGCCGTCGCGGGCCTTTTCCCCGCCCTGCTGCCCCGCTGTGTTACACTGCCTGCCGGTTTTTTGTCAGGTAGATGCCATGAAACGAGAACTTGCCATTGAATTTTCCCGCGTAACCGAAGCTGCCGCCCTGGCAGGCTATCACTGGTTAGGACGCGGCGACAAAAATGCAGCTGACGGCGCGGCTGTCCATGCCATGCGTCATGTCCTGAACTCCATTGAAATTGACGGTCAGATTGTGATCGGTGAAGGCGAAATCGACGAAGCGCCAATGCTCTATATTGGTGAAAAAGTCGGTACCGGTCGCGGCGATGCGGTCGATATTGCCGTCGATCCGATTGAAGGCACCCGCATGACGGCGCTTGGCCAGGCTAACGCGCTGGCCGTGATGGCCGTCGGCGATAAAGGCAGCTTTCTGCACGCCCCTGACATGTACATGGAGAAACTGATTGTCGGTCCGGCAGCGCATGGGGCGATCGACCTCGACCTGCCGCTGGAAACCAACCTGCGCAATATCGCGATAGCGATGAACAAGCCGCTGTCGCAGCTGACCGTATCGATTCTGGCAAAGCCGCGTCACGATGCGGTGATCGGCCAGTTGCAGCAGCTGGGCGTGCGGGTCTTTACCTTCCCGGATGGTGATGTCGCCGCCTCGATTCTGACCTGCATGCCGGACAGCGAAGTGGATGTGATGTATGGCGTTGGCGGCGCGCCGGAAGGCGTGGTCTCTGCGGCGGTGATCCGCGCACTGGATGGCGATATGCAGGGCCGCTTGCTGGCGCGTCATCACGTCAAAGGCGACAGCGCTGAAAACCGTCTGCTCGGCGAGCAGGAACTGCAGCGCTGTGCAGAGATGGGGATTGAAGCGGGTAAGAAGCTGACACTGAGTGAGATGGCGCGCAACGACAACGTGGTGTTTGCCGCCACCGGTATTACCAGTGGCGAGTTACTGAAAGGTATTACGCGTCAGGGCAATATCGCCACCAGCGAAACGCTGCTAATTCGCGGTAAATCACGCACCATTCGCCGCATCCAGTCGATTCACTATCTCGACCGTAAAGATCCGGCGCTCCATCCGTTTATCCTGTAACCGGCTGGTTGCCGCGCTCCGGCTGACGTGAGAGCGGCAACCAGCAGAGCAGCATCACCAGCGCCGTGAAGAACATCAGCATGCCAAGGCTGAACTGATCGCGCTGCGGCATCATGGCTGAGAGCCACGCCACCAAACCCGATCCCAGATTCTGCATCCCGCCAATCAGCGCGCCCGCGCTTCCCGCCAGCCAGGCATACGGCTCCATCGCGCCTGAAGTCGCCAGCGGAAACAGCATACCGGCACCAAAGAAGAATAGCGCGGCAGGGACCAGCAGCGTCCAGATATTCATCACGCCGAACCACGCCGGGATCCACATCAGAATGCCCGCCAGCAGGCAGCTATTCACACCCCACCACATCAGGCTGTGCCATGAACCCTGCTCGCGTCCGGCAAACCAGGCACCGAAGAACGCTGCCGGAATCGGCAGGATGAACAGGATGCTGACGGTCAGGCTGTGCAGGCCGAGCACGCCGCCCAGCAGAACGCCACAGCTCGACTCAAAGACCGCAATCCCGGCGAGCGCGCCGATCAGCAGCACAATGTAGCGGACGAAATTCGCGTCGCTGAGCAGGCGGGCGTAACGTTTGAAGAAAGGGGTCACTTCTGCACTCTGCGGCCGGGTCTCCGGCAGCCAGCGCGCCATGGAACCGGTCACCGCCAGACAGAGCAGCAGCAGAAAGGCGAAACAGGCGTGCCAGCCAAAGAGCTGGGTCAGCAGCGCACCAATCACCGGTGCCAGCAGCGGGCTGACCAGAATGCCCATGTTAAGCAGGCTGTTAGCGCGGCGCAGCGCGTGCCCCTCGTAGAGATCACGCGGCATGGTACGAGCCATCACGCCTGCCACGCCGGTTCCCAGTCCCTGAATCGCACTACCCAGCACCAGCATATCGAGTGAGGTCGCCATCAGAGCCGTGATTGCGCCGATCATAAAGATCGTCATGCCCGCCAGGATCACCGGACGACGACCCACGCTGTCTGACAGCGGACCGTAGATCAGCTGGGATCCGCCATAGGTCATCAGATAGGCCGCCATCACACGCTGCAGCGCGCCATCCCGCACATTCAGTGCATCCGCCATCACCGACATCGCCGGGACGTAGATAGTCTGTGCCATCTGCCCGACAGCCACCAGCACAATGAGCATCACCATCAGTGGGCGATTTTCCAGTTTACTAATCATGATTATGCAAAATTTCTTTCTGTGAAAGGAGGTTAAAATAGCGGTTCACCCGCCAGTCATCTTGTTATGGCGGGCAAAATATCAGGATTAGACGATAAAGCGAGAGGTAAGCGAAAAGGACCCGGCTTGCGCCTGTCAATTTTATGGGCCAGCCTGTAAAGACAAAGCAACAGTTTGTCGATTAGAGCCTTTGCCAGGGCGCAGGCTGGCAATCTCACCGGCTAGTCGCGAAAATAGTGACCTGCCTGAATAATTAACAACCAGGGAGTGATTATGGCTGAGTGGGTCAATGGTGAAGTTAAGGAAGTCAAAAACTGGACGGATGCATTGTTCAGCCTCCGGGTAAAAGCGCCCATCGATCCCTTTATTGCCGGGCAATTTGCCAAGCTGGCGCTGGAAATCGACGGTGAGCGGGTGCAGCGCGCTTATTCCTACGTTAATGCGCCAAAAGATGACCTGCTGGAGTTTTATCTGGTCACGGTGCCAGAGGGCAAGCTGAGTCCGCATCTGCAGGCACTTCAGCCGGGCGATCGGGTGATGGTCACCAAAGAAGCCGCGGGATTCTTTGTGCTGGATGAAGTCCCGGAGTGCAAAACTTTATGGATGCTGGCAACCGGCACCGCGATTGGTCCCTACCTGTCGATGCTCCAGCAGGGCGAAGGGTTGGATCGCTTTGAAAACATCGTGCTGGTGCATGCCGCACGCTATGCGGCCGACCTGAGCTTTTTGCCACTGATGCAGCAGTTGCAGCAGCGCTATCACGATAAATTGCACATCCAGACAGTGGTGAGTCGTGAAGCGATCCCCGGTTCGCTGACGGGCCGGGTCCCGGCGCTGATCGAAAACGGCGAGCTGGAGCGTGCCACCGGATTAACGCTGGATGCCGACAGCAGCCATGTGATGCTGTGCGGCAACCCGCAGATGGTGCGCGATACTCAGCAGTTACTGAAAGAGACGCGCGAGATGCGCAAACACCTGAAGCGTAAGCCGGGCCATATCACCAGTGAACATTACTGGTGAGCCATTTGCCGGTATCGCACCGGCTGCGTCGCGGTACCAAACCGGTTAGCGCCGGGGGTACCGCGAAAGACGCCAAGATCCAGCAGCAGACCAGCCATTAACACAAACGGAATGGCGCGGCCCAGCAGCCAGGGCAAAACACTACCCAGCATGCTCCAGTTTCCCGCCACCAGCAGCCAGGCAACAATCACCAGAAATCCCCAGTAACCGCGTCGATTGCGATCGTGCAGTCGTTTAACCATAACCGCGCTGGCGGGCCATAGCAGGCAGACCACGCCAAAAGCCGCCATCTGGCTATCAATCCAGTCGTTTGCTGCTAAGACGAATAATAGTGTCGTGGTCAGCAACCAGACCGCCTGCCAGATCCAGAAATCACGTCGTCCCAGTCGACCGCGCCAGGAAAAACACCATTGTTGTAACGTCATGCATTATCATCCAGAGAAGAGAACCGCCGCGCTTTTGACCTCGCGGATAAAAACCGTTTTAATTTGCGCCTGAGTTTACGGGACAGGATCGACAAAATGAAGAATTTGCCTGGCGCACTGCTGTTATCGTTTGCGCTGACGGTTCCGGTCTTTGCCGCCGATTCGCCACCGCCGGAACGGCCTGATGCGTTGCCCACCGCGCCTTATCTGCTGGCGGGCGCTCCCACCTTTGATATGACTATCGGCCAGTTTCGCGAAAAATATAATCTGGCCAATGCAGCGCTGATGCTGCCTGAGTATCGCGCTATTGATAATCGGGGTGATAAAAGCAACCTGACGCGCGCCGCCAGCAAAATTAATGAAACGCTCTATGCCTCTACCGCGCTGGAGCCCGGCACCGGCAAAATCAAGACGCTGCAGATTACCTGGCTGCCACTGCCTGGCCCTGACCAGAGCGCCTCGCAGCAAAAAGCACTGGCCTACATGACCGCCATGCTGCGCTTCTTTGTACCGGGATTAAGTGCCGACGAAGGGCGTAAAAAGCTGGAAGGTCTGCTGAAGGAAGGTAAGGATTTACCCTACTTTGCGCAGGTCGACGGCGCGCTCCGTTTTGTCGTCGCTGACAACGGCGACAAGGGGCTGACTTTCGCCATTGAGCCGGTAAAACTGTCGCTCGCAAACCCCTGAGGATGTGGCTGAAAATGACGAAAAGCAAAGCCATCACTGCATTTGATCTCTATACTGTCTGGCAGACAACGCTGCCAGCTGGCAGCGATTTTTCATGTATCGCGTTATGCGGAGGATAGAATGCGACATCCACTGGTTATGGGCAACTGGAAGTTGAATGGCAGCAAGCAGATCACGGCTGAACTGATCGCCGGTCTGCGCAAGGAACTCTCTGGCGTTGACGGTTGTGGCGTCGCCATTGCGCCGCCAGCGCTCTATCTTGAGCAGGCAAAACACGCCATCTCCGGTAGCCACATCGCCCTGGGTGCGCAGAACGTAGACGTTAACCTGTCTGGTGCGTTTACCGGTGAAGTTTCCGCTGAAATGCTGAAAGATATCGGCGCGAAATATATCATTATCGGTCACTCAGAACGCCGCACTTACCACAAAGAGAGCGACGAGTTTATCGCGAAGAAATACGCGGTACTGAAGTCAGTGGGTCTGGTCCCGGTGCTGTGCATTGGTGAAACCGAAGCAGAAAACGAAGCGGGTAAAACCGAAGAAGTCTGCGCGCGTCAGCTGGATGCCGTTCTGGAAACTCAGGGCGCTGAAGCATTTAAAGATGCGGTCATCGCGTATGAGCCCGTCTGGGCCATCGGGACCGGCAAATCTGCGACCCCTGCTCAGGCTCAGGCCGTGCACAAATTCATCCGTGCTCATATCGCGAAGAAAGATGCAGCTATCGCAGAACAGGTCATCATTCAGTATGGTGGCTCGGTTAACGACAAGAATGCAGCTGAACTGTTCACCCAGCCTGACATCGATGGTGCGCTGGTTGGCGGTGCATCACTGAAAGCAGATGCTTTCGCAGTAATCGTTAAAGCTGCGGCTGCTGCAAAAAGCGCCTGAGTATTAACGAAAAGAGCAAAGGCGGCGCTTAAGCCGCCTTTTTTATGGGCGCTATCAGCTGACAGGCGTGATCCTGCAACTCCTCGGCCGAACCACTGTTCAGCAGCAACCAGTTCCGCTCAATTGCCATCAAGACCAGTCGCCCATCGCTTAATTCAGCTAGTGCCAGCCCATATTTCCCCATCTCTGTGCGTGCCTCAGGCCGTTCTTCGGCCAGTCGGATAAATGCACTCTGCTGGGTCAGCTCATCGGTCGTCAGGGCTCGCAGCCAGTAACGGTGCTTACGCAGCGTGATGTCCTGCCACTGACCACTAAGCTGCGGCGTCAGCTGATCCAGTTTTTGACGCACATCGGCTCGCAGACAGGAGAGATGAATATGAAGCTGATTCTGTGTGCGGCCATATTGTGAATTGATAGCCAGTGACAGGACCCGATCATCAATGGGTGAGCCGCGTCGCTGTGCAAGCAGGGTTCGTTCATGCCACGCAAGGGCAAAGTAGTCAGGCGTCGCGGGTTGCAGTAACCGCGGGCTTTCGATACCGGGGATTTTGTCGAGCGGGATCAGCAGATACTGCAACGGCCCGTTCATATCTTTCAGCATGGCATAGTGATGCTGCTGATCAACACGCTGACAGGGCGCAGGGTCTCCGCTGCTTTTCTGATGAGGCAGGCATTTCTCGCTGACGATCTGCCAGAGTGCATCACTGTTCTTTTTGAAATGCAATGCAGTGGCCAGCATCCCTACAACAACCAGCGCAAGCAGAACGGCAACCAGGCGGGTTGCACGACGATTTGTCGGCATAACAACGCTTCCTGAGTGGATGAGCAGACTGCATCCTCGCCTGGCGAGAATGGAATGTCACGGGGAATTCGGGCAGATAACCCAGCCGCTGGGCAGAGAAGAGAGAGACGTGAGGGTGGCGGATAAACGGTCAGCGCAGAGCGCGCTGACCGTTATGCCTTACGGTTTCATAACCTGGTCATAGCTGCCGCCATCGGCAAAGTGGGCTTTCTGAGCCTGCGCCCAGCCACCAAACTTGTCCTGAATGGTAAACAGCTTCACCGGCGCAAAGGTGCTGGCAAACTTCTTCGCGATTTCAGCATCACGCGGACGATAGTAGTTTTGTGCAGCGATGGTCTGGCCTTCTGGTGAGTAGAGATATTTCAGATAAGCGTCAGCGACTTTACGCGTGTCCTTTTCATCCACCACTTTATCAACCACTGACACGGTCGGTTCAGCCAGAATCGATTCGCTTGGGGTGACAATCTCGAACTTGTCTTTGCCCAGCTTGTTCACCGCCAGATAGGCTTCGTTTTCCCAGGCGATCAGCACATCACCAATCCCGCGTTCAACGAAGGTGTTGGTTGCGCCACGCGCACCGGAATCCTGCACTTCAACGTTTTTAAACAGTGCTCTGACGTATGCCAGCGCTTTAGCCTGATCGCCATTGTTATGATCCAGCGCCCAGCCCCAGGCCGCCAGATAGTTCCAGCGAGCGCCTCCGGACGTTTTCGGGTTAGGGGTAATCACAGATACGCCTGGCTTCGTCAGGTCACTCCAGTCATGGATGCCCTTGGGATTATCTTTACGGACCAGGAAGACAATGGTGGAGGTGTAAGGCGCAGAGTTATCCGGCAGACGTTTGATCCAGTTCTTATCAATACGACCACGTTCGGCAATGGCATCAACATCGGATTGCAACGCCAGTGTGACCACATCCGCCCGGATGCCGTTAATCACGGAGGTCGCCTGCTTGCCGGAACCGCCATGCGACTGGCGGACCACGACATTGTCGCCGGTTTCCTGTTTGTAGTGCGCACTAAACGCTTTGTTGTACTGTTCGTACAGTTCACGCGTTGGATCGTAGGAAACGTTTAACAGCTGAATGTCTTTCGCCAGGACGCTGGTTGAGGCCAGCAACAGGGTAACGCCAATACTCCACTTGTTCATTACGCACTCTCCCAATGTCGTTATGGGCTAAGCGTGACATAAACCATTACAGAGCTAAAAGAATTAAAAATAAGCTGTTATAACCGAGGGGAATATAGAAGGGAAATGCCGGGGCATGCTGTGCAGCACACCCCGCAGGGGAATTAATAGAGTTTTTTCGCGGTGTCGAGCCAGTCACGTTTAAACGGACGCTTCATGTTTTCAATCGCATCGATAATGTCGTGATGCACCATCTTCTCGTTCTGAATGCCGACGCAACGGCCACCGTAACCCTGCATCAGCAGTTCGATGGAGTAAGCGCCCATGCGTGACGCCAGGATACGGTCATACGCACAAGGTGCACCGCCACGCTGAATATGGCCCAGAACGGTCGAACGGGTTTCACGTTTGGTTTCTGTTTCAATGAAACGCGCCAGATCGTCGATATCGCAGATGTGCTCGGTAATCGCCACGATAGCGTGCTTTTTACCTTTGGCGATGCCCGCTTTGATTTCCGCTACCAGCTCTTCGCGGGTATACGGGAACTCTGGCAGGACGATGAACTCGCAGCCACCGGCAATCGCCGCCGCCAGGGTCAGATCGCCACAGTAGCGGCCCATCACTTCAACAATCGAAATACGCTGATGCGAAGAAGAGGTGTCACGCAGGCGGTCAATCGCTTCAACGACAGTTTCCAGCGCAGTGAAATAACCGATGGTGTAATCCGTTCCGGCCACGTCGTTATCGATGGTGCCTGGCAGACCAATGCAGGGGAATCCCATTTCAGTCAGGCGCTTAGCACCCATGTAAGAGCCGTCCCCACCAATCACAACCAGCGCATCAATACCGCGCTTTTTCATGTTCTCAATGGCAACCTGACGCACATCTTCATTACGGAACTCAGGGAAGCGCGCTGAGCCCAGGAACGTGCCGCCACGGTTAATCATGTCGGAGACGCTGTAGCGATCCAGATTGATCATGCGATCTTCGTACAATCCCAGATAACCGTCATAGATCCCAAAAACTTCCAGTCCTTCACTCAGCGCGGAACGTACCACTCCACGAATAGCTGCGTTCATGCCTGGGGCGTCACCGCCGCTGGTCAATACACCAATTTTTTTGATCATGACAACCTCTGGATTGTTCAAAACTAAGGGTTAATCCTGCCTGTCGATCGCTGCTGAAGATCATTTTACGATTAGCGCGACATGTGATGGCAGATAGTATATCAAAGGCTTGCTGCTGAATTGATTCAGGTCAGACAACTTTTCACTATTTTTTGCAGCAATGTTAGCGTTACGTCATTCCTTTCGTATCGATTTGATTCATTTACGTTAAAAACCTAAAGAATCTTCTCTCTCGAACGGTACCACAGAACAGGGATCCTGATGGATAATTACGTCTGACCCAGGAAATTCTTTGCGTAACGCCTTCTCAACCTGATCGGCTACCCGGTGCGCCTGCACCAGTGGTAACTGGTCTTCCAGTTCCAGATGGAGCTGAATAAATTTAGTCGGGCCGGACTGGCGGGTTCGCAGATCGTGGACGCCCTGCACCTGTGGCCAGTTTGTCGCCAGCGTCAGAATCTGCTGCCGCTCCTCTTCCGGCAGCGCGCGATCCAGCAATGACTGCACCGCCTCATAGCCCATACGTAATGCACTGTAGAGAATGAAAATGCCAATCCCCAGCGCGAACAGGGCATCTGCCCGGACAAAGCCATAGCTGCTCAGGAGCAGCGCGATCAGAATGGCACCATTCATGATGACGTCCGACTGATAGTGCAGCATGTCAGCCCGAATCGCCTGGCTGCGGGTTTTACGCACCACCCAGCGCTGAAAGGCGACCAGCACCAGCGTTGCGCTCAGTGCCACAACGGTCACCACAATGCCGATGCCGGGTGCCCGCATCTCACCGGGCGAAGCAAGATGCTGGAGGCCGGTCAGAAACAGAAACAGCGCTGAGCCGGAGATAAACATACTTTGCGCCAGTGCTGCCAGCGACTCCGCTTTGCCGTGCCCGAAAGTATGATCTTCGTCAGCCGGTTGCAGCGCATATCGCACCACCAGCAGATTGGTCAGCGATGCGGCAATATCCACCAGCGAGTCCACCAGGGAAGCCAGCAAACTCACCGAACCGGTATACCACCAGGCAAAAATTTTCACGATTAACAGCAAAGACGCAAGTATGGTGGCGGCCAGCGCAGCACGCTTTACCAGTCGGCCATAAGAGGGTTGCATGCCAGATTCCCTATGCAGCATCAGCGATGATGCGTACTCAAATGAAAGAATGGCTAAAGTTTAACACCAGGAGGCGGGCAGTGCTTAGCGGGTCATCCAACGGTTCAGTCTCTTTTGGCGAAGCGCGGCAGGCATAAAAAACAAGCCCCGACCTCGGAGAGGACGGGGCAAAGTGTCATACACATCAGCGTCAGACCACAGTCAGATACTGGTCTGTGCTGAGAAAAAAGCGACGATTACTTTTTGCCGCCCTTTTTCCCTGCTTCTGATGCTTTTTCACGATCGTTTTTAAAATTTCCGCCGCCGCTGCTCTGGCCGCCTTTCTTACCGGCTTCAGACGCTTTTTGCGGATTATCTGCGAAATTACCTGAACCACCACGATGCTCTGCCATAACTTACTCCGTTAATAGATTCATTCAGGACTACATAATGTGGTTGTTGCTCCCTGAGACTTCGCAAAGACACTTAACTTCCCTGCAGTGACAGAATTAAGTGTAGAGGGTGCGCCTGAACCGGCAAGCGTAACGCGGGAAAAGCAACGCATTGAAAGTAAAGATAAAAGCCTCTATGAGAAGGCTGTAAGTCTATTATTTTCAGTGGCTTAAATTATTTAAATAGCCTTGCGATGCTTGCCGGTACGTTTAAAATTACGCAATAGCCTGAATAGTCAATAATCATCGAGCCTGACAAACAAACGTTAAACAAGCGCTAATAAAATGGGGGTTTTGTTGCGTGGTGATGATTCCGGTCAAATTAAAAAAAGCGAAAAAAAGATAAAAAAAACCCCCACCATCATGGTGGGGGAAGACAGGGATGTGTCTATGGCAAGGAAAACAGGGATACTATGTTACTGGTTACTGCTGGTACTACTCACTGCCTGCAGCGATGACGCTGACTGCAGATTCGAAAACTGTCGCAGCTCATTAAGTCGCCGCTGGTAATTCTTCTGCAACGTGGCCTGCTGGTCCGGCGTTAGCAGTTGAAACATTTGATTCTGTACGCGCGCCATCTCAACCTGCTGTTCAACCTGAACTCTGGCGATGACTTCCGCCTTTGCGCGGATGGCCGCTTCGTTAAACTGGTCTGCAGTCACCAGGTCGTGTAGTGCTGCGATATCGTCAATATGAACGACCGGGCGCTCATGTCGGGCCTGTTGCATCAGGTCTCGCATCTGCTGACGCTGTTCTTCGGTCAGCTCGATACCATCGAACATGTGGCTTTGCGGATTTTGCGTCATACTGCCTGTCGGCAATCCGCCATGATGCATCTCGTCAATCGTCGTCGCATCTTTAGCACCTGCGCTGGCGACGCTCAGAGCCATCGCTGAGGCAAGGACGACGGCGGTTAATTTGCGCATCGTGTACTCCAGTTCGTTCCGTTTTGCGATTCAACGAGAGCCAGTGTACGGCGACAGCTGCAAACATCCGTCAGGGGGTGTAAAACTACGTAAAGCGATAGATAGGTGCGCCAGGAACACGGTATTTTGCCTGCGGAGGGCTACAAAAATGAATAAAATCCTGTTGGTAGATGACGACCGCGAATTAACTTCGCTTTTAAAAGAACTGTTAGAAATGGAAGGGTTTGAAGTGTTGGTAGCCAGCGATGGTGAACAAGCGCTGAACCTGCTCGATAACTCTATTGATTTGCTTTTACTGGATGTCATGATGCCGAAGAAAAACGGTATCGACACTCTGAAAGAACTGCGTCAGCAACATCAAACCCCCGTCATCATGCTAACGGCACGCGGCAGCGAGCTGGATCGCGTACTGGGACTCGAACTCGGCGCAGATGACTATCTGCCTAAACCGTTTAACGATCGTGAACTGGTGGCGCGTATCCGCGCGATTCTGCGTCGCTCAAACTGGAGTGAACAGCAGCAGCAACACGACAACAGCTCGCCCACACTGGAAGTGGACTGCCTGCGGCTCAATCCTGGTCGCCAGGAGGCGAGTTTTGATGATGTCACGCTGGATCTCACCGGCACAGAGTTCACCCTGCTTTATCTGCTGGCGCAGCATCTGGGCCAGGTCGTATCGCGTGAACATTTAAGTCAGGAAGTGCTGGGCAAGCGTCTGACGCCGTTTGACCGCGCCATCGATATGCATATCTCGAATCTGCGTCGCAAGCTGCCTGAGCGCCGTGACGGTCATCCGTGGTTTAAAACCTTACGTGGCCGCGGCTACCTGATGGTTTCGGCATCATGATTGGAAGTCTGACCACCCGTATCTTCGCCATCTTCTGGTTAACGCTGGCGCTGGTGTTGATGCTGGTGCTGATGGTGCCCAAGCTCGATTCACGACAGATGACCTCGCTGCTGGAGAGTGAACAGCGGCAGGGCATCATGATTGAGCAACATGTCGAAGCAGAGCTGTCACAGGATCCCCCTAATGATCTGATGTGGTGGCGTCGTCTGTTTCGTGCCGTAGAAAAGTGGGCACCGCCGGGTCAGCGGCTGCTGTTAGTGACCAGTGAAGGTCGGGTGATTGGGGCGCAACATAACGAAATGCAGGTTATTCGCAACTTTATCGGCCAGTCTGATAACGCCGATCATCCGCAGAAAAAGAAATATGGTCGAGTTGAGCTGGTAGGGCCTTTCGCCGTACGGGATGGCGAAGATAACTACCAGCTTTACATGATCCGTCCCGCCAACAGTTCCCAGCTCGATTTCGTTAATCTGCTGTTTGACCGTCCGTTGCTGTTGCTTATTGTCACCATGCTCATCAGCTCACCGCTGCTGCTGTGGCTCGCCTGGAGTCTGGCACGGCCGGCGCGTAAGCTGAAATATGCCGCCGATGAAGTCGCAAGCGGAAACCTGCGCCAGCATCCGGAACTGGAGTCAGGCCCACAGGAGTTTCTGGCAGCGGGTTCCAGCTTTAACCAGATGGTGAGTGCGCTGGAGCGAATGATGACCGGTCAGCAACGTCTGCTATCGGATATCAGCCATGAACTCCGCACCCCGCTTACCCGCCTGCAACTGGCTACCGCGCTGCTGCGCCGGCGTCAGGGCGAAGGTAAAGAGCTGGGCCGCATTGAGATGGAAGCACAGCGTCTCGATGGCATGATCAACGATCTGCTGGTGCTGTCGCGCACCCAGCATAAAAATGCGCTGGTCAGCGAAGCGATGAAGGCGAATCAGTTGTGGAATGGGGTGCTGGAAGATGCCCGTTTTGAGGCTGAGCAGATGGGTAAGAAGATGGATATCCCCTACCCGCCCGGTCCATGGCCGCTCTACGGCAACCCTCATGCGCTGGAGAGTGCGCTGGAAAATATCGTCCGCAATGCGCTGCGCTATTCACACACGCACATCAGCGTCAGCTTCTCCGTCGATATTTCCGGTATCACGGTACATGTTGATGATGATGGTCCTGGCGTGAGTCCGGAAGACCGTGAGCAGATTTTCCGGCCCTTCTACCGTACCGATGAAGCGCGCGATCGCGAATCAGGCGGCACGGGACTTGGCCTGGCCATTGTTGAAACGGCAGTGCAGCAGCATCGCGGCTGGGTTAAAGCCGATGACAGTCCACTGGGCGGCCTGCGTCTGACCCTCTGGTTGCCGCTCTACTCCTCCGGTCGTCAATAATTTGCTATGCTTCGGCCCCTGTCATCGGGGGCCTTATGCTTAACATTGTCTTGTTTGAACCAGAAATTCCGCCAAATACCGGCAATATCATTCGCCTGTGCGCCAATACGGGCTTCCAGCTTCATCTGATTCAGCCGCTCGGCTTCGCCTGGGATGACAAGCGTTTACGTCGCGCCGGGCTGGATTACCACGAATTCACGTCCATAAAATTCCATGCTGACTATCAGGCATTTATCGCCACGGAGTCGCCTGAACGTCTGTTTGCGCTGACGACCAAAGGTACGCCCGCACACAGTGCCGTCGCGTATCAGGCGGGTGATTATCTGCTGTTTGGACCTGAGAGCCGTGGACTGCCCGCTGAGATCCTGGCGGCGTTACCCGCGCAGCAGAAAATCCGCATCCCAATGAGAGCGGAAAGCCGCAGCATGAATTTATCGAATGCCGTCTCAGTAGTGGTCTATGAAGCGTGGCGCCAGCTTGATTACGCGGGCGCACTGATTAAAGACTAGATGCCGTCGCCAAACTGAAAACCGGCCAGGCTGCCATTGAAGTGCTGATCCATATCCATTGACGGCTTTTCACTGCCTGGCTTGCCGACGATACGCGCGGGTACGCCTGCTGCCGTGGTGTGTGGTGGCACAGGCTGTAACACCACAGAGCCCGCGCCGATTTTTGCTCCCCTGCCGACTTCAATATTCCCCAGCACTTTCGCACCGGCACCAATCATCACCCCTTCACGGATTTTCGGATGACGGTCGCCGCTGGTTTTGCCGGTACCGCCCAGCGTCACCGACTGCAGGATAGAGACATCATTCTCAACCACGGCGGTTTCACCAATCACAATGCCTGTAGCATGGTCGAGCATGATGCCATGGCCTATATTCGCGGCGGGATGAATGTCGACGGCAAAGGAGACAGAGATTTCATTCTGCAGATAAACCGCCAGCGCACGCCGGCCTTCATTCCACAGCCAGTGACCAATGCGGTAGGCCTGAAGCGCATGAAATCCTTTGAGATAGAGCAGCGGCGTAGAGTATTTGTCCACTGCCGGGTCGCGCTGGCGCACCGCCTGAATATCGTAAGCCGCAGACATAATCATCGATGGATCTTCACGGTAGGCTTCTTCAACGATTTCACGAATGGCGATAGCGGGCATAATCGGGTTAGCCAGCTTGTTGGCCAGCATATAACTCAGTGCGCTACCGAGATTTTCATGCTTGAGCAATGTCGCGTGGAAGAAACTGGCCAGCATCGGCTCACAATCAGCCAGGGCGCGCGCTTCTGCTTTGATATTATTCCAGACCAGTTCTAACTCATCAGACGACATTGCTGTTTTCTCCCGATAAAAAAAGCGCCTGATTGGGCGCTGCAGGTGATGATGCTACGCGTCCTGCGTTAGCTGATGCTGTTTTCGTCCTTCCTTGTTCGTCCCAGCAGGCTCAATGCTGCATCTCTCGCCGGTTTTTCGCAATACAACACCTGATAAATCTGCTCAGTGATCGGCATTTCAACACCAAAACGTGCAGCCAATGCTTTGACTTCTTTGGTATTTCTGTAGCCTTCTACAACTTGTCCGATAATGCGTTGTGCGCTATCTACATCCTCGCCCTGGCCCAGCATCATGCCAAAACGACGATTTCGCGACTGATTATCGGTACAGGTCAGCACCAGATCGCCCAGACCGGCCATACCCATAAAGGTGGTGGGATCGGCACCCAGCGCTGCGCCCAGCCGGCTCATTTCAGCCAGACCGCGGGTGATCAATGCAGTACGCGCATTCGCGCCAAAACCAATTCCGTCGGACATCCCGGCACCAATAGCGATGACGTTTTTTACCGCGCCGCCCAGCTGTACGCCGATGAAATCAGGATTGTTATAAACGCGGAAGCTTTTACCGCAGTGCAGCTTCTGCTGCAGGTCGTCCGCAAACTGCGCATCTGTAGCGGCCAGTGCGATGGCTGTGGGTAATCCTGCCGCCAGCTCTTTCGCAAAGGTCGGCCCGGAGATCACGGCCAGCGGAATAGCATCGCCCACAATTTCACGTGCCACGTCCTGCAGCAGACGCCCCGTCTCTTTTTCCAGTCCTTTGGTCGCCCAGACAATACGCGAGTCTGGACGCAGATGAGGTTTAATCTGCTGCAGCACATCGCCAAACACATGACTCGGCACCACGATTAATAAATCGCGGCTGGCGGCAATGGTTTTGGTCAGATCAGGCTCAAGGGAGAGATTGTCGGGGAACGAAACATCGGGCAGGAAAGCAGTGTTGCAGCGGTCAGTCTGAAGTTGCGCCAGATGCGCCGGGTTATGTCCCCACAACAGCACCGGGTGGCCGTTACGGGCCAGCGTAATCGCCAAAGCGGTGCCGTAAGAACCGGCACCGATGACGCTAATCGAAGCGTGAGTTGTCATCAGGCATCCTGATGTGGTTCAGCACCTTCTTCACCTTGTTGCTGCTGCAGGTAGTTCATGAACAGCGCATCAAAGTTAACCGGTGCCAGGTTCAGCTGCGGGAAGGTACCACGTGATACCAGGCTGGTAATGCATTCGCGTGCGTATGGGAACAGAATGTTCGGGCAGTATGCCCCCAGGCAATGTGCCATCTGCGTTCCTTCGATACCGCTGATGGTGAAAATACCGGCCTGTTGAACTTCACACAGGAAAGCGGTTTCTTCGCCCACATTTGCGGTTACAGTCACACGAAGTACCACTTCGTAAACTTCGTCAGCCAGCTGAGAAGATGCAGTGTCCAGGTCCAGCTTAACGTCCGGTTCCCACTCTTTCTGGAAAACCTGCGGGGCATTTGGCGCTTCAAAAGAGATATCTTTAGTGAATACGCGCTGAATCTGGAACTGCATTTCGTTGGTGTTGTGTTCTGACATGTGACCAAATCCTATATATGAGGTTGTCCGGCGTAAAATTACGCCTGCAGTAAGGGATCTAAACCTTCGCGATTATCGAGTGCGAATAAGTCATCGCAGCCGCCAATGTGCTGCGCATCAATAAAAATCTGAGGCACGGTGGTACGACCGCTACGCTTGATCATCTCTTCGCGCTTCGCCATATCACCATCGATAGGGATTTCCTGAAACGAAACGCCTTTTTGCGTTAACAGCGCCTTCGCACGATGGCAGTAAGGACAGGTGGCCTTGGTATACATTTCAACATTTGCCATGATCAGCACCTTTGTAAGATTATTTACCGCGAACTAACGGCAGATTTTCGCCGCTCCAGCCACTGATGCCCTCTTTCAGCACTGAAACCTGCTCAAAGCCTGCCGCGCTGAGATGTGCAGCAGAATCGCCTGCGCTTTGTCCGGTTGCACACACCACAATTATGGGCTGCGCTTTATGCTTTGCCAGTTCGTCGAGGTTGCCTTTTTTAATCTCAGCGGCTGCCACATTCAGCGCACCTGAAATATGCCCCCTGCGGAAATCGTCGCGCGAACGCACGTCTACTACTACCGCGTCCTCTTTGTTAATCAGGCGGGTGGCTTCACCGCGGCTGATCGTTTTTACCTTAGAGAACATTCCTTTAACGGTAGTCACAATCACCATAACGAGTAAAACGACCCATGCCAGACTCAGGATGGGGTGATTGCTTGCAAACTGCATAATTTCTTGCATGAGGGGTAACGACTCCAGACCGGGCTAATAAGCTAAAACAAGGGTTCTGAGTATACCTGCGCCACTTCGCATGTACAGATGCTATGCGGCCAGAGTATCGATTTGTGCTCCATTTTCCAAAAAAAGTGGCTGAAAGGCAAAAATGGCGTAAGGGTTAATCCATGTCATGGCGAAAGTGGACATAACTGGAAAAGCAAATGCCCGCTGGCAGCACTGGTAAGCGGCGGTTCATCGTGGAATAATCATTGGCCTATGAAGGGAAAAACAACCGTTTCGCACACAAGGACCCGTCCCAACGGCGATAACCTGCCGTTGTTCACACACCTGTCCAGCCTCTCCCTTAGTCTGCTTTGCGCGGGAGCCCTGTTGTTGCCTGCCGCTGCTCACAGCGCAGAGGACAGTAAATCTCAGCTGCAATCCATTCAGCAAAACATTGCGGCAAAAGAGAAAAGCGTTAAAGCGCAGAAACTGCAGCGCAGCAAACTGCTGGATCAGTTGCAGAGCCAGGAGAAAGTCATCGCGCTGGCGAGCCGTCAGTTGCGTGACACCCGCAATAGCCTCACCGCTCTGAATGACGAAATCAGGCAGCTCGCTGCCTCCATCGCCCGCCTTGAAAAACAGCAAACTCAGCAGGAAAGCCTGCTTTCTGAGCAACTTGATGCGGCATTTCGTCAGGGTCAGCACAGCGGCGTACAGCTGTTGATGGGCGGTGAAGAGAGCCAGCGCAGTGAGCGTATTCTGGCCTATTTCGGCTACCTGAACGCTGCCCGCCAGAAAAGTATCGAATCGCTGCAAAAGACTCGTGAGGATTTGGATCAGCAACGTGCCTCGCTGGAGCAGAAGCAACAGCAGCAGAAAGAGTTATTAGCACAGCAGCAGGGCCAGCAGCAGAAGCTGCAACAGGCGAGCGAAGCGCGTAAAAAGACCCTGACGTCACTGGAAAGCGCGCTGGAAAAAGATCAGGCCGATCTGGTCGAGATGCGTCAGAACGAAAGCCGTCTGCAGGATAAGATCGCTCGCGCGGAACGCGAGGCGCGTGAGCGGGCAGCACGTGAAGCCCGTGAGGCGGAAAAAGTGCGTCAGCGTCAGGCGCAGGCGAAAGCCAAAGGCTCCAGTTATCAGCCAACCCAGAGCGAACGTGAACTGGTAGCCCGCACGGGTGGACTGGGGCGCGCGGGCGGACAGGCGTTGTGGCCGGTGCGCGGACGTATTGAACATCGCTTTGGTGAACAGCTGCAGGGTGAACTGCGCTGGAAAGGACTGGTGATTGATGCGCGGGAAGGTACCGAGGTGAAAGCTATCGCGGATGGTCGTGTGCTGATGGCCGACTGGTTGCAGGGCTACGGACTGGTGGTTGTGCTGGAGCACGGCAAAGGTGATATGAGCCTGTATGGCTACAACCAAAGCGCGCTGGTGAGCGTGGGTACGCAGGTGAAGGCAGGACAGCCTATCGCACTGGTGGGCACCAGTGGTGGCCGCGGTACCCCGTCGCTCTATTTTGAAATCCGACGTCAGGGACAGGCCGTCAATCCACTCCCGTGGTTAGGAAAATAAGTTTTGCTGCAACGTCGAAAAATTTCCATTCTGTTGAGCGCCTTACTGTTCAGCTACGCTGCACAGGCGGGCAAACTGGCTATTGTCATCGATGATGTCGGCTATCGCCCTGCTGAAGAGAACAAAGTCCTGCAGATGCCGCAGGCTATTTCAGTGGCGGTCTTGCCCAACGCGCCCCATGCCCGTGAAATGGCGACTAAAGCACATCAGAGTGGTCACGAAGTGCTGATCCATCTGCCGATGGCACCACTGAGCAAACAGCCGCTGGAAAAAGATACCTTAACGCCGGAGATGAGCAGCGAAGAGGTGACCCGCATCATGCGTAATGCGGTTAACAACGTGCCTTATGCTGTCGGTCTGAACAACCACATGGGCAGCAGGATGACCTCAAGCCTGCCCGGCATGCAAAAGGTGATGCAGGCGCTGAACCACTACAATCTCTACTTTCTGGATAGCATGACCATCGCCAACAGTCAGGCGATACCTGCCGCGCAGGGTACCCAGGTCAAAGTGTTAAAACGCCGGGTATTCCTTGATGACAGCCAGGATATTAACGCCATTCGTCAGCAGTTCAGCCGGGCAGTGAAACTGGCACAGCGCGACGGTTATGCGATTGCGATTGGTCACCCTCACCCGACTACCGTACGGGTGCTGCAGCAGATGTTACCCACACTGCCAGCCGACATTACGCTGGTTCGACCCAGCCAGCTGCTGAATGAATCACTCCGAAGCGGCTCACGGACACCTGCGGCTCCGGCAAAACCGATACCACCACGTTTCCAGCCTGCCGCCCAGTGTCAAGCGAAGCAACCGCTGGCACCGGTTGCGGCGACCCGAGCCTTAGGGGTCATCGCTGAAAGTGTGAATCACAGCCCACTGTTTACCACGCTAAAAAATCTGTTCTGATTTGCTATGAATGCTAAGTCTCCGTCTTAGCGTTCATTTATACGCAGAAATTACTATAATCCTGGGTCGGGCGATAACGGCTGTGCGGAAACAGTGATAGGGATGACGATAAATAAACAAAAAATCCTGCTGCTGGATAACGGCAGAGAGTGGGGCGGCGGCACCAACAGTATGCTGGAGCTGCTGAAGCGTATCGATCGTCAAAAATTTGATATCACCTGCTGCTTCTACCATAACTACAGCCGTGGCAACGACGAAACGATTGAGGCCACGTTGAATGCGCTGGCCATTCCGGTCTTTTTTATTCCGCAAATCAAACAGCCACGCTGGGCAAAATTTGTTAAAGAAGCCGTGCGCGCGCTGCTGTTTTTCAATAAACAGCTCAAGAAGCGCGCTATTGATGAGATTGATACGCGCTGGCGAATTATGCCCAATGCCAGCAAAATCAATTCACTGCTGCAGTTGGGTAACTTCGACACGCTCTATATGAATAACCAGCCCAGCACCAATGTGGAAGGTTATCTGGCCGCGCGCAGCCTCGACGTTGCGGTGGTTCAACACTGCCGTATCGATCCGGTTCTGGAACCGCGGCTGGTCAGCATGGTGAATCAGGATTGTCAGGCTGTGATTGCCGTTTCTCAGGGCGTCAATAACACCCTGCGACGCCATGGTATCGATGCGGAACGCTGTTTTACCGTCAGTAATGCTATCGACGTTCACCAGACTCTGCCTGACCGCCTTGAAGTCCGCCAGCGTTTTAAACTCTCTCCTTCGACCTTTGTATTTGGCACTATCGGCTCCCTGATATTGCGCAAATCTAATCACCATATCCTGCAGGCGCTGGGCCGTTTTAAACGCGCAAATCCCGATGCAGACTGGCGGATGGTGATTGTCGGCGCGGGTCCGGAACTTCAGCATCTGCTGCAGCTTGCTACAGCAGAGCACATCCAGCAGCACGTGGTTTTTACGGGCTTTCAGAATAATGCTCTCGATTACCTCACGGCTTTTGATGCGTTTATTCTGGCCTCACGCAGTGAAGGTTTACCCCGGGTTGTGCTGGAGGCGATGCTGGTGAATACCGCCGTTGTGGGATCCCGTGTGGTCGGCACTGCCGAATTGATCAGTCATGACGAAACCGGGCTGCTGTTTGATTATGGCAACGTGGTACAACTGACCCAGCACCTGACCGCACTGTGGCAGGATACGGAATTGCGTCAACGCCTGACCAATGCGGCAGCGAAACGCGTACGTGAACAGTACGCCATTGAAACCTATATCAGCGGCGTCGAGAATATTCTGCAAAGCGTCGCCAAAAAGAAACCTCATGCTTAATTTTTTAAATCCCCGTTACCGCCATATCAGAGCGCGCCATAACCTGCCTTATTCGCAAAAAGAGGTTCAGGGCACTGTGCCGGTCACGTCTGTCGTGATCCCCTGCACGGGCGCGGACTATATTGAAGAAGCCCTGCTCAGTGCCGATTTTGCGGCGCGTTTCGCGACGGAGACAAAAGAGGTCGTGATTGTCAGCGATCAGCCAGCGCACGCCTTTGGCAGCCTGCCGGCTAAAACCCGCGTGGTGACGCTGGATGTTCCGCATCGGGAAGAAAATTATCGCTATAAGCAAATCTATCGCAGTCGTTTGATCAAGTTGCAGGCACCTTTGCAGGCAGAAGGCGACGGTATTCTGATGATCGATTCCGACCTCAATCTGCTTAAGATGCCGCAGATTATGATGAAACCCGGCCATCTCTATTCCAGCTTCCGTCAGGGGAAAATGATTGCCAAGCTGGACGGTGCGCCGGAAGCGGCGATCCCCGCCTACTATCCGCATAGTATCCGGCCTTATCTGGCAGACCACGTAAATGGCGCTTACCTGGCTGCCACCCGTGAAGTCTGGCAGCGCATTTCGCCGCTTTGGCTGACGCTGTTTAATGATACCTGGAATTTAATGAACGACAGCCAGCCGCCTACTGACCAGCTGCCGCTCGCGGTGTTGCTCGACATGCTGGATATTAAAACTGTCAATCTGGGGGAATGGGCTAACTGGCCGGTCTCAAAAAAAATTGGCGGTCAGTCGGCAGTCATCCCGCCGGATGTGGTTGGGGCGCATGGCGGCTTTCCGCTGTCGGAATGGCAAAAATACCTGGCCGACCCGCAGCAGCCGCTGAACTTTAAAGGTCAGGATTACACGCGCAAAGTGCGCTACCTGACCGACGAAGAGAAGAAGCAAAGCTAATCAGGCGGCCGCCACATTGGCGGCCGTTGCTTTAATCCCAGCTCAGTATCACTTTCCCCGATCGTCCTGAACGCATCTCATCGAAGCCCTGCTGGAAATCGTCAATGCCAAAGCGATGGGTAATCACTGGCGTTAAATCGAGGCCGGACTGAATCAGCGCCGCCATTTTGTACCAGGTTTCAAACATCTCACGGCCATAGATGCCTTTGATGAAAAGCCCCTTAAAGATTACCTGGTTCCAGTCGATTGCCATTTCACCCGGCGGGATACCCAGCAGTGCGATACGCCCACCGTGATTCATCACCTCCAGCAATGAACGGAAGGCAGGAGGTGCGCCTGACATCTCCAGCCCGACATCAAATCCTTCCGTCATACCCAGCGAATGCATCACTTCCCGCAGGTCTTCATTCGCCACATTGACCGCGCGCGTGACGCCCATTTTCCGCGCCAGTGCCAGTCGATACTCATTGATGTCAGTAATCACCACATTGCGTGCGCCGACATGCCGACAGACCGCGGCGGCCATGATGCCGATAGGACCCGCGCCGGAGATCAGTACATCCTCGCCGACCAGATCGAACGAGAGTGCGGTGTGCACCGCATTGCCGAACGGATCAAAGATTGCCGCCAGTTCATCGGAAATGTTGTCGGGAATTTTAAATGCATTAAAGGCGGGGATGACCAGATACTCCGCAAAGCAGCCCTGACGGTTAACGCCCACGCCCATCGTGTTGCGGCATAAATGGGTGCGTCCGGCGCGGCAGTTGCGGCAGTGTCCACAGGTAATATGCCCTTCGCCCGAAACCCGGTCTCCAATCGTAAAGCCTTTCACTTCCTGTCCAATCGCCACCACCTCACCCACATACTCATGCCCGACAATCATCGGCACCGGAATGGTTTTGCGCGACCAGTCATCCCAGTTGTAGATATGGACATCGGTGCCGCAGATGGCGGTTTTACGAATCTTAATCAGCAGATCGTTATGCCCCGGCTCTGGAACCGGGGCATCGGTCACCATCCAGATGCCCGCTTCCTTCTTCAGCTTGGCGAGTGCTTTCATGACGGACTCCTCAGGCGATGACGCCCAGTTGTTTGCCGATGCGGGTAAAGGCCGCCACCGCACGTTCCAGCTGTTGCTGGGTGTGCGCCGCAGAGATCTGGGTGCGAATGCGTGCCTGACCTTTTGGCACCACCGGATAGAAGAAGCCAGTCACATAGATGCCTTCCAGTTGCAGCAGGCGGGCAAACGCCTGGGCGACGCTGGCTTCTCCCAGCATCACCGGGATAATGGCGTGATCGGCACCGGCCAGCGTAAAGCCCGCCGCCGTCATCTGCTCGCGGAAGTAACGGGCGTTGTCCCACAGACGCTGACGCAGTCCGTCGCCTTCACTGAGCAGATCCAGCACCCGCAGCGAGGCGGCCACAATGGCCGGAGCCAGCGAGTTAGAGAACAGATAGGGACGGGAACGCTGGCGTAACCACTCCACGACGTCGGCTTTTGCTGCGGTATAGCCACCTGATGCGCCGCCAAGCGCTTTACCCAGCGTGCCTGTAATGATGTCTACCCGGCCCATGACGTCACAATATTCATGGGTGCCGCGTCCGGTGTTCCCGACAAAGCCCACCGCATGGGAATCATCCACCATCACCAGCGCGGAGAACTCATCAGCCAGATCGCAAATGGCTGACAGATTCGCAATCACCCCATCCATTGAGAAGACACCATCGGTGGCAATCAGAATATGACGGGCACCTTTATTGCGCGCTTCCTGTAAACAGGCACGCAGCTGCGCCATATCGTTATTGCCATAGCGATAACGCTGCGCTTTGCACAGCCGGACGCCGTCGATAATTGAGGCATGATTCAGCGCATCCGAGATAACGGCATCCTGCGCATCGAGCAGGGTTTCAAACAGGCCGCCGTTCGCATCGAAACAGGAGGAGTAGAGAATGGCATCCTCCATGCCGAGAAACTCAGCCAGCCGCTTTTCCAGCTGTTTATGGCTGTCCTGCGTGCCGCAGATAAAGCGCACCGACGCCATGCCGAAACCGTGCGAATCCATCCCCTCTTTCGCCGCCTGAATCAGCGCCGGATGGTTCGCTAAACCTAAGTAGTTATTGGCGCAGAAGTTAATCACTGCCGGCTCGCTGCCAACCGCGATCTCCGTCTGCTGGGCAGAGGTAATGATCCGCTCCTGTTTAAACAGTCCTTCCTGACGTGCATCATCAAGTTGCTGACGAAGTTGTTGATAAAATTGCGCAGGCATCATTGCTCTCCTCAGATGGCAAAAATCTGGCATATCTTACTGAACAGGCCGCTTCTTCACGATAAATCGCCCAACAGAATGTCATTTTTGCAGCATAGTTCACGCCGCGACGATGTACGCACAACGCGTTACAGAGTCATCTGGCTGTCTGCACTCTGATGAAATGTTATGATGTGAGGTATTCGTGTGTGAAACCTCCTGTTTCACCCCACAACGTTGAAGGTAACAACATGATTATCGTAACTGGCGGCGCAGGAATGATTGGCAGCAACATCGTCAAAGCGCTGAACGATCGCGGTCACACCGACATTCTGGTGGTGGATAATCTGAAGGATGGCACTAAGTTTGCCAATTTAGTCGACCTGGATATCGTCGATTATATGGACAAAGAAGAGTTTCTGATGAGCGTGATCGCGGGCGACGATTTAGGCCCGATTGAAGCGGTATTCCATCAGGGTGCCTGCTCCTCCACGACCGAGTGGGATGGCAAGTACATGATGGAGAACAACTATCAGTACTCTAAAGAGCTGCTGCACTACTGCCTGGAGCGCGAGATCCCGTTCCTTTACGCCTCTTCTGCTGCGACCTACGGCGGACGCAACGAGAATTTCATCGAAGAGCGCCAGTATGAGCAGCCGCTGAATGTGTATGGCTACTCCAAAATGCTGTTCGACCACTACGTTCGTCAGATGCTGCCGGAAGCGAACTCGCCGGTGTGTGGCTTCCGCTACTTCAACGTCTATGGTCCGCGTGAAGGCCACAAAGGCAGCATGGCAAGCGTGGCGTTTCATCTGAACACCCAGATCAGCAACGATGAAAATCCAAAACTGTTTGAAGGCAGTGACGGCTTTAAGCGCGATTTCATCCACGTTGATGATGTGGCAGCAGTGAACCTGTGGTGCTGGGAAAACGGCGTCTCCGGGATCTACAACTGCGGCACAGGCCGCGCCGAATCGTTCCAGGAAGTGGCTGATGCAGTTCTGAAATTCCATCAGAAAGGTCAGATCGAGTACATCCCGTTCCCGGAAAAACTCAAAGGACGCTATCAGGCCTATACCCAGGCCGATCTCACTAAACTGCGTGCTGCCGGTTACGACAAGCCATTTAAAACGGTGGCGCAGGGTGTCACTGAATATATGGTCTGGCTGAACCGCAACGCATAAAGGAAGCTGCTCCGGCGATGAAAATTCTGGTAATCGGCCCGTCGTGGGTCGGCGATATGATGATGTCGCAAAGTCTCTATCGCACACTCAAGGCCGAACATCCGGATGCAGTGATTGATGTGATGGCACCCGCGTGGTGCCGCCCATTACTGTCACGCATGCCGGAGGTGAATCAGGCGCTGGCGATGCCGCTCGGGCATGGCGCACTGGAGATTGGTGAGCGTCGCCGGTTGGGAAAAGTACTGCGCGCCAGTCACTACGACCGTGCTTATGTGCTGCCTAACTCCTTTAAGTCGGCGCTGGTTCCCTTCTTTGCCGGAATAAAACGCCGCGTCGGCTGGCGAGGTGAAATGCGCTATGGCCTGCTGAACGATTTACGGGTGCTGGATAAAGCCGCGTTTCCACTCATGGTTGAGCGCTACGTTGCGCTGGGCTATGACACCGCTGTTACCTCGGCGGCGCAGCTGCCACAGCCGCTGTTGTGGCCAAAATTGCAGGTTGAAGAGCAGGAAAAGATTGAAACCGCCGCACAGTTTCAGCTCGCAGCGACTCGTCCGATCATCGGTTTTTGTCCGGGCGCTGAATTTGGGCCCGCCAAGCGCTGGCCGCACTATCATTATGCCACGCTGGCCCGTCAGCTGATTGCTGACGGCTTCCAGATTGTGCTGTTTGGCTCCGCCAAAGATCGTCCGACCGGCGACGAGATTATCGCTGCTCTGCCAGAGGATGCACGCGGCCACTGCCGTAATCTGGCCGGTGAAACCCAACTGGAACAGGCAGTGATTCTGCTGGCGCAATGCCGCGCCGTGGTCAGCAACGACTCCGGCCTGATGCATATCGCTGCGGCGCTGGACCGTCCGCTGGTGGCGCTCTATGGGCCGAGTAGCCCTGACTTTACGCCGCCGCTTGCAAAACAGGCGCGTATTATTCGCCTGATTACCGGCTATCACAAAGTGCGTAAAGGCGATGCCGACCAGGGCTATCACCAGAGCCTGATCGACATTCAGCCTGAGCGCGTACATCAGACGCTGAGCGAACTGCTCGCACCACAGGAGGTGCCATGCACGTCCTGATTGTTAAAACCTCTTCAATGGGCGATGTGCTGCATTCACTGCCGGCACTGACCGATGCGATGCATGCTATCCCCGGCATCCGTTTCGACTGGGTGGTGGAAGAGAACTTCGCGCAGATCCCTGGCTGGCATCCTGCGGTCGATAAGGTGTTACCGGTTGCAATCCGCCGCTGGCGCAAACACTGGTTTGGCAGTCAGCAGCGTGAAGAGCGTGTGCTGTTTAAGCGCGCGTTACAGTCGCGTGAGTACGATGTCGTCATTGATGCGCAGGGACTGATCAAAAGTGCCGCGCTGGTTACCCGCTTATCGAAAGGGTTAAAGCACGGTCAGGACAGCCGCAGCGCGCGTGAGCCGTTTGCCAGCTGGTGGTATGACGTCCGCCATGAAGTCAGTAAGCAACAACATGCGGTTGAGCGGACGCGCGAACTGTTCGCTAAAAGCCTGGGCTATGAAAAGCCGCAAAACCAGGGTGACTACGCGATTGCCGGACACTTTCTGCATCATCTGCCCGCTGACGCACATCATTACCTGGTCTTTCTGCATGCCACGACGCGTGACAACAAGCACTGGCCGGAATCCCACTGGCGACAGCTGATCGAGCAGATGAAGCCCGGCGGGCTGCGGGTGAAGCTGCCCTGGGGTGCTGAACACGAGCATCAACGCGCACTGCGGCTTGCAGAGGGCTTTGAGCATGTTGAGGTGCTGCCTAAGCTCACGCTGGAGGCGATAGCCCAACAGCTGGCGGGCGCACGGGCGGTGGTCTCGGTAGATACCGGATTAAGTCACCTGACGGCGGCGCTGGATCGTCCCAACCTCACGCTGTATGGCCCGACCGATCCTGGTTTGATTGGCGGTTACGGGCAGAACCAACAGGCACTGAGCGCCCCGAATCATAATCTGGCGGAGCTGACTGCTGACACGGTGGCAGAAAAACTGCGGGCCGTTATTACGGAAAATACGCCATGAACTATGTGCTGATCTATCTGCTGCTTCTGCCTTTCCGGGCCATAATGCGGCTATTTTACCGGCCAACCGGACGCAGCTTAATCATCCAGACGGCGAAGATTGGTGATTTTATCAATATTACACCCATGCTGCGCGCCCTGGGTCAGTCTGAGCTGCTGATCAGCAAAGCAGTGGAGCCGCTGGTACGTCATGATGACACGGTCAGCCGCTATTTTCTGATTGAAGACGCAAAGCGCAGCTTTTTTGCCAAACTGAAGCTCGCGTTCACCCTGATGAACCGCTATGACAACGTCTATCTGGTGCAGCCTAACAGCGTAAACCTGTTCTTTGCCGCGTTATGCAACGCACCGAATAAGCAGTTTCTGCGCACCTATGTGCGTAAGTCTTACCATAAGACGTTCTATCGCAGCGCCAGCGGCATTGTTGATCACACTAAGACAGATTTGACGCTCGACAGTTACCTGAAGCTGATTAACCGCGACTATCGCTACACCGATTTCCCTAAACACGCGACCTCGCCGCTCTGGGAGCCGCCCGTGCCGCCCGCTGCACTGCGTAATCCGCACAGCGGCATTAAAATAGGTATCAGCATTTCTGCCGGTAATCGGGCCAAAACTATTCCTGCCAGCATCTGGCAGCAGCTGATGGCATCACTGGCTGACCTGCCCTGCACCTTTTATGTGTTTGGTCCGCCATCTGAGCAGCCGTGGCTGGATGAGTTATTGAGTCTGACCGGCCCAAAAGAGAATATTGTCAGTCTGATTGGTGAACTAAAGCTGGAAGAGGTTCCGTGGGCCATTTCGCAGATGGATTTCTATATCGCCTCTGACTCTGGCAATGCGTATATTGCGGATGCCCAACAGATACCCGTGATCATGCTTTACGGGCCGTGTGAAGTCAGGGAGCAGCGTCCGGTCAATAACGTCTTATTTATCGGACCGGATAATATTGACGCTTCGACGTTCGTTTTTGCCACCCGTTTTAAGTTTGATCAGCCTGCTGAAAAATTATTCGGGCTGGATCACGATAAACTGACTAGAATACAAACGTTTATTACTCATAATCTGGAATAGTAAAGCGTAATGGCAATTACCCCTCTTGCTGATGCCGTTCAGCAAAGTCAGCTGCTGGTCAACACGCTTGCTGACACGGATGATAATCAGGTTCACGTTGCGTTTGGCATCAACCACGCCTATGCGCGTGGCCTGGGCATTACGCTGTTTTCACTTCTCCATCATCATCCTGATACCGCTTTCCACGCCCATATTTTCTCAGATTCACTACGCGACGAAGATGTAGAAAAATTGCGCTCGCTGGCCACAGGCCACCGTCTGGCGATTACGTTGCATATTTTTAACAGTGCCTGGGTTGATCAGTTGCCTGCAGTGGGCCGCTATCCTAAAAGCATCCACTACCGCTTCCTGATCCCTGAAACGGTAGCGAACTATAGCGATCGGGTGATCTATATTGATGCAGATACCCTGGTGGTGGGCGATTACTCTCCTCTGTTCGCCCTGAATATCACGGATTACACGCTGGCGGCCTGTAACGACACACCACGTGCGCGGCAGAACCAGTGCGCAAGGCTGGGGCTGAAGCATCATCACTACTTCAATTCCGGCTTTATGCTGATCAATATTCCACGCTGGCTCGAAAGGCAGACTACCGCGCGCATTACCGACGTGCTGGTGACGCAGGGCGCAGAGTTTGGTTTTCCCGATCAGGATGCGCTGAATATTGTGCTGGAGAATGAGATTCTGATTCTGCCGGACCGCTATAACCATATTTACGACATCATCGCCAATAAAGTCTGGGATCACTCTGGTGTACCAGATGAGACCGTCATGATTCACTACACCGGTAAATGCAAACCCTGGCATGCATGGGCCGGCAGCGATCTTTCACAGCTCTACTATCGCTATTACCATCGATCACCCTGGGCTTCACAACCGCTTGATACGCCCAGACATTATAAAGAGATGAAGCGATTCGCCCGTATAAAGTGGCATCAGAAACAGTATGCCGAAAGCATGAGCTGGATGATGAAGTATGTCAGTCTCAAGTTTTTTAAGCAGAGCGAGCAGTAGCGCACTCAGATTTATCAGGTTGATGCAGGCGCTGTTATTTCAGCGCCTGACTTTCCCGTCACTTCTCCCGCCTGCGGTTTGCTACGATCTCTTATAAAAAAGACGCTGAATGAGCACCGGCATAATAACCGGTTTACCTGCCCGCCTACTTTGCGTAAAAAAAGCGCATATAACGCATTATTACTGGCGGGCGTGGTTTTTAGTAAAGCAGGAAAGCCACACCGTCTTATAATCGTGAACTTCCTGATTCCACTCTGCTGATTTGGAAATGATTTATGACGAGGCAACGCCCTTTCACAGTGAATTCAACGCGGGTGCAGATAGCGTGATGAGTACTTCTCCTTTGCTGAGTATCATTACGCCGATGTTCAATGCGGGCAGCATGTTTGATGAGTTCATGCAGTCACTGCTGGCGCAGACGCTGACCTCGCTGGAGATCATCATTGTCGATGACGGTTCAACCGACGGCTCAGGTGAGCGCGCTGACCAGTATGCACAGCAGCACTCTCATATTCGTGTGATTCATCAGGAAAACGGCGGCGTGTCGCGCGCCCGTAACGCGGGTCTGGCGATTGCCCACGGGAAATATGTCACCTTTCCGGATGCAGATGACACCATGCAGCCCGATATGTATCAGACGCTGGTGACGATGGCAGAAGCGGACAATCTTGATGCTGCACAGTGCAACGCCGAGTGGTTCTTTAAACACAGTCAGCGGGTAAAACCGTTGATTCCGCTGGACCGCCTGCGCAGCACTCCGGTGCTGAGCGGTGCCGACTGGCTCAATACCGCGCTGAAAACGCATCGTTATATGCATGTGGTCTGGCTTGGCATCTATCGCCGGGAACTGATCGAGCAGCATCAGTTGCAGTTTGAGCCGGGCCTGCATCATCAGGATATTCCCTGGACCACCGAGTTTATGCTGCTGGCAAAACGCGTGCGGTATACCGAAGCAGTGCTCTATCGCTACTATATGCACGACGCTTCAATCAGCAACCGCAAACGTACCGGCGAGCGTAACGTTGAATATCAGCGTCACTACCTGAAGATTGCGCGTCTGCTGGAAGAACTCAACACCCGCTATCGTGACCGTGTGAAAATCTACCCATCATTTCACTATCAGGTAACCCATGAAGCGCTGAGCGTTTGTCACAGTGTGAGGCGTGAGCCTGAGGCCCGCGCACGTCAGGCGATCATTGCCGATCTTTTCACGACCAGGACGCACCTGCGCATGCTACGGAATGCCAGGGGAATTAAGCAGTGGTATCAGCTGCTGTTATGGCTGGCGCGGCTCTATCGCTGGCGTGATAAATAACCTTTGAGGCTGGCTTTATCCTAAAAAGGGTTTGCCCTACAATCGGTTCACTGAATTCTGAGAACTCCTGTTTATGGCCAGCCTGACTCCAGCAAACATCTCTCCAAAAAATATATTACTGATTAAGCTGCGCCACCATGGTGACATGCTGCTCACAACGCCCGCCATTAATGCGCTTCGTCAGCGTTACCCGCAGGCCAGCATTGACGTATTGCTCTATCAGGAAACGCGTCCGATGCTGGAAGCGCATCCGGCCATCCGCCATTTGCACGTCATCGATCGCAAATGGAAACAGGAGGGAACCTGGCGCAAGCTGGGCCATGAGCGTGCATTAATTCGCGCCATACGTGACGCGCATTATGATCTGGTGATTAACCTGGCCGATCAGTGGCGCGCTGCCCTGATTACGCGGTTGTCCGGGGCACCCGTTCGTATCGGTTTCGCATTCAAAAAACGCGATAACGCCCTGTGGCGCTGGTGTCACAATCGGCTGGTCCCCACACACAATCACAGCAAACTGCATACCGTTGAACAGAATATGTCGGCGCTGGCCCCCCTCGGCATCAGCAGCGATGGCGCACGTGTCTCCATGCATTACAGCGACGCTGATCGGCAAATCGTGCTGGCCCGACTGGCGGAACATCATATTACCGCGCCCTATATTGTGGTGCAGCCGACCTCACGCTGGAGCTTTAAATGCTGGGAAGAAGAGAGCGTTGCGGCCACACTTGATCAGCTGGCGCAACCGGGCCGCAAAGTGGTGCTGACCGCCGGGCCGGACAAGCAGGAGCTGGCGATGATTAACCGCATTCGCGCGCGCTGTGCGTCGCCTGACGTGGTTTCGCTGGCGGGTCAGTTCACGCTACCGCAGCTGGCGGCATTGATCGATCATGCCCGGCTATTTATTGGTGTCGACTCTGCGCCAATGCATATGGCTGCCGCGCTTGATACGCCCTGTATCGCACTTTTTGGCCCGACCAAGCTGCAGCACTGGCGGCCCTGGGGGAACAACAACCATGTCATCTGGGCGGGCGATTATGGCCCGCTGCCCTCACCCGATTCCATCGACACCAAAACTGACCAGCGTTATCTCTCGGCCATTCCGGTAAAGGATGTGGTCGCGGCAGCGAGGAACTACCTGAATGAGTAAGTTACGGCTGGCCATTGTCCGGCAGAAATATCGTCCGGATGGCGGTGCTGAACGTTTTATCTCACGCGCCCTGGAAGCGCTGGGCAGCGAAAAGCTCGATCTCAACATCATTACCCGCAGCTGGCAGGGCACGCCCAATCCAGACTGGCATCTGCATATCTGTAATCCGGCAAAGCTGGGCAGGGTTTCCCGCGAGCGCGGCTTTGCCCGTGCCGCACGTGCCTGCTGGGAGCGAGAAAAGTTCGATATTGTACAAAGCCATGAGCGCATCGCTGGCTGTGACATTTTCCGTGCGGGTGATGGCGTGCATCGTGTTTGGCTGGAACAGCGCGCCCGTATTGTCTCATCGTGGCAGCGGATGAGTGCTACATTCAGTCCTTATCACCGCTATGTTCTGCAGGCGGAAGCGGAAATGTTTAACTCTCCGACGCTGAAAGCGGTGATCTGTAATTCAGAGATGGTAAAGCGCGATATCCTGCGCTGTTTCGCGCTCGACGCCGGAAAAATCCATGTTATTCATAATGCTATCGATGCCAGTCGTTTCCAGCCCGCTACAGAAACAGCACGTCGCGCCACCCGCCAGCAGCTGTCACTGCCCGATGCCGCTACCGTACTGATCTATGTCGGCTCCGGCTTTGAGCGTAAAGGGCTGAAAGCGGCGATACAGGCGCTGGCTGCCAGCGATCGTTATCTGATTGTGGTGGGCCAGGATAAACAATTACAACGTTACCAGCAGCTGGCAAACCAGCTTCACTGCCTGGACCGCCTGCGCTTTGTCGGCGTACAGCAGGATGTGCAGCCGTTCTATCACGCGGCGGATGGCTTGTTACTGCCCACACTCTATGACCCCTTTCCGAATGTGGTGCTGGAGGCAATGGCCTGCGGCTTACCGGTGATAACAAGCACCGGTTGCGGTGGCGCAGAATTTATTACCGCTGGTCAGCAAGGCTTCGTCTGTGATGCCCTGGATATCAATGGGTTAAACCAGGCGATTAATGCAATACCGGCGCTTTCTGTCGATTCACGAATGGGTGACGCGGCGCGACGTAAAATTGAGCCTTATGGTCCACAACAGCTGGCGCAGGCGCTGACTTCGCTTTATCAACAGGTATTGAGTACCAACTGACAATCCGGGATGAGTGCATGCGGGGTTTCTGATAACATGCCGCCATCTCATTTTAATCTGTTTTTAGACGCGAACCTGTTGTAACGGTAACTATGACGACCATTTACACCGCATTGCTCTACTTCATTCAGCCACTGATCTGGCTGCGCCTGTGGCTGCGCGGTCGTAAAGCGCCTGCCTATCGCAAACGCTGGGCAGAACGCTATGGTTATTGCGTCGGCAAAGTAAAGCCCGACGGCATTGTGCTGCATTCGGTCTCTGTAGGTGAAACTCTGGCCGCGATTCCGCTGGTGCGCGCGCTGCGTCATCGTTATCCGACCCTGCCGATTACCGTCACCACCATGACGCCGACCGGCTCTGAGCGGGCGCAATCTGCGTTTGGCAAAGATGTGCATCACGTCTATCTGCCTTATGATCTGCCAGGTTCGATTAATCGTTTTCTGGATACGGTTAATCCACGGCTGGTGATCATCATGGAAACGGAGCTGTGGCCGAACATTATCCGCATTCTGCACCAGCGTAACATTCCGCTGGTTATCGCCAATGCCCGCCTCTCGGCCCGCTCCGCCAAAGGCTATCGCAAGCTGGGTAAATTTATGCGCCAGCTGTTGCAGAGCATCACGCTGATTGCGGCGCAGAACACGGAAGATGGCGACCGCTTCCTGAGTCTGGGCCTGAAACGTTCACAACTGGCGATTACCGGCAGCCTGAAGTTTGATATTTCCGTCACGCCAGAGCTGGCCGCCAGAGCGGTAACGCTGCGTCGCCAGTGGGCACCGCGTCGCCCGGTGTGGATCGCCACCAGCACGCACGAAGGCGAAGAGGTCATCGTGCTGGATACCCATCGTCGCCTGCTGCAGACGTTTCCGGATCTGCTGCTGATTCTGGTTCCCCGCCATCCTGAACGTTTTAACGATGCGCGCGAGCTAACGCAGGAACGCGGCTTCAGCTTTATCCTGCGCAGCAGCGGTGAGATCCCATCCGGTTCCACGCAGGTGGTCATCGGCGACTCAATGGGTGAACTGATGCTGCTTTACGGTATCGCCGATCTGGCGTTTGTCGGCGGCAGCCTGGTTGAGCGGGGCGGACACAACCCGCTGGAACCTGCTGCCCATGCGCTTCCGGTCCTGATGGGACCACACATCTGGAACTTCAAAGATATCTGCAGTAAGTTGCAGGAAGGCCAGGGTCTGATCACCGTCACCGACGTGATTTCGCTGGAAAAAGAGGTCACCAACCTGTTGCAGGATGATGATTACCGCCGTTATTACGGACGCCATGCGGTAGACGTACTGCACCAGAACCAGGGTGCGCTTCAGCGTCTGCTACAGTTACTCGAACCGCATCTGCCACCACGGGCCCACTAATGTCAGCACGCCAGCGTCTTTCTGTGGTGATGATCGCCAAAAATGAAGCGGAGCTGCTGCCGGATTGTCTGGCTTCAGTCAGCTGGGCCGACGAAATTATTGTGCTGGATTCTGGCAGCAGTGACGACAGTGTTGAGATCGCCACGCAAGCCGGAGCGCAGGTCTATCAAAGTGATGACTGGCAGGGCTATGGCATCCAGCGCCAGCGTGCGCAACACTATGCCACCGGCGATATGATTCTGATGATCGATGCGGATGAGCGCGTTTCACCCGAACTGCGCGCCGCGATTGAGCAGGTGCTGGTCGCCCCACCCAGCCGCACTGTTTACAGCCTGGGCCGCAGTAATCTGTTCCTCGGCCGCTTTATGCGCCACAGTGGCTGGTATCCCGATCGCGTGATGCGCCTCTATCCACGCACCTTCCGTTACAATGATAATCTGGTGCATGAATCACTGCAGAGTGACGGCGCACCGGTGGTGGCGTTGCCTGGCGATCTGGAACATCTGACCTGCCGCGATTTAATCGCCTTTCAGCGCAAGCAACTGGCCTATGCCGAAGCCTGGGCCACGGAACGTCACCAGCGCGGTAAGCGTTGCGGTCTCTTTTCGGTGTTCAGCCATACGCTTGGCGCGTTTGTTAAAACGTTGCTGCTGCGTGCCGGTTTTCTCGACGGCAAACAGGGCTGGATTCTGGCGGTAGTCAACGCGCAATATACCTTCAATAAATATTCAGCCCTCTGGGCGCTGAATCACGCTGCGAAAAAAGGGCGAGTATGACCACTAAAGCCATCTATCCCGGTACGTTTGATCCTGTAACGCTTGGTCATCTCGACATCGTGACGCGGGCAGCGCAGATGTTTGATCAGGTGATTCTGGCCATTGCTGCCAGCCCCAGTAAAAAACCAATGTTCAGCCTGGATGAGCGCGTGGCGCTGGCCGGTCAGGTGGTGGCGCATCTGCCGAACGTTGAGGTGGTCGGCTTCAGCGACCTGATGGCAAATTTCGCCCGTGACCAGCAGGCGAATGTGCTGGTCCGTGGATTGCGTGCGGTATCAGACTTTGAATATGAAATGCAGCTGGCGCAGATGAATCGTCACCTGCTGCCAACGCTGGAGAGTGTGTTCCTGATGCCGTCTGAAGGCTTCTCGTTTATCTCCTCTTCGCTGGTCAAAGAGGTGGCGCGTCATAGCGGCGATGTTTCCGCCTTTCTGCCCGCGCCCGTGCATCAGGCACTGCTGGCTAAACTGGCTTAATGTTGGCAGTTGGGGCACCAATAGGTGCTGCGCTGCCCATGTCTGCCGCTGATAATCGGCGTACCGCATGCGCGGCAGGGTTCACCGGCGCGGCCATAAACCTGCAGCTGCTGGGCAAAATAGCCTGGCTTGCCGTCGGTCTGTAAGAAGTCTCGCAGCGTAGTACCGCCCTGCTCAATTGAACGTAACAGCACCGCTTTAATGGTGTTGACCAGCAGCTCCGCTTCAGCCTGCGACAGACTTCCTGCGGCACGATCGGGAAGGATCCCGGCGGTAAACAGTGACTCACTGGCGTAAATGTTGCCTACGCCCACCACCACTTTGTTATCCATCAGCCACTGCTTGATGAGCGTGCGTTTGCCACGCGATTTATCAAACAGGTAAGCGCCGTCAAACTGGTCGCTAAGCGGCTCAGGTCCGAGATGCGCCAGCACGCTGCTGCCCGCCAGATCGCTGCTCCAGAGCCAGGCACCAAAGCGGCGCGGGTCGGTGTAGCGCAGCACTTTGCCGTTACTCATGACCAAATCAACATGGTCATGTTTAGCCGCTGGCAGCTCTTCGGATAGCACACGCAGGCTGCCCGACATACCCAGGTGGATAATGACCCAGCCATGCGGCAGTTCCAGCAGCAGATATTTCGCCCGGCGCTGTACGCTGAGCACCGGCTGATCGCTTAGCGCCAGGATTTCCTGCGAAACAGGCCAGCGCAAACGTGAATTACGTACCACAGCGTGAAGAATGGTTTCACCAACCAAATGCGGCTCGATACCGCGGCGGCTGGTCTCAACCTCTGGCAACTCTGGCATACCCTCTCCTCAGCGTTTTACACAAACAAAAAACCCGGCCGGAGCCGGGTTTTTAGCAGAACACTAAAATTACTTAATTTTAGCTTCTTTGTAGATCACATGCTGACGTACAACCGGATCGAACTTTTTCAGTTCCAGCTTCTCTGGTTTAGTACGTTTGTTCTTCGTGGTGGTATAGAAGTGACCTGTACCAGCAGAGGAAACCAGCTTGATCTTCTCACGAATACCTTTAGCCATGATTCAGTTCCTTAGTACCTTAGTACTTCTCACCACGGGCACGCATGTCGGATAAAACCGTATCAATGCCCTTTTTATCAATAATGCGCATACCTTTAACAGATACACGCAGAGTAACGAAGCGCTTCTCGCTCTCAACCCAAAAACGGTGTGAGTGCAGGTTCGGAAGGAAACGGCGTTTCGTCGCGTTCATTGCGTGGGAACGGTTGTTACCCGTTACCGGACGCTTTCCAGTTACCTGGCAGACTCGTGACATGTCTATATCTCCAAAAATCAAATCAGCTCGAGCTTTAAAAATTAGGTTTTGGCCGCCTCGTCAGGCTTGCAGCCCGCCAGGCGAGTTCCATGGAACCCGCTAAGCTGGCCTAACCGCCAAACCCGAGATTCTCAAAGGTGGCGTAGTATACGCCGCTCAGCCCAAGTGCTCAAGTCCCGAACAGATAAAGATCCCGAATGATCGGGCAAAAAGCCGCCACCTGGCGCGAAATTTCCCTGAATCAGAGCCATCCCCGCTCAGCAAAGGAGACATATTCGCCATGGCCAATCACCAGATGATCGAGCAGACGGATGTCGAGTAGCTGACAGGCTTCGCTGACTTTATGGGTCACTTCACGGTCTGCACGGCTCGGTTCCGCCATCCCCGAGGGATGATTATGCGCCAGTATCAGGGCGGCTGCGTTGAGCTTCAGCGCTTCCCGGACGATCTCGCGAGGGTGCACTTCCACGCTATTAATGGAGCCAGAGAACATATTCTGTGCCCGTAGCACCCGATGCTGATTATCCAGAAACAGGGCCATAAAGATCTCCCGCTCCTGGTGGGCTAACAGGCTTTGCAGATACTGGCGCGTAATCTGTGGATTTTCCATCACGCTTTCTCGCGCCAGCTTACTGGCGAAAAAGCGCTTCGCCAGTTCGGCAATCGCGTGCAGTTGCGCCAGCTTGGCATCGCCGACACCTTTAATTTTGCATAATGCCGCTTTGTCTGACGTCATGAGCTGATAAAGCGAGCCAAATCCCTCCAGCATCTGCCCGGCCAGTTCAAGGACGTTCTGCCCTGGCGAGCCGGTGCGGAGAAAGATGGCCAGCAGTTCGGTATCGCTGAGCGAATGCGCACCCAGTTTCTGCAGTTTTTCCCGTGGTCCCTTGATTTTCATCGTTGCTCTCCCTGAGATGAGTTTAAGAGTGGCCCATCCTGAAGCATGCCGCTATCAGTGGCGTATCAATCTTCGAGACGGCTCGCAAACGCAGTTGGTGAAAAGGCGCGTCCACGCTTTTATGATAAAGTCCGTGCATTCGCCGCCGCGGGCGGCAGAGAGCTTAGTGAGGCCAACATCATGATGGGATTAGCCGGCAAAAAAATTCTTCTTGGCGTGAGCGGCGGTATCGCCGCTTATAAAGCACCTGAGCTGGTGCGTCGCCTGCGCGACCGCGGCGCTGATGTCCGCGTAATGATGACGGAGGGGGCAAAGGCCTTTATTACTCCGCTCAGCCTGCAGGCCGTTTCAGGCTATCCGGTGTTTGACGATCTGCTTGATCCGGCAGCGGAAGCCGCGATGGGTCATATTGAACTGGCAAAGTGGGCCGATCTGATTGTTTTGGCACCGGCCACTGCCGACCTGATTGCCCGTATAGCTGCCGGTATGGCAAACGATCTGGTGACCACGGCTGTATTAGCGACGGCCTCACCCGTGGCGGTGGTGCCCGCTATGAATCAGCAGATGTATCGTGCGGCGGTGACCCAGCACAACCTGCAAACGCTGCATGAGCGTGGCGTGTTGATCTGGGGGCCGGACAGCGGCAGCCAGGCCTGCGGAGACGTCGGGCCGGGACGGATGCTTGATCCGCTGGCGATTGTTGACCATGCGGTGCAGTGGGCTGCACCCGTCAACGATTTGCAACATCTCAACATTATGATAACCGCCGGTCCAACCCGTGAGGCGCTGGACCCGGTACGCTACATCTCGAATCACAGCTCCGGAAAAATGGGCTTTGCGATTGCCGCCGCCGCTGCCAGGCGCGGCGCACAGGTAACGCTGGTCAGTGGTCCGGTCAGCCTGGCGGCGCCAGCGGGTGTGAGACGCGTTGATGTTACCAGTGCGCTGGAGATGCAGGCCGCCGTCATGAGCGAGATAGCTAAACAACATATTTTCATTGCAAGCGCAGCCGTGGCAGACTACCGGGCAGCCGATATTGCGGCCGATAAAATCAAGAAACAGGGCGGCGATGATAACGTCACGCTGAACCTGGTAAAGAATCCCGATATTGTTGCCGGGGTCGCCGCACTTCAGGAAAACCGGCCATTTGTGGTTGGATTTGCTGCTGAAACACAGAATGTGGAAGAATACGCCCGGCAAAAACGGGTGCGCAAGAATCTGGACCTGATCTGCGCTAACGATGTCGCTAAAGCCGGACAGGGATTTAATAGCGACACCAATGCTCTTCACCTTTTTTGGCAGGATGGAGAAAAACGCTTACCGCTCAGCGATAAGTCTCTCCTTGGCCAACAATTAATAGACGAGATTGTCAGCCGTTATGATGAAAAAAATAGACGTTAAAATTCTGGATGCGCGTGTTGGCAAAGAGTTTCCATTGCCGACCTACGCCACTTCAGGTTCCGCTGGGTTAGATTTACGCGCCTGTATTGATGAGGTGCTCGACATCGCACCAGGCACAACAACGCTGGTCCCGACCGGACTGGCGATTCATATCGCCGACCCCGATCTGGCCGCTGTAATCCTGCCGCGCTCAGGCCTTGGCCATAAACACGGCATTGTACTGGGCAACCTGGTCGGGCTGATTGACTCCGACTATCAGGGACAACTGATGGTGTCGGTCTGGAATCGCGGCCAGGAAAGTTTCTCTCTGCAACCCGGCGATCGCATGGCACAACTGGTCTTTGTACCGGTGGTACAGGCGGAATTTAACCTGGTCGACGATTTCGACGCCAGCCTGCGCGGCGAAGGCGGCTTCGGCCACTCAGGTCGCCAGTAACCCGCATTACCGACTTTCACTTACGCCCGTTATTTTTCCTCATCGCCATGGGACGCGTTCCTGTGGCAGATGCGTAGGTGTTGCCTGTTTTTAGGTGAATTTCAGGGGTCTTTAAGGTCATGGCAGAAAAAAAAGTCGCGAAGCGGAACCGTCGCGAAGAGATTTTGCAGGCGCTGGCACAGATGCTGGAGTCGGGTGATGGCAGTCAGCGCATTACCACCGCCAAACTGGCAGCCACGGTAGGCGTTTCCGAAGCGGCGTTGTATCGTCACTTCCCCAGTAAGACACGCATGTTCGATAGCCTGATTGAGTTTATCGAAGACAGTCTGATTACCCGCATCAATCTGATCCTCAAAGATGAAAAAGAGACCATGACGCGCCTGCGTCTGATCGTGCAACTGATTCTGGGATTTGGTGAGCGTAATCCGGGACTGACGCGCATCCTGACCGGTCATGCGCTGATGTTCGAGCAGGACCGGCTGCAGGGACGTATTAATCAACTGTTTGAGCGGATTGAAGTGCAGCTGCGACAGGTGATGCGTGAACGAAAAATGCGTGAGGGCGAAGCTTTTCAGGCTGATGAGGCGTTACTGGCAAGCCAGCTGCTGGCTTTCTGTGAAGGTTTACTGTCGCGCTATGTCCGTTCTGAGTTTCGTTTCAGTCCTACTGCAGACTTTGAAGCTCGCTGGCCGCTGATTGCCGTACAGCTGGTGTAAAGAGTCAAAGAAGGCGGGCATCGCGCCCGCCTCTGTTAAATCCCGTATGCTTTCTGATAGGCACGAACCTGAGCCAGATGATCGGCCATCTCCGGCTTCTCTTCCAGCCAGCTAATCAGGTCGGCCAGTGTGATAATTGCGGTCACTTTGCAGCCATAATCACGTTCGACTTCCTGAATCGCCGACATCTCTCCACGTCCACGCTCCTGACGATCAAGCGACACCAGCACGCCTGCCAGGGTTGCGTTATGCGCACCGATAATATCCATCGACTCACGAATCGCTGTGCCTGCCGTGATCACATCGTCCACCAGCATCACTTTGCCCTGCAGCGGGCTGCCCACCAGCAAGCCACCTTCACCGTGATCTTTGGCTTCTTTGCGGTTGAAGCAGTAAGGCACATCGCGGTCATGATGATCCGCCAGCGCCACCGCCGTGGTGGTCGCAATCGGAATGCCTTTATAGGCCGGACCGAACAGCAGATCGAAGTCGACAGCGCCATCCACCAGCGCCTGCGCGTAGAAGCGTCCCAGCAGCGCTAAATCCCGTCCGCTGTTGAACAGACCGGCATTAAAGAAATAGGGGCTTTTACGCCCTGACTTCAAAGTGAACTCACCGAACTTCAGCACCTGCTTGTTCAGGGCGAATTCAATAAACTGACGCTGCCAGGCTTTCATTTCTCACTCCTCAAATAAAGAAAAGGCGACCCTGAGGTCGCCTGTTACATCAATTTTCCAGCGCTGCTTTCTGCGCCTGAATCAATTCCTCAATGCCGCCGCGTGCCAGCGCCAATAGCGTCAGCAGCTCTTCATGGCTGAACGGTTCGCCCTCGGCAGTGCCCTGCACCTCGATCATGCGACCATCTTCCATCATCACGACGTTCATGTCGGTTTCTGCCGCGGAGTCCTCAACGTACTCCAGATCGCACAGTGCTTCGCCTTTAACGATACCGACTGAAATCGCCGCGACCATGCCCTTCATCGGATTGGCTTTCAGCTTGCCGCTGGCTACCAGCTTGTTCAGCGCATCAGCCAGCGCCACACAGGCACCGGTGATTGAGGCGGTACGGGTGCCGCCATCGGCCTGGATCACGTCGCAGTCGAGCGTGATGGTAAATTCACCCAGCGCTTTAAGATCAACTGCGGCACGCAGTGAACGGGCGATCAGACGCTGAATTTCCAGCGTACGACCACCCTGCTTGCCTTTTGCGGCTTCACGCGCCATACGACTGTGAGTAGAACGCGGCAGCATGCCATATTCAGCCGTGACCCAGCCCTGGCCCTGGCCTTTAAGGAAACGCGGAACCCCTTCGTCTACGGAGGCAGTGCAAAGCACTTTCGTTTCGCCGAATTCCACCAGAACGGAACCCTCTGCGTGTTTGGTGTAATTGCGGGTCAATGTGACTGGACGCACCTGTTGTGCGCTACGGCCTGCTGGACGCATGGGTATTCTCCGGCTTGCTAATGATTGGCTGCGCATTATACGGACTTCCTTGCCCGCTGTCTCTTGCGCCGGTCTGGCGCAGGCATCAGATGAAATTCCCTGCCAGCTGTGGCTAAATGCGCTTTCCTTTCTCTCTGATAAAAAAGACATATGGCCGCCATTCTTCATTTCCTGCTGGCGCTGGTGGTGATTTTCGCCCTTGCGCTGCTGGTCAGTCATGACCGTAAACAGATTCGCCTGCGCTTTATTGTTCAACTGATTGTGGCAGAAGCCGCGCTGGGCTGGTTCTTCCTTCACTCTGCCGGGGGGCTGGCGCTGGTCGGCTCGTTTGCGGGATTCTTTGAAACGCTGCTGGGCTTTGCCGCACAGGGTACAGAATTCGTGTTTGGCGGAATGAGCAAACAGGGGCTGGCATTTATTTTCCTTGGCGTACTCTGCCCGATTGTCTTTATTTCCGCGTTGATCGGCATATTGCAGCACTGGCGCATCCTGCCGCTGCTGATCCGTATTTTCGGGACGCTGCTGTCGAAAATTAATGGCATGGGCAAACTGGAGTCATTTAATGCCGTCAGCACGCTGATTCTGGGTCAGTCGGAAAACTTTATCGCCTATAAAGGGATTCTGGGTGATATCCCGCCGCGCCGGCTCTACACCATGGCAGCGACTGCGATGTCCACCGTTTCGCTGTCGATTGTCGGTGCTTATATGTCGATGATTGAACCGAAGTATGTGGTTGCCGCACTGCTGCTTAACATGTTCAGCACCTTTATTATCCTGTCGATCATCAACCCGATGAAAAGCCAGGATGAGCAGCCTATCGCGCTGGAAAAGCTACATGAAGAGCAAAGCTTCTTTGAAATGCTGGGCGAGTACATCCTGGCTGGTTTCAAAGTGGCGATGATCATTCTGGCGATGCTGATTGGCTTTATCGCCCTGATTGCTGCCGTGAATGCCGTGTTTGCAGCGGTCTTTGGCTATAGCTTCCAGCAGTTGCTCGGCTACCTGTTCTATCCTCTGGCATGGCTGATCGGCATTCCCAAAGCGGATGCCCTGCAGGCGGCCAGCATCATGGCGACCAAGCTGGTGGCAAATGAGTTTGTGGCGATGATTGAGCTGCAGAAAGTTGCGGCGGGCATGAGCGCGCGCGGGCTGGGTATTCTGTCGGTGTTCCTGGTCTCCTTTGCTAACTTTGCCTCGATCGGCATTGTGGCGGGTGCCATAAAAGGCCTGAACGAAAAACAGGGGAATGTGGTTTCCCGGTTTGGCTGGAAGCTGGTCTATGGCTCCACGCTGGTGAGCCTGCTCTCTGCGGCTTTTGCCGGTCTGTTTATCTGACTATTCCGTGGGCGGCCTCGCTGCCGCCCGCTTTCGTCCTAGAATCCGACGCAGACGGGTGCATCCACCCGCATCACCGACTCCTGAGCAAAGCGTTTCTTATAGAGGGTACGTAGCGCCTCAATATCCTGATTGGTGGCAGGGTCGATACCGTGGATCAGCATCAGCGCTTTACTGTTCTCCCGTGCCAGTTTGCCGTTCTCGCCCAGCCATTGCCCTTTAGCGTCATAAACCGACAGTCCCGCTTTGAAGCGTGGCGTAACCTCATTGTCCACAAAGTTCATCCAGTCAAGCGAACTCACCCTGCCGCCGTCTGGCTTGCTTAGTCCAAACCACAGCGTGGTCTGCATCATCATGTCGCCACCCGCACAGATGGGTTGCGGTTTCGTGGGCGGCGCATGGCGCGTCTGGCAACCCGCCAGCAGCAGAGCCATCACAACAGGAAGGGCAATAACGCGTGACATAGATCGGTCATCCTCACAAGGGGTCAGTGGTCATCATAAGTGGCTCTCGCGGAAAGCGGAAATGGTTCGTTATTTTCCGGTGAGACGCTTATGCCTGTTATGCCGTGGCTCGCCTCGCTATACTTCACACATCTTTCCGCAAATGAGTACCGCTTATGATCCGCAGTATGACCGCTTATGCCCGCAGCGAAGCCAAAGGCGAATGGGGCAGCGCCGCCTGGGAGCTGCGTTCTGTTAACCAGCGTTATCTGGAAACCTACATCCGCCTGCCGGAACAGTTTCGTGGGCTGGAGCCGGTTATCCGCGAACGCATTCGCCAGCGTCTGACGCGCGGTAAAATTGAGTGCAACCTGCGTTTTGATGCCGACCCCAGCGCGCAGGGCGAGCTGATGCTCAACGAAACGCTGGCGAAACAGCTGGTGCAGGCGGCCAACTGGGTGAAAATGCAGAGCGATGAAGGCGCGATTAATCCGCTGGATATTCTGCGCTGGCCCGGTGTGATGTCTGCACAGGAGCAGGATCTGGATGCCATTAACACGCAGTTGTTGAAGGCGCTGGATAGTGCGCTGGATAATTTCATTGCAGCACGCGAAAGTGAAGGCACCGCACTGAAAGCGATGATTGAGCAGCGTCTGGAAGGGGTTTCGCAGGAAGTCAGCAAAGTGCGGGCGCAGATGCCTGAAGTCATCAAATGGCAGCGTGAGCGTCTGGTCGCCAAACTGGAAGATGCTGAAGTCCAGCTGGAAAACAATCGCCTGGAGCAGGAACTGGTGATGATGGCGCAGCGCGTTGACGTCTCCGAAGAGCTGGATCGTCTGGATGCGCACGTCAAAGAGACCTACAACATCCTGAAAAAGAAAGAAGCGGTTGGCCGTCGGCTCGATTTCATGATGCAGGAGTTCAATCGTGAATCGAATACGCTGGCATCGAAGTCGATCAACGCCGACATCACCACTTCTGCGATCGAACTGAAAGTGCTGATTGAACAGATGCGCGAGCAGATTCAGAATATCGAGTAACACCAGCCCGGCAGGTCAGTAATGAAGCGCCAGCGATGGCGCTTTGTTCATTTTTCAGGCAAGCTACACTAGCTCATACGGCCTTTAATGGACGTGGCTGGCCTCAACATTACGTAAAGATTAATAAATATTCATTTCCGGACTCTTCCTGAACGCCTGTCAGTCACACTTCGCTTTTCAGGTCTGTCTTTTTAATACCCTGAATTTAAAATATTTTTTCTGTTGCGAACACTTTTTTGGCACCCGAAACGCTGGCTCCCTGAAACAGGTCAATCCTGTAGATTCCGCAGATTCTCTTTCTTTGAAGGCACTTTTTGATAAAGTGCTGGTCGAAATCAGTACAGCTGTAGCGCCTGGAGACTTTATGGAAGTGTTCTTTATGCGATGCATCCATTTATCTCATGAAGGTTTTAATGAAAAACACCGGAAAATTTAGCAGCTCGCTGCTGCATCCGCGTTATTGGTTTACCTGGTTTGGTCTTAGTGTGCTGTGGCTCATCGTCCAGCTTCCCTATCCTCTCCTTATGCGTCTCGGTGCTGGTGCGGGCAAAATTTCCCGCCATTTCCTGCAGCGCCGTGAGCGAATCACCCGCCGTAACATTGAGCTCTGCTTTCCTGGCATCAGTGAAGAAAAAACAGAACATATGATCGCCGGTAATTTTGCGTCGTTAGGCATGGCGCTGGCTGAAACCGGTATTGCCTGGTTCTGGTCTGACCGTGCGGTAAAACGTCTGTTTAAAGTGTCAGGTATGGATAATCTCCACGCTGCGCAGAATGAAAAGCGCGGTGTGATGCTGATTGGCGTGCATTTCATGTCACTGGAGCTGGGCGGCCGCATCAGCGGTCTCTGTCAGCCGATGATGGCGATGTATCGCCCGCACAACAATCAGGCAATGGAATATGTGCAGACCAAAGGCCGGATGCGCTCGAACAAAGCGATGATTGACCGCCGCGATCTGCGCGGCATGGTTAACGCTCTGAAACAGGGTGAATCTGTCTGGTTTGCGCCGGATCAGGATTACGGCCCGAAAGGCAGTACCTTTGCGCCGCTGTTTGCGGTAGAAAAAGCGGCCACCACCAACGGCACTTTTGTGCTGTCGCGTCTGGCGAAGCCGGCGATGGTGCCGATTATGCTGATCCGTAATGCAGATAATGATGGCTATCATCTGATCATTGAGCCATTGCTGGAAAATTATCCGCATACGGACGAGGCTGCAGCAGCAGCTTATATGAATAAAGTGATCGAGAATCAGATTCTGCGCGCACCGGAACAATACCTCTGGCTGCATCGCCGATTCAAAACCCGTCCGCCGGGTGAACAATCACTCTACGTCTGAGTAAGCAGATAAAGCAGGCACCGCGCCTGCTTTATTTTTTTCATCTTTCTAAACCTATCGCCCTCTTCACCTGGTGAGGTGCTTTCTTGCTCTTTATCATTGTTTCTGTTTTTCAGCACTCGGGTTTGCATCCGGCAATCTGGCCTCAGCGAAAGAATTGAGAGAATATGAACCCTCTTATTCCGTCAATGGCCCGAGGATTTTTTTGGATACCAACAATGCCCAACAGTGGCAGAGGCCGCTGATTGATGACCGCCTTACGCCCTATATTGAAGTGGATGCAGAGCGCCTGGAGCAGAATCTGCAGCATATGCAGCGCAAAGCCAGTGCGGCAGGCGTCGCATTGCGTCCGCATATCAAAACACATAAAAGCGTCTGGATTGCTCAGCGTCAGCTTGAATATGGTGCTCAGGGCATCACGGTCTCTAAACCCAGCGAAGGTATCAGCTTTATTCAGGGTGGCGTTCGTGATCTGCTTTTAGCCTATCCGGTTGTGCAACCGCAAAGCGTGGCTGAATTGCTGCGTCACGCCGTGCTTCATCAGGCAAAACTTACCCTGATCGCGGACAGGCTGCAGGGTGTGGCAGCGATTGCGGATGCGTGGCAGCAACAACCAGACTGCGAGCTGGCGGTGGCGATTAAAGTGGATGTTGGATTACACCGCATTGGTGTTAATCCTGATAGTGATGAAGCGGTGCTGATTGCTCAGGCGCTGCGGGACAGAGGCGTACGCTTTGCCGGATTAGTGTCGCATGCCGGCCACGCTTATGGTGCCGGTAATGCCGCGGCTATTGTTGATATTGCCAGGCAGGAAACGGTATTGATGCAGCAGCTTCAGACAAAACTGCAGGCGGCAGGATTTACTGACTGTCCGCTCTCTGTGGGTTCAACGCCTACGGCTCTGGCAGCCGACGTTGCGCCCTGCATCAGTGAAATCCGGCCCGGCAACTATGCACTGCTGGACCTTACCGCCTGTCGCCTCGGGCTAAGTCACGTCGAACAGCTGGCAATGAGCGTCATTACCCGAGTGGTAGCGGTAAACGATCATTTCGCGATTGTGGATGCCGGATCGAAAATGTTGAGTTCAGATAAAGGGCCACACGGCACCAATGCCAGCGGCTTTGGTGTTGCAGCCGACGAAGCGGGCCACACGTATGAGGTGACAAAGTTATCTGAGGAGCATGGTTTTCTGCTTTATCAGGATTGCCGTCCTGAAGTCGGCACGCTGCTGCGTATCTTCCCGAATCACAGTTGCGCAGTGATGGCACAGTCGGATGGCTTTGTTCTGCGTCGCGCCAGGGGGCATAGCGAAGAGCACGCAGTTTCTGCACGCGGCAATTTTATCTGAGTCAGCGGCAGACAGCCTTATCCGTTGTCTGCCGTTTGTACGAAACCCTGCCAACACCACACTTCTGCTGTTACAACGTATTAACGAGCCGGACCCCATGCTTTAATGCTTTTTTAGCTTATTCCCGGAGGTTGTATGCTCTCCTCGCGCACGCTGAGCCTGACGATTCCGCGTCACTGGTTAGATCTTTATGAAACTATCTGGAAGCCGGAATTTTTTCCAAAGTGGGCGTCCGGGCTGACGAATAGTGCATTAGAACCTGATGGCAATCGCTGGCGTGCCAGAGGTCCTCAGGGAAATGTAAAGCTACGGTTCTCGCCACATAATCCGTTTGGCGTAATGGATCACTGGATTGACAGTGGCTCAGGAAAAGAAATCTACGTGCCAATGCGCGTGATCGCTAACGAGCAGGGTGCCGAGGTGATGGTGACGGTTTACCGCCAGCCATTTACTTCAGATGAGAGATTTAAGCAGGATATTGAATGGGTTAGCAACGATCTTGAGAAGCTTAACCAGCTTCTGACACAATAAATCAATGACTTAGCTCGATTTTTTCTCTGTACTTATCACTGGCTGTTTATGAAAAAAAACAGAAAAACTTTCAAAGATAAAGCATAAAGCCTTTATCTGATTGCATGCCCCTTTTACACATTTACCACCAACCCTGCTTAAGCATTGTTGCCAGGAAAATTCCTGGCAACATTGTCTGACAGACAGGCAATCCCCGCTGATTTCAGGCATCTTCATCTGCTGTATAAACACTTTCGCTAAAACGCATACATTAATCATCAACAATTGTTTATTACTGACGTGCTGGATATTTAATATTTATCATGCATGAATTGAAACCATTTATTTCTGCTGGCGCGTAATCAGACTTTTCTTATGGTGTTAAATTAAATAAAACAATGTATAAATCATTCCACACACAGCAATACCTATAATGATAAAGCAGGAAAAAAGTCATGGACCGCTCTGCGTATCCTTTGTTATCAGGAAAAGAATGCGTTGAGATTGCCGCAAGGATGCTGGCAGGAGAATATAAAACTACAACAGGATTTATTCGTGATCTGGCGGAATTCTTTTTAGCTGCAGGGGATTCCTGCCATGACACGAAACAGAGAATTTACCAGGGATATCTCTTTTTTATCTGAGCATCATTTGATTGAATCAATAATAACATGGCAAGCCTGGAAAGGTATTTCAGGACTCCGGCCAGAAAAATTGCACTAACTAACGGTGTAACAGCAATCTCTCATTGCCGTTACTCAACGATTTAATTGTCACAGAGTCAATGAACTCTAACGAGTATATTATGGCAATACGTGAAAGCAGTCTTAATAGTGCAAAGTGGTCTCTGCTCTCTTCAATAAAAATTATTGGCATCGGCGTACTGCAGCTCTCGTTGCTGGCGCAAATCCTGCAGGCGAATGAACTGAACCTGCTGGCGATCGCCGTGATAGCCTTACTGGCTATCGATACGCTGGCCGATCGCGGCTTCTCAAATAAGCTGATCCGCCGCTGTATGCTCTCTATCAACGACCTCTCCACGATCTACTGGGGTAATATGTTGATGGGTGTCACGGTGTTTGGTCTGTTATTGACGGGCAGCCACCTGCTGAACAGCCTGTTTGGTCAGCCTAAACTGGCGTTAATGCTGCAGATGGTCTCAGTGGTGTTTATTATCATCCCACAGGGTCAGCATTACCGTGCAATATTACAGCGCGAAAAACAATATACCCGTATCGCCTTTGCTGAAACCTCATCAGTATTAGCCGGTCTTGCCGTCACTTTATTTACCGTCTGGCTGACACCTTCAGTACTGTGTGCGATCTGGGGTTACCTGGCGATGGCATCCATTCGCATGCTGATTTACTGCTACTATGGTCGTTCATGGTTCCAGCCAGAATACCATTTTAGCCTGAAAGCCTTTTCTAAAATTCGTGCAAGAAACAAATAATAAAATAAGTCTGTATGGTGGGCTCTGAGCATCCGAAACGATGCGTTGGCGTGCTGTTAATCAGCACGCCTTTTCTTTTTATTAAGTCTGTCGTTTTACTTCCTTCATCAATTCCTTACTTTACCCGCTGCATCCAGCTTTTTTATCTTCTTTATAAACTGATTTACGTCCAGCGATAGCCTGGCAGTCACAGTCGGTTAACCCCCATAGTCCAGAGCGATTAAACATCCGGGCTGTAACGTACAAATCTGCTGTACATTCTTTCCCCTCAGATGTCTGCGCAGGCCCTCTCCAGAAAAGTCTTTCTATGCTGACGCCGGGGCTGGCTGGTATAAACTGCGCTAATCCCGGACGCCGATCGCCAGAAATCTCAGTCGCCGTCTCCTGATCTATGCCGTCGCCTTACTGGAGCCTGCTATGTTACTGACCGTTCTCTATATTATTGGTATTACTGCTGAAGCGATGACAGGCGCGCTGGCGGCGGGCCGCCGCAAAATGGATCTGTTCGGTGTCATTATTATTGCGTCAGTGACTGCCATCGGTGGCGGCTCCGTGCGCGACATCCTGCTGGGTCACTATCCGCTGGGCTGGGTGAAAAATCCCGAATACATCATGATTGTGGCAGCAGCAGCGGTCATCACCACTTTCCTGGCACCACTGATGACGCACCTGCGCAAAGTGTTCCTGGTACTGGATGCGCTGGGACTGGTGGTCTTCTCTATTATTGGTGCACAGGTTGCGCTCGATTCCGGCCACGCCATGATTATTGCCGCGATAAGTGCGGTGATTACCGGCGTCTTTGGTGGCGTATTGCGTGACATGTTCTGTAATCGTATTCCGCTGGTGTTTCAGAAGGAACTCTACGCCGGTATCGCTTTCGCCTCAGGCTGGATCTATATCCTGCTGCTGAAAACTACGCTGGCGCATGAAGCGGTGATTATCATTACCCTGCTATTCGGCTTCTTTGCCCGTTTACTGGCGCTGCGCTTCCGCCTTGGTTTGCCGATTTTCAACTATCCCCATCCCGAGCACTGATGATGCAGGAATGTTCTGCTGCTGCAGGAACGTGATCAGCCCTTGCACACGGGCATCATGCAACTGCGCCACCAGCCGCTTTGCCAGCGCAGGGCCAACGCCCGGTAACGCCTGCCAGCCCGCAACATCCCGCTGCATTAAACTCTCCCACTGCTGATCGGGCAGTGACTTCAGGGCCTTCCGCGGCAGTGAAATACCTAAGGCATCCACCCAGCGACGAAACGGCTGCTGACGGGTGAGATTAAAACGATGCCAGAGCTGACCCGCCTGTTCCGAAGAGAAGCCCGTTGCGACGGCGATCTGTTCCGGTGTTAACGTCAGCCAGCCGAACAGATGCGTCATACGGCCGGTTTCCAGTAAGCGCAGCCAGGTGCTGCGCTCAACGCCCGCAATATTCAGCACCGTTTTCTGACTGAGCCAGCGTAATTTTGCCAGTAACTGCTTCTGGCACTCCGCACTGAAGGTGTAACAACTTAACGGCGTGTAATGCGACGCGTCGGGAGGCTGAGGATAGTCACGCTCTGCTACGCGCCAGATAACCCGCTCCAGCCGGGGTATCCCCTGACCCGCCAGACTCAGCGTGATCACATCGCCCGCCACGATATCGCTTTCCTGCCAGCGACGCAGAGATCCGACATTGACCCGTCTGACGGTCTTGTCATCCAGCTGCACCGGCTGCAGATTAAGGACGGCAGCTATTTTCCCGGTACGGCCAACAGGAAAATCGACTGAGAGCACTTCAGCGCTGACTTCCGGAGGCTGATACTTCCAGGCAACAGCCCAGGTTCCCTCTCCCGGCAGCCAGTTTTTGCCCGCAGGACGAAGGCTCTGATGCACCACCACGCCATCAGTGACAAAGGGCAGCGCAGCATGGAACCAGCGATCCCGCCAGGCGGCGACCTCCTCTTCATCTTTGACGCGGTGACTCCATTTTGCGGCAACGCCCAGTCCCCAGCGGCGGAGTTGCTCAAGGCGTTCTGCCATTTTGTCGGGACCATCTGGCCAGGCCCAGATAAAAACATCGAGCGAGTCCAGCAGGGGAACGCGCTGTTTACTCATCATGGCCCCGGCTACCTGTGCGCGTGCATTTTTACCGCCATCAACGGCCTGTTGATGACCGGTCATCGACAGAAATAACTCACCCTGCAGCACAACGTCGTCGAGATGGGTGTCGATATGCAGCGGAATCGCCGGGATCCAGGCGGCTTTAGTCAGCCACTCTTCACCCAGTAATCCGTCGCCGCGACTTAACAGGGAGACCAGCCTGCCGTGGCGATACACCAGTGAAACGGCGATGCCATCAACTTTGGGCTGCACCCAGAGATCGCTACGCCCCTGCATCCAGTAAGCCAGCGCCAGCTTGTCACGCATCTTTTTTACGCCAGTATGGGCGACCGGATGCAATGACTTGCCATTACCCGGCAGTTGCGGTTCGTAAGCCGGCTGATAAGGGCTAAAGCAGTGCTGCCACTGAATCAGTCGCTGCTGAAGAGCGTCATAATCCGCATCCGCCACTGGACTCAGCCCCTGACGATAGTAAGCGTCATCCCAGTGTTGCAGTTGCTGCTGCAGGCGGCGGACCTCTTCCGTCGCCCGGATCGGTGTCCAGACCGGACAAACAGCGCTGTGCGCAGGCCATGTGACGATCCACAAAATAGCCGCAAACAGCGGCCAGCCGAATCCTTTCATACTCTCTCTCCTGACGTTTTGCGGTATTCAATATCAACGCTTTGGTGTCAGCCAGAGATGATGTTTGATAGCGGAAGGGATGCCGTGGCAATAAGGTATTAATTGCAGAGGCCTGACAGACAGTTGCGCGAAGATGCGCAAAAGTTGGCTGTTGCCGCTGCGCAAACGCTGCGTGGCAGCGGGAAGCTGTGTATACTGTGCAGGAAATCGACTCCGCTTTTAATCAATTCAAGAAAACCATGGCTCAAGGCACGCTCTATATTGTTTCTGCCCCCAGCGGTGCAGGGAAATCCAGCCTGATTCAGGCACTGTTAAAGACCCAGCCGTTGTATGATACGCAGGTCTCTGTTTCGCACACGACGCGCGGCATGCGTCCGGGTGAAGCCCATGGCGAACACTATTTTTTCGTTGAGAAACATGAATTTGAGCGGATGATCGCGGAAGATGCCTTCCTCGAACACGCTAAAGTTTTCGACAACTATTACGGTACGTCGCGCCATGCTATTGAGCAGGTGCTGGCAACCGGTGTTGACGTGTTTCTCGACATCGACTGGCAGGGTGCGCAGCAAATCCGCGCTAAAATGCCGGGCGCACGCAGCATCTTTGTATTGCCGCCGTCGAAAGAAGAGCTCGATCGCCGTCTGCGCGGTCGTGGTCAGGACAGCGAAGAGGTCATCACGCGTCGCATGGCTCAGGCAGTAGCGGAAATGAGCCACTACGCCGAGTATGACTATTTAATTGTGAATGATGATTTCGATCTGGCGCTGTCCGATCTGAAAACCATTATTCGCGCCGAACGTCTGCGTATGGCGCGCCAGAAGGCGCGTCACGATGCTTTAATCAGCAAACTGTTGGCAGTCTGAATACAGTTTCAGTATGATGCGCAGTCATTTCTTCATCTGTGGAGTAGCACACCTATGGCACGCGTAACCGTTCAGGACGCAGTAGAAAAAGTTGGTAATCGTTTTGACCTGGTGTTGGTCGCTGCACGTCGTGCACGTCAGATGCAGGTTGGCGGCAAAGATCCGCTGGTTCCGGAAGAGAACGATAAGCCTACCGTTATCGCTCTGCGCGAAATCGAAGAAGGTCTGGTCACCAATCAGATTTTAGATGTGCGTGATCGTCAGGAACAGCAAGAGCAGGAAGCCGCTGAATTACAGGCCGTTACCGCTATCGCTGAAGGTCGTCGTTAACAGCCACCTGCAGGTCGCCCTTGTATCTGTTTGAAAGTCTCAATCAACTGATTGAAAAATACTTGCCAGAGGAGCAGATCAAGCGCCTCCAGCAAGCCTACCTTGTCGCACGTGATGCCCACGAGGGACAGACGCGCTCCAGCGGTGAGCCTTATATCACCCATCCTGTTGCCGTGGCCTGTATTCTGGCGGAAATGAAGCTCGACCATGAAACCCTCATGGCCGCGCTGCTGCATGACGTGATCGAAGATACGCCTGCCACTTACCAGGACATGGAACAGCTGTTTGGTAAAAGCGTGGCGGAGCTGGTCGAAGGCGTTTCCAAGCTGGATAAGCTGAAATTCCGCGACAAGAAAGAAGCGCAGGCAGAGAACTTCCGCAAGATGATTATGGCGATGGTGCAGGATATCCGCGTCATTCTCATCAAGCTGGCTGACCGCACCCACAATATGCGCACCCTGGGGTCGTTACGCCCGGACAAATGTCGCCGCATCGCGCTGGAAACGTTAGAGATTTACAGTCCGCTGGCGCATCGACTGGGTATTCATCATCTTAAAACGGAGCTGGAAGAGCTCGGGTTTGAGGCTCTTTACCCGAACCGGTATCGGGTAATTAAAGAGGTGGTGAAAGCCGCGCGCGGTAATCGTAAAGAGATGATCCAGAAGATTCTTTCTGAGATTGATGGCCGTTTGCAGGAAGCGGGCATTCCCTGCCGCGTCAGCGGTCGCGAAAAGCATCTTTACTCTATCTACCGCAAAATGACGCTGAAAGAGCAGCGTTTTCACTCGATCATGGATATCTATGCCTTTCGCGTCATCGTGAAAGATCTGGATACCTGCTATCGCGTTCTGGGCCAAATGCACAGCTTGTATAAGCCGCGTCCGGGCCGCGTGAAAGATTACATCGCCATCCCCAAGGCTAACGGCTATCAATCGCTCCATACCTCCATGATCGGTCCGCACGGCGTGCCGGTTGAAGTGCAGATTCGCACCGAAGATATGGATCAGATGGCGGAAATGGGGGTCGCTGCGCACTGGGCTTATAAACAGGCGGGCGAAAGTGGCACCACCGCACAGATTCGCGCTCAGCGCTGGCTGCAAAGCCTGCTGGAGCTGCAGCAGAGTGCGGGCAGTTCGTTTGAATTTATCGAAAGCGTGAAGTCCGATCTCTTCCCGGATGAGATCTACGTCTTTACGCCTGAAGGCCGCATTGTTGAGCTGCCAACCGGCGCGACGCCAGTGGACTTCGCCTATGCGGTTCACACCGACATCGGCCATGCCTGCGTCGGCGCACGCGTTGACCGCCAGCCTTATCCGCTGTCGCAATCCCTGACCAGCGGACAGACGATTGAGATCATCACCGCGCCAGGCGCCCGTCCCAACGCCGCCTGGCTCAACTTTGTCGTCAGCTCCAAAGCCCGCGCCAAAATTCGCCAGCTGCTGAAAAACCTCAAGCGTGAAGACTCGGTTAATCTGGGTCGCCGCCTGCTCAGCCATGCGCTGGGCGGCAGCCGTAAACTGGCTGAGATCCCGGCTGAGAATATCCGTCAGGAACTGGACCGTATGAAGCTGACCTCGCTTGACGATCTGCTGGCGGAAATTGGTCTGGGCAATGCGATGAGCGTGGTCGTGGCGAAGAACCTGCTGCAGGCGGACAGCAAGACGATCAATAACAGCAAACGCGGTAAGCTGCCGATCAAAGGCGCTGATGGCGTGTTGATTACGTTCGCCAAATGCTGCCGACCGATTCCCGGTGACCCGATTGTTGCTCATGTCAGCCCTGGAAAAGGACTGGTGGTGCATCATGAATCCTGTCGAAATATTCGCGGCTACCAGAAAGAGCCGGAAAAATTCATGCCGGTCGAGTGGGATAAAGTCACCGAGCAGGAGTTCGTGGCGGAAATCAAAGTCGACATGTTTAACCATCAGGGCGCACTGGCAAACCTGACGGCAGCAATCAATACGGCCGGTTCCAATATTCAGAGCCTCAATACCGAAGAGCGTGATGGCCGCGTCTACAGCGCCTTTATCCGCCTCACCGCACGCGACCGTGTCCATCTGGCGAATATCATGCGTAAAATTCGCGTGATGCCGGATGTGATCAAAGTTCACCGTAACCGTAATTAGGCATGAACGATCAACGTTTTGCCCGGATTCAGGCGATGCTGGCACTGCGCCAGCACGACCTGACGGTCTGTATGGAGCAGGTGCATAAGCCGCACAATGTGTCGGCGGTTATCCGCACGGCCGACGCTGTGGGCATCCACGAAGTACATGCTGTCTGGCCCAGCCAGCGGATGCGCACCCAGGCTTCCGCGTCTGCCGGAAGCAACAGCTGGGTGAAAGTGGTCACCCATCCCACCATCGGCGATGCCGTAAAACGGCTTAAACAGCAGAAGATGCAGGTTCTGGCGACTCATCTTTCTGACGATGCCGTGGATTTCCGTGAGATCGATTATACCCTTCCCACCTGCATCCTGATGGGACAGGAAAAAACCGGCATCACTGCAGAAGCACTGGCGCTGGCTGACCGGAAGATCGTAATTCCCATGGCAGGAATGGTGCAGTCACTGAATGTTTCGGTTGCCTGTGCGCTGATCCTCTATGAAGCGCAGCGGCAGCGGCAGAATGCCGGTTTTTATTTGCGCGATTACAGCCTGCTGGATGATGATGAGCAGCAACGCCTGCTGTTTGAAGGCGGATTCCCGGTGCTGGCGCGGGTCGCGAAGCAGAAAGGTTTACCCTATCCGCGCATCAATGCCCAGGGCGAAGTCGACGCCGATCCCAGCTGGTGGGCAACCATGCAATCAACCGGTAAAAAAAGATGAAAGGCCGTCTGCTGGATGCCATCCCGCTCAGTACCCTGACCGGCGTCGGTGCCAGCCAGGCGGCAAAACTGGCTAAAATTGACCTGCACACCATTCAGGATCTCCTGCTTCATCTCCCGCTACGCTACGAAGATCGTACCCAGCTTTATGCCATTGACGATCTGCTGCCCGGTATCTGGGCCACCGTAGAAGGCGAAGTGCTGCACACAGACATCACCTTTGGTCGCCGCCGGATGATGGTGTGCCAGATCAGCGATGGCAGTGGTGTCCTGACCATGCGCTTCTTCAACTTCAATGCCGGGATGAAGAACAACCTGTCGCCGGGCCGGCGCGTCACCGCTTATGGCGAGATTAAGCGCGGTCAGCGCGGCGCTGAGATCATTCATCCCGAATACCGCATCCAGGGCGAACAGAGCAATGTAGCGCTGGAAGAGACCTTAACACCGGTTTATCCCACCACTGAAGGCATCCGACAGGCCACGCTGCGTAATCTTACCGATCAGGCGCTGACGCTGCTGGAGAGCTGCCCGATTGCCGAGCTGCTGCCGAAGGAACTGAGCGGCGGCTTGATCAGCCTGCCTGATGCACTGCGCACACTGCATCGTCCGCCGCCCGATCTCCGGCTCAGTGAGCTGGAGAGTGGCCGTCATCCGGCGCAACGCAGGTTAATTCTGGAAGAGCTGCTGGCGCATAACCTCAGCATGCTGGCGGTACGCGCCGGTGCTCAGCGCTATTACGCGTTACCGATGCCGCCGCGACACAACCTTAGCGATCAGCTGCTGGCCGCGCTGCCCTTCTCACCGACCAATGCGCAGAAACGCGTGGTGGCGGAGATAGAGAAAGATCTGGCCAACGATTTCCCAATGATGCGGCTGGTGCAGGGCGACGTCGGCTCGGGTAAAACGCTGGTAGCCGCGCTCTCTGCGCTGAATGTTATCGCCCATGGCAAACAGGTTGCGCTAATGGCACCGACCGAACTGCTGGCGGAACAGCACGCCAGTAACTTCCGTCAGTGGTTTGCGCCGCTGGGCATAGAAGTGGGCTGGCTGGCCGGAAAACAGAAAGGCAAAGCCCGCCAGGCACAGCAGGAAGCAATAGCCAGCGGCCAGGTGGCGATGGTAGTCGGCACACACGCGCTGTTTCAGGAGCAGGTGCAGTTCAAGGGTCTGGCGCTGGTCATTATTGATGAGCAGCACCGGTTCGGCGTCCACCAGCGACTGGCTTTGTGGGAAAAAGGCGAGGAACAGGGTTTCCATCCGCATCAGCTGATCATGACCGCCACACCCATTCCGCGCACCCTGGCGATGACGGCTTATGCCGATCTGGATACCTCAACTATCGATGAGCTGCCACCGGGACGTACACCGGTGACCACCGTCGCCATCCCCGATACGCGACGCGATGAGATTGTAGCGCGGGTTGAGCATGCCTGCCGCGAGGGACGTCAGGCCTACTGGGTCTGCACCCTGATTGAAGAGTCCGAATTGCTGGAAGCGCAGGCGGCAGAAGCCAGCTGGGAATCCCTGAAAATGGCGCTTCCCGACTTGAACATCGGACTGGTACATGGCCGGATGAAGCCCGCGGAAAAGCAGGCGGTGATGCAGGCCTTTAAAGCGAATGAGCTGCAGCTGCTGGTGGCGACGACAGTCATAGAGGTCGGCGTTGACGTGCCGAATGCCAGCCTGATGATTATCGAAAACCCGGAGCGGTTAGGGCTGGCGCAGCTGCATCAGCTGCGTGGCCGTGTAGGTCGTGGTGCTGTAGCATCGCACTGTGTGCTGCTCTATAAAGCGCCGCTGAGCAAGACGGCGCAGAAGCGTCTTCAGGTGCTGCGCGACAGCAATGATGGCTTTGTCATTGCTCAGTTCGATCTTGAGATTCGCGGTCCGGGTGAACTGCTGGGCACGCGTCAGACCGGCAACGCTGAATTCAAAGTAGCCGACCTGCTACGTGATGCCGCGATGGTGCCGGAAGTTCAGCGCGTGGCGCGCCACATCCACCAGCACTATCCCGAGCAGGCCAGCGCCCTGATTGAACGCTGGCTGCCAGAGAACACCCGCTATACCAACGTCTGAGTGCGTTCCATTCTGGTACGGCCTTTTTTATCCTCACCGGGCAAACGATTGCTTTTAGCCTGCGGATGATTACAATCGCCACACTATTTTTTGGGAAGAACAGAAGATGTCCACCACTCCTCAGCCAGACCAGCCTTCCGCCACGAAAAGTGAACTGATTTATCGTCTTGAAGATCGTCCCCCCCTGCCGCAAACGCTGTTTGCCGCCGGTCAGCACCTGCTGGCAATGTTTGTCGCGGTTATTACGCCTGCGATTCTGATTTGTCAGGCGCTGGGCCTGCCTGCAGAAGATACCCGGCACGTGATCAGTATGTCGCTGTTTGCATCGGGCGTGGCATCACTGCTGCAAATCAAAACCTGGGGACCTGTAGGTTCGGGCCTGTTGTCGATTCAGGGCACCAGCTTTAACTTCGTAACGCCTCTGATTATGGGCGGGATGGCGCTGAAAAATGGCGGTGCTGATGTGCCCACCATGATGGCGGCACTGTTTGGCACGCTGATGGTAGCCTCCTGTACCGAAATGGTGCTGTCGCGCGTATTGCATCTGGCGCGCCGGATCATTACCCCACTGGTTTCCGGTATCGTGGTGATGATTATTGGCCTGTCGCTGATTCAGGTCGGCCTGACCTCCATTGGCGGCGGTTTCAGTGCGATGAGCGACCATACCTTTGGCGCGCCGAAAAATCTGATGCTGGCCGGAGCCGTGCTGCTGGTGATCGTGCTGCTGAACCGACAGAAGAATCCCTACCTGCGCGTCGCCTCCCTGGTGATTGCCATGGCGGTGGGCTATCTGCTGGCCTGGGCGATGGGCATGCTGCCTGCGACAGGTATTCCTGCCGATCAGCCGTTAATCATGGTGCCAACTCCGCTCTACTACGGACTGGGCTTCGACTGGAATCTGCTTATCCCGCTGATGCTGGTATTTATGGTCACCTCTCTGGAGACCATCGGCGATATCACCGCCACCTCGGATGTTTCAGAGCAGCCGGTGAGCGGACCGCTCTATATGAAACGCCTGAAAGGTGGCGTGCTGGCGAATGGTCTTAACTCCTTTGTCTCCGCGCTGTTTAATACCTTCCCTAACTCCTGCTTCGGTCAGAACAATGGCGTGATTCAGTTGACCGGCGTGGCCAGCCGCTACGTGGGCTTTGTGGTCGCGCTGATGCTGATTGTGCTGGGGCTGTTCCCGGCGGTCAGCGGTCTGGTTCAGCTCATTCCTGAGCCGGTGCTCGGCGGCGCAACCATTGTGATGTTCGGCACCATCGCCGCCTCGGGCGTTCGCATCGTGTCACGCGAGCCGCTTAACCGTCGCGCCATCATGATCATCGCGCTGTCGCTGGCGGTGGGGCTGGGTGTTTCTCAGCAACCCTTAATCCTGCAGTTTGCGCCCGAGTGGCTGAAAACCCTGCTCTCTTCCGGCATTGCGGCAGGTGGCATTACCGCCATCGTGCTCAACCTGATTTTCCCGCAAGAGAAGTAAGTCCACAGGCAGGCTTCGGCCTGCCTGCTAATTATTCGGATTTACATCCAGGCTGTTGAGCTGTAACGGTAATTCAGGCATAACAACCTCTCACCGGATTTAACTCGGGAAGGATGCGATGAAATTTATTGGAAAGTTTTTCCTCACCTTACTTTTGCTGCTGCTTTTCATCCTTGTGGTGATCTATGTGTTGCTGCAGACCCAGTGGGGTGCAGGCTGGTTTAGCCGTTGGGTGAGCGACAAAACTGAATGGCATCTCTCCCTGAGTAAAATTGAACACAATTTCTCTTCTCCCTCTCATATCATTCTGGATGACTTCAGCTTTGGTCATGATGGGCAGCCTGCGGTTCTGGTAGCGAAACAGGTCGATCTCGGTCTGGCTCTGATTCAGTTCAGCGATCCACTGCATTTCAGCAGCCTTGAATTGCGCGACGGGGAAGTGAATCTGGCCAATCTGACGCCAGGCAGTGCGCTACCCATTCAGGCCGACCGGCTGCAGCTCAATAACATGCGTATCGACAGCCCTGACAGCGCGTTACCGCTGTTTGCTCAGCAGGTTAATGGTGGCATTCTGCCGTGGAAACCCACAGCCCTCGATATGCTGGGTCGCGATGCCCGCTTCCAGATGAGTGCAGGCAGCATGACGCTGAATAAGGTGCCCGCTGAAAACGTCCTGATTCAGGGCAGTGTTTCCCAGGGCCGGATGCGCTTTGATAATATTGGTGCCGACCTGGCGCGTGGCTCCATGACCGGCAACGGTGAGCGTGATGCCCAGGGCAACTGGAAAATTAATCAGTTGCGACTGAATGACATTCGTCTGCAGACCGCCAGCAGCCTGAAAGATTTCCTGCATAGCCTGCAGGTGGTTCCCTCGATTGCCATTACGCGCTTCGACATGACCGATGCCCGCCTGCAGGGACCTGACTGGGCGGTGACAGATCTTGATCTGACGCTGAGAAACGTTAACTGGCAGGGCGATGACTGGCAGAGTAATGATGGTTCGCTGGCGCTGAATGCCAGTAATTTTATCAACGGTGGATTCGAGCTTAATGATCCTATCGTTAACCTGGATTTCTCGCCGCAGGGCCTGGCGCTGACGCAGTTCAGTTCACGCTGGGCGAATGGGGTCATTCGGGCTGACGGTGACTGGTCACGCAGCGATAAACGCCTGACGCTGAAAAATCTGGCTGTTGCCGGCCTGGAATATACCCTGCCGCAGGACTGGCGCGACCGCTGGCAGGCGGCACTGCCCGCGTGGCTGGATAGCGTAGCGGTGACGCGTTTCACCTCTAATCGTAACCTGATTATCGACATCAATCCGGCGTTTCCCTTCCAGCTGACTTCACTGGATGGATCCGGCGAGAACCTGCTGCTGGCGCAGCAGCATCAGTGGGGGATCTGGTCGGGTAAGCTCAGCCTGAACGCGGCAGAGTCGACCTTTAACCGCACCGATCTGCGTCACCCGTCGATTGCGCTGAGTGCCGACCCACAACAGATTCAGGTGACTGAGCTGAGTGCGTTCAGTAACAAGGGCCTGCTGGAAGGGACGGCTACCGTCGGCCAGCAGCCAGCGCGCCCGCTGACGCTGCAACTGACGGGTCGTGCAGTGCCGGTGAATGTGTTGCAGAACTGGGGATGGCCCGTCTTGCCGTTAACCGGTGACAGTAATATGCAGCTGCAACTGAGCGGCGCTTTAGCCGCAGGCCAGCCATTACGGCCGACGGTCAATGCCACGCTGTCGGTGACAACGGACAGTCAGCAGGTGCAGCAGACTATGCAGGCTGGAGAGGTACGTTGATAACTTAAGGGCCGCAGATGCGGCCCTTATGATTAGTTGATACGTGCGCCGGAACCCCCCTCTTCCAGCGGCCCATCCGGATCGGCGGGCAGAACGATGTAAACGCCCTCAAACACCGCGCCACATTCATCATCGCCAAACAGCTCCACTTCAAGCTGCACGCGAGCTTTACGCCCGCGAGCCAGACGGTCAAGGTCGCCACTTAGTGAGCCGAGGTCGGCAATCGCGCCAGGCCGTCCGCTGATCGGGTGGCTATATCGAATGTGCGCATCTGCCAGAATAATGGTGCCGCCGAGATGGCGCTCGCGCAGCAGCAACCAGATCAATCCCCAGCCGGTCAGCGTGGCCAGCGAGAAAAGGCTGCCAGCAAACAGGGTGTGATGTGGATTCTGATTGCCCGCTTCAGGCATGGTGGTGATAAATTTCTGCCCGGTAAACTGCAGGATACGCACACCCATCTTCTCGCTGAGCGGAATATGATCATACCAGGCCTGTTGTAGCTGACCGCACCAGTCGGCGCGATGCAGGATATCATCAAGCGTAATGACCGGCTTGATCATCAGAAAGTGGCGTACCGGCGTCGTCTGCGGCGCGGTAATCTCACCCTGATTGATGTAGCCGAGCTTGGCGAAGAAAGCGACCGCATCTTCGCGGGCACTACAGGTTACCCGCTTCGCGCCTTCCTGACGCGCTACCGACTCCAGGGTCATGGCCATCAGCGTACCTAGCCCTTTGCCCTGTACAGATGGATGAACAGCCATGAAGCGGATAGCGGCCTCATTATCAGCATTGATGTAGAGACGGCCAATGGCGACCGGATTTCCCTGCTCATCAACCACCATCTGATGATGCGCCAGGGCATCCCAGGCGTCACGTTCCGACCCCTGCGGCTGACGCAGCGGTTTACGCAACATCTCCCAGCGGAACTGATAATAGATATCCAGCTCTTCCGCCGTCTGTGGCACGCGAAGATGATACATGTAATGTTTCTCCCGCTCGGCCAGGTGGCCTGTCCCCTGCCGCTCCGCTTGCGATCTCACACCTGTAACCAGAAGGTTACAGGACCATCATTCACCAGCGAGACCTGCATATCCGCAGCAAAACGGCCATTTGCCGTGATCATGCCCTGCTGACGACAGCAGTCGCTGAAGTATTCATACAGGCGTTCGGCCTCGGCAGGCTCCGCGCCACCTGAAAAGGAGGGGCGCATCCCTTTTTGCGTATCTGCGGCCAGCGTAAACTGCGATACCACCAGCACGCTTCCGCCCGCCTGGCGGACACTCAGGTTCATTTTGCCCTGTTCATCACTAAAGATGCGATAGCCCAGTACGCGTTCTGCGAGACGTTCCGCACGCGCATTGTCATCACCCTTTTCCACGCCCAGCAAAACCAGTAAACCGGCACCGATTTCGCCGATTACGTTCTGATCGACGCTGACGCTGGCGCGCTGCACGCGTTGAATCAATGCAATCATGTTTCCTCGCGTTGTTCTTCTTTGTGCTGCTGTTTTAACTGCCGATAGTCGGCTAACGCGACGGTAATTTCAGCGCCTAACAACACAATACACCAGGTCCAGTAGACCCAGAGAAACAGAATGGGGATCACGGCCAGTACGCCGTAGATCAGCTGATAAGAGGGGAACATAGTAACATAGAGCGCAAAGCCCTTTTTACCCAGCTCAAACAGCGCACCCGCCACCAGCGCGCCAATCAGCGCATCGCGCGGCGGTACCCGCTGGGTAGGCACAATGCTGTAGAGCAACCAGAAGGCGAGCCACGACAGCAGAAGCGGGAAAATGCGCAGCATCTGATCGACCAGGCTGGTAACGCCGGTCGCGTTAATCCAGCGCAGTGACAACAGATAGGAGCTTATCGCCAGGCTGGCACCCGCCAGCAGCGGGCCGAGCGTCAGGATCATCCAGTAGACCGCAAAGGAGTAAACCATTGGCCGCTTCTTATTGCTGCGCCAGATGGTATTTAATGCGGTATCAACCGAATGCATCAGCAGTAAGGCTGTCACGATCAGGCCGACGGCCCCAACCGCCGTCATCCGGTTTACGTTAGCCACAAACTGCTCAAGATAGCGTTGCAGCGTGTTGCCTGCAGCCGGCATCAGGTTGTTAAAGACAAACTGTTTCAACTGCACGCTGATATCAGAGAAGACCGGGAACGCCGCAAACAGGGCAAACACCACCGCAATCAGCGGCACCAGCGCCAGCAATGAGACATAAGCCAGATTACCGGCCTGCGTCGTCATGCCATCCTCATCAATGCGTTTCCACAACAATTTGAGCCACAACCAGAACGCATGCAGCCCGGGACGAAATTTACGTGACATCATGAGTTACGGTTGACCTGCAAACCAGTCAGGTACCGTTTTACTGTCAGTAACCAGTACACTTTCAATGCCCAGGGCGCGCGCCGCCTCAATATTCTCCGGGTTATCGTCGAAAAACACCGCCTGATCGGCAGTCACACCCTCCGCGTCCAGCACATGCTGATAAATCCGGGCTTCCGGTTTACGCATACCCAGCTCCTGCGAGAGATAGAGTTTGTCAGCCGCCTGCTGTACGTCGGGATACTGCGTTGGCCAGAATTCACAATGCAGCTTATTGGTGTTAGAGAGAATCACCACCCGATGACCTTCAAGTCGCAGCCGGTTCATCAGCGCCAGGGTTTCAGGACGCACATCTACGAAGACCGCCTGCCAGCCAGCAGTAAACTGTTCATAACTCAGCGCGATTTCCAGCTTTTCACACAGCGCCAGCGCGAAGTCTTCATCGCTGAGTTCTCCACGTTCGTGTTGTTCAAACGCTTCATCCATCTGGAAATGGCTTTGTAGCGAGGCCAGTGGCACACGGCTAAGGTCACTCCAGACACCCAGCACGCGGTTAAAGTCGATATCAATAATCACATTGCCCAAATCAAAGATATACAGCATGGTGTGTCTCCTTCTGTTCCCTGGAGTATTCACTCTAGCGGCAAAAGTGCAGGCTGAACAGGCACGCGTGGAGAGAAAAGCGTAAACGCCAGAAGGTGGAGAGAACGCACCCAAATATTTACTGGCCCGACTGGAGAAGCCGGAATTTCAGGCAAAAAAAAGCCCCGCATGCGGGGCTTTTTATCAGTTAAAGGCGCACTTATGCGTCTTTAGGACCACGTGAAGCACGTTTACGGTCGTTTTCAGTCAGGTGACGTTTACGGATACGCACTGACAGCGGTGTTACTTCAACCAGTTCGTCATCATCGATGAACTCGATCGCCTGTTCCAGCGTCATTTTCTGCGGTGGAACAAGTGTCGTTGCTTCATCAGTACCGGAAGCACGCATGTTGGTCAGCTTCTTACCGGTCAGACAGTTTACAGTCAGGTCGTTAGAACGGCTGTGAATACCAATGATCTGGCCTTCATAGACTTCTGCACCGTGACCCAGGAACAGCTTACCGCGATCCTGCAGACCGAACAGGGCGAACGCGACGGCTTTACCCTGACCGTTAGAGATCAGTACGCCGTTCTGACGCTGGCCCACTTCGCCTGGACGGATATCGTCGTAGTGGCTGAAGGTGGAGTAGAGCAGACCGGTACCGGACGTCATGGTCATGAATTCGTTACGGAAGCCGATCAGACCACGGCTTGGGATCACGTAGTCGAGACGTACGCGCCCTTTACCATCCGGATCCATGTTTTTCAGATCGCCCTTACGCTCACCCATGGCTTGCATAACGGAACCCTGATGCGTCTCTTCGATATCCAGCGTAACGTTCTCGAATGGCTCCTGTTTACGGCCTTCGAATTCGCGGAAGATAACTTTCGGACGGGATACCGCCAGTTCGAAACCTTCACGACGCATGTTTTCGATCAGAACTGACAGGTGAAGTTCACCACGACCCGATACGCGGAAGGCGTCAGAATCTTCAGTTTCTTCAACACGCAGTGCCACGTTGTGAACCAGTTCTTTGTTCAGACGCTCAAGGATCTGACGTGAAGTCACGTACTTACCTTCTTTACCGCAGAACGGTGAGGTGTTGACGTTAAAGAACATGGTTACGGTTGGCTCATCAACGCTCAGGGCTGGCAGCGCTTCCACATTCTGCGTGTCACAGATGGTGTCAGAGATGTTCAGCTCGCCCAGACCGGTGATAGCAATGATATCGCCCGCTTCTGCCAGATCGCTGTCGATACGCTCAAGACCCAGATGAGTCAGGACTTTACCGACTTTAGCGTTACGGGTTTTGCCTTCGCTATCGATGATAGTGACCTGCTGGTTAGGCTTCACTTTACCACGCTTGATGCGGCCGATGCCGATCACGCCCAGGTAGTTGTTGTAGTCCAGCTGAGAGATTTGCATCTGCAGTGGCGCTTCAACTTCAACCTGCGGAGGTGAAACGTGATCAACGATAGCCTGGTACAGCGGGGTCATATCGTCAGCCATATCGGTGTGCTCAAGACCTGCAATACCATTCAGCGCAGAGGCGAAAATGATAGGGAAGTCGAGCTGCTCGTCAGTGGCATCCAGGTTTACGAACAGGTCAAATACCTGATCCACAACCCAATCCGGACGCGCACCCGGGCGGTCTACTTTGTTGATAACCACAATCGGCTTCAGACCATGCGCGAACGCTTTTTTGGTCACGAAGCGGGTTTGCGGCATAGGGCCATCCATCGCATCTACAACCAGCAGCACCGAGTCCACCATGGACATGACGCGCTCAACTTCACCACCGAAGTCGGCGTGTCCTGGGGTATCAACGATGTTGATACGGTAGTCATTCCACTTAATGGCGGTGTTTTTTGCGAGGATGGTAATCCCACGCTCTTTCTCCAAATCATTGGAGTCCATCACGCGCTCTGTTGCTTCGGTACGGGCATCAAAAGTACCGGATTGTTGCAGCAGTTTGTCAACCAGGGTGGTCTTTCCATGGTCAACGTGCGCGATGATGGCGATGTTACGCAAATTTTCGATCACAGCTTTGCCTCAGGCATTAGAAATAGCGCGGTATTGTACACGGATTAAGCGGAAGACTGAACAGGATCACACTTTTCACTGAAAGTTTATTGCATCGGCGCAAATTTGCCCTGTTCCCGGTGCAGAAAATGCACTAAGTTGGTCCCATGCACCAAAATAGTGCTAATAAAACACCGTTAAGCACCTTAATGGTGCATTAAGACCATCGTGGTGCAGGCGCTTTATGACAAAAAGGTGCATCACAAGGCGATTTAAGCAACATCAAAAAAGTTGGCACAGAATTCGCTTTATCTAATACAAGCGTAAACGCCAGTCAGATGTCGGTTGAAGAGCGTGCCGGAAAAGATGAGTCAGGGAGTGGTTTTCCCAAACGCATTCCGGAAACGACGTTTCCTCGCCATGTAGATAATGAAAGACCATTTCCAGGAGAGTTGAGTATGTCCGCTGAACACGTTCTCTCGATGATGAACGAGCATGAAGTTAAGTTTGTTGACCTGCGTTTTACCGATACCAAAGGTAAAGAACAGCACGTTACGATCCCTGCTCACCAGGTTAACGCTGACTTCTTCGAAGAAGGCAAAATGTTCGATGGTTCGTCTATTGGCGGCTGGAAAGGCATTAACGAATCAGACATGGTGCTGATGCCTGACGCTACCACGGCAGTCATGGATCCTTTCTTCGAAGATTCTACGCTGATCATCCGTTGTGACATTCTTGAGCCAGGCACTATGCAGGGCTACGATCGCGATCCACGCTCTATCGCCAAGCGCGCTGAAGATTACCTGCGCTCTTCCGGCATCGCGGACACCGTGCTGTTTGGACCAGAACCCGAATTCTTCCTGTTCGATGACATCCGTTTCGGTTCATCAACATCCGGCTCACATGTGGCTATCGATGATATCGAAGCGGCATGGAACACCGGTAAAGAGTACGAAGGCGGTAACAAAGGTCACCGTCCAGGTCTGAAAGGCGGTTACTTCCCGGTTCCACCGGTTGACTCATCACAGGACATCCGCTCTGCCATGTGTCTGACCATGGAGCAGATGGGCCTGGTTGTTGAAGCGCATCACCACGAAGTGGCGACCGCAGGTCAGAACGAAGTGGCAACCCGCTTCAATACCATGACCAAAAAAGCAGACGAAATTCAGATCTACAAATATGTCGTTCACAACGTTGCGCACGCTTACGGCAAAACGGCGACCTTTATGCCGAAGCCAATGTTTGGCGACAACGGTTCAGGCATGCACTGCCACATGTCACTCTCTAAAGGTGGCCAGAACCTGTTTGCCGGTGATAAGTACGGCGGCCTGTCTGAAATGGCGCTGTTCTACATCGGCGGTATCATCAAGCACGCGAAAGCGATCAACGCCCTGGCGAACCCGACAACCAACTCTTACAAGCGTCTGGTCCCGGGTTACGAAGCACCGGTTATGCTGGCTTACTCTGCCCGTAACCGTTCTGCCTCAATCCGTATTCCGGTTGTTGCCAGCCCGAAAGCCCGTCGTATTGAAGCGCGCTTCCCGGATCCAGCCGCTAACCCATACCTGGCGTTCACCGCGCTGCTGATGGCTGGCCTGGATGGCATCATCAACAAAATTCATCCTGGCGACGCGATGGATAAGAACCTGTATGACCTGCCACCGGAAGAAGAAGCTGAGATTCCAAAAGTTGCAGGCTCGCTGGAAGAAGCACTGAATGCACTGAATGAAGACCGCGAGTTCCTGACCCGTGGCGGTGTATTCACAGACGAATCGATCGATGCTTACATCGAACTGCGTAAAGCAGAGATGGATCGCGTTCGCATGACGCCACACCCGGTTGAGTTCGAGCTTTACTACAGCGTTTAACTGGTCAGACGTTTTTGTTGCCGTGGAAACTTTTAGCCCATCTTCGGATGGGCTTTTTTCTCCGCGAATTCACCGTTCATTCGCCCTCTTTTCGGCTTAAAGACTAAAATGCACCTGACTGGTGCAGAGGAACGTTGTATGGCAACTGGCTCTCTGCCCGATGCGGGGCAGATTCTCAACGCGTTAATCAACAGTATTTTGTTGGTGGATAACGATCTGGTTATCCATTACGCCAACCCGGCGGCGCAGCAATTACTGGCGCAAAGCTCACGCAAATTGTTCGGCACACCATTACCGGAATTAACCGGCTACTTTTCGCTGAATATTGAGGTGATGCGCGAGAGTCTTGAGGCTGGCCAGGGATTTACTGACAGTGAAGTCACGCTGGTAGTCGATGGTCGCGCACATATTATGTCGCTGACCGCCCAGCGGTTACCCGATGGCTTGATTCTGATGGAAATGGCACCGATGGATAATCAGCGTCGCCTCAGTCAGGAGCAGTTACAGCACGCGCAGCAGGTGGCCGCTCGTGACCTGGTTCGCGGTCTGGCCCATGAGATTAAAAATCCGCTGGGCGGATTACGCGGCGCGGCACAGCTTCTATCCCGCGCCCTGCCCGATCCGTCACTGAATGAATACACCAAAGTGATTATTGAACAGGCCGACCGGTTACGAAATCTGGTGGATCGTCTGTTAGGACCGCAACAGCCAGGCATGCACATCACGCAGAGCATTCATCAGGTGGCCGAACGCGTGGTCAATCTGGTGTCAATGGAGCTGCCGGAGAATGTTTCGCTGGTTCGGGATTACGACCCCAGCCTGCCGGAACTGCCGCATGACCCCGACCAGATCGAACAGGTACTGCTTAACGTGGTTCGCAACGCACTTCAGGCGCTGGGCGATGATGGCGGCACCATTGTTATCCGCACCCGCACCGCTTTCCAGTTGACGCTGCACGGCACACGTTATCGCCTGGTGGCACGTATTGATATTGAAGATGATGGCCCCGGTATTCCGGCCCAGCTGCAGGATACGCTCTTCTATCCGATGGTCAGCGGACGTGAAGGCGGAACCGGTTTAGGCCTCTCCATCGCCCGTAGCCTGATTGATCAACATTCAGGAAAAATAGAATTTAACAGTTGGCCGGGACACACCGAATTTTCGGTTTACCTGCCTATTCGCCAGTGAGGTTTCTATGCAACGAGGGATAGTCTGGATCGTCGATGACGATAGCTCCATCCGCTGGGTGCTTGAACGCGCGCTCACTGGAGCCGGTTTAAGCTGCGCGACGTTTGACAGCGCAAGCGAGGTGCTGGATGCCCTCTCAACCAAGACCCCGGACGTTTTACTGTCAGATATTCGCATGCCCGGTATGGATGGCCTGGCGCTGCTGAAACAGATTAAACAGCGTCATCCGATGCTTCCGGTCATCATAATGACGGCACATTCGGATCTGGACGCAGCCGTCAGCGCCTATCAGCAGGGGGCGTTTGATTACCTGCCCAAGCCGTTCGATATCGATGAGGCGGTTGCGCTGGTCGAACGAGCCATTAGTCACTATCAGGAGCAGCAGCAGCCGCGTAATCAGCCGGTCAGCGGACCGACCACCGATATTATCGGGGAAGCGCCCGCGATGCAGGATGTGTTCCGCATCATCGGGCGGCTGTCACGCTCCTCGATCAGCGTCCTGATCAATGGTGAGTCGGGCACCGGTAAAGAGCTGGTCGCCCATGCGCTGCACCGGCACAGCCCGCGCACCAAAGCGCCTTTTATCGCGCTGAACATGGCGGCGATTCCCAAAGATTTGATTGAGTCCGAATTGTTCGGTCACGAGAAAGGTGCTTTTACCGGCGCAAACCAGATCCGTCAGGGCCGTTTTGAGCAGGCGGATGGCGGCACGCTGTTTCTGGATGAAATCGGTGATATGCCGCTGGATGTGCAGACCCGTCTGCTGCGCGTGCTGGCCGATGGTCAATTCTATCGCGTTGGTGGCTATGCACCGGTCAAAGTGGATGTGCGTATTATCGCGGCGACCCACCAGAATCTGGAATTACGCGTGCAGGAAGGCAAGTTTCGTGAGGACCTTTTCCACCGCCTGAATGTGATTCGCGTGCATCTGCCACCGCTGCGTGAGCGTCGTGAGGACATCCCGCGTCTGGCACGTTATTTCCTGCAGGTGGCGGCCCGTGAGCTGGGGGTAGAAGCGAAGATTCTGCATCCGGAAACCGAGACAGCCTTAACCCGGCTTCACTGGTCCGGTAACGTCCGTCAGCTGGAGAACACCTGTCGCTGGCTGACCGTGATGGCGGCGGGCCAGGAAGTACTGATTCAGGATCTGCCCGGGGAACTTTTTGAATCCAGTACCCCGGAAAATCCGGTGCAGTCGCTGCCTGACAGCTGGGCAACCCTGCTGGCACAGTGGGCCGACCGCGCCCTGCGTTCCGGTCATCAGAATCTGCTGTCAGAAGCCCAGCCAGAGATGGAGCGTACGCTGCTCACCACTGCGCTGCGTCATACGCAAGGCCACAAGCAGGAAGCAGCACGTCTGCTGGGCTGGGGACGAAACACGCTGACGCGCAAGCTGAAAGAGCTTGGCATGGAATAAGCGGTTCAGTACGGGCTGGTGTGGTCTGCCAGCCCGTTTCTCTAGATAACGCGTGAGAACTGCTGCTGACGCGCTTTCTGACGAAGATAACGATCAAAACACATGCAGATATTGCGGATCAGTAACCGGCCAATCCCCGTCACCTCCAGCCCGCCAGCCGTTTGTACCACCAGCCCATCGGCAATTAACGGTTTCAGCAACGCCAGATCTTCAGCAAAATAGTCGCTGAAGCAGATTCCCCATTGCGCTTCTGTCGCGGCAAAATCCAGCGAGAAGTTACAGATCAGCGTCTTAATCACGTCACGACGCAGGCAATCATCGTCCGTTAAGGCAATGCCGCGCCACAGGCCATTCCCCTGCTGTTCCACACTCTTGTACCAGGTGTTGAGGTCTTTCTGGTTCTGCGCATAGCTGTCGCCCGTCATACTGATGGCTGAGACGCCAAGCCCCAGTAAATCGCTGTCGCCCTGCGTCGTGTATCCCTGGAAATTGCGATGCAGCTGACCTTTCCGCTGTGCGATGGCCAGTTCATCCTGCGGCTTTGCAAAGTGATCCATCCCGATAAACTGGTAGTCGTGCTGAGTCAGCGTCGCGATGGTCTGCTGTAAAATATCCAGCTTTTGCTGAGCGGATGGCAGTTCATCCTCTTTAATTTTACGCTGTGCCGCGAACATGGCCGGCAGATGCGCATAATTAAACACACTAAGGCGATCGGGATTGAGTGCCAGTACCCGTTCCAGCGTCCAGGCAAAGCTGGCGGGTGTCTGCAGGGGCAAGCCATAGATCAGGTCGATGCTGACAGAACTGAAGCCCTGGTCACGGGCACGCGCCATCAGGCCGAATATCACCTCTTCGTCCTGTACCCGGTTAACCCGTTCCTGCACCGATTTATTGAAATCCTGCACCCCCATACTGAGACGATTGAATCCCAGCGATCGCAAATGATCGATCATATCCAGCGCAATTTCACGGGGATCAACCTCGATCGACATTTCAGCATCATCAGCCACGCTGAAGTGCTGCTTCAGTAAACCCACCAGCCGTGAAATCTGCGCATTGTCGAGAAAGGTTGGCGTGCCGCCGCCCCAGTGAAGCTGCGTGACCTGACGCTGACGAAACAGCGGCGCACGCTGAATAATCTCCTGCTCAAGCACATCCAGATAACGGTCCGCTTTGTGGCGCTGACGGGTCACAATCTTATTACAGCCGCAGAAGTAGCAGAGACGATGGCAGAAAGGAATATGGACGTAGAGTGACAGCGGACGATGAGGGTAACGCACCACGGCTCGCTGAAAATCGCTTTCCGCGTAGTGCTCGCTGAACTCCAGAGCGGTGGGATAAGAGGTGTAACGCGGGCCGGCATAATTATACTTTTCAATTAACGCCTGATCCCACTCAATCTGCTGCGATGGCATGCTCACTCCTTCCGGTGACGTCGTCTGAGAGAAGGTCGCGAAGAAGAGGAGATGAAAGGTGAGCGGGTTGAGACCCGACGTAAACGTTGCTTCAGCCGCGACAGGCGTCGTAGTTTAAACAATAACCACAGCAGATAACATGTCGCCAGCAGCGCGAAAATTGATCCAGGCCAAAACATTGTTGTTTACCTGATAAGTACGGCATGCGGAAACCGCATGCCGATCAAATCTGCTTAGTTGCCCTTCAGCAGACGGTACATATCTTCTTCAGCCTGCTCATCGTCGGCGTCATCCATCACAATGCCTAACTGCTCCATCAGTTCGTCGATACGATCCAGCGAGGCATCCAGCCAGCCCTGATCTTCAGCCGACAGCGTTTCGCCATTTTCCAGACGATCCAGCAGCGCGTCCAGACGCTCGTCATTTTCCAGCTTCGCCAGCTCTTCTTCAGGCGTCAGACGCACTTTCTTCTCAGCTGCTGATTTTGCCACGCTTTTCTTTGGCTTAACGGCTGCGGTTTTCCCCTCAGCAATCAGGGCCACCGGTTTTTTACTTCCGATACGCGGATCTTTTACGTTGCTCTCCTGACGTCCGCCGTTGCTTTCGGACGCAGCCGGATTAGCACGGCTGCCAGATGCGTGTCCGCGATGCTTTTTATCACGTTTACGATCGCGTGATTCATGGTTGATATCGTCACGCGATTTGCGTTTGGCTTTGGCGGCAGGTTTGCCGTTCGCAGCTCGTGCAGGTTGCTTCATAGTATTCGGTCCCGGCTTTTTTTATTCAGTATAGAATTGCGGCGAAATCTAGCAGAAACCAGACAAAGAAAAAAGGCGACAGCTTAAGCTGTCGCCTTATTTCATACCTTCATAAGAAGGAATCATGTTTTAAGTCCTTTTCGGCTCGTAACATCCCGGTCAATCCCGCGCCTGCTCAACTCCTGAGCTTTTCCTTATCCCTGTCTGGCCGTATCCCTGACCGTTTCCATTCCACCGCTCGTTGTCTTCCTGACATCCCTGAGCGCATCATCCTGATGTGTGCTGCCATTCACTGCACAATAATGTAGACCAACTGGTAAAAGCCTCAAGTCGGTGTCAAAAATAGTTAGTTCAAAAAAAGAACGATTAAATACAACTAACTGAATTTTAATATTTTTTATTTTTAATAATTAAAGTAAAAAACGAGATAACCCGCAACCTTAATGGCCAATCACTTACACACGTTGTTATCGAGATGTGATTGAGCACTTTCGCGCCATAACGCGTATAATCGCCGCCATTGCCTTAATGTGTTTTCTGGAGTGTTACCTTGTCTGAATTGAATTATCACGTTACCCACTTTGTCATGAGCGCGCCGGATATCCGTCATCTGCCTGCCGATACCGGAATTGAAGTGGCTTTTGCTGGCCGTTCGAACGCGGGAAAATCGAGTGCGCTGAATACGTTAACCAATCAGAAGGGTCTGGCACGTACCAGTAAAACGCCGGGACGTACGCAGCTGATCAACCTTTTCGAAGTGAAAGAGGGTAAGCGTCTGGTCGACCTGCCCGGTTACGGTTATGCCGAAGTACCGGAAGAGATGAAGCTAAAGTGGCAACGTGCGTTAGGGGAATACCTGCAAAAACGTCAGGCACTGAAAGGACTGGTCGTATTGATGGATATCCGTCACCCGCTGAAAGACCTTGACCGACAGATGATTCAGTGGTCAGTGGAAAGCGGTATTCCGGTGCTGTTGCTTCTGACTAAAGCAGACAAACTGGCCTCAGGTGCTCGCAAAGCGCAGCTCAATGTCGTACGTGAAGCCGCACTCGAATTTGTGGGTGATGTGCAGGTAGAACTCTTCTCCTCGCTGAAGAAAATCGGCGTGGATAAGGTTCGTCAGAAGCTGGACAGTTGGTTTAATACGCTTGAACCGGCGGTTGAGGATCAGGACGGGGAAGAGTAAGGGGCAACGCTGTACCACTGAAGCTGGCGGTGCAAAAAGCCCAATAAAAAATGCCCCAGTCACAGAATGACTGGGGCGGCTAAATTCAGCCAAATCCGATTACGTGAAGTAAAAGGTCTGAAAGATAGAACATCTTACCTCTGTACCCTACGCGACGAACTTTACCTGATTTTCTGTGCGTGACAAAGGCTTTTTTGTTGCTTACTTACATCAAACAGGGCTTTTTTTACCATATACATCACAAAAATAGCGTTGCGGTGTAGTTAAATAACGAAAAAAGTGTTTAGCCGATAAGCAGTTAGAAAAGCGCGTAATCTCAGTACCAGCGCTGGCCGGGTTAAACCCGGTAATTAAACGATTTACTTATACCTGATTAAGGGCCGATTCCGTTCTGTGGAACCGACCTGAAGCCGTGAATCAGTGGGCTTCATCCCAGTTGTCACCTACCCCGACTTCAACCAGTAAAGGCACATCGAGCTGCACGCTACCCTCCATCAGCGCACGGATTTTCTGGCTGGCTGCTTCAACGGTCTCCGCTTTTACTTCGAACACCAGTTCATCGTGAACCTGCATGATCATTCGGACGGCATTGTCGTTTTGCTGTTCCAGCCACTTATCCACGTCAATCATTGCCCGCTTGATAATATCTGCTGCCGTTCCCTGCATTGGCGCATTGATCGCGGCGCGTTCTGCAGCTTTCCGGCGAATGGCGTTGCTGGATTTAATATCCGGCAACCACAGTCGACGGCCTTCAATTGTTTCGACATAGCCTTTACTTGCCGCCAGCTGACGAGTGTTCTCCATGTAGCGCATTACGCCCGGATAGCGTTCAAAGTAGAGATCCATATACTTTTTCGCTTCGCCTGCGCCAATGTTCAGCTGACGCGACAGACCAAATGCGCTCATGCCATAGATCAGACCGAAGTTGATCGCTTTCGCACTACGGCGTTGTTCGCCGCTGACCTTATCCAGCGCCACACCAAATACTTCGGATGCCGTAGCACGGTGAATATCTTCGCCCTGGGCAAAAGCGTCCAGCAATCCTTTGTCCTGAGAGAGATGCGCCATGATACGCAGTTCGATTTGTGAATAGTCTGCCGCCACAATGCGGTAGCCTTTGGCCGCCACAAAGGCCTGACGGATTCGGCGTCCTTCGTCATTACGCACAGGAATGTTTTGCAGATTCGGGTCGGCAGAGGATAAGCGACCGGTTGCGGTAACGGCCTGATGATAAGAGGTGTGCACACGCCCGCTCAGTGGGTTGATCATCAGCGGTAATTTATCCGTATAGGTCGACTTAAGTTTGGATAAGCCGCGATGCTCCAGAATCACTTTGGGCAGCGGATAGTCGAGCGCCAGCTCTGCTAACACCTCTTCGCTGGTTGACGGTGCGCCGCCCGGTGTTTTTTTAGTGGGTTTGATACCCTGCTTTTCAAACAGGATCACCTGAAGCTGTTTGGTGGATGAAAGGTTGAAGGGTTCCCCCGCCAGCTCATGCGCTTTTAATTCAAGCTCAGCCAGTCGGGCAGTCAGCTCTTTCGAGTGTTGCGCCAGAATAGCCTGATCGATTAACACGCCATTGCGCTCAATCCTGGAAATTACCGTCAGTAACGGCATCTCAATCTGCTCGAAGACTTTTCTCGGGCCCGCTTCTTTCTCCAGCTCTGGCCACATCTTCAGATGCAACTGCAGAGTCACATCAGCATCTTCGGCAGCATAATGGGATGCCTGCTCCAATGCGATTTGATTGAACGTCAGCTGATTTTTGCCTTTACCGGCGATCTCCTGAAAGGTGACCGTTTTGTGGTTAAGCCAGCGAGCAGCCAGGCTATCCATGTCATGTTTACCCACCACGCTGTTAAGAATATAGGACTCAAGCATGGTGTCGAATTTGATACCGGCCAGTTCAATATCGTAGTTTTTCAGTACGCCACGATCGTATTTCAGGTTCTGGCCCACTTTCCAGGCGCTGTCATCTTCCAGCAGGGGCTTGAGCTGTGCCAGAACGGCCGCGCGATCCAGTTGATCAGGCGCATCGAGATAGTCGTGGGCAACCGGAAGATAGGCGGCTTCACCGGGCGCAATTGCGAAGCTGATGCCTACGATGTTAGCGCTCAGGGTATCCAGCGCGTCGGTCTCCAGATCAAAGGCAAAAACCTCGCTGTTTTTCAGCTTCTCCAGCCAGCTGTCGAAAAGATCCTGATCCAGAATGGTGACATAATTCTCGGTCGGTAATACGCTGCTGGTTTCAGGCACAGGAACCGGCTCATCGGAGAGCGCTTTCTGTGCCTGAGTATTGCTCTTCTTGCCCTGCAGCCATTTCCCATCCTGCAGGTCACTCAGCCAGCGTTTGAATTCGTACCGGCTGAACAGGGCCTGCAATGCTTCGACATCGGGTTCAGTGACCGTAAGCTCTTCACAGGGCAGCGCCAGCTCAACGTCGGTCTTAATGGTCGCCAGCTGGTAAGAGAGAAAGGCTACGTCACGATTCTGCTCAAGCTTGGTCGCCATGGTTTTGGCACCACGAAAGCCGAGATCGGCTACCTTGTCCAGATTGTCATAGATGGTCTGCATGCTGCCCAGACCCTGCAGCAGAGCCTGTGCGGTTTTCTCACCGACACCCGGTACGCCAGGGATGTTATCTGAGCTGTCGCCCATCATGGCCAGAAAATCGATGATCAAAGCTGGCGGCACACCATATTTCTGCTCAACCTCTTCCGGTCCCAGAATAGTATTGCTCATGGTGTTAATCAGCGTGATGGCTGGCGTGACCAGCTGCGCCATATCTTTGTCGCCTGTGCTGATTAACACCGAGAGACCCTTTTTCTCGGCTTCAAGTGCCAGCGTACCGATAACATCGTCGGCCTCTACGCCGCTCACAGCCAGTAACGGCAGACCCATTGCCCGCACCATCTCATGCAGCGGCTCGATTTGCGCCCGCAGTTCGTCGGGCATCGGTGGACGGTGAGATTTATAATGCTCGAACAGCTCGTCCCTGAAGGTTTTGCCTTTGGCATCGAATACCACTGCAACGTGACTCGGATTATATTGCGCCAGCAGGCTTTTCAGCATGTTGAGCACGCCATACATGGCGCCAGTGGGTTCACCTGCACTATTGGTCAGCGGCGGAAACGCGTGATACGCGCGATAAAGATAGGATGAGCCATCGACCAGAATGAGGGGATTTTCTGCTATTTGCGCCATAAGTCTTTGTTGTCTTCGTTGCTATGGGTTGGTCTATAAGGATGCCACAAGCTGGCGGAAATGGTGAACTAAGGCGCAGGATATGTCGCGTTTTTAACGGTTCTGGAGGAAAGATCGCAACGATCGTTCTGTGGATAACTTTGTGCGTAAAAATTATAACGCGCTGTTATTCAGGATCTTAAATGATTTAACTATTAATAAAATGCATAATTTTCATTAGCTTATTTAATTTCCGTGACCCGATCGCCATTTTTAATTACGTGATCCCTTGTGTGGATATTAAATTTATGCCCTGGAGATGGACAAAATTTACGTCTCTGTTTAATGGCATAAAAAAACGCCAGCAGCGCTGGCGTCAGATGGGGTGGTAAAGCAGATTACTTCTGGCTTACGAGGAATTTAACCACGTTCGCGTAATCAGCAACGAAATTGTCCATAGAGCTGGTATTGAGGCCGCCGTTGTTTACCATATATTTGCCATTAACGAACATGGCTGGCACGCCACGCAGATCAACATCCGCAGCCGCTTTCTGCTGTTGTGCAACCAGCGCTTTTACGGCAAAACTGTTCCAGGCAGCATCGTAGTCAGCAGCGGAGATACCGGCCGCTTTGACAAAAGTCTCTTTCAGACTGGCAGGATCGGTAATGGTCTGGGTTTTCTGAATGCCATCAAAGATCGGTGCTGTCACCTTATCTTCAACGCCCAGCGCCATGGCGACAGCCCAGGCCTGAGTCACAACCGGTCCCAGATCACCACCAAGGAAATCGACGTGGTATTTCACCAGCTTTGTGTCAGCAGGCAGATTCTTTTTTACCGCGTCATTAACATGATAAATACGTTCAAACTGATAGCAGTGCGGGCAGAAGAAGGAGAAGAACTCCATCACCTGAGGTTCACTGGCCACAGGTTTTGGCAGACTCACATACTGTTTACCTTCAGTGAACTGGGCAGCAGACGCGCTGAATGCCAGCACTAAACCCATCAGTGCAAACCAAATTTTTTTCATCGTGAAAACTTCTCCTGACTACGTCGTTAATATTGCGGTGTCAGCTGCAGAGGAGGTTCCTGCAACAGCTTCTCCTGCTCGGTAAAGAGTGAAATTTGCCTGCGCCAGAAATCGTCATCTGTCATCCAGGGGAAAGCGCGCGGAAAAGCGGGATCCTGCCAGCGTCGGACAACCCAGGCCAGATAATAAACCATGCGCATAGCGCGTAAAGGTTCAATCAGTGACAATTCATTAATATCAAAATCACTGAATTCACTGTAAGCCTCCAGCAGGATATCCCACTGTATACGCTGTTCCTGCCGATCGCCGCTGATGAGCATCCACAGATCCTGTACTGCCGGGCCATTACGCGCATCATCCAGATCGACAAATAGCGGTCCATCGCGCCACAGGATATTCCCCGGATGGCAGTCGCCATGTAATCGTAGCGGCTGCCACGTAGTATGCCACTGTTGCTGCAGCGTGTTACCCAGCTTATCGATCGCCTGTAGCAGCCCGGCCTTAAGCGAGGCAGGCACTAATTGTGAGTGCTCCAGCGCCTGCCGGGGTTCATGCAGGTACTCATCAAGACCGATGGCAGGACGATGGCTGAACAGCGCTTTGCGCCCGGTCTGATGAATGCGACCCAAAAAGCGGCCTACCCATTCCATCTGATCTTCGTTGTCTGTCTCATATTGCCGTCCGCCGAGACTGGGAAATACGGCAAAGAAAAAGCCAGCGTGGCTGTGCAGTGTCTCACCCTTTAACCGCAGTGGCGCGGCGATGGGCACCTCATCAGCCAGCAGATCCAGCGCATACTGATGCTCTTCAGCAATCTGTTCAGCACGCCAGCGCTGTGGGCGATAAAACTTCGCGACATAGCGACGTTTTTCATCATCGCTGAATTGGTAAACCCGGTTCTCATAGCTGTTCAGGGCTGTCAGACCTGATTCGACGCGAATTCCTGTATCCCAGAGCGCATCAAGCAATACATCGGGATTCAATGTCTGGAAGTTAAAAGCAGCGTCGCTCATCATGTTACCTGTGTTTGCCCTTGCAAATAGCAGCCAAGGATAACACTACTCGTCCTGTTTAATGATACTCCGTGCGCGGAGCAGTGCGGTTTTGAAATCAACTTCATAATCTTTTTTCAGGCCTGGGATCGCATCATCGCTGGCGGAATCACGCATTTTAAGATGGTAAATTAATACATCGTCAGTTAATTCACTTAACGGGCCACTGAAACCAGATTCCTGCGCCAGTTTCTGCAAAAATGTGACCAGATTCAGGTCAGGCTCTTTTTGCCAGGCGGGTTGCAGCAGTTCGATCAACTCGTTTAAACGATGGCATTTCATTGAGGTCTCTCCGTTATTCACAGTGCGTCATCAGCGAGGGCACAGCCATGACAATATTGACCGGCATCATTCTGGCCGGAGGTCAGGGCCGCCGTATGGGTGGTCAGGACAAAGGATTAGTGCAACTGGATGGCAGGCCGCTTTATCAGCATGTTCTTGAACGGCTCAGGCCACAAGTCGACATTGTCATGATTAATGCCAATCGTAATATTGATCGCTATCAGTTAAGCGGGTGTCGGGTTGTGCAGGATGTTTTTGATGGCTACCCGGGTCCGCTGGCCGGTATCTACAGTGCATTAGTCGCCATCGATAGTGAATGGGCCGCTTTTTGCTCCTGTGATACGCCTGCAGTGCCTCTTAACTTCGTTGAAAAACTGGCTGAACAACGTGGAGACGCCCCTGCAGTCTGGGTCCGCTCACAATCACGCGACCATCCGACGCTGGCGCTGATTCATCGGGAGATGGCAGCACCTCTTCATGACTATCTTCACGCCGGTGAACGACGTCTGATGCACTTCCTGCGCGACCACGGCGGCCATGCTGTGCAACTGGATGATGATGAATCTGCTTTCCGCAATATCAATACACCTGATGACCTGAATTAGAGAGGTTGATATGTCATTACCCTTACTCGCGATTGTCGGCTGGAGTGGAACCGGCAAAACGACACTATTACAGCAGGTGATACCGATTCTTCTTAATAAAGGGATTCGCGCCGGACTCATTAAGCACACGCATCATGAGATGGACGTAGATACGCCAGGCAAAGATAGTTATCTGCTCAGAAAAGCAGGAGCCAGTCAGGTGATTGTAGCTAACAGAGAGCGATGGGCCTTGATGTGTGAGACGCCGGAAAAGCAGTCGATTGATCTGCCTTATCTGCTCAGCCGCATGGATCACTCTGTGCTGGAGATAGTGCTGGTTGAGGGCTTTAAAGAGGAATCGGTGCCTAAAATTGTTCTCTGGCGTGCCGGGATCAAGGGTGGGATCGAGGAACTGCTTGATGAACAAGTGATCGCTGTCGCCAGCGACCAAAAATTAGCGCTAAATGTGCCGGTGCTGGATATAAATAGTCCGGACAACGTTGCAGATTTTATTGGTGACTGGCTGCAAAAGCGCTGAAGCAAAGAGGTTTTCGTGTTTTTCACGATCTGCAGACGTAAAAAAGCCCCGCACTTTCGTGCGGGGCTTCTTCACTTATATGATGCCTGGCAGTTCCCTACTCTCGCATGGGGAGGCCCCACACTACCATCGGCGCTACGGCGTTTCACTTCTGAGTTCGGCATGGGGTCAGGTGGGACCACCGCGCTACAGCCGCCAGGCAAATTCTGTTCTCCGCGCCGCCGCTGATGGCCGCGCAGAATATCCGGTACAAGGCTGAAAATCTGTCTCTCAAAAACGCCTCTGGCGTTGTAAGGTTAAGCCTCACGGGTCATTAGTACCGGTTAGCTCAACGCATCGCTGCGCTTACACACCCGGCCTATCAACGTCGTCGTCTTCAACGTCCCTTCAGGACTCTCTGGGAGTCAGGGAGAACTCATCTCGGGGCAAGTTTCGTGCTTAGATGCTTTCAGCACTTATCTTTTCCGCACTTAGCTACCGGGCAGTGCCATTGGCATGACAACCCGAACACCAGTGGTGCGTTCACTCCG
>NZ_VWVM01000018.1 GCF_008632075.1 Candidatus Pantoea gossypiicola
CCAGACATTACTCACCCGTCCGCCACTCGTCACCCGAGAGCAAGCTCTCTGTGCTACCGTCCGACTTGCATGTGTTAGGCCTGCCGCCAGCGTTCAATCTGAGCCATGATCAAACTCTTCAATTTAAAGTTTGATTTGCTGCAACAAGTGCAGCGATGCTCATCTGTAAAACGTCATAATGAATTTCATTATGTGTTCACTCGTGAGGCTTTGATATTTTTGTGCGTCCAAAGACGCTGATATCGATCCTGCGAGTGCCCACACAGATTGTCTGATAAATTGTTAAAGAGCAGTGCGAACAGTGCGTTAGCGTCCTGTCGCGAGGTGGCGTATATTACGCTTTCCTCCTGCAGAGTCAACCTCTTTCTCAGAAGTTTTTCTCCGGCGGGTCAGTCTCCTGAACCTTCAACCCGTTTCCCGTTGCCGGTGTGCCGTGTCGATGGAGGCGCATTATAGGGAGTTTCCGCAGGCTGACAAGTGTTTCTTCGAATTAATTTGCTGAGCGCATCTTTTTTAAACGAACGGCTTAAAAAGAGACGTTTCATGGCCGAATAACGCACAAAAACAGCGATCAAACGTTGTAAAGAGACCTGTCGTTGCGGATTACGGGTGCTATTATTTTGCTTCTTCTCGCAGGATAACCCCAGGAAGGACACTCAATGATAAAATCCTCGCGCAGCATGGCCGGTTTGCCATGGATAGCGGCTATGGCCTTTTTCATGCAGTCACTCGACGCTACCATACTGAATACTGCCCTGCCCGCTATCGCCACCAGCCTCGACCGTTCTCCTCTGGCCATGCAATCCGCCGTCATCAGTTACACCCTCACTGTCGCTATGCTGATTCCGGTCAGCGGCTGGCTCGCCGATCGCTTCGGCACGCGCAAGGTGTTTATCATTGCGGTTTCGCTGTTCACCCTTGGCTCGCTGGCTTGTGCGCTCTCACCAACGCTTTCGGTGCTGGTCATCTCGCGCATCGTACAGGGCGTGGGTGGCGCAATGATGATGCCGGTCGCAAGACTTGCGCTCTTGCGCGCCTATCCGCGCAGTGAATTGCTGCCAGTCCTCAATTTCGTCACCATGCCAGGATTAGTTGGCCCAATACTGGGCCCGATGCTGGGCGGTGTGCTGGTCACCTACGCGACGTGGCACTGGATCTTCCTGATTAATATCCCGATAGGCATTCTGGGCATTATCTACGCACGCAAATATATGCCTGACTTCACCACACCCAAGCGCCGCTTCGACTTTTTCGGCTTCATATTATTCGGGGCTGGACTGGTAATGATCTCAATTGGGATTGAACTGTTCGGTGAGCGGATTGTTTCTGCCTGGCTGGCCGGCGGGATATTACTCAGCGGGATCGTGCTTTTACTCATCTATATAGTGCATGCCCGGAATCATCCTTCACCATTGATCAATCTGCCGATGTTTAAAACCCGGACATTCTCAGTCGGCATCGTCGGCAATATTGCCTCTCGTCTCGGCACCGGCTGTGTGCCCTTTTTGATGCCGCTCATGTTGCAGGTCGGGTTTGGCTTTTCCGCGATTATCGCAGGCTGCATGATGGCCCCAACCGCCATTGGTTCGATACTGGCAAAATCGACGGTGACACAACTGCTGCGCTGGCTGGGCTATCGCCGTCTGCTGGTCGGCATTACCGCCATTATCGGCATCCTGATCGCCAGCTTCTCTCTGCAGTCACCCGCTGAAAGCATATTTGTACTCTTGCTTCCACTGTTTGTTCTCGGTATGGCAATGTCTACGCAGTTCACAGCCATGAACACTATCACCCTGGCCGATCTGGATGATGATAACGCCAGTGGAGGTAACAGTGTGCTAGCCGTGACACAGCAATTAGCGATCAGTTTTGGTGTAGCCGTCAGCGCGGCGGTGCTGCGCTTCTATCAGGAGTTTGAAACCAGCACCATTTCACAGTTTCACGCCACGTTCCTGACCATGGGTATTGTTACCGTGCTTTCGGCGCTGACCTTTATGCTGCTGAAAAACGGCGATGGACGTAATCTGATCACGAATCGCGACAGGAAGAAAAAGCGCTAAACCGAACCCCGCATTACCAGTTCCGGCGTCAGCACCAGCGTTTGCTGGCTGGCGTCGGGATCACTAAGACGATGAATTAAGGTATCTATCGCCAGTTCGCCCAGTGCATCTTTGGGCTGGTGAATAGTACTCAATGGCGGAGTGAGATAGCGCGCCAGCTCAATATCGTCATATCCCATGACTGCCATCTGCTGCGGAATCTGCATGCCAGCCTGATAGAGGGCGTGATAAACGCCGACAGCCATCGCATCGTTACTGGTGAATACCGCTTCCGGCAGCGTTTCAAGCGCCAGCAACTCGACCATCCCGTTGTAGCCACCCTGAAATTCAAAGTCACCATTCACGATATAGCCAGGCAAAATCTCCAGCCCACTCTTAGTCATGGCGTTACGATAACCTTCGAGTCGCATACGGGCAGGCGTTTTATCCTGGGGACCCGCGATACAGGCGATACGGGTATAACCGCTGTCGATAAGATGCTGAGTGGCCAGCTCGCCGCCCAGCAGCGCATTATCCTGAATGATGTCACCGCGCCCCTCAAACGGTGCCCAGTCCATCATCACCGCAGGTATAGAGGGATAACGATTCAGGATGTCTGCCGACGGCAGATGACTTTCAGTACACATGATCAGCAAACCATCGACACGCTTCTGCATCAGCGTTTCCAGGCTGCGGTTCATCCGCTCCTCATCTCCCGCCGTATTACAGAGAATCAGGCTGTAGCCACGCTGATAGCAGCTCTCCTCCACGCCCCGCACCACTTCGGCATAAAAAGGGTTACTGCTGGTAGTCAGCAGCATACCGATAGTGTGCGTCTGATTGATTTTCAGACTGCGTGCCAGTGCAGAAGGAGCATAGTTAAGATGACGTATCGCCTGCTCAACTTTTTCCCGCACGCCTTCACTGACAAAGCGATTGTTATTAATGACGTGCGAGACAGTGGAGGTAGAGACGCCCGCGAGGCGAGCGACATCTTTCATGGTACTCAAGCGCTTAACCCTGTTGCTGCAAAAATTCATCGATCTCCGTGCGCCACGGCACGGAGGGCTGTGCACCTGAACGCGTAACGGCAATCGCGGCGGCGGCATGGGCAAATCGCACCGCGTCATACATCGGCTTCTGTTCCAGTCTTGCGGTAACAAAGGCACCATTAAAGGTGTCACCTGCCGCAATGGTATCAATAGCTTTAACGCTGAAGCCTGCAATACGCTGACCGTCCCCCTGCTCACTCAGCCAGACACCGCGGCTACCCAGCGTAATCAGTACCGTGCCGATGCCTTTCGCATGCAGCACTGCTGCAGCCCGGGCAGCATCGTCATCGTTGTGGACCGCAATGCCGGTCAGACTCTCTGCTTCCGTTTCATTCGGGGTAATAATATCGATCAGCGCCAGCAACTCATCGGAGAGTGGGGTAGCAGGTGCCGGATTGAGAATAACCTGCGTCTGATGCTGCCGGGCAAATGTCGCGGCAGCCAGTACGCTCTCCAGCGGCGATTCCAGCTGCATTAAAAGTGCATCTGCACCGGCAATGACCTGCTGATGACGCGCCACGCAATCGGGCGTTAGCGCCGCGTTTGCCCCGGAGTAGATGCCGATATTGTTCTCACCGTCACCGTTGACGAAAATCATCGCCACACCGGTCGACTCGCCCTCAACCACTTCTACAGGCGTTGTATCAATATTGTCCTGTGTGAGCTGCTCACGAATACGTTCGCCAATGTCATCCGCGCCCACACAGCCAATAAAGGCAATATCGGCACCCGCACGCCCCGCGGCGACTGCCTGATTCGCGCCTTTACCGCCAAACGCAACCTGATAATTCTGCCCGATCACCGTTTCACCGGGACGAGGGAAGTGCGCCAGATTAAGGATGTGGTCAGCGTTAATGCTGCCAAGAACGGCCAGTTTTGCGTTTTTGCTCATTAGGGGAGTCCGGAATAAGTGCGCCACCGGGAGGGTGGCGCGGTGCCCTGCTTTTCTTTGAGTTATTGAGTGACCAGCTTCAGGTCGACCGGATTGATCGCCTTCACTTTTTCACCCTTCAGCACTTTATCAGCGGTGTCCACGCCGATCATGCCAATTTTGTCTGGCATCTGTGCCACGGTCGCAGACAGTTTGCCAGCTTCTACAGCTTTCACGCCATCAGCAGTGCCGTCAAAACCCACCACGATCACACCCGTTTTTCCGGCGGTCTGCAGCGCACGCAGCGCACCCAGCGCCATTTCGTCGTTCTGAGCGAATACCGCCTGAACATCCGGGTGTGCCTGCAGCAGGTTCTGCATGACGTTCAGACCTTTGGTACGGTCAAAGTCAGCAGGCTGGCTGGCGAGGATCTGGAATTTATGCGCATCAGCGGCCTGTTTGAAGCCCTCGCCACGTTCGCGGGCAGCAGAGGTGCCGGCAATGCCCTGCAGCTCAATAATTTTGGCATTCTCGCCAACTTTTTTGGCGATGAAGTCACCGGCCATTTTACCGCCGAAACGGTTATCGGAAGCAACGTGGCTGACAACCGTGCCCTGTGCCGCAACACGATCCAGCGTGATGACAGGAATGTTCGCCTGGTTAGCCATCTTCACTGCGTTGCCCACCGCATCAGAGTCAGTCGGGTTAATCAGAAGCAGCTTAGTGCCGCGAACCGTCAAATCCTGCACGTTCGCCAGTTCTTTTGCCGGATTGTTCTGTGAATCCAGTACCACCAGGTTGTAGCCCAGTTTGTCCGCTTCTTTCTGAGCGCCCTCTTTCAGAGAAACAAAGAACGGATTGTTCAGAGTTGAAACCACCAGCGCGATGGTATCTTTTGCCATGGCGCTGGTACTGAGCGTTGCGCCGAGGATCAGGGCCAGTGCGGTTAACTTTTTCATCTTATTATCCTGTGTAAGGTCAGAGTTATTTACTGCTTTTATTATCCACCAGCACCGCCAGCAGGATGACTACCGCTTTAACGATCATCTGGTAGTACGAAGAGACGCCCATCAGGTTCAGGCCGTTGTTCAGGAAGCCGAGGATCAGCGCGCCAATCAGGGTGCCGAAAATACGGCCTTTACCACCAGCCAGACTGGTTCCGCCTAACACGACCGCAGCAATCGCATCCAGCTCATAGCCGGTACCCGCTGTCGGCTGTGCCGAAGAGAGACGCGCGACTTCAATGGTGCCCGCCAGTGCCGCCAGCATGCCGCTCAGTGAATAGACGATGATTTTGACGCGATTCACATTGATGCCAGAGAGACGCGTTGCCGCTTCGTTACCGCCCAGCGCATAGATATAGCGACCCAGACGCGTGTGCTGCAGCATGTACCAGGCGGCGATAAAGACCAGCGCCATCAGCCAGACCGGCGCGGGGATACCCAGCGGGCGACCAATACCAAACCAGCCCAGCAGATCGGCGTTGGCACTGAAACCGGTATTAATCGGGCTGCCGTCGGTGTAGACCATGGTGACACCACGCAGCAGCAGCATCATGACCAGCGTGGCGATAAACGCCTGCACCTTACCGCGCGCCACAATGGTGCCGGTCAGGGCACCGATTGCCGCACCCAGCGCCAGCGAAGCCGCCACCGCAACCAGAGCATTGACTTCCATGCCCACCAGCGATGCACCGACCGCACCGGTCAGGGCCAGCAGCGATCCCACAGAGAGGTCGATACCGGAAGTCAGGATCACCAGCGTCATCCCGACCGCCATGATGGCGTTGACCGAGGTCTGCTGCAGAATGTTGAACAGGTTCGCCACGGTAAAGAAGTTCGGACTCTGGCTGGCCACTACGGCGATCAGCACCAGCAGTGCAATCAGCGACTTCTGTTCCAGCAGCCAGCTTTTGCTAAACCAGCGACGGCTGGCCGGTAAAGTTTGGGTCGTCATACCACTAAATCCTCGCTGTGTTGCTTGCCTACGGCGGCTGCCATCAGGCTTTCCTGAGTGGCGTCTTCCCGGGTAAATTCGCCGCTGATACGGCCTTCATGCATCACCAGAATCCGGTCGCTCATGCCCAGCACTTCCGGCATTTCCGAGGAAACGAGGATGATGCTCAGCCCTTCGGCCTTGAACTGGTTAATCAGTTGATAGATCTCTTTCTTCGCGCCGACATCCACACCGCGGGTCGGTTCGTCCAGAATCAGTACGTTGGGCCGGGTCATCAGTCCGCGGGCAATCGCCACTTTCTGCTGGTTGCCGCCTGAAAGCAGGCCAATCGGCTGCTCCATTGAGGGCGTTTTCACATTGAACAGCCGGATAAAATCGCCGACCGCCAGCTGCTCTGCCGCGTGCTTCAGTGACCCGCTGCCGCGACTGAAATAACGTAACGCCGTCAGCGACATGTTCTCTTTTACCGACATGCCCAGCACCAGGCCGTCGCGCTTACGATCCTCTGAGATATAGACGATGCCGTTAGCCAGCCCATCCTGTGGCGAACGCGTCACTACTTCGCGGCCGCTGAGCCACAGTTTGCCTTCATGGCGCGGCAACGCGCCGTAAAGCACCTTCATCAGTTCGGTACGGCCCGCGCCCATCAGGCCCGAAATGCCCAGGATTTCACCTTTGCGCAGGCTGAAGCTGATGTTTTCGACGCCCGGTCCGCTGACGTTTTCCACTTTCAGCCGCACGTCGCCGGGTGCCTGATCCAGACGGGGATATTGATCTTCCAGTTTGCGCCCGACCATCATCTCGATCAGGCTCTCTTCGGTCAGCGCGCTGACCGGACGTTCAGCAATAAACTGACCGTCGCGGAACACCGTAACGTCATCGCAGATCTCAAAGATCTCTTTCATGCGGTGCGAGATATAGACGATGCCGCAGCCCTGCGCCTTCAGTTCGTTGATGACCCGGAACAGCGACAGCGTTTCGGTATCCGTCAGCGCATCGGTCGGCTCATCCATGATGATGACCTGCGACTCAAAGCTCAGCACTTTGGCGATTTCGACCATCTGCTGATCGCCAATCGACAAATCGCCCACCAGCTTGTGGCTGTTGAAGCGCAGATTGAGCCTTTTGAGCAGTGCATCGGCTTCGGCATACATACGCGGCCACTGGATACGGCCAAAACGCCCCACATATTCGCGACCGAGAAAAATATTCTCCGCCACAGTTAACTGAGGGATCAGGTTCAGCTCCTGATGGATAATGCCAATACCCGCTTCCTGAGACGCTTTCGGTCCACTGAACCGGGTCTCTTCACCGAGCCAGCGCAGCGTACCGGCATCATATTGATAGATCCCGGTCAGTACTTTCATCATGGTGGACTTGCCGGCACCGTTCTCGCCCACCAGCGCCATCACGCGTCCTGCACGAACATTCAGCGACGCACCCTTAAGGGCTTTCACGCCCGGAAAGGATTTTTCAATGCCGTCGAGTTGCAGTAAAGGTTGCATAGCGGCCTCAGAAGGTCACACCGGCGCTGAGGATGACATTCGCAAACGGAGAACACTCTCCGCTGCGAATGACCGCCTGACTACGCTGCGTGTGTTGTTTGAACTGTTCATGACTGGTGTAGCTGATGGTGATGCTATTTCCCTGGTGCTGTTGCAAGGCTTCGAGCATGGCGACAAGCGCGCTATGAAGTTGCGGATTATGCTGCTTAATCTCCTCCGCGATCAGGGCGCGCTCTACCTGCATCTCCAGTGCGACAGCATTCACCACCTGCATAAAATCGGGCGTACCCGGCGTGAGCGCTAAGTCGATGCGCTGCGGTCCTGCCGGAATCGGCAAGCCTGCATCGGCAATCGTCAGCGTATCCGTGTGTCCCAGGCGGGCAATCACATGAGAGAGTTCAGCGTTTAACAGGCGACCTTTTTTCATCTTTTCACTCCACAGCGAAACGTTTCGCTGTCTGGAGTGTATGAAAAGCCGCCATCAACTCAACTGGCAAAACAGAAATCTGTGATCGCTATCGAAACGTTTCGCTTACGTGGGGAAAAATTTGCATTAAGGCGGGGAAGGAGACGAAAAAAGGGCCGCGAATGCGGCCCTGTAGAAGAAGGTTAAGGCAGTTTCTTGACCTGCTTAACGTCCATCTCAATGCTGTTGAAATCTTTATCCAGTTCACCCGTCAGCTCAACGTTATCTTTGGGCGTGATCGTCTGGCCATTCCAGTGCTTGTGGTCGATTTCGACCTTCATGGTGCCGGTCTGATCGCGGAACAGATAATCTTCATTGCCAATCTGTTTTTCCAGCTTGCCGCGTACGGTGATCCAGCTGTCATCTTTCATCTCTTCAGCCTGCTTCACGGTCACCACACTGGTGTTACCGGCACTGAAGCCGCCCTGACCGGATGCTGACTGCGTCTGTGAGGCTGGCGCACTGGGATCAACAAATCCGCCCTGTTGTGCAGCGAAAACCGGGGCGGAAGCCAGCATAACGACGGCCAGAATTGCAGCGTGCTTTTTCATGGTGTACCCCTTTCTCAGTGGTCTTTTCGGTTTGAATATGTCCAGTTAACCACAGAGTTCTTAACAGCTTCTTAAGCGGTAAAAATAAGCCATTTTCGCCGAAATCAGCTGTACAGTGAGGAAGTTGCTTCGTATAAAGCGCTATCGGAACAGGGAGACGTGATGCGTATTTTACTGATTGAAGACGATCGCTTAATTGGCGACGGTATCAAAGCAGGACTGAGTAAACTGGGCTTCAGCATTGACTGGTTTACCTCTGGTGAGTCGGGCTGTAACGCGCTGGAGGCCGCGCCCTGGGATGCGGTGATTCTGGACCTTACTCTGCCTGAGCGGGATGGACTCGATATCCTGCGGCAGTGGCGGCAGCAGGGAAATGATGTGCCGGTACTGATACTGACTGCCCGCGATGCGCTCGATCAGCGGGTTGAAGGCCTGCAGATGGGAGCCGATGACTATCTGTGTAAACCCTTTGCCTTAACCGAAGTGGCCGCGCGCTTACAGGCACTGATCCGCCGCCGTCATGGTCAGCTGCAGCCCGAACTCCGTCACGGTAACGTGGTGCTGATCCCCGGCAGCCATAGTGTCATGCGCGATGGCGAAAGGATTGAGTTAAAAAGCCGTGAACTGGCACTGCTGGAACTCTTTATGCGCAACCCGGGCCGGGTGCTGACGCGCAGCCAGCTGGAAGAGAAGCTCTACAGCTGGGATGCCGATGTCTCCAGCAATGCGGTAGAAGTACATATCCATCATCTGCGTAAAAAGCTGGGCAGCGCATTTATCCGCACGCTGCACGGCGTCGGCTATACCCTGGGAGCCGCTGAATGCGATCAATGAGCCTGTTTCTGCGGCTGGGCATCGGTTTCGTGCTGCTGCTCGGCCTCTGCTGGGCCAGTGCCAGTATCAGTGCCTGGCATCAGACCCGTGAAACCCTTGATGAGCTGTTTGATACCCAGCAGATGCTGCTGGCCAAGCGCCTGCTGACGCTGGATTTCACCTCGCTGGACAACACCACTTTGCCCCGAACCAAAGCGATGCTACGGCACCATCGTGGCGAGCAGGATGACGATGCCCTGGCCTTTGCTGTCTTTACCCGTGACGGCAGGCAGGTGATGAATGATGGCGATAATGGCCGTTATCTGCCGTTTGAGGCGGACTATCAGGGATTCCATGAGGGTCAGCTCACCAATGATGACGATCGCTGGCGTTTTGTCTGGCTGACCACGCCTGATCAGAAATTCCGGGTAGTCGTCGGTCAGGAATCGGAATACCGCGACGACATGACGCAGGATCTGATGAAAGCCAGTATGCTGCCCTGGCTGATCGCGCTGCCGTTTATGCTACTGCTGCTGATCGGCCTGGTCTGGTCTGAACTGCGGCCACTGAAAACGCTGGCACAGCAGCTGGCGCAGCGCGCGCCCGATGATGATACGCCGATGCAGGCAGACCGCGTGCCGAAAGAGGTACAGCCGCTGATGATTGCGCTTAATGGCCTGTTCAGCCGCATCAGCGCCATGATGCAGCGTGAACGGCGCTTTACCTCCGATGCCGCGCATGAGCTGCGCAGTCCGCTCGCTGCACTGCAGGTGCAAAGCGAAGTGATCCAGCTGACTGCGGATGACGAAGTAATGCGAACCCATGCGCTGCAACAGCTGGATGCCGGCATAGTCCGCGCTACGCGGCTGGTGGATCAGCTGCTGACGCTCTCGCGGGTTGAAGCCGATGATGCGCGCAGCGCCTTCGAACCGGTGGCGCTGAAACGCACGGTTCAGGATACGCTCGCCGCACAATTGCCGCTGGCGGATAAAACCGGTGTCACGCTGCGGCTGCACGCCGAGGCCGATCCGCAGATTCAGGGTCATCCGCTGTTGCTGTCGCTGCTGGTGCGAAATCTGCTGGATAACGCCATTCGCTATACGCCTGCGGGCAGCGAAGTCGATGTGCGGTTACAGGCAAATAGCCTGTCGGTGGAGGATAACGGCGAGGGTCTGAGTGCTGCCGACCTGCAACGGCTCGGTGAGCGTTTCTGGCGACCGCCAGGTCAGGAGAAGAGCGGGAGCGGGCTGGGGTTATCGATAGTGCGTAATATTGCCCAGTTGCACGGGATGCAGGTTACGTTCAGCCAGCGACCCGGTGGCGGCTTATGCGTCACGCTACGCTGGTCAGCGCCCGCCCCGTAAGGCGGGCACTGACAATCAAATCTCGACCTGGGTGCCCAGCTCAATCACGCGGTTTGGCGGGATCTCAAACTGGTCTGGTGCGCGGAGCGCATTGCGCTGCAGCGCCAGGAAGAGCTTGCCGCGCAGGCGCAGATACCACGGCCGCTTGCCGATGATCAGCGACTCATGCGACATAAAGAACGAGGTCTCCATCATGCGGCAGCTGAGTCCTTCCAGCCCGCAGCGGTGGAAAATCTCCTCAACGTTGGGCGTTTCACGCCAGCCGTAGCTCGCTACCACGCGCCAGAAGGTCGGCGACAGCTGCTCGATAGTGACTCGACGCACGTTGTGGACGTAAGGCGCATCTTCAGTGCGCAATGTCAGCAGCACAACGCGCTCATGCAACACCTTGTTGTGCTTGAGGTTATGCAGCATCGCAAACGGAATCACATTCAGGGCACGCGACATATAGACCGCTGTGCCCGGTACGCGAACCGGCGGCGATTTCTCCAGTGAGGCAATCATCGCCTCCAGGGAGTTACCATGTTCGTGCATGCGACGCAGCAGGCGGAAACGTTCGCTTTTCCACGTCGTCATAATGATAAACATCATCAGACCGAGGCAGAGCGGCAGCCAGCCACCAGAGAAAATTTTCACCAGGTTGGCGGTAAACAGCGGCACGTCAATGCAGAGCATCAGCACCAGGATGACGGCGACCGCCAGCTTATGCCAGTGCCAGTTTTTAACCGCCACGGTACAGGAGAGGATGGCGGTCAGCACCATAGTACCGGTCACCGCAATACCGTAGGCCGCAGCCAGATTGCTTGAATGCTCAAAGCTGATAATCACAATCAGCACGGCGAAATAGAGCACCCAGTTGATCACCGGAATATAAATCTGGCCCGATTCGCGCTCAGAAGTGTGGATGATACGCATCCCCGGCAGATAGCCCAGTCGCACCGCCTGACGCGTCAGCGAGAAGACGCCGGAGATGACCGCCTGTGAGGCGATAACGGTGGCCAGCGTTGCCAGAATCAGCATCGGGATCAGTGCCCAGTCCGGCGCCAGCAGGAAGAAGGGGTTTTTAATGGCTTTAGGATCGCTGAGTAATAGCGCGCCCTGACCAAAGTAGTTCAGCACCAGCGACGGCAGCACGACCGAGAACCAGGCCAGCCGAATCGGCACTTTACCGAAGTGACCCATATCGGCATAAAGCGCCTCAACGCCGGTAATCGCCAGCACAACTGCACCGAGGGCGAAGAACGAAACGGACTTATAGTGCAGGAAGAATTCCACCGCATAGGCAGGATTCAGCGCATGCAGCACGTCCGGGTTTCGCATGATGCCCATGCCCCCGAAGATCGCCAGCACCAGAAACCAGACCAGCATTACCGGCGCGAAGAGTTTGCCCACCATACCGGTGCCATGTTTCTGAATAGCAAACAGCAGCGTCAGTACCGCAATCGACATCGGCACAATAAAAGGATCCAGCGACGGCGCAGCAATCTCAAGGCCCTCAATGGCGGACATCACCGAAATGGCTGGCGTGATCACCACCTCGCCATAGAAGAAGCTGCCACCAATCAGGCCCATGATCACCAGCACCGCCGTGGCGCGCGCACCCGTATGGCGACCTGCCAGCGACATCAGGGTCAGTATCCCACCTTCCCCGGCGTTGTCGGCGCGCATCACATAACTGATGTACTTCAGCGAGACCACCAGCACCAGCAGCCAGAAAATCAGCGACAGAAAGCCAAAAACCGCTTCCCGCTCAACGCCGAAACCAAACTGTCCGGAGAGACATTCACGCAAGGTATACAGTGGACTGGTGCCGATATCCCCGTAAACAACACCAATAGCGGCCAGCGTTAATCCGCGAAGTGACTGCTTATTATCCGAGCTCATAGAGTTATCTTTTGTTGGAGTCTAAGAGGTGCAAAAACCCCTCGCTCAGGCCATCAAAAAGCGCACAGTATGCACGGTTTAACGAAAATTCCTATACCCGCTTCGCCTCGCGGTCAGGGTAACGGGGTTATTTAAGACGATAAATTGTCATCCGGCACCACTTTTAAACAGGCAAACCTTCTGAAACAAAAAAGCTGACAGCTATCAACGCTTTCACGCATGATGATCTATAGAGTAAGGCGCTTGCTTAAGCGCGGCGGCCCGACGATCGTAAGGACATTGATGTGATTATGGCTCAACCCCATCTTTTGGCAGAAAGAATTTCTCGCCTTAGCAATGCGTTAGAAAAAGGATTATATGAACGGCACCATGCCATTCGCCTTTGCCTGCTGGCCGCGCTAAGCGGTGAAAGCGTGTTTCTGCTGGGACCGCCGGGCATCGCCAAGAGCCTGATTGCACGCCGCCTTAAATATGCCTTCCAGCACGCCCGCGCCTTTGAATATCTGATGACCCGTTTTTCCACGCCGGAAGAGGTGTTTGGCCCGCTCTCCATTCAGGCACTGAAAGATGAAGGGCGCTACCAGCGTCTCACTAAAGGGTATCTTCCCGACGCCGAGATTGTTTTTCTGGATGAGATCTGGAAAGCCGGCCCGGCGATTCTGAATACCCTGCTGACCGCTATCAATGAACGCCGCTTCCGCAATGGTGACAGCGAAGAGACCATCCCGATGCGGCTGCTGGTTACCGCTTCCAACGAACTGCCGGAAGCGGATAGCGGTCTTGAGGCGCTCTATGATCGAATGTTGATCCGCCTGTGGCTGGATAACGTGCATGAGAAGCAGAACTTTCGCAGCATGCTGACCCACCAGCAGGATGAGCACACCAATCCGGTCACGGAATCCCTGCGCATCAGTGATGAAGAGTATGCGCAGTGGCAGCTCGGCATCAGTCAGGTCAGCCTGCCCGATGCCGTCTTTGAGCTGATTTATCAGCTGCGCCAGCAACTGGAGAGCCAGCCTGCCGCACCTTACATTTCCGATCGTCGCTGGAAAAAAGCCATTCATCTGCTGCAGGCCAGCGCCTTCTACAGTGGTCGCAACGCCATTGCCCCGATAGACCTGATCCTGCTGAAAGATTGCCTCTGGCACGACGTCGCCTCCATGCAGCTGCTGGAACGAGAAATCGATCAGCTGATGACGCAGCACGCCTGGCAGCAGCAGCCAATGCTGCTGAAACTGCAGCAGATAAAAACGCGTCGTCTGGCTCTGCAACAGCAGCAGAGCATCGCGCAGGCGATCACCCTGGAAAAACACAGCGGCATGTTCAGCCGCAAGCCCCATTATGATCTGCCGGAAAGCTTTACCGATGAGCAACTGACGCTGATGCTGCAAAAGCCGCTGATGCTGCATGACATGCAGGTAAGCCATATTGTGATTGCGCGTGATGCCCTGAATCAGTGGCTGCAGAAAGGGGGCGAGGTTCGCGGCAAGCTCAATGGGATTGGTTTTGCGCAGAGTCTGGATTTACAGGTGGATGCGCAGCACTGCCTGGCTATCCGTGATGTCAGCCTGCAATCGTCACGTCTGACCCTGCCAGGCGTCAGCAACAGCGAGCCGTTACCCGGTGAGATCACCGATGCGCTGGATGCGCTGGAAAGTGAGCTGCGGTCGCAGCGTCATCTGTTCAGCCAGCATCAGCGCTGCCTGTTTATCAGCGATGACTGGCTGGCGCGGGTCGAAACCAGCCTGCAGGATGTGGCCGAACAGCTGAAACAGGCGCGTAAATGATCTCAGTCGAGACGCTGAGCACACTGCTCTCAGTGGGTGAGACAGAACTGATTGAAGAGCTGATTATTGCCCTGCTGGCGTCCCCACAGCTGGCGCTGTTTTTTGAAAAATTCCCCGGACTAAAAAAAGCGCTACTGCGCGATGTGCCACGCTGGCGAGCGGAGATTAGTGCTGAATTCAAAGCCACGCCGGTTCCGGCCACGCTGGCCGAAGAGTTTCAGCTGTTTCAGCGGGTACAACTCCTCAGCGATCGTGAATTCAGCCAACAGCTCAATTCAACCCTTCAGGCGCTGCAAAGCCTGCCGTCGCCTTTTCTGGATGAAGCGAACCGGTTGCTGCAGCACACCGATGTCAGCCATCTCAGCAGCGCGCAGCACCAGCTATTTTTACAGCGCTGGCGGCTGAGCCTGACCTTACAAACTCTGACCCTGAATCAGGATTTGCTGGAGCAGCAGCGTGAACGCCTGCTGGCGGAACTGCAGCAGCGCATGGCGCTGAGCGGTCAGCTGGCACCCATTCTCGGTGACGATGATGAAGCCGCCGCGGGCCGGCTGTGGGACATGAGCAAAGCGTCACTGCAGCCTGGTGACTATCAGCTGATGCTGCAATATGGCGACTTTCTGGCCCAGCAACCGGAGCTGCTGAAGCTGGCCCAGCAGCTGGGACGCAGTCGCGAGGCCAAATCGGTGCCGTCGCAGAATGCTCCGATGGAAGCTTTTCATCATCTGGTGCAGGAGCCTGCGTCCGTGCCGGAAGAGGTCAGCGGCATTCATCAGAGCGATGACGTACTGCGGCTGCTGCCACCGGAGTTAGCCGCGCTGAGCATCAGCGAACTGGAGCTGGAATTTTACCGGCGGCTGGTCGAGAAACGGCTGCTGACCTATAAGCTGCAGGGCGATGCCTGGCATGAAAAGGTAACAATGCGTCCGGCCAGCCACCAGCAGCATGAAGAGCAGCCGCGCGGGCCGTTTATCGTCTGCGTCGATACCTCCGGTTCGATGGGGGGCTTCAACGAGCGCTGCGCCAAAGCATTCTGTCTGGCACTGCTGAAGGTTGCGCTGGCCGATCGCCGTCGCTGCTACATCATGCTGTTTGCGCATGAGGTGATTGGCTATGAGCTGACCGGTGACGATGGACTGGAGCAGGCGATTCGCTTTCTGAGCCAGCGTTTCCGTGGCGGCACCGATCTGGCTGCCTGTCTCTCTTCGGTTGTCACCCGAATGGAAGGCGCACTGTGGGAGGAAGCCGATGCGGTGATCGTTTCCGATTTTATTGCCCAGCGTCTGCCGGAAGAGGTCATTGGGGCGATCAAAAAACGCCAGCGACATAATCAGCAACGTTTTCACGCCGTGGCTATGTCGGCCCATGGGAAACCAGGCATTCTGCGCATCTTCGACCATATCTGGCGCTTCGACACCGGCATGAAAAGCCGCCTGCTGCGCCACTGGCGCCGTTAAGAGTCTGTCCCGACAGGCGTAATTGTTGCAGGCAGTCTGGACACGGACAGCGCGGAACAATCCGTAGTACACGTAGTACGTGAGGATGACTCGCTGTGCTCGCCCCTTCAGGGCGTTCAGGTTGCTAAAGCAGCCTGTGTGAGCACTGCCCAGGTTCAGACTGCCAAATAAAATAGCCTGACGGGCAGGCTCTAAGTCATCTGACAGAAAAGCTTCTTTGCTATAGTGAATTACCGTTTCACTTACTCAGCAATCTGGAGCTTCCTGTGACGCTTGCTCAACCCCACCGCGATCTGCCTGCACCGACGCGGACGTTAATGCTTTCCGGCCAGAACATAGAACAAAAACGTGCCGAATTGCTGGCCTATTTTCATCAAACCTGGGACCAGTATGAGAGTCTGTTTACCTGTCTGGCGGATCCGCAGGCCTGGTTCACCAAAGCCATTCCGCTGCGCCATCCCCTGATTTTCTATTTTGGTCACACCGCAACCTTCTACATTAATAAGCTAATGGCCGGACGCCTCATTGATGCGCGTCTGGACGATCGTATCGAAGCGATGATGGCGATTGGTGTGGATGAGATGAGCTGGGACGATCTCAATGACAGTCACTATGACTGGCCCACCATTGATGAAGTCCGTAAATACCGTGGGCGCGTTAAAGCGCTGGTCAGCGATCTTATTCAGACCATGCCGATCACCCTGCCGATCAACTGGGAAAGTCCGGCCTGGGTGATCCTGATGGGCATCGAGCATGAGCGCATCCATCTGGAAACCTCCAGCGTGCTGATCCGCCAGCTACCGATTGAGTGGGTCAAGCCCCAGTCCGCATGGCCCATCTGTCCGCTGGCGCGCCACCAGCGTCAGACCGTTCCGGCCAATGCCCTGCTGCCAATGCCAGGCGGCACCGTCACGCTGGGTAAAACCGACGATACCTACGGCTGGGATAATGAATATGGCCGCCAGCAGGTTAAGCTGCAGCCGTTCCAGGCGAGCAAAATGCTGGTCAGCAATGCTGAATTCATGGCGTTCGTAGAGGCGGGCGGTTATCAGGATGCCCGCTGGTGGGATGATGAAGGCTGGGGCTGGTGTCAGTTTGCCAGAGCGGAGATGCCCACTTTCTGGGTCGGTTCACCAGCGATGCCCGATCAGCTTAAACTGCGTCTGATGTGTGAAGAAGTGGCGATGCCGTGGGACTGGCCTGCTGAGGTCAATCAGCTGGAAGCAGCCGCCTTCTGCCGCTGGAAAGCGGAACAGACCGGCATGAGCGTTCAGCTCCCGTGTGAAGCGGAGTGGGCTCAGCTGCGCGAGCAGGTTGCGGGCGATCAGCCGGACTGGGAACCGACGCCGGGCAACATTAACCTGGCGTACTGGGCTTCCTCATCGCCGGTCGATCTCTTCGCCCAAGGCGCGTTCTTCGATATCGTCGGTAACGTCTGGCAATGGACGACCACGCCGACCAATGGCTTTGAAGGCTTCAAAGTCCACCCGCTTTACGATGATTTCTCTACCCCGACCTTCGATGGCAAACATTCACTGATCAAAGGGGGCAGCTGGATCTCAACCGGCAACGAGGCGCTGAAATCGGCACGCTATGCGTTCCGCCGCCACTTCTTCCAGCATGCTGGTTTCCGCTACGTGGTGTCCAGCCATCAGGAGACCATGGCGCTGAACCCCTATGAATCTGACGCGATGGTGTCGCAGTACCTCGACTTCCAGTATGGCCCGCGCTATTTCGGCGTGGATAACTATGCCGAAAGCCTGGTGAAGCTGGCGCTGCACTACACCACAGCCCGCGGCGAAGCCCTGGATATCGGCTGTGCCACCGGACGCGCCAGTTTTGAACTGGCTCGCCACTTTGAGCGCGTTACCGGAATGGACTACTCGGCCCGCTTCATTGATGTAGCGCTGCAACTGGCCAGCGGCGAAGACTTCCGCTATCTGCTGCCTCAGGAAGGCGAGCTGGTTGAGTATCGTCAGGTTCGCCTGAAAGATTTTGCGCTGGAGAGCGAACTGGCGCAGCGGATTCAGTTTGTTCAGGGCGACGCCTGTAACCTGAAGCCGCAGCCGGGTCGTTACGATCTTGTGCTCGCCTCCAACCTGATCGATCGCCTGCGTCAACCCGCGCGCTTCCTGCGGGATGTCACGCCGATGCTGCGTCAGGGCGGCATCCTGCTGCTCTCATCGCCTTATACCTGGCTGGAGGAATTCACGCCGAAGGAGAACTGGCTGGGCGGCGTGCGTGAAAATGGTGAGGCGCTGACGACACTGCAGGCGCTGCAACGTCAGCTGGCAGCTGACTTCGAACTGGTGGACGAACCGCAGGATAAACCCTTTGTGATCCGCGAAACGGCCCGCAAATTCCAGCACACGCTGGCGCAGGTCACCGTCTGGCGCAAACGCTAAGAGAACCGGCAGCGGCGTCCGTCGCTGTCGGTAGTTGCCTGAACCGCTATTTTGCTGCACATTCACCCTTGTTTACTTAAAGCAGACCAATAACGAGGATGGCCATGGCCGAACATCTGCAGCTCGATAACCTGGATCGCGGCATTCTGAATGCCCTGCTGGATAATGCGCGTACCGCTTACGCCGAGCTGGCAAAACAGTTTAATGTCAGCCCCGGCACCATTCATGTGCGTGTGGAAAAGATGAAGCAGGCGGGGATTATCCTGGGCACCCGGGTGGATATCGATCCACGTCAGCTGGGGTTTGATGTCTGCTGTTTTATCGGCATTATCCTCAAAAGCGCACGAGACTATCCGGCGGCGCTGAGCAAACTGGAGGCGCTGGATGAAGTGGTTGAGGCCTGGTACACCACCGGCCACTACAGCATCTTTATTAAAGTGATGTGCCGATCAATCGACGCCCTGCAACAGGTGCTGATCAATAAGATCCAGACCATCGATGAAATTCAGTCGACAGAAACCCTGATCTCGCTGCAAAACCCGATCATGCGTACCATCAAGCCCTGATCCATCCCGCCTTGTGCATAATCTTATCCCTGACGAATGTGGCGGCTGACAACGGCTGCGTTCGCTTCCTCTGATCTATTAACCCTGTTGTCCACAGGTGGATCACCGCTTGATCACAGCGTACAATGCTCGCCTTAATGTCCGGGAGAGCAAGATGGCCGATATTACCTTAATCAGTGGCAGTACTCTGGGTAGCGCAGAGTATGTGGCTGAACATCTCGAAGAAAAATTACAGGAAGCGGGCTTCTCAACCCAGATGCTGCACGGCCCGGAGCTGGATGAGGTGCCGCAGGAGGGCATCTGGCTGGTGGTCTGTTCAACGCATGGTGCAGGGGATATTCCCGACAATCTGCTGCCACTGTTCGAAGCCATTCGTGACAGCCAGCCCGATCTCTCTCAGGTTCGTTTTGGGGCAATTGGCCTCGGCAATCACGAATACGATCTCTTCTGTGGTGCGATCCGTCAGATTGAAGCACAGCTGATTGCTCAGGGAGCCCGGCAGATCGGCGATCGTCTGGAGATTGACGTGCTGGAGCATGAGATCCCTGAAGATCCGGCGGAAGCCTGGCTGGAAAGCTGGAAAAAGACGATCTGAAGGGGGCTGGGGATCGCGAAATAGTGATGATCCCCAGTGGAAGATGCTGATTTTATCCTTTTCCGCTCGTTTATTTTGTGGATAACCACCCTGTTTTACTGCGTATAACCGGTAGTTATCCAAAGAATAACGGAAGAGTTATTTTCGTGCTGTGGATAACATCGGCTTTTGATCCCAGCTTATACGGATCAGGATCACCGATCACTCACAGCTAGTGATCCTCGCCATCCTGTTGTTTCTGTTCTGCTTCTGGCACATATCCACAGACAGGCGGGATCCTAATAAGAGATCTAACAGAAAGATCATATACAGATCTAAGATCCTTTCTTTTAAAACCGGACGATCCCGCGGCTTTCACCCCAGACGGAATTTGAGTAGAATCCACGCCCCAGGACGACGATCCTGCACGTTCATCAACCGAGGTACCACTTCATGTTTTATCAGGATCCTTTTGACGTCATCGTAATAGGTGGTGGTCATGCGGGCACCGAAGCCGCAATGGCGGCAGCCCGAATGGGTCAGCAAACCCTGTTACTCACCCATAACATTGATACGCTTGGACAAATGTCCTGTAACCCGGCGATTGGTGGTATTGGCAAAGGACATTTGGTGAAGGAAGTGGATGCCCTGGGTGGTCTGATGGCCAGTGCAATTGACCAGGCAGGTATCCAGTTCAGGATACTAAACGCCAGCAAAGGTCCGGCAGTACGGGCCACCCGTGCTCAGGCGGATCGCGTGCTTTATCGGCAGGCGGTGCGTACGGCTCTGGAGAATCAGCCCAATCTGATGATCTTCCAGCAGGCAGTCGACGATCTTATCGTGGAAAACGATCGTGTCGTGGGTGCCGTCACCCAGATGGGACTTAAGTTCCGCGCGAAAACCGTCGTGCTCACCGTCGGTACATTCCTTGACGGCAAAATTCATATCGGTCTGGACAATTACAGTGGCGGTCGCGCTGGCGATCCCCCGTCCATTCCGCTGGCAAAACGACTGCGTGCGCTGCCGCTGCGGGTAAACCGCCTCAAGACCGGTACGCCACCGCGTATCGATGCGCGCACCATCGATTTTTCAGTGCTCAGCCCGCAGCACGGTGATAATCCGATGCCGGTCTTCTCGTTTTTGGGCAATGCCTCTCAGCATCCGCAGCAGGTGCCGTGCTGGATCACCCATACCAACGAGAAAACCCATGAGGTGATCCGCAATAACCTGGATCGCAGCCCGATGTACGCCGGGATCATTGAGGGGATCGGCCCACGCTACTGCCCGTCGATCGAAGACAAAGTCATGCGCTTCGCCGATCGTAACTCGCATCAAATCTTCCTGGAGCCGGAAGGCCTGACCAGCAATGAGATCTACCCGAACGGGATTTCGACCAGTCTGCCGTTTGACGTGCAGATTCAGATCGTCCGGTCGATGCAGGGCATGGAAAATGCGAAAATTGTGCGTCCGGGCTATGCCATCGAGTATGACTTCTTCGATCCCCGCGATCTTAAACCGACGCTGGAAAGTAAATTTATTCACGGCCTGTTCTTTGCCGGACAGATCAACGGCACAACCGGCTATGAAGAAGCGGCTGCACAGGGAATGCTGGCCGGTCTGAATGCGGCTCGTCAGTCTGCCGACAAAGAGGGCTGGGCACCACGCCGTGATCAGGCTTATCTCGGCGTACTGGTAGATGACCTCTGCACACTCGGCACCAAAGAGCCGTACCGGATGTTTACCTCACGTGCGGAATACCGTCTGATGCTGCGCGAAGACAATGCCGACCTGCGGCTGACCGAAACCGGCCGTGAACTGGGTCTGGTGGATGATGCACGCTGGGCGCGTTTCAATCAGAAGCTGGAAGCGATTGAACAGGAGCGTCAGCGCCTGCGCGATATCTGGGTTCATCCGAAGTCAGAGCACGTGACCGAAGTAAACACGGTACTCAGCGCGCCGCTGACTAAAGAAGCGAGCGGTGAAGATTTGCTGCGCCGTCCTGAGCTGACCTATCTGAAGCTGATGACGCTGGATGCCTTTGGTCCGGCACTGACTGATGAACAGGCCGCTGAGCAGGTTGAGATTCAGGTCAAATATGAAGGGTATATCGCGCGTCAGCAGGAAGAGATCGATCGCCAGCTGCGTAATGAGAATACGCTGCTGCCGGTAGAACTCGACTACCGTCAGGTGAATGGTCTCTCGAACGAGGTGATCGCCAAGCTGAACGATCACAAACCCGTGTCGATTGGTCAGGCAACGCGCATCTCCGGCATTACTCCGGCGGCGATCTCAATTCTGCTTATCTATCTGAAAAAACAGGGTCTGCTGCGCAAAAGCGCCTGATCTGAAACGGGGCGAGGCGACTTGCCCCCGCTGAATGGACTTATGCTGTGATTAACACACTCACGTCGCTGCTAAAGGCAGCCGGTATTTCCCTCTCCGATCAACAAAAACAGCAGCTGGTTGCCTATGTCGGCCTGCTGGATAAGTGGAACAAAGCCTACAATCTGACATCCGTGCGCGATCCGCAGCAGATGCTGGTGCGTCATATCCTCGACAGCATCGTGGTGGCACCGCATCTGAAAGGTTCGCGTTTCATTGATGTGGGAACGGGTCCCGGCCTGCCAGGTATTCCGCTGGCTATCGTGATGCCCGATGCGCACTTTACGCTGCTCGACAGCCTGGGCAAGCGGGTGCGTTTCCTGCGTCAGGTTCAGCATGAGTTAGGACTCACTAACATTACTCCGGTGCAGAGTCGGGTTGAGACGTTCCCGGCTGAGCCGCCCTTTGATGGCGTCATCAGCCGTGCATTCGCCTCGCTGACCGACATGGTGAACTGGTGTCACCATCTGCCTGGCGGGGAAGGGCGCTTTTATGCGCTCAAAGGTGTCCGTCCGGACGATGAAATGGCTGAGTTACCGGCCGGCTATGTCTGCGATGCAGTAATAAAACTGCAGGTGCCTCAGCTGGAAGGTGATCGACATCTGGTCATCATTCGTCACCAGTAGGCCTCAGTTTCCAGAGATTTAACGCCTCTCTGCCAGGGTTTTTATCAGGGTACGGATGAAAAAAGTGCAGATGATGCGCTATCAATAAAAGATTTTGATTAAGCCCTGGCTAAGTGCGGGTTAAAAACGGAGACGGAAATTATCCGAAAAGCTCTGTTACATTTAACGTTTAATTCACATTCAGTTATCAGAAATATCACTTGTATAGGCGGGTCGCAGAATAAAAGTAGTCACGCCGGAAAATATATCGTGGTAATAACTTTGCGTGCGTAATATCAATTTCACGATTCTCATGCACAGTTCGATGTCAATAGCGTGTTTTCTGTGAAAATAGTCTTACGGACACATTTATGTAATTTCAATATATTGATTTTAAAGGGTTAATCTTCTTTGTGGATTATTCTTAAATAGGACGCAGATAAAACTCAATGTCGTGTGAGTGCTTATTATGTGATCTAAAGCACGCTTTAAAAGCAAGATGCGAGTGAATTTTCAGTCAGATTTGGGTGAATCTCTGTAGGGTAATCTTTGGAAAAATAGCCCTCCGGAAAGAAATTTAAATAATTGTTCACCTTTTCGCTACTTACCGATTGAAATCGCAGGTGCGGCCCGTATAATTTGCACGGCTTTTGCTGCTTGACTCAACTGCGCAAAGGCAGTCTTATACGACACGCGACATACCCCTGATGGGGCAGGAGAGTATCAGCGTCATGTCAGTGTCTCTTTACAGTGTGAAATTCGCCCGAACGGTGCTGATGATTCAGCTGGTGACGATAGTCATCATCGGCGCACTCTTTGCTGTTAAAGATGTCACGTGGGGTGTCTCTGCTCTTGCTGGCGGAGCGGCAGCCTGGCTGCCAAACGTATTGTTTTTGTTTTTAGCCTGGCGCCTGCAGGGGCAATCCCCCGCTTCGGGGCGAGTCGCGTGGAGCTTCGCTTTAGGTGAAATTGCTAAAGTGTTTGCGACCATCATTTTGCTCATTGTGGCGTTGGGTCTGTTCGGGGCGGTCTTCTGGCCGGTCGGAATAACCTGGTTATCGGTGCTGGTGGTTCACATGCTGGCACCGGCGGTAATTAACAACAAAGGGTAAGAGGCATCATGGCTGCAGGAGAAATCTCTACTCCGCAAGAGTACATTGGTCACCACCTGACTCATCTTCAGTTGGACCTGCGTACCTTCGAGTTAGTGAATCCGCACGACGCTCCCGCGACGTTCTGGGTATTAAATATCGATTCCATGTTTTTCTCTCTGGTGCTGGGAGTTATCTTCCTGGTGTTGTTCCGTAGCGTAGCGAAGTCTGCTACCAGCGGTGTGCCAGGGAAAATGCAGGCGGCTATCGAACTGGTTGTCGGCTTCGTTGATAGTAACGTGCGCGACATGTATCACGGTAAGAGCAAACTTATCGCCCCGCTGGCTCTGACAATTTTTGTCTGGGTCTTCCTGATGAACTTCATGGATCTGCTGCCAATCGATCTGCTGCCATATATTGGTGAGCACGTATTGGGGTTACCGGCGCTGCGCGTCGTACCGTCTGCAGACGTGAACATCACGCTATCTATGGCGTTGGGCGTATTTATTTTGATTCTGTTCTACAGCATCAAAATGAAAGGCATTGGCGGCTTCACGAAAGAGCTGACGCTGCAGCCTTTTAACCACCCGATCTTCATCCCGATCAACCTGATTCTGGAAGGTGTAAGCCTTCTGTCTAAGCCTGTGTCACTGGGTTTACGACTGTTCGGTAACATGTATGCGGGTGAACTGATCTTTATCCTTATTGCCGGTCTGTTGCCGTGGTGGTCGCAGTGGGTGCTGAATGTGCCGTGGGCCATTTTCCACATCCTGATCATTTCGCTACAGGCTTTCATTTTCATGGTCCTCACGATTGTCTATCTGTCGATGGCATCTGAAGAGCATTGATTTTTTTCTCAACACTACTTTCCCTCTTGATTCCGGGTTGCAGCGCACGCCGCTGAAGCCCGGAAGATGAAGGGAGCATTTAACTGAAACAAACTGGAGACTGTCATGGAAAACCTGAATATGGATCTGCTGTACATGGCTGCCGCTGTGATGATGGGCCTGGCGGCAATCGGTGCTGCGATCGGTATCGGCATCCTCGGAGGAAAATTCCTGGAAGGCGCTGCTCGTCAGCCTGACCTGATTCCTCTGCTGCGTACGCAGTTCTTTGTTGTAATGGGTCTGGTGGATGCAATCCCGATGATCGCTGTTGGTCTGGGTCTGTACGTGATGTTTGCTGTCGCCTAAAGCCCTGTGTTCACTCAGCGCACAATGTGCAGGGGTGAACGGATTCTGCCGCTTATCACAACGATAACGGCAGAAAAGTTAAATACTCAATCTAGAGGCATTGTGCTGTGAACATTAATGCAACAATCCTCGGCCAGGCTATCGCGTTCATCCTGTTTGTCGCGTTCTGCATGAAGTACGTATGGCCGCCGCTCATGGCTGCTATCGAAAAGCGCCAGAAAGAAATTGCTGAAGGCCTTGCTTCTGCTGAACGTGCCAAGAAAGACTTGGATCTCGCGCAGGCTAATGCGACCGACCAGCTGAAAAAAGCCAAAGAAGACGCTCAGGTCATTATCGAGCAAGCGAACAAGCGTCGCGCGCAGATTCTGGACGAAGCGAAAACCGAAGCTGAAAACGAACGTAATCGCATCGTGACACAAGCGCAGGCTGAAATTGACGCCGAACGCAAACGTGCGCGTGAAGAACTGCGTAAGCAGGTTGCGTTGCTGGCTATGGCTGGTGCCGAGAAGATCATCGAACGCTCCGTGGATGAAGCTGCTAACAGCGACATCGTTGATAAACTGGTCGCTGAACTGTAAGGAGGGAGGGGCTGATGTCTGATCTGATTACTGTAGCTCGCCCCTACGCCAAAGCAGCTTTTGACTTTGCTGTTGAGCATCAAAGTATTGAACGCTGGCAACAGATGCTGGCGTTTGCCGCAGAAGTGGCTCGCAATGAACAGATGGCTGATCTTCTCTCCGGTGCATTAGCACCTGAAGCGCTGGCAGCGTCGTTTAACGCAGTCTGTGGTGATCAACTGGATGAACCCGCGCAGAACCTGATTAAGGTGATGGCGGAAAACGGACGTTTGACAGCGCTTCCGGCTGTACTGGCCCAATACATCGAACTGCGTGACGCTCATGAAGCCACCGCTGAAGTTGATGTTATCTCCGCCAGTACGCTGAGTGACGACCAGCTGAATAAAATCAGCGCCGCGATGGAAAAACGTCTGTCACGCAAAGTTAAGCTGAATTGCAAAATTGATAAGTCTGTGATGGCAGGCGTGATCATCCGTTCGGGTGATCTGGTTATTGATGGCAGCGTACGCGGCCGTCTTGACCGTCTGGCTGACGTCTTGCAGTCTTAAGGGGACTGGAGCATATGCAACTGAATTCCACCGAAATCAGCGAACTGATCAAGCAGCGCATTGCTCAGTTCAATGTCGTGAGCGAAGCTCACAACGAAGGTACGATTGTTTCTGTAAGTGACGGTATCATCCGCGTACACGGCCTGGCCGATGTCATGCAGGGTGAGATGATTGCCCTGCCGGGTAACCGTTACGCTATCGCCCTGAACCTCGAGCGTGACTCGGTTGGTGCAGTGGTGATGGGTCCTTACGCTGACCTCGCCGAAGGCATGAAGGTTAAGTGTACTGGCCGTATTCTTGAAGTACCGGTAGGCCGTGGCCTGCTGGGCCGCGTCGTGAACACCCTGGGTGCTCCTATCGACGGTAAAGGCGCAATCGACAACGACGGTTTCTCACCGGTTGAAGTGATTGCGCCTGGCGTTATCGACCGTCAGTCAGTCGACCAGCCGGTTCAGACCGGTTATAAGTCGGTCGATGCGATGATTCCAATCGGCCGTGGCCAGCGTGAGCTGATCATCGGTGACCGTCAGACCGGTAAAACCGCGATGGCGATCGATGCGATCATCAACCAGCGCGACTCAGGCATCAAGTGTGTCTACGTTGCGATTGGTCAGAAAGCCTCAACCATCTCTAACGTGGTTCGTAAGCTGGAAGAGCATGGCGCACTGCAGAACACCATCGTTGTTGTGGCGTCTGCTTCTGAATCAGCTGCACTGCAGTATCTCTCTCCGTACGCAGGTTGTGCGATGGGCGAATACTTCCGTGACCGTGGTGAAGACGCGCTGATCGTATACGATGACCTCTCCAAACAGGCTATCGCTTACCGTCAAATTTCTCTTCTGCTGCGCCGTCCACCAGGCCGTGAAGCGTTCCCTGGCGACGTGTTCTATCTCCACTCCCGTCTGCTGGAACGTGCATCACGCGTAAGCGCTGAATATGTTGAGCGTTTCACCAATGGCGCGGTGACAGGTAAAACCGGTTCACTGACCGCGCTGCCGATCATCGAAACTCAGGCGGGCGACGTTTCTGCGTTCGTTCCGACCAACGTAATCTCGATTACTGACGGTCAGATCTTCCTGGAATCGAACCTGTTTAACTCCGGTATTCGTCCGGCCGTTAACCCAGGTATTTCGGTATCCCGCGTAGGTGGTGCTGCACAGACCAAGATCATCAAGAAACTGTCCGGTGGTATCCGTACCGCGCTGGCACAGTATCGTGAACTGGCGGCGTTCTCGCAGTTCGCATCTGATCTGGATGATGCTACCCGCAAACAGCTGAGCCACGGTCAGAAAGTGACCGAGCTGCTGAAGCAGAAACAGTATGCGCCGATGTCTGTCGCGCAGCAGGGTCTGGTTCTGTTCGCTGCAGAGCGTGGCTACCTGAACGACGTTGAACTGGCAAAAATTGGCAGCTTCGAAGCTGCACTGCTAGCCTTCGCCGATCGCGACCACGCTGAGCTGATGGCTGAAATCAACCAGTCGGGTAACTTTAACAACGATATCGAAGCGAAGCTGAAAGGCCTGATCGATACGTTTAAAGCAACCCAGTCCTGGTAATGTCTGGCGGCTTGTCTGAAAAGGCAGGCCGCAAGGCTTTGAGGAGAAGCTAATGGCCGGCGCAAAAGAGATACGAAGCAAGATTGGAAGCGTGAAAAACACGCAGAAGATCACCAAAGCGATGGAAATGGTCGCCGCCTCCAAGATGCGTAAAACGCAGGAACGCATGGCGGCCAGCCGTCCGTATGCAGACACCATGCGCAAAGTGATTGGTCACCTTGCGTTGGGTAATCTGGAATACAAGCACCCTTACCTGGAACAGCGCGACGTCAAGCGCGTCGGCTACCTGGTCGTTTCTACAGACCGCGGGCTTTGTGGTGGTTTGAACATTAACCTGTTCAAAAAATTACTGGCGGATATGAAGTCCTGGTCCGATAAAGGCGTGCAGAGCGATCTGTCGATTATCGGTTCAAAAGGGGCGTCATTCTTCAGTGCTGTGGGTGGCAACATTGTGGCGCAAGTCAGCGGAATGGGTGATAAACCTGCCTTGTCTGATCTGATTGGCCCGGTAAAAGTGATGTTGCAGGCTTATGATGAAGGCCGCATCGACAAACTGATGATCGTCAGTAACAAATTCAATAACACCATGTCTCAGACTCCGACCATCACCCAACTGCTGCCGTTAGCGCCAGCGGAAGGTGAAGAAGAGATGAAGGCGAAGACCTGGGATTACCTGTACGAACCCGATCCGAAAGCGCTGCTGGATACCCTGCTGCGTCGTTATGTCGAATCGCAGGTTTATCAGGGTGTGGTGGAAAATCTGGCCAGTGAGCAGGCTGCACGTATGGTGGCGATGAAAGCCGCAACCGACAACGGCGGAAATCTGATCAAAGAGCTGCAGTTGGTATACAACAAAGCTCGTCAGGCCAGCATCACCCAGGAACTTACCGAGATCGTCTCGGGGGCCTCCGCGGTTTAACCAGGTTTGGAATTAGGTAGAGGATTCAAGATGGCAACTGGAAAGATTGTCCAGATTATCGGCGCCGTTGTTGACGTCGAATTCCCTCAGGACGCGGTACCGCAAGTGTACAGCGCCCTTGAGGTGATGAATGGTGATGCGCGTCTGGTGCTGGAAGTGCAGCAGCAGCTCGGCGGCGGCGTAGTTCGTACCATCGCAATGGGTACGTCTGACGGCCTGAAGCGTGGTCTGAACGTCAACGACCTGCAGAAACCGATTCAGGTTCCGGTCGGTAAAGCGACCCTGGGCCGTATCATGAACGTTCTCGGCGAGCCTATCGACATGAAAGGCGAGCTGAAAGAAGAAGATGGCAGCGCAGTAGAGATCGCCTCTATTCACCGCGCAGCGCCTTCTTATGAAGATCAGTCTAACTCGCAGGAACTGCTGGAAACCGGCATCAAGGTTATCGACCTGATGTGTCCGTTTGCCAAAGGCGGTAAAGTCGGTCTGTTCGGTGGTGCGGGTGTCGGTAAAACCGTCAACATGATGGAACTGATCCGTAACATCGCAGCTGAACACTCAGGTTACTCTGTGTTTGCTGGTGTGGGTGAGCGTACTCGTGAGGGTAACGACTTCTACCACGAAATGACTGACTCAAATGTTATCGATAAAGTTGCGCTGGTCTATGGCCAGATGAACGAGCCGCCGGGTAACCGTCTGCGCGTTGCACTGACCGGTCTGACCATGGCGGAAAAATTCCGTGATGAAGGCCGCGACGTTCTGCTGTTCATCGATAACATCTACCGTTATACCCTGGCCGGTACAGAAGTTTCTGCACTGCTGGGTCGTATGCCATCTGCGGTAGGTTACCAGCCAACGCTGGCAGAAGAGATGGGTGTGTTGCAGGAGCGTATTACCTCCACCAAGACCGGTTCAATCACCTCCGTACAGGCCGTTTACGTTCCTGCGGATGACCTGACTGACCCGTCACCAGCAACCACCTTTGCGCACTTAGACTCAACGGTAACGCTGAGCCGTCAGATCGCCTCTCTGGGTATCTACCCGGCCGTTGACCCGCTGGATTCTACCAGCCGTCAGCTGGATCCGCTGGTTGTCGGTCAGGAACACTATGATGTTGCGCGTGGCGTTCAGTCACTGCTGCAGCGTTATCAGGAACTGAAAGACATCATCGCCATCCTCGGTATGGATGAGCTGTCTGAAGAAGACAAACTGCTGGTGGCACGCGCGCGTAAGATTCAGCGCTTCCTGTCTCAGCCGTTCTTCGTTGCGGAAGTATTCACCGGTTCACCGGGTAAATACGTTTCCCTGAAAGACACTATCCGTGGCTTTAAAGGCATCATGGAAGGTGAGTTTGACCACCTGCCAGAGCAGGCCTTCTACATGGTTGGTGCCATCGAAGAAGCCGTGGAAAAAGCGAAGAAACTGTAATAACGGTTTCCCGGGAGGAAGATTATGGCTATGACTTATCACCTGGATGTGGTCAGCGCAGAGGAGCAGTTGTTCTCTGGTCTGGTACAGAAAATTCAGGTGTCAGGTAGCGAAGGTGAACTGGGGATTTTCCCTGGCCATGCGCCGCTGCTGACTGCCATTAAGCCTGGAATGATCCGTATCGTGAAACAGCACGGCGAAGAGGAGTATATTTACCTCTCTGGCGGCGTGCTGGAAGTGCAACCGGGCAGCAGCACCGTTCTGGCCGATACCGCGATTCGCGGTACCGATCTGGACGAAGCGCGTGCTCTGGAAGCAAAACGCAAAGCAGAAGAGCACATGAACAGCAGCCACGGCGACGTGGACTATGCTCAGGCCTCTGCCGAGCTGGCGAAAGCCATTGCTAAACTGCGCGTGATCGAACTGACCAAAAAAGCGATGTAATCCAGCTTTATGCGTCACGAAATGCCAGCCCTCGGGCTGGCATTTTTTTTGTCTGCAACGCCCGATCTGCCTGTCCGCCTAATTTCGGCCTGAGAAAAATGTAGTAATCTCAACCCCAAACCGTTTTACTTTCACCCGTAAAAATTCACTCAGGATAGTTATGTCTAACAGTGCGATGAGTGTGGTGATTCTTGCTGCTGGCAAGGGCACCCGTATGTATTCCGATCTGCCTAAAGTTCTGCATACGCTGGCAGGCAAACCGATGGTTCAGCACGTCATTGATGCTGCCAAAGGGCTGGGCGCACAGCAGGTGCATCTGGTTTATGGTCACGGCGGTGACCGCCTGAAAGCGACACTTACCGACAGCACGCTGAACTGGGTGCTGCAGGCCGAGCAGCTCGGCACTGGCCACGCCATGCAGCAGGCCGCGCCTGCTTTTGCCGATGATGAAGATATCATGATGCTTTACGGCGACGTGCCGCTGATCACTCAGGCGACATTACAGCGCCTGCGCGAAGCAAAACCGCAGGGTGGCATCGGCTTACTCACCGTGGTACTGGATGACCCGACCGGCTATGGCCGCATTGTGCGCGAGAACGACACCATCACCGGCATTATCGAACAGAAAGATGCCACCCCGGCGCAGCTCACCATTAAAGAGATCAACACTGGTATTCTGATCGCCAACGGCGGCGATTTAAAACGCTGGCTGTCACAGCTCACCAACAACAATGCACAGGGTGAGTATTACATCACCGATATTATCGCGCTGGCGCATCAGGAAGGTCGGGTAATCAACGCAGTCCATCCGGCACGCATCAGCGAAACCGATGGCGTAAATAACCGTCTGCAGCTGGCGACATTAGAACGCACTTACCAGGCTGAACAGGCGGAAAAACTGCTGCTGGCTGGCGTGATGCTGCGCGATCCGGCGCGGTTTGACCTGCGCGGGACGCTGGCGCATGGACGGGATGTGGAGATCGACACCAACGTCATTATTGAAGGCCAGGTTACGCTGGGTTCGCGCGTTAAAATCGGTGCGGGCTGCATCATCAAAAACAGCGTGATTGGCGATGATTGTGAAATCAGCCCCTATACGGTAATCGAGGATGCACATCTCGCCACCGCCTGCACCGTCGGGCCATTTGCCCGTCTGCGCCCGGGCAGCGAGCTGGCACACGCCGCTCACGTGGGCAACTTCGTTGAAATGAAGAAAGCGCGTCTGGGTAAGGGATCGAAAGCGGGTCACCTCTCTTATCTGGGTGATGCGGAGATTGGCGACAACGTGAACATCGGTGCAGGCACCATCACCTGCAACTACGATGGCGCGAATAAATTCAAAACCGTGATTGGCGATGACGTCTTTGTCGGCTCAGATACGCAGCTGGTGGCCCCGGTCAGCGTCGCGGCAGGCGCTACCATTGCGGCAGGCACCACCATCATGAAAGATGTGACCGAAGCCGGTCTGGTCTATAACCGTAAAGAACAGAATCACAAAGCGGACTGGCAGCGTCCGGTGAAGAAAAAATAAATTTTTAACGGCCCGCTTTATGCGGGCCGATGCAGTGCAGTGCCAAAACTATAATCCCCACTCTCTACAAGGCTCGGGGAACCGGCAAAGCCGGATATCAGGTCGCATGACAACAGAAGTGGCGAAAAGCCATGTAGTCAGGAAAACATCATTATGTGTGGAATTGTTGGTGCAGTAGCGCAACGCGATATCGCAGAGATTCTGCTGGAAGGTCTGCGTCGTCTTGAATATCGCGGATATGATTCGGCCGGTCTGGCCGTAGTCGATCGTCAGGGGCACGTCACGCGCCTGCGGCGGTTAGGGAAAGTGCAGAAACTGGCGGAAGCCGCTGAACAGCAGCCGCTGATTGGTGGCACCGGCATCGCGCACACGCGCTGGGCAACCCATGGCGAGCCGTCCGAAGCGAATGCGCATCCGCACGTCTCAGAGAACATCATCATCGTGCACAACGGCATCATTGAAAACCATGAGCCGCTGCGTGCTGAGCTGATTGAACGCGGCTATGTCTTTGCCTCTGAAACCGACACCGAAGTGGTGGCGCATCTGGTTCACTGGGAGCAGAAGCAGGGTGGATCGCTGCGTGACGTGGTGCTGCGCGTGATCCCGCAGCTGCGCGGTGCCTATGGCATGGTCATCATGGACAGCCGCGATCCTTCACGGCTGGTGGCGGCCCGTTCCGGCAGCCCGCTGGTGATTGGCCGTGGAATGGGTGAAAACTTTATCGCCTCCGATCAGCTGGCGCTGCTGCCGGTCACCCGTCGCTTCATCTATCTGGAAGAGGGCGATATCGCCGAGATCAGCCGCCGCGACGTGACGGTAATCGATCGTGAAGGCAACAGCGTGACGCGCGCCGAGATTGAGTCGAACCTGCAATATGATGCCGGTGACAAAGGCATTTACCGTCACTACATGCAGAAAGAGATCTATGAACAGCCGATGGCGCTGAAAAGTACCCTGAGCGGTCGCTTCAGCCAGGGGCAGGTGGATCTCAGCGAGCTGGGTGCGGGTGCCGAGGCGCTGCTGAGCCAGGTCGAACATATCCAGATTATCGCCTGCGGCACCTCCTATAACTCTGGCATGGTGTCACGCTACTGGTTTGAGTCGCTGGCCAATATCCCCTGTGATGTTGAGATCGCCTCGGAGTTCCGCTACCGCAAGTCAGCGGTGCGCAAAAACAGCCTGCTGATCACCCTGTCGCAGTCGGGCGAGACCGCCGACACTCTGGCGGCGCTGCGCCTCTCGAAAGAGCTGGGTTACCTGGGATCGCTGGCGGTCTGCAACGTGGCCGGTTCGTCACTGGTGCGCGAGTCGGACCTGGCGCTGATGACCAAAGCGGGCACTGAAATCGGCGTCGCGTCGACCAAGGCGTTCACCACGCAGCTCGCCGTCCTGCTGATGCTGGTGGCAAAACTGGGCCGACTGAAAGGAATGTCTGCGGAGACTGAGCATGGAATCGTTCATGCCCTGCAGGCGCTGCCGAACCGGATTGAGCAGATGCTGGCGCAGGATAAGCTGATTGAGAATCTGGCCGAAGGCTTCTCTGACAAGCATCACGCGCTGTTCCTGGGCCGTGGCGATCAATACCCGATTGCCATGGAAGGGGCGCTGAAGCTCAAGGAGATCTCCTACATTCATGCGGAGGCTTACGCCGCAGGCGAGCTGAAACATGGCCCGCTGGCGCTGATTGATGCGGACATGCCGGTGATCGTGGTTGCACCTAATAACGAACTGCTGGAGAAGCTGAAATCCAACATCGAAGAGGTGCGCGCACGCGGCGGCCTGCTCTATGTGTTTGCCGATCAGGATGCGGGCTTCAGCGACAGTGACGGGATGAAGATTATCCCGTTGCCGCATGTCGAAGAGGTGATTGCCCCAATCTTCTACACCGTGCCGTTGCAGTTACTTTCCTATCACGTCGCCCTGATCAAAGGCACCGACGTCGATCAACCTCGTAACCTGGCAAAATCGGTTACTGTGGAATAACCTGGTGGGCCCCGTCGCGGGCCCACTTCATTCTGGCCCTCTGTCATATAACTGTCACATTTCGTACATTTCACTGTCATCAAACTGTCCTATTTTCCCTCCTGCAGCAATCACTGACACTTACTAAAACGGCCCCGAGCCTGACTTTTCTCCCCTGGAGGGAATATGACACTGATGCGTAGCACCGTAGCCCGAATCCTCGCCACTACCTTCGCCGTAAGCGCGGTATCTGCTTTTGCGGCCACCGATCTGACTGGCGCAGGCGGGACGTTCCCGGCGCCGGTTTATGCCAAGTGGGCAGCAGAATATCAGCAAGCCACCGGTAGCAAAATTAACTACCAGGGTATCGGTTCATCTGGCGGCGTGAAACAGATCATCGCCAAAACCGTCGATTTTGGTGCGTCCGATGCACCAATGAAAGATGAAGATCTGCAGAAAAATGGCCTGTTCCAGTTCCCTACCGTCATCGGTGGCGTGGTACTGGCGGTTAACCTGCCGGGTATCAAGTCAGGTCAGCTGACGCTGGATGGCAAAACCGTCGGTGATATCTACCTCGGCACCATCAAAAAGTGGAACGACCCGGCGATCGCCAAACTTAACCCGGGCGTAAAACTGCCAGAGACCAACATCAACGTGGTGCGTCGCGCTGACGGTTCAGGCACCTCGTTCGTCTTCACCAGCTATCTGGCGAAGGTAAACCAGGACTGGAACAGCAAAATCGGTAAAGGCAACACCGTTAACTGGCCGGTAGGTTTGGGCGGTAAAGGCAACGACGGCGTCGCCGCCTTTGTTCAGCGTCTGCCGGGTTCTATCGGCTACGTGGAATATGCCTACGCCAAACAGAATAACCTGACCTACACCAAACTGATCGATGCCGATGGTAAAGCGGTCGCGCCGAGCGAAACCAGCTTCAGTAATGCTGCGAAAGGCGCTGACTGGAGCAAGTCGTTCGCGCAGGATCTGACCTTCCAGAAGGGCGCGGATGCCTGGCCTATCTCCTCAACCACCTTCATCCTGATCTACAAGGATCAGGCGAATGCGGCTAAGGGCGCTGAAGTGCTGAAGTTCTTCGACTGGGCTTACAAAAGCGGCAGCAAAACTGCTACAGCGCTGGACTATGCTGCGCTGCCAGAGAGCGTGACCGAGCAGATTCGCGCCGCCTGGAAAGCCAACATCAAAGACAGTTCTGGTAAAGCGCTTTATCAGTAATTGACCGACCCTGACCGGACTGCCGTCCGGTCAGACCCAACGGGCGGCCCATGCCGCCCTGATAACCTCTGAAGACTGAGACTTCTATGGCTGCAACGAAGCCGGCATTCAAAGCCCCAGGCAAACAAGGTGACAGAATTTTCGGTGCGCTGGTCCGGCTGGCTGCGCTGATTGTCCTGTTACTGATGGGGGGCATTATTGTCTCCCTGATCATTTCCTCGTGGCCCAGCATCCAGAAGTTTGGTTTCGCTTTTTTGTGGACCAAAACCTGGGATGCGCCCAATGAACAATTTGGCGCACTGGTGCCGATCTACGGCACCCTTGTGACCTCTATCATCGCCCTGATTATCGCCGTGCCGGTCAGTTTTGGTATCGCGCTGTTCCTGACTGAACTCGCGCCAGGCTGGCTGCGTCGCCCGCTGGGCACCGCCATTGAGCTACTGGCAGCAATTCCGAGTATCGTTTACGGCATGTGGGGCCTGTTTGTCTTCGCGCCGCTGTTTGCCGAATATTTTCAGACGCCGGTTAACGACGTGATGTCGGGTATTCCGATTGTCGGCGAGCTCTTCTCCGGCCCCGCTTTCGGTATCGGTATCCTCGCGGCGGGAGTGATTCTGGCGATCATGATCATCCCGTACATCGCCTCGGTGATGCGCGACGTCTTTGAGCAGACCCCGGTGATGATGAAAGAGTCAGCCTACGGCATCGGCTGTACCACCTGGGAGGTGATCTGGCGCATCGTCCTGCCGTTTACCAAAAATGGCGTGATTGGCGGCATCATGCTGGGACTGGGTCGTGCGCTGGGTGAGACCATGGCAGTCACCTTTATTATCGGCAACACCTACCAGCTCGACAGCCCGTCGCTGTTTATGCCGGGTAACAGCATCACCTCGGCGCTGGCCAACGAGTTTGCGGAAGCGGAGTCGGGCGTGCATGTTGCCGCGCTGATGGAGCTGGGGCTGATCCTGTTTGTGATTACCTTTATCGTTCTGGCGATTTCCAAGCTGATGATTATGCGCCTGGCGAAAAGTGAAGGAGCGCGCTCATGACCACGATTGAAATTCAGGCGCGCGCCGAACTGGACGCTTCACGCCGTAAAATGCAGTCCTGGCGCAGCACGAAAAATAAAATTGCGCTGACGCTGTCGCTGCTGACCATGGCGTTTGGCCTGTTCTGGCTGGTGTGGATCCTCTTCACCACCGTATCGCGCGGCGTGGATGGACTCTCCTGGTCCCTGTTCACCGAATCAACGCCACCACCGAATACGGCGGGCGGCGGGCTGGCGAATGCCCTGGCCGGGAGTGGCTTGCTGATTTTCTGGTCGACCTTCTTTGGCACGCCGCTGGGCATTCTGGCCGGTATCTATCTGGCGGAATATGGGCGCAAGTCCGCCCTGTCAGAGGTGATCCGCTTCATTAACGACATTCTGCTGTCGGCACCGTCGATTGTGGTCGGCCTGTTCGTCTACACCCTTGTGGTGTCGCAGATGCAGCACTTCTCCGGCTGGGCCGGGGTGATAGCGCTGGCGCTGCTGCAGGTACCTATTGTGATTCGTACCACCGAAAATATGCTGCGGCTGGTGCCAGATAGCATGCGTGAAGCGGCTTATGCCCTTGGCACACCGAAGTGGAAGATGATCTCGGCCATCACCCTGAAAGCCTCGGTCTCCGGCATCATCACCGGCGTGCTGCTGGCGATTGCCCGCATCGCAGGGGAAACGGCTCCGCTGCTGTTTACGGCGCTGTCGAACCAGTTCTGGAGCACCGACATGATGCAGCCGCTGGCAAACCTGCCGGTCACCATCTTTAAGTTCGCCATGAGCCCGTTCGCCGAATGGCAGAGCCTGGCCTGGGCGGGCGTGCTGATCATTACCCTCTGCGTGCTGCTGCTGAACATTGTGGCGCGGGTGATTTTCGCTAAAGGTAAACACGGTTAACTTCCGGCGCGGCCCTGAGCGGCGCCGTATCAGAGAGATGAATGATGAGTATTGCGACAGCAACAGCCGATAAAATTCAGGTCCGTAATCTGAACTTCTATTACGGCAAGTTTCATGCGCTGAAGAACATTAACCTGGATATCGCTAAGAATCAGGTCACCGCGTTTATCGGCCCATCGGGCTGTGGTAAGTCGACCCTGCTGCGTACCTTCAATAAGATGTACTCGCTCTATCCGGAGCAGCGGGCCGAAGGGGACATTCTGCTGGATGGCGAAAACATTCTGGCGACACAGCAGGATATCGCGCTGCTGCGCGCGCGCGTCGGTATGGTATTCCAGAAGCCTACGCCGTTCCCGATGTCGATCTATGACAATATCGCCTTTGGCGTGCGCCTGTTTGAAAAGCTGTCACGTGCTGATATGGATGAGCGCGTACAGTGGGCGCTGACCAAAGCAGCGCTGTGGAATGAAACCAAAGACAAGCTGCATCAGAGCGGTTACAGTCTCTCCGGCGGCCAGCAGCAGCGTCTGTGCATTGCGCGTGGCATCGCGATTCGGCCGGAAGTCTTACTGCTGGATGAGCCCTGCTCCGCGCTGGATCCTATCTCCACTGGCCGCATTGAGGAGCTGATCACCGAGCTAAAGCAGGACTATACCGTGGTGATCGTGACGCACAATATGCAGCAGGCGGCACGCTGCTCTGACCATACTGCTTTCATGTATCTGGGCGAACTGATTGAGTTCAGCGACACCGACACGCTGTTCACCAAGCCCGCGCAGAAGCAAACCGAAGACTACATTACTGGCCGCTACGGCTGATCTGACAGGAGATCGACATGGATAATCTGAATCTGAATAAGCACATCTCCGGTCAGTTCAATGCCGAACTGGAGCATATCCGCACCCAGGTAATGATCATGGGCGGCATGGTCGAGCAGCAGCTGACCGATGCGATCACCGCCATGCATAACCTGGATGGCGAGCTGGCGCAGCGGGTGATCGACGGCGACCAGAAGGTCAATATGATGGAAGTGGAGATTGATGAAGCCTGCGTGCGCATCATCGCCAAACGTCAGCCAACCGCAATCGATCTGCGGCTGGTGATGGCGATCATCAAAACCATTTCCGAACTGGAGCGCATTGGTGATGTGGCGGAGAAGATCAGCCGCACGGCGCTGGAGAAGTTTGGTCAGCAGCATCTGCCGCTGCTGGTCAGCCTGGAGTCACTGGGCCGCCACACCGTACAGATGCTGCATGATGTGCTGGACGCTTTCGCGCGGATGGATCTCAATGAGGCGATCACTATCTATCGTGAAGACAAAAAGGTGGATAAAGAGTACGAAGGCATTGTGCGCCAGCTGATGACCTACATGATGGAAGATCCGCGCACCATTCCCAGCGTGCTGACAGCATTGTTCTGCGCCCGTGCGATTGAGCGTATTGGCGATCGCTGCCAGAATATCTGCGAAATTATCTTCTATTTCGTCAAAGGTCAGGATTTCCGTCACGTTGGTGGAGATCGGCTCGATGAATTACTGTCAGGTGACGATGGCAGCAACCGCCCTTCCTGAGCCATCTTATCCCTGTGCCTGAGTAGCGCAGGGATAAGCCTTTTCAATTGGTCACATCCTGAACTCTCTTTATAATTGCGGCACTTTTCTCTCAGAGGTGCGCAACGATGTCCCCTTCTCCCCAATCTAAGCCGGGCGTCACGCCCGGTAAAGCGATGCTGGCTGCGGTCAGCGGTTATGCCATGGATGGATTTGACCTGCTGATACTCGGCTTTATGCTGCCGGCGATCAGCCTTTCGCTGGCGCTCAATCCTTCACAGGCGGGATCGCTAGTGACCTGGACGCTGATTGGCGCGGTAATCGGTGGCATCGTGTTTGGTCATCTCAGCGACCGTTTTGGCCGCATCCGTATGCTCACCGTCACGATTCTGGTCTTTTCTGTCTTCACCGGTCTGTGCGCGGTGGCGCAGGGCTACTGGGACCTGCTCGCCTGGCGAACGCTGGCGGGTGTGGGTCTGGGCGGCGAGTTTGGTATCGGCATGGCGCTGATTGCCGAAGCCTGGCCGGTGGAGAAGCGTAACCGCGCATCAGCGTGGGTCGGTATCGGCTGGCAGCTCGGCGTGCTGATGGCAGCCTTTATCACGCCGCCACTGCTGAATATCATTGGCTGGCGCGGCATGTTCCTGGTCGGATTATTACCGGCGCTGGTTTCGTTTGCCATTCGTCGCGGCATGGGCGAACCAGAGGCGTTTCAACAGCAGGTTAAACATGTGCCGTCGCTCTCCTTTCCGGCGCGCCTGAAGCTGCTGGTGCGCGATCGCACGACCGCCAAAGCCAGTCTCGGTATTTTTATCCTTTGTTCCGTGCAGAACTTTGGTTATTACGGGCTGATGATCTGGATGCCGAGCTACCTCTCTTCCAGCTTCGGCTTCAGCCTCACCAAATCGGGCCTCTGGACGGCGGTCACCGTCGTCGGCATGACCTTTGGCATCTGGCTGTTTGGCGTGCTGGCCGACCGCTTTGCGCGCTGGAAAATCTTCCTGCTCTATCAGTTTGGTGCCGTGGTAATGGTGGTGGTCTACGCCCAGCTGCGCGATCCCACCATTATGCTGGTGACCGGCGCGATCATGGGGATGTTTGTTAACGGCATGATTGGCGGCTACGGTGCGCTGATTTCCGATACCTTTCCGCCGCAGGTGCGTGCCACCGCGCAAAACGTTCTGTTCAACCTGGGTCGTGGCGTGGGCGGCTTCGGCCCGGTGGTGATTGGTCTGCTGGCCAGTCAGTTTTCGTTCACCGCGGCGATTACCCTGCTGGCGCTGATCTACCTGCTGGATATTGTGGCGACGCTGTTCCTGCTGCCGAAGAAGCAGGGTCAGGAAGATACGCTGGGCGCGATCGGCTGACAGACGGTGGCCGGGGGATCGCTCTCCCGGCCATCAGGCCTTTCTGATACTGCTCAGCGTGCGCCGGGCAGGCACGATCAGTTCATCAGCGGCAGGAGCTGCCGATAGAGGGTTGCAAAGGTTTCCCGGCGTGAGCGGTACTCAGCCATTCTGTTCGCATCCGGCTGATGTCGCTGCACCAGAACCGGCGTCGGGACGGTAACGTCTGGAGCCAGCGCCTGCTGTGCCAGCCTCGCGGCCCCCAATGCCGGGCCAACGTCCCCGCCGTGGCAGTAATCCAGCGTCTGACCACTGATATCTGCCAGCATCTGACGCCACAGGGCACTGCGCGCACCGCCACCGATCAACATAATGCTCTCCGGCTGAACGCCACACTCATGCAGCACGTCCATACCCTGCGCCAGGGCAAATCCCACCCCCTCCAGCACCGATCGTGCCAGCTCGGGACGACCATGCTGGTGGGTAAAGCCAAAGAAAGCGCCCCGGGCACTGGGGTTGTTATGCGGCGTGCGTTCTCCGGAAAGATAGGGCAGAAACCACAGCGCGGGCACGTCATCGCGCGCGCGCTCCGCTTCAGCCAGCAGTTCCGGAACATCTCTGCACCCGGTCAGCGTTGCCGCCCAGTCGAGACAGGATGCTGCACTGAGCATCACCGACATCAGATGCCAGCGCTGCGGTAACGCATGACAGAAGCTGTGAACCGCACGGTCCGGATTGCTGAGATAGCCGTCGCTCACCACAAAATAGACACCCGAGGTGCCCAGCGACAGCATGCCCTGGCCCGGTTCGGTCATGCCGACGCCAACTGCGCCCGCGGCATTGTCACCCCCGCCAGCGGCCAGCGGCACCGCGTTCATCTTCCAGCGCGTCGCCAGGTCGGCATGTAACGTGCCGGTCAGGGCATCGCCTTCATAGAGTTGCGGCATCTGATCGCGGCTGAGATCACAGGCTTGAAGCATCACATCGCTCCAGTCACGCTGCGCTACATCCAGCCACATCGTCCCTGCGGCATCGGCCATATCGGTGGCGAAGTCGCCACTCATCCGCCAGCGCAGATAATCCTTGGGCAGCAGCACATGAGCAACCCGACTGAAGATGGCCGGTTCATGCTGCTGCACCCACAGTAGCTTGGGAGCCGTGAAGCCGGGCATCATCAGGTTGCCGGTAATCAAACGCGAATCCGGCACCTTCTGCTCCAGCTCGCGGCACTGCGCCTCACTGCGTCCATCATTCCAGAGCATGGCCGGACGTAAGACCTGGTTTGCGCTGTCGAGCAGTGTTGCACCATGCATCTGTCCGCTCAGCCCGATGGCCTGCACCGCGCGCAGATCCTGCTGCGCGCTCAGGGCCTGCATGGATAAATCCAGCGCCTGCCACCAGCTTTCGGGATCCTGCTCGCTCCACAATGGCTGCGGACGCGAAACCTGCAGCGGCGACGTTTCTGTCGCCACCACGTTGCCCTGTGCATCCATCAGCACCACTTTGACGCCAGAGGTGCCTAAATCGATCCCGATAAACATGCGCTGCTCCTGAAGGGTTAGAAATCAAACAGGTAGTGATTCACCAGATTTTCCAGCTGCTCCTGACGCCCGCTCTGATGCTTCGGATTAAGCTGCTGCTGCTGAGCATGCGCCGCCAGTGCCTCCAGCGAAAACTCACCTTTCAAAATTTGCTGGCCGAACTCACCATTCCAGCCGCTGTAGCGCTGCGCCACACGCTTATCGAGCTCACCATCGCTGATCATGCGCGCCGCCACCTTCAGCGCCAGCGCCATCGTATCCATCGCGCCGATATGACCGTAGAAGAGATCATATTTGTCGGTGCTCTGACGACGCACTTTGGCATCAAAGTTTAAGCCGCCGGTGGTAAAGCCACCCGCTTTAAGAATTTCATACATCACCAGCGCGTTCTCTTCCACGCTGACCGGGAACTGATCGGTATCCCAGCCGCACTGTGGATCCCCGCGGTTAGCGTCCACGGAACCAAAGATGCCCAGCGCAATGGCGGTCGCAATTTCATGATGGAAGGAGTGACCGGCCAGCGTGGCGTGGTTCGCCTCAACGTTAACCTTGATCTCTTTCTCCAGTCCGAACTGTTTCAGGAAACCATAAACTGTCGCGACATCGTAGTCATATTGATGTTTGGTCGGCTCCTGCGGTTTCGGTTCGATCAGCAGCGTTCCCTGGAAGCCAATTTTGTGTTTGTGCTCGACCACCATCTGCATAAAGCGGCCAATCTGTTCGCGCTCCTGACGCAGATCGGTATTCAGCAGGGTTTCATAGCCTTCGCGCCCGCCCCACAAGACATAGTTTTCACCGCCCAGGGTTTTGGTGGCCTGCATGGCGCTGCAGACCTGCGTTGCAGCCCAGGCAAAAACCTCAGGATCGGGATTAGTGGCAGCACCGGCACCATAGCGCGGATGGGTAAAGCAGTTAGCCGTACCCCACAACAGTTTCACGCCGGTTTCCTGCTGTTTCTCCAGCAATTTATCGGTCATGGCAGCAAAGTTTTCTTTATAGCTGTGCAGCGAATCACCTTCCGGTGAGACATCGACGTCATGGAAGCAGTACCACGGCACATTCAGCTTATGGAAAAACTCAAAGGCGACATCGGCTTTCAGTTTTGCCTGCTGCAGCGCATCCCCGTTTTTCTGCCATGGACGATCAAAGGCACCGACACCAAACATATCCGCGCCATTCCAGCAGAAGGTGTGCCAGTAGCAGGCGGCAAAGCGCAGATGTTCCGCCATGGTCTTGCCGAGGATGACTTCATCGGGATTGTAGTGGCGGAAAGCGAGAGGATGCGTCGACTGGGTGCCTTCATAACGAACCCGATCGATCTGATCGAAATAAGCGTGCATGGTTTGCTCCTTAGCATCAGTACCCGGATGGTCTGCGTTGAAGCAATATTCAATATGGGCTGTAACCTCCGCTCAATTACGATATTTCATTACGGGTGTCAGATAATTATTATTTGTGCGCTGGCTCGCAAAATAGGGTTATTTACCTGCCGCTTTATCATTGTCACTCTCATGTCCGAAAAAGATGAAACCTCGATCGCGCTCATAAAAAAAGAAATAAACCAAAAAACGTAATAGCCGGATAAAAATCAGTAATTGCTGTGAAAGGAAAAGAAGGGCAACAATTCATCCGCCTGGTTTATCGGCCTGCGATAACAATAGCCTCCACCAACAGGATGATCACAATGAAGATGAAACATGCACTGTTAGCTGCCTGCGCGGCGCTGGCGCTCTTCAGCCAGACCAGCGTGGCAAAAGAAGTGAAGATCGGCATGGCAATTGACGATTTGCGCCTCGAGCGCTGGCAGAAAGACCGCGATATTTTCGTTAAACAGGCGGAGACGCTGGGCGCTAAGGTGTTTGTTCAGTCGGCGAACGGCAACGAGGAAACACAGATGTCGCAGATTGAAAATATGATCAATCGCGGTGTCGATGTGCTGGTGATTATTCCCTACAACGGTCAGGTATTGAGTAATGTTGTCGCTGAAGCGAAACGGGAAGGCATTAAAGTACTGGCCTATGACCGAATGATAAATAACGCCGATATCGACTTTTATATCTCGTTCGATAATGAAAAGGTGGGCGAGTTGCAGGCCGAAAGCATTGTGAAACAGGTGCCTGAGGGCAACTATTTTTTAATGGGCGGATCGCCGGTAGATAATAACGCCCGCCTGTTCCGCGCCGGACAGATGAAAGTGTTAAAACCTTATATCGACAACGGCAGCATTAAAATTGTCGGCGATCAGTGGGTCGATGCCTGGCTGCCAGAAAACGCCCTGAAAATTATGGAAAACGCCCTGACTGCCAACGGCAATCACATCGATGCGGTCGTGGCCTCTAACGATGCTACCGCAGGCGGTGCGATTCAGGCGCTGAGTGCACAGGGACTGGCAGGGAAAGTGGCCATCTCCGGCCAGGATGCCGATCTGGCGGCGATTAAGCGCATCAAAGCGGGCACTCAGACCATGACGGTGTACAAACCGATCACCGAGCTGGCGACCGAAGCGGCGAAAATTGCCGTCGAGCTGGGTGAGGGCAAAACGCCAGCCAGCAACAGCAAGCTGAATAATGGCCTGAAAGAGGTGCCGTCGCGACTGCTGAAGCCAATTCCGGTCAACAAAGACAATATCGAAAGCACCGTGGTGAAAGACGGTTTCCACAAACAGAGGGAACTCTGACCGCGCATAGCGTGAGGGAGAACAGTCGATGCTGCTGGAAATGAAAAACATCACCAAGCGTTTCGGTGCTGTGAAGGCGCTGAATGATGTCAGCCTGCAACTGGAGGCGGGCGAAGTGATGTCGCTGTGTGGAGAGAATGGATCGGGTAAATCAACGCTGATGAAAATCCTGTGCGGACTCTATCCGCACGGCGATTTTGACGGGCAGATTCACTTCTCTGGCGACGAGATTCAGGCGCAGACCATTCGCGACACCGAGCGTAAAGGCATTGTGATTATTCATCAGGAGCTGGCGCTGGTGCGGCAACTCACGGTGATGGAGAACATCTTCCTCGGTGCCGAACTGAGCCGTTTCGGCATGGTGGATGACGAAACCATGACCCTGCGCTGCCAGCAGCTGCTGGCGCGGGTCGGGCTGAACGTCTCTCCCGCGACCCGGGTCGGTGAGTTAGGCCTGGGCCAGCAGCAGCTGGTGGAGATCGCCCGTGCCCTCAACAAACAGGTCCGGCTACTGATTCTGGATGAGCCGACCTCATCGCTGACGGAGCAGGAGACGGATGTGCTGCTGGGCATCATCCGTAATCTGCGCGAACACGGCATTGCCTGCATCTACATCTCACACAAGCTGAATGAGGTGAAGGCGATCTCCGACACTATCTGCGTGATCCGTGACGGCCAGCATATCGCCACCCGTCCGGCGGCGGGGCTGAGCGAAGATGACATTATCACCATGATGGTCGGACGTGAGCTGACCGCGCTCTATCCCCACGCGCCGCATCAGATTGGCGATGTGATACTGAAAGTCGATAACCTCACCGCCTGGCATCCGGTTAACCGCCACATCCGCCGGGTTAACAATGTCTCATTCACGCTCAGACGCGGTGAAATTCTGGGTATCGCCGGGCTGGTAGGGGCGGGCAGGACCGAAACCGTGCAGTGTCTGTTTGGCGTCTGGCCGGGACGCTGGCAGGGTGATATCTGGATCAATGGCCAGCAGGTCAGTATCACCGACTGCCGCGCTGCGATTGCGCACGGCATCGCGATGGTGCCAGAAGATCGTAAAAAGGATGGCATCGTGCCGCTGATGGCGGTGGGCAAAAATATCACCCTGGCGGCGCTGGACCAGTTCAGCCACCGTCTCTCCACTCTGGATGAAGCGCAGGAGCAGCAGGCGATCAACGACGCGATCAGCCGGCTGCGGGTGAAAACCTCCTCATCGGAACTGCCGATTGGCCGCCTGAGCGGCGGCAACCAGCAGAAAGCGATTCTGGCGAAGTGCCTGCTGCTTAATCCAAAAATCCTGATCCTGGATGAACCGACGCGCGGCATCGATGTGGGCGCACGTCAGGAGATCTACCTGCTGATCAATGCGCTGGTGCAGCAGGGTATCGCGGTGATTGTGATTTCATCTGAGCTGCCGGAGGTGCTGGGCCTGAGCGATCGGGTGCTGGTGATGCATGAAGGGCAGATCAAAGCCGATCTGATTAACGATAACCTGACTCAGGAGCAGGTGATGGAAGCTGCCCTGCGGAGTGAACATTATGCTTAAAAGTGAAAGTACCCAAAGCCGCTTCACTGGCACGCCGGGCAAACCCTCACCGGGCAGGTTCACGCTGCCCAATCTGCAGGTGCTGGTGATGCTGGGCGCGATTGTACTGATTGCGCTGTTCTTTACCTGGACCACCGACGGCGCGTGGCTCAGTGCGCGTAATGTTTCCAACCTGCTGCGTCAGACCGCCATCACCGGTATCCTGGCTGTGGGCATGGTGTTTGTGATTATCTCGGCGGAGATCGACCTGTCAGTCGGCTCCATGATGGGGTTACTGGGGGGCGCGGCGGCGATATTCGACGTCTGGCTCGGCTGGCCGTTGCCTCTGACCATCGTGGTGACGCTGGTGATGGGGCTGTTGCTCGGTACCTGGAATGGCTGGTGGGTGGCCTACCGTAAAGTGCCGTCGTTTATCGTTACGCTGGCGGGAATGCTGGCGTTCCGCGGCATTCTGGTCGGAATTACTGACGGCACTACGGTTGCGCCCATCACGCCGGGCATGTCGCAGATTGGACAGAGTTATCTGCCGGGCGGCGTCGGTTTCGGCTTTGGTGTTGCCGGGCTGGCGCTGTTTATGCTGTGGCAGTGGCGTCTGCGTCTGCGTCGTCAGCAGCTTGGACTGCCGCAGGGTGCAGCCAGCGGCACCATAGGGCGTCAGGCGATCACCGCCATCTTAGTGCTTGGTGCCATCTGGTTACTCAACGACTATCGTGGCGTGCCGACGCCAGTATTACTGCTGGCTGTGCTGCTGCTGGCGGGCATGTTTATGGCCACCCGCACTGCATTTGGCCGTCGTATCTATGCCATCGGCGGCAACATTGATGCTGCCCGGCTGTCTGGCATTAACGTGGCGCGCACCAAACTGGCGGTGTTCGCCATCAACGGCGTGATGGTGGCGATTGCCGGGCTGATCCTGAGTTCAAGGCTGGGCGCAGGCTCGCCGTCGGCGGGTAACATCGCAGAACTCGACGCGATTGCCGCCTGCGTGATCGGCGGCACCAGCCTGGCGGGCGGTGTGGGGTCAGTGGCGGGTGCGGTAATGGGGGCCTTTATCATGGCCTCGCTGGATAACGGCATGAGCATGATGGATGTGCCGACCTTCTGGCAGTACATCGTTAAAGGCGCGATTCTGCTGCTGGCGGTGTGGATGGATACCGCAACGCGGCGTCGGGTGTAATCGCGCGGGCGATCACATTGTGGCGTAAACAATTTTTTTGCCCCTTTCAGCCGTGTTATGCAATGCGCTGAGGATTTAAGGGAACGCGCCACCATGCATGATAAACGCTATCGTATTACGCTGCTGTTTAACGCCAATAAAGTGTATGACCGCCAGGTTGTTGAGGGCGTCGGAGAGTATCTGCAGGCGTCGCAGACTGACTGGGATATCTTCATCGAGGAAGATTTCCGCTGTCGCATCGACAATATCCGTGAGTGGCTGGGCGATGGCGTGATCGCTGATTACGACGATCGTTCAATCGAAAGCCTGCTGTCGAATGTCTCTGTGCCGATTGTCGGCGTTGGCGGTTCTTACCATCGGCAGCAGGATTATCCTCCAGTTCATTACATCGCCACGGATAACGCCGCACTGGTGGAGAAAGCCTTTCTGCATCTGAAAGAGAAGGGCATTAACCGCTTTGCCTTTTATGGTTTACCGGCCTCCAGCGGCAAACGCTGGGCGCAGGAGCGGGAACAGGCGTTTCGCCAGCTGGTGGGACGCGAGCGCTATCAGGGCGTGGTTTATCAGGGCATGGAAACCGCGCCAGAAAACTGGCAGCACGCTCAGAACCGGCTTGCCGACTGGCTGCAGACGCTGCCGCCGCAGACCGGCATTATTGCCGTCACCGACTCACGGGCGCGACATCTGCTGCAGGCGTGCGAACATCTGAAAATACCGGTGCCGGAGAAACTTACGGTGATCGGGATTGATAATGAGGAGCTGACCCGCTACCTGTCACGCGTGGCGCTCTCGTCCGTAGCACAGGGCTCGCGACAGATGGGCTATCAGGCGGCCAAACTGCTGCACCGGCTGCTGGATAAGCAGCCTCTGCCGCTTCAGCGCATTCTGGTGCCGCCGGTGAAAGTGATCGCCCGACGCTCTACCGATTTCCGTTCACTGCGCGATCCAGCGGTGATTCAGGCGATGCACTACATCCGCTTTAACGCCTGTAAGGGAATTAAAGTGGAGCAGGTGCTGGATGCGGTAGGACTGTCACGATCTAACCTGGAAAAACGCTTCCGGGATGAGACCGGCGACACTATCCATGCGATGATCCACCGCGAAAAGCTGGAAAAGGCCCGCGAACTGCTGGCTTCCTCGTCGCTCAACATCAACGAGATCTCACAGATGTGCGGCTACCCTTCGCTGCAATACTTCTACTCAGTTTTCCGCAAAAGCTACGACACCACGCCGAAAGAGTATCGGCAGCATTTTGGGGAAAACCTGCTTTAACGACAGACCGGAGTAAAGAACGCCCGGGTTTTCATGTAATGGACAGGATGAAAATTATATTTCATCCTGATGCCTCGCTATCAGCCCAGGGGCCATCTTCGCAGGCTTAATCTGCCAGCCGGAACAGCCCAGCCTCATTGGATTAAGGGCTTAAAAATCAGCCGTTAAGGCTGAGGGCAGGCGGGATATTTTATCAGTCCCAGACGGACCGCTTCAGCCGATATTTCTTCTGTCATCAGGCGTTTACCCTTGATGGGAAAACCTCACTGCCCGGATTTTACTGTTATCTTATTGATTAATATGATCTTTATTCAGGATTGTCACTCAGCAAGTTTATAATTTTTTCCAACCTGCCTCACACTTTCGAAAGAATTAATCCAAATTTTCCCATTTAGAAAATATATTTCACGGGTGTCTGCTCGCTGAAATTCTGAACCTCTGACCTGTCACGTCTCCTGTTACTGAACCGATGCGGTTCAGGCAGTAGAGAAAAGGAGCCTGTAAAAATGGAAACCCGGCATAAACGTTACAACATGAAATATGTCATGCTCTGTTGCACCGTCGCCGCTTTTGGTGGCCTGCTGATGGGCTATGACTCGTCGATTATCTCTGGCGCTATTGAGCCGCTTAGTGACTATTTCCAGCTGACCCCGGCAGAAACCGGCTGGGCAGTGTCTAACATCCTGCTGGGCAGTCTGGTGGGCTGCTTTATTGCGCCAAAGCTGAGCGATAAATTTGGCCGCAAAAAATCGCTCGCTATCACGGCGCTACTGTTTACTGCCTCGGTGGTGGGGACTGCCATCGCCCATAACTTCTTCACCTTTGTCGCCTTTCGTATTCTTGGTGGATTAGCAATCGGGCTGGCCTCGGTGATCTCGCCAATCTATCTGGCGGAGCTTTCACCGTCGAAGTATCGCGGTCGCACCAGCGCGCTCTATGCGGTGTGCTGCGTCGGTGGGCAATCGGTGGTTCTGCTCACCAACTACTTCATTAATAAATCGATGCTGCCAGAGGTGATGGTCGATACAGGCTGGCGCTATATCCTGGCAACCGCGCTGGTGCCCTGTGCGCTGTTTATCTTTTTCATTGCTTTTATACCGGAATCACCGCGCTGGAACGTTCTGAAAGGCAAAGACAAAGAGGCGCTGGATACGCTGAGCAAAATCTCTGACCCGGTCCATGCCCGCACCGTTTTCAATGAAATTAAACACTCTTTCTCTGATGAGGCAGCGACCCGCCATAAATCCCGACTCCGCCTGAACAAAACCACGGTGCCGTTGCTCATCATTGGTATTGGCCTGGCTGTCGGCAACCAGATTAGCGGCATCAATGTGATTCAGTATTTCGGACCAACGTTGCTGAAAAATGTGTCCGGCAGCACGGATTCGGCGCTGCTCCAGACTTTCTGGCTGTCTGTATGTCAGTTTGTGGGCGTGCTGATGGGTATGGCGCTGATTGATAAAGTCGGACGTCGTAGGCTGTTACTGCTGGGGGCGATTACCTCTGCCGTTTTCCTTGCCTACACCTTTATCGCTTTCTATTACCGTTTGCCCGGCTTGCTGGCGGTGGTGGGACTGTTTGCCTATATGGTTTTCTTTGGCATGACCTGGGGACAGATTGTCTGGACCGTACTGGGCGAGCTGTTTCCGACAGAAATCCGCTCAATCTGTGTCGGCATCTCCATTTGCGCCATGTCGATGGCCAATTTTGTCATCAGCACTACATTCCCGATTCTGAACAGTAATGCTTTTCTGCTTGATATTTTCCACGGTGGCTTCCCGCTGTTACTGTTTGCGCTTTTTTCACTGGCTATGTACTTTTTCACTTTCCGCTATCTGCCGGAAACGGCTGGAATGCCGCTGGAGAAAATTCACGCGCGTGTGCTGGAGAAGTTTAATGTTGACCCGCGTGAGGCGGGCGAACGGACAGATGCACCGGTCAGTGAGACGCGATCATAAAGAAGAGGGCAGTCTGTGGGGGTACGCTCACCCCACCCGCTGCTCACTCTGTTCCAGCACCGCCAGCGCCAGCCCGTTCGCCGGGTCAATCCGGGTTTCCGGGAAGTGCAGCTGAGTGTGCGCGGCGGTAAAGGCCAGCGCGTTGCCGTGCGCAGTATCGCGCACCGCCTTGCAGAAGCGCTCGCTGACGTTCCACGGACAATCAATGATGATGGTGGCGGGGTTCAGCAGCAGCATGATCTGACTCAGCGCCGCACCGAGATAGCCACCCGCCTGGGCCATCACCGTATCCACCACGCGTGGCGCGCTGTCGCGGTTCTGCCAGCTCAGGCCTGGCTGATGCTGCGCCAGCAGCTGATTCACCGCGGGCTTGCTGACCAGTGCCTCCAGACAGCCGCGCCGGCCACAGCTGCAGCGCGGCCCGCCGGGCTGAACAATCAGATGTCCTGCTTCGCCCGCCGTCCAGCTGTGTCCGGTAAATACCTGACCCTGTTGTACCAGTGCGCCGCCAATCCCCTCGGAAATACGCAGATAAAAATGACCGCTCTCCGGCGATAATCCACTTTGCCCGACAGCCAGTAGCGCAGCGGCTTTAACATTATTCATAATGCTGATGGGCAGACGGACGTGCTTGCGCAGCGTGGTCAGCAGGTCAACATCCTGCCATTCCAGCGGCAATGAAATGTGCATCCAGCCGCGCCGGGGATCGACGATGCCGGGGAAGCCAAGGCCAATACCGAGCAGGTCGGGATAACGTTCTGTCAGTTCCCGGCACAGCATAGCCAGTTCAGCCAGCAGGCGGGTCGGGTGACGGGTATCGGTGCGCAGCGTCGCTTCTGCCAGCACCTGTGAAAAATAGTCGCAGACCCGCCAGTGGATCACGTTGCGTTCCACCATGACGCCTGCGCTCTTAAGCTTTTCCGGCCGCAGGGTGATCCCGATCTTAGGCCGTCCGGCTGCTGCGACGCTGACCGGCCCCAGTTCCTCTATCAGACCCTGCTCCAGCAGGTCATCAATGATTAACGAGACCGTGTTTTTGCTGAGGGTCAGCGCCTCCGCCAGATCCTGACGGGACGTCACGCGGAGCTTACGCAGCTGAGCCATAACCCGTTTCTGATTATTCAGTCGCAGTAGTGCGGGGCCTTTGCCGTTCGTTTTCATCACGGATTCACCCAACAGAGGAGTAAGAATTGAGTGTATCAGCCCCGGCGCATTCTTCATGCCACACTTTTGCGGGCTGTTTCACACAACCCGATAGGTGGTGGCTGAGATCGTGATGGCGATCAGATTGCCGGATTAAGCCTGGCTTTTCTGCTGTACCGGCGGCCTCATTAGCACAATGACCCGGCGTAGCCTCTGTTTAATACTCGTCGCCGCGTACCCGACTGCGATAACTTTCCCAGTCGAAACGTACCCACAAGCTGTTGCCCAGACGCATACGGTCCATGACGCGCTCGCCCAGCAGCGCATTCATGCCCGCATGGTCGAGGTTGGATAACATGCCGGTCGGGCGTTTCGATGAAGAACGGCGATCGACAATCTGGTTGATAATCACTTTTTCGTAGCGCGATTCGCTCTGCATACCGATCTCATCAATCACCAGCAGATCGACACTGCTGAGATCCTGAATCAGTCGCTCTTCGGTAATGCCGCTGCTGCCGCTGAAGGTGCCCTTCATGCTCGACATCAGATCGGCCACTGTCACGATCAGCACGCTTTTACCGCGCAGGATCAGGTCATTACCAATCGCGGCGGCCAGATGGTTTTTACCGGTGCCAGGACGCCCGGAAAAGACAAAGCTGGCGATGCTGCCATCAAACTCAGCGGCGTACTGACGTGCCAGCTCCAGCGCTTTGCGCTGTCCCTCGTTCTCTACCCGGTAATTATCAAACGAGCAGTTCATGTGCAGCTCGCGAATGCCGGAACGGCCCATCACGCGCTGCATTTTCATTGCGCGGTTCTCACGCACAATCGCCTCTGATCGCAGGCGGCCCTGCTCCTGATTCCACGCCAGCAGCTCTTTGCCATTGGCAAATTTAGGACGGGTGCCCGCAGGCATCATTCTTTTCAGACGGTTAAAGAGATCATCTGGCGTTTTCATCATTCACCTCGGAAACCATCGGGAATGGTACGGTCAGGATCAGGCAACTGCGTGATATCACGCTTCGGTTGCCCGCCGTTTGCGGCGCGGTTCATCTGAATGCTGCGCGCCAGCTTCTGTTGCCACTGCACATGATGGAACATCCGGCCTTCCGCCTGCCAGTAGGCCACAAAGGCCGCCAGCTCGCCAGGCGTCACCGGTTCACTCAGCGCCACGCCCCAGATGGCGGCCTGACGTGTAAAGTCGGCATCCGGCTGCCAGCCAGAATACATGACAAATTTACCTGCCGGCGTGTGAATAGCAGCAGGCGCATCGTCATAGAGGCTGTCATCCAGTGCGACATCATTCGGCTGCCGCGCGGCGGCTTCCAGCGCCAGCAGTTCAGCCAGACGCGCCGGCGTGATGGCATACATCACCGGCGCATAATTATCTAATACCGCCAGCGTGCCCTTTTCCGCCTGCTGCAGGGCAGTCAGCGGATCCTGTCGGAAGGCATCCAGGCCAATGAGCGTTGAAGTTAAGATTTTAGCTGACATGAAAAGACCTGAGGTTAACGAACACCTTGCGCCGGGAACCTGTCGCCGACGCAGAAGTGTTTATTGTACCTGTTTTGAAGGTGCGGATCGCTTAAAAAGCCAGAATGCGAATCAGTGCGACGTGACCGGAGAGGCGTTGTGGCGGGCCGATGCCGATTCGGTGGCGCGCACGCTGACAGCGGCAGCGGCCGGGCGCGTCTGCCATAAATAGCGAACCGAGGCGAGCCAGCAGAGGCTATATCCCAGAAGCTCGGTGCCCTCTTCGGCCATGTTTTTTACCACGCGGTTGTAATCCCCCAGCATCAGATGCTGCCACAGCGCATGCACACCAAACAGTCGGGAGAAGACCAGCACCACTAAAAAGCCGGAGGCCATCACCGGCCAGCTGCGGTGCAGCAGCAGGTTAGCCAGCGCATGCAGGGTTTTCTTTGGCGTTCGCAGCGCAACGGCCAGCGAACCCGCCGTGACCGCCAGGGCAAACCAGACCCAGCTGCCGTGCTGGATGGTATCAAACACAAAATCGAGTTCGCGGATCAGCATGCAGCTGTAAAAGCCCGCCACTAAGGTTAGTGCTCCACGCTGGGCGGGACGGCGTTGAGCCGCAATGAAAAACAGCGCGGCGATCATCGCCAGCATGCATTCCTGGGTGGTTTCGGTAAAAGAGGTTTCGTGAAGTGCATCGTTCATCCATGCCACATCAATGTAGACGGGGACGATAGTCAGGGCAAGAAACAGAGCTGCCAGTAGAAAAACCGCTATTTCACGGCCAATAATTGTCAAATCGTTGCGCATTTTGTTACCAGTATAATGATTAGCGGACTCATTATATTTTAAACGCCCGATTCCCTTTCTCTTTTCATGCCCCGCTAGAAGCTGGCGCTGAAGCCAAAGCTATAAAGTTGCTGCTCGTCGTTATTCAGCGCTTCGCTTTGTGAAAATGACGCGAAAGCCGCCAGATTATCGTTCAATGGCATTTGTGCGCCGACGCTTAAATCGATACCGTCGGACTGATCCGAGCCATTCGCCGCCTCGCGCCGTGGGCTCTGCGGCGTATCTGCCATCAGATAGTGATAACTCAGCTGCGCCCACGGCGATATCCATCCCTGCTGCGAATCGATGCGCCAGCCAACGCTCGCGCTCTGCTCACGGCTCTGCTGATCGCTGTAGTCACATTGCAGACAGTTCATCTGCTGGGGATCGACCGCATACTGTGCCACCGGACCGGTAGTCAATGACGGCGCAATCGGCATATCAACGCCAGCCCGATAGCGTTTACCCAGCGGCGTGGTGCCTACGCTACCGGTTTCACTGTGCAGGGCGATGGGAGAAGCAGCAGGAGAGTTAATTGCAGCTTCAAACAGGGCGCGGCTCTCATCGCTGAAAGCGAGTGGCGTCAGGGCGATCTTCTCGGCCAGAATCGTGTCGTAGTCGGGCAGAAAGTCAGCGTGCTGAGGCGCAGAGGTGCCGCCGCGGGCAAACGTCGGTTGCGTTAACATTAACAGCCCTACAGCACAGCAGGTCCGCAGACCTTTCCAACCGCTTCTCGGCAACATCGCTTCTCCGGGCAAGGCTGAAGTTATGGCGTCTTAATGAATTTTTCGGCCCGTCTCTGTTATTTAACCGGTGATCGTTTAACTATCAACCGATTAATTCTAAGATCAAGCGGACCGCTAAAATATTCTCGCTATAAAGGAACAAAACGATGCAACGATGTGGCTGGGTAACGCAGGATCCCCTCTATCTGGCGTATCACGACAGGGAATGGGGTGTGGCGCAGAGAGACACGCGTGCACTGTTTGAGATGCTTTGTCTGGAAGGACAACAGGCGGGACTCTCATGGATTACCGTGCTGAAAAAGCGTGAAAATTATCGGGCAGCGTTTCATCAGTTTGATCCTCAGGCTATTGCGCAGATGGATGCTGCCGACTTCGACGCGCTGATGCGCAACAGTGGCATTATCCGCCACCCTGGCAAAATCGCCGCCATTATCGCTAACGCCCGCGCTTTTCTTGAGATGGAAGCGAAAGGCGAGGATTTTAGCGACTTCGTCTGGCATTTTGTCGGTAACGTGCAAATTGTTCACCATTATCCTGATTACAGCCAGGCACCCACCACGTCAGAGCACGCCATTGCGCTCTCGAAGGCGCTGAAGCAGCGTGGTTTCAAATTCATCGGCCCGACAATTTGCTACTCCTTTATGCAGGCCTGTGGGCTGATAAACGATCATCAGAGCAACTGTTTTTGCCATCCTGGCAATCAAAAGGCGTAATTGCCGGTAAATCAGGATTTTTCCGCACTACATTCCCGGTCACCAGACGGCATAATCGTGCCACTTATGGGGAAGGTTTTCCCCTGTATGTCGAATGTAAGGGAACAAAAATGCAGAAGAAATTAATCGCCATCACCTTGTTATTAAGCGGCAGTCTGGCCCTGCCCGGTTGTACCACCAATCCTTACACCGGCGAATCCCAGGCGGGCAAATCAGGCGTGGGCGCGGGCCTTGGCGCATTAGTCGGTGCCGGTGTTGGCGTGCTCTCTTCGTCGAAGAAAGATCGTCGTAAAGGTGCGCTGATTGGTGCCGCAGGCGGCGCAGCGCTGGGCGGTGGCGTGGGTTACTACATGGATGTGCAGGAAGCCAAACTGCGTGACAAGATGCGCGGGACCGGCGTTAGCGTAACCCGCAACGGCGATAACATCGTCCTGAATATGCCAAACAATGTCACCTTCGACTCCAGCAGCAGTAATCTGAAACCCGCAGGCGCGAACACCCTGACCGGTGTTGCAATGGTGCTGAAAGAGTATCCGAAAACCGCGGTAAACGTCGTGGGTTATACCGACAGTACTGGCAGTCGCGCGCTGAACATGCGTCTGTCACAGCAGCGTGCTGAAAGTGTTGCCAGTGCGTTGATCGTGCAGGGTGTTGCCAGCGACCGCCTGCGTACACAGGGTGCAGGCCCGGATAACCCGGTTGCCACCAACAGCACCGAAGCAGGCAAAGCACAAAACCGTCGCGTTGAAATTACGCTCACCCCGCTGGGATAATCGCGATCGCCCCCGAACGGGGGCTTATTTTTTCTGTAAAGCATCACGTTAAAAGCACCAGTAATGTTTCTGCGGATAGAGCCAGCAGAGGCTCTATGGTAGTCTGATCAAAAATTGATCAGTGGACTTGCCCCATGTCTCTTAAAGCCATCGCTGCAGTTTTAGGCCTTTCCGTTACGACTGTCAGCCGCGCGCTTAATGGTTATCAGGATGTCGCTCAGGAGACGCGTAAACGCATTGAAGAAGAAGCGCAGCGGCGCAATTATCGACCTAATGCGGCGGCCCGGCGGCTGAAAACCGGTCGTGCCAATGCAGTAGGGCTCGTTTATCCGCTCATTGAGTCTTCCCTGAGTGGCAGCGACTTCAGCGACATGCTGCTGGCGCTGGATCATCATCTTGCCCGTCATGAAATTAACCTGCTGTTACTGGCGGATAAACAGCAGCAGAGTCACTCAACCCTGACGCGCCTGCTGCGTAGTGGGGCCGTCGATGCCCTGATTGTCGGCCATACCACGCCAGAAGACAGCCGACTGAATGCGCTGATGCAAACCCGTTTTCGCTTTCTGGCGCTGGGCCGCAGCGATCTGCCCGCCGCCTACGCCTGGTTTGATATTGATCACCTTGCCGGTTCACAACTGGCGGTGGGCTGGTCGCTGGCGCAGGGACGGCAGCGGATAGCCTGGCTCGGCAGCAATGAAAACAGCACACGGGTACGTGATCGGCGTCAGGGTTATCTGACCGCGCTGGGTGACGTTGCGCCTTATGCGATGGCGGCGGTCGCACCGTCGCGCCGTGCAGGCTATCACCAGACGCGTGAGTGGCTGGCAGAGGAATCTGCGCCGGAAGTGATTATCACCGACTGCGCTGCGCTGGCTGAAGGCGCAGCCCTGGCGCTGCAGCAGGCCGGCCGGGCCGCGGGCGAAAACGCCATTCTGCTCGCAGGCTGGGAAGGATTACCGCGTGATGCGATTCTCGATCATCCCATTGTCGCGATTCGCCAGGCAACGCCGCATCAGGCTGGCGAACAGGTGGCTGACATGGTTATCAGGCTGATCAACGGCGAACCACCGGAAACGTTACAGACCCTGTGGCAACCCTGGCTGCAATTACCGGCCTAGCACTTTTTGCGCCGGGCTTCGCTTGTGCTAGTCTCTGCCAGGTTTCTTATTTCGCAGGATATCTCATGAAAATCAGGCCGCCTCGCGCCACTATCAGCGATGTTGCTCACGCGGCACGAACCGGTAAAACCAGCGTTTCACGCTATCTTAATGGCGAGCTGCATCTGCTCTCTGCCGACTTAAAAGCGCGGATTGAACAGGCGATAGCGGACCTCAGCTACCGTCCGAGTCAAATGGCGCGCGGCCTGAAGCGCGGACGTACCCGCCTGATTGGGCTGATTATCGCCGACATTACTAATCCCTATTCCGTCGATGTGATGAGCGGCATCGAAGCTGCCTGCCGGGAGCAGGGTTTCACGCTGCTGATGTGTAACACCAACAACGAAGTGGATCTGGAGCAGCACTATCTGCAACTGCTGAGCAGTTATCAGGTTGAGGGCATCGTGGTTAACGCAGTCGGCATGCGTGAAGAGGTGCTCAGCCATCTGCAGCAGTCCCTGCTGCCGATGGTGCTGATTGATCGCAAAATCCCCGACTTTCCCTGCGATGTGGTGGGCCTGAACAATGCCGAAGCGGCCGAGACGGCCACACGCCATCTGATCGACAATGGCTATGAGGCGCTGCTGTTTCTCAGCGAGCCATTGGGCAGTGTGAATACGCGCCGTGAGCGTCTGCAGGCCTTCCGCCAGTTGCTGGCGGCGCATCCGCAGGTTGAACATGAAAATGCGGAAGTGCCGCTGCACCAGCCCGCCGCACTGGATCAGGCGCTTCTGGCCTTCCAGCAACGTCACACCGGTAAACGCTGCGCGGTGATGGTGGCCAACGGAGCACTGACGCTGCAGGTGGCGCGATCGCTGCAACGACTAAATCTGCACTGGGGCCGTGATATCGGCCTGCTCGGTTTCGACGAACTGGAGTGGGCGGCGCTGGCCGGTGTCGGCATTACCACGCTGAAACAGCCGACCTGGCAGATTGGCTTCAGCGCGCTGGAGCGATTGATTGCGCGCATAGAGGGCAGCGAATTGCCGGTTGCCGAGCAGGTCTTCTCGGGTGAACTGATCGTTCGTGGCTCCAGCCAGCCGCTGGGCTGAGTTTCAGATTTAACCTCCTGTTTACATGCTCGCTTCGTGAGCACGATCATAATTTCACCGTTTGCTGCTTTGCTTTGGAACCGGTTCCATTTAGGGTTTTTCTATTCGTTATGGGCAGACCTCTGCCATGGAGTAGAACATGAAACCTGACATTATCGTGGTGACCGCCGCTTATGGCCACACGCAGATCGCCGCACTCGGCGGTCAGGCTGCGCTGCTGCCAGTCATCCAGCAGGCGGGCGCTGACGGGGTCGAAATCCGCCGCGAACTACTGGATGATGCGGCGCTGGCCGATCTGCCGGCGCTGGCCGGGGCGATAGCTGAGCATCAGCTACATGCCAGCTATTCAGTGCCGGATACGCTGTTTTGTGACGGCGGCGAAATCAATCCACGCCTGACCCACTACCTTGAAGAGGCACGCCAGCTAAACGCGCAGCGGCTGAAAGTGGCGCTGGGAGACTTTACCGGTACGCTGCCTCGCGAAACGTTGCAGGCGCTGCTGGCCGATCTGCCCTTTCGGCTGACCGTGGAAAACGACCAGACCGAACATGGCCGGCTGGCACCGTCCGTTGCGTTTTTCACAGCGGTACGCGAAGCCGATCTGCCGATCAGCATGACCTTTGATATGGGTAACTGGTGCTGGACCGGCGAAGACGCCGATCAGGCAGCAGAGCAACTGGCCGCGCAGGTGGGCTATGTGCATGTCAAAGCCGCCGTGCCATATCAGGATAGCTTCCGGGCGATTGCGCTGGATGAGGCTGATGACCACTGGCGCACGCTGCTGCAACAGCTGCCTGCGCGCGCGCCGCGCGGTATTGAATTTCCGCTGGAAGGCGACGATCTGACTGCGGTGACGCGCCACTACGTGTCGCTGCTGCGTAACGTGTAAGGAACAGATATGACGCACACTAATCATCACAACGGTCCGCTTGATGTTGTCACCATCGGTGAAGCGATGGCGATGTTCATCGCCCGCGAGACCGGCGATCTGGCCGCAGCAGAGACCTTTGTTAAACGCGCGGCGGGCGCAGAACTCAATGTGGCGACCGGCCTGGCACGTCTTGGCCTGAAAGTGGGCTGGGTCAGTCGTATCGGCGATGACGCTTTTGGCCGGTTTATCTGCCAGCAGCTGGAAAAAGAGGGTATCGATCACGCCTGTGTGACGGTCGATAAGCGCTATCCCACCGGTTTTCAGCTCAAATCCAAAGTCGATGACGGTTCCGATCCGCTTGTGGAATATTTCCGTAAAGGCTCGGCTGCCAGCCATCTCTCGGTCGATGATTTTGACGCGGACTATTTCGGCTCGGCGCGCCATCTGCACCTCAGCGGTGTGGCGGCGGCGCTGTCAGAAAGCTCATTAGACCTGCTGAAGCACACCGCTAAAGAGATGCGTTCGCGCGGCAAAACCATCTCGTTTGATCCGAACCTGCGGCCGGTGCTGTGGCGCAGCGAAGAAGAGATGCGTAAGCAGCTCAATCTGCTGGCGGAGTATGCCGACTGGGTACTGCCGGGCGAAAAAGAGGGGCTGATTCTGACCGGTTATCGTCAGCCGGAAGCGATCGCGGATTTCTATCTCGACAGGGGTGTGAAAGCCGTTGTGATTAAAACCGGTTGTGACGGTGCCTGGTATAAAACCGCTCAGGGCGAACAGGGTCAGGTTGCGGCGATTAAAGTCGATAACGTGGTGGATACGGTGGGTGCCGGTGATGGCTTTGCCGTTGGCGTCATCAGCGCGCTGCTGGAAGGTCAGTCGCTGCCGCAGGCGATTCGGCGCGGCAACAAAATTGGTTCGATGGCGATTCAGGTCATTGGTGACAGCGAAGGTCTGCCGACGCGTCAGCAACTGGGCGACGAGTAGTTCACGCGCCTCTCAACAGACACAGGAGTTCCCGATGAAAAAGCAGACAATCGCGCCAAAACGCTGGTGGTTCATCATGCCCATCGTGTTTATCACCTACAGCCTGGCGTATCTCGATCGTGCAAATTTTAGCTTCGCTTCTGCTGCCGGGATTAATGACGATCTCGGCATCACCAAAGGCATGTCCTCGCTGCTGGGTGCGCTGTTCTTCCTGGGTTACTTCTTCTTTCAGATCCCGGGCGCAATTTACGCCGAACGTCGCAGCGTCAAAAAACTGATTTTCGTCTGTCTGATCCTGTGGGGCGGTTGTGCCTCGCTGACCGGCGTGGTCAGCAACATTCCGATGCTGGCCGCGATTCGCTTTGTTCTGGGCGTCGTGGAAGCCGCCGTGATGCCTGCGATGCTGATTTATATCAGCAACTGGTTCACCAAATCGGAACGTTCGCGCGCCAACACCTTCCTCATCCTGGGGAATCCGGTCACGGTACTGTGGATGTCGGTGGTGTCGGGCTATCTGATTGAATCCTTTGGCTGGCGCGAGATGTTTATCTTCGAAGGCATTCCGGCGGTGGTCTGGGCGATTGCCTGGTGGTTCCTTGTACAGGATAAACCGGCACAGGCGCGCTGGATGAGCGATGCCGAAAAAGCAGCATTGCAGGCTGAACTGCAGAAAGAGCAGGAAAATATCAAAGCGGTGCGTAACTACGGCGAAGCGTTCCGTAACCGCAACGTCATCCTTCTCTGCCTGCAGTACTTTGCCTGGAGCATCGGCGTGTATGGCTTTGTACTGTGGCTGCCGTCGATTCTGCGCAACGGTACGCAGATGGGCATGGTAGAAGCAGGCTGGCTCTCAGCGGTGCCGTATCTGGCGGCGACCATTGCGATGGTGGTGGTCTCCTGGGCGTCGGACAAAACCCAGAATCGTAAGCTGTTCGTCTGGCCGCTGCTGCTGATTGGCGCGCTGGCATTCCTTGGCTCGTATCTGGTGGGATCGACCAATTTCTGGATGTCCTACACCCTGTTAGTGATTGCCGGTGCCGCGATGTATGCCCCTTACGGACCGTTCTTCGCCATCATTCCTGAGATGCTGCCACGTAATGTCGCGGGTGGCGCGATGGCGCTGATTAACAGCATGGGTGCGCTGGGGTCGTTCATCGGTTCATGGATTGTCGGCTATCTTAATGGGGCCACCGGCAGCCCGTCGGCGTCTTACATCTTCATGGGGTCGGCCCTGCTGGTTTCGGTGTGGCTGACGCTGATAGTAAAACCGGCGCAGAATAAAGCACCGCCGCTGCAGGGTGCGAAACCGGCCTGAAAGCGTAAACGCTAGAGATTGTTGACCCGCTTTGGCTCAGGGCACTGACACCGTCCGCAAGGACGCAAACCGCCATCCCCGGCCCGCGATGCTTTGCTACCGGTATCAGCGCCCATCGCTCCGGAGTCAGCAAACTAAAAGCGTAATCGTTAATCTCTGTTTCTCCGGGCGGCCCGCAAGCTGCCCGCTACTTATTGAACGGGAGCCACTGAATGAAACCCGCTGTAATTCTTTATAAAAAACTGCCTGATGATCTCTACGCACGCCTGGCTGAACAGTGTGACGTGACGGAAATCAGCGATCTGTCGCCAGAAAGCCAACAGCAGCACGCTGCGGTGTTTCAGCAGGCAGAAGGGCTGCTGGGATCGGGCGGTAAGGTGAACGGCGAGCTGCTGGCGAAAATGCCCAATCTGCGCGTTTGCTCCAGCGTCTCTGTGGGCTATGACAATTTCGATGTTGATGCCCTGAATCAGCGTCACGTGGTGCTGATGCACACCCCGACCGTGCTGACCGAAACCGTGGCGGACACGATGATGGCGCTGGTGCTGAGCACGGCGCGCCGGGTGCCGGAACTGGATGCCTGGGTGAAAGCGGGCAACTGGCAGAAGAGCATCGGTCCCGCGCAGTTCGGCATCGACGTGCACCATAAAACGCTGGGTATTCTCGGCATGGGTCGTATCGGCATGGCGCTGGCGCAGCGCGCGCACTTTGGCTTCGGCATGAAAATCCTCTACAACGCCCGCCGCGAACATGAAGAGGCGCAGTCGCGCTTTGGCGCGCAGCGCTGTGAACTGGAAGCATTGCTGAAGCAGAGTGATTTTGTCTGCATCAGCCTGCCGCTGACGGAAGAGACGCACCATCTGATCGGTGCCGCCGAGCTGGAACTGATGAAGCCGGATGCGGTGCTGATCAACGCCGGTCGCGGGCCGGTGGTGGATGAGCAGGCGCTGATTGCCGCGTTGCAGGCGGGCAAACTGCACGCCGCGGGGCTGGATGTGTTTGAGCAGGAGCCGGTCTCTGCCGACTCTCCGCTGCTGTCGCTGCCTAATGTGGTGACGCTGCCGCACATCGGTTCAGCAACGCATGAAACCCGTTACGGCATGATGCAGGATGCGGTAGAAAATCTCATCGCCGCGCTCGGCGGCAGCGTTGAGAAAAACTGCGTTAACCCGCAGGCGCTGAAGTAATCCCCACGCCTTCCCATTGCGCCCGCCGATGGCGGGCGTTATGGTGGACCCCCGATTCGCTATCACAAATATTTAACCGCTATGTCCTTTTCTCAGTTCGGCGACAAATTTACCCAACATTCCGGCATCTCACGTCTGATGGAAGATATGGGCGCGGGCCTCCGCACGCCCGGCACCATCATGCTGGGTGGCGGTAATCCGGCGCAAATTCCGGCCATGAACGACTACTTTCAGCAACTGCTGCAGCAGATGCATGAGGAAGGCAAACTCAGCGAGGCGCTGTGCAATTATGACGGTCCGCGTGGCAAAGCGACGCTGCTGGCGTCGCTGGCCGGACTGCTGAGTGAACAGCTCGGCTGGCCGATTAGCGCAGAGAATATCGCGCTGACGAATGGCAGCCAGAGTGCCTTCTTCTATCTGTTCAACCTGTACGCCGGTCGCCGGACCGATGGCAGCAAAAAGCGGGTGCTGTTCCCGCTGGCACCTGAATATCTTGGCTATGCAGATGCCGGTCTGGAAGAGGAGCTGTTTGTCTCGGCGAAGCCGAACATTGAGCTGCTGCCGGAAGGCCAGTTTAAATACCATGTCGATTTCGAGCATCTGCCGATGAACGATGATGTCGGGCTGATCTGCGTTTCGCGTCCGACCAACCCCACCGGCAATGTGATCACCGATGATGAGCTGATGCAGCTCGATGCGCTGGCACAGCAGCATGACGTGCCGCTGCTGATCGACAATGCCTATGGCGTGCCGTTCCCCGGCATCATCTTCAGCGAGGTGCGCCCGCTGTGGAATCCCAACATCATTCTCTGCATGAGCCTGTCGAAGCTCGGCCTGCCGGGTGCGCGTTGCGGCATCATTATCGCAGACGAGAAGACCATTACTGCGCTGAGCAATATGAACGGGATCATCAGCCTGGCGCCAGGCAGCATCGGTCCGGCTATCGCTAATGAGATGATCCGTCGTGGCGATCTGTTGCGGCTCTCCGAAGAGGTGATCAAGCCGTTCTATCAGCAGAAGGTGCAGCAGACCATCGCGATCCTGCGGCGCTATCTGACGGAAGAGCGCTGCCTGATCCATAAGCCGGAAGGGGCGATTTTCCTCTGGCTCTGGTTCCGCGATCTGCCGATCACCACCGAATTGCTTTATCAGCGGCTTAAAGCACGCGGCGTGCTGATGGTGCCGGGCCACTTCTTCTTCCCGGGACTGGAACAGGCGTGGCCGCACACCCATCAATGTATGCGGATGAACTACGTGCCGGATGCAGAGAACATCGAGCGGGCAGTGCAGATTCTGGCTGAAGAGGTTGAGATCGCCTGGCGCGACAGTTAATCCTGCTCTTCCTGTGAATCGGTTAACGACAGCTGGCACCACTGTGCCAGCTGCTGAATCGCCTGTTCCACCTCCGCATTCCAGCCGAAACCGGCATTCAGCCGGAAACAGTGATCGTAGCGCTGATCGGTGGCAAAAATGTGGCCCGGCGCAATCCCGATGCCCGCATTGCGCGCTTTCAGAAACAGCTCACGCACGTTCAGTGCCCCTCGTGGCATTTCCACCCACAGCACATAGCCTCCTTCCGGATCGGACACCTGCGTTCCCGCCGGAAATTCCCGCAGTACCGACTGCCGCATTTCACGGATTTGCCACGCCAGCTCGCGCCGCAGTTTGCGCAGGTGAGCATCATAGCCGCCGCTGCGCAGCAGCTCCGCTACCGCCGCCTGTGACAGCACTGAGGTGCCCATCGTAGAGGTATATTTGAGTGAAGCGATTTTGCGCATGTAGTTGACGCTGTGCACCCAGCCAATACGAATGCCCGGTGCCACGGTTTTAGAGAAGCCGCTGCAGAGAATGGCATTGGGGCTGAAGGCGCGCATCGGGAAGGGGCGACGCTCACCAAAGGCGGTATCGCCAAAAATATCATCCTCAATGATCACCACATCGTTTTCATCCGCCTGCCGCGCAATATAGGCTTTATGCTCGTTGGGAATGCTTTTGCCCAGCGGATTATTGATGTTGCACAGGGTAAGAAAGACCCGCACCGCTTTACGCTGAAACAGCCCGGTCAGCTTCGCCACATTCACATACCCTTCCGGCCCGGCTTCCACTTCAATCACCCGCAGATTCAGGTTATGTAGCATCTGCAGCAGCACGAAATAGCAGGGTGACTCTACGGCGACCACATCCCCCGGCTGGGTGGTGGCGCGCAGCGACAGCGAGATCGCCTCGATGCAGCCGTTGGTGATCAGGATATCATCGGTGCTGATATTGCAGCCGTAATCGACCGCACGGCGGGCAATCTCCGTTTTCAGCGGCGCATAGCCGGTGCCCTTGACCGTATTGCCGAGCAGGGCGGGTTTGCTGTAACCCATCTGGCGCATCAGCAGGCCGATGCGCTTGACCGGATAGAGCGCGCTGTCGCCGTTAGCCAGATCGAGGCGTACCCGGCAGTCTGAGCCAAGCATCGCCAGATGCAGTTCGGTCTGTTCATCCAGCGGTGCGATGGCGTGTGGCTGTTCGCTTATGGCGGGCAGCTGTCGTGAAGAGGGCCGCAGCGGGGCGACAAAAAAGCCCGATTTAGGACGGGCGACGGCGTAGCGCTCATCTTCCAGCGTGCGCAATGTTTTCAGGGCGGTGGTGAGGCTGACATTGTACTGCGTCGCCAGCGTGCGAACCGATGGCAGACGGCTGTCGGGAGCCAGCGAACCGGCATGAATGGCCTGCTTGATCTGTTCTGCTATCTGGCGGTAACGACTGCTCTGACTCTCGTGTTCCCCGATAACATCGGCCATCTGTTCCACCCCATATCGCGCTGATCTGTGCATATTCAACAGAGTACATTCAAAGTACTTTAGGCTGCATCTCTTAATTATTCATGATGCTGAACGGCACGGCGACCCCGCCAGCCACCGGGCTTCAGACCCTAAAGCGATTCTGTTCACCTGAGGGAAATGCGAGAAATGAATAATCTGCCCGCCATGATGAAGGAGATTGAAGCGTATCTGTCGCCCGCGATCATGGCGTCGACTCAGCGCTGCTCCGCCCGCCTGCTGGCGGCGTTACCGGATAAGCTGCAGCTGGAGAACAACCGTGTGCTGCTCGCCTATGGCGGCGGAAAAGACAGCAGCTACATGGTGGCTTATGTGCGATACATTCAGGGCCTGATCTGGCAGCAGCAGGGCAGCACTTTCTCTCTTCGGGTCAGTACCAACCGCCACGCGGCGATGAATCAGAGCGTGATGGAGAATATCCACCGCGTTTATCAGGCGCTGGCGATGCATGACGATGAACGGGCGGAATGTCTGGTGGTGGATGGCCTGCTGATCCGGCCGTTTGCCCGCGACCTGCCGATGCCGGAGAGCGTGCGGCAGCAGAACCGCCATGATGTGCTGATGAATGGACACCGCTTTCGCGCCGATGGTCGCTCCACCTTCTGCAATGCCTGTAATCTCAGCATGGTGAACTCCTTTGGCCTGGCGGCAGACTACAACGGCGGTGTGGATCTGATTGTTACCGGCGACTCGCCGCAGGAGCAGGCCGCCTATGTTGCCTGGGCGCGGCACCTCTCACGGCTGTTTGATGCGCACGTCACCCATAAAAGCCGCGGCTTCAGTGGCTTTCTCCAGACGCTGGACGGCGTGGCTGAGCGCTACTTCTCCGAGGTGTACGGTGCCGATCAACTGACACCCGCGCACCGCATTACTCACCAGCTGGCGCGCGATCCGCTGTTTTTCAACATCTATCAGGACACCGCCTATGAAGCGGGCGCGCACTGGGCACTGCTGAGCGAATTTATGCGTTTCCGTTTTGATGAACTGATGTTCAGCTTTTCTGAGTCCGACTGCGGTAATCCGACGCTGATGGCTCACCTGCGCGGACTGCGGGCTGAAACGCTGCTGCAGCGTAACTATGCCGAGGGGATCCGCGAATATGTGCGCTTTGCGCTGGGGCTGATGGTGAAGAAAGATTTCCCGCCACAGCTAATTGATGAGATGGCGGCACGTTATCAGGATGACGACGCCATCCACCAGCAGCGGCAGCGTGCGGCGGACTTCGCCCTGCAGGCGTTTAATCTTAGTGAAGATCAGCTGATCTGCATGATCTACTCACCCTTCCTGGCGCAGGGAGAACAGCTCGGACAGTGGCTGTCGCAGCAGCAGATTGCGCTGGATGAAACCATCATTCGCGACCTGCTTGAGCAACGCAGCGAGGATCTCGCACTGGCACAGCAGTTAACACAGCTCTCTGGCCTGACGCTGACGCAGATGCGGCACTGCTGGCAGAGCAGACCGGTCAGCTCCCTGCTTGAGGGCAAAAGCCGCGATCCGCTGTCGCGCGTCCTGCGTTTCGATCCCCACAAAGCGGTGATTCAGGTCAATAACGGTGTGCTCAACGACATCGTGACAGAAATCATTTCCGGGCGTTAACCCGGTAAGGCAAGGCGATGAAAAAGATTTTTCTGCAAATTGGCGCTACCCGCGATGGCCAGAACCCCTACTGTGAGGTGGCAAAGCGCGATGGCTATTTCACCGTACTGGCGGAAATGGGCGATTTTGTCGATTACCAGTCCTTAAGCCTGGCGCTGCCGTTTGATCTGATCATCCGCCTCGACCGTCCTGAGAATCCGTGGGAGGTCATGCAGGCCTATCTGCACGCCGGTTTGCTGGCGCATCCGATGGTGGTGCTGGCGGGCTTTGAAGCCTACAACGCCAGCGCCGGACGGCTGCGCGAGATGCTGGCCGGGCCTGACGCGCCCGCTGCCTTTATCCCGCTGGATAAATATGCGCAGCGCATGGCGCTGAAAAAAGCCTGGCCGCGCTTTCCGCAGCCGGAGTTCCGCTTTTTTGCCTCGCCGCTCAGCATTCTGGATGCGGAACAGGCGCTGATCTATCCCTGCGTCGTGAAGCCGGTTGATGGCGGTGGCGGACTGGGTATCTGGCTGATTGAGCGCGCCGATCAGCTGCACAGCGTGGTAACACAGCTGGTACAGACCATGAACTATGGCGGACGCGGCTTCAGCGGCTTTATTGTGGAAAGTGCCTTGATCGGCGAGGAGTTTTCATTGCAGGGCGTGGTGCATCAGGGGCATCCTCTGGCACTGACCTGCTGCCAGAAGGTGATAGAGCAGCACCGTGATAGTGAAGACTGCGTCAGCTTTTATGAGTCGGGGCATGTGGCGATGGCGGCAGCGGCCCTGCCAGCGTCGTTCAGCAGTCTGATGACCTTCTGCTGCGAAACCTTTGGCTATCGTCAGGGCGCGTTTCACATCGATTTCATTATGGTGAATGGCGTGCCGCATTTCCTGGAGATGGGATTCCGGCTCTCCGGCATGGGCGTGGCGACACTGGTGCAGGCGACGACGGGCATCAACTGGGCGGAAGTCACCTTCCGGCTGGAAGCGGGCGGCGCACTGCCCGCCTTTACCTTCACTCGATCCGGTGCGGTCGGCCAGCTGCGGTTACGGCAACCGGCGCAGTTGCAGGCGGCTGAACGCTGGATCGATCAGCATCAGCAGGGTGCGCTGTTGCCACCACTCAGATTGCCATCATTACAGGTTTCAAACCGATCCTCGCTCTATGCCGATCTGACCCGCCACGCAGGCATTCTGGCAACGTTCAGCCTGACGGCCACTGCGCGTGAACCCATTATGACTGCGTTTCAGCATGTGATTGCCGCGCAATCCATCACCGCAGGGAGAGACAAAGTATGTGCAGGATGATTCTGGCGCATGGCCAGTTCGACAGCGCCCGGATTCTGGAGGCGGCGCGGGCCATGAGCTGCGGCGAGGGTGCCGAACACGATGGTCCGATCAAATCACATCCCAACGGCTGGGGCTGTCTGTGGCTGGAAGAGGGCGAGATTCGAAACCTGCACGGCACTGGCCCGTTCGCAGATGCCCTGCCGGGGATAGATGTCGATCGCCTGCGTAGCCGGTTTCTGGCGGTGCATGTGCGTCATGCCACGCTGACTAAAAATCAGGGGATCGAATTTTCGCATCCGCTGTGGCGCAACAGCGCCGGACATCAGTGGTACATGATGCATAACGGCTTTCTGCCGACGATTTACCGCCAGCTTGGCCTGGCGGAATCCCGCTTTGATTCCGAAGAGTATCTGCGCTACCTGGTGGATCAGACCACACCCGCCGATTTCACTCGCGACTATCTGCGCGCAAAGATGGCGCAGATTGAGCCAGGCGGCAGCGCAGGCAATGCCATCTTCGTCACCCGCGACAAAGCCTGGGCATGGCAGTGGTACCCGCACGACACCCCTTTCCCTGACTATTTTACGATGCATTTTCGGCAACAGGACGGTTGCACGCTGATCGCCTCTGAACCCGTGACAATACCAGGCAGCGCCGGTAACTGGCGGCGAATGAACAATCATGAACTCTATGAAATACCGTTTAGGGAGTGATAAACATGGCTATTTTCAATCAGTTCCGCGTGATTAATCCCAACATGTTTGTGGAATCGACCTGGCTGGATGACATCGTCACCGCACGGGTGCCGCTGCTGGTGCTGCGTAATTTCCTGACGCCAGAGGTGCGGGAAACGGTGGTGGCTGATCTGCAGCGCTGCCGGGAAAAGATCCGTGTCTCTCACTATCCCAATGGCGCGCTGACCACGCTGGGTCCCTATCTGGCGCGCCATACGGCGGCTCCCGATAACTATTTTACCGAGCTGCGTGATATCCAGCCGGCGTTGCCGCCCTCACTTAATCAATTGCGCGAACAGATTTACGGCTGGGTTCAGCATGCGCTGCGGCTGGAAAGCTTAAACATCGCCCACGAACCGGGTTGTGGTGATTACGCCGGTTCTATCGTGCGCTTTCACGCCAATGGGGTCGCGAACCCGCTGCATAACGACAATATCGTGCGCGATGCCGCAGAGAACTCGCTGGTGGTGACGCAGATTCTGCATCAGCTCAGCTGTGTGGTCTGCCTGCAGGAGTGCAACGCCGGTGGCGCGCTGCGTATCTACAACAAAAAGTGGACACCGGAGGATGAGCAGTTCAAAACCGCCGGTGAGCTGGGCTATCGCAGTGGCGTGATTGAAAACAGCGAGATCTGCGAATTTTCACCACGCAGTGGTGATATCTATCTGTTTAATCCTGCCTTTTATCATGAGATCGACCGGGTCGAAGGTGATACCCGCATCACCATGGGATTCTTTTTCGGGCTGACCGATAAAAAGATGAAACACGCTATTGCCTGGAGTTAAGCCAGGTTGTGCAAGAAGCTGTGCCAGAAGAGGAGAAGGGAATGACAACGTTTGAAAAAATTACTGCGCTGCTGGATCAGCATCAGGCCAGCTATCGCGTGGTGGAGCATGAGGCGGTCGGTCAGACCGATCAGATCAGCCAGATCCGCGGTAATGCACTGGGTCAGGCGGCCAAAGCGATGGTGCTGGAGGTGAGCATGCCGGACGGTGCGCCCCCGCGACAGCTGCTGGCGATTGTGCCGGGCGACTGCCGCATCAATTTCAAAAACGCGGCGCGCGCCATCGGCGGCAGGAAATCCTCTTTTGCCGCGCCTGAACTGGCGCAGGCACTGACCGACTGTGTGATGGGTGCGGTGCCGCCGTTTAGTTTTGATGACCGGCTGGCGCTGCGGGTCGATACCCGGCTGCAGCAGGTCGGAACATTATGGTTTAACGCGGGCGAGCTGGATAAATCGATCGCACTGGCTGCAGATGACTATTTTCGCATCGTGGGTGAAGGCTGTTGTGCTGATATTGCGTCCCCGATTGCGATCACCGCCTGACGGCGGCTCAAGGAGTTTCAGATGTCGGTAAAAGATATGCTGTTAGCGTTGTGTGTGGTGGTGGCGTGGGGCGTGAATTTTGTGGTGATTAAGCTCGGATTGCAGGGCATGCCGCCTTTTTTGCTGGCCGGACTGCGTTTCGCTCTGGTCGCCTTTCCCGCCATTTTCTTTGTGCGTCGCCCGCCGATCCCGCTGCGCTGGCTGGTGGTTTACGGCATGACGATCAGTTTTGGTCAGTTTGCGTTTCTGTTCCTGGCGATCAAGCTCGGCATGCCAGCCGGTCTGGCCTCACTGGTGCTGCAGGCGCAGGCCTTCTTTACCCTGTTGCTGGGCGCGCTGTTGCTGGCGGAAAAGCTGCGCTGGAATCATATCGTCGGGATTATCATCGCCACGCTGGGGATGTTTATGCTGGCGACGGCAGGAATGGAAGGGCAGACCAGCGCCGGGATTACGCTGACCACCATGATGCTGACCCTGTCGGCGGCGCTGTCATGGGGCCTGGGGAATATCACCAATAAGATTATTATGCGGAACCGCAGTGTACCGATCATGTCGCTGGTGGTCTGGAGTGCGCTGGTGCCGGTCATTCCGTTCTTTGCCTGTTCGCTGCTGTTTGAGGGGCAGGCCGCCATCGTTAATAGCCTGCTGCACATCGGCCTGCAGACCGTGCTGGCGCTGTTCTACCTGGCATTTGTCGCCACCATCGTTGGCTACGCTATCTGGGGGAATTTACTGAGCCGCTATGAAACCTGGCGCGTCGCGCCGCTATCGCTGCTGGTACCGGTGGTGGGGATTATTACCGCCGCCCTGGTGCTGGATGAGCACCTCTCTGGTCAGCAGATGCTGGGTGCGGTGGTGATTATTCTGGGGCTGCTGGTGAATGTGTTTGGGGGCGTGCTGGGTCAGCGTTTAGCGATGCGAACGCAGCCGTAAGGGCAAGGCTGGCGTCAGATATAAGGGCAAAAAATATCGCCTTGAGGTCAGGTGACAGGCTCAGGGAGCATACGCCTTTCGCAAAGACGCAATAGACGCCATCCCTGGCATGCTCAGCGCGGCCCATCCTTGGTCCGCGATGCTTTGCTACAGGCGTATGCTCCCATCGCTTTGAACTTATCAGCCGTCTGAAACAGGGGATCGGAGCAACATTTTTTGCCTAATGAATCTCCACTGATCTTAAAAACGAAAAACGCCGCATTAGCGGCGTTTTTTATGGTTACTTCAGAAATTACTTCAGAATCTCAATACGGCGTGGTTTCGCCTCTTCCGGCACCAGTCGTTCAAGATCGATGCTCAGCAGACCATTTTCGAGACGGGCATCGCGCACCACAATGTGGTCGGCGAGCTGGAATTTACGCTCGAAGTTACGCTCGGCGATTCCCTGATACAGGTACTTACGCTCGGCCTGCTCTTCAGGATGGGCACCCCGCACGATCAGCACGTTATCGTGCGCCGTGATATCCAGTTCGCTCTGAGAAAAACCGGCCACCGCAATGGTTATGCGATAGTGATTTTCATCGACCAGTTCAACGTTATAGGGAGGATAGCCGCCATTGCTCTGATTCTGATTAGATTCGAGCAGGTTAAACAGGCGATCAAAACCGATAGCAGAGCGATAAAGTGGGGTGAGATCAAAGTTACGCATATTAAGACTCCTGAAATTCAGCAAGTTTTGGCAACCTTCCACTATTGGACAGGCTGGATACGGTACCTCACTGTCCCTTGCGGCGACGGTGAGTGCGTCCGTAAACTAAAAATGGGTGTCACAAAACGATTTTCAAGAGGGCGAAATGCAATTTTTTTCGCCAAATTGCGGAAATGACATACACTCACTCAGGACTACTTTTGCCAGACGCAGACGGACTTCGCCCCAGAGTGTTGACGTTGTCTGGCAAGCCAACTCAGCCAGGTTTATGCCATGACTGAAGGGATGATGATGATGAAATTGATGAAGACCTTACCTCTGGCTGGAATGGTGTGCTGCGCGATGGCAACAACAAGCTGTTCCAGCGTGATGTCTCATACCGGTGCGAGTCAGGGCTATTATCCCGGTACCCGTGCCAGCGCCGACATGTTGACTGACGGTGATACCAGCTGGGCGCTGAAGCCACTGGCGCTAATCGATCTTCCTTTCTCTGCCGTGCTGGATACGCTGCTGCTGCCGTGGGACTACTACCGTAGCGATAAAGACAAATCTCTCGACTCCCCACGTGAACGTATCCTGCAGAGCGAAAGGCTGGCGCATACTAACGAAAGCCTGGCACAGGCGCAGCCTATGCCACCTATGCGGTCACAGCCGCAACCGTAAAGAGCTGTTGCCAGCCATTCACCTCACGCATAAAAGCAATCTGTGACCCGTCAGGTGACCAGACCACCGCATCGCCTGATGGCGCGTCTTCCGTTCTGCGGGTCAGGCGCTGACACGCGCCGCTCTCAACGTCACATCGCATCACGCTGTTATCGCAGATAAAGGCAATTGACTGGCCGTCAGGATGCCAGCTAAAGGCGGACTGAATGCTATGGCTGAGTTCGGTGATCTGACGCGGTTCGCCGCCGTTGGGAGAGACCGTCCAGAGCTGGATCACCGCACCGGCATCCGCCATCAGAAATGCGATCTGGCTGCCATCGGGCGCAGTACGCAGCCAGTGGCGCGGTTGCAGCGCCACGCCACGACTGTGCGTCAGGCGACGCTGCTGCACGCCAGCCGGTGGTGCCGGTAACTGTGTGCTGGTGCCCTCCAGCGGCCTCTCTCCGGCGCGAGCGTAATTTTCCAGTTCGTCAGGCAGATCAACAATGAAGACTTCAGGACGCTTCTCACCCTGCGCCGTCAGCGTGTCGCCAATAAAAGCGATGGCCCAGCGCTGCCAGCGACCGTCCGGTTTCTGATAGCCACGCTCACCGACCCAGCACTCCTCATAAGCACGATTGATCTGGTCACTGCCCGGCTGCGGTGCCGCATGCGTCCTGCTCACCAGCAGGCAAAAATACGTGCCGTCATACTCGCGCGGATGCTGTTTAACTGGCGTCACCGCGCGCAGCGGCACCGCGATACCAACGTTGCGCAGATCGAGACGGCTATCCCGCTCATGCATGACATGGTCATTGTAGGTAAAGCTGAGGCGTGAACCGTCGGGGCTGAAGACATGCACATGCGAGCCGCCACGCAGCGCGCCAGGGGTAAAGGGGGGTGTGATATCGCAGGCATCCAGATTCACCGCCGCGCCGTTCTCAACAATCACACCGCGCCGGTGGTGGAAGTCATACTGCCAGCTGGCATCGGGATGTTCCGGGCCATGAATGCAGACGTAGCGCGGGGGCAGATCGGGGCTGACCGTCACGACGCCGACATGCGCTCCGTCCCGAGCCTGATAGAGCACCTCAATGTCACCGGTTAGCACATTGACCCGCTCAATGGTCTGGCTGGTAAAGGAGGCACCTGACGGACGGACGTCAAACGCCAGCCACTGGCTGTCGGCCGTCCAGACATTGATATTGGTGAGCTGATGCTGGCGGGCAGCAAAGGTGATCTGTTTTTCTGACATGATGAAACCCACGGAGAAAGCGTTGCCCGACAAATTACGCGATTCCGTTTTGCGGTGCAGCTTTTTTGGCGGGTTAAGGAAGCCGGGCCGCAGCGGCCCGGCAGAGAACGGGAGTGTTACAGTACTAACTCATCAATGGCATGGGCGACGCCATCTTCCATATTGGTTCGGGTAATGAACTGTGCGATTTTTTTAACGGAATCAATGGCATTACCCATGGCGACACCCGTACCAGCGTATTCAATCATCGCCAGGTCATTCTCCTGATCGCCAATCGCCATCACTTCTTCCTGCTTCAGGCCGAGCTTCTCAGCCAGCATTCTGACGCCCTGGCCTTTGTTCACCCGACGATCGAGGATCTCAAGGTAATACGGCGCGCTCTTCAGAATGGTGTAAGTCTGATGAGCCTTTTCCGGCAGGCGGGCAATTGCTGCGTCGAGCAGGGCAGGCCGGTCAATCATCATCAGTTTCGGGAAGCGCATAGCGCGATCCATCTCTTCCACAGCGCGATAGCGCACCGGAATGCCGGTCAGACTCGCTTCATGGATGGTGTATTCGCTGATGTCTTTGTTCGGCGTGTAGAGATGAGATTTATCGAACGCCTGGAAATGGACGCCAAGCTCACGCGCCAGACTCTCAATGTAGAGATAGTCGTCAAAGGTCAGCGTCACTTCTGCCACACACTCACCATCTGCCGCCTGATGAACCAGCGCACCGTTGTTGCTGATCGCGTACTGGCCGGGTGCCTGCATATCCAGCTCCATCAGATAGCGCTGGATACCCACAAACGGCCGGCCCGTGGTCAGCACAATCGATACTCCCTGCTGACGGGCGCGATCGAGGGCAGATTTCACCCCCGGCGTGATCTCATGTTGCGGGTTGAGCAGGGTGCCATCCATGTCGATAGCGATCAATTTAATAGCCATAGAGTCCTCGTAGCGTCTGGGTTTTCTTCAATGCTAGCGCGATTCAGCGCACATTGACTAGTTTCCTGGCAGGCGAGAATGGCCGGCTGACCGCCAGATTCAGGCGGTGAAGAGATCGCGGTGGATTTTAATCACGGCTTTTCGGATTGGTGCGGGCTCTCCAGGCGCGCAGCAGGGGCGATGAATATCGTGCGGGAAAAAGAGCGCGAACATGCCGGGCAGCAGTGTAATCACCGACTCATTTGAAATCGTCTGATAAAACACGACGTCGCGCTGCCCGGCAAAATCTTCGGTAATTTTCTGGTCGGCATGGGCGCGTGCCACGCCGATATTCTCGGTGCCTGCCAGCAGATACTGAATATCGATGTAGTTAAAGTGGGACTCTGCACGACGCGCGCTGGCAGGTTCAGTCATCATCTCCTGCACCAGACAGAACATTTTGTTGTCAGGCAGGATCTCATATTTGCCGGTGTCCAGCTGGCTGAAATCGGTTCCCGCAATCCAGCTTATCGCCTGATCGATGACCGGATGAAAGGCGTGGCGTTCTCTGTTCCAGTCGTGACGATCGCAAACAATCATGGTGTAACTCCCTGTAAAAATGAGTGCGCCGGAATAGCGCAAAGAGAGGCAAGAGTAAGGGAGCTGACCGGGTTAAAACGTGATCGGGGTCGCAGCATGTGGGCAGCAGGACCCGACTCGCCAGGTTTTCGCCCATACGGCACAAAAAAAGGCCATCACCTTAGTGATGGCCTGTTATGTCCGCTACCGATTAAATATCGATATTGGCCGCTTTCAGCGCATTCTCTTCGATGAAGGCGCGGCGCGGTTCGACCGCATCGCCCATCAGGGTCGTGAACAGCTGATCAGCACCAATCGCATCTTTAATAGTCACGCGCAGCATACGACGGCTGTCTGGATCCATGGTGGTTTCCCACAGCTGATCCGGGTTCATCTCGCCCAGACCTTTGTAGCGCTGGACCGACAGGCCGCGACGCGACTCTTTCACCAGCCACTCAATCGCCTGTTCAAAGCTGGCTACCGGCTGACGACGCTCACCACGTTCAATGTAAGCATCTTCTTCCAGCAGACCACGAAGTTTGCCACCCAGAGCACAGATTTTACGGTACTCAGGTCCCTGAATAAACTCGGCTTCCAGCGGATAGTCGGTATCCACACCGTGGGTGCGGACGCGCAGCACCGGCTCGAACAGGTTCAGTTCGCGGTTTTCACGCACCTGTGCCAGATAAGTACTGCCGTGCGCTTCACGTTCAGTCAGATAGCTTACCAGGCCGTTCAGCCAGCGAGTGACCTCAGCTTCGTTGCTCAGGTCGCCGAGCGTGTCGTGATAAATCATCGCACGCAGCATGGCCATCGGATAACGGCGTTCCATACGCTTGATCATCTTCTGGGTGCTGTTGAAGTCAGAGACCAGCGTTTCCAGCGGCTCACCGCCCAGCGCAGGCGCGCTGGCATTGGTGTGCAGCGTTGCACCATCAAGGGCGATAGCGATCTGGTATTGGTCCATCGCCTCGTCATCTTTGATGTACTGCTCCTGCTTGCCTTTTTTCACTTTGTAGAGCGGCGGCTGGGCGATGTAAACGTGTCCGCGCTCAATGATTTCAGGCATCTGGCGATAGAAGAAGGTCAGCAGCAGGGTACGGATGTGTGAACCATCGACGTCGGCATCGGTCATGATGATGATGCTGTGATAGCGCAGCTTGTCCGGGTTGTACTCATCGCGACCAATACCGCAACCCAGTGCGGTGATCAGCGTGGCCACTTCCTGCGAGGCGAGCATCTTGTCGAAACGCGCTTTCTCAACGTTAAGGATCTTACCTTTCAGCGGCAGAATCGCCTGGTTCTTACGGTTACGGCCCTGTTTAGCCGAGCCGCCTGCGGAGTCACCCTCCACCAGGTAGATTTCAGAGAGCGCCGGGTCGCGCTCCTGACAATCCGCCAGTTTGCCTGGCAGACCGGCCAGATCCAGCGCGCCTTTACGGCGGGTCATTTCACGGGCGCGGCGTGCTGCTTCACGAGCACGGGCGGCATCGATAATTTTGCCCACGACGATTTTGGCGTCTGACGGGTTTTCCAGCAGGTATTCGGCCAGCAGTTCATTCATCTGCTGCTCAACCGCCGATTTCACCTCTGACGAGACCAGCTTATCTTTAGTCTGTGAGGAGAATTTTGGATCCGGGACTTTCACCGAAACCACGGCGATCAGACCTTCACGCGCATCATCACCAGTGGCGCTGACTTTGGCTTTCTTGCTGTAACCCTCTTTATCCATGTAGGCATTCAGGGTACGCGTCATCGCCGCACGGAAACCGGCAAGGTGGGTACCGCCATCGCGCTGCGGAATGTTGTTGGTAAAGCAGTAAATATTTTCCTGGAAGCCGTCGTTCCACTGCAGCGCCACTTCCACGCCAATGCCATCTTTCTCGGTAGAGAAATAGAACACGGTAGGGTGAATCGGGGTTTTGTTTTTGTTGAGGTACTCAACAAACGCTTTGATGCCGCCTTCGTAATGGAAGTGATCGGTTTTGCCATCACGCTTGTCTTCCAGACGAATCGACACACCCGAGTTCAGGAACGACAGTTCGCGCAGGCGTTTTGCCAGGATGTCATACTCGAAATCGCGCACGTTGGTAAAGGTTTCATAGCTTGGCCAGAAACGTACGCGGGTACCGGTGATATCGGTATCACCAGTGACCGCCAGCGGTGCCTCAGGTACGCCATGGACGTAAATCTGCTGATGCACTTTGCCTTCACGACGAATGGTCAGCTCCAGCTTCTGCGACAGGGCGTTAACGACAGAGACGCCCACGCCGTGCAGGCCGCCGGAGACTTTATAGGAGTTATCATCGAACTTACCGCCCGCATGCAGCACGGTCATGATCACTTCAGCAGCGGAAACGCCCTCTTCTTCGTGAATACCGGTAGGAATGCCGCGTCCATCATCCTGCACCGAGACGGAGTTATCCGCATGGATAGTGACTACGATGTCACTACAGTGACCAGCGAGCGCTTCGTCGATTGCGTTATCCACGACCTCGAATACCATGTGATGCAGACCGGTACCGTCATCGGTATCGCCGATATACATGCCCGGGCGTTTGCGTACCGCATCAAGTCCTTTCAGGACTTTAATACTTGAGGAGTCATAAGAATTCGACATCAACGTTTCTCGCTCATTTTAATCTTCAGGTTGAACCGCTATTTTACCCTGTTCCACGCGGAACATCTTGCCCTTTTCGTCGGTCATGTCGATTACATGTCCGGCAGAAATGGCGCTGACAAAGACCTGAGCCTGAGTGGCTTTTAACCGGTCCGCCAGCAGGCGTCGGCGACTCTCATCCAGTTCAGAAGCAAAGTCATCAATGAGGTAAATACAGCGGCGTCCGCTCTGGCTTGTCAGGAACTCGCCCTGTGCCAGACGCAATGCACACATCAGCAGTTTTAACTGCCCGCGTGAGAGTAAATCTTCGACCGGCGTCCCTTCAGCGCGAATACGAAAATCGGCTTTATGGGGACCGCTGGCGGTATAGGTCAGTGCGCGGTCGCGCTCAAAATTACGTTCCAGCAGTTCGGCGTAGTCGCTCTCTTTGTCCCAGCCACGCTGGAAGGAGAAGCGCAGCTCAAACTCCGGCAGAAACTGGGCACAGGTGGCAGTGATCTCTGCTGAAATCGCCGCACTGTATTCCGCCCGCCACTGGCTGATCTGTTCCGCCAGCGGAACCAGCTCCTGATCCCAGGGACGAATCTGGCTGTAACGTGAAACCTGGCGCAGCGCCGCGTTCCGCTGCTTAAGTAGCCGACGCATGTTGTTCCAGGCGTTAAAGAAGCCGGGCGTATTATGGAAACAGCCCCAGTCGACATAGGCTCTGCGGTATTTGGGGCCGCCATTCAATAAACTAAAGCCTTCGGGCGTAATTAACTGCATCGGCAGCAGCTGCGCCAGCTCGGCGACCTTGTGACCATCGCTGCCGTCAATGCGCACTTTGCTGTCACCGGCCCGGTTTTTGGTCAGCCCGACGGAGATTTCCCGCTCTTTGCTTTCCAGACGGCCGTGCAGCACAAACGCCGCCTCGTCGTGGCGGATCACACGGCCCGCCTGCAGACTGCGAAACGATCGGCCATGCCCCAGCGTATGGATCGCCTCTAAAACGCTGGTTTTCCCGCTGCCGTTGACGCCGACCAGGAAATTAAAGCCGGGTGCCAGCTGCAGGTCAGCCTGCTCGATATTACGAAAATCTTTGATAAGAAGGCGGGTTAAAGCCATGAATCAATCCAGCGTGAAGGGCAATAGTCGGGATGAAATGGGTTTTGCCTTTTAGCGATCCAGTGCGGTGACGGCGAAGCAGGTTTGCCCGATATTGCCGTCACCAGGCCGATATATCCTATAAGCGCATGGGCATGACGACGTAGGCCGCTGCGGGACTTGCTACATCCTCAATCTGCACGCTCGACACCGAATCCGTCAGCAGCAGGCGGACGTTTTCGCACTTCAGCGCGTTCAGCACATCCAGCACGTAACTGACGTTGAAGCCAATCTCCAGCTCGGTGCCGTTGTAGCTGACGTCCAGCATCTCTTCCGCTTCTTCCTGTTCAGGATTATTAGCGGTGATCTTCAGCTGATTTTCAGTGATATAGAGGCGAACGCCGCGGAACTTCTCATTCGAGAGGATCGCCGCACGGGCAAAGGCCTGTTTGAGCAGATCGCAGCCCGCTTCCAGCACTTTGTCAGGATTCTTCGGCAATACGCGGCGATAATCGGGAAAACGACCATCAACCAGCTTAGAGGTGAAGATATAGTCACCGACATGCGCCCGGATGTTGCTGCCGCCAATCTGAACCTGCAGCGGATTTTCGCCGCCATCCAGCAGGCGCAGCAGCTCAATGACGCCCTTACGCGGCACAATTACCGAGTGACTCGGCAGCGCCTGACCAATCGGCATCGAGCAAACGGCCAGACGGTGACCATCAGTGGCCACGGTGCGCAGCTCTTCCCCTTCGGTTTCAAACATCATGCCATTGAGGTAGTAACGCACATCCTGATGCGCCATCGAGAACTGAGTCGCTTCGATCAACCGTTTCAGCGTTGCCTGCGGCAGGGTGAATTCAACTTCACTCTGCCAGTCGTCCAGATTCGGGAAGTCACTGGCGGGCAGGGTCGACAGCGAAAAACGGCTGCGGCCAGAGCGAACCAGCATGCGATCGCCTTCCAGCGCCAGCGTAATTTCTGCGCCATCGGGCAATCCGCGACAGATATCGAGGAATTTGCGCGCTGGCACGGTGGTAGAGCCAGGCTCATGCGCCTGCTTCAGCGCTACGCGCGCGACCATCTCCATTTCCAGATCGGTCCCGGTCAGCAACAGCGACCCTTCCGTTACCTGCAGCAGCAGGTTTCCAAGGATCGGCAGTGTCGGACGACCGCCCAGCGGGCCACTTACTTGCTGCAGCGGCTTCAGCAGCTGCTCACGTTCAACAATAAATTTCATAGCGTCAGGAAGATAATGTTCTGATGAGATTAGAGAAATCTTCTTTGATATCGTGGCTCTCTTCACGCAGCTGCTCAATCTTGCGGCAGGCATGAAGCACCGTTGTGTGGTCGCGACCCCCAAAAGCATCGCCAATTTCTGGCAAGCTATGGTTCGTCAACTCTTTCGCCATCGCCATCGCCATCTGGCGCGGACGCGCTACCGAGCGCGAACGGCGCTTGGAAAGCAGATCCGCCACCTTAATCTTGTAGTACTCAGCCACGGTCTTCTGAATATTATCGATGGTGACCAGCTTTTCCTGCAGCGCCAGCAGATCGCGCAGCGCTTCGCGCACGAAGTCGATGGTGATTGCCCGGCCGGTAAAGTTGGCATTAGCGATCACGCGATTCAGCGCGCCTTCCAGCTCACGCACGTTAGAGCGTAAACGCTTAGCAATAAAGAAGGCGACTTCACCGGGCAGACGGATGTCATTTTCATCCGCTTTTTTCATCAGGATCGCCACGCGCGTTTCCAGCTCAGGCGGCTCGATCGCCACCGTTAAACCCCAGCCGAAACGTGATTTAAGACGATCTTCCACTCCGTTGATCTCTTTCGGATAGCGATCCGAAGTGAGGATGATCTGCTGATTGCCCTCTAATAAGGCATTAAAAGTGTGGAAGAACTCTTCCTGCGACCGCTCTTTATTCGCAAAGAACTGAATATCATCGATCAGCAGCGCGTCGACAGAACGGTAATAGCGTTTGAACTCTTCAATCGCGTTGTTCTGCAGCGCTTTAACCATATCCTGTACAAAACGTTCGGAGTGCATGTAAACCACTTTTGCATTGGGTTTACGGGCAATGATGCCGTTGCCGACTGCGTGCAGCAGGTGCGTTTTACCGAGACCGGTGCCGCCATACAGAAACAGCGGGTTGTAAGCGCCGCCTGGATTATCCGCCACCTGACGTGCCGCCGCGCGCGCCAGCTGGTTGGATTTACCTTCGACGAAGTTATCGAAGTTATGACGGTTATTCACATTCGAGCGATAGGTGACGTCGGCCGGTGCCGGGACATTATCCCAACTGGGACGCACGATCTGCGCCGGGGCCGGACGGATGTGACTCTGCACAGGCATGACGGGTGCGCTGACGCTGGCCATGACTGGCTGGCTGATCACGGCCGCCTGCTGCTGAACCGGGCGCGTGCCGACTTCAAAACGCAGCGCGGGCACGTTCGGGCCACAGAATTCATTCAGCAGCGCATTGATACTATTGAGGTATTTATCCCGGACCCAGTCGAGTACGAAGCGATTTGGAGCATACAAGGCAAGCGTATTGTCGTTTAACTCAGCCTGCAGTGGACGGATCCACATGCTGAATTCGGTGGCAGGAAGCTCATCCTGCAAACGGGCAAGACACTGTTGCCAAAGCGTAAGTGACACGGCGGACTCCACTCGTACAAATTCGATAAGAATAGTAGGCGTTACTCTAAGAAACGTTCATTTTTGACACAGACGCTAAGAAAGCGCCTGCGACCGCTATCAGCGGTTTCCCGTCCTGCAATCATCGGAGGATCGTCAGCGGAAGGGCGGATCATAGCGCAAAGCGAGGCAGAGATCTTCCCTTTCTACACAGTTTTGATCCTTTTTATCCACAGGCCTGAGACGCGCAAAGAAGTTTACGCCAGTTGCGGGAAAAACCAGCAGGGATCTGGTGCAATCCGCTAAATTTTAGGGCGACATCTCATTTTATCCCCAGGATCCGCCAGGCCGATCGCAATAAGATCCCGTGCGATCCTTGCGCTTTAATGCGGACCCCGTATAATTCTCCACCCGACATTGTACCCTCAGGCGCAAAGTCGGGACTCAGCGGGCTGTAAGCGGGTTTTCAGGTACCGTTGCACGCGAAGTAAATTGACTCGGGACTGTACAATTATTACAATCCCGCCTCTTTATTAAAGACACATTGAGGCGTAGGTCGATTTACTGGCCCGAAACGCGTCACCCAGTGAAAATTTTCAAGTTTAGGTAGAAACCGCCATGAAACGCACTTTTCAACCGTCCGTACTGAAGCGCAACCGTTCACACGGTTTCCGTGCTCGTATGGCAACAAAAAATGGTCGTCAGGTTCTGGCACGTCGTCGTGCTAAAGGCCGTTCTCGTCTGACCGTTTCTAAGTAATAAAGCAAGCCCTGATGGGTAAGCTCGCATTTCCCAGGGAGTTACGTTTGTTAACTCCCACTCATTTCACTTTCGTCTTCCAGCAGCCACAACGGGCTGGCACGCCGCAAATCACTATTCTCGGCCGCCTTAACGCGCTGGGGCATCCCCGCATCGGTCTCACCGTCGCTAAAAAACATGTGAAACGCGCTCATGAACGCAACCGGATCAAGCGATTGACCCGCGAAAGCTTTCGTCTGCGTCAACATGAACTGCCGTCGATGGACTTCGTGGTGGTTGCGAAGAAGGGGGTTGCCGATCTGGATAACCGTATGCTGGCGGAAGCGTTGGAGAAATTATGGCGTCGTCACTGTCGCCTGGCGCGCGGCTCCTGATCGTCCTGATACGCGTCTATCAACGCGGTATCAGTCCATTACTGGGACCACACTGTCGGTTTCACCCGACCTGCTCTCATTACGGAATTGAGGCGTTACGCAGGTTTGGCCTGATAAAAGGCAGTTGGTTGACATTAAAACGCGTATTAAAATGCCACCCCTTGAACCCGGGTGGTGACGATCCTGTGCCGCCAAAAACCTTTGATACCAGAGAACATTAACGATGGATTCGCAACGCAATCTCTTTCTCATCGCTTTTCTGTTCGTGACCTTTATGGTCTGGCAAGCCTGGCAGACGGACCACGCTCCGCAGCCACAGCAGACGCAGACCACACAGGGCACCAACAGCGTAGCGGGTGATGCCGCCAGTCAGGGTGTACCGGCCAGCGGTCAGGGCCAGACGATCACCGTTAAGACTGATGTCCTGTCATTGAATATCAATACCCGAGGCGGTGATGTTGAACAGGCACAACTGCTGACGTTCCCGGACAAACTGGGTTCAGACCAGCCGTTCCAGCTGCTTGAAACCACGCCAGCGTTCCTTTATCAGGCTCAGAGTGGTTTAACCGGTCGTAATGGCCCGGATAACCCGAACAACGGCGCGCGTCCGCTGTTCACCACTGCACAGGATCACTTCGAGATGGCTGATGGCCAGTCCGAACTGCGTGTGCCGATGACCTATACCGCTGAAAATGGCGTGGTTTACACCAAAACCTTCATCTTCAAGCGTGGCGAATATGCTGTTAATGTCGATTATCATGTCAACAACACCACCCAGCAGCCGCTGGAAGTGTCACTGTTTGGCCAGCTGAAGCAGACAATTGATCTGCCTAAGCATCGTGATACCGGCAGCAACAACTTTGCTCTGCACACCTTCCGTGGCGCGGCCTACTCCACCAGCGAGTCGAAATATGAGAAGTATAAATTCGACACCATCGCGGACAACGAGAACCTGAACGCGACGACCAGCAATGGCTGGGTTGCGATGCTGCAGCAGTACTTTGCGACGGCATGGGTTCCGCGTACTGAAGGTACCAACACCTTTTACACCAGCAACCTGGGTAACGGCGTGGCAGCGATTGGCTATAAATCTGCACCGGTCACCATCGCCGCAGGCGCTCAGCAGAATCTGGGTGCAACGCTGTGGGTCGGCCCGGAAATTCAGGACAAGATGGCCGCGATTGCGCCGCACCTTGATCTGACCGTGGATTACGGCTGGTTGTGGTTTATCTCTCAGCCGCTGTTCAAACTGCTGAAATTTATCAACAGCTTCATCGGTAACTGGGGCTTCTCCATTATCGTGATCACCTTCATCGTGCGTGGCATCATGTACCCGCTGACTAAAGCGCAGTACACCTCGATGGCTAAGATGCGCATGCTGCAGCCGAAGATTCAGGCGATGCGTGAGCGGCTGGGTGATGACAAGCAGAAACAGAGCCAGGAGATGATGGCGCTGTATAAAGCAGAGAAAGTGAATCCGCTGGGTGGCTGTCTGCCGCTGGTGATTCAGATGCCAATCTTCCTGGCGCTCTACTATATGCTGTCAGGCTCGGTTGAACTGCGTCATGCGCCATTCATTTTGTGGATCCATGACCTGTCAGCGCAGGACCCGTACTACATCCTGCCGATTCTGATGGGTATCACCATGTTCTTCATTCAGAAGATGTCACCGACCACCGTGACCGATCCGATGCAGCAGAAGATCATGACTTACATGCCGGTGATCTTCACCGTGTTCTTCCTGTGGTTCCCGTCAGGTCTGGTGCTGTACTACATCGTCAGCAACCTGGTCACCATTCTCCAGCAGCAGCTGATTTATCGCGGCCTGGAAAAACGTGGTCTGCATAGCCGCGACAAGAAGAAAGCGTAAGCGATCCAGCGCGGGAGTCATCCCGCCCTAAAATAGTCTATTCTCAGGCGGTCAAAGCGACCGCCTGTGTTTTTTGTAGCGAGAGAAAATTTATGAGCCACAGCGATACCATTGTTGCCCAGGCAACACCGCCCGGACGCGGCGGCGTCGGCATTCTGCGCGTCTCTGGCGCGCAGGCGGCAGAGGTCGCCCGCCAGCTGCTGGGTAAACTGCCTAAGCCGCGATACGCCGATTACCTGCCGTTCACGGACAGCGACGGCAGCGTGCTGGATCAGGGCATTGCGCTGTGGTTTCCTGGCCCAAATTCCTTTACCGGTGAAGATGTTCTTGAGCTGCAGGGCCACGGCGGCCCGGTTATCCTCGACCTGCTGCTGAAGCGCATCGTGGCGCTGCCGGGTGTGCGTATCGCGCAGCCGGGTGAGTTTTCAGAGCGTGCGTTCCTGAATGACAAGCTCGATCTGGCGCAGGCCGAAGCGATTGCCGACCTGATTGATGCCAGCTCTGAGCAGGCGGCGCGTTCGGCCGTGAACTCGCTGCAGGGCGCGTTCTCCATCCGGGTCAATCATCTTGTGGAAGCACTCACTCACCTGCGCATCTATGTCGAAGCCGCTATCGACTTCCCGGATGAGGAGATCGACTTCCTCTCTGACGGCCGAATCGAAGCGCAGTTGAATACGGTGATTGGGGACCTGGATGCGGTCCGTGCCGAAGCGCGTCAGGGCAGCCTGCTGCGTGAAGGGATGAAAGTGGTGATTGCGGGCCGGCCTAATGCGGGCAAATCGAGCCTGCTGAATGCGCTGGCGGGCCGTGAAGCTGCGATCGTAACGGACATTGCGGGCACCACCCGTGACGTACTGCGTGAACATATTCATATAGATGGCATGCCGCTGCATATCATCGACACCGCGGGTCTGCGTGAGGCCAGCGACGAAGTCGAACGCATCGGGATTGAGCGTGCCTGGCAGGAGATTGAACAGGCGGATCGCGTGCTGTTTATGGTGGATGGCACCACCACCGATGCCACCGAAGCGGCGGCTATCTGGCCCGATTTTGTCTCCCGTCTGCCGCCGGAGCTGCCGATTACCGTGGTTCGCAACAAGGCGGATGTCACCGGTGAGCCTCTCGGCCTGACAGAAGTAAACGGTCACTCACTGATTCGCCTGTCGGCACGCACCAGCGAGGGCATTGATGCACTGCGGGATCACCTGAAGCAGAGCATGGGCTTCGCGGGCAATATGGAAGGCGGCTTCCTGGCGCGTCGCCGTCATCTGCAGGCGCTGGAGTTAGCGGCCACACACTTACAGCAGGGGAAAGCGCAGCTGCTCGGTGCCCGGGCTGGTGAGTTACTGGCGGAGGAGTTGCGTGTTGCTCAGCAGGCGTTAAGCGAGATCACCGGCGAGTTCACCTCTGACGATTTGCTGGGCCGTATCTTCTCCAGCTTCTGTATCGGTAAATAGCTTTATGGGCCTGGCGGCAACGCGCTGTCAGGCCTGATTTCCCGCCTCGCTGCCTCCCCTGGTATTCCTGCCGCTGCGTTGATTCTTGCTGATATGTTATTTTGCGGCGGCACCGCGTTGTCGTATAACGGTAGACGCGCCGATCTGACGTGCGGCTATGATCGCGGTAAGTGAACCCCGCCTCATCAAGCCGTGTCGGACCGGGCGCAAACCCACGACGTGAACACCGTCAGGCGAACTTTTTGCCTGAAAAAGGAGAGTTGCATGAGTACACCGCTCGACACTGCCGCACTGGATACCCTGTTTAATGACGCCCGCACCCACAGTTACTGGCAGGATAAGCCGGTCGATAACGCTCTGCTGGAACAGCTTTATACCTTAACGGCGCTGGGTCCAACCTCGGCGAACTGCCTGCCTGCACGTTTTGTTTTCATCACCTCGGCGGAAGGAAAAGAGAAGCTGAAACCGGCCCTCTCGTCCGGCAATCTGGACAAAACCATGAGCGCACCGGTCACGGTGATCGTGGCCTGGGACCGTGAGTTCTATGAGCAGCTGCCTGCGCTGTTCCCGCATGCGGATGCGCGCAGCTGGTTCACCGGCAGCCCGGAAGCGGCGAAAGAGACTGCTTTCCGTAACAGCAGCCTGCAGGCGGGTTACCTGATTCTGGCGGCCCGTTCGCTTGGGCTGGATGCCGGTCCGATGTCCGGTTTTGATCCGGCCAAAGTCAATGACGCCTTTTTCCCCGACGGTCAGTATCAGGTTAACCTGCTGATTAACCTCGGTTACGGTGAGGCGTCAAAACTGCATCCGCGCCTGCCGCGCCTGAGCTTTGAGCAGGCAAGCCGCTTCGCCTGATGCGGCCAGCGTCGCGATTCTGATCGCGGCGCGTAACGCTGCTCCATTCCCGCCAGCCTGCGCTGCCTGATCATCCTATTCTGAATTTAACCCAATCAGCGCTGTTGCCGGGTGCATTAAGGTAAGAAAATTCCTACAATGCCTCTGATGATTATCTGACCATTTTCACGGAGCGACAGATGGCTGGTCATTTTGTACGCTGGACGGGCGATCCCGGCTTTCCGGCTAAACAGATGTGTATTCCCCAGGCGATTACCGACACGGCCCAGCAGTTTGCTGACAAACGCCGTGGGCGATTCCTTGCCGCGCGTACCCTGCTGGCGCAGCTGATGCTGCGAATTTATGGTATCCATGAGCTGCCACGTCTGATCGTTCAGAGCAACGGACGCCCCGTGTTTGCTGACAGCGATCTGCCCGATTTCAGCATTGCCTATGCGGGCAATACAGTGGGGGTATTGCTGGCTGAAGAGGGTGGACGTGCCGGTCTGGATATGGAGATTGTGCATGCGCGGAGCCGTCAGACTCAGGAGCAGCTGATTCAGGGATTAACGTCGGGCGAAATTGCCTGGATTAATGCCCAGCAGGATGCGATGGAAGCGGTGACGCAAATCTGGACGTTGCGCCAGAGCATTCTCAAGCTGACAGGAGAAGGCGATTGGGGACTGGATTCGCTGCGCCTGTTGCCGGGTGCCGGTCGGCTGCGATCGTCACTCTATCCCGACATTCAGGTGGTGTGTGATGCGGAACCCATGCTGGTCTGGTCGTGTGCGCTGTCGTCTGCGACCCAGCGGCTGTACCTGTGGGAGATGGATAACGCTTTTGAATGGCGTGCATTACGCGAAATCGAGATGGGTAAACCCAACATCGGGCCTCATGCCCTTCGGCTGACCAGTCTGCCCCGCGAGCGCAATCTGCATCCTGAAATGTAAAAAGCCGCAACCGGTGGGTTGCGGCTCTGAGTGCGCTTAGTGCGCGTCGATAAAGACAATCTTCAGCACAAACAGCAGCGCAACAATCACCACGCAGGGGCTGATCTCACGCCAGCGGCCGGTGCCGAGTTTCATGACACAGTAAGCAATGAACCCCAGCGCAATCCCCTCGGTGATGGAAAAGCTGAACGGCATCATGGCGGCGGTGACAAATGCCGGAACGGATTCGGTTAAATCATCCCAGCGCACCCGCGCCAGGCTGGCTGTCATTAATACACCCACGTAAATCAGCGCGCCCGCGGCGGCATAAGATGGCACCATGGCGGCCAGCGGTGACAGGAAGGTCACCAGCAGGAACAGCAGGCCGGTGACTACAGCCATCAGGCCGGTGCGGCCACCAATCGCCACGCCTGAGGTGCTCTCGATATAGGCGGTCACCGATGACGTGCCTGCCAGCGCGCCGCTCACGGAACTGATGCTGTCGACATAAAGCGCCTGCTGCATCCGCGGGAAGGTGCCGGTTTCATCGGTCAGTCCCGCTTTGTCGGTGACGCCAATCAGCGTGCCGGACGAGTCGAACAGATTGACCAGCATAAAGGAGAAGATGACGCCCGCCATGCCAATGTTAAACGCGCCTTTGATATCGACCTGACCGACCACCGAAGTAATCGAAGGCGGCGCTGAAAACAGACCAACAAACTTCACGTCGCCCAGCATCCAGCCAATAGCGGTGGTGATCACCATCGAGATCAGCACCGCCGCGTGGATATTACGTGATGCCAGAATGGCGATAATAAAGAAGCCCAGTGCGCCCAGCAGCACGCTGTGCGAGGTCAGATTACCCACCGCCACCAGGGTATCGGGATTTGGCACGATAATACCGGCATTCTTCAGCCCCATCATGGCGATAAACAGACCGATACCGGCGGTAATGCCAACGCGCAGGCTCAGCGGGATATTGGCAATCATCCAGTAGCGAACCCGCAGCAGGGTCAGGATCAGCAGGCCGACCGCACCCCAGAAGATCGCGCCCATACCGACCTGCCACGAATAACCCATCGCCCCGACGACGACAAAGGCGAAGAAGGCGTTCAGCCCCATTGCAGGGGCCAGCGCTACCGGCAGATTGGCAAACAGTCCCATCAGAATGCTGCCGAAGGCGGCAATCAGACAGGTGGTCACAAACACCGCCTGGGTATCCATACCGGCGACGCCGAGGATCTGCGGGTTGACGAAGACGATATAGACCATCGTCAGAAAGGTGGTGATACCCGCGATCACTTCAGTGCGCACCGTGGTGCCATGTTCCTGCAGCCTGAAGATGCGCTGCAAAACGCCTTGCTTGCTCATGCCATCCATCCAGAAGAAAAAATCATCGGCGCGTATCCTGGCGATTTTACCGGGGCAATACAATGATTTTTCGCAACCGATTGCCAGTCTCGCAATCTGCGCTGAGTGCGGTAGAGTGTGGAGCACACCCCTGAATCGAAGGATAGAGTCTGATGTCAGTAGAATGCGTCTTTTTTGATTGCGATGGCACGCTGGTGGACAGTGAGTTGCTCTGCACCCAGGCCTACGTCAACACTTTTGCCCGTTATGGTCTGGCGCTGTCGCTGCAGCAGATGTTTGAAAAGTATAAGGGCGTCAAACTCTACGACATCATTCGTGACGTGGGCGACGCGCATCAGGTGTCGCTGCCGATGGAAGAGGTGGAGACCGCCTATCGCGCGGAGGTCGCGCGACTGTTTGATCTGCAACTGAAACCGATCTCAGGCGCAAAAGCGCTGGTTGAGCAGATCAAAGTGCCGATGTGCGTGGTCTCAAACGGGACGGTAAAAAAGATGCAGCACTCGCTGGGCTTAACCGGCATGCTGCCGCTGTTTGCCGAACACCTCTATAGCGGTTATGACATTCTGCACTGGAAGCCCGATCCGGAGCTGATGTATCACGCGGCGGAACAGATGCAGGTGCCGATTGAGCGCTGCATTCTGGTGGATGACTCCGAAGCGGGCGCCCGCGCCGGTATTGCCGCCGGGATCCCCGTCTACTACTACTGTGCTGATCCGCACAACCCTGAACTGGACCATCCGCTGGTGACGCGCTTCGACGACATGGCGCAGCTACCTGCGTTGTGGCGCGCCCGTGGCTGGGATCTGGTGTAGCGTGGACCAGGTATGACGCATACCGTCTGGTTTTTAACCCTGCCTGGCGTCATGGTGCTGGATCTGACCGGTCCGGCCGAGACGCTGAAGCTGGCAGGCGATCGCTTTTCGCTGCGCTACATTGGCCCGCAGCCGGAGGTGGTCTGTTCCACCGGTATGACTATTGGCAGCATCGAACCCTTGCCGGAGCAGTTGCCCGCCGGGAGCCTGCTGGTGGTGCCGGGCGTCTATGACTCGCAGATCTGTTATGCCACACCGCAGGCTGCAGAAGCACGCGACTGGCTGATGCGGCAGCACGCCGCGCTGCGCGCGCAGACCTTTATGCTGGTCTGCGTCTGCTCGGGTGCGTTGCTGGCAGCGCAGGCGGGTATGCTCGATGACGTGCCCTGCACCACCCATCATGATGTCATTGCCCGTCTGAAAGCGGCCGCCCCGCGTGCACGGGTGCAGGAGAACCGGGTATTTGTCGGGCATGAGAATATCTGGACCAGCGCGGGCATCACGGCGGGGATCGACCTGGCGCTGCATCTGGTGAATCAGCTCTGCGATACGCCTGCCGCGCTGGCCGTGGCAAGGGAAATGGTGGTCTGGTTCCGCCGCGCCGGTGACGACCCGCAGCTTTCACCCTGGCTGCGTTACCGCAACCACCTGCATCCGGCCATTCATCGGGCGCAGGATCTGATGATTGCCCATCCTGAACACGGCTGGACGCTGACCGAGCTGGCCGGGCGCGTCCACGTCAGCAGCCGTCATCTGGCGCGGCTGTTTCGTCAGCATCTGGGGATCAGCGTGCGGGAATACCATGAGCAGCTGCGGGTTGGCGTGGCGCGCCAGCGTCAGCAGCAGGGTGAATCCGCTGAGAAAGCGGCGCTGGCGGCGGGGTTTTCATCGGCGCGCCAGCTGCGACGCGCCCGCCAGCGGGAAAACGATCAGCTGACGAAGTGACGGGTATCGACGCGTTTCAGCGCCATCCCCAGCAGCAGACTGCCGCCCAGCGTCAGCCCGAACACCCAGGGCAGATCGAGCCACGGATGCGACATATCATCGTAGTGATGCGTGCGCAGATAGTGAATAAACAGCGCATGAAAGCCGTAGATTGGCAGTGAATAGCGTGCAATCACGGTAAAACCGGGCAGGGTGCGCTCATTCAGGCTGTTTTTAAATACGATGAGCAGGCTGATCGCCGCGATAAACACCAGCGGTCCGCAGTAGAGATACCAGGTATCGTTAAACGCCCCGTTGACGATCAGCGCCTTTTTCGTCCCCAGCGTAATGCCAATCACACAGGCGATAAACAGCCCGAAAGCCAGCGGCGTCAGGCCGCGCCGGGTCGTGTCCATGGTGCCGATCGCCCGTCCCAGCAGGGCATAGAGCAGGTAGTAAATGCTGTCACCGCTGACATAGAGGTTAACCGGCAGAAAATGGAACGGACCCAGCGACTGGCTGACCGTATTGGGGTTGGCGAGTACCGCCAGCACCAGCACCAGCAGCGTCACATAGCGTGCCTGCACGGTTTTTACCTGGATCAGCGGCGACATCAGATAGATGCCAATCAGCGCAAAGAAGAACCACAGGTGATAGAACACGGGCTTCTGCAGCATCTTCAGGATCGAACGTCCTTCACTGATCGGCGTCAGCCAGGTGATATAGACCAGCGAGACCGCGCTGTAGAACAGCAGACAGAGCACCAGCCGGAGCATATGACGCGGCTGGGCGCTACGTTCGCCGAAAAACAGATAGCCGGAGATCATAAAGAACAGCGGAACACAGACGCGTGATGCCGAGTTCAGCAGATTCGCCACATCCCAGGTGGTGCCGGTTACCGCCATCGGCCCGGTGATATACCAGGTGGTGGTGTGAATCACGATCACCATCAGGCAGGCAACCGCGCGTAAATTGTCGATCCAGTAAATCTTCTGCTGCGGCATGGCGTCCTCTTGCGCATAGCTCCGTGCGCAAAAGGGTAGTCAAATGCGACCAGAGCAACAACTGCCGCCAGCAGGATTCGGAGCCATCTGTATGCCAGCGCCCGGCATCACTGCGAAAACGCGCCGGTAGCGCCTGGGATTTACGGCTGCACATCGCGCGGTCAAAGGGTATACTGTCGGCCTCTTTTTTTAATCTAACCGAAGCGCGTGCACACTCAACATGCAAAAGTTTGATACCAAAACCTTTCAGGGGCTGATCCTGACCTTGCAGGATTACTGGGCGCGTCAGGGCTGCACCATTGTCCAACCGCTGGACATGGAAGTGGGCGCTGGCACTTCACACCCGATGACCTGCCTGCGCGCACTCGGCCCGGAGCCGATCGCCGCCGCTTATGTGCAGCCATCCCGCCGTCCTACCGATGGCCGCTACGGTGAAAACCCGAACCGTCTGCAGCACTATTACCAGTTTCAGGTCATCATCAAACCGTCACCGGACAACATTCAGGAGCTCTATCTCGGTTCGCTGAAAGAGCTGGGTATGGATCCGACGGTGCATGACATTCGCTTTGTGGAAGATAACTGGGAAAACCCGACGCTGGGTGCCTGGGGACTCGGCTGGGAAGTGTGGCTCAACGGCATGGAAGTGACGCAGTTTACCTACTTCCAGCAGGTTGGCGGCCTGGAGTGTAAGCCGGTGACCGGTGAGATCACCTACGGCCTGGAGCGTCTGGCGATGTATATCCAGGGCGTCGACAGCGTTTACGATCTGGTCTGGAGCGATGGCCCGCTGGGCAAAACCACCTACGGCGACGTGTTCCATCAGAACGAAGTGGAGCAATCCACCTATAACTTCGAATACGCCGACGTCGACTTCCTCTTTACCTGCTTCGAGCAGTACGAGAAAGAGGCGCAGCATCTGCTGGCGCTGGAAAAACCGCTGCCACTGCCCGCCTACGAACGCATTCTGAAAGCGGCGCACAGCTTCAACCTGCTGGATGCCCGCAAAGCGATCTCGGTAACGGAGCGTCAGCGCTATATCCTGCGCATTCGCACCCTGACTAAAGCCGTGGCTGAAGCTTACTACGCCTCTCGCGAGGCAATGGGCTTCCCGATGTGCAATAACAAAAAGTAAGAGGCAGCCATGACTGAACAAACTTTCCTGGTGGAGATCGGCACCGAAGAGCTGCCACCAAAAGCCCTGCGCAGCCTGGCAGAAGCCTTTGCCGCGCAGGTCACCGCTGAACTGGATGCCGCTAACCTAAGCCATGGCGAGGTCAGCTGGTTTGCTGCACCGCGTCGTCTGGCGCTGAAAGTCGCGAACCTGAGCGCCTCACAACCCGATCGGGAAGTGGAGAAGCGCGGTCCTGCGGTCGCTGCGGCATTTGATGCTGACGGCAACGCCACCAAAGCCGCCGAAGGCTGGGCGCGGGGTAACGGCATTACTGTTGATCAGGCGGAACGCCTCGCCACCGATAAAGGCGAATGGCTGGTCTATCGCGCCCAGGTGAAAGGCGAAGCGGCCCAGGCGCTGCTGCCCGCGATGATTGCGACTGCACTCAGCAAGCTGCCGGTGCCAAAACTGATGCGCTGGGGCGACAGCGATGTACAGTTCGTTCGTCCGGTGCACACCGTGACGATGCTGCTGGGCGATGAGCTGATCCCTGGCACCATTCTGGGCATCGCCTCAGACCGGATTATCCGTGGTCACCGCTTTATGGGTGAAAGCGAAATCACGCTCGAAAGTGCCGATCACTATCCTGATGTGCTGGAAAAACGCGGCCAGGTCATTGCTGACTATCAGGTCCGCAAAGCGATGATCAAAGCCGATGCAGAAGCGGCCGCACGCCGCTTAGGCGGCAACGCCGATATCAGCGACAGCCTGCTGGAAGAGGTAACGTCGCTGGTGGAGTGGCCGGTGGTTCTGACCGCAACCTTTGAAGAGAAATTCCTCAAGGTGCCTGCGGAAGCGCTGGTCTACACCATGAAAGGTGATCAGAAATATTTCCCGGTGTATGACAATGACGGCAACCTGATGCCGAACTTCATTTTCGTCACTAACATCGAATCCAGCGATCCGCGCCAGATTATCGCGGGCAACGAAAAAGTGGTGCGTCCACGCCTGGCCGATGCGGAGTTCTTCTTTAATACCGACCGCAAAAAGCGTCTGGAAGATAATCTGCCGCGTCTGGAGACGGTGCTGTTCCAGAAAGAGCTGGGCACGCTGCGCGATAAAACCGATCGCATTCAGGCCCTGGCGGGCTGGATTGCCGGTGAGATTGGTGCCGATGTGAATCACGCCACCCGCGCGGGCCTGCTGTCGAAGTGTGACCTGATGACCAACATGGTCTTCGAGTTCACCGACACCCAGGGCGTGATGGGCATGCATTACGCGCGTCACGACGGCGAAGCCGAAGATGTGGCGGTTGCGCTGAACGAGCAGTATCAGCCGCGCTTTGCCGGTGACGATCTGCCATCCAGCCCGGTCGCCTGTGCGCTGGCGATTGCCGATAAAATGGATACCCTGGCCGGTATTTTCGGCATTGGTCAGCATCCAAAAGGCGACAAAGATCCGTTCGCACTGCGTCGTGCAGCGCTGGGCGTACTGCGTATCATCGTTGAGAAAAACCTGCCGCTCGACCTGCAGACACTGACTGAAGAAGCGGTGCGTCTGTATGGCAGCAAGCTGAGCAATGCCCGCGTGGTGGATGATGTGATCGACTTTATGCTGGGTCGCTTCCGCACCTGGTATCAGGAAGAGGGTCACAGCATCGATACGCTGCAGGCGGTTCTGGCGCGTCGTCCGACCCGTCCGGCTGACTTTGATGCTCGTATGAAAGCAGTGTCGCACTTCCGTACGCTGGAAGCAGCTGCAGCGCTGGCCGCGGCGAACAAGCGCGTCTCTAACATCCTGGCGAAATCGACTGAAACGCTGAATGAGAGCGTGCAGGCGTCGCTACTGAAAGAGAACGAAGAGATCCAGCTGGCGACGTTTGTCACCGCGCTGAGCAGCAAGCTGCAGCCTTACTTTGCTGAAGGCCGCTATCAGGATGCGCTGGTCGAACTGGCCCAGCTGCGTACCGCGGTAGACAATTTCTTCGATAAAGTGATGGTGAACGCCGATGACCAGGCGGTACGGGTCAATCGCCTGACGCTGCTGTCAAAACTGCGTGAGCTGTTCCTGCAGGTCGCGGATATCTCGCTGCTGCAGTAATCCTCTTAGCGTAGTGCGAATAAGGGACGAGCAATCGTCCCTTTTTTTATGGGATGACCCGTCCTGAGTCAGGCGGTTACCGTGACCCTGATAGCGAGCGTATTTTTAATACGCAAATGAATGCGCAAAAGTGCTTAAAAAGCCTTTAAAGTCATCCTGCTGCGTTAAAGAGTACTTTTTTATCAGCATCATGCCAGTTTTTTCTCATTAAATATCATTGGTTTGTTTGTATTCTTAAACCGGTTGCCGTGTTGCGCCCTTTCGTAAACCCACAGGTTAAGAAACCGCCTCAAAAATAGCCCTCCCCCTTGTTTTTGTCCCTTTCTGATGGATAATTCGCCAAAATTTACACCCGGTTACAGTTAGTGAAATGGAATTTTCATGAAAAGGATTTGTTTATCGCTCTGGCATCCGCCAAAGCCTCTGCTCGTCATAGTCGCGGGCGCGCTGTTCTGCTTCTCTTTACCGCTGATGGCAGCCTCGCCAGCCGATACGCCCCGCGAAGAAGGACAGGCGATTGATGCCCGCGAGCAACAGCGTCAGCAGACGCGCGAGCGCGTGCTGCAGCAGCAGAATGCGCCGCAGGTAAATGAACATCTGCGGCGTCCGGATAGTCATCTGCCCGGTTATCCTGCTAATGAGCAGCCCTGTTTTCCCATTAATCGAATTGCCCTGACGGGCGAGGCAGCCAGCCGTTTTCAGTGGGCGCTTGATGCTGCTTCAGACGCCCCCGGCCGTTGCCTGGGCGGACAGGGCATCGTGCTGGTCATCAACAAAGTGCAGAATGCAATTCTCGCCAAAGGCTATGTGACCACCCGCGTTATGGCGCAGGAGCAGGATCTGACGAAGGGCGTGTTGACGCTGACGCTGCAGCCTGGCCGTATCAGCCAGATCCGCTTTGAAGAACCTGTTTCCAGGCGTGGACGGCTGTGGAATGCCGTTCCGGCGTCATCGGGCGATATTTTGAATCTGCGGGATATTGAGCAGGGCCTGGAGAACTTTAAGCGGGTGCCCAGCGCCAGTGCTGACATTAAAATCGTGCCGGGCGAGCGGGAAGCCACCAGCGATCTGCAGGTCAACTGGCACGAAGGCAGACCGGTACGGCTCAGTCTGGGACTGGATGACAGCGGATCTGAAAGTACCGGACGCTACCTCGGTTCTGCCACGCTGGCTGTGGACGCCCCCTTTGCGCAGAACGACCTGTTTTACGCCAACATCGGCAAAAATCTGTTTGAGCATGGGCCGTTCGGCAACCGCTCGCATACCCTGAATTACTTTTTCCCGATCGGGTACTGGGCCGTCTCCGCCAACTACAACGACTACACCTATCACCAGAACATTCCCAATGCCAATGAGGTGCTGCGCTATAGCGGTAAGAGCGATAATGCCCAGATCACGGTCTCCCGCCTGCTCTATCGCGACCAGTCGAACAAAACCACGCTGAATCTGCGTGGCTACCGCAAACACTCCACCAACGCCGTCAACAATATCGACATAGAGCAGCAAAAGCGGCGCACCGCAGGCTGGGAACTGGGCCTGAATCAGCACAGCTATTTTGGCAGCAGCACGCTGGACGCGAATATCGCCTGGCGGCGCGGTACCGGGGCATTCAATGCATTACCTGCACCGGAAGAGTCGCGCCATCAGGGCAGTGCGCGTACCGGCATACTGCTGGGCGACCTCGGCATCAACCATCCTTTCGCCCTGGGCGAGCAGCCCTGGCGGGTCTATAGCAGCGTGCGCGGACAATGGAGTCCGAATGCGCTGACGCCGCAGGAGCGCATGGCGATTGCCGGTCGATACACGGTACGCGGCTTTGACGGTGAACAGATGCTGTCAGGCGAAAAAGGTCTGCTGTGGCGCAACGAAATCGGCTGGAACCTTTTCTCACGCGGGCATGAGCTTTACCTGGCCGCCGATTATGGCCGGGTAAGCGGACCCGCGACGCGGGACCTGGTCGGGCATCAGCTGGCAGGCAGTGCCATCGGCGTACGCGGCTCACTCTGGGGTCGCTTCAGCTATGACCTGTTTGCGGGCGTGCCGCTCTGTAAACCCGAGGGTTTTCATACCTCAGGCGCGACGGCGGGTTTCAGCGTTAACCTGGAAATCTGACCAACAAAGCGGCTGATCACCGCTATCTGAAACAGTGACTTTCACACGGATGTGACCCATGAATAAACATTGCTATCGCATTATCTTCAGCCGCACCCATGGCGAACTCCGGGTGGTGTCAGAACTTGCCCGCAGTTGCAGCACGGAACCTGGCCAAAGCCGAGGCAACGGCGCGCCGCGTCTCTGGGTTACTTTACACCGCACGGCGTGGCTGCTGGGACTGGCGCTGTTTGCCGGGCCAGCACTGGCGAACGGCATTGTGGCGGATGGCAACGCTACGCCAGGTCAGCGGCCGGACGTCATCGTGACTCAGAACGGGCTGCCGCAGGTCAATATTACTGCGCCCAATCAGGCAGGAATCTCACACAACCAGTATCAGCAGTTCGACGTCGCGCACAACGGTGCCATCCTGAATAACTCCGCAGTGATGACCTCCACGCAACTGGCCGGAATGATTCAGGGCAACCCGAATCTCAAGCCCGGCGCTGCACCGGCGCGGGTGATCCTCAACGAAGTGAACAGCAACAATCCCAGCCAGCTTCGCGGTTATATGGAAGTGGCGGGCGGACGGGCGCAGGTGATCGTTGCCAACCCGGCAGGAATTGTCTGCAACGGCTGCGGCACCATCAACGCCGGACGGATGACGCTGACCACCGGCAAACCGCAGCTCAACGCCGACGGCAGCCTGGCGGGTTATCAGGTTGAACGCGGCGTGGTGCGCATTGAAGGCGGCGGACTCAACGGCGATCCCCGTCATGATACTGAATACGTAGACGTTCTGGCCCGCGCGGTGGAGATCAATGCGGGTGTCTGGGCCAAAAAAGAGCTGGCGGTGGTCGCTGGGCGTAACCGCATCAGTGCCGACACACAGACGGTCACACCGCTGGCTGACGACGGCAGCGCCAGACCTGAACTGGCGATCGACATGGGTCAGATGGGCGGCATGTACAGCGGCCAGATCCGCATGATTGGCACCGAAGCAGGCGTCGGGGTGCGGAATCAGAACGCTCAGGTGCAGGCGGGTAAAACGCTGGTAGTGAGCAGCGAAGGTAAACTTGTCTGGCAATCGACGGCACAGGATGGCGTCACGCAGGCCGCAGGCGACATCAGCCTGACGGCCAGAGATAGCGTTGATTATCAGGGCAAGCTCCACAGTGGCGGTCAGCTGACGGTTCAGAGCCGTGAAGGCGGGATTACCCAGTCCGGCACCCTGGCGGCGGCTGGTGACGTACGGCTGACGGCAGCCCGCAGCATTCAGAGCAGTGGACACCTGCTGGCAGGCAGCGACGCCAGCAGCCAGATTGTGCAGGAAGCCAGTCTGCAACTGGAGAGCCAGGATACCATTCGCGCCAGTGGCAGCCTGTTGAGCAAAAAAGAGGTCAGCGCACATGGACGCCGCGTCGATCTCAGTGGCGCTCAGGTCGCTGCCAGCCGCGCCACCCTGACTGCTCAGGAAGCGGGTGTTGCCGTGCGTCAGGCGGTGATTAATGGCGCGGAGCTGGTGATAAACACCTCTGGAGATATTGAGGCGCAGCAGGCACAGATTAGCGCCGGACGCTGGCAGATCGATGGGCGCAGCCTGTTCAGCCAGCAGGCGGGATGGTCGCAGACCGGCAGTGGCGAAAGCCGCTTTACGTTGTCTGGCGGGCTGGACAACAGCGAGGGTTCGATTGAGAGTCAGCAGCTCAGTTTCCAGGCCGCCTCGCTGAACAATCAGCGTGGCCGTATGGTTGCGCTTGATAACGCAGCGCAGCACTGGCGGATTGATGGGCTGTTTGACAACACGTCGGGCGAGCTGGGCAGCAACGGCGATCTGACGCTTGAGACCGGCAGCCTGAATAACCAGGGCGGCACCATCAAAACCCAGGCGTCGTTGGCTATCACTGCCCGCGACGCGGTTAACAACAGTCAGGGTAATCTTCTGGCCGGTAATGCGCTGACGCTTAGCGCGGGCGGCGATCTGGATAATCACGCGGGCACCCTGAACGGCGGCCAGCTGTCGCTGACCGCGCAGCATCTGAACAATGCGCAGGGCGAGATTACCAGCCAGCGTGATCTGAGCCTGACGGCAAACGGGCTGGATAATTCAGAGGGCAAAGTGATTGCGCTGCAGGATCTGAGCCTGATGACGGCACAGGGCCTGGACAACAGCGATGGCTGGATCGAAGCGGGTCATCATCTTTCGCTCAACAGCGGCGGATTCTGGCAGAACAGCGGTGGGACGGCGCAGGGTGGTGAGCAGGTTACAGCGACGGCCGATCAACTCAATAACGCCAGCGGCCGGTTGCAGTCTGGCGGTGATCTGACGCTGACCAGCCGCGGCGATATCCTCAACCAGGGCGGCAAACTCACGGCGAAAAACGCTCTCGCGATCCAGGGCACCGCCGCGACGCTGTTTGATAACGATGGCGGGTCGCTGCAAAGCGGCGGCGATCTGCTCATGCAGGGTGGTGCACTGAACAATCGTCAGTCAGGGCAGATTCTCAGCCAGCAGACGCTGACGCTCAGCCTGGCAGGCGACTGGGACAATCAGGGCGGCACCCTGACCGGCAACGGCAGCACGCAGGCCAGCGCCGCAAATCTGTTGAATGCCGGGGGGGCGATCAATGCGCTGGACGCGCTGGATATGCAGTTCACGGGCCGTCTGGATAACAGTAATGGCCGCATCTTCAGTCGGCTAAGCCAGACGCTCCAGGCGCAGGAAATTAGCAATGCGCAGGGCTGGATGGGTAGCCAGGGGAGCTGGACTGCCACGACTGCCGGTTTCGATAACACGGCGGGCAGCGTGCAAAGTCAGCAGCAGGCTGAGCTCTCGGCAAACTGGCTCAGTAACGCCAGCGGCGTGTTGCAGTCAGCCGCCGGGCTGGTGTTGCGCGTTGCACAGGATATCAATAACCTGACCGGTAAAGTCTCTGCTCAGCAGCTGCTGACCGTTCAGGGTCAGACCAGCGGCAGCCGCACCGGTAACATTAACAATGCGGGCGGCCAGTGGCTGGCTGGTGAGGGGCTGACCATCACCGCTGCCCATCTCGGTAACACTCAGGGCGGTCTGCTCTACAGTCAGCGGCAGTTAAGGCTGAACCTGGCCGGGGATCTGGATAACCGGGCGGGCAACGTGCAGAGTGGCGGCGCGCTCCAGCTTGATGCGCAGACGCTGAACAACGCGGGCGGCCACATCGACAGCCAGCAACAGCTCAGCCTGCAGCTGTCAGGAGAGATGGATAACAACGACGGTGCGGTGCGCAGCAACGGTGAACAGCAGGTTAATGCCGCGACGGTCACTAACCGTCAGGGCATCTTCAGCAGTCGTGAGGCGATTAATCTGACAACAGGGCAACTGGAGAATGCCAGCGGCACGCTGATCAGTCAGGGCGCGGGAAATTATCACCTCAATGTGCTCAACAACCAGCAGGGCAAAGTCCACAGCGGCGCGGCGCTGTCCCTTGACGCTGCGCAACTGAACAATCAGGGCGGCCAGCTGGTCGCCACTCAGGATCTCGTGCTGAAGGCCACGGCGATCGATAACAGCACACAGGGTGTGCTCAGCAGCCAGGCGGGACTCTCACTGCAGGCCGATCGTCTGAGTAACCGCGACGGCGGCCTGTTACTCGGTACGACCTTTACCGACATCGCTACCCGTGACATCGATAACAGCAGCGGACGGCTGCAGAGCGCCGGAACGCTCCTGCTTCGGGGTGTTGCACAGCTGGATAACCGGCAGGGACGGATGCTGGCGAATGGCGATCTCACCCTCAACGCCGATCTCTCACCGACTGATTCACCGCTGGTGCTGCTCAATCAGAGCGGACGGCTGGAGAGTGCTGGCGCATTAAACATTCATGCACACGCTTTCGATAATCAGGGCGGCACCCTGCTCGGGTTGCAGGCTCTGACGCTGACCGCGCAACAGGATTATACCCGCCAGGCGGGCGAAACCCTCAGCAGTAACGGCACGGTGACTTTCTCTCTGAGTGGGGCGTTTACTAACCTGGTGGACTGGCTGCTGCCGGGTAATCTGGTGCTGAATGCTACGGCTATTACCAACCCGGCGATGCTGGTGGGTAAAACCGTTCAGCTCACGACGGGTGCGCTGCTGAACAGCGGGCGGCTTGAAGCCGACGACCTGACGCTGAATGTCGACTCGCTGGATAACAGCGCGACCGTGATGGGCGATGAGATCACCGTGCGTGGTCGGGTGATCGATAACCATGGCCAGCCTGCCGTAATTGCGGCCGTTCAAAGCCTGACGCTGCAGGCCCGCGAGCGGCTGAGCAACAAAGAGGGTGCATTGCTTTACAGCGGCGATCGTCTGTCGCTGCACAGCGATGACCTGATCGAGAACCGGGCGAGTTTTATTGAAGCAGACGGTGATATGACGCTGGAGGCGCGGCGGCTCGACAACCTGCGCGAAGGACTGGTGATAGAGCGTGATGCTGAGACCAGCGACTACAGCTGGCATCGTTATAACTATTACTGGCGCTCGTTTGGTACGACGATAATGCCCGATAAGAGCAGCATGGCACCGACCACTCAGCGACTGACTTTTCAGGATGAGGCTGCGGCACAGAGTAATCCTTACGGCACGCTGCTGGCGATTGACGCTGCAGGCAAACGCGCCCAGGTCCGCGTTATGAACAATCAGGGTGTGCTGACCGATCTGTGGGTTAACTATCTGACGCTGAACCCCAGCGCTGACGGTAGTTATGCCATGACGTTCTATGAAACCCGCGGATTTAAGCAAAAAAATGTTCCTACCCCTTATCAGAACACGGTGTGGCGCGAACATGATCGTGGTCGCATCGAGCAATGGGACCCTGAACAACATATTGATATCGATAGCGCTCTCTTTATCAGCGACTACAGCGCTTTGCGTGAGCGTAGTGTAACCGGCACCCTGACGCGTGACAGGTTGGTCAGTGAAGGTATCGGGGCCCGTATCCTGGCGGGTGGCAACATGATCTTGCGCATCACCGACGCATTACTCAATGACGCCAGCGTGATCACGGCCAATGGCAATCTGACCGTGGATGGCGGTGGCAGTGTTGATAACCGGGGCTACTCGGTCAACGAGCGGCGTCAGGAAGTGATCGTCGACCATTACGACAGAAGTACGCGCCACTGGTACCCGACCTTCAATTCCGATGAGACCACGGCCCTGGCTACCATTGATGGCATCATTACCGGCAACGGTAATGTCAGTATCAGCGGAGCGAGCATCAGTAACACCACCGTTAATCAGGCGCAGATCAGCCAGCTTGAGGCGGCGCTGCAGGCGGTGGATGCCGAACGCGCAGAGTATGAACGTAACCCGCTGGCTTTTGCCGTAGACGGCGTCGCTCACCATGACGGCGACACAGAGCTTGCGGCGGGTGACGACCATCGCCCGCTGTTACCGGCTGAGCTGGCACTGACGGCGCTGCAACAGCTGGAGAAAGTCACCACAGCCATCCCCGATAACGGCCTGTTCAGCCAGCACACTGCGGCGGGCAGCCCGTATCTGGTGGTGACTGACGAGCGCTTCACCAGCCAGAGCAAATTTATCAGCAGCGACTATCTGCTCGAACGGGTGGGCTATGACCCGTCACAGGTGCATAAACGGCTGGGCGACGGTTTTTATGAGCAGCGCCTGGTGCGCGAGCAGGTCCTGAAACTGACCGGCAGGCCTTCCGTTAACGGCTGGGATGCAATGGAGCAGTATCAGGCGCTAATGAATAACGGCTCAAAAGTGGCGCAGGATTTCCATCTGGTGCCGGGTGTGGCGCTGACGCCGCAACAGATTGCGGCGCTGCAGCAGGATATCGTCTGGCTGGTCAGCGAAACGGTGGAGACGGCAGAGGGTCCGCAGACCGTGTGGGTGCCGAAAGTCTATCTGGCTCAGACTACCCTGCGCCTGACCGGTAATGGCGCGGTGATTGGCGGCGGTAATCTGCAGCTCTCGGCAGACAGCGTCACCAGCGCCGGGAATCTCTTTGCGGACAAGGCACTGTCAGTCGACAGCAATCAGTTCCTGCACCTGGGCGGCGATATCAAAGCGGGCAGCATTGATGTGAAGGCGGAGACGCTGACGATCAGCACCGATCTGCAGAATGCCCTGCGCCAGGCGACGATGAGCGCTGACAATATCAGCCTCAGCGGCACCGATATCCGGCTACAGGGGGCGAAGCTCAACGCCACCGATAACCTCAGTCTGAGCGCACGCAACAACCTTGAGATCGGTACCGCAAAAAGCAGCCACAGCGGCAGCCTGAACGTGATCGCCGGGGCGATGGGCAATCGCACCAGCCGCGGCATGGAAGAGGCGGGCAAGCGCAAGGCGCAGGTCAGCGGCGAGTGGCAGCAGGCACAGGGCAGTGAGCTTAACGCTGGTGGTAACCTCCTGCTCTCGGCGGGACGTGATCTGACGCTGACCGGCAGCCAGGCCAGCGCCTCCGGCTCTGCACGTGTCCAGGCGGGCGGCGACATCCGCATCGGGGCCGGGACCACCACCAATACGACCCATCTTGAGGCCAACAGCCGGACCTCATCGGTCAGCAACAGCCGTCAGGAAGATCGTCTGCTGCTCAGCACTCTGAGCGGTGATCAGGGCGTAACGCTGGTGGCAGGCAATAATCTGCTGGCCGAAGGCGCGCAGGTCGACAGTACCCAGGGCAGCATCGGCGTCAGCGCGCAGAACGTTACCATCAGGGACGCGCGCGCCAGCCTGTCAGCGCAGGACAGCGAGAACAAGCGCGAGGGCAATACCCGCAGCCACCGCGAAGAGGAAAGCTCACGTGAGAGCAGCACCGGCAGTACCTTCAGCGGACAGCAGGGCGTAACAGTGATAGGGCGTGAGGGTGACGTGACGGTCACCGGCAGTACGCTGCACAGCGAACAGGGCGCGGTCGGACTGCAGGCGAAGCAGGACGTGGTGCTGAATACAGCCACCGAACGGGAGTCGTTCTACAGCGAAGAGCGCTCAGAGAATAAAGGTCTGCTGAACAAAAGCAGCGGCCACAGCGTAACGCAGGACGTTACCACCCGTGAGAACGGCAGCCTGCTGAGCGGCGAAAGCGTCACGGTCATCGCCGGGCGCGACCTGACGGTGACCGGCTCGGCGGTGGCCGCCGACCGGGACGTGAACCTGCGGGCCGGGCGCGACGTGGAGATCGGCGCGGCGACGGAGACCGAGAGTCACTATCAGCTGGAGGAGAAGAAAAAGAGCGGCCTGCTGGGCAGCGGCGGCATCGGCTTCACCGTCGGCAAACAGTCAACCCGCCATGAAATCGATGAGAAGGGTACCACCCAGAGCCAGAGCGTCAGCACCGTCGGCAGCAGCCAGGGCAGCGTCAATGTTACGGCGGGCAACCGGCTGCACGCCGGCGGCGCAGACCTGGTGGCGGGGAAAGATCTGAACCTGACGGGCGACAGCGTAACTATCGACCCGGGCTATGACCAGCGGACGCGCACCGAGAAAACCGAGACGAAGCAGAGCGGACTGAGCATCGCCCTGTCAGGCACGGCGGGCAGCGCGCTCAACACGGCGGTGAGCACCGCGCAGCAGGCCAGGAAGTCGGGCGACGGGCGGGTCAGCGCGCTGCAGAACACCAAAGCGGTACTGAGCGGGGTGCAGGCGGCGCAGGCGGCTCAGATGGACGGGCTCAACACGGCCTCCGCGGACGCACACAATGCCGCAGGCGGGCTGAGTCCGGGTGATAAGGGCTATCAGGCGGGTTCGACCAGCACCCTCGGCGTCAGCGCTTCGTACGGCAGCCAGTCGTCGAAAAGCGAAACCCGTACTGAAAGCCGCCAGTCGCAGGGCAGCACGCTGACGGCGGGCCGGAATCTGACCGTCACGGCCACCGGCAAAAATGGCACGGCGCAGAGCGGCGACATCAGCATCACCGGCAGCCAGCTGAAGGCGGGCGGCGACCTGAGCCTGGCTGCGGCGCGTGACATCCTGCTGCAGTCGGCGCAGAACACCCAGCGCACCGACAGCAAGAACAGCAGCAAAGGCGGCAGCGCCGGGGTGGGCATCGGCGCAGGGTCGGGCGGCTACGGTATCAGCGTGTCGGCCAGCGTCAACGCGGCGAAGGGCAGCGAAAAGGGCAACGGGCTGACGCACAGCGAAACCACGCTGGACGCGGGCAGTCAGCTCAGCCTGACCAGCGGGCGCGACACCACGCTCACGGGCGCGCAGGCAAGCGGCAACAGCGTGAAGGTGGACGCGGGCCGCAACCTGACGCTGACCTCAGAGCAGGACAGCGACCGCTACGACAGCAGGCAGCAGAGCGCCGGCGCGGGCGGCAGCTTCACGTTCGGCTCAGCGACCGGCTCAGCGAACGTGAACGTGAGCCGGGACAGGATGCACAGCAACTGGCAGAGCGTGGCGGAGCAGACCGGGATTTTTGCGGGTCAGGGCGGCTTTGACGTCACTGTAGGTGAGCACACGCAGCTGAACGGTGCGGTTATCGCGAGTACGGCAGATGCCAGCCTGAACCGGCTCGACACCGGCACGCTGGGCTTCAGCGACATTGAGAACCACGCGGACTATAAGGTTGAGCATCAGAGTGCGGGCATGAGCACCGGCGGCAGTATCGGCGGGGACTTCGCCGGGAACATGGCGAACGGGATGCTGGCAGGGCTGAACGGCAGCGGCAGCGCGGACAGCACCACGAAGTCGGCGGTGAGCGAAGGCACGATCGTTATCCGCGCCCCGTCGAAGCAGAAGCAGGACGTGGCGGACCTCAGCCGCGACGTGGAAAATGCGAACCCGGGGCTGGACGTCATCTTCGATAAGGAGAAGGAGCAGAACCGGCTGAAGGCGGCGCAACTGATAGGCGAAATCGGGGCGCAGGCGGGGGACATTGCCAGAACGCAGGGCCAGATAGCGGGCATGAAGGCGCAGCGTGACCCGGCGGCGCTGAAGGCGGCCAGGGAAGAGCTGGCCGGAAAAGGGAAGCTGAACCCGACGTCAGATGAGATAGCGAAACAGGCTTACGACACGGCGATGAAGCCGTTCGGTACGGGCAGCGCACTTCAGCAGAGCATCAGCGCGGTGACGGCGGCGGTACAGGGGCTGTCGGGCGGTAGCGTGGCACAGGCGGTAAGCGGGGCGGCTGCGCCATACCTGGCGCAAAAGATCCACGATCTGACCCAAAACAACCCGGAAGCGCAGGCAATGGCGCATGCGGTTGTTGGTGCGGTAACGTCTTACGCGTCGGGTAACTCAGCGCTGGCAGGCGCAGCCGGAGCGGTCAGCGGCGAATTGATGGCGAAGCTGGTGATGAACCAGCTGTATCCGGGTAAAGCGGTTGGTGACCTGTCGGAAACCGAGAAGCAGACGGTCAGCGCGCTGGGGACATTAGCAGCGGGTCTGGCGGGTGGCGTGACGGGTGACAGCACGGCGAATGCTGTGTCGGGTGCGCAGGCGGGACAGAACGCGGTTAACAACAACCTGTTTGGCGGTACGGAAGAGGGACAGGAGAAGTTCGTGCGGGAGCACGGTAAAAATATCGCGTCTTGCAGTACAGACCCAGGCTCAGCTTCCTGCCAGAAAGGGCTGGCGATGAATGATGCGCTGATGGTAGCGCTTCCGGCGGGTCTTGGTGGTGGTTTACTGGCAGCGGCCACACCTGAAATAGCGGCGGCGGCAAAAGCTGTAATACAAGCTTGCGCAGGAAATGTGATGCTGTGTCTGAATAATGCCGGTATCCAGATGTCGGAAGCTATCGTGCCGGGTGGTGTTGGGGCTGGCGGTGCCGTAGGTATCGGTAAGACAGCGGTCGAGGCGACGGCGGCGAAAGCTGAAGCTGCGGCGGCTAATGCGGCGAAGGATATTCCTTCAAATGTTGGCAAAATTAATGCCGGTAAGTTTGGTCAGATTGAATTAACTTCTCTTTCTAAAACTGGAGGCAATATTGATCCAGCGGCCAAATCTGGCAATTTTACCGTTGCAGGTAGGGCGTTACAAAAACATGGCAGCCGCGAAGGAAGTGTCTATCCTACCGCTAAAGGAACTCCTGCTCAAATCAATGAACAGGGACAGAAAATATTAGACGGTATAGTTAAAGCACCTGGAGCGTCTGTAAAAGAAGGAAATCGTTTTGGAGGATTTGATGTCATCGCCCCTGATGGTCGAGGGGCAAGATTTGACCCTCAAGGTAATTTTCGTGGATTTTTGGAACCGTAATTATGAATTGTAAGGATCATTTAAAAATTGTCATCGCTAGTGATGTCGATTATGAAAATCTAATAGCTGAAATTTATCGAGATGATGAATTTATTGCACTTTTACAACAAGAAGATGGGATAAACGATATAAAAATTGAATTTTCATCGGACGTTAGTCCAATGAATTTTGATTGGCTTCAGAATGCATTAAATGAAGCCAAGAGAAGACTATTAGAGCAGTAATATTATATCCCGGCCACTGAGCCGGGATTTTAATTGCCAACTTAAAACCACGTCCTATGGACGTGGTTATCGCCTCGGTTCTGGCTCTGCCTGTAAAGACCTGCCCATGTCAAACTCCTCATCTGTTGTCCCCACAACTGATAAGGAAATTCAACATGA
>NZ_VWVM01000019.1 GCF_008632075.1 Candidatus Pantoea gossypiicola
TCATGTTGAATTTCCTTATCAGTTGTGGGGACAACAGATGAGGAGTTTGACATGGGCAGGTCTTTACAGGCAGAGCCAGAACCGAGGCGATAACCACGTCCATAGGACGTGGTTTTAAGTTGGCAATAAAAAAGGGCGGCTACCGAGGTAGCCGCCCTTTTCTTTCACGCAACAGAATCAGAAGCGCAGTGATGCACCCACGTACGGGCCATCGACCAGCACGTTATCTTTGCGTCCATCTTTGTTGTTCAGTTCGATGTACTGATAACCCACACGCAGGTTAAGCAGTGAAACCGGCGTGAAGCTCAGGCCGCCAGCGGCTTCCTGATAGCTGTCGAGCTGATCGGTGAACGACTCTGGCGCATAATAATATTCACCATACAGGCCCCACATACTGTTCAGGCTATAGTGCGCTGCACCACCCACCGCCACCGCAAACCCATCTTTTCCATCTTCAGGATGGGTGAAGATCGCTTTTGCGGTCGGCGCCAGACGCAGCGGCCCGAAGTCAACGTTGTAGCCCAGACCGGCACCGTAGGTGCTGCCATCATGGTCGCTACGCAGCCAGTTACCTTTCAGAAACAGACCGGGTGTAGTGGTGCCCAGACCCAGATTCAGGTTGGTGTTGTGTTCGCTGACATCAACACTCCCTTCAATCGCCTGAGCGGCACCGCTCAGTAAAACCAGCCCGAGGGCGCTTCCGGTAACAAGATGCTTAAACATGATTCCACTCCGTGAAGGACAATTAATTCGGCCGCAAGGTTAACAGCCTGAAACGGGGAGACAACAAAATCCGGGAAACTTTACGTAAAAATACGTGTCGCGTTCAGAATTGCAGCTGTCCCTGCGCAACGCAGTGTAGACTATATTGTCCACATCAGGTGTCCAATCACCGGAGCCAGTATCACGGTCACCACTCCCGAGAGCATCATGACCAGGCTGGCGACGACGCCCTCCTGCTGTCCAAGCTGATAAGCGCGAGCCGTTCCGGCACCGTGCGACGCAGCCCCAAACCCGGCCCCTTTCGCCACCCCCTGCTTAATCGCGATGCGCAGAAACAGCACGTCACCCACCGCCATGCCAAACACGCCAGTAATGACCACAAACAGCGCCACCAGATCGGGCTGACCACCAATCGGCCCGGCGGCGGCCAGCGCAAACGGCGTAGTAATGGAGCGCACGGCAAGACTGCGCTGGATTGACTCCGGCAGCGTCAGCAGCCGTGCCAGCCAGACCGAACTGCAGACGGCGACCAGCGTGGCGGTGAGCACACCGGCGCTCAGCGACAGCCAGTGCCGCTTTATAATCGCTACGTTCTCGTAGACCGGTACCGCAAACGCCAGCGTCGCCGGGCCCAGCAGCCAGAGCAGCCAGTGGTTTTCTGCAATGTAATCCTGCCAGCTGATGTGGGTCAGCAGCAGCAGCGCCACCAGTACCAGCGGCGTCATCACCAGCGGCATTAACAGCAGCGTACGCCAGCGGCGATACAGCCGTTTATTCAGCGCATACACCAGCAGCGTAACCGCCACACACAGCAGGCTGAGCAAAAAATCACGCATGAGGATCCTGCTTACGCGCGGCGCGCGCGACTTCATACTGATAGAGCCGGTCCACCACCCAGGCGGTAGAGGCCAGCACCAGCAGCGTACTGACGCCAATCACTACGCAGATGCGCCAGCCATCGACCCGCAGCAGATCGCCATAATTCACCACCGCCACCACCGCCGGGATAAAGAACAGCAGCATCTCAGCCAGCAGCCAGCGTGACCCGGCTTTTACCCAGTTCAGCGGCACAATACGCGTCACGATTAATGCCAGCAGCAGCAACATCCCGACAATGTTGGCGGGCAGCGGCAGCTTCAGCCAGCTCACCAGCCGGTCACAGGCGACAAACAGGCCGATATAGAAGCCCAATTGCAGCGGCAGGCTGAGCCACTGCACGGCGCGGTTAGTGCGAAAAGCGAGTGCTGACGCCATCACCTTGTCTCCCCATTAAAATGATGTCATCAGTATAAATCGTCCGCATAAGGTGAAAAAAATGAATTAAAATTATCGTAATCATGCCTTAAAGGAATAGTTATGGATGTCCGCGCCCTGCGTTACTTTACTGAAGTAGTCCGCCAGCAGAGCTTTACCCGTGCAGCGCAAAAGCTGTTTGTGACACAGCCGACCATCAGCAAAATGCTGCGTCAGCTGGAGGAGGAGCTGGGCTGTACGCTGATCCTGCGGGATGGCCGCCGTCTGCACCTCACCGACAGCGGCCAGGCGGTTTATCAGCGCGGCCTGGCGATCCTGCAGGAGTTTCATCAACTTGAGGCGGAGATTGGTGACATCAACCAGCTCAAAACCGGTGAGCTGCGGCTCGGTATTCCGCCGATGGTCGGGATGCAGATAGCCGGATCGATTTCCGCCTTTCGCCGCCGCTATCCTGGCGTGAAGCTGAAAATCTCTGAATTCGGCGGCCTGACCGTACAGCAGGCGGTGCTGGCGGGCACGCTGGATATCGCTCTGACCGCGCTGCCGGTCGATGCCGGGCTGCCGCTGAACACCCTGCCTCTGATGCATCATCCGCTCTGCGTGCTGCTGCCGCGCCGCCCGGCGTGGCTCAGCCGCCAGCAGATACGACTGGCGGAGCTGGCAGCGCACCCGTTGCTGATTTTCAATGAGGAGTTCTCGCTGAATCGTCAGCTGATGCAGGCGTTTCAGCGGCTTAGCCTGACGCCAACGGTGGCGGTGCGCAGCGGTCAATGGGATTTTCTGGCGGCAATGGTGCAGGCGGAGATGGGGGTGGCGATTCTGCCGGAGCCGATCTGTCAGCGGCTGGATAAGCAGTCATTATTGTGGCTGCCGCTGGAATCGGAGCTGAAGTGGAGTCTGGGATTGATCTGGCGGGAAGGGAGTTATCTGTCGCGTAGTGCGCAGGCGTGGATCAACTGTTGTCGCGAGCACTGGCCGGATGAACCGCCGCGCCTGTCGGTGTGAAAAGCTGGCACGCCCGCATGAATCCACAGGCGTGCCAGTTAGCAAATTACTCTTCTTTTTCGATCAGCAGTGCTTCCAGCAGATCCAGGTCGTGCAGTAACTTCTGCATCGTCTCATTGGAGATCTGCTGGGTGGCGCGCAGATGATAGACCTCCGCACGTTCGGCACGCAGCCCGGTCAGGCGGAAGCGACGCTCAAGGTTCTCAGCAAACAATGCATGTTCAAGATCATTCTTGCCTTCGGCGCGGCGGCGTAAGTTGCCAATCACGCGCAGACTGACCTCTTTCAGCAGTTCCGGATCGATGTTCTCTTCTGACTCATTCTCCAGCCGCTCTTCCATCTTGTGCAGGCTCTCAATCGCTGCACCCGCCATCACCGCACGGGCATTCTGTAGCTCACGGCGATGGGCACCTTTGTCGATACTATCAATGCCGCGCAGCAAAATTGGCAGGATCACGACCCCTACCAGCAGCGAGAACAGAATCACGCCGGTGGCGATAAACACCAGCTCATAACGCGCAGGGAAAGGCTCGCCGTTGGTCAGGAACAGCGGGATAGAGAGCACACCGGCCAGGGTGATTGCACCGCGTACCCCGGCAAACGAGGCGATCAGCAGTTCACGCAGCGAGTAATTTGAGAACTCCAGCGGCTTCTTCTTCAGCAGGCGTTTGCTGAAGCGCTGCATAATCCACAGCCAGCCAAAACGCACGATCATCAGCGCGGCATAGACCAGCCCGATATCGGCGAACAGCATCCACAGTTCCACATTCGGATCGGCCTGCGCCTGGTCGATTGAGGTCTGCAGAATGTCCGGCAGCTGCAGGCCCAGCATCAGGAAGACCATGCCGTTGAACACGAACTCCAGCATCTGCCAGACGCTGTTGGCACGCAGGCGCATCGCCAGCGGAGCCTGACGAATAATGCCGGAACGGGTGATGGTCATACCGGCCGCGACAGCCGCCAGGATGCCTGAGACACCCAGATGTTCGGCAATCAGATAAGAGGCGAATGGCAGCAGCAGCAGCAGCACGGTCTGCGTCGCCGGATCGTCACCGCTCCAGCGGCTGAGCAGGCGCAGCGATTTACCGTACAGCCAGCAGATGGCCACACCAGCAATCAGGCCGCCAATGGCGACTTTCAGGAACTCAACGCTGGCACCGCCCCAGGTAAACACCATGGTGCCCATGGCGACGGCGACGGCAAACTTCAGTGATACCAGGCCCGATGCGTCATTCATCAGGGCTTCACCCTGCACGATCGACATAATCTTCTTGGGAATGCGACCTTCACCGACAATGCCGGAGAGCGCTACAGCATCGGTCGGCGACAGCACTGCCGCCAGCGCAAAGGCCGGGATCAACGGGATACCTGGCACCATCCAGTAGATCAGATAGCCGATGCCGATCACGGTAATCAGCACCAGCGCCAGCGCTAAGCCGATGATTTCGCGACCATGATGCAGGAACTCACTGATCGGCGTTTTCCAGCCATCTGCGAACAGCAGCGGCGGGATGAACAGCACCAGAAACAGCTCCGGATCAAAGTCGACATGCAGACCAAACGTTGGCCAGGCCAGCATCGCACCTACGGCGATCTGCACAAGCGGCAACGGGATCTGAAAAGGGAGAATGCGGGCCGCGACGCCAGAGAGCGACACGACCAGCGTCATGATGAGAATAGTAAAAAAGATTTCCATGCTTTCCTTAGGCGTCGTTTCTTTCAATCATTGGTTAAGCGCTAAAGTGTAAAACAAACTGCGGTGAAGATTGTCAGCTACACGTGCGCCGGGCGGGAAAAAAGTGGAAAATTCCGGACGCGCAGCCGCACGCCCGGTTGTACAGTCAGATCGCCCAGCCACCAGCGTAAAATGCCACCAGCGCAACGGCAATGATCACGGTGCCGACGTTGAGCTTACGCCATTCTCCGGCGAACAGACGCCCCACCACAAGGCTGGCGAAACCGATCATGATGCCGGTGACGATGTTGCAGGTGAGCACGATAATCACCGCCGTGAGCAGGCCTGACATCGCATCGACAAAATCACTGAAGTCCACTTTCGCCACGTTACTGAGCATCAGCAGACCCACATACATTAAGGCTGGCGCAGTCGCGTAAGCGGGCACCAGATAAGCCAGCGGCGACATAAACAGGATGGCGAGGAACAGCAGCCCGACCACAATCGCGGTAAGACCGGTTTTACCACCGGCCGCTGTCCCTGCCGCCGATTCGATATAGACCGCAGCCGGTGATGCGCCTACCAGACCCGCAAACAGGCTGCTGACGGAGTCGCTGGTCAGCGCACGACCGCCATTGATAATCTGGCCCTGTTTATCCAGCAGACTGGCCTGCCCCGCGACCGCGCGAATGGTGCCGGTGGCGTCAAAGACCGCCGTCATCACCAGTGCCAGCACGCTGGGCAGTACCACAGGCTGCATCGCCCCCATGATGTCGAGGCTGAACAGCAGCGACTGACCGCTGGCGTCACGCAGGCTCGGCAGAGCAAACAGTCCCTGATATGTCACCGACGGGTCAAAGATCAGGCCAATCAGCGAAATAGCAATAATCGTCAGCAGGATGCCGCCCGGCACCCGGCGCTTCTCCAGTCCGATAATCGCGGCCAGTCCCAGCAGCGTCATCATCACCGGGAAAGTGGTGAAATGACCGAGTGCCACCGGCAGGCCCGGAGCCGGGTTTTTCACCACCAGACCCACGCCGTCAGCGGCGATGAGCAGCAGAAACAGGCCAATCCCGACACCGGTGCCGTGCGCCACGCCCATCGGCAGGTTACGCAAAATCCAGGCACGAATGCCGGTCACGGAGATCAGGGTAAACAGCAGGCCCATCAGGAACACCGCGCCCAGCGCCACCGGCACGCTGATGTGCTGACCCAGCACCAGGCTGAAAGCGGTAAAGGCGGTCAGGGAGATGGCGCAGCCAATGGCCATTGGCAGATTGGCCCACAGCCCCATAAGGATGGAACCAAAGCTGGCGACCAGACAGGTGGCGACAAACACGGCGGAGGGCGAGAAACCGGCTTTGCCCAGCATCCCCGGTACCACGATGACGGAGTAAACCATCGCCAGGAAGGTGGTGAGTCCGGCCAGAATTTCCTGACGCACGCTGCTGCCGCGCGCCGAGATCGAGAACCAGGCGTCCAGTTTACCACTGGCCGGGCGTGATTCAGTTGACATAGTTGAGCCTCAAAAATTTTTGTTGTGTGGATCGCTCTGCGACCATCGCTGTCCCTGGAATAAGCGGGTAAACGGCCTGACCGTTGGGATTCACCACCAGGCAAACGTTTACCTTGCCGCAGATAATTAGCCGTCAAAAGCGGCCAGATAAAAAGGCATGCGATTATCCGGCGTTTAGCGCCACGTTTTCAACTCTAAGAGGGAGATTCTTTGGCATAAGATTGGACGCAAGAGGCTGGCAGAGACCAGCCTGAAACGCTGAGACCATAACGTTAATGTCATATAAAGGAAGGATTCGCACCGGCGCAGTCGTGATGAGACAGGATACGCCGGCGGAGAGACGATTAACCTGGCAGCGAAAGCTCGCCGCCCTGCGCAATCGCGCGATGCCAGGCCGCACGCTGCTGCACTGTCTGCAACCATTTCTCAGTGGCAGGCATCCGATCCAGTCCGGCACGGCGCGCCAGTGCCAGCAGCGGAAAGCTCATCTGGATATCCGCAATGGTGAAACGCTCACCGGCAAACCACGGATTGGCTGCCAGATGCTGTTCGATCATCTGCCTGTGCGGCTTGAGCTGTTTATCCAGAAACGCCTTCTGTACCCCTTTGCCAAATGCCGCGCCGACCGGACGCAGCAGCCAGGGCACCGGCGATTTACCCATCTGACCGAAGATCAGTTTCATCACCAGCAGCGGCATCAGCGAGCCTTCGGCGTAGTGCAGCCAGTAGCGGCACTGTAACCGTGACGCCTCATCACTCACTTTCAGCCGGAATTCATGATCATATTTCTCTTCAAGGTATTCGAGAATGGCACCCGATTCTGCTACCACCTGGTTCCCGTCAGTAATGACCGGCGATTTTCCCAGTGGGTGCACTTTTTTCAGCGCTTCCGGGGCCAGCATGGTCGGTTCACGTTGATAGCGTTTAATCTGGTACGGCACTTCCAGCTCTTCCAGCAGCCACAGCACCCGATGCGAGCGCGATTTCTCAAGATGGTGAACGGTGATCATCATGATTCCCTGTGTTTTGACCTTCACCAAGTATAGACGTCACTCCACAGACGGATGTTTATCATCCTGTTCCGGGTCAAGCAGCACTGCACCTGACCCCTGCTGACCCAGCCGGTCACCGGGATTACGCAGCGGGCAGTCACGCATCGACAGGCAGCCGCAGCCGATACAGCCATCCAGGTCATTGCGCAGGCGGGTCAGGGTTTCAATGCGCTTATCCAGTTCTTCACGCCAGTGCTGAGTCAGCGCATCCCATTCCGTCGTCGACATGCGCTTATCTGGCGGAATGTGGTCGAGACTGTCACTGACCGTTGCCAGCGGGATGCCAATGCGCTGAGCAATCTTGATGATCGCCACGCGTCGCAGCACGTCACGACTGTATCGGCGCTGATTGCCGCTGTTACGGGTACTGAAAATGAGGCCTTTGGTTTCATAAAAGTGCAGCGCCGAGACCGCCACACCGCTGCGTCGCGCCACTTCACCGGGTGTTAAGACCGGTTTTGGATAGTTACGTTCTTTTTTCATCAGACCCTTTACCTCAAGTTAACTTGAGGAATTATACTCCTTCTCCATTGAAACCCCTAAAATCCCATTACCCCTTATTAAGCACCAGAAGGATGAGGCCATGATGCAAGAAGAGATCATTCATTCCCTGACGGACTGGATTGACCAGAACCTCGATAAGAGCCTGTCGATTGATGAGGTTGCGGCAAAATCAGGCTATTCGAAATGGCACCTGCAGCGTATGTTCCGTTCCGTGACGAAACAGACGCTGGGTGGCTATATTCGTGAGCGCCGCCTGACGCTGGCAGCAGAAGCCCTGTCGCAGACACAGCGCCCGGTGTTTGATATCGCGATGCAGTATGGCTATGACTCGCAGCAGACCTTCTCACGGGTGTTTCGTCGTCAGTTTTCACAGACTCCGACCGCATACCGCCACACCATGCGACGCCAGGCGATTCAGCGCCCTCGCCTGCTGAGTTTTGGTTGTAACGATCCGATCAACAGCTTTACCCAGCGCACCACCGGCGAGTGCTGCCCGGTCCGTTAATGCTTAGCTGCGCCCGCTCCGGGCGCATCTGACTGATTTCCCCGCTGTTCTTCTTCTTCTGCTCACTTTTCCTGCACGTTACTACCATACAAGAGTCAAATTTTGTTCAAAATTTAAAATCGGGTGATATAATGTGACACAAGTCACACTTTGAACCTGGGTTGACGGCGAAAAAGTCCTACCTGACACACTTTTTTGTCGCCGGTGATGTCCGCAGATTGTCAGGAATACTTACTGATATTGAGGTCCGGCCGATGGCTACGTTAACCGCCAGTTTTCTTGTTATGCGTTGGGAACTGCTGAGCGCAATCTTGATGTTTTTTGCCAGCACCCTGAAAACCAAACTTCGTCAGGATAGCCGTCACGTGATGGCCTTTATGTGTGGCGGGATTGGTTTAGGCATGACCTGCTGGTTTGTTACCGGTCTGATGGGCATTACCCTGAGCATGGAAAACGTGCATAACTTCGTGGAAATCTCAAAGCACGCCTTTATCGATGTGATGAGCCAGGCGCCTGCCGACTGGCCGATGCCCTGATTTTTACGCATAAAAAACCCCGCTAAGCGGGGTTTTTTATATTGCTGTGTGAACTTAAATTTTCTTCAATATGGCAGGAATATTAACATCCTGCACTGTAACGCCCGGGCTCTGCGTTCCGCGGCGGTCCTGAATCCACATATCTCCCATCATCTGGTTTAAACCACGATCCAATCCGGTCACCAGCCCTGCACCTGGGGTGAAGGTCAGTTCGCCAAAGTAGATATGCTCGTCATGGATATACCAGTCCACACGCACGTAGTCGAAATCGCTGGCCAGCTTCTTACTCAGTTCAAGCGCATGTTCCAGTGATGGCATAATCGGTGACACATCCAGACCGGTATCGCGAATCTTGTGATAGGCCTCATTGAGGTTATTCACATAGAAATTCATCGACAGCAGCGGCTGGCAGCGGTTGTAGATCACCTGCAACACATATTCAAACCTGCCATCACGCTTGTTGAACATATGAAACTTGTAATCGATCGGCGCGCTTTTGCCATCACCAATGTACTTCTCAACCAGGATGCGTGGCTTGATGTAGCGATAGTGAATCTCACGCGCTTCGTTGGCGAAGTCGGTCTTCAGCCAGCGATAACAGTCATGAATGATCTGCTGCTTACGCAGCGCATCCGGCTCTTCCAGCAGAATTTCTACCATGTTGGAAGCGTGGTTCGGCTTGATCACCGTTCCCTTCCAGCAAGGCAGGCTGTTCAGCGTGGTCGGGTCAGTGGTTTCATGTACCAGCGGGATCAGGTATTCATTACCGATTTTTTCAGCAATGAATTCGCGCACCGAGTACTTATCTGACAGACGACCATAGTTCTGGTAATCGCCGAAGATAAACTTACGGTACAACACCTTCTCGTTGAACACTTTTGGCTGACGCAGATTAGGCAGCTTTCTGAACTTATGGAAGTAGTAGATGCGGTCCTGATAAGCCCAGGGCATCTTCTTGATAAAGTACTGCACACTTCTTCTGAGTTCTTCTTTCAACTTGAGCATATCTGACCTCATTTGTATGTTTTGTAGTTGAGTGAGGAAACCTGAATCTTTTGAATGACGCCGTTTTTAAAGAAGTAATTCATTACGGTCAGGGACAAAAGTTCTGAAAGGAAAACGCTCCACGCGGCCCCCATGATGCCGTGACCCTGGATCAACCACCAGGAGAGCGGCAGACTGATAACCATCAGGCAGATGATTTTCCTCAGCAAGTAGTTAAATCCTCCCTCTTTGACCATGTAGCGATACGCTACGGTCCCCATTGCCGAAAAGCTGGTCGCTATCGACAGCAACGTAATGAGACTTCCTGACTGTGTGTATTCCGGTCCATACAACGCGATGATGATCTGCTCGCCGTAAAGCGAAATGACGAGCAGCATCAGCAATGAAACCGCCATAACGTAGCCATTGAGCCGGGCAGCCAGCTTAATGGCGACCTCGCCGCGCTCCCTGAAGATTTCAGTGAAGCAGGAGGTAATCAGCGCAACCGGGATAAAAATCCAGGAGGCGGAAATAGTATTCGCCGCCGCAAAGAGACCAAGATCGCGCGCAGGCGCCGTGCCTGCCAGAAACATCTGCGCCGCTTTGACCTGCACCGAGATAAAGATGCTGGAGATCGCCAGCGGCAGACCGGCATACATCAGATACCGCAGATAGGCGGTGCGCTTTTCGCGCGGTGGCATCTGATCCTGATGGTCCTGATAGAAGTTGTGCCGCTTGATCAGGTAAGGCACCAGCGTCACGGCAACAATCGACAGCGTCAGCCAGAGCGGATTAAGACGCAGCCAGGCAACGGTAAAGCTGATGCCGAAACTCAGCAGCATGCCCACCGCGTTAGCGATGGTGTTAAGACGCGAGGCAAGACGTGCGTTGTTATAAACGCTGAAGGTGTCCTGGGTGACAAAAACCGAGGCAACAAATGAGGCCAGTGCAAACGCCAGGAAGTTTTCCTGCATGTTGTACCAGACCCAAATTAAGACTGGCACCGAAGTGACCAGCAACAGCACCATGCGCAGCGTACGGGCGATGGTCATCAGACGCAGGCCTTTCGACGCATTTTTGCTGACGCGCTTAAACAGAATGGTTTCGGTGCCAAAGATTGCGACGGTTTGCACCATTGCAAATAGTGAAGTAGAAAACGCCATCTGGCCAAACACCGTTGGACCAAAGGATTTCGCCACGTAAGACGTCACAAAAATGACGCCAAAAACGGAGATGATCTTCTCAGACATCATCCAGGCGGCATTAGACATTACGCTCAATTTCATCGACTCTTCCTTAGTATTACTCAACTACAACCGCTTCGGTACAACATCCCTGTAACGAATTAATAAGCGCTCAGTGGGCCTGGCGAAAATGTATGACTTCAGACCAAACTGGTCCGAAAATTGAGATGTAAATCATGATCCGGAGAGTGAATTCAGGATAATTCTTATTATAAATGGCGCGAATCACTTCAAATGGAAACGATTTCAGGCTGAAAATAAAACAACCTTAAAGCGCTATACCGGCATATTAATCAAGTCGGCGAAGCTAAATATCCAGTGTACGTAGAATTTTTTCGTATTTTGGATGCGATGAATTTATAACAAAAACCCGCCTCCAGGAAGGCACGCTCCGCGGATAAGAATAAAATAAGATTTATCCCATGATGATATTTCTTCTAAATATCTTAATTTAGGCTTCGCAATTCAATTCGCGCACTTTAATACTGCCTTAATAAAATCTTACAGTGCCAGAAATTATTAAAGTCATTCTCATCCATTAATCGATAAGAAAGGTAAGAGCATTTATGAGAAAGTCACGATACAGCGAAGATCAAATCACAAATGCCATTAAAGCTTCTGAATCGGGCGTGAAAGTCAGAGAGATTTGTGAAGAGTTAGGTATCTCTGAAGCCACGTTCTATAGCTGGAAAAAGAAGTTTTCTGGGTTGTCTTCGGAAGAAGGCAGAAAAATCAAGGAATTGGAAGAAAAACTGCAGAATGTCACACGCGAACTGCAGACCCTCAACTCGGATAAAGAGATGCTGCAGAGCGTTCTGAAGCACTTCTTTACGACTAATGAAAAACGACAGGCTGTAGATTTCCTGCAGACTACCTTCGACATTGGCACCCGTCGCAGCTGCCGCTTATTAGATATCAGCCGCAGCGTATACCACTATCCGTCAAGCACGGAGAATCGCTAAACCTAATGCTACCGCGCTTTTTAGACTTAACGCTGAGATTTGTTCTTACCAGAAGAGATGAAGATCATTTAACAGGACAATTGCGGCCCCCTTTTCCGCTCCATTTATAACTAATGAATGGCTTCACAGCTAAGCTTCTTTTTTTGCGGTAAAATTGATTCACAACAGCAAAAGTCTCGCATTCCACGCCTTATCTTCCCCTCCCAATCCCGTTTATGCGGGATTGGGCCTTCCCATTTTTAGTTTAACCCTGCTAATCGTCGGAACTAAATCGTCTCAACATCATTAAGCCGCTTTAAACATCGCACAAAAAAGAATCACCGTACATTTGAGTTAATGGTGGATCTGCCTGGAATTTTGCGGTTACGCTTTAATTCCCGATGATGGGTTCATTGCATTAACTTTCTCCAGGATTAATCCGGGTTAAATAGTTTATTGCTCCTTATCACTAACGTTATGACTCTATCTTTTGGCTCTCTTCATTGCGCATCATTGATGCCAGACATTAATCTTTAATTATTAACGCAGCGGCGGAATTCTCTTACTCATTTATCACTGAGTGAAGTTAATGGTGGTTTTTAGTCCCCTTTTCACAGGACCATAACGCAATAAACCGCAGCGGATAAAAGCGTAACGTCCATAATGCTGCGCTATTTTTCCTGATTAATGACCGATATCTGACCAGTGAAAGGTTGCCAGAGATGGAACAGGCTACTTTCAGTCGCCAGAAAGGGCCGTTTTTTTACTGACAAAGGGAGGATGAATGAGGTTATGGGGGAATACCGGACAACAGTGCGGAACCATGAAATCGATTTCGCGGTATAAATCTGCCGAAGAGCGAGCAAATCAGGATAGGGTTTAATCTTAAAAAGCCGCGCAGTGTGTTGTCCGCGCGGTAAAGGTATTCGGTGAGTTTTACGGTTTACTCTTTAATCGTAACTACCTGCGGTTGTGGTTTGATGCGCATTGCCCAGATCACACCCGCCATCAGACAAACAATTCCTATCAGAGTGAGCTGCGGCGGCCAGCGTTGATACCAGAGAAAAGTCCATAACAGGCCAAAGAGTATCTCGAAAACGATCAGCGGCCCCATCATTACGGTGGGCAGACGCTGGCTGGCAGCATTCCAGCATAAGGTGCCAAGCCAGGAGCAGAGCAGGCCAATCGTCAGCATCAAAGCGATGAATACCGTGGGGCGCGGCCCGAACGGCAGGGAAAAACCGGGCTGCTGCCAGGCGAGCTGTACGCTGACCAGCGCGTACAGGATCAGTGCCAACGGTAGCGTCACCAGCCCCTGCGCGGTAGCCCAGGTTGAGGGGCGCAGTTCAGGATGCGTGCGCAGCCAGCGGGCATTACGCAGCGGATACCAGGTCCAGCAGGCTACCGCCAACAGTGCCAGCACGATGCCAGTCAGATAACGACTGAGATCCAGCGTGGCACCCTGACTCTGCAGTTCCGCCGCATTCACGCAGAGTAAGCCAGCCGCCATCATGACCAGTGCCGGAAACAGCCGCCGCCACGGCAGCCGACCTTCAAGATGGCCATAACAGAGATTAGCCGTGACAGCTATCACCACCGGCAGCGTGCCGATAATCATGGTGGAGACCGGCCCGCCGGTACGCTGAATGGCGTTCGCCAGAAACGCATAGTAGAAGAGGTTTCCCACCAGCGAGAGCTTCATGGCCTCAAGCCAGTCAGCGCGTGACAGCTGACGCAGACGACGACGGCTGTGCCATGCCAGCGGCAGCGCAATCAGACCAAACGCCACATAGCGTCCCGCTGATTGCAGTGCGCCGGGATAGTCTGGCACCAGCAGCGGCCCGACAAAGATCAGCCCCCACATCAGCCCGGCGGTGACGGCAAACATAATTCCCGCAAACATGATTTCTTCCTTATACAGACTTTTGGCAGAGTGTGGCGGGTTCGGGCGGGAAATGCTTGTAGCAGATTGCGGTGGTATCAGGGCTGGCGGACCTGCTTTTGATAGCGGCCCGGCGTAATGCCATAACGGTGAGCAAAGGCGCGGGTGAGATGAGCCTGATCGGTTAATCCAACCGCCGCCGCGACGCTGGCGGCCGCTTCACCCTGTGCCAGCCTTTGCTTGGCGTCATAGAGCCGGAAAGCCATCAGCATCTGATGCGGCGTAACGTGATAGTGCTGGCGAAAGGCACGTAAGAAGTGCCACGGCGACAGTGAAGCCAGCGCCGCCAGCTCCTCCAGCCGCACCGGTTCTGCGAGGTTTGCGCGCAAAAATTCTCTGACCTGATCAAAACGATGCCGGGCATCGGGTCTGCCCTGTGAGGACATACGCGCCAGCGGACGGATTTGCAGTAGCAGCTCAGCAATCAGGCTCTGGCGCGCCAGTTCAGACTCTGCCTGCCAGAGTGCGGCAAGCCGGCGGGAAAGCGGCTGCGCCACGCGCGGATCGGTCAGCAGCGCCTCGTTAAACCACCAGCCGCGGTCGCCGGTCAGTTCATCCATCAGCTGCGGCTGGATGTAGATCATCTGATAGCGCCAGCCCTCTTCGCACGCTGACTCACCGGTGTGCAGCTCATCCGGGTTCATCATGACCAGTGAGTTCTCCGGCGCAGTATATTCGGTGCCGCGATAGCGAAAGCGCTGTGCGCCCGCTTCAATGGTGCCGATCCCAAAGGCTTCATGAGTGTGAGGTTCAAAGGCGTAGCGAGAGATGTGGGCCTGATAGAGTTCCACACCGGGCAGCTCTGCGAGTTGCCGGAACCGGGCGCGATCTTTTTCACAGGGGAAACTTGCCGGAACACCGTTCACTTCTCTCTCCTTATTTAACCCGTCTGCTAAGCATGCCTGTGACCGGGGCTAAAATGCAAAAGATTGCTATCCGCAACGCCGTAGATAACACTGTTTTTTTCAGGCGGAGTGGGTTAAGTATGGCACAGCGTGTGGTAGTGGTTATCGATATGCAGAATGGGGTCTTCAGCTCGCCGCGCTTCGACCAGGCGGGACGGGTGGCGCAGATTAACCGGCTGACTGAACGCGCCGATATCACCCTTTTTATCCAGCACCGCGAAGGCGCGATGTGCGAGGGAAATGACACTTTTAATCTGCTGCCAGAACTGGTTCAGCCTGCTGGCGCACATTACGTGACAAAAACCGCCTGCGACAGCTTCTGGCAGACTGAGCTGGCCGCACTGTTAAAGAAGCTGGCGGTGGAAGAGTTTGTGGTATGCGGTTGCGCCACTGACTACTGTCTGGATACCACCATAAAAGTGGGTGCCAGTGCGGGTTATGCCATTACGGTTGCTGCTGATGCGCACACCACCGCCGATCGTCACTGGGTCAGCGCTGAAGCGTTGATAAACCAGCACAATGAAGTCTGGTCCTCATTGTCGATTCCGGGCAACGTGCCGCGCGTGCTGAGCACAGAGGATATTGTGACGGAATGGTCGTAACCGCCTGCAAAAGCCGTGCATAAAAAAGCCCGCATAAGCGGGCTTTTTTGCATTCTCTGTTCAGCGGAATCAGAATGGAATATCGTCGTCGAAATCCATTGGTGGTTCGTTGTTGTTGCTGGCCGGCGCGCTCTGTGGCTGCTGCTGCGGACGGGACTGCGCGCCACCACTGAACTGGTTGTTGTTGCCCTGCGGCTGCTGCGGCTGACCCCAGCCATTGTTGTTACCACCACCCTGCACGCCTGCACCGGCATTGCCGCCCTGCTGACGGCCACCCAGCATCTGCATGGTGCCGCCAACGTTAACCACGACTTCGGTGGTGTAACGTTCCTGGCCACCCTGATCCTGCCATTTACGGGTGCGCAGCTGGCCTTCGATGTAGACCTGCGACCCCTTTTTCAGGTATTCGCCTGCGACTTCAGCCAGTTTGCCAAACAGCACTACACGGTGCCATTCCGTGATCTCTTTGTTTTCACCGGTCTGCTTGTCGCGCCAGCTTTCCGACGTAGCCAGCGTAATGTTGGCAACCGCGCCACCATTTGGCATGTAACGTACTTCCGGATCCTGACCCAGATTCCCGACAAGAATCACTTTGTTAACGCCACGACTGGCCATGTTGCTGTCTCCCGATGAGTTAATGCATACAGTCTAATCCATCAATTCTAACACGTCCTGCGGACTGTTTCCCACTTTCGAGCGGGGTTCCAGTTTTAATCCCTCTCCGCTTCCAGGCCTGAGAGTACTGGATATATATTCAGTCTATTTTTTGTGCCATAATGACACGTTTATTCTGGCCGTGTCGGCAAGGCACGGTGAGTGCAGCTAATTCGGGAAAGGTGAATGGATAAGATCGAAGTTCGTGGTGCCCGCACCCATAATTTGAAAAACATCAACCTGACCATCCCACGCGACAAACTCATTGTGGTAACCGGCCTGTCAGGGTCCGGTAAATCCTCACTGGCGTTTGATACGCTGTATGCGGAAGGTCAGCGCCGCTATGTGGAGTCGCTCTCTGCGTATGCGCGCCAGTTTCTTTCGTTAATGGAGAAGCCGGACGTCGATCATATCGAAGGTTTGTCGCCCGCCATTTCTATTGAACAGAAATCTACCTCGCATAACCCGCGCTCGACGGTGGGAACCATCACCGAGATCCACGACTACCTGCGTCTGCTGTTTGCCCGCGTGGGCGAACCGCGCTGCCCGGACCACAACGTACCGCTGGCGGCGCAGACCGTGAGTCAGATGGTGGATCAGGTGCTCTCGCAGCCGGAAGGTCGTCGCCTGATGCTGCTGGCCCCGGTAGTGAAAGATCGCAAGGGTGAGCACACCAAAACGCTGGAAAATCTGGCGACGCAGGGCTACATTCGTGCGCGTATTGACGGCGAAGTGTGCGACCTGTCAGACCCGCCGAAACTGGAGCTGCAGAAGAAGCACACCATCGAAGTGGTGATTGACCGCTTTAAAGTGCGTGACGATCTGGCGACGCGTCTGGCCGAGTCCTTTGAGACAACCCTGGAGCTCTCAGGCGGCACGGCGATTGTGGCGGACATGGATGACAGCGAGGCCGAAGAGCTGCTCTTCTCCGCGAACTTCGCCTGCCCGATTTGTGGTTATAGCATGAGTGAGCTGGAGCCGCGCCTGTTCTCCTTTAACAACCCGGCGGGCGCCTGTCCAACCTGTGACGGCCTGGGCGTACAGCAATATTTCGATCCTGATCGCGTGGTGCAGAACCCTGAACTTTCGCTGGCGGGCGGTGCTATCCGCGGCTGGGATCGTCGTAACTTTTACTATTTCCAGATGCTGCGTTCGCTGGCGGACCACCTCAGTTTTGATATTGAAGCGCCGTTCGGTAGCCTGCCTGACAACGTGCAGAAAGTGATTCTGTATGGGTCAGGCAAAGAGAGCATCGAATTTAAGTACATCAACGATCGCGGCGATACCTCGGTTCGCCGTCATCCGTTTGAAGGCGTGCTCAATAACATGGAGCGCCGCTATAAAGAGACGGAATCCTCTGCGGTGCGCGAAGAGCTGGCGAAGTTTATCAGCAACCGCGCCTGTGCCAGCTGTGAAGGTACCCGTCTGCGTCGTGAAGCGCGCCACGTCTTCGTGGAGAACACCACGCTGCCAACCATCTCTGAGATGAGCATCGGTCATGCGATGTCCTTCTTTGAAAACATGAAACTCAGCGGCCAGCGTGCGAAGATCGCTGAGAAAATTTTGAAAGAGATTGGCGATCGCCTGAGCTTCCTGGTCAATGTCGGCCTGAACTATCTATCAATGTCTCGTTCCGCCGAGACCCTGTCCGGGGGTGAAGCACAGCGTATCCGTCTGGCCAGCCAGATCGGTGCGGGTCTGGTCGGCGTGATGTATGTGCTGGATGAGCCTTCAATCGGCCTGCACCAGCGCGACAACGAACGGCTGCTCGGCACGCTGATTCATCTGCGCGACCTCGGTAACACCGTAATCGTGGTTGAGCATGATGAAGATGCGATTCGTGCCGCTGATCATGTGATCGACATCGGTCCGGGTGCAGGCGTACACGGCGGCCAGGTCGTCGCGGAAGGCACCGTTGATCAGATTATGGCGCAGGAAGAGTCGCTGACCGGTCAATACCTGAGCGGCAAGCGTGGCATTGTGGTGCCAGAGGAGCGCGTTAAAGGCGATCCGGCCAAAGTGCTGAAGATTACCGGCGCTCGCGGCAACAACCTAAAGGATGTCACGCTGACGCTGCCGGTCGGGCTGTTCACCTGTATTACCGGTGTGTCCGGTTCGGGTAAATCGACCCTGATCAACGATACGCTGTTCCCGATTGCCCAGCGGGCGCTGAACGGCGCGACCATCGCCGAACCGGCACCTTACCGTGACGTAGCGGGGCTGGAGCACTTCGACAAAGTGATTGACATCGACCAGAGCCCGATTGGTCGAACACCGCGCTCCAACCCGGCCACCTACACCGGTATCTTTACCCCGGTGCGTGAACTCTTTGCGGGCGTGCCGGAAGCGCGTTCGCGCGGCTACAATCCGGGTCGCTTTAGCTTCAACGTGCGGGGTGGACGCTGTGAAGCCTGCCAGGGTGATGGCGTGCTGAAAGTCGAGATGCACTTCCTGCCGGACATTTATGTGCCGTGCGACCAGTGCAAAGGCAAACGCTATAACCGTGAAACGCTGGAAGTGAAGTACAAAGGCAAGAGCATCCACGAAGTGCTGGAGATGACCATCGAAGAGGCGCGAGAGTTCTTTGATGCCGTGCCAGCGCTGGCGCGTAAGCTGCAGACGCTGATCGATGTCGGTCTCACCTACATCCGCCTCGGTCAATCCGCCACCACCCTTTCCGGCGGGGAAGCCCAGCGTGTGAAGCTGGCGCGTGAGCTGTCGAAGCGTGGCACGGGTCAGACGCTCTACATTCTGGATGAGCCGACCACTGGCCTGCACTTTGCCGATATCCAGCAGCTGCTGGAAGTGCTGCATAAGCTGCGCGATCAGGGCAACACCATCGTGGTGATTGAGCACAACCTCGATGTGGTCAAAACCGCAGACTGGATTGTCGATCTCGGTCCGGAAGGCGGCAGCGGCGGCGGTGAAATCCTGGTTGCTGGCACGCCAGAAACCGTGGCGGAGTGTGAGAAATCCCACACCGCACGCTTCCTGAAGCCCCTGTTACAGAAGTAATTCACTCAGGCCCGCCGCGTGCGGGCCTTTTTTTACCCCCTGCTGATTCAGCCAGAAAAATGCAGAATCAGGCAAGATTCAGACATGTATAGGCATATACGCTTTTCCCCACGCTGACTATCCTTAAGCGGTTCCTCTTTGGCACGCCCCTGGCGTCGCCCTGTTTTCGCAGCACATCCACGCTGCTGCACATCATCAAAAAACACTCACGACACATCGAAACTGGAGACACCATGAATATTACGCATGCGTATGCTGCTCAGGATGCAAAATCCAAACTGGCACCGTTCGATTTTAAGCCGCGTGAGCTGCGCGCCCATGACGTTCAGCTTGAGGTGCTGTTCTGTGGCGTTTGCCACTCAGACCTGCATCAGGCCCGTAATGAGTGGAAAAACACCATTTTCCCCGTGGTTCCGGGTCATGAAATTGTGGGTCGCGTGACGGCTGTTGGTCCACGAACGCAGAAATACAAAGTCGGCGATCTGGTTGGCGTCGGCTGCATGGTCGATTCGTGCCGCAGCTGTCCGAGCTGTCAGCAGGGTCTGGAGCAGTATTGCGAAAACGGCTTTGTCGGCACCTATAACGGCGAAGATCGCGAAACCGGCGCTATTACCTACGGCGGTTACTCAACGTCGATGGTAGTTGATGAGAGCTTTGTGCTGCGGATTCCTGAGAACCTGGAGCTGGCGGGCGTTGCACCGCTGCTGTGTGCCGGTATCACCACCTATTCGCCGCTGCGTCACTGGAATGTCGGTCCAGGCAAGAAAGTGGGGATCGTAGGCTTAGGCGGCCTGGGCCATATGGGGGTAAAAATTGCGCACGCCATGGGCGCGCATGTGGTGCTGTTCACCACTTCACCATCCAAAATTGAAGATGGCAAACGTCTGGGTGCCGATGAAGTGGTGATCTCCAAAGATGCAGAGCAGATGGCGCAGCACGCGAACAGCTTTGACTTCATCCTGAACACCGTGGCGGCTCAGCACGATCTCAATCCGTTCATCACCCTGTTGAAACTGGATGGCAACATGACGCTGGTGGGCGCACCGGAGCACGATCATCCGGCACCCCAGGTCTTCAACCTGATCTTTAAACGTCGCAGCATTGCCGGTTCACTGATTGGCGGCATCGCGGAAACCCAGGAGATGCTCGATTTCTGTGGCGAGCACGGGATTACGTCAGACATTGAGCTGATTGCGATGGACCAGATCAACGAAGCCTATGAGCGCATGCTGAAAAGCGATGTGAAGTATCGCTTTGTTATCGATATCAATACGCTGCGCGATCAGTCTGCCGCGTAAACTGCTTGATCTGAAACCCTCCTGCTCAGGTAAGAGGGTTTTTTATTGCCGTTTAACGGGCAGCCGCCGCCTGCTGGTATGAGGCATCGACCAGATAGTAGATCTGCGAATCTTTCAGCGAACCGTCGAGGAACAGCGTGCTCCAGTGAGACTTATTCAGATGCTCGCTGGGAATAATATCGCTGTGCTCTTCGCGCAGTAATTCCGCCAGCGCTGGCGTCGATTTCAGCGAGACGGCGGGCCGCCCTTTTACCTCGTGCACCATCGCAAACAGCACGCCGTGACTTTTAATCTGGGTAGCCTTCCAGTCATTGTGGACGCTCTGCTCCGCGCCCGGCTTGCTCATGCAATAGGTCAGTAAGTCTGAGTTATTCATTACGACTCCCCTTGTAAAGTGGCGACAATCCGCCTGGCACCGCCATCAATGCGATGCTCGCCCAGCCAGATACCCTGCCAGGTGCCCAGCACCAGACGTCCCCGCTGAACCGGTAATAACAACGAAACCCCTAAGGTCGATGATTTGATGTGCGCGGGCATATCATCACGTCCTTCATAGTCGTGCTGATAAGGCGCATTCTCCGGCACGTGCCGCATGAAATGCTGCTCCATGTCGCTACGCACCGTCGGGTCGCAATTCTCGTTTAAGGTTAACGACGCCGAAGTGTGCTGCAACAGCAGATGCAGCAGTCCGGTTTTGATATCACGTAGTCCGGAAAGCGAATTAACGACTTCATCGGTGACCAGATGAAATCCGCGCGACTTCGCACTCAGCGTTATAGTTTGTTGATGCCACATAGCTTATTCCTGAAACGGTTATCCCGTTTAAGTGTGCAGCATGTCGCCGAAAGGTAAACCCTGACCCATAAAAAAACCGCCAGAGAAAACCCTGGCGGTCTTATTTACGGCCTTGCTGCTGTTACATCACGGCGGCAAACGCTTCCGCTACCTGATGCACATTTTTGCTGTTCAGACCGGCCACACACATGCGACCGCTGCCCACCAGATAGATGCCAAATTCGTTACGCAGGCGATCAACCTGCTGCGCACTCAGGCCGGTATAGCTGAACATGCCGCGCTGCTTCAGCAGGTAGTCGAAGTTTTTACCTGGCAGCGCGGTGCTCAGTACGTCCACCAGCGACTGGCGCATCGCAAGAATGCGCAGACGCATCGCCTCTACTTCAGCCAGCCAGCTGGCCTTCAGCGCCTCGTCGTTGAGGACGCGTGCGACAACCTGTGCACCGAAATTCGGCGGGCTGGAGTAGTTACGGCGAACGGTGGCTTTTAACTGGCCCAGCACACGTGCTGACTCTTCGGCACTGTCGCAGACGATAGAAAGACCGCCTACGCGCTCGCCATAGAGCGAGAAGATTTTGGAGAAGGAGTTGCTGACCAGCGCAGGCAGACCCGCTGCCGCGACCGCGCGCAGCGCATACGCATCCTGCTCCATACCGGCACCAAAGCCCTGATAGGCGATGTCCAGGAAAGGAATCAGCTGCTGTGCTTTCAGCACCTCAACGGTCTGATCCCACTGCGCATCCGTCAGGTCAGCGCCGGTCGGGTTATGACAGCAGGGATGCAGCAACACGATGCTCTGCGCGGGCAGAGTTTTCAGGGTGCTGATAAAGGCATCAAACCGCACACCGTGAGTCTCTGCGTCATACCAGGGATAGGTGTTTACCTCTAAACCTGCACCGTTAAAAATTGCGATGTGGTTTTCCCAGGTCGGATCGCTGACCCAGACGGCAGACTGCGGGAAGTAGCGCTTCAGGAAATCTGCGCCAACTTTCAGCGCGCCAGAACCGCCAAGGGTCTGAATCGACGCAATACGGCCCGCCTTTAACACCGGATGATCGGCACCAAACAGCAGCGGGGCAATCGCACTACGGTAGCTGTTCAGCCCTTCCATTGGCAGATAAAGCGATGCCTGATGCGGCTCAGCATAGAGCTGCTCTTCAGCAGCCGCCACGGCCTTTAGCTGCGGGATAATGTTCTGCTCGTTGTAGTAAAGCCCGATGCTCAGGTTAACTTTGTGTTCGCGTGGGTCTTGTTTGAACGCTTCCATCAACGACAGAATCGGATCGCCAGCATAGGCATCAACGTTTTGAAACACGGTGTAGGTCTCCATGATTGGTCCAGAGGTAAAAGGCGATTTAAACCCGATAGCGTCCCGGACGGTGGTTCATTGCAATAATCAGGTTCAGGATCACCGCACCCGCAATCGACGCGAGCAGGATGGGGCCACTCACCACAAACAGTGACGCCAGCACGACGCAGGTATCGACTGCCATCTGCAGTTTACCCGCGCGGATCCCGAAGCGATCCTGTAGCCACAGCGCCAGAATATTGATGCCGCCCAGGCTCGCCTTATGTCGAAATAACACTATAAACCCGATTCCCATGATGACGTTACCGAACAGTGTCGCATAGAAGGGGTTAAGGTCAGAAAAGTGGACAAACAGCGGGTGCAGATGGGTGAACAGCGACACCAGCCCGACGGCGCAGAAGGTTTTCAGGGTAAATTCCCAGCCCATGCGTTTTACCGCCAGCCAGTAAAACGGGATATTGATCAGGAAGAACGCGCTGCCGAACGAGAGCGTCGAGAGATAGCTGATCAGAAAAGCGATACCTGCGGTGCTGCCAGTCAGCGCACCGGCCTGTTTCAGCATAATGACGCCGAACGAGACCATCAGGGTGCCGAGCACCATCGCCAGCGCATCTTCAATGCGCGAATGCGGGACGCGGGTGGGTTCTGCAATGTTATCCATGGGGGTTTTCTCAGTGCAAATGATGCGGTTCCGATGCAAAAAACGCACCATCGTCACAGCACTGAAGGGCTGTAAAGCGGATGCCATTGATATCTAAGGCGCTTTGAAACATAACTTTATGCATAAATTCCGGCTTATACCGTTAATCTATGCGTTAAGCTCTATTACGATGCGCGTTATTCGCATTAACTGCCGCTAGTGTGCACCAAAATCGCACAGCGCGCATCCTTTTAGCGCGTCTTCTCTCCGGGGATCATCATCAGCCCGTTCTCTTTCATTCGTCCCAGTACCACTGAGGTTTTCACATGAGAAACGCTCTGGTGACCTGCGACTAACTGGCTGATTAACGCACTGAGGGAGTTGAGATCGGCCACCGCCACTTTGAGGAGATAGTCTGCATCACCCGTAGTTTTATAGGCATCAACGATCGCCTGCTCCTGCTCCACCATCCGGTGAAAGCTCTCAACATATTCCGCGGTGTGGTTAATCAGGCGTACCTCAATCAATCCCACCATGCCAAGCCCGATGGCATCGGGTGACAGCCGGGCGTGATAACCCAGGATGAGGTTAGCCTGTTCCAGATTGATACGGCGGCGGGAACATTGAGAGGCAGAAAGGCCGACCAGATCGCTGAGTTCCTGATTGGTCAGCCGGCCGTTAGATTGTAATAAAGTCAGGATTTTAAGGTCGTAATCGTCTACGTGAGTCATTCCGTTTCCACAGCGTAATGGGCGTCGCTTTGTTACAGATAACCCGATAACCCGAGAGGTTGTCCAACACTATTTTCTGATGATGGGGGCTGTCATGCACAGATCGTGCATGACAGCACAAAGCAGAGATTATTCGTCGTCGTATTGCGGACCCGCGTAGTTGTCGAAGCGTGACCACTGGCCATTAAAGGTCAGGCGTACCGTACCGATGGGGCCGTTACGCTGTTTACCCAGGATGATCTCGGCGATCCCTTTCAGATCGCTGTTCTCGTGGTAAACCTCATCGCGATAGATAAACATGATCAAATCCGCATCCTGCTCGATCGAGCCTGATTCGCGCAGATCCGAGTTGACCGGACGCTTGTCAGCACGCTGTTCCAGTGAGCGGTTAAGCTGCGACAGCGCCACCACCGGTACATTCAGCTCTTTAGCCAGCGCTTTCAGCGAGCGGGAGATCTCAGCAATCTCCAGCGTACGGTTGTCCGACAATGACGGCACGCGCATCAGCTGCAGGTAGTCGATCATTATCAAACTTAAGCCACCGTTTTCACGGTAGATACGTCGGGCACGCGAACGCACTTCAGTGGGGGTCAGGCCGGAAGAGTCATCGATGTACATGTTCTTCTTCTCCAGCAGGATGCCCATGGTGCCGGAGATACGCGCCCAGTCTTCATCATCCAGCTGTCCGGTTCGGATGCGGGTCTGATCGACGCGGGAAAGTGACGCCAGCATACGCATCATGATCTGCTCGCTGGGCATCTCCAGACTGAAGATCAGCACCGGCTTCTCCTGCAGCATGGCGGCGTTTTCGCACAGGTTCATCGCAAAGGTGGTTTTACCCATCGACGGACGTGCGGCAACAATAATCAGGTCAGAACCCTGCAGGCCCGCGGTCTTTTTATTCAGATCCTGATAGCCGGTATCGACCCCGGTGACACCATCGTGCGGGGTCTGATAGAGCGATTCGATACGGGAAACGGTCGATTCCAGAATCTGCTCAATGTTTTTCGGGCCAGCATCTTTATCCGCGCGCGCTTCAGCGATTTTAAAGACGTTCGACTCCGCAAAGTCGAGCAGCTCTTCGCTGTTACGTCCCTGCGGATCATAACCGGCATCGGCAATCTGGTTGGCGACAGAGATCATCTCACGCACCACCGCACGTTCACGCACGATGTCAGCATAAGCACCGATGTTTGCTGCACTCGGGGTGTTTTTTGCCAGCTCAGCCAGATAGGCGAAGCCGCCTGCCATCTCCAGTTCGCCCCGGGTTTCCAGCGATTCGGAGAGCGTAATCAGGTCAATAGGCTTGCTGTTTTCCAGCAGCCGCTGCATCTCGGAAAAAATCAGTCGATGCGAGCGGTTGAAAAAATCATTCGCGACGACGCGCTCAGAGACGTTATCCCAGCGCTCGTTATCCAGCATTAACCCACCGAGCACCGACTGCTCCGCTTCCAGAGAATGCGGGGGCATTTTCACGCCTGCGAGCTGGCGATCCTGCGTTTCGTTCGATTTGTTGGTGGGTTTATTTCCTGCCATAGTGAATGCATTACCGATCTTCTGTGGGGACGCGCAAGTATACCTTAGTTAGGGTGCGCGCCTCACCCTCATGATTAAACAATCACAGGAGTCAGAATGGCAAAGCATATTCAGTTCAGCGCGCATGGCGGCCCGGACGTCTTAGCGTGGACAGATTTTGAACCTGCTGACCCGGCTGAACATGAAGTGCAGGTTGAGCATCGCGCTATCGGGATTAATTACATCGATACCTATGTTCGCAGCGGGCTCTATCCGGTTGCCGCTTTTCCCTCTGGCCTTGGGACGGAAGCGGCGGGTGTGGTGTCGCGGGTTGGCCGTGGTGTGACGCTGTTTAAACCCGGCGATCGCGTAGTCTACTGTCTGGCGTCGATGGGGGCTTATAGTGAGGTGCACAACGTAGCGGAAGACCGTCTGATGCATCTTCCGGAGGCGATCAGCTTTGAGCAGGGTGCAGCAAGCTATCTGAAAGGGCTGACCACACAATATCTGCTGCGTCAGACCTATAAAATCAGCGCTGGAGAGACCTTCCTGTTTCATGCTGCGGCGGGCGGCGTCGGATTAATTGCCTGTCAGTGGGCAAAAGCGCTGGGTGCGCATTTGATCGGCACCGTGGGTTCAGCGGAAAAAGCCACGATGGCAAAAAATGCTGGAGCATGGGCCACCATTAACTACCGCGAAGAGAATATTGCACAGCGCGTCAGTGAACTGACGGAAGGGAAAAAAGTGGGCGTGGTGTATGACTCCGTGGGTAAAGACACCTGGGAAGCATCGCTGGATTCGCTGCGTCGTCATGGCCTGATGGTCAGTTTTGGTAATGCTTCCGGTCCGGTGACCGGCATCGATTTGGGCATTCTGAATAAAAAGGGTTCGCTGTTTGTGACCCGACCTTCCCTGTTTGGTTATATCACCAATCGCCAGGAGCTGGAGACCGCCAGTGCCGAGCTGTTCTCGCTGCTGGCGAGTGGCGCGATCAAGGTTGATGTGCCGGAGCAGCAGAAGTTTGCGCTGAAAGAGGCCAGCAGGGCGCACCAGATGCTGGAGAGCCGCGCCACGCAGGGATCCTGCCTGTTAATCCCGTAACCGTCAGCGCCCCGTCAGCAACAAAAAGGGCTTCCCCTGGGAAGCCCTCTTCTTTTTTTTATTTTTTGTTCGCGCTGGTGTAGGGACAGCGGCGATGAATTCATGTCGAGTCGATGGCACATCGATTTGACGACAGGCATCCTGCCAGAAAACATAAGTAAAAAATATGTTTAATTGCAGATCAGCGCCGAACAATCTCTCACACTGTGATCGTCACCGCATTTAACGCCAGCCTTTACGGTCTAACCTGCTGATCTTACGTCTCAGCTTACGACGCGCCCGCGCATCGCTATCGCCAAAAAAGGCACGATGCAGCCATACAGCGATGACCGCCAGCACCAGCCATGGCAACACTTTGATAACAAGTGCAAACAGTCCACCGACAAACATCACGAGGGTTGCGACCACCAGTGCCGCCAGCACGCCCAGCAGTGAAACGCCGGTCAGCAACAGCATCAGGAAAAACCCCAATACGAATAAAATTTCCACGTCAGCGCTCCTTTTGAAATCAGTTGTTATAGCTATTACAAAAAGCGTGCCAATCGATAACGTATTGATTTTATACTGATAAGGCTTAAAAAAGGCGTAGCGACCTGGTGATAAAAACCATATTCTGGCGAAAAAAAACCAGCTTCAAAAGCTGGCTTTCTTGTTCAGGTCAAAAATCAGACTTCTTGTGGGATCTTATCCGCCACCAGCGCCAGCGCCGCTTCCAGTACGCGAACATCGGCACCCGGTTTATGGGCGTTTTCACTCAGGTGACGTCGCCACTGGCGTGCACCCGGGATCCCCTGGAACAGTCCCAGCATATGGCGTGTGACGTGTCCCAGATACGTGCCCTTCGCCAGCTCCGCTTCAATATAGGGATACATGGCGCGTACCACGTCCACCGGGTTAGCCGCCGGATGCTGACGACCAAACAGCGTCTGATCGACCTGCGCCAGAATGCCCGGATTTTGATAGGCTTCGCGTCCCATCATCACACCGTCCAGGTGCTGCAGGTGGGTCTGTGCCTCTTCCAGCGTTTTTACGCCACCATTAAGCGCGATCGTGAGATGCGGAAAATCGCGTTTCAGCTGCCAGACGCGGGGATAATCCAGCGGTGGAATTTCGCGGTTCTCCTTGGGGCTAAGGCCGGAGAGCCAGGCTTTTCGCGCATGGATAATAAATGTCTCGCACTCACCGCGACCTGCCACCGTGCCGATAAAGTCGGTCAGAAATTCATAGCTGTCCAGCTCATCAATCCCGATGCGGGTTTTCACCGTGACCGGAATCGACACCACGTCACGCATCGCTTTAATCGCATCCGCGACCAGATTCGCCTCGGCCATCAGGCAGGCACCGAAACGGCCATTCTGAACCCGATCCGAAGGACAGCCGACGTTCAGATTTACTTCATCGTAGCCGCGCTGCTCTGCCAGCTTCGCACACTGCGCCAGCGCCGCCGGATCGCTACCACCAAGCTGCAACGCGACCGGATGTTCCGCCTCGCTATAAGCCAGGTAATCCCCTTTGCCATGAATGATCGCGCCCGTGGTCACCATTTCGGTGTAGAGCAGCGTGTCACCGGTGAGCTGACGATGAAAATAGCGACAGTGGCGATCGGTCCAGTCGAGCATAGGGGCGACAGAGAAACGTTGCGAAGAGAAATTAGACATGAAGCGCAGACAATCCGGTAATTAAGGGTGATGGAATTCTGTGCAAGGATAACACAAGGGCGGGCGATAGTGCATCGCCCGCCCCCGAACAGCCTGAATAACGTATTTAGAAGTTAAAGCCCAGCTGCATCATCGCGCCCCAGGTGTTGTTAGCGCCTACAGAGCCGGCCAGATCCAGATGGACAGCTTTGTTAAACGGTGACAGACCAAAACCTGCGGTGGCGACATTTTCGTCATTAGACCGCATGTCCGCACGATAACCGGCACGCAGCTGCAGCCAGTCAAGCACGCGGTATTCCGCGCCTACTGCCGCATACTGGCTGTTATCCTGCGTTTTGAAGCGTTTGGTTTCCGTCAGATCCACATCGCCGGTCACGGTAAATGGACCTTTATCCCAGGCCAGCCCGGTGGTGACCAGCGGGCGAATCTGATAGGTATCGCGGAAGCCGTTGACCTCTTTGGTCTGCAGATCGCGCGAAACCAGGTTCTGTCCGGTCACCCCCAGCGTCCAGTTTTCAGCAAAGGTGGTCGCCAGACCGGCATCAACGTTAAAGCCGGTGTCGGTGCTGCGATACTGGCTATTGTTGATGTCGTTCTTGTCGTAGTTATAGATGCTGGCAGTGTAGTTATAGAGCGAGGTTTTCTGCACTTTCGGCGTCACGCCCACCGAGACCGGCTGACCAGCGATGGTGAACTCATGCGCCACCGCCACACCATAATCAATGGTCAATGCCGCTAAGCCATTCGCACTGGAACGAAGGTTATTTTGATCGCCTGGACGTGGCAGCACCGTTCCATTAGCGACACCGCGCAGGTAGTCGATATCACCCTGGACCACGTTGGCACGGACGTGCGCCGTACCGTAGGCTTTGGTAACAAACGCAAAAGGCAGAGTCTCATTGGGGATCGTAACGGCCACGGCCACGCCTGCACTGCCGTCCGCCTTGTTACCGCGCAGATCGCTTAGCTTGTCAGCAACATCGCCGGAGGCAGCGCGCAGTTCAGGATAGCCACGCAGATAATCTGCAAAAGTCAGGTTACCAATTACGTCACGATAGCGATCTACGGTGTCCGTAATATCATCGACTTTATCGATCAGCTTATCTTTGTCAGTAACCTGAATACCTGCCGAGGGAAGAATAATGCTGACGTTATCGTCAGACTTAGCACGCGTCATTAATGCCGGGTTCACCAGCACTGCTGAGCCATAAACAGAAGATGCTACGCCGGTACCGCCCATGGCGTCATTACGTGCATCATACCAGGTCCCTGCCGCCATGGCGGAAGAAGAAAGGAAAAGCGCGGTCGCTGCAGCGGAATATTTCAGCGCTGAACGTTGAGCGGATTTTTTCACCATTTGCCTGCCTTCACCTGAGAAATTGTCATTGAAACATTCAACGACTGAATAGTTTGTTAGCCCTATTGTGAACTCTGGCTAACGCGTTATTGCTGTGAATTCAAAGGAAACAGTGTCTTAATTCAAAGGATTGGACGTTTTCCAATCAAAAAACCGTTGTAATTGTTCAAACTGCGTCGCGGTATTTCAAATAATGCCAGACTTTTCTTAAGTCTTTCTGAACATTACTTCTTAACACAGTGAGATGCAAAGCAAAATGCCAACAAATTCCGCTTCAGGTCGATTGAGAATGGATCTGATTTCTCGTCATATTTGAGATAGATAGCGGCCGAAATTCTTAAAATGCTGCTTTATCAGGCAAATAATGCTGTTTTATCAGGCGAAAACGAACATCAGCGCCGCAAAACTATGTGTGATAAAATAACATCACTTATCCAGCGGAGAATTTTTCATGACAAACATGACGTCGCAGCAAATTTTGATTCAGGCTGAAAAAATGTGCCTGCAGCGCGGTGTACGTCTGACTTCGCAGCGTGCTGAGGTATTGCGCCTGATGGCTGAACAGCCTGGTTCAATCAGCGCTTACGATCTGCTGGATCAGCTCCGCATCAGCGAACCGCAGGCTAAGCCGCCCACGGTCTATCGTGCGCTGGATTTCCTGCTCGAGCAGGGTTTCATTCATCGGGTGGAGTCCAACAACAGCTACGTCATGTGTCACCACTTTGACGCACCAGCCCATACGTCGGTGATGCTGGTCTGCGACCGCTGTGCTGCGGTAACGGAGAAACAGGCGCAGGGTGTGGAGAAGATTATCGCAACGCTGGCAGGTGAAGCGCAGTTCGCTTTACGCCATAGCGTCATTGAAGCCCATGGTTTATGTGAAAATTGTGCTGCGGTTGAAGCCTGTACGCGCCATGAAAGCTGCGATCACGATCATCAGGATGAGGGTAAAAAGCGGGGAAAACGCGGATGACCGGCACATTATTGCGTGATTCCGGTGCAGCTGCACCGGAACATATTAACTGCTCACCACTGCATTACCAGCGGTGTTCTTTGTTCTCGCCTTCCCAGTTCGTCACTTCACGCTCTGCTTCATCTTTCGCATAGCCATAACGTTCCTGGATTTTACCAACCAGCTGATCGCGTTTACCTTCGATAACCTGCATGTCATCGTCGGTCAGCTTGCCCCATTTCTCTTTCATTTTGCCTTTGAACTGCTTCCAGTTGCCGCTCGCTTCGTCTTTATTCATGGCAGACCTCCAATCCTCAGGGTTTAATGATTATCTTGCTACTTTACAAAATAACAATACAAAGCGCTGGTTAACTGCGCCGGATAAAGTTAATTATAGTGGCAAGTTTCAAAATCCTGGAATAATACAGAATAGTCTGTATCCACCTCTACAGCATCAGGCATCAAACCAGCTGTTCTGACGCCAGTGCCTGCGCCAGATGAGCCACAGTGACAGACCGCGCAGCGCCAGGAAAACCGTTACCGCCAGCCACAGTCCGTGATTGCCCAGCGCCGGTACGCTCAGCAGCGTCAGAAAGTAGCCTGCTGCTGCCATCATCATGCTGTTACGCATCTCACGTCCACGCGTTGCGCCGATAAACATCCCATCCAGCAGATAACACCAGACGCCGATCAGCGGCATAACGATCTGCCAGACCAGATAGCGGTCAGCACTCTGTTGCAGCGAAGGAAGAGAGGTCAACAGGGTAACAATCTGCGGGCCAGCAATGGCATAGATCAGCGAGAAGAACAGCGCCACCACCACTGCCTGTCGACAGGCAGAGTGCCAGACGCGCAGCAGTTTGCCGCCATCTTTTGCACCATGCGCCTCGCCAGCAAACGCTTCAACCGCGTAGGCGAAGCCATCCAGCGCATAGGCCGTGAACGTAATGAACATCAGCAATACCGCGTTGACCGCCACCACATCCGGGCCCAGCCGCGCGCCCAGCACGGTCAGCGAGGCAAAACAGAGTTGCAGCATCAATGAGCGCAGCATGATATCCCGGTTCAGCCGCAGCAGCCGGCCGCTGTCACCGCGCCAGCTCTGCTTCAGCAGGCTCAGGGGAATACCGCGCAGCTTCAGGACCCGCCAGACCATGATGCTGCCGACACCCAGTGTAATATACTCCGCCAGCGCCGTGGCGGTTGCCGCACCCGCGACACCCCAGTGCAGCCCCATCACCAGCCAGAGATCGAGCACAATATTAACCAGATTGCCCACCACCAGCAGGATCACCGGCGCGCGCGCATATTGCACGCCCAGCAGCCAGCCCAGAATGACAAGATTTGCCAGGGTTGCAGGCGCACTGAGCCAGCGAATCTGAATAAACAGCGCCGCCTGTTCCAGTACCGCGGGATTGCCGCCAACCAAATGGGTCGCCATCTGAATAATCGGATAACGTAAAGCGATAAACAGTACACCTGCCAGCAGCGCAATAATCAGCGGCTGAGTCAGCGCGCGTGCCAGCGCCGTTTTATCGCCCGCACCAAACGCCTGTGCCGTCAGGCCAGTCGTACTCATTCGAAGGAAAAGCAGCAGCATAAAGAGGAAGCTGGTCACCGTGGTCCCGACCGCAACCCCGCCAAGATAGACGGGGCTGTCGAGATGACCAATGACTGCAGTATCGACCACCCCCAGTAAGGGAACAGTGATATTTGAAAGGATCATCGGCAGCGCAAGCCGCCAGAGGTTTTTATCGGTTGCCGTGATAAAGCGCATTCGCCGTTCCGTGCTCGGTGTCGCTGCGCAAAACAGGCAGCGACAAAATTAGGGCAGACAGAATAGCATCAGTAAAGGCGAATGCACGCAGGCCTCAAATCAGAGCCACTCGCCGTTGCGTACCACGCCAACCGCCAGACCTTCAATGGTCAGGGACTGTGCACGCGTATCGACAACAATCGGGTCGAAGTCGCTGTTTTCAGGCAGCAGATGCACGATAGCACCCTGCTTTTTCCAGCGCTTAACGGTGACTTCATCATCAATGCGGGCAACGACAACCTGGCCGTTGCGCACATCCTGGGTTTTATGTACCGCGAGCAGGTCGCCATCCATAATCCCGATATCTTTCATCGACATTCCGCTGACGCGCAGCAGGAAGTCAGCAGACGGCTTAAACAGGCCCGGATCCACTTTATAGTGGGTTTCGATATGTTCCTGCGCCATGATCGGCTCACCGGCAGCAACCCGGCCAATCAACGGTATGCCTTCTGAGGCTTCTTCTTCCATTAGCAGACGAATGCCGCGCGATGCACCGGAAACGATCTCGATGACGCCTTTACGCGCCAGCGCTTTCAGGTGCTCTTCTGCCGCATTCGGTGAGCGGAAGCCCAGTTGTGCAGCAATCTCTGCGCGCGTAGGCGGCATGCCTGTTGAAGAAATATGGTCGCGAATCAGGTCATAGACCTGCTGCTGCCTGCTGGTTAATGCTTTCATCCCGCCCCCTGGTTGTTTATACAGTCGCTGTGAGTATATACAGGTATTGGCGAAATGGAAACCGATTGTCAGGCAAAACGCGGCTTCTGGCGCGATATGGAACGCTTATCGCAAATGTGTCCAGAGCAGCGCGATCCAGACAAACAGTGCCAGTAAGATGCTGATCAGTACCGCCGCAGAGCCCATATCTTTGGCCCGGCCTGCCAGCGGATGATGCTCCTGACCGATGCGATCGACCACCGCTTCAATGGCGCTATTGAGGATTTCGACGATGACCACCAGCACCACCGACCCAATCATCAGGATGCGCGAGATCACATCGACATCCAGCCAGCAGGCGATAATGATCGCCGCCAGCGCAGCCAGGGCTTCCTGACGAAACGCCGCTTCATGTTGCCACGCGGCACGCAGCCCCTGCCAGGAGTAACCTGCGGCTTTTACTATTCTGATAAGTCCGGTGGCATTATTTGCCATGTGTGGGAACCCTTTTATCGGATTGACGTCAATGTCTGGGCTGCGTGCATTTGGCACCACCACAGATCTTCGCTGCACTTTCTGGTATGCTTGCGGCGCTTTGCTAACAAGAGGCTTCATGTTGTCTATGTCAGGTTGGCGTAAACTTTATTATAAATTGCTTAATTTACCACTCTCGTTTCTGGTAAAGAGTAAGGCCATTCCGGCCGATCCCGTGTCTGAACATGGTCTGGATCCGACCCGACCTATTATGTATGTTTTGCCTTACGATTCGAAGGCTGACTTACTGACTTTGCGCGCGCAGTGTCTGCGGCATCATCTGCCCGATCCGCTCTCTCCACTGGAGATTGATGGTTCCCTGCTGCCTCGCCACGTCTTTATCCACGATGGCCCGCGCGTCTTCCCCTATTTTGTACCCAGCGTGGAATCGGTGAAAATTTTCCACGATTACCTGGACCTGCATCGCAATAATCCCACGCTGGATATTCAGATGCTTCCCGTCACCGTGATGTTTGGTCGTGCACCGGGACGTGAAGTTCAGGGCGAAGCCACACCACACCTGCGGGTGCTGAACGGCGTGCAGAAGTTCTTTGCGGTCATCTGGCATGGGCGCGACAGCTTTGTCCGCTTCTCGCCGACCGTCTCTCTGCGGCGTATGGCCACGGAACATGGGACAGATAAGTCGATCGCGCAGAAGCTGGCCCGCGTCGCGCGTATCCATTTTGCCCGTCAGCGGCTGGCTGCGATTGGCCCGCGTTTACCGGCCCGTCAGGATCTGTTTAATCGTCTGCTGCAATCCAAAGCGATTGAAAAAGCAGTAGAAGATGAGGCGCGCAGCAAAAAAATCTCCCATGAGAAAGCGCAGCAGAATGCCGTCGAGATGATGGAAGAGATTGCGGCGAACTTCTCCTATGAAGCGATTCGCGTTACCGACCGCGTGATGGGCTGGCTCTGGAGCCGTCTCTATCAGGGCATCAACGTCAATGGCGGCGAAAAAGTGCGCCAGCTGGCGCAGGATGGACATGAGATTGTCTACGTGCCCTGCCACCGCAGCCACATGGATTATCTGCTGCTCTCCTACGTGCTCTATCATCAGGGGCTGGTACCGCCACACATTGCTGCCGGTATCAACCTTAACTTCTGGCCAGCCGGTCCGATCTTCCGTCGTCTGGGTGCCTTCTTTATCCGTCGCACCTTTAAAGGCAACAAGCTGTACGCCACGGTGTTCCGCGAATATCTTGGTGAGCTGTTTACCCGCGGCTATTCGGTTGAGTACTTTGTCGAGGGTGGTCGTTCTCGTACCGGTCGCCTGCTGGATCCGAAAACCGGCACCTTAGCCATGACATTGCAGGCGATGCTGCGCGGCGGTAATCGCCCGATCACGCTGGTGCCGATCTACATCGGCTACGAGCACGTGATGGAAGTGGGTACGTACGCCAAAGAACTGCGCGGCGCGGCGAAAGAGAAAGAGGGCTTCATGCAGATGGTGCGTGGCTTGCGCAAGCTGCGTAACCTCGGTCAGGGTTACGTTAACTTTGGCGAACCGCTGCCGCTGGTCAACTATCTTAACAAGCGGGTACCGGAATGGCGCGACGCGATCGATCCGATTGAGCCGCAGCGTCCGAGCTGGTTAACACCGACGGTAAATGATATCGCGGCCAGCCTGATGGTACGTATCAATGAAGCGGGCGCGGCTAACGCCATGAACCTCTGTGTCACGGCCCTGCTTGCCTCACGTCAGCGCTCACTTACCCGCGAACAGCTGATAGAACAACTGGAGTGCTACACCCAGCTGCTGCGCAATGTGCCTTATTCACCTAACGCAACCGTACCCGATCTCTCAGCAGAAGCGCTGCTGGATCACGCCATGGGTATGAATAAGTTTGAGAGTGAAAAGGACAGTATTGGCGACATCATCATTCTGCCGCGTGAGCAGGCGGTGCTGATGACCTATTACCGCAACAACATTCATCACATGCTGGTAATGCCGTCGCTGATTGCCGCCATTGTTCAGCAGCATCAGACGCTGAGCGAAGCGGAACTGCTGCGTCAGGTGAGCCTGATCTATCCGATGCTGAAGAGCGAACTGTTCCTGCGCTGGCAGACCGATGAGCTGCCACAACTGCTGACTGACATCAGTCAGGAGCTGGCGCGTCAGGGCCTGATTACCGTCGAAGCCGGTGAGTTGCGCTTTACCGCAGCGCGCTACCGCACGCTGCAACTGCTGGCTGCCGGTGTGCGTGAAACGCTACAGCGTTATGCCATTACCTTCTCGATTCTCAGCGCCAAGCCGACGATTAACCGCGGCACGCTGGAGAAAGAGAGCCGGACGCTGGCTCAGCGTCTGTCGGTACTGCACGGGATCAATGCGCCGGAGTTCTTCGACAAAGCGGTCTTTACCTCACTGGTACTGACGCTGCGTGATGAAGGCTACATCAGCGACAGCGGAGATGCGGATGTGGCCCAGACCCAGGCCACCTGGCATATCCTGGCTGACCTGGTGACCAGCGATGTCCGGATGACCATTGAAACGGCTGTCGCGCACGACTGATACCCGCGTAAAGCAAAAAAGGCGACCTTAGGGTCGCCTTTTTTATGTCGCACAGGGCTGTCTGGCAGGCTTCTTACAGCAACGAAGAACCTGACGCGCAGGGGACAGGGACAGAAGAGGAAAGCGTCCCGCGCCAGGGATGGCGCGGGCCGAGCCGTCATGGATGACAGCTTTTGCGTCTTTCCGATCTGGCCCTGTCCCCTGTGCAGGCGCGGTCTTCCCGCTATGACAGGCTGCCTTTCCAGTCAGAACAGCTGAGTGAACGGCGGCGTATTCATCAGTACGCCGAGGAACAGCACCATCCCGACATAATTGTTATTCAGAAAAGCCTGGAAACAGGGCTGGCGCTCGCGTCCGGCGATCAGCTTCTGCTGATAAACAAACAGCGCAGCCGCCAGCAGCAACGTCCAGTAGAAGGCACCGTTCAGATGCAGCATCATGCCCACCAGCGCCATCAGCAGCAGGGTTGCCAGTTGCAGCAACCCGATGATCAGCTTGTCGAAACGACCAAATAAAATCGCCGTCGACTTTACGCCAATCTTGAGGTCATCGTCCCGATCAACCATCGCATACTGCGTATCATAAGCAACCGTCCAGCAGATGTTGGCAATAAACACCAGCCAGCAGACCAGAGGTAAGGACTCACTAACTGCGGACCATGCCATCGGAATCGCCCAGCCAAACGCGGCCCCCAGTACGACCTGCGGCAGGTGAGTGTAGCGCTTCATAAACGGATAAACCCAGGCCAGCGCCAGCCCCACAACCGAGAGCATAATCGTCATCAGGTTCATGGTCAGCACCAGCGCAAAAGCCACCAGCGCCAGGATCACGAACAGCAGCTTCGCCTCTTTGGCACTCACCGCGCCGCTGGCCAGTGGCCGGTGCTTCGTACGCTCCACATGACCATCAACTTTGCGGTCGGCGTAGTCATTGATCACACAACCGGCCGCGCGCATGACAAATACCCCGGCAACGAATACCACCAGCACCGGCAGCGGCGGCATCGCCATGTCAGCCAGCCATAATGCCCAGAGCGTGGGCCACATCAGCAGCAGCGTCCCAATCGGTTTGTCGATACGCATCAGGCGAGCGTAGGCCCGCCATTTATTCATACTTAAGCTCGTTTGCACCACAAAATCCTCAGACCAGATCGCGATAGAGCGGCGATGCCGGTAAAAACAGTTCAGTCAGCAGTAGCGGTTTGCCAGAGAGACGCAGGCGGGAACGCCGTCCCCATAATCCCTCCACCTGCCCCGGCTCAATAAAATCGCGGGTCAGCGTCGACGACGAAAAAAGATAGCGCCCAAGAGGACGAGTACCGAGTTGTTGCAGCATCGCCTCTGGCCCGTTAAGGGTACTTTCCGGCACAAGCGTGCGGCCAGCCAGCCAGGGCTGATCGTCGCCGGATAGCAGCACTTCGCGCAGCCAGAAGCGTTCATCGTCTGGTAACAACGCCCTTTCCTCACCCAACTCGCTGGCGTCGATAAAGCCTTCACGTAGCGGCTGAACCGTGACCCGCTGACAGTGCTGTTCAAAACGGCGCGTCATCGAATCCTCCTCCATCAGCCAGTCGAGCAAGGGTGGCGTAAGGGTAGCCTGCGACGGAGAAAGCCAGTTGAGCGAACGTAATAAGCTGAGTGCGTCTTGCGGCATGGCACCACTCCCGATAATTTTCAGGTCGCTAGTTTAGCGCAGAGCGGCGATGCGAACACCTGCCGTCGTGTCAGACGGCAGGTGGATTATTCGCGTTTCAGCCGGTTACTGTTGGCCAGCCACAGTGTGACCACCAGAATCAGGATCGCCGCTGAGTAGCAGAGGGTATCGAAGGGATTTTTATGGTCGACGATAATCAGGCGGATAATGGCCGTGATACCGATATAGACGAAGTAGCGCAGGGGAAAGTGATAGCCCGACTGAAAGTACTTAACAATCAGGGCAATAAATTCGAAGTAGAGGAAATAGATAACAATTCCCTCAATCAGCAGGTAAGAAGAAGCCTGCTCGCCGGTATTAAACAGGACGTTTGCCAGATGAATAGTCTCTTTGCCTAAAAAGACGATCAGGATGATCGCCAGACTCAGCAGACCCAGATTCAGCACCCATTGCAGTACCGTTGCAAGGTGGCGGGCAAAAGGATTTTTGTCACTCATGTTGCGCCTTTAAAAAGGGGTTATCAGCGCGCGATATCATGCGTGAGTGTGATGCAAATCACAATAACCCTAAGCCTCAACATCCACACAGAGCGCGTCGTACCGCCAGTATTCACAGTCGCAATCAATCACCTCTTTTAGCTGATTGCGGTTGATACGGGTGATCAGCAGACCGGGACTGCCCGGTGCCACATTGAGCGTGGGTGCAGCCACCTCCGGTAACGGGCCGGGCAGAATTGTGAAGCGCGCGCCGCCGTAGCGAATACCGTAGCGCTGGTCATAGAGATCGGTCAGGGAGCGGGTCAGATCTTCATCAAGCAGGCCAGGGAAAAAACGCGGATTGAGGTAGTGTTCTACATAGAGCACCGCGCGCCCATCAATGCGGCGCAGGCGGCGAATACAGTAAACCGACGAACCTGGAGCCAGACGCAGCGCAGTCGCTACGCTGTCGTGCGCCGCAACCTGCTCAGCAGCGATCACCTCCGTGGTCGCCTGCCGTCCCTGCTCCCTCGCCATGGCATGAAAGTGGCTGTGATGCAGCGGATTGTAAATCAGACGTGGTGGCGCGATAAACCAGCCGCGACGCAGTTCCCGGTAGATCATCCCCTGGGCTTCCAGCTTGCCCAGCGCTTCCCGCAGGGTAATCCGGGTGGTGCTGAACGCCTCGCTTAAGGCACGTTCTGCCGGCAGTCGTCCGCCGCTGAACTCCCCCGCCTGGATGCGCGTCAGCAGCGCGCTGGCAATCGCATCCGCCGTTTTGAGTGCTATCGACTCCACAACAGTAGCCTCATTTTGGTGCGACTTCGCACTCTTACTGTTCAGGTAAACGCGCCTGAGGTGGGCGAACGGGCCGCGTCTTTTGTCGTCCCTTCCCCGCACCGCGCCGCCTTGTCATAAATCGTTCATATAGAGGGGCTACATTGGCTCGGTTCTTGCTGGACTAGACCAGTCAGGCCCCTCAACTTACACCCGGAGCAACTGAGATGAAAGCGTTTATCGCCTCTGTAGTAGCCAGTGCTGTAGTGCTCACCCTGCCCGTCGCGCAGGCCGCCGATAACGACCTCGCCGCGCTGGAAAAAGCGGCGCGCAGTGAAGGCCAGGTCAACAGCGTCGGGATGCCGGACAGCTGGGCCAACTGGAAGGAGACCTGGAGCGATCTCAACAGCAAATATGGCCTTAAGCACAGCGACACCGATATGTCATCGGCGCAGGAGCTGGCGAAATTTGATGCGGAGAAAGATAACGCCAGCGCTGACATCGGCGACGTCGGCGCGGCCTTTGGCCCCATCGCCGTGGCGAAAGGGCTGACGCAGCCGTATAAACCGACCCACTGGGATCAGATCCCGGCCTGGGCCAAAGATAAAGAGGGTCACTGGGCGCTGGCCTATACCGGCACCATCGCTTTCCTGATCGACAAGCAGCAGGTTAAGGATATCCCCCACAGCTGGGCCGATCTGAAAAAAGGTAAGTATGTGGTTACTATCGGTGATGTCGGCGTGGCAGCTCAGGCAGCCAACGGTGTGCTGGCGGCAAACTACGCATTAGGCGGCGACGAGAAGAACCTGAAACCGGCGCTGGCATTCTTTGCTGACCTGGCAAAACAGGGGCGTCTTGGCGTGACCGATCCGGTGATCGCCAACATCGAAAAAGGCGAAGTGCAGATGTCAGTGGTGTGGGACTTTAACGCCCTTAACTACCGTGACCAGATTGATAAAAGCCGCTACGAAGTGGTGATCCCCTCTGACGGTTCTGTGACTTCCGGTTACACCACCCTCATCAACAAATATGCGAAACATCCTGCCGCGGCAAAACTGACGCGCGAATATATCTTCTCAGACCAGGGTCAGATTAACCTGGCGAAGGGCTATGCCCGTCCGATTCGTGCCGAGCATCTGACGCTGCCTGCCGATGTTCAGGCTCGCCTGCTGCCGCAGTCAGAGTATAAAAATGCCCGTCCGGTTAAAGATCAGGCCGCCTGGGATAAATCGTCAAAAATGCTGCCGCGCCTGTGGCAGGAAAACGTCATCATCAACATGCAGCAGTAACCTGCGGCGGGGAGAGGAAATGAAGACTATCCTGGTGGTGCTGGATGGGCTGAGCAATCAGGTCGCACAACATGCAATGGGTTATCTGCATGCCGAATGTTCGCAGGGCAACGGTTTTTATTATCGTCTGACCTGTGAACTGCCGTCGCTGTCGCGGCCGCTTTATGAGTGCATCCTGACCGGCGTCCCGCCGGTCAGAAGCGGCATTATTCACAATGGCGTCAGCCGGTTAAGTCGCGAGCGCAGCATCTTTCACTTTGCCCGTGCCGCGGGCCTGACCACCGCGGCGGCGGCCTACCACTGGGTGAGTGAACTTTATAACCGAACCCCGTTTGTTCCGGCGCGCGATCGGCATACGGACGCACCGGAACTGCCGATTCAGTATGGTCATTTTTACTCTGACGACAGCTATCCCGATTCGCATCTGTTTGAAGACGCAGAGAGCCTGCGGCTGCGTCACGATCCCGACTTCCTGCTGATCCACCCGATGAACATCGACGACGCCGGTCATAAATCGGGGCTCTCCTCACCGCAGTACCGCAACCGGGCACGCATCGCCGACGGCCTGCTGTCGCAGTGGATGCCGCTGTGGCTGGCCGAGGGCTATCAGGTGATGGTGACCGCCGATCACGGTATGAATGACGATCGCTCCCATGGCGGCATTCTGCCTGAGGAGACCACGGTGCCGCTGTTTGTCTTTGGCCGGGCCTTCTCGCTGCAGCCTGATCTGGCACCGCAGCAGACCGATCTGTGCGGCACCCTGTGCGAACTGCTTGAGGTGCCGCATGACAAACCGGTCTGCCGCGGACTGCTGGCGGAGCCACAGAGATGAGGAGAAAAGGCTTTGCCCTGCTGCTGCTGCTGCCGTTTGCCCTGTTCTGGGTCGCCTTTCAGCTGGCACCGCTGCTGTGGATCGCCATCAACAGCTTCTGGAGTGAGATGAACAGCCAGTGGGGCTGGGATAACTATCAGGACATTCTCACCTCGCCTTTCTACCAGCAGGCATTTCGCTTCTCACTGGATATCTCGCTCTGGTCCAGCGTCTGGGGACTGCTGATTGCGCTGGTCACCGGCTATTCGCTGCATCAGCTCGGCGGCGGACGACTCCAGCGCTTCCTTATCTCTTTTACCAACATGACCAGCAACTTTGCCGGTGTTCCGCTGGCGTTTGCCTTTGTGATTCTGCTGGGGCTGAACGGCTGTCTGACGCTGCTGCTGCGCCATTATGGTGTGATTGAGAACTTCAGACTCTTCTCGCGCAACGGCATGGTGCTGGTTTACACCTGGTTCCAGATCCCGCTGGGCGTATTGCTGCTCTATCCGGCGTTCGACGGGCTGAAAAAGGAGTGGCAGGAGTCCGCAGCGCTACTGGGTGCCAGCCGCTGGCGCTACGGGTGGCATATCGGTCTGCCGATTCTGTTCCCGGCGCTGCTCGGAACTTTTGTGATCCTGCTGGCGAATGCGCTGGGCGCTTACGCCACGATTTATGCTCTGACCACCGGTAATTTTAACGTGGTGCCGGTACGCATCGCCGCGCTGGTCTCCGGTGATATTTCGCTCGATCCCAACACCGGCAGCGCGCTGGCGATGCTGCTGGTGACGATTATGGCGCTCATCACCCTGGTGCAGCAGTATCTGGTGCGCCGCAGCTATCTCAATGCGAAACAGCCATGAAAGGAGCCGTCATGTCACGTGCTGAGCACCTCTATCACCGGATCATGGTTGGGTTACTTTTTACCCTGCTGGCGCTGCCGTTGCTGGCTACACTGCTCTATGCAATCTCGTCCGACTGGAGTAATACCATTCTGCCGCAGGGCTATAGCCTGAAGTGGTTCATCCAGCTCTGGAGCGATCCACGTTTTCTGACGGCACTGGGTCATTCGCTGCTGATTTGCTTTGGTGCGCTGCTCTTCTCGCTGGTGCTGGTGCTGCCTGCCATGTTTGTAATCGCTTACTATTTTCCCCGACTCGATTCGGTGATGAACATCCTGATTCTGATGCCTTTTGCCGTACCGCCGGTGGTGTCATCCGTGGGATTGCTCCAGCTCTACTCTTCGTCACCGCTGATGCTGACCGGCACGCCGTGGATCTTAATCGGCTGCTATTTCACTATCGCACTGCCTTTTATCTATCGTGCACTGGCGAACAATATGCAGGCAATCAACCTTAAAGAGCTGATTGATGCTGCACAACTGCTGGGTGCCAGCACCTGGCAGGCGGCGCTGTGGGTGGTGCTGCCTAACCTGAGCAAAGGGATGTTGATTGCCGTGCTGCTCTCGTTCTCCTTTCTGATTGGCGAATTTGTCTTCGCTAACCTGCTGGTCGGCAACCGTTATGAAACCCTGCAGGTTTACCTCTTCAACATGCGTAACGGCAGCGGTCACTTCACCAGCGCGCTGGTGATCTCCTGTTTCTTTGTGGTGCTGCTGGTCACCTGGCTGGCTAATGCCCTGAATCCCGAACGAGGCTGAATATGAGTTACCTTGAGGTCAGAGAGCTGAACAAGTCCTATGGACCGACGCCGATTTTTGAGCAGATTGATTTCAGCGCTGCTGAAGGGGAATTTGTGACCCTGCTCGGCCCCAGCGGCTGCGGCAAATCAACACTGCTGCGCTGTCTGGCGGGATTAACCGGCGTCGACAGCGGTGAAATCAGGCTGGAGGGCAAGGATATCGTGCCGCTGGCCCCGCAGAAGCGCGCCATCGGCATGGTGTTCCAGAGCTATGCGCTGTTTCCCAATATGACGGTGGAGAAGAACGTCGCGTTTGGCCTGAAGATGCAGAAGCTGCCCGAGGCACAGATCCGCCAGCGGGTGCGGGAGGTGCTGGAACTGGTGGAACTCAGTGACTATGCGCGCCGTTATCCGCATCAGCTGTCAGGCGGCCAGTGTCAGCGCGTGGCGCTGGCGCGTTCACTGGTCACGCGTCCACGGCTGCTGCTGCTGGATGAGCCGCTGTCGGCGCTGGATGCACGTATCCGTCGCCATCTGCGCGATCAAATCCGGCGCATCCAGCGTGAGCTGAATCTCACCACCCTGTTCGTCACCCACGATCAGGAGGAGGCGCTGACGCTCTCCGACCGCATCGTGCTGATGAACCGGGGCAAAATCGTGCAGAACGGCGATGCAGAAGCGCTCTATACCCAGCCAGTTGATCTTTTCGCCGCCGGATTTATTGGCAATTACAACCTGCTGAGTGCCGAGCAGGCGACGCGGCTGACCGGCCAGCCTTTCCATAACCAGGTGGCTATTCGCCCGGAATCAATGCTGTTAACCGCGCCGGGCCAGGGTATTCCTGCGGAAATCCTCAGCCACAGCCTGCTGGGCAACGTCATCCGCTACCGTATCCGGGCGCATGACGTGGAACTTTCGGTCGATGTGCTTAACCGATCGGCGGCGGATTTGCATCCCGCTGGCAGGAAGATTGGTCTACAATTAGAGCTGTCGACTTTGCGCCAGGTGGCTTAAAACACAGGAAAAAATTACGCATCGCACGGCAATCCCCTTCACAGATTGCTCTCGCTGTCAGGCTGGCAGTCTGTGCTGTTTGAAGCCTGACAAACGAGGAGCGATACCCCGTGTTAACCCTGCTTAATTTACTTTCTGCAGTGGCCCTGCTGGTCTGGGGCACGCATATCGTGCGAACCGGCATCATGCGGGTCTACGGTGCCGATCTGCGCCGCGTGCTGAGCCGCAGCATCGAAAAAAAACCGATGGCGTTTCTGGCGGGTATCGGCGTGACTACGCTGGTGCAGAGCAGTAATGCCACGACGTTGCTGGTCACCTCTTTTGTGGCGCAGAATCTGGTCAGCCTGACGCCCGCACTGGTGGTGATTCTGGGCGCGGATGTCGGTACCGCTATCATGGCCCGTATCCTGACCTTTGATCTCTCCTGGCTCTCACCGCTGTTTATCTTCTTTGGCGTGGTGTTCTTCCTCAGCCGCAAGCAGACCCGCGCCGGTCAATTAGGCCGCGCCAGTATTGGCCTGGGCCTGATCCTGCTGGCCTTGCAACTGATTGTCGAAGCGGCGCGTCCGATTACTCAGGCCGCGGGTGTGCAGGTACTCTTCTCCAGTCTGACGGGCGACGTGATGCTCGATGCGCTACTGGGCGCCGTGTTTGCCATTATCAGTTACTCCAGTCTGGCCGCGGTGCTGATTACCGCAACGCTCACCGCCACAGGCGTGATTTCGTTCAAGGTCGCGCTCTGTCTGGTCATTGGTGCCAATCTCGGCAGCGGTCTGCTGGCGATGATTAACGCCAGCGGCTCGAATGCCGCCGGTAAGCGCGTAGCGCTCGGCAGCCTGCTGTTCAAGTTCATTGGCTGCGTCCTGATCCTGCCCTTTGTCGATATCGTGGCGACCTGGCTCGATAAGCTGCCGGTCAACGATGAAGAGCTGGTGATCTTCTTCCACGTCTTCTACAACCTGATCCGCTGCGTGGCGATGGTGCCGTTTGCTGACCTGATGGCGCGCTTCTGCCGTCGACTCATTGCCGACGACGTCGACAACGCGCTGCAGCTCAAGCCAAAGCACCTCGATCGCAGCGCGCTGGATACCCCGGCGCTGGCGTTGGTGAATGCTGCCCGCGAAGCGCTGCGCATGGGTGACGTGCTGGAACAGATGCTGGAAGCGTTTAATAAAGTCGTGCATGGTGAATCCCGCGAGGAGCGCACGGTGCGGCGGCTGGATGATGATGTCGATGTGCTCTATACCGCCATCAAACTCTATCTGGCGCGGATGCCCAAAGAGGATTTGCCGGAAGAGGATTCGCGCCGCTGGGGTGAAATCATTGAAATGTCGCTGAATCTGGAGCAGGCCGGTGACATTATTGAGCGAATGAGCGGCGATGTCGCTGACAAGTCGCTTGCAGCGGGCCGTGCATTTTCTGCCGAAGGATTAAAGGAACTGGAGGGGCTACAGGAACTGTTGATCGCCAACCTCAGAATGAGCCTGTCGGTGTTTCTGTCGCACGATGTCACCAGCGCCAGACGTCTGCGCCGCGCGAAACATCGCTTCCGTCTGATGATTCGTCGCTACTCTCACGCCCATGTTGATCGCCTGCATCAGCAGAATGTGCAGAGCATTGAAACCAGCTCGCTGCACCTCGGTTTACTCGGCGACATGAAGCGCCTGAATTCCCTCTTCTGCAGCGTGGCCTATACCGTGCTGGAACAACCCGATGATGAGCGAGATTATGAATAAGGCAGGTGAATAGCCTGCTGCAGCGCCGGAACGGCTATCGTCCGGCGCTGCAGCAGTGAGAAGCGGCGCATCGCATTAATGCGCCGTCACGTTTACTTCTTCTTAATCGGCTTTCCGGACCAGTACCCCGCCAGCAGTGAACCTGACAGGTTGTGCCACACTGAGAAGAGCGCGCCCGGCAATGCCGCCAGCGGCGAGAAGTAGAGTTTGCCCAGCGTCGCCGCCAGACCGGAGTTCTGCATGCCGACCTCCAGCGCCAGTGTGCGGCAGGTTGACTCATCAAAGCCAAACAGTTTGCCGCCCCAGTAGCCGCCAAGCAAACCAATCGCGTTATGCAGGATCACCGCCGCGATCACCATCAGGCCCACCGATCCGATGAAACCCTGACTGCCCGCGACTACCGCGCTGATGATCAGCAGAATGCAGACCATCGAAAACGCAGGCAGCCACGGCTCCACCCGACGCACCACGCTGTTCATGCTGTGATGAATGATCAGCCCAAGGCTAATCGGGATCACCACGATCTTCACGATGCTCAGCAGCATGCCCACCACATCAACCTGAATGTGGGTATCAACATAAAAGCGGGTTAACAGCGGCGTGGCGAACACGCCCACCAGCGCGGAGACGGAAGAAATGGTTACCGACAGCGCCACATCCCCTTTCGCCAGATAGATCATGACGTTGCTGGCCGTGCCGCTGGCAACTGAGCCGACCAGAATCATACCGGCGGCCAGATCGGGCGGCATATGAAAGAGTTTTGCCAGCCCCCAGGCGGCTAGCGGCATCACCAGATAGTGCAGGAACGTTCCGGCAACCACCGGCGCAGGCCGGGTCAGCACCCGTTTGAAATCGTCGATATTCAGGGTGACACCCATGCCGAACATAATCAGCATCAGCAGATAAGTGACCCAGGGTCCGATGCCAAGAAAGGTACCTGGAGAGTAATACGCGGCGACAGACAGCAGCACGGCCCAGAGCGGGAACAGGCGGGTTAACGTGGCGAGCATAGCCAGACTTCCTTATAAGAATGTTATGTTTAGTGCAGATTTGCCATAGAGCGTCGCCAGGCAGGAACGACTGCCGTGACGAAGGCGGGATCATAACATTTCATTATCATGGCGTAAGGCGAAGATGGGGCGAGGCAGGAAAATGCGGATCGACTGCTGCCGATCCGCTGCATATCGCAGAAATTACGCTGCTTTTTCCTCTAAACCGCGGTAGATCAAACCACCAATCACGGCACCGATAATCGGCATTAACCAGAACATCCACAGCTGAGCGATCGCCCAGTCACCCTGGAAGAGGGCTACTGCGGTGCTGCGGGCCGGGTTAACGGAGGTGTTGGTCACTGGAATGCTAATCAGGTGGATTAGAGTTAACGCCAGGCCAATCGCGATTGGCGCAAAGCCTTTTGGCGCGCGTTCGCTGGTAGCGCCCATGATCACAATCAGGAAGATAGCCGTCATCACGACCTCAGTGATCATGCCTGCCTGCAAACTGAAGCCGCCCGGCGAGTGTTCGCCGTAGCCATTTGCCGCAAAGCCGCTGGCCGCTGCGCTGAAGTCGCCTTTACCGCTGGCGATCAGATAAAGCACCGCGCCAGCAGCAATGCCGCCCACCAGTTGCGCGATGATGTAAGGAATGGCCTGCGAGGCGGAGAAACGTCCGCCTGCCACTAATCCCAGGGTGACGGCCGGATTAAAGTGACCGCCAGAGATGTGACCGACCGCATACGCCATGACCAGCACGCTCAGCCCGAAAGCCAGCGCCACGCCCATGAAGCCAATGCCCAGTTCCGGGAACGCCGCTGACAGTACGGCACTACCACAACCGCCTGCAACCAGTACGAAAGTCCCCAGCGCCTCTGCGACTAACCTTTTCATGATATTTCCTAAATTTGGGTGAATGGATTCAGCGGCGGGATTATAAATCTGAGGAAAGGGAGCGCAACGCCGGTACACGAAATGCGCAAAGAAAGGGGTTGCCATTTGGCAATATTATCAATAAGTCTTTGTATTTATGGAACTATATGGAGGAAGGAAACCAGATGAGGATCAGGCCAGACTGCACCTTTTTTGCCGCTTTTCAGGCCGCGCTGGCGCGGCCTGAAAAGCGGAGAAGCTTACTCGAACAGATTACGATGTAGCGTGCGGACTACGCTTTCCGCATCGTTGCCCGGTACCAGGAAGCAGAGATTGTAGCTGCTGGCACCATAGCAAATCATCCGCAGGTTGAACGGGTCGAGTACACCAAACACCTCTTTGCCAACACCGCAGGCTTTTGACAGCTCATTGCCGATAATCGCCACCAGCGCCAGATCTTCCTCCACTTCTACCCGGCACAGCGACGAGAGTTCAGTCAGCAGCGCCTGGGTCAGCAGACTGGCGCTGGTTGAGGTCGAGCCGGTGGTGTCCAGCGTCAGCGCCACGCTCACTTCGGAGGTGGTGATCAGGTCAACGGAGACGTTATGACGCGCCAGAATGCTAAACAGTTCGGCAAGGAAACCAAACGTATGCAGCATGTTAAGGCTGTGCAGCGTTAACAGCGTCTGCTTACGGCGTAACGCCAGCGCCCGGAATAGCGGCGGGTTGCGGGTTTCGTTGCAAACGCGGGTGCCGCCCGCTGCCGGATCCTTGCTGGAGCCGACGAAGACCGGAATACCCCGGCGTACGGCGGGCAGCAGCGTCGCCGGATGCAGGACTTTTGCACCAAACGTCGCCATCTCAGCGGCTTCTTCAAAGGTGATTTCATCAATGCGCTTGGCCGTCGGCACCACGCGCGGATCGGTGGTATAGATACCCGGCACATCCGTCCAGATATCGACCCGCGCCGCATTCAGCGCTTCGCCCAGCAGCGCGGCGGTATAATCACTGCCGCCACGCCCTAAGGTGGTGGTGCGCCCTTCGCTTTCACTGCCGATGAAGCCCTGAGTTATCACCAGCGCCTGCGCAATACGCGGCTGCAACTGCGCCGTCGCCTGCTCCGCCAGCACCTGAACATCCGGGACTGCCCGACCAAAATGATCGTCGGTGCGCATCACTTTGCGAACATCAAACCACTCTGCATTCACCTGACGTTCACGCAGAATTTCAACAAACAGCAGTGAGGACATCAGCTCGCCGTGGCTGACCAGTTCATCGGTCAGGGCATTTGAGGTGGCGAGTGACGCCGCTTCTGAGAGCGTGCTGATATTGTCGATCATCCGATCGATTTCATCGCGGATCACGCCCGGATGCTGCAGGCGATCGACAATGGCGTACTGAATACGGCGGATATCATCAAGCAGAGCAGCGCGCTGGGGAGCCTGCTGGCCTTCAGCCAGCGCAACCAGCAGATTGGTAATGCCTGCCGAGGCAGAGAGCACCACCAGACGCGTGCTGGCGTCCTGCAGCACCACATCGGCGCTGCGGTTCATCGCTTCAAAATCGGCTACGCTGGTGCCGCCAAATTTTGCCACTATCAGAGTTTGAGACATGTAAGACCTCGTGTCAGGTTATCTTGTTCTCGCCGATGAAAGGGTCGAGAAACATTCTTTCAGCCAGGCACAAGGAAAGAGCAGAAACGGGCGGACAAGATCGGATAGACGAGTCACCCAGAAGCGCCCCACCTTGCAAAACGTCGACTGCAGACGTTTCTGGTGACAACCCAGAGGATTCAGCCCCTGTAGCCGACAGGCAACACACCGCGTGCTGACCCACCTCGGCGTCGCTCCCCATGATGTGTTTTCACCGGATACGGTTCCTCCAACACACTGCCTGGGCGACGCGCCTCTTCTGGCTTGCACACAGGTGCGCAAGTAGGCGCATAGATCTAGCCTTTTCTGGACCTGCTGTCAATGTCAGCGATGGCCGGAGAGCCGCATCAGAAAACAAATTGCCCTGCGCCGCAGCGGCTACAGTGCTTAATGGGTTCAGCCCCTGCAACAATCCCTGACACGGCACAACGTTTTGCGCAGGCTTTCGCGTCACACTTTAGCGCGTGATACGACTGCCATCCGCAGGCGGTTCGCGCCAGTGAATGCTGACGACAGACCGCAGCGTTCATCTCGTCTGCGCGGCGTGCGCTGACAAAATTTTTCCTTTCAGTTACAAGTGTGGTCATACTGAAACGCTAAACAGGCATGATGTGCCTCCGATGGAATGACGGTTCTTAATATCAACAAGAGTGTTGCCATGAAAAATATCAATCCGACACAAACCGCAGCCTGGAAAGCGCTGCAACAGCATTTTGAGCAAATGAAATCGGTAGAAATTGCCGATCTGTTCGCCCAGGATGCCGATCGTTTTGCCAAATTCTCTGCCACCTTTGATGATCAGATGCTGGTGGATTTCTCCAAAAACCGCATCACCCAGGAAACCCTCGATAAGTTACAGGCGCTGGCCAAAGAGACCGATCTCAGCGGTGCCATTAAGTCTATGTTCTCGGGTGAGAAGATTAACCGCACCGAAGATCGTGCGGTGCTGCACGTCGCACTGCGTAACCGGAGTAACACGCCGATTCTGGTGGATGGCAAAGATGTGATGCCAGAGGTCAATGCCGTGCTGGACAAGATGAAAGGCTTCTCAGAGCGCATCATCAGCGGCGAATGGAAAGGCTATACCGGTAAAGCGATCACCGACGTAGTGAACATCGGTATCGGCGGCTCCGATCTGGGCCCGTTTATGGTGACGGAAGCGCTGCGCCCGTATAAAAACCATCTGAATATGCATTTCGTCTCCAACGTTGACGGCACCCACATCGCCGAAACGCTGAAAGATCTCAGCCCGGAAACCACCCTGTTCCTGGTCGCATCGAAAACCTTCACCACCCAGGAAACCATGACCAATGCCCACAGCGCGCGCGACTGGTTCCTGAAAACCGCTGGCGATCAGCAGCATGTAGCGAAACACTTTGCTGCACTGTCGACCAATGCCAAAGCAGTGGGTGAATTCGGTATCGACACCAATAACATGTTTGAATTCTGGGACTGGGTTGGCGGCCGCTATTCACTGTGGTCAGCGATCGGCCTGTCGATCATTCTCTCGATTGGTTTCGATAACTTCGAGCAACTGCTGAGCGGCGCACATGCCATGGACCAGCACTTCGCCTCTGCCCCGGCAGAGCAGAACCTGCCGGTGCTGCTGGCGCTGATTGGCATCTGGTACAACAACTTCTTTGGTGCCGAAACCGAAGCGATTCTGCCTTACGACCAGTACATGCACCGCTTTGCCGCCTATTTCCAGCAGGGAAATATGGAGTCTAACGGCAAGTATGTGGATCGCGACGGTCATCCGGTGGACTACCAGACTGGCCCTATTATCTGGGGCGAACCCGGTACTAACGGTCAGCATGCGTTTTATCAGCTGATCCATCAGGGGACCAAACTGGTTCCGTGTGACTTTATTGCGCCGGCTATTACTCATAACGCGCTGGCGGATCACCATCCGAAGCTGCTCTCTAACTTCTTTGCCCAGACCGAAGCGCTGGCGTTTGGTAAGTCACGCGACGTCGTGGAGAAAGAGTTTACCGATGCCGGCAAATCGGCAGAATCTGTAGCCCACATTGTGCCGTTCAAGGTGTTTGAAGGTAATCGTCCGACTAACTCCATTCTGCTGCGTGAGATTACGCCGTACAGCCTGGGCGCGCTGATTGCGCTGTACGAGCACAAAATCTTCACGCAGGGTGCCATCCTGAATATCTTCACCTTCGATCAGTGGGGTGTGGAATTAGGTAAGCAGCTGGCGAACCGTATTCTGCCGGAACTGGAAAATGAGGACGAAATTACCTCTCACGACAGTTCCACTAATGCCTTAATTAACCGCTATAAATCCTGGCGTTAATTGGTGTTAATTTCATCGGGCGGCAACATTGCCGCCCTTTTTTTGTCTCTTTTTCCATCCGGGCGGCCTGATAATCGATTTTGTCATTCACGCCAGCGCGGGAAAAGTCTTAAAATACCCTAAGATAATTCTGAACATCGGGTGCTAAAACAGTGTGATATCCAGTATAAAATGGATCTGAAAACTGGCTGGCAGCAGGATTAGCTGTTGATTTATAGCCATATTTAAATTAATCCCTTCTGAGTAAATTCTGATTATTCTTATTCCGTGCCAGATATAACTAAAAAAGAACATTCCGCTTTGCATTTGCCTTACCCGTAGCGAAATATAGGGTATCAACCGGAAAAACTCCGATATAAAAAGTAGTTATCCCCAATCCAGCTGATTAAATCACGCAATTGCTTCGTTATTTACCCTGGTTTTTATGGCACTGAACTCTGATATTTTGTTGCCCTATAATGAACGCGCCCGCAATGGGACTGTCCGTCGCTTTGGCTGCAGCCTGTCTGTATTGCCCTTGTCGCCGGTCAGAGATCCTTCATTCACTCAATGCAGGAAACGTTGTTATGAAAAAAACTATGGTTGCCGGTGCAGCCCTGATCCTCGTTGCTGCTTCTTCCAGCGCATTTGCTGCGCCGCAGGAAGCAGGTGAAGCAGGTACTGCAGCTGGCGCGCAGGCGGGAGCAATCTCTGCTGGCACGTCCACGGCTGTCGGTATCGGCGCACTTGGCGCGCTGGTTGGGCTCGGCATTGCTGCTTCTGGCGGTGGTGACGGTGCAAATACCGGTACAACAACCACGACCACGACGAGCACCACTCGTTGATGGATGCCCGACTCTCGTCTGATTGCTGATTTGCAGCAAACGGGCCGAGGCTGAATCACTGACTCCGTTAAGTGATGACGCTAAGCCTCGCAACCTGTATCTCTGCAGCCAGCCGTGACGGGCAGAGCACCTTTAAACATAACCACACGCCTGTGTGGTTATTTTTTACTTTGGCATGACTTATCAGGGACACACAGTGCGCCGACTTCCTCTGCTGCTCGCTTGCCTGCTGCTGCAGGCCTGTACACAAACGCAAAAAGGTCTTGAACAGACCCTGCTGCTCGCCGTTAACGGTCCGGATGACGTGACCGTCACCGATCAACAGGTCAACAATCTTCCCTATGCCAGTCTCTATGCTCGTCTGAATGACGGTCCGCGCATTTTTGTGGTGCTGGGCTACAACGAGAAGGGGCAGCAGAAATGGGTGACGCAGGATCAGGCGATGCTGGTGACACAGCACGGCCGCCTGGTTAAAACCCTGGGCTTACCGGATAACCTGCTGAGCGTCAGCAATCTGCAACAGGATCCGCTTGCTGACAGCCTGCATATCAGCAGTGGCGCAGGCTGGACCCGCATTGTGCAGTGGACCGAGCAGGGCAAGGTTCGCGGTGCGACCCTACGCTCCACCTTCCAGCGTGGCACCGACGAAGTGCTGACCGTGGCGGGCAACCGCATCCCATGCCGTGTCTGGCATGAGCAGGTAAGCATCGACAGCAGTAACCGCGAGTGGGAAAACACCTTCTGGATCGACAACAGCAGCGGTGATGTGGTGCAGGCCCATCAGATGCTGGCGGCCGATGCCTTCCCTGTTGATATTACTATTCTGAAGCCGGCGAAATCATGAAAAAAATCACTATTTTGCTGGCCGGGCTGAGCCTGTTCAGCGCCGCAGAAGCGCAGGCGACTGCGCAGGTTATCGTCCATGCACCGCACAACGGTGGTCAGGCTGAGCTGAGCCAGATCGCGGATCTCTCACAACTGGTGACACTGCCTCCGCTACAGACCAACACGGACTGGCGACGTACCGTTATTGCTGAGCGCGGTGCCAGCGCCGTCGCACAGCAGCAATATCAACAGACGCTTGCCGCGTTACGTGCCTGGCGTGCTGACAGCAGCGGCGATCGGGCAGCGGCCATTGATGAGGTCATCCGCCAGCTGAGCGCCATCAACGTGACAGGTCGTCAGTTCACCCCGCTTGACCCGGACTGGATTCGTCTCCATCCGGCGGACAACCGTCGGCTGGAAGGCAGCTATGACCTCTGGCTGCAGGCACCATCCGATTCAGTACTGCTGCTCGGCGCATTAAGCGGCGCAGGCAAAGTGAGCTGGCAGCCGGGTAAATCAGTACGCGACTATCTGGAGGGTCATCCGTCACTCTCCGGCGCAGAACGCAATTTTGTCACGATCATTGCGCCCTCAGGCGCCACACAGCAGGTGCCGGTTGCATACTGGAATCACCGCCACGCGGAAGTGGAGCCAGGCAGCGTTATCTGGCTCGGCTTTTCCTCATGGAGCCTGCCAGGCAGCTATGAAGACCTGAACGATCGCATCCTTTCCGTACTGACTCACCGGATACCAGACTGATGAAAAAACGTTATCTCTTCAGCCTGTTGGCTGTTTCCGTGGCGGCAGCCTGTCAGGCGCAGGCCGACACCTTCCCCGCGCCGGTGGGCCCGTCACAATCTGACTTCGGTGGTGTGGGCCTGATGCAGGTGCCGACGGCGCGCATGTCCAGAGAAGGCGAGTTCAGCCTCAATGCGCGTGACAACGATCAGTACCGCTATTACTCAGCGTCACTGCAGCTCTTTCCCTGGCTGGAGACGACCGTGCGTTATACCGACGTGCGCACCCGGCAGTACAGTGCAGTGTCAGAATTCAGCGGCACGCAGAGCTATAAGGATAAAGCCTTCGACCTGAAACTGCGTCTGTGGCAGGAAGGCTTCTGGCTGCCGGAAGTGGCGGTGGGAACGCGCGATCTCGGTGGTACCGGCCTGTTCGACAGTGAATATGTGGTGGGAACTAAAGCCTGGGGACCGTTCGACTTCACCCTGGGCCTCGGCTGGGGCTATCTCGGCAATAGCGGCACCGTGAAGAACCCGTTCTGCTCCTACAGCGACAGCTATTGCCAGCGTCCACAGGTGGGCGAAGCGGGTTCCATCAATGGCTCGCAGATGTTCCACGGTCCGACAGCATTTTTCGGCGGCGTGGAGTATCAGACGCCCTGGCAGCCGCTGCGACTCAAGATGGAGTATGAGGGCAACGACTACCAGAATGACTTTGCTGGCCGCCTTGATCAGCGCAGCAAGCTCAACGTCGGCGCGATTTACCGTGTGACCGACTGGGCTGACATCAACGCCAGCTACGAACGCGGTAATACCTTTATGTTTGGTGTCACCATCCGTACCAACTTTAATGATTTGCGTCAGGTGCATATCGACAGCGAGAAGCCGGCCTACAATCCACAGCCGCAGCCGCAGTTGCTGGAACCGACGGTAGTCGGCACTCAGCTGACCGATCTGAAATACAACGCGGGCCTTGATGGTCCGCGGATTCAGACTCAGGGCCACACGTTGTATGTGTCAGGCGAGCAGACGAAGTATCGTGATACCCGTGAAGGGGTGGATCGCGCTAATCGCATCATCATGAACCACCTGCCGGACGGCATCGACACGATCAATGTGACCGAGTCGCGCTTTAACATGCCGCAGGTGACCACTGAAACGAAAGTTGCCAGTCTGCGTAAAGAGCTGGAAGGCTACCCGCTGGGCCACGAGCAGCCGCTGCAACAGATCCGCAAAGAACCGGTCGATCCGGGTAACACTGAGCAGGGTATGTTTATCCGTAAAGATCGCCTGAACTACAGCCTGTCACCGGTGCTGAATCAGTCGGTGGGTGGCCCGGAAAGCTTCTACATGTATCAGGTTGGCGTCATGGCCAATGCGGATTACTGGCTGACGGATCACCTGCTGGTGGGCGGCAGTCTGTTTGGTAACCTCGCCAATAACTACGACAAGTTCAACTACAACGGCGCACCGGCGGACTCTTCGCTGCCGCGCGTGCGTACTCATATCCGCGATTACGTTGAGAACAACGTTTATGTCAACGATCTGCAGGCGAATTATATGGGCCACCTCGGTAACGGCTTCTATGGTCAGGTCTACGGCGGCTATCTGGAGACGATGTACGGCGGCGTGGGCGGCGAGCTGCTTTATCGTCCGGTCGATGCGAACTGGGCCGTGGGTGTCGATGCCAACTACGTCCGTCAGCGTGACTGGGACAATATGATGCAGTTTAACCGCTATAAAGCGACCACCGGCAACCTCACCGGTTACTGGCGTCCGTGGTTCATGCAGGATGTGCTGGTTAAAACCAGCGTAGGACAGTATCTGGCAAAAGATAAAGGCGTGACGGTCGATGTGTCGAAGCGCTTCGACAGCGGCGTGATGGTCGGTGTTTATGCCACCAAAACCAACGTCTCGTCTGAAGAGTATGGCGAAGGCGACTTCACCAAAGGCTTCTATATCTCCGTGCCGATGGATCTGTTCACCGTGACGCCAACACGCGGTCGCGCGCAGGTGAACTGGGTGCCGCTGACGCGTGATGGCGGTCAGATGCTGGGACGTAAGTACCAGCTGTATGATCTGACGTCGGATCGCGACGCTCGCTTCAACTAAGCAGAGGCGGCCTCAGGGCCGTTTCATGCGGTTAACAGAAAGCAGGCTCAGGGAGCATACGCCCTACGTAAAGACGCAAAGATGCCATCCATGGCGGCTCAACGCGGGCCATCCGTGGCCCGCGATGCTTTACTCCAGACGTATGCTCCCATCGCTTTGACTTCGGCACGCGCTTCAGGAAGTCACCTGTATGGATGAGCTGGCTGACAAGCCCGGACGGGGTGATTCTCAGCGATGAAGAAGCCTGATGCACAGGAGACATGGACAGAAGAGGAAAGCGTCCCGCGCCATGGACAAAAACGCCGGGAGCGTTTTTGAACAACGCAGAGCGTTGGCCCGGCAACGGGCGCACCTCAGGGATGAGGTGCGTAATCGCGCGGGCCGAGCGTGTCATGGATGACGGCTTTTGCGTCTTTCCGATCTGACCGTGTTTCCTGCGCTGGCTCGATATCACAGCTGACAGGTCCCGAGTTAATTCCCCTCCCTTCAAGCAGCCTTCTGCCGCTTTTTTTATTTAGTCCGCATCGTAGCCGAGATTCGGTGCCAGCCAGCGCTCCACCTCTGTGACCGACATGCCTTTACGTACCGCATAATCCTCCACCTGGTTACGCTGGATCTGCGCCACGGCGAAATAGCGGCTGTCAGGATGGCTGAAGTACCAGCCAGCGACGGCTGCGCCCGGCCACATGGCAAAGGATTCGGTGAGCGTCATGCCGATCTGTTCTTCCACCCCCAGCAGCGTCCAGATGACCGCTTTCTCAGTGTGATCCGGGCAGGCCGGATAGCCAGGTGCCGGACGTATCCCCTGATAATTTTCGCGAATCAGCTCTTCATTGCTCAGATTTTCGTTGGGCGCAAAGCCCCAGATCACCTTACGCACCCGCTCATGCAGGTATTCAGCAAAGGCTTCTGCCAGACGGTCCGCCAGCGCTTTCACCATGATCTTGTTGTAGTCATCGTGCTGACGATCGAACGCCTCCGCCAGTGCATCCTCCTCCAGTCCGCCTGTCACCGCGAACGCGCCAAGGTAATCCGCTTTTCCGGCGGTTTTTGGGGCGACGAAATCCGCCAGGCAGTAGTTGGCGAAGTCGGTTTTCTCGGTCTGCTGACGTAAGTGATGACTCACACACAAAACTTCATCGCGTCGCTCGTCACGGTAAATATGGATATCATCACCAACCCGGTTAGCCGGGAAAATACCGACCACGCCACGCGGCTTTAGCAGCGACGCCTCACTCAATCTGTCGAGCATCGCACTGGCATCGGCAAACAGACGCTGCGCCTCTTCACCCACCACCTCATCCTCCAGAATGCGGGGATATTTACCCGCCAGCGACCAGGTCATAAAGAACGGCGTCCAGTCGATGTAGTGCCGTAGCGTCGCAATGCTGGCCTCCACCTGACGGACACCAGGGCGATGCGGCACCGGCGGCGTGTAGCTCTCCCAGTCAATTGAGGTGGCGTTATCGCGCGCCGCCTGTAGCGAGACCGGCGGCGTGCGCGGCTTTTTACGTGCATGCTGGATGCGCACGGTTTCGTACTCTTTGCGCGTTCGGGCGATGAAATCGTCTTTCAGGGTGGCGGAGAGCAGCGACGACACCACGCCAACGGTGCGAGAGGCGTTCTGCACGTAGACCGTCGGGCCGCTGTAGTGCTGTTCAATTTTGACGGCAGTATGCGCCTTCGAGGTGGTCGCGCCGCCAATCAGCAACGGCAAGGTAAAGCCCTGCCGCTCCATCTCTTTCGCCATATTGACCATCTCATCCAGCGACGGCGTAATCAGGCCAGACAGGCCGATGATGTCTGCCTTCACTTCACGCGCTGTTTTGAGGATTTTCTCGCCCGGCACCATCACGCCAAGGTCGATAATTTCGTAGTTATTACACTGCAGCACCACGCCGACAATGTTTTTGCCGATGTCATGCACGTCGCCTTTGACGGTAGCCAGCACGATTTTACCGTTACTGCGCCCCGCCTCTTTGCTGGCTTCGATAAACGGCTCCAGATACGCCACCGCCTGCTTCATCACGCGCGCCGATTTCACCACCTGCGGCAGGAACATTTTGCCTTCGCCGAACAGGTTGCCAACCACGTTCATGCCGGACATCAGCGGCCCCTCAATCACCTCTATCGGGCGTGGCACCTGCTGGCGCGCCTCTTCGGTATCCTGCTCGATGAACTCCGTGATGCCTTTGACCAGCGAATATTCCAGCCGCTTCACCACATCCCAGCTGCGCCACTCGGCGAGCTGCTTGTCCTGCGCACCGTCGCTTTTACCGCCACGGTATTTTTCCGCCAGCGCCAGCAGCCGCTCGGTGCTATCCTCCCGGCGGTTAAGAATCACATCCTCTACCGCCTCGCGCAGTTCTGCAGGCAGATCGTCATAGATAGCCAGCTGGCCTGCGTTGACGATGCCCATATCCATGCCATTTCGGATGGCGTAGTAGAGGAACACCGCATGTATCGCTTCACGCACCGTGTCGTTGCCACGGAATGAAAACGACACGTTAGAGACGCCACCGGAGATCAGCGCATGGGGTAATTCACGCTTGATGTCTTCACAGGCACCGATGAAATCCATCGCGTAGTTGTTATGCTCGTCGATGCCGGTGGCAACCGCAAAGATGTTGGGATCGAAAATGATATCTTCCGGCGGGAAGCCGACCTGTTCGGTCAGAATTCGGTAAGCGCGGCGACAGATTTCGATTTTACGGGCGCGGGTATCTGCCTGGCCCACTTCGTCAAACGCCATGACCACCATCGCCGCACCGTAACGCCGGACCTGGCGCGCATGGTGGATAAAGGCCGCTTCACCTTCTTTCATCGAAATCGAATTCACAATCCCTTTGCCCTGAATGCACTGCAGCCCTTTCTCAATCACTGCCCATTTTGATGAGTCGATCATGATCGGCACGCGGGCAATATCGGGTTCGCCCGCAATCAGATTCAGAAAGCGCACCATCGCCGCTTCAGCGTCGAGCATCCCTTCATCCATGTTGATGTCGATGATCTGCGCGCCACTCTGCACCTGCTGCAACGCCACTTCCAGCGCGTCGTTGTACTTCTCTTCTTTAATCAGCCGCTTAAATTTTGCTGAGCCGGTGACGTTGGTGCGCTCACCGACGTTAACAAACAGTGACTCTGTGGTGATGTTCAGCGGCTCCAGGCCGGAGAGACGACAGGCCACCGGAATTACCGGCAACCTGCGCGGCGCGACGCCGTCAACCGCTGCGACCATGGCCGCAATATGTTGCGGGGTGGTGCCACAGCAGCCGCCAATAATATTGAGGAAGCCCGAGGTGGCCCATTCACCAATCTGCTCCGCCATCAGCTCTGCATCGAGATCGTATTCGCCAAAGGCATTGGGCAGACCGGCGTTGGGATGGGCAGTGACGTAGCCCTCGGCAATGCGCGACAGCTCCGCCACATACTGACGCAGCTCATCCGGTCCCAGCGCGCAGTTCAGGCCAAAAGAGAGCGGTTCGGCATGACGCAACGAGTTGTAAAAGGCTTCGGTGGTCTGGCCGGAGAGCGTCCGGCCTGAGGCGTCGGTGATGGTGCCGGAGATCATCAGCGGCAGTTTCACACCCAGCGCTTCCATCTCAGTCTGTACCGCATAAATGGCCGCTTTGGCATTCAGCGTATCGAACACCGTTTCAATCATGATGAGGTCAGCACCGCCCTCCACCAGCGCGCGGGTCGATTCGCGGTAGGCTTCCACCAGCTGATTGAAGGTAACGTTTCGGTAGGCGGGATCGTTGACGTCGGGTGAGATCGAGCAGGTGCGGTTAGTCGGGCCAAGCACACCTGCGACGTAGCGCGGACGATCCGGCGTTTTCGCCGTCCACGCATCGGCGCAGGCGCGCGCCAGCCGGGCCGCTTCGAAGTTGATCTCCGCCGATAAACTTTCCATCTGGTAATCCGCCATCGCAATCGACGTCGCGTTGAAGGTGTTGGTTTCCAGGATATCCGCACCGGCAGCCAGATAAGCATCGTGGATCTCGCGGATCACCGACGGTTTACTCAGCACCAGCAGATCGTTGTTGCCTTTGAGATCGCAGGGCCAGTCCGCGAAACGGCTGCTGCGATAATCCTCTTCCTTCAGCCGGTAGCTCTGGATCATAGTGCCCATGCCGCCATCCAACACCATAATGCGTCGTGCGAGCTGCTGATGTAGCGCGTCGATTTTATTGCTCACTGTTGCCCCATTCACGTCAGTCTGCTGGCGGAAAACCCTGTTTTTCATTCTGGCACAAGCCTGTCTGGCGACAAAGTAACCTCTTCTGAGTCAGGTTCAGATAATGGCTGCACAGGTCTGACCAGAAAACCAGCGTTTGCAAACCGCGTAATTAAAACGAAAATGATTTCCACAATGTAAAAGGAGAAACAACGATGGCAACGCCTGTTCCCGTTAAGCGCGGTAAGAAACCCCGCGGCACCCCTGTCGCCGCAACCGCGGGTGGTCAGGTCCAGTCGCTGACGCGCGGCCTGACGCTGCTGGAGCTGATTGCTGACTCACATGGCAGCGTGGCGCTGACCGAGCTGGCGCAGCAGGCGGGTTTGCCTAACTCCACCACGCATCGCCTGCTCAGCACCATGCAGCAGCAGGGCTTTGTCCGTCAGGTGGGCGATCTCGGGCTGTGGACAATCGGCGCACACGCCTTTGTGGTCGGCAGCAGTTTCCTGCAAAGCCGCAATCTGCTGGCGCTGGTCCACCCGGTGCTGCGTCGCCTGATGGAGCAGTCCGGTGAGACGGTAAATCTGGCGGTGCTGGATCTCAGTGACCACCAGGCGGTGATCATTGATCAGGTGCAGTGTACCCAGCTGATGCGGATGTCCGCGCCGATAGGCGGCAAGCTACCGATGCATGCGTCAGGTGCAGGCAAAGCGTTTCTGGCGCATCTGGGTGATGAACAGGTCACCGCCCTGCTGCATCAGAAAGGATTGCACTACTACACGCCGAAAACCCTGATGTCACCGCAGAGCCTGAAAGAGAATCTGGCGCAGGTACGCAAAGCGGGCTTTTCGCTGGATGATGAAGAGCATGCACTCGGACTGCGCTGTGTCGCCGCCCCCATTTATGATGAACATGGCGAGGCGTTTGCCGCGCTCTCGATTTCCGGCCCCATCGCCCGCATGACAGACGATCGCATTACAGAATTAGGTGCGCTGGTCATCCGCGAAGCGCGTCAGGTTACGCTGGCGTACAGCGGTCGTTAACGGTTTCTGCGGCGTAGCAGACACTAAAACGCTGCGTCTGCCGCCAGGCGATCACCTCTTCCACATGGCCATGAGCGAGGCGCTGCTGCTGCGCCCGCCACCAGCGGGCGTCGAATATCTCCGGATGGAGTTGCAGCAGCAAGGCCCCGGTCACGGCTTCACTGCATAGCGCATAGCGGAAGGTTTCCGGAAAGACATCATCCGGCCCAACGCTGTACCACGGCTCAGCGCTGAGTTCATCTTCCTCATAGCGTGCCGCGGGCACCTCCCGGAAGTTCAGCTCCTGCATCGGGCGGATCTCATCATAGTCGTAGAAAATCACGCGCCCATGACGGGTTATGCCGAAGTTTTTAAACAGCATGTCACCAGGAAAGATGTTGGCGGCTGCGAGCTGTTTAATCGCGTGGCCATACTCTTCAATAGCGTGTCGTCGCTCAGCGTCGCTGGCCTGCGCCAGGTAGAGGTTAAGCGGCTGCATGCGACGCTCCAGCCACAGATGACGAATGATCAGGCGATCATCTTCGATATGCAGCTTTTCTGCCACGCAGGCGTGGAGTTCCGTCAGCAGTGCCGGTGAGATGCGCGACAGTGGCAGCGCAAACTGCTCGAACGCCTGCGTATCTGCCATGCGCCCTACGCGATCGTGCTCTTTGACCTGCTGATAACAGGCGCGGACCTGCGCTTCCGTTACCTCTTTTTGCGGTGCGAAGCGATCCTTTATCACCTTGAACACCCAGTCAAAGCCCGGCAGCGTGAAGACCAGCATCACCATGCCCCGCACGCCAGGCGCGATCTCAAAAGCGGTGTCACTCTCTGCCAGCGCCTGAAGATATTCACGATAGCTTTCAGTTTTACCGTGCTTCTGGCAGCCAATCGCTATATAGCGCTCCGCCAGGGTTTTGCCGGGCAGAATTGGTTGCAGCCAGGCCACCAGCGCCGCAGGCACCGGGGCATAAATCATGAAATAGGCACGGGCAAAACCAAAGACAATGCTGGCGTCATTCACATCGGTCAGGCAGGTGTCGATCCACAGCTCGCCAGTTTCAGTGCGCTGGATCGGCAGCAGACAGGGAAAAATGCCCTCCGGCAGATGCAGGCGCGCCACCAGCCAGGCGGTTTTGTTGCGATAGAAAAGTTCACTGTTAACCTCAAGCCAGCCCTGATCCAGCCGGGGGAAATGCGACTGCAGGTGGCGGACAATCCAGCCGACATCGCGCGCGCGATGCTGCCACGGCAGCGTCAGCGGTAAATCTCCCAGCACCTGATCCACTAATGCCCGCCACCCCCGCTCCGGCTGATAATGGCGTGACAACGGCCTCAAAGGTGTGACCGGTGCGGTCTGGGACTGGGAGCTGAAGATAAATAGCCGGTCCGGTTTCAGGTCAGTATGTCCATGCAACCGGCAGTAAACCGAGTTAAAGAAGCTTTCAGCGATCTCATGCCGTGGATAGCCAGGCAGCAGGCTTTGATAGTGATCCTTGACCCGCAGCCAGAAAATCTCATCCCAGCTGGCCGCGCCATTCAGCACCCGCAGCTGATCGGCGACCAGCCTGACATGATGATCATAGAGATGAATGCGGGCCTTCATGGCATGCTGCACTGCCTGCCATTCCGCCTGCTCAAACCGTTGCTGCGCCCCGGCGGTAATATCCAGAAAGCGGCCATACTGCGCATCAAAACCCTGCAAAATAGTGTGGGCGATCAGGGATTCACGTGGTGGCATAGTCAGCTCCGGTCAATGCCCGCCCGCGTGGTGCGGGCGGGGAATCCGTCAGAGAAAAAGCGTCAGAACTGGTGCTCTTCGGTCGAGCCGGTGAGCGCGGTGACAGAAGACTTACCGCCCTGAATGATGTTGGTCACCTGATCGAAATAACCGGTGCCCACTTCCTGCTGATGTGACGAGAAGCTGTAACCGCGATCGCGGGCGGCGAACTCAGGCTGCTGCACCTTTTCCACGTAGTGACGCATGCCTTCGCCCTGGGCATAGGCATGCGCCAGATCGAACATGTTGAACCACATGCTGTGGATGCCCGCCAGCGTGATGAACTGGAAGCGATAGCCCATGTCGCTGAGCGCCTGCTGGAACGTCGCGATGGTGCGATCGTCGAGGTTTTTCTTCCAGTTGAACGACGGTGAGCAGTTGTAAGCCAGCAGTTTGTCCGGGAAGCGCGCATGAATGGCGTCGGCAAAGCGCTGCGCCATCGCCAGATCCGGCGTCGAGGTTTCGCACCACAGGATGTCAGCATAAGGTGCATAAGCCAGCCCGCGGCTGATCGCCTGTTCAATACCGGCATGAGTGCGGAAGAAGCCTTCTGCCGTCCGGTCGCCACGGATAAAGGGACGATCGTATTCATCGCAATCTGAGGTAATCAGGTCCGCGGCATCGGCGTCAGTGCGGGCCAGCAGTATGGTTGGCACACCCATCACATCGGCAGCCAGCCGTGCCGCCACCAGTTTCTGAATCGCTTCCTGAGTCGGTACCAGCACTTTACCGCCCATGTGACCGCATTTTTTTACTGCCGCCAGCTGATCTTCGAAGTGGACCGCAGCCGCGCCCGCCTGAATCATCGCTTTCATAAGCTCATACGCATTGAGTACGCCGCCAAAACCGGCTTCCGCATCGGCAACAATCGGCAGGAAGAAATCGGTGTACCGGCTGTCACCCTTTTCGATACCGCTGGACCACTGAATCTGATCGGCACGCTGAAAGGTCTGATTAATGCGGGTCACGACTTCCGGCACAGAGTTCACCGGGTAGAGAGACTGATCGGGATACATCTGCCCTGCCACGTTGGCATCCGCAGCCACCTGCCAGCCAGAAAGGTAGATCGCTTCGATGCCCGCCTTAGCCTGCTGCAGTGCCTGGCCGCCGCTGAGCGCACCCAGACTGTTGATGTACCCTTTCTTCGCCTCCCCGTTCAGCAGCGCCCATAATTTTTCTGCACCGCGCTCTGCCAGCGTACAGGCGGGCAGAACAGAACCGCGCAGATTGACAACCTCTGCTGCGCTGTAAGGGCGGGTAATGCCCTGCCAGCGTGCGGTCTGCCAGAGTTGTTCCAGTTGATCTATCTGTTGAGTACGTGTCATGGCAATAGCTCCTCTGTTCAGGGGATCAGGCGGTAGCCTGGCAGGGTAAGAAAGGAAACCAGCTCGCGTTCGGTAGTGATCTGCGCCATCAGCTGTGCCGCGTCGTTATAGCGACCGGCACTAAAACGGGCTTCGCCCAGCGCGTTTTGCAGCAGATGCAGCTCTTCGCTCAGCCAGCGCAGAAACAGTTCGGCTGTGACCTGCTGGCCACTGTTCAGCATTTGCTGGTGACGAATCCATTGCCAGATTGAGGTACGCGCGATCTCAGCAGTCGCGGCATCCTCCATCAGTCCGTCAATCGGCACACAGCCGTTGCCGCTAATCCACGCTTCAAGATATTGCAGCGCAACGCGGATGTTGGCCCGCATTCCGGCTTCAGTGCGCTCGCCCATGCAGGGCGCGAGTAACTGCTCCGCCGTGATTGCGGCATCCTCTTCACGCATGACATGCAGCTGATTGGGTCGGTCGCCCAGCACGGCATTGAAGATCGCCATTGCGGTATCTGCCAGGCCCGGATGGGCAATCCAGGTGCCGTCATGCCCGTTGCCCGCCTCCCGCTGTTTATCTTCCGTCACGCGCTGCAGCACCCAGGCATTACGCGTCGGATCTTTAGCGGGGATCAGCGCTGACATCCCGCCCATTGCGAATGCTCCCCGGCGATGACAGGTTTTAATCAGCAGGCGCGAGTAAGCATCCAGAAACGGCTGAGACATGGTGACGGACTGGCGATCCGGCAGGACGCGATCCGGATGCTGTTTCAGGGTTTTGATGTAGCTGAAGATGTAATCCCAGCGGCCACAGTTGAGTCCAACGATGTGATCGCGCAGATTCCACAGGATCTCATCCATCTGAAACACGGCGGGTAAGGTTTCAATCAGCACTGTTGCTTTGATAGTGCCGCGCGGCAGATCGAACTGATCTTCGCTAAAGCTGAAGATCTCACGCCACCAGGCGATCTCTTGCCAGCTCTCGGTCTTAGGCAAATAGAAGTAAGGTCCGCTGCCCTTAGCCAGTAAAGGCCGGACGTTGTGGAAGAAATAAAGCGCGAAATCAAACAGCCCGCCCGGAATTGCCTCGCCCTGCCAGCTGACATGTTTTTCTGGCAGATGCAGGCCGCGGACCCGGCACATCAGTACCGCTGGGTTAGCGCCGAGCTGATAAATTTTGCCCGTGTCGCTGGTGTAACGCAGCGTGCCATGCACCGCCTCACGCAGGGTAAGCTGCCCGTCAATCAGCTTTGACCACTCCGGCGACAGCGAATCCTCAAAGTCGGCCATAAAAACTTTTACGTTTGCGTTCAGGGCATTAATAACCATTTTTCGCTCGGGTGGCCCCGTAATCTCGACCCGACGATCTTCTAAGTCTGCCGGAATGGGTTGAATACGCCATTCGCTGGATCTTATGGAAGCGGTTTCCATATCGAAGTCTGGCAGATAGCCCTGGTCATATTGCTGCTGACGCTGCTGGCGAGCTGATAACAGCACGTTGCGTTGTGGTGCAAAGCGTGCAACCAGCGCCTCCAGAAAAGAGACGGCCTCGGGGGTTAACAACTGCTGTTCGGCATGGTTAAAGGGCTGGCTGAAAGAGAGGGTATGGCTGATCACTGAGTCTGTCATGCTGGCTTTCTCCTGTATTCAAAGGATCGAATGCAGCGGATCCACGCGGTGTTTGTTTTGTGAGCGACAGGATCAGAGCATAAGCATTTATTTTTCTAAATCAAAAACTATTTCCATTTTTAGTATTAAATCATTATATCATGTTGTTTTATTTGAATTTAAATTTTTATTTACTAAAGGAACCACTTTCTTCTCTGTTTTACGCACGAAAAAAAACCGTGTTGCCATCGGCTAACACGGTTCAGTTGATTGTCGGGTGGGACTATTCCAGCGTCGGATTCATATGGCGCAGATCGAACGGCGTGATCTGGTAAACGTAGTAGTTGAGCCAGTTTGAGAACAGCAGATTGCCGTGACTGCGCCAGGTGGCGCGCGGTGGCAGTACCGGATTATCCTGCGGGAAGTAGTTATAAGGTATTTCCGGGCCTACTCCCGCTTCATAATCACGATGATATTCACCAGACAATGTCAGCGCGTCATACTCCGGATGCCCGGTAACAAACACCAGCCGTTTGTCTTTACTCGCCATCAGATAGGCACCGGTTTGTTCCGATTCAGCAAACAGCTCAAGATCGGTGTAATCCGTGATCAGTTGAGTAGGAAAATCAGCATAGCGTGAGTGTGGCGCAAGGAAATTATCATCAAAACCCCGGGTCAGTAACGCATGAGGATGCAGTATCTGATGCTCATAGACGCCGGAAAGTTTGTTATGCCGGGTTTGCTTGGGAATGCCATACAGAATATTAAGCGCAGCCTGCACTGCCCAGCAAACAAACAGGGTGGAGGTGACGTGCTCATTGGCCCAGTGCAGTACGCGCTGAATCTGGGGCCAGTAGGCGACATCATTAAAATCGACCAGTCCCAGTGGTGCACCTGTGACGATTAAGCCATCGTAGTTGTCGTGCTGGATATCTTCAAAATTGCAGTAGAAGTTGTTGAGGTGCTCAGTGGGCGTATTGCGTGACTCACGGCTGTCGATGCGAAGCAGCTGAATATCGATCTGTAAGGGCGAGTTGGAAAGCAGACGCAGAAACTGATTCTCCGTTTCGATCTTTTTCGGCATCAGATTCAGTATGAGAACTTTAAGTGGGCGGATCTCCTGAACACTGGCGCGCGACGATGTCATGACAAAGACATTTTCGTCACGCAAAAAATTCACTGCCGGTAATTCGTCGGGAACCCTGATTGGCATAACCTGCTCACCTCTTGCAACCATATAAACGTTTAGACATCTGGATGCCCAACATTATAGTGATCAGCAGAGATTGTCGAGGTTTCATGCAGAAAATGAAAATGTTTCAGCTTAAAGTGGCAAACAACAGACGTAAAAAAGCCCCGCACTTTCGTGCGGGGCTTCTTCACTTATATGATGCCTGGCAGTTCCCTACTCTCGCATGGGGAGGCCCCACACTACCATCGGCGCTACGGCGTTTCACTTCTGAGTTCGGCATGGGGTCAGGTGGGACCACCGCGCTAAAGCCGCCAGGCAAATTCTGTTCTCCGCGCCGCCGCTGATGGCCGCGCAGAATATCCGGTACAAAGCTGAAAATCTGTCTCTCAAAAACGCCTCTGGCGTTGTAAGGTTAAGCCTCACGGGTCATTAGTACCGGTTAGCTCAACGCATCGCTGCGCTTACACACCCGGCCTATCAACGTCGTCGTCTTCAACGTCCCTTCAGGACCCTCTGGGAGTCAGGGAGAACTCATCTCGGGGCAAGTTTCGTGCTTAGATGCTTTCAGCACTTATCTTTTCCGCACTTAGCTACCGGGCAGTGCCATTGGCATGACAACCCGAACACCAGTGGTGCGTTCACTCCG
>NZ_VWVM01000002.1 GCF_008632075.1 Candidatus Pantoea gossypiicola
AGCATGAAGTTGAAGATAAACAACTGTCGCTTCATGAGGTGTGAAGAGAGGGCTCTAAGAGTCCGAACTTAGTACGCCCCTATGGGGCGGAAAACAAAGCCGCCTTCTATGAAGGCGGATTTTTACTGCTGACCTTTTGCCCTCATCGATCCCTGAACCTTATCACTGGTAATCTCCCTCTGAGCCTTTACTATGCTGTGATCCCATTGCAACAAGGAGTACATGGTCATGAAACTGTTTTGCAAAGCAGGAGCCTGCTCTCTCTCTCCCCACATTGTCATGCGCGAATGCGGTCTCGACTTCACTCAGGTGAATGTTGATCTGGCCACAAAACTCACTGAGCGGGGCGATGATTTCCGCCAGATTAACCCTAAAGGCCAGGTGCCCGCGCTGCAGCTCAGCGACGGCAGCGTGCTGACAGAGGGCGTTGCCATTGTACAGTATCTGGCTGACCTGAAGCCCGATCGCCATCTGCTGGCTCCGGTCGGTAGCCTGACGCGTTATCACACCGTGGCGTGGCTCAGCTACATCGGCAGCGAGCTGCACAAAAGCTTTGGGCCGCTGTTTCGCCCGGGTTATTCCGACGAGGTGAAAGCGCAGACGCGCAGTCAGCTGGAAGCGAAATTCCGTTATGTCGATGCGTCATTGCGTGACAGACAGTGGCTGACGGGGATGCATTTCAGCGTGGCGGATGCCTATCTGTTTGTGGTGACGCGCTGGGCAAAAGCGCTGGGACTGGATCTGTCCGGCTTTACGGCGCTGGAGGCGTGGTTTGATCGGGTCGCGGAGCGTCCTGCGGTGCAGGCGGCGCTGAAAGCGGAAGGCTTAGCCTGAGTGAACAGGGCCGGTTAACCGGCCCTGATGCGTTACAGCTTTTCTGCCGTGAAGTGCTGCGTCGGACTGGCGATGGCATCCTGGGCCGCCACCAGCTGCAGCTCATACTCGCCCATCTGATGGGTTTTCAGCATCACCTCATAGACCGCCGCAGTGACGTGCTCCAGCGCATCCTGCAATGATTTACCGTGCAGCAGATTCACCAGCAGCAGACCGCTGGTGAGATCGCCTACGCCGACCGGCTGACGGACGCCGAAATCGACCAGCGGACGGCTGATGTGCCAGGCGTCTTCCGCCGTTACCAGCAGCATCTCAAAGCGATCGCTGCGACGCCCCGCACGCGCCAGGTGCTTCACCAGCACCACGCGTGGTCCCTGGGCAATCAGCGCCCGTGCAGCGTCGACTGCCGCGTCGACGTCGGTGACAGTGCGTTCGCTCAGCATCTCCAGCTCAAGCAGATTCGGGGCAATAATATCGCTGGCCGGCATCGCCATCTTGCAGTGAAACTCCGCGACGCCGGGTGCCACGATGCAGCCTTTCTCGGGGTGACCCATCACCGGATCGCAGAAGTACCAGGCATTTGGGTTAGCCGCTTTGACCTGCTGAACAATCTGCAGAATCTGCTCGCCCTGCTCTGCCGAACCCAGATAGCCGCTCAGCACCGCGTCGCAGGTCTTCAGACGGTCAATGTCTGCAATGCCTTTAACGATGTCGGTTAAATGCGTGGCAGGCATCACCGTGCCGGTCCAGTGGCCATATTGCGTATGGTTGGAAAACTGAACGGTATTCAGCGGCCAGACGTTTGCCCCCAGGCGACGCATCGGAAACTCAGCCGCCGCATTACCGGCGTGACCAAAAACAACGTGCGACTGAATCGCTAAAATATTTTTCACTTGTTTGCCCTGTCCTGCCTTGCCATAAAAAAGGGCCGGAAACCGGCCCTGAAATCTTACTGCCAGTTAATCAGGCAGTAATGTTTCTTGCCGCGACGCAATAGCGTAAAGCGGTTAAACAGTTTGTCGCTGTCGCTGAAGCGGTATTCCGCATCAGACTGCTTTTCACCGTTCAGAGAAACGGCGTTGGAGCCAATCATGGTACGCGCCTGACCGCGTGACGGCACCAGCTCTGCTTTCACCAGCGCCTGCTGCAGATCGTCTTCAGCGCCCAGGGTGATGGTTGGCATACCATCCTGTGCCAGTTGCTCGAAATCCGCTTCAGTCATGTCGCTCACGGAACCAGAGAACAGGCTCGCCGTAATACGCTTCGCTGCCGACAGACCCGCTTCGCCATGCACCAGACGCGTTACCTGCTCAGCCAGCACATACTGCGCACGCGGTGCGGTGCCGCTGTTTTTGTCCTCTTCTTCCAGCGCGTTGATCTCTTCAATGCTCAGGAAGGTGAAGAACTTCAGGAAGCGATAGACATCGGCATCCGCGGTGTTGATCCAGAACTGATAGAACTTGTACGGGCTGGTTTTCTTCGCATCGAGCCAGACTGCGCCGCCTTCGGTTTTACCGAATTTGGTGCCGTCAGACTTGGTGATCAGCGGAACGGTCAGGCCAAAGACCTGGTTCTGATGCAGACGACGGGTCAGGTCGATACCGGAGGTGATGTTACCCCACTGATCGGAACCGCCAATCTGCAGCGATACGCCGTGACGCTCGTTCAGGCAGGCGAAATCATAGCCCTGCAGCAGATTGTAGGAAAACTCGGTAAAGGAGATGCCCTGATCGTCACGGTTCAGACGCTGCTTCACCGCTTCTTTATTGATCATCTGGTTAACGGAGAAGTGTTTGCCGATATCACGCAGGAAGGTCAGCACGTTCATGCTGCCAAACCAGTCGTAGTTGTTGGCGGCGATTGCGCTGTTGCTGCCGCAATCGAAGTCGAGGAAGGGTGCCACCTGCTGGCGGATCTTCTCAACCCATTCATTGACGGTGTCGCTGGTATTAAGTTTACGCTCTGCGGCTTTAAAGCTCGGGTCGCCAATCAGGCCGGTTGCACCCCCGACCAGCGCCACCGGCTGATGGCCGGCATCCTGAAAACGCTTCAGGCAGAGCAGCGGTACCAGATGGCCCAAATGCAAGCTGTCAGCAGTGGGGTCAAAGCCGCAATAGAGCGAAATTGGCCCCTGCGCCAGTTTCTCTGTTAACGCGTCTTCATCCGTCACCTGGGCGATAAGGCCCCTCTCCTGCAATTGTTGTATCAGGTTACTGCTGGTCATCACTGACTCCAAATTGATCAGACTGCACCTATGCTGGTACACAGCTTTCCGCTGAGTTGCGGAATCGAAAAAAATGAGGGCTATAGCATAAAGCGCTGACGCCTTCTGTGCCAGCGCTGATAGGGGGAAATCATGCAGATTCAGGGTGCCAGACGGTCGATTTTCCAGCCGTCGTGATCGCGCTGATAGATGAAACGATCGTGCAGGCGATGTTCGCCTCCCTGCCAGAACTCTACTGTGTGAAATTTCACCCGGTAGCCACCCCAGAAGCTGGGCAGCGGCACGTCGCCCTGCTGGAACTTCTGCTTAAGCTCAAGAAACTTCCCTTCCAGAATGCCACGGGCAGAGATCCGGCTCGACTGCTTCGACACCCAGGCACCAATCTGACTGTCGCGCGGGCGGCTGTGGAAATATTTCAGCACCTCCAGCGGCGACAGTTTTTCCACTTCGCCCAGCACCATTACCTGACGTTCCAGGTAGTGCCACGGGAAGTGCAGGCAAATGCGCGGATTGTGCGCCAGCTGCAGCGCTTTGCGGCTGCCAAGGTTGGTGTAAAACACCATGCCCTGCGCATCAAAGTGTTTCAGCAGCACGATGCGCTGCCACGGCTGGCCCTGCTCATCCACGGTGGCCACGGTCATTGCCGTGGGATCGGGCAGTTTTGCTTCACACGCCTGGCTCAGCCACTGTTCAAACAGGGCTATCGGATCATCCGGCAGATCCTTACGACGCAATCCGCCGCGGGTATATTCGCGCCGCAGATGGGCAATGGTGTGTAGCGTTTCGCTGTCGCTCATAATGCTCGCCTTTTCAGATAAAGAGTCAGCTGGCAGGTTGCAGCTCACAATCATTCACGACGATTTTATCGTTACGTTCGATAAATGCGCCGTTTCCTTTGGACCAGAACACATAGGTGTTGTCGCTGTAGCGCGCGCCGGAGGCGGATGCCGTCTGCTTCAGCGTCAGGGGCTGGCCATCCATGATGAAGCTCACCTGCTCGTTCGCCTCATCCAGCGTCACGGTCAGGGGCAGAGTTCCGCAGCGATAGTGCAGGGTCTGCGGCGACGGTGGCTGTTTATGCATCAGGCTACAGCCCGAGAGCAGCAGCACCGCGGCAACGGTTAATCCTTTCAACATAAGCGGGTCTCCTTTATGAGTGAAGCTGGCATTATAAGAAGGATTTTGCGCGAAGTAAGTGGGAATCCGCGCCAATCTGGTGGATGCTGTCAGGCAGCCTGAATTATTGCGCGTTTTCAGGCGGTTGTCTGAATGCACAGGCCGCGTTCTCAGGCTACGCTCTATAGATCTTAAGCGAGGAAAACCAACATGAAATTTGATAACGAAGATGCATTTAAGCTGGCCGTGGCGTTTATGAACCATAAAGAGAATGCCACCGTCGCCAGCAGCTACTTTAAAACCTTTATCGACACCTACCAGAAATTTGACCGCTGGCTGAGCGCATCCGACCCGGTCAGCGCCATGAAAGCGGAAAAAGCGGCAGCCAAAGCCGGCGAAGACTCCATTCTTTGATCCCCTTCTTCACTGGCCCGGTAGTCATCAGGGTATCGGGCCAGCGGACATGATCAGCGGTTAACGCTGGTGCAGATGATTACCCCTGGGGCGACTCTGGCTTTAACGAACAATATCTGCTCTGGCTGCCGTGCTTATTTCCCCACATTGGCGTCACTTTTATTCCGGCCTGGTAATGCCTCTGCTGAAACGGCATAAACAGCCATGCTCATTTGCAATAAATGCTATTTCCCGCCGTCACTCCCGCAAATAATCGCTACACCCCCCTTTTTTGTCTAAAAAATCGGCAGCGAAGCGTGGCAGGCCCAGCAAACTCTATAAAGCCGTCTATGCTGTAAGCGTCTGGTTATACTTCATGGAGTTGAAAAAAATGAAAATGAAATCCCTGTCAGCCATTGCTTTGCTGGCGCTTTCTTTAGGTACGCTGGCAGGCTGCGCCTCGAATCAGTCGATTAAGACCACTGATGGCCGCACCATTGTCACTGATGGCAAACCGCAGATCGATTCAGATACTGGCCTGGTTTCTTATCGCGATGCTCAGACAGGAAAAACTGAGCAGATCAATCGCAATGAGATCAGTAATATGAGTGAACTCGACAACTAATATAAGGTGAATAAGATGAAAAAAGCGCTGATTTTACCTCTCGCCGCATTGATTGGTATGACCGTATTAACCGGCTGCACCCGTACCAGTTATGCGATTCAGACTAACGATGGACGCACCATTATTAGTGATGGCAAGCCTTCTGAGTCAGATGCCGGCCTGCTGGCTTACACTGACGCCAATGGCGTGAAGCAGCAGATTAACAAAGCGGACGTTAAAGCGGTCTCTGAAGTACCGAAGAAATAAACCTGGCGCTATCGTTCAGTAAATAAAGCCGCCCATGGGCGGCTTTATTTTTGCCTGCGCTTAGCACGACATGTGGCACCCACGAGGTTCCCCGCCACCTGCCGGTTTTAATCAGAAATATCCGTTATTCCTCGGCAATAATATGGCAGGCGGCATGACAGTAATCGTGATTCACCTGCTTATTACTTATCTGAATTTCAGGCAGCCTTTATCTTTTTTAACCAGCTTAATAGCTCAATATGATTTATCCGTAAACCAGCCATCTGCTTTTACTCTTTATTATCATAGAGTTATCACTCTACTTAAAGGTTCATTTTATTTTTAATAATTTCAACTGCCTTTATCGGCGGTTTCCGATCTTTTAGTCCGGATTGCCTTTAACTAGACTATTCATTTCGTTATTCAATCAGGAGGTCGCTGATGGTTTACCATGATAAATCAATCGGTCATATGATTCTTGGTGAAGCTGCAATCAATCTGGCGTTTGAAGAGCAGGAGATTACACTGGTATCACTGATTCGCCAGCTGGGTGAGATGGCTGAAAACGAACGCAGCGATGAGCGCGTCGCGCAGATTGCTGATGCACGCAACTGGCTCAAAGGCTTTATCAAGGCCTCGACGCGCGACCGCGCCGAATTAAACTGGCTGGTCGAGACCGGACAGGCGCCGGTTTACCTTAAAGATTATCGTTAATGTGCTGAAGGATGACGCCGTCGGTTCAGGGTGCCAGGCCTTGCCTGGTGCCCTTCAGCATTTCTCAGCTCCACGTCAGTTTTGTATTTCCCTGTTTATCGCTAAGTGCTATGTAAATAGCACAAAAACTTCCCTCTTCTGCGCTGAAATAGCTGTACAGGCTCACTTTTTTTGTATAACTTTGCCGCGAACCGATCGCTTTTCCATCACCTGACAGGAAATCACCTATGTACCCGAACCAGAGACTGCCGCGGACGGCAGACGATATTGCCCGTTATTTTAATGCGGCAAGCCTGCCCTCACAGCAGGAAACGCTGGGCCAGGTGGTGGTGGAAATTCTGCATGCGGGCGGGAACGTAAACCGTAAATCGATCTGCACCAAACTTCTTCGTCGGCTGGAAACAGCGTCTACACAGGAAGAAGAGCGCCACTACCATGCTCTCATCAGCCTGCTGTTTGGTCGTTAAGCAGCGGACGCTCTCTGCCAGCGACTTCTGTTAGTGCGTCAGCGGCTCTCCGCTTTCTGTCACCTGCTGTTGCAGCGGGTGTTTCGCTGCGCGGGTTTCAAATCCCCCCTGGGCAGCAAAAACAGAGCAGCCAATAGCGGCTACGAGTGTCAGTAAGATTGAGGTTTTCACGAAGCAGACCTTAATTATTACGCTACAGAATAAAACGTAAAAGCCTGGCACATAAACAGCGTCGGGAAAAGCGTACTGCAAACTTTCTCTGTGCGAAAAACGCGGGCGGAGAAATGCAGGTGTATTGACCCGCCCCGTAACGATTACCCCAGTACTTTTAATGCCAGCGCCAGCGTCTGCTGTTCATTGGTCACATCGCTGACCTTGCCTGCAACCCGCATTCCGTATGCAATGCAGAGGATTAAACCGGCTGCCGCTTCATTGTCCAGCGTATTATCGATTGAGCCATCCCGTTGCCCCAGCTCCAGCAGCGAGACCAGGAAGCGCTGATTACGCCGAACCACCTCATCAATGCGCTGCGCCAGCGCCTGATCCATCGTCTGCAGAGCAATGGCGCTGGCAACGACCAGACAGCCGCGCCGCCCTTCAATGGCACGCGCCGAGTCCAGATAGAACTGCAATAGCTCAGTTATTTTTTCCCGTCCGCTGACACAGGTTGCCAGACGACGGCGCAGCTCGGTATTTCTGAGTAACAGATAACGTTCAAACACCAGCAGAAAGAGCGAGCGCTTATCTTTAAAGGCCTTATAGATGCTGCCTGCGGAGAGGTTCATCGCCTCGCCCAGATCGCTTATTGATGTGGCGTGATACCCTTTTTGTCGGAAAACGATCATGGCGTGATCCAGAGCCTGTTCAATATCGAACTCTCTGGGACGTCCCCGCTCTTTGTTTTGTTGCACTGTCGCTGTTGTGATCATTGTTACCGGTCTGGGAAGTTCGTTCCTGTCAGAATCAGCCCGGATTCTATCCCAGGCACGGGTAACAAGTATAGATAGCGACAATCGACCAGCGGTCTGACACTGACGGATATCCGTTTCTGTCGCCTGATGATCAAGGGAAGTAACCGGTTGTGCCCTGAAACCCGACACAGGTTACAGGGCGAACCGGTCACGATTCACTCAGATAATAACGCGGTCTCTTTGCGGCGCTCTGCCCGTTGCTGCCTGCGTTGCTGGGCGTTTATTTTGATTAGCCATAACATAAACTGCTTAATGAGCAGACTGGCGTGGTGCTCATTGTCAGCAAAACATAAAAAGAGTCGGGTTTTTATATTGCTGTTGTCGTCGACCACATAAATCTCATAGTCGTCGTGGTGGCGGGATTGAATGATTGCTGTGAAATGTATTGCAGGCCAGAGCATCACTCTGGCTTCAAACTCTCTGAAATCCATTATATTTACCTGGTTATTTTTTTAAAATGCCCGATGAAAAACTACACATCGAGCCAGGTAAAGCATAACTTCCTGTTACTTAAATCGCGTGATAAAAAAAGCTTTTAACAGACGCTGCTACGTCAGCAACAGAGGAAGCCGGAGCCGCGCCTACTTCACCGCAGCTACCGGCAAATCCGTTACCCGTGTGGTATAGGCAGGCGACAGCATCTCGCGCTTCATCGCCCAGGCCTTATTGATCCCCTGCCCGGCAAACCACAGTTTTCCACTGCCGGTTTTGTTAATTGTATCAATCAGCTGCATCAGCTCCTGGCTGTTGCGGCGCGGCTGATGCTCGTCAAACAGATCAAGCTGGGCCACGCCCTGACTGAAAAAATCCCCCAGCACGATGCCCGCCTTGATATAGCGATATCCCTTAATCCAGATGTTATCCAGACACGCCATTGCAACATTGATGATGTCGCGGGTGTCCTGCGTCGGGATCAGCAACGTCTCTATAGACTGATTGCCATAAAAGGGTTCGTCAGTCGCGTGCGGGCTGGTGCGCAAAAATACGCCTATCTGACGGCAGTATTGATTCTCACGACGCAGTTTCTCTGCCGCGCGCTCCGCATAGGCACAGACGGCTTCGCGCATCTGGTCATAGTCGGAGATGCGGCTGCCAAACGAACGGGAACACATGATTTGCTGCTTATCCGGTGTCACTGACTCCAGTTCCAGGCAGGATTCGCCACGCAGTTCTCTGACGGTGCGCTCCATCACTACGCTGAACTGTTTGCGAATGGATTCGGTGCTTTGATCGGCCAGATCTTTCGCCGTTATGACGCCCATAGCGTTGAGCCGTTTGCCGATCCGGTGCCCCACGCCCCAGACGTCAGCCACATCAATCAGTGCCAGCAGCTTTTTCTGTCGTTCGGGGTCCGATAAATCAACAATGCCACCGGTTTTGCTCCACTTTTTAGCCGCAAAATTCGCCAGCTTGGCCAGCGTTTTGGTCTGGGCAATGCCGACGCCGACGGTCAGATGGGTCTCTTTGCGGATCCGTTCTTTGACCTGCCGGCCAAAGGTCTCCAGCGCCATGCAGTTCTGCACGCCGGTGAGATCCATAAACGCCTCGTCAATCGAATAGATCTCCACCGAGGGTGCCATCTCTTCGAGGATGGTCATCACCCGCTCACTCATGTCGGCATAAAGCGCGTAATTGGAGCTGAAGACCTGTACCGCGTGACGCGTCAGCTCTTCGCGCATTTTAAAATAGGGCGCGCCCATTTTTATACCGGCTTTCTTTGCCTCGGCGCTGCGCGCAATCACACAGCCGTCATTGTTCGACAGCACCACCACTGGTTTGCCTTTCAGATCGGGCCGGAAAACGGTTTCGCACGACGCATAAAAGCAGTTCACATCGACCAGCGCGAACATGGTCAGTGCGTCGATTTAATAACAAAGGTCACAACACCAAATACCTCCAGCGCATCTTCGGTCTGGATAGCGATCGGTTTAAATTTGGTGTTCATCGGCATCAGTTGCAGGCAGGGATGAAGCTGAAGACGTTTAACGGTAAATTCACCGTCGACGGCGGCCACCACGATATCGCCATGTGAGGCGGTGAGCGAGCTGTCAACCACCAGCATATCACCATCATTAATGCCCGCCTCAATCATCGACTCGCCGCTGACGCGGACAAAATAGGTGGCGCTGGGATGCTGCACCATCAGCGCATTGAGATCGATACGTTGTTCGACATAATCCTGCGCCGGAGAGGGAAATCCGCACGGCACACGTTCGATATAAAGCGGTAAAGGCATAACGGCGCGAATGTCCGCAGGTTTAATGAATTCCACAATTTCACTCCTTGCTCAGATTACTGTATATAAATACAGTAATGGCTAATCCCCCTTTTAATCAAGTGACACGGAACATTTTTAAGTAAAGCAGTTGATGGTAATGCACTTTTTTAACCCTCTTTTTTCTTACTGCTGCGCGAGTAAGCGGAAACGGGTTACTTTTGCCGCAGCACGGGAATATCAGCGTTTTTTTCTTTCAGTAACTAATCTTATAAATTCACCCGCTGATTATTTTTACTTAAGGAAAATCTGACAACGTCTCTGTGGCATTTGCCGAGGTTTGAATATTCAGAGCGGGCTGGTTATTCTGCTTTTTTTAAGGCATGGAGGAGTTATGGCAGACGACGATCGAATTAAACATCTGGAAGAAGCCGTTGCGCAGTTAACGGTTGAGACCACGGTATTAAAAGCGATACTCGGTCAGCAAATTGCGCTGAATAATCTCAACTACAAAGGGAAGTTTGACGATGTGCTGGCCGCGCTGGCGAAAGAATATGCCGAACGCGGTCTGGAGGAAGGCAATAATCAGGCAATCCATGACGCCCTGCGTCAGTATATTAAATATGAGCCACCCGCGATGGAATAGGACTTTCCGGCAGCGTCCGCTCACCGGACGTTACCGGCTCCTGAACACTGCCATCTTCTGACCCGTCCCGGCAGCAGCCTGAGGCGCTGCGGGTTAGTCTTTAAGCCTGGCTATCACTCTCCAGCGCATCCTGAATCGCATCAGCCAGATTACCAATTTCATTCGCCACGGCCTGCAGGTCCCAGGAAGCTTTTGAACCGGTTGCTGATGTTGAAGCGCTGACTGACTCCTTTGCCACTGACAGCGCCGCTGCCACAGCCACTGAACGTTTATGTTGTTCCTGCGTCACGCCCGCAGGCGGAATCGCAAAATAGTCGTGAACCATGATCATTTCCTTGTGATGAATAAGGGCTCAACCTTAGCCTTCTGCATCAGGCGTGGGAAGTGAATTATGTGGCATGACCTGTCAGGCGGACAGGATTGCAGCAGCCGTGTTGCGTTGTCTGCTTTTCCTGCGCAAAAAACCTGTACAGGCTGTACAGGTTTTTTTGCTGAAATAACTGCCTGAACCGCTGTTGTATCATTTTTGCAGAGCCGCAAAGAAGAGACGTTACGCACAAGCGGACGCTCTCACCCTGCAAAAATAATCCTTTAACTCTCTGAATTAAATCATATAAACACTAAAAACCCGACACACTTCCGTTGTCTGCCTGCCCCTCAACACCTCTGACCAGTGATTTTTTGTCAAATTCTATTGTACAACTTTGCCATCTTTGTATAACTTTATCTCGTGATGTTAAATCACTTGTAACGAGGGTGCTTTGCACCGCATCTGAAGGTGTTGTGGATTTCCACCTTCAGATGCAATTTTTTTGCGTCAGCCGGTTACCGGATCTGTATCGACGCATTCCTCCCCAATTTTTTATGAGGCCTGACATGCAAACAACGATGAATACAGAGTCTCAGATTTCTGATTACTTCATGAACTCTGGTACAGCGCTGACCACTGAAAAACAGGTCATCGCCGCGGTCCATACTGAACTCGCGCGAGCCAAAGCCCATGTCTCCGATAAAGACATTGTGCTGGGCCTAATTCACCGCCTGGAGAGCGAGCGCGACGTGGTTAAGCAGGATATTTACCGTCAGGCTCTTGAACATGTTCTGCAGCGTGCAACGGCTACCAGCGAAAGCTAAAAACCTGTGTCTGTTATGACGGAACGCGAATTAGCACGGATGCTTTTCCACTACGGAATCGGCCCCTTTTAAAGGGGCTTTTTTATTTCTGCTGCACTGCATCACCCGCCTCTTTTTCATCTCACGCATTGCCTGCCCTGCCGGGCCACATATAGCTCTACTATTTACCTTTTTTGCCGCTTATTTCACCTTAAATTGCGATTAATTGCTCTCGGTTCGCTTTATTTATCCGATATCTGTGTCCAGGCTTTTTCTGCATCCACTGCAAACACAGACGAGGAAAATAACCATGTTTCATCATTCATCAAAACTTCAATTCCCGGTTCGTGTAGAGAAGCCCGATCCAGAGTTTGCCATGCTGTTACAGCAGGCCATCGGCGGCGTCGAGGGTGAGATTCGTGTAGCGATGCAATACTTTTTCCAGGCGATGGGCGCGCGGGGTGATGCGCGGATTCGGGATCTGCTGATCTCTACCGCCACCGAAGAGCTGAGCCATATCGAAATGCTGGGCTATGCCGTAGCGCTGAACCTTGAAGGCGCACCGCTCTCTTATCAGGAAGCGTCAGCGAAAGATCCGGTGGTTAATGCGATTCTGGGCGGCATGAATCCGCGCCATATTCTCTCTTCCGGTCTGGCAGCCATGCCGGTGAACGCCAACGGCATGCCGTTCGACATGAGCCACATCTACGCCTCCGGCAACGTAGCCGCCGATATGCTGGCTAACGTCACTGCAGAAGCCACCGGCCGCGTCCTCGCCACCCGCCTCTACAACATGACCGAAGATAAAGGCATGAAGGATTTCCTTTCCTTCCTGATCGCCCGTGACACCATGCACCAGCAGCAGTGGCTGGCGGTAATCGAAGAGATGGGTGGCCTGAACGCATCACTGCCGATCCCGAACAGCTTCCCGCAGGAACATGAGGCGCAGGAGCACTCTTACTACTGCCTGAATACCTCACTGGATAAACCGCTGCCGGAAGGACGCTGGAGCAGTGGCCCGGCTTACGATGGTCATGGTCAGTTCAGCGCGAAACAGCAGCCCGAGATTCTGGGTGATGAGCCGCTGCTCGGCAATGCACGTCCCGGCTCCGGTGCGCAGTCAGAGCAGATTGACGGCATCACGCCACCGAAACCTTAATTGCCCGCCTGTCAGGGAACGATGCCCTGACAGGTTTTTCCCATCTTTTTATGGAGGAGTCGTCATGTCATCCACTCAGCGTCCACAACCCCCTTTCGAAGAGCAGCAGCAGACGTGGCCTGGCAGTACCGCCGCGATGCAGCCACAGCCCGATCATGGTGAAGAGAGTTATCAGGGTTCAGGCCGTCTGGCGGGTAAAAAAGCGATTATTACCGGCGGCGATTCCGGCATTGGCCGGGCCGTGGCGATTGCTTTTGCCCGGGAAGGTGCTGACGTGCTGATCTCTTATCTTGATGAGCATGAGGATGCGCAGGATACCGCCCGACTGGTTGAGGCCGCCGGTCAGAAAGCCGTCCTGGTGCCTGGCGACATTACCGATGCGTCACACTGCAACGCGCTGGTCGATAAAGCCGTTGAAGCCTTTGGTGAAATTAACATTGTGGTGAATAACGCGGCGTATCAGATGACGCGCGAATCGCTGGATGAGATCGGTGACGACGAGTTTGATCGGACGATGAAGACTAACCTGTACGCGATGTTTTACATCACCAAAGCGGCCACTAAACATATGCCTGCAGGCGGGTCGATCATTAATACGGCCTCGATCAATGCTGACCAGCCGAAACCGAAACTGCTCGCCTACTCCGCGACTAAAGCCGCCATCGTTAACTTCTCCGGTGGCCTGGCAGCCCTGCTGGCGGAGAAAGGCATCCGTGCCAATGCGGTCGCACCCGGTCCCATCTGGACACCGCTGATCCCGTCGACCATGCCGGTTGAACAGGTGAAAAACTTTGGCAGTGAAGTACCTCTGCAGCGTGCCGGTCAGCCTGCTGAGCTGGCACCCACCTATGTGATGCTGGCCAGTGATGAAGCCAGCTACATTTCCGGGGCGACCATCGCCGTCACGGGCGGCGTGGCGATTATTTAACGTTTGCCGATTCCCTGGTCGCTTCGGCCAGGGGATTCCTTATCAGCTTCTGCGCTATCCCCCACTGATAAAGCGGTTCCCGCGCCAGATTTTTCATTTTCACTTCACACATGATGTCGAAAGCCTGAAACGACAACGCCCAGCCATTCAGCGTCGGATTGAAGAAGAAGTCTGAGTGCGCCCGCAGTTTGCTTTTGCTCACACCCAGCTGCTGCTGATCGGGCCAGCCCTGTTCGGGAATCATCCCCTCCTGTGAAATCGAATAGTGAAGCACCGGTCGCACGCCGCGCCAGGAGTCGATGACCCTGGCCACACGCGCGTCATCCGGCTGAATAAACTCACTCTCTTTCACCCAGTGATGGTGGATATCCAGCACGACCGGACAGAGCGATGCCGCCTGCAGCACATCATCCAGCGAGCAGGAGATCTCATCATTCTCCACCGTCAGCATCAGCCGTGCCTCCGGGCTGAGCTGATTAAATGACTGTTTAAAGCCGTCGAATCCTGCCTTACCATTCATATGGATGTTGATTTTAAAATCCTGGAAGGTCTTGCCGTAGCCCATCAGACAGGCGCAGAGCGTGTGATACTCCACATCCTCCAGAGCACGCACCACGACATCGGGATTATCAGAGGCCAGCACGGTATATTGGCCCGGATGGAAGGAAAGCCGGATGTCATGCGCCCGCGCCAGCTCACCACAGCGGGCAAACAGCGGATAGAGTTCAGGCAGGAATTCCGCAAACAGCGGCGTCGCTTCGGGCACCGTATAAAGCGGCAGCAGATCGCTGCCGATACGCATCATTCGCAGCGGCGCGGGTAACGTAGCCAGATGCTCAAGCGTCAGGTAGAGATTATTGAGATTGGTAACGGTGATCTCATGAACCAGCTGATGACGTTCAGCGTGCGGTAAACTCAGAAATCGTTTACGGGTCGTCGCGCGAAACGGGAAAAACTGTTTGCCGTCGCTGTTGAGATACTTACATGCAAAGCCTAATTTCATGACTGCTCCTGATTGATGCTTATCAGAAGTGTAACAGGCCTCTGGCGACCAGCCAGTCGCGGGCCACAGAGGCAGAGTGAATAATGACAGGGAGAGAGACTATGCAGGGTCACGCGATCCAGCGCATCGCTATCGACGCGGCTGAAAGGCTGCCCGCCGCCGAATCGGGCTATCCGTTCGGGCCGGAACATCAGGTTTTTAAAGTGTGTGGAAAAGTGTTTTTACTGCTGACCGAACTGCGGGGCGTGCCAATTATCACCCTGAAATGCGAACCGCAACAGGCGGAGCTGCACCGGGTCATCTATCCCTCGATCACTGCCGGTTACCATATGAATAAGCGCCACTGGATTACGGTTTATCCCGGCGACGGCCTCTCGCCAGGTCTGATTCAGCAGCTGGTTGAGGAGTCATATCAGCGGGTGGTGCGCGGCATCCCCGCCTCACGCCGCCCGGTGTGGGTGGGATGAAGGCGGCCGGATGGGATGAGCATTATCCCGCGTCAGAGAGAAAGTGTGTTTGATGGCAGGAATAATCTATAGCAGGACCAGAATCAACGCCTGCCATCCTTAGTCAGTCAGAGGGAAATCTGAGGATTTTCAACGCCACAGGCGCGGGCATAGCGGGCGAGTGTTTCAACTGTGGCTTTATCTGCGCGACGTTCGGTGCGTGAGACTGCAGAGGGACTGACACCGAGTGCCTCTGCGACCTGGGCGCTGGTCATTCCCGCGCTTTCCCGCCATTTGGCTAACTGCTCGCGCAGGTGCTCTGCCCGAACCTCAGCCTCATAATGCTCGCGAACAACCGGATCAGATAAAATTTCTTTGCGGGCCGTCGTCCACGCAACTGATTTTTTACTCATCGTTTAACATCTCCTCTAAACGGTGCGCCGCTGCGATCATGACTGCTGCTGGCGTTTTTTTAGTCTCTTTCACAAAAGCTTTCAGGATAAAAATACGTCTGCCTTTCTGATAAACATACACCGCTCGCCCAATCTCATTTGCCTTCGCCCTGAGCTCAAAAAAACCCGACCCTAATGGTTTGGTATCAGGCTCTCTCAAATCAGTTCCACGGGTAGCCAGTTTATCTATTTGCCGGGCTAGCTTAGCCCGGAGCATCTCTGGCATTGCCTTAATTTCAGCGAGCGCTTCCATGTGTATCGTTATCTCAAACATAAATCCTCCGTTGGCGTTAAGTTAACTCATGAGTTAACTTAACTCAAGGATCTATATCTTTCACAGACGGGGTAAATGAATGCAGTCGCCATCTTTGCAAAAGAGCCCTGAATCGTGAGTCATCCTATCCCGCACGGCACTCAGTGGTGCAACATCTCATCCACCACCTCTGCATTCATCATCTGGTAGGGATAATAGGTCGGCCAGTTGTCCATCTCCGCCAGCAGGGCCTGCTGAGACGCGTTACCCATAAAGATATGGAAATGGGCGGACTTACGCGGCCCGATGGTGTGATCGCTGAACTGCACATATTTCGGTGCCTTGCTGCTGGCGTCCTGACACTCGAACAGGTAGCGCACCCCTTTCTTCCCGGACGTATAGGTCAGGATTTTGTGGCCTGCATAGTGATAGTGGCAGGCGCTGACCTTATCGCCGACATGGAACTCCATCACGCCATTTTCGATCCCAATGGTATCGACGTCGGTGGCGTAGCCTTTGCGATAGTAGGCCTTGTACTGCTCTGCCGTTTTACTCTTGTCCTGCTGCGCTTTCTTCTGCCAGACCGGGTCCAGTTCGCCACTTTGCAGCAGGGGATAGACCGACTGCCAGATTCCATCCCAGTCAGAGAGCGGACGATCTTTCACATCGCCGTCAGCGAAAACCCCTTCCGCCGCCTTCTGCTCCATCGCTGACAGCGGTTTGCCATGTGAATGCGTGCCGTGTGCCAGCGTCTGCGGGCTGATTAGCAGCGCGCCCACGATCCCAATCCATTTACCTGCGTGTTTCGTCAAAGCCAGATCCTCAGTCAACGTTACAAAATGAAATGTTATGATATAACATTTCTTATATCAACGTAAAATCTCGCCTGACTCTATTAATTTTATTTATTGGTTAGTGACCTCGTATGGCACATCACACGCGCCTGCAACGGGCAAAGCTGGCGTGGTATCAAAACGGGTTGCCCGCATAGCAGGCGCGGGCTGACAAACCGCTAAGCCAGACGGCACAAGGTGTGAATAAGCGAAGCGAGAATAAGCATTCAGTGATAAGCCCGGTTTTGCTGTCGGATGAAACAGGCGCTGTCGCTAAGGTTAAATAGTCGAATTAGCCTCAGCATTGTTCAGGTTGTTCTATATTTAGTGTCGCCGAACGTAAAATAACAGCTGGAGCATGGATTAATGTCGAAAGAAACCGAGAAGAAACCCCTGAGCGAACGCGCGCCGACCACCGGCCCGGAATCATCAGAGCCGGGGCTGGGATCGCTGGCACCGAAAGATGGTTCACATCAGCCCCCAGCCGAACCGACCCCGCCAGGCAAGCAGCCTACCGCCCCAGGCAGCCTGAAAGCGCCACAGACGCACAACGCCAAACTTGACCAGCTTGAAGCCAGCCGTAAAAACGGCACCGACCGCGCCCTTACAACCAACCAGGGCACACGCATCGCCAACGATCAGAACTCACTGCGTGCCGGTTCGCGTGGTCCGACGCTGCTGGAAGACTTTATTATGCGTGAGAAGATCACGCACTTTGACCATGAGCGTATCCCGGAGCGTATCGTGCATGCCCGTGGCTCTGCCGCACACGGCTATTTCCAGCCGTATCGCTCCCTGAAAGATCTGACTAAAGCGCAGTTCCTCAGCGATCCCGAGCAGACCACCCCCGTCTTCGTGCGTTTCTCCACGGTTCAGGGCGGTGCAGGATCTGCCGATACCGTGCGTGATATTCGCGGTTTCGCCGCCAAGTTCTACACCGAAGAGGGAGTGTTTGACCTGGTCGGCAACAACACGCCGGTATTCTTCATTCAGGATGCGCACAAATTCCCTGACTTTGTGCATGCCGTGAAGCCAGAGCCGCACAACGAAATCCCGCAGGGCCAGAGTGCCCATGACACCTTCTGGGATTACGTCTCTCTGCAGCCGGAAACCATGCACAATGTCATCTGGGCGATGTCTGACCGCGGTATTCCACGCAGCTATCGCACCATGGAAGGTTTTGGTATCCACACCTTCCGCCTGATTAACGCCGAAGGCAAAGCGACCTTTGTCCGTTTCCACTGGAAGCCGGTGGCCGGTAAAGCCTCGCTGTTGTGGGACGAGTCACAAAAACTGACCGGTCGCGATCCCGATTTCCATCGCCGCGATCTGTGGGAAGCGATTGAAGCGGGGGATTTCCCGGAATATGAGCTGGGCCTGCAATTGATCCCGGAAGAAGATGAGTTCAAATTCGATTTCGATATTCTGGATGCCACCAAGCTGATCCCGGAAGCCCTGGTGCCGGTGGAAATTGTCGGCAAGATGGTGCTTAACCGCAACCCGGACAACTTCTTTGCCGAAACCGAGCAGGTCGCGTTCCACCCAGGCCATATCGTGCCGGGTCTGGATTTCTCCAACGATCCACTGCTGCAGGGGCGTCTCTTCTCCTATACCGACACGCAGATCAGTCGTCTGGGCGGACCGAACTTCCATGAAATCCCGATCAACCGTCCGACCTGCCCGTACCATAACTTCCAGCGTCAGGGCATGCATCGTCAGGATATCGACACCAATCCGGCAAACTACGAGCCGAACTCAATTAATGACAACTGGCCGCGCGAAACGCCACCTGCTGCAACAGGCGGCGGCTTCGAAAGCTATCAGGAGCGGGTTGAGGGCCACAAAGTGCGCGAGCGCAGCCCGTCATTCGGCGAATATTATTCCCAGCCGCGCCTGTTCTGGAACAGCCAGACTGAAGTTGAGCAGCAGCATATCATCGGTGCCTACTCGTTTGAGCTGAGTAAAGTGGCGCGCGCCTATATCCGTGAGCGTGTGGTCGATCATCTGGCACGCATTGATACCAAACTGGCGCAGGGCGTGGCGGATAACCTCGGACTTGCCCTGACTGATGAGCAGCGCAATCTCCAGCCACCGGCTGCGGTGAACGGCCTGACCAAAGATGACAGCCTGAGCCTTTACGCTATCCCGGATGGTGAGATTAAAGGTCGTCAGGTGGCGCTGCTGCTGAGCGATGGTGTGAAAGCGGCTGATGTGCTGGCGATTTTGCAGGCGCTGAAAGCGGAAGGTGTGCATGCCAAACTGCTGGCACCGCATATGGGCCAGGTGCGCGCGGATGACGGTTCAGTGCTGCCGGTTGATGCCACCTTTGCCGGTCTGCCTTCTCTGACCTTTGATGCAGTCATCGTGCCGAATGGCAATATCGATGCTCTGCTGTTAAGCGGCGATGCCCGTTACTTCCTGCTGGAAGCCTACAAGCACCTCAAGGTGATTGGTCTGGTGGGCGACGCGCGCCGCTTTAAAGCGCAATTCGGCCTGGAAGATGCCGATCAGGAAGAAGGCATTGTACAGGGCGACTCGGCGGAGATCGCACTGATGTCGGATTTCACGCAGGCGATGAAAGCGCACCGCGTCTGGTCCCGCAGCCAGAAGGCACAGTCCGTTCCGGCCTGATGCGTTGAGTAAATAAAAAACCGCCTCCAGGGGCGGTTTTTTTATGCCGGAAAGCGTAGCACAGTCGCGTGCGCGGTGATCCGTAAGACGTTCCGTTATCAGAAGGTCTGCCAGTTCTCATTGTCCGTCACAGCAGCAGGCTGACGTTTTGGCACAGCAATCGCCTTCGCAACCGGTGTGGCGGAGAACGCCGTATGCAGACTGCCGGTTTTAAATACCGACACCGTTTTACGCAGGTAGCTCGCCTGCTCCTCCAGCGAGGCGGCAGCAGTGGCGGACTCCTCCACCAGCGCGGCGTTCTGCTGCGTCACCCCATCCATCTCAGAAACCGCAATGCAGACCTGCTCAATGCCCCGCGTCTGTTCGGTCGAGGATGCCGCAATCTCTTCGATCAGCTGCGTTACCCGGCTTACCGACTTCACGATGCTCTCCATCGCGGTGCCCGCCTGCGCAGCATGACCAGCACCGGTTTTGATCCGCTCGGCTGAGCGGTCGATCAGTCCGCGAATTTCCTGCGCGGCGCTGGCGCTGCGTCCAGCCAGCGAGCGCACTTCACCCGCCACCACCGCAAATCCACGCCCCTGTTCACCGGCACGCGCGGCTTCAACCGCAGCGTTCAGCGCCAGAATATTGGTCTGGAAGGCGATGCTGTCGATAATGGCGATAATACCGGCAATTTGATTCGAGCTTTCGCTGATCTGATCCATGTTGGCAATCACCCGGGCAACGGTCTCGCCACCCTGCAGGGCCGTCGCTGACGCCTCTTTCGACACCGTGGTCGCCTGCTGCGCATTGTCTGCGTTGAGTTTTACCGTCGAGGTAAGCTGCTCCATGCTGGCGGCGGTCTGTTCCAGAGCAGCTGCCTGCTGTTCGGTTCGCGAGGAGAGATCGGTGCTGCCGGCGGAAATTTCCGCTGCACCGGTGAAGATAGAGCGGGTGGCGTCATCGACCGAGGTAATGGTGACCACCAGCGCATCACGCATCTGCTGCAGCTCCTGAATCAGCTGGCCCATCTCGTTGCGGCCTTCCTGCTGAATCGCCGAAGTTAAATCCCCTGCCGAGATAGCGCGCATATGCGCGGTCAGCCTGGCCAGCGGGTTAATCAGCAGCTTCTGCAGTCCTATCCAGACAGCAACCCCAATCACGCCGGTGATCAGGCCGATGGTCAGCAGCGCCCAGAGTGCATCCGTCAGGCTGCGCTGATTGTGCAGAGAGGTATCTTTCATCAGCTGGATGTTCACCGCACGCCAGGCCTCATAGGCCGTGTCGAGCTGATCCTGCGCCGCCTGCGCTTCGAGGTTGCCATACGCCGGGTAGTTGCCCTGCTTCAGAAAGGTAATAGAGGCCAGCATAGTGTCACGCATCTGCTGATAAGCCGTCTGAACCTGCGTTGACTGGGCGTCGCCCTGTTCTGCTTTACGCGGCATCGCCTGCCACGCTTTAAAGTCTGCATCCGCGCTTTCCGCTGACTGACCCGCCTGCTCCAGCAGCGCAGCCATCGCCGCAAGGGATTTTGGGTCCTGCTGATTTTTCAGGAAACGGATTGCCACGCGATTGATGGTAACGCGGGTTTTAATCAGGGTTTTCACCGCATCGCTCAGGTGCTGCTGCTGCAGCGTCAGCTGCTCGGCCGCCACGAAGTTTTTGTCGGCTTTTGACACGCCGTTGTAGAACAGAAATCCGGTCAGGGTCAGTAACGTAATAAAGACGGCAAGCACCGCCAGAATACCGTGAGTTATTTTAAGATTTTTAAGCATGTCCGCAGACTCATATCAGAGGAGGTAAAACGGTTATCGGCCAGCAAGACATTTATCTGAGTGCAGTTGCAGAGAAGCCTGCTCTCCGCAACACGCCGGATGCAGCCAGCACGCCGTTTACGGCAGAAAAACGGGGCCGACGGAGCCTGGACGCATTCGGCGCTTAACAAGCGCCCCCGTGCTGTGGTTGAATTCGCCCCTTACATTTTTCGCACGTGGTTAACATGCATTACATTCAGAGTCTGATGAGTTTTATTGAGGGAAACCGGGTGCTGTCGATCGGCTTCAGCCTGCTGCTGCTGATTATGGCGGGGATGGTCACTCACCTGATCTGCAAATTTTTCATCGTCAAAGTGATCAGGAAGGTCTTTTTCAGCAGTCATAAAAAAGATGTTCCGCTGGATAAAGATGTCCGCCTCTCTCAGAAGCTGTCAAATTTTGTGCCGGTGATTGTGGTCTACAATTTCCTGCAATTCATGCCGGGCCTGCCTGAAAACCTGAAAGTGGCGATTCAGACCATCTGCGGCATTCTGTTTTTTGTCTATCTGTCGATCTTCTTCAACGAAGTGCTGGAGATTGTTAACAACTCCTACTCACGCAAATCGAAGCGCAAGAATCACTCGATCAAGGGCTATATCCAGATTGGCAAAATCCTGGTGCATATTATCGCTGCGATCATGATTCTGGCGATTATGTCCAACAAGTCGCCCGCGATTATTATCTCCTCGCTGGGTGCGGTCGCCGCGGTGCTGATGCTGATCTTCCAGCATACGCTGCTGTCGCTGGTGGCGAATATTCAGCTCTCCTCCAACGATGTGCTGCAACTGGGCGACTGGATTGAGATGCCGGACAGAAATATCAGCGGCGAGGTGATCGATATTGCGCTGCATACCATCACTATCCGCAACTGGGATAACACCATTTCGCGTATCCCGACCAAGAACTTCCTGACCGAAACCTACACCAACTGGCAGGCGATGTTCTCCTCGGGCGCGCGCCGCATCATGCGCAGCTTTTATCTTGACCAGAAATCGATCAGCTTTGTGAATCAGGAGATGCTGCAGGCGATGAGCCAGATCCGCCTCGCGGGCGAAACGATCACTGAGCTGCTGGATGGACGGGATATCAATGCCGTCGGCGACCGCTGGTTTATGGAGAACGGCATCACTAACCTCATGGTGTTCCGTAAATTCCTGAGTGCCTGGCTGGCCCAGCGTGATGATATTAAGAAAGAGATGTATATCGTGGTGCGGCCGCTGAAACCGTCGCCGGATGGGTTGCCGGTAGAAATCTACTGCTTCACCTCATCCATTTTCTGGGCCGATTATGAAAATACCCAGGCGGCAATTTTTGAGTATATCTATGCCATGGCCCGGTTATTTGAATTGCAGATTTACCAGCATCCTGCCGGTTCTGATTTCGCCCGTCTGGCGCAGCCGCGTCCCATTAGCGGGGATGCAGAGCCCAACGGCATGCCGTAACCGGCGACCTGCTGTGGCGGTCCCGCACCGCCACAGCAGGTCATTAACTCTTACTCAGCGCATAGTTCAGCACTTTGTCATTCTTCATCTGCACGGTCAGCGTCTGCCCTTCGGTGGTATTCAGGGTGCGCGCCTCACTGTAGGTCCACTTCAGCAACCGCTGACCGTCCGGGTAAGGCGTCTCACTGTCAGGCTGACCAAACAGCGCGATCAACTGGGCTTTGGTCGTCTGACCCGCATGAATCTGCTGCAGATTACGGTTGTCCAGCCGATGTCCGACCCGGTTAGAACAGGCGGAAACCAATAGCAGCAGCGTGACTAACAGAACGCGTTTCCTCACGTAATATCCTTTTGAAATGTTCAGCGCCGCAGATCCTCCAGCGTGACCTGCGCGATCGCGCTTAAGCTTATAGTGAATCCGCGCCATCCGGCAGGATTTTCTGGGCCAGCCCCCCATGATTTTCCCCTGGCAGAGGCCGATTCAGAGCAATTAACGCAAATTAATGCGCCTGAACAGCCTGCCGCCCTGCGACTGCAACATCTTAGTCTATGATTACTCTCTGTATGCCGCGTGGAAGCGGTCTCACTTTTTCTCTTCCCGCCGCATCACGCTGAATACCAGTCCAGCTTCCTGGCTGAAGAGGCGCGCCAGCCCACCTGGCATCCGGGTCTCACTGATAGCTTTACGATTTTTTGACGCTTGCGTCATCGACATCCTATTCGCGCGGTGGTCACCATCGCGTATTTCCAGGCTAAATGAGGCAACTGAATGGAATCCAAATCTTTTTCTAAAAGTTGGGGCGCTGAACGGGTTGCCAGTGACGAGGTGCGTTTCCGCCTCTGGGCAACCGGTCAGCAACGCGTGACGCTGCGTCTCGCCGGTAAAGACATTGAGATGACACCGCAGGCTGACGGCTGGTTTGAAGCCCGGGTCGCCGGTGTGGCTGCGAATGCCGAATATGATTTTGTGCTGGCGGATGGCACGGCAGTGCCCGATCCCGCCGCCCGCGCCCAGAAAGCGGAGGTCAACGGTCCCTCACTGGTGATCGATCCTGACGCGTATCAGTGGCAGAACACGAGCTGGAAGGGGCGTCCGTGGACAGAGTCAGTGGTCTATGAACTGCACATCGGCACCTTTACCCAGGAAGGCACCTTCCGGGCGGCGATTGAGAAATTGCCAATGCTGGCTGAGACCGGCATCACCATGATTGAAGTGCTGCCGGTGTCGCAGTTTGGCGGTAATCGCGGCTGGGGCTACGATGGCGTGCTGCTCTATGCACCGCATGCCGCCTACGGCTCACCCGATGATTTCAAAGCCTTTATCGATGCGGCGCACGGTCACGGCCTGTCGGTGGTGCTGGATATTGTGCTGAACCATTTCGGCCCGGAGGGCAACTATCTGCCGCTGCTCGCGCCAGACTTCTTCCATAAAGAGCGTCAGACGCCGTGGGGCGCCGGTATCGCCTATGACGTTGATGCGGTACGCCGCTATATCGTGGAAGCACCGCTCTACTGGCTGCAGGAGTTTAATCTGGATGGCCTGCGCTTTGATGCCATCGATCAGATTGATGACCCGAGCGAAAAGCATGTGCTGGTTGAGATTGCCGAGCGCATCCGCGCCACTATTACCGACCGCCCCATTCATCTCACCACCGAAGATTGCCGAAACGTTACCTTCCTGCATCCGCGCGACGAAAACGGAGACGCTCCGCTGTTTACCGGCGAATGGAACGATGACCTCCACAACGCCGTGCATGTGCTGGCAACCGGTGAAACTCACGCTTATTACCAGGATTTTGCTGACCAGCCGGCGCAGCGGGTAGCGCGAGCGCTGGCAGAAGGCTTTGTCTATCAGGGCGAAGTCTCAGCACAGTCGGGCGAGCCGCGCGGCGTGAAGAGCAGCAGCCAGCCGCCGGTCGCCTTTGTCGACTTCATCCAGAACCATGACCAGACGGGCAACCGCGCGCAGGGCGAACGGCTGGTCTCGCTGGCGGGTGCAGAGCGGACGCAGGTGCTGCTGGCCATGCTGCTGGTCTCGCCACACATTCCGCTGCTGTTTATGGGCGAAGAGTATGGCGAAACCCGACCGTTCCTGTTTTTCACCGATTTCCACGGCGATCTGGCTAAAGCGGTGCGTGAAGGTCGCGCCCGGGAGTTTGAAGGCCATGCCGGTCACGGCGAAACCGTGCCGGATCCTAACGATATCACCACCTTTGAACAGTCGAAACTCGACTGGCAGCGTACAGAAACGCCGGAAGGTCAGCAGTGGCTGGCGCTGACACGTCATCTGCTGGCGCTGCGTCAGGAACATATCGTCCCGCTGCTGCAGACCGCCGGCGGTGATGCCGGTCAGGTGGTGAAAACCGCAGACGATTTCCTGGCGGTGCGCTGGGACTTCCCGCAGGGCACGCTGTCACTGGCGCTGAACGTCGGCGACAGCACGCAGCCGATCCCCGATTTGCCGGGTGAAACGCTGTTTGCCTGGCCGCAGACCGCAACCGAACTGATTCCCAACGCTATCGTGGTGCGTCTGGCTAAGAGAGAAGCAGAATGACTATTCCAACCGCAACGTACCGCATCCAGTTCCGTAACGGCATGACCTTTGACCGTGCGGCGGCGCTGGTGCCCTACCTGAAACAGCTTGGCATCAGCCATCTTTATGCCTCGCCGGTCTTCAGCGCCACCGCTGAATCAACCCACGGCTATGACGTAACCGACGTTAACCAGATTGAGCCGTCGATTGGTGGCCGGGAAGGTTTTGACCGCATGGTGGCCGCGCTGAAAGCGGCCGGGCTGGAGCTCATCCTCGACATCGTGCCGAATCATATGGCCGCCTCGCTGGAGAACCCGTGGTGGCGCGACGTCATTGAACATGGCGAACAGAGTCGCTATGCCACTTATTTCGATATCGACTGGTCTCGCCGCCTGACGCTGCCGTTCCTCGGTGACACCTTTGAGGCAGTACTGGAAAACGGTGATATCAGCGTGCAGCGCGATCCGCAGACTGGCAAACCGGCGCTGGCCTACTTCGACAATTTCTATCCGCTGAAACCTGAGACCTGGCAGGATCGGGAAGAGGCGGTGCTCGCCCTGCGCGATGCCGCAGAGATCGCCGAACTGCACGACCAGCAGCCGTGGCGACTGATGTCCTGGCGCGACGCGCCCAACGACCTCTCCTACCGCCGTTTCTTTGAAGTGACCGGTCTGGTGGGCGTGCGCGTGGAAGACAAAGCCGTCTTTGATGCCGCCCATCAGCTGATCCTCGAACTGGTTCACAGCGGCGCGGTGCAGGGATTGCGCGTCGACCACGTGGATGGCCTGGCCGATCCGCGCGGCTATCTGGAGCAGTTACGCCAGTCTGCCGGTCCCGACTGCTATCTCACCGTGGAGAAGATCCTCGGCGACAATGAACAACTGCCTGAAGAGTGGCCGGTTTCCGGCACTACCGGCTATGAGTTTATGGCCGCGCTTGCCAATCTGCTGGTCGACAGCGATCGCCTGAGCGGACTGCGTAAAGCCTATCAGGCCGTGATTGGCAAAAGCGTCGACATGAAAGCGGAGCTGCGTGCTGCCAAGCTGCTGATGGCGAACCGCAACTTTGCTGGCGAATTTAACCGGTTACTGCAACTGGCACTGAAGATTGCTGAGGCAGAAGGCACGACTCAGCCGGAAGCGGAGCTGAAAAATGCCCTGCGTGAGCTGCTGGTCGCCTTCCCGGTTTACCGCACCTATGGCACGCCGGAAGGCCTGACGACAGCCGATACTGCACTGCTGGACCAGGTGGTCAGCGACGTAAAAGCCAGCGACCACGCGCCTGATACGCAGGCGCTCGACTTCCTGACCCGCATTCTGCGTGCAGAGGTGGGTGATTCCGCCCGTGACGATGCCACGCAGTTCCGTACCCGCTTCCAGCAGCTGACCGGCCCGCTGATGGCGAAATCGGTAGAGGACACCCTCTTCTTCCGGCAGCACATGGCGCTGGCCTTAAATGAGGTGGGTGCTGAGCCGCTGGCGCGCCACTTCTCGCTGGATCAGTTCCACGCGGAGATGCAGGCAAGGCGTGAGCATCAGCCCGATGCGCTGTCGGGCACCTCAACGCACGATACCAAGCGCGGCGAAGATGCCCGTGCGCGGCTCTATACCCTGACCGAAGCGCCACAGCGCTGGGCGGAGTGCGTGAGCCGCTGGCGGGAGATGAACGAGGATCACGTCGTACGCCTGAAAGATGGCCCCGCACCGGAACCGGCCGTGGAATGGATGCTGTACGAAGCGCTGGCCGGCGTCTGGCCGACCACGCTGCAGCCGCAGGATGCGGAAGGTCTGGCGGCGCTGGAAGCCCGCTTTGTGGTCTATGTTGAGAAAGCGATGCGTGAAGCCAAACTGCGCACCGACTGGGCCGACAATAACGATGACTATGAAGAGGCGGTGCTGAGCTATGCCCGTCATCTGCTTGCACCCGGCAACCGCACCTTCCTGACTGATTTCTGTCAGTCGTTGCAACCCTTTATGCGCGCCGGACTGGTCAACAGCCTCACCCAGACCGTAGTGAAGCTTACCGCACCAGGCGTACCCGATATTTATCAGGGCAGCGAGGCGCTGGACTTCAGCCTGGTCGATCCCGATAACCGCCGCGAGCCTGATTTCGACGCGCTGGCGGCGATGCTTAACGCGCCACAGCACGATGACAGTGAGACGCACTGGCTGCGCGGTCAGGTCAATCAGCAGGCGATTGTGAAACTGCTGGCGCTACGACAGCAGCAGCCTGCGCTGTTCCGCTACGGTGACTACCTGCCGCTGTCCGCAGAAGGGGCGCAGCAGGATAACGTGCTCGCCTTTGCCCGCACCCGTGAGGATCAGGCAGTCATCGTGATTGTCTCACGCCGGGTCTTTAACGCATTGCCAGAGAATCTCGATCAGCCGTCTGAGGCACGCTGGGCTGATACGCATATCGCTCTGCCCGCGGCACTCGCTCAGCGCGGCTATCAGGATGTGCTGAGCGGTAAAAGCTTGTATGCAGGTGACCAGCTGCCGCTTACCGCACTGGCGTCGCAGTGGTGCGCCGTGCTGGTGGCACAGTGAAGTCGGGAAGAATTTTGTTTATTACGCGTCAATCTGTTCATTGAATAACGAGGCATAAATGTCAAACAGTCAGCGTTTTGAAATTACGGCGGGTTACAGCCATTTGCTGGGGGCCAATTTTGATGGCCAGGGCGTAAACTTCGCCCTGTTCAGCGCCCACGCCGAGCGGGTTGAACTCTGTCTGTACGATCCCAGCGGCAAAACGGAAATTGCCCGGCTGGAGCTGCCGGAATATACCCATGAAGTGTGGCACGGCTACATTCCGGGCCTGAAGCCCGGCGCGCTCTATGGCTATCGCGTCTATGGCCCTTATGACCCGGAAAATGGTCATCGCTTTAACCCGAACAAGTTGCTGCTCGATCCCTACGCCCGTGAACTGGCGGGCGACATCGCCTGGAACGAGGCGCACTTCGCGTACGATCTCTATCACGATGATAAAGATCTGACGTTCGACACCCGTGACAGCGCGCCGTTTACACCTAAGTGCCGGGTAATCGACCCTGATGAATTCGACTGGCAGGATAAAAACCGCCCGAATGTGCCGTGGCCGAAAACCGTCATCTATGAAACCCACGTGAAAGGCTTTACGCAGCTCAACACCGCACTGCCACCGGAGCTGCGCGGCACCTTTGATGGTATGGGCCATAAAGCGACCGTCGACTACATCAAAAGCCTGGGCATTACCTCCGTCGAGCTGCTGCCGGTGCACTGGTTCCCGGACGATCAGCACCTGCTGGATAAGGGGCTGAAAAACTTCTGGGGCTACAACACGCTGGGCTTCTTTGCGCCCGCGACCCGCTACTTCGGGCCGCGCGGCATTCAGGGCTTCCGTGACATGGTGCGCGCCTTCCACGACGCCGGTATTGAGGTCATCCTCGACGTGGTCTACAACCACACCGCCGAGGGTAATGAGCTGGGTCCGACGCTGTCATTTAAAGGCATCGATAACTTCTCCTATTACCGTACGATGCCCGACCAGCATCGTTACTACATCAATGATACCGGCACCGGCAACACCGTGAACACCTCACATCCGCGCGTGCTGCAGATGGTGCTCGATTCGCTGCGCTACTGGTCTGAGTCGATGCATATCGACGGCTTCCGTTTCGACCTCGGTACGATTCTGGGTCGCGAACCGGATGGTTTCGACCCGCGTGGCGGCTTCTTCGATGCTGTGATGCAGGACCCGATCCTGTCGCGGAAAAAGCTGATTGGTGAACCCTGGGATATCGGTCCCGGCGGCTATCAGGTGGGCAGTTTCCCGCCAGGCTGGGCAGAATGGAACGACCAGTATCGCGACACGGTGCGTGACTACTGGAAAGGTAACAACGTCTCTACCGACTTCGCCGCCCGCCTGCTGGGTTCCGGTGACCTCTACGACCAGCACGGTCGGCGTCCGTGGGCCAGCGTCAACTTCATTACCGCCCACGACGGCTTCACGCTCAACGATTTGGTGTCGTACAACGACAAACATAACGATGAGAATGGTGAAGACAACAACGACGGTCACAACGACAACCGCTCTTACAACTATGGCGTTGAAGGCCCGACCGATGACGAAGGCATTAACGCGGTGCGCGAGCGACAGAAACGCAACTTCCTCGCTACGCTGATCTTCTCCCACGGCACGCCGATGCTGCTGGCAGGCGACGAGTTTGGCCGCAGCCAGATGGGCAACAACAACGGCTACTGCCAGGACAGCGAAATCTCCTGGGTACACTGGGATAACCTGCCGGAATCCGCAGAGGCGCTGCGCGAGTTCACCCGTCAGATCCTGACATTGCGTGCTCAGCAGCCGTTGCTGCGCCGTGAAAACTGGCGCGACGGCATGGATATTAAGTGGTTTAACGCCGGTGGCGGCTTCCAGCAGAGTGAGCAGTGGGATGAAGGCTCAACGCTGGGCGTCTATATCGGCCGACCGGATCTGCAGACCGAGGAAGGCATCTGGCATGACGTCCTGATGCTACTTAACCCGTTCGAAGGCAATGTGCCCTTCCGCATTCCACAGTTTGGCGAAGGGGGCTGGGTGCTGGAGCTGACCACCAGCGACGTGACGAAGCGGGGTCTGGTTATCACCAAAGAAAAAGATTTCGAGCTGGAAGGACGCAGCTTCGCCCTGTTCAGACGTCCCTAGTCGCTGAACAGGTTAACGATCAGGCATCAGGCGCAGCGCATTTCGCGCTGCGCTTGTTTTTTTGCCGATCGCTGCCAGGCTTAACCGGTTGTTAACAGTAAGGATTGATGCTGATAAGGAGGCATAATGTCCAGATTTACACAGAAAGTTGTGGTTGTGACAGGTGCCGGATCCGGCATTGGCGAAGCCAGCGCAAAGCGCTTTGCTGAAGAAGGGGCATCCGTGGTGCTGGTGGGACGCACCCGACAGAAACTGGAAGAGACGCTGGCTGAAATGACGGCGGGCGATCACCTGGTGGCGGCCTGCGACGTCTCAGAAGCCGAACAGGTTAAACAGCTGTCAGAAACGGTACTGAAGAAGTATGGCCGTGTAGATGTGCTGGTAAATAATGCGGGCGTTATCGTGCAGGGTCGCATCCATGAAGTCGACCTCGACGCATGGAAAACCCTGATGAAAACTGACCTCGACGGCGTTTTCCACGGTGTTCACTACTTCATGCCAGCGCTGCTGAAGAGCAAAGGTAACGTCGTCAACATTTCCTCCGTTTCCGGCTTAGGCGGTGACTGGGGTATGAGCATCTACAACGCCGCTAAAGGGGCGATTACCAACTTCACCCGTGCGCTGGCGATGGATTACGGTGCGGATGGCGTGCGGGTCAATGCCATCTGCCCTGGCTTCACCTTTACCGATCTGACTGAAGATGCCAAACAGGATCAGGAACTGCTGGAGCGTTTTTACGATCGTATTCCACTGCGCCGTGCCGGTGAAGCGGATGATATCGCTCGCGCGATTCTCTTTATTGCCAGCGATGAAGCCAGTTATATTACCGGCGTCAATCTGCCGGTTGATGGCGGCATTACCGCCTCAAATGGCCAGCCTAAACAGGCATAAGTATCAGGGCAGCGTATTACGCTGCCTTTTTTATTTTCGACGCCCCGCCCAGTTAATTCCCTTTATTCTCTTTTACTGCTGCCATTTAATTTCAGTGAATTAATGTTTTGGCGTGTGACGGGTTGGCGTGGCCGCCCGGGCCGGTTTAATTGCCGTGCTGGTCGTGGTCGGGCAAATAAAGGTGCTCAGGCAGGCATTACACAATATGGCATTGGCGTGATGGACTTTCGCCACCGCCAGCGCCTGCTGTCGGGTATAAAGCGAACCAATAAAAACGCGTTTATCGTTCTTTGACAGATTAACGCAACCTTCTTTGTGTAAAATCCATCCACCCATGGGACGCGGGCACAGATAATAATAGCTGGCTTTGAGCATGGTAGTCATCCTGATAGTTGCTGTATGTATCGTAAAAAACGAACCAAAATTCGTAAGAGTTTTTATTTGTAATCTGAAGCTTTATTAAACTAACTGAGAATTATCCCTAAAACCACTTTATTGCGTAACTCAAACCGACTTTGAGAATATGCCCTTTTCAGCCACGATTATCGCTTCAGTCATTCAGCGCGCTTAAACTTCCCGTCCCGCTTTACAGCTCCGCTTACATTTAGGGTTCTAATGCATCAATAAAAAAACAGCAATCAATAAAATCCTTATAAAATAATTACTTATAAAGCACTCTGCTTTAGCCAGCCTGATATGTCACGGCCGTTATGATTAGAGCCACAACAAACGACATTAACCGCCGCAGGGGTACTTATGAGTATTGATAAACTGAGGCTGAAAAAGCGTGAAAGCGGCAGAGCGACTCTCTTTCAGCGAAGCGGTGAGACAGGCAAAGTCAGGGGTTTATCAATAACGGCGGGAGTAATTAACCGTAACTGGCTTGAAAAAGTAAAACGATCGGTTTACTTTTAAGGAATGAAAAAGAGAGACGATATTCTTCAGGCCGCCGAGCGGCTCTTCTATACCCATGGCTTCCACGCCACCAGTACCGATCAGCTCTGTCGCGAAGCGGGCGTCTCAACACGCACGCTTTATCATCATTTCGACTCTCGCGAAGCACTGACCGCCGCGGTGCTTAACGCCCGCGAGCAGCGCTTTATGGCGGCGCTGCTGCCAGCGCAACAACCTGAGGCAATTGCGCATCTGTTTGCGGTGCTGGTTGAGTGGACGACGTTAAACGGCGCGCGTGGCTGCTTCTTTCTGAAAGCCTGGGGAGAGTATGCCGAGCGGGATAGTGAGCTGGCATCCCAGGCTCTGGCCTTTCGCGCCACGATGCGTGCTTACATTACGCAATGCGTGACGCATCTGCGCGGCGATGTTAATCAGCAGCTGAGTGATGCCATCTGGATACTTTTTGAGGGCGCGATTACCACAGCGCTGATTACCGGTCCTGCCGCTGTGCGGCAGGCGGAACAGGTCGCCAGCCAGTTATTGCAGAGTGGTTCGGTCAGATGAGGTCATCCGCCGCGCTGGCGCTGACCGGCTTTAGCCTGATTGCTGTGACTTACGGCATGGCGCGCTTCTCGTGGGGATTGATGCTGCCTTCGATCTCAGCCGATATCCCGTTCAGCCCGCAGCAGGCGGGATTACTGTCAGCCTGTAGCTTTGTGGCCTACTGCCTCACTATTCTCACCGCAGCCGCACTGGCAGACCGCTATGGTGCCCGACTGACTGCGCTGCTGGCGGCCCTGAGTGCCGCATCAGGGCTGCTGCTGCTCGCCTGTGCCTCCTCACCGCTACTGCTGGCGACAGGTCTGTTTGTTGCCGGATTGAGTTCAGGGCTGGCATCGCCCGCTCTGGCCGCGGCAGTCAGTAACCGGATTGCGGCTGCCGATCAGCCGCGCATCAATACCCTGATCAACGCCGGCACCAGCGCAGGTATCATTCTGACCGTGGTGATCCTGAGCGTGCTACCTGGCGGCTGGCGTGCCGCCTGCCTGCTGTTCGCCCTGCTGTCCCTGGCCTGTCTGCTGCCGGTGATGCGCGTGCTGTCGGTGCATGCGGCTGGCCGCGCCGCCCGCGTCAGCCGCGGGTTCCCGCGTCTTTACGGTCACGCTATGCGGCGACTGATGGGCATAGCGCTGGTTTCAGGGCTGGTCAGTGCGGCCTGGTGGAGCTTTGGGTCGGCGCTGCTGCGCCAGCATGTCGGCGTTGATGCAGAGACCGCCCGTTTACTCTGGCTGGTTGCCGGAGGTGCAGGCATTGTGGGTGCCGCAACCGGCCCGGTCGCTGCCCGTATCGGGCTGAACGCGGTTTACCGGCTATCGTTGTGCGGGATGGCATTGCCACTGCTGGTTCTGGCCTTCAGTCACGGTGAATCTGCCGGTTTACTGATTGCGGTGGCCTGCTGCGGCGCAGGTTACGTCACGCTGTCGGGGGTGTTGCTGGTATGGGGAGCACAGGCCACGGCGGAAGAGCCGGCGACAGGCGTCGGTATCCTGTTTTTTATGCTGGCAGTCGGTCAGGTTGCGGGATCGCTGCTGTTTGGTCAGCTTTACGCCGCGCTGGGTGCCATTACGGCTTTAACGCTGTTTGCACTCACTGCCCTGATCCTGCTGTTTATTACACCGTCGCAGAATAGTGACGCCTCAGATGAATAAGCCGTAAATAACGCACAGCATCGTAAAGCGTGGCGGGAATTAACTGATGATTTTATTTACCAGACAGCGTGAAAAATAACTGTCCGGCTCATCAGGAATGATCATGTCAGTTTTATAATTAAATGGATAAAGGCAGCACCGAAGCTTTTCAGATCGCGCGGATATTGTTAATTCGTGGATTGACCTTCTGCTGAAGTAAATCTTCATCGGGCCCCAGATAATAAGGCACCGCACACTGTTTACCATCTTTGGTAAAAATAATCTGATTATCCTGCAGGAATAACGCCGTAAAATGGCCCAGTACTACCCCATTTAATTCGAAGCAATGATTTCGTGCTGCACGCAGCCCCTGCTTACTATTCAGAAAATCAACAAATCGCATCACGCTGCGCCTCCCGTCAATTAATTAACTCTATCGGAACGGCACAGATAATAGCCTTAAGCCCGGGACGGATCATCCGGCTGACGCTGTTTTCAGAATAGGCTTAACCGCCATTCAGTAGCGGGACTCAATCGGAAGGAAGGCGTCTCTCTGTTTCGCCAGGCGTTCTCCTGGAGGAAGCGCCCATAATAAAATTGCTAACGCGCACGAGAATTATATTGCACGCTCTGAGCGCCCGCTATACCGTTGTTTTCCAACAGGTGCAGACGATCAGGGCAAAACCACATGATGGAAATTTTTGATGCAGATGAACGCCATATCCCGGCGATACAGCAGATCTACGCCTGGCATGTCCTTAACGGCACCGGCTCATTTGAGACCGTGCCCCCGGACGCTGCGGAGATTGGCGAGCGGATGCGTAAGATTCAGCAGGCAGGGCTGCCGTGGTTTATCGCTGTCAGCGACGGCGACGTACGTGGATTTTGCTATCTCGCACCTTATCGCCCGCGCTACGCCTATCGGCATACGCTGGAAGACTCGATTTATATCGATCCCGGTTTTCAGAAGCGTGGTGCCGGCTCCCGTCTGTTAGATCATGCCATTACGTGGGCTGAACAGGCAGGGTTTCGTCAGATGATCGCCAACGTGGGCGACAGCGAGAACCGGGGTTCGATTGCTGTGCATCAGGCAGCAGGTTTTGAGATGACAGGCATCCTGCGATCGGTGGGGTTTAAACAGGGCCGCTGGCTGGATACCGTTTTCATGCAACGTTCTCTGGGAACCGGCGATACCACGCCGCCAGTTGATTAAAATAATAGCGTCATAATAAGAAAGTCATACTGGCCCTCGTTTTCCCCAGGAGAAGCTTCTGGTAAGGTGCCTTAACAAAAAGATAAAAAATTCCGGAACCCTTTATGTTGTCGACACTCATCTATCGCAGCCACATCACTGAACATGTGCAGCTCGAGACCCTGAATGATTTGGCGCGAAAAGCGAATAAAATCAACAAATCGTCCGATGTCACCGGAATTTTACTGTTCAATGGCACGCATTTTTTCCAGCTTCTGGAAGGCCCGGAGGCGGCCGTGAAGGCGGTCTATAGCCGGATTTGCCAGGATCCGCGCCACCACAATCTGGTCGAACTGCTGCGCGATTACGCCCCGGCGCGACGTTTTGGTCATGTTGGTATGGAGTTGTTCGATCTGCGGCTGCACGATCAGGAAACCGTGCTCGAGTCAGTGCTGGAAAAATGCACGACGAAATATCAGATGACCTATGCCGATCGCGCACTGCAATTCCTGCGCACCTTTGTTGAAGCGCGTGAAAAAGAGAACTATTTCGAGATCCCTGCCGCCAGCGGCTGGACGTTTATTCGTAACGAGACAGAGCAGCGTGAAGGCGATGCGGCGCTGGTGGCTGCGGATGAAGTCAGCTTTGCGTTTCAGCCTATTGTTGATCCCTTCGCCTGCGAAATCGTTTCGCTGGAAGCACTGCTGCGCGGTCCGCAGGGGGAATCGCCGCTCGACTATTTTGCCCGCCTGACACGCGAACAGCTTTATCAGGTCGATCTTCGGTCAAAAAAGATCGCCTTCGCTCAGGCGAAGAAGCTGGGGATTGAGGGGATGACCCTGTCGATCAATCTGCTGCCGATGACGCTGGTAGAAGTACCCGACGCTGTCTCCTTTTTGCTGGATGAGATGGCGGCCCAGGGACTGGTGCCAGAGCAGGTCATGGTTGAGTTCACTGAGAATGAAATCATCTCACAGCCGGAGGCATTTGAAGCCGCCATCAGGCAACTTAAAGCGGCCGGGATCAGCCTGGCGCTGGATGATTTCGGTGCCGGTTTTGCCGGGCTGTCGCTGCTGACCCGCATTCAGCCCGACAAGATTAAGATTGACCGTGCCATCATCTCTGACGTGCATAAAAGTGGGCCCAAACAGGCAATCATTCACGCCATTCTGAAATGCTGCGCCTCTCTGGAGATCGGTGTGATCGCCGAAGGCATAGAACAACCGGAAGAGTGGATGTGGCTTGAAGCCGCGGGCGTGACCCAGTTTCAGGGCTTCCTGTTCTCTGAGCCTGAACTGAATGGCGTTGCGGCCGTCGCCTGGCCGGAGCTGATTTAACCCCTGCGATTTGGATGAATTTACACTTCCCTGCCTTGCTGGATCATCCGGCTGCTGCTAAATAATTTACAGCGCCGGAGGATCATCTTTCTGTCATCTCTCCGCGTCACAGTCAGTCATGAACCCATCAGTGATTAAATGTTTAGCAGTCAGATGTTCAGTGTTTAGGCCAGCGCTACGCGCCATTACGTGCGACGTGACTCCAGGGACAGCATTTGAGGAACTGAATGAAGCAAATCATCCGCGGTGATAAAGAACCCTCCCATATCCTGGCAGCGACCCGTGCGCTCGAAGCGCACTACGCCCGCTACGGAGAAGGTAATAAGTACCACCCCATCATCTATTCCATCGCCTACCGCAGCCGGTTTTATCAGGTTGAGGTGATTACCCGACGTGAAACCATGGTTGCCACGGTGATTACCGGGGTTCGTAATCTGACACATCTCTCCGGTGCCGCCTGACGGCCGCCTGTAACATCAGGGGGCAAAACCTGCCCCCGAACTCCCGCTTAGCGTTGATAGAGAACGTTGGCCGGATAGATTGCGCCAATTACGCTTTTTTCCCGTGCGCCTGTCACCGCAGGCAGATTGCCCGGCAGGCCGGAGAGCGTGCGAAATGCCAGCCACGCAAACGCCAGCGCTTCCATATCATCACCACTGATACCCGCCGCATCGGTGGTCGCCACTTCCGTTCCGGGAAGGTGCGCCGCCAGCCGCGTCATCAGCAGTGGATTGCGACTGCCGCCGCCGCACACCAGCAGACGATCGCAGCCATCATTGAGTAACACCTGCTGTGTGATGGTGATAGCGGTCAGCTCCACCAGCGTGGCCTGCACATCCTGCGGTGCCAGACCCGGAAAATAGCGCAGATGTTGCTCCAGCCAGCCCAGGTTGAAGTGTTCGCGCCCGGTGCTCTTCGGCGGCGGCAACGCAAACCAGGGTTCACGTAACAGCGCCTCCAGCAGTGCAGGGATCACCGATCCGCTGCGCGCCCACTGCGCATCTTTGTCATAAGGCTGCCTTTGATTCCGCCAGATCCAGGCGTCGAGCAGCATATTGCCGGGACCGGTATCAAAGCCACGTACCGCCTGACCCGGGATCAGCAGCGAGAGATTGGCAATGCCACCAATATTCAGCACCATGCGGCGTTCCGTGGCATCCATCAGCAGCGCCTGATGAAAAGCGGGCACCAGCGGCGCGCCCTGCCCGCCCAGCGCCATATCACGACGGCGGAAATCGCCCACCACGGTGACGCCGGTTACCGCGACAATCTGGTTATTGTCACCAATCTGCAGCGTGTTCGGCGCGTCACTCTGGGGCTCATGCCAGACGGTCTGACCATGACAGCCAATCGCTGTGATATCGCTGGCCTCCAGCGATTCACGCTTCATTAATGTCACCACGGCTTCTGCAAACAGCTGGCCGAGGCGGGTATCAAGCTGGCCGAGCTGTGACAACGTCAGGGATTGTCCCTGGCAAATCCCCAGAATGGCCTGACGCAGCGCAGGTGGCATCGGATGGTAGTAACTCGCCTGCTGCGCCACCATATTCTCATCAATGGCGGCCAGCACAACATCCACGCCATCCAGGCTGGTGCCTGACATTACCCCGATATAGCGTCCTGATTTCATAACCATTCCTTACTTCCGGCGGGAAGTGCGATTCATCTGCGGCTAGCCTGACAAATAATGATCGCTAATTCTATGATTAAATTCTTTTTATCCGAACGTGCTAACCCGTAACGTTACGGGACTATTTTTAAAAGACAATTGAATTATTGTTGATCTTACATAGTCTATGCTTCGTCCAACCGTGTTTTATTCGGACAGGGATTAATTTGCCAGTTTTGTGTCTTATACTGTGTGCAGGATACAGCGATAAACGTGGCGCCTTCTCGACTAAAGGAGTTTCAAATGATTAAGCGTGTAATTGTGGTCGCTCTGGCCGGTGCGATGCTGGCAGGTTGTAGCAATACCAGTACGCTGTCGGGTGATACCTACAGTGCCAGTGAAGCGAAGCAGGTGCAGAGCGTGTCGTACGGTACTCTGGTCTCTGTGCGTCCGGTGAAAATCCAGGGCGGTGATGAGAGCAACGTCATCGGTGCAATCGGTGGTGCGGTGCTGGGTGGCTTCCTGGGTAACACCATTGGTGGCGGTAGCGGACGTAGCCTGGCGACAGCCGGTGGTGCGGTTCTGGGCGGCGTAGCAGGCCAGGGCGTACAGGGCGCAGTCAATAAAACCGATGGCGTTGAGCTGGAAATCCGCAAGGATGATGGCAACACCATCATGGTAGTTCAGAAGCAGGCTGCCTCACGTTACTCCGTTGGCCAGCGTGTAGCGATGGCGTCCAACGGCAGCCAGGTGACGGTTTCACCTCGCTAAGGCTGCAAAACAAAAACCGACGCGCAGGCGTCGGTTTTTTTATTTCTCTTTGTGCTGAAGTTCGAGAATGTTTTTCTCAAGTCGGGCAATCAGCGTCACCATCTGACTGATCTCTTCCCGACTGATGCCGGACAGGATGTCATCCCGCGTCTCATCAATCACACTCTCAACCTGTTCAATAATCGGCTCAGCCTGCTGCGTGAGCTTAATGCGTTTAGCACGACGATCGTTGGCGCAGGTCGAACGGGTAATCAGTCCTTTCTCTTCCAGCTGATCCAGCGTCCGCACCAGAGAAGGCTGTTCAATACCAATCGCCTTGGCTAACTGAATCTGCGACTGTTCGGGCGGCAGTTGATGAATATTATGCAACGTCACCCAGTGAGTCTGAGTCAGCTCAAGCGGTTTGAGCCGCTGATCAATCAACGCGCGCCAGATGCGCACCAGGCGAGATAAATCCGTTCCGAGAGGCGTATCCATTTCATCTCCTTATAATTAGCTTGCTAGCTATCAAGCCAGATTTTACACTATTCTGCGAGTTTACAGGACAAATTACAAATCCCGGACCAGGCTACGATTACGCGGTAGCGCGTTCAGTCTGCCGTTTGGGTTAACGAAGGATGTTATCACGTGATCACTCCTGCTTTTTCAGGTGCGAAACCGCTAACCGAACTGGTCGTGGGCGCCTCGCTTTTTTTCCCCCCGATATTCAAAGCGGTACTGCTCGGCTTCTTTTTCTGGCTGCTGATTCACCCGCTGGTGCGCGGCTGGATCTACTCCGGTGATGTCTGGCATCCCACCCTGTTTGATCTCTCCCTGTTTGTGCTGTGCGTTACCGCCGCACTCTGGCTTATCGGTCACGGATAATCGATATGAAATTTAACGCGATAAAATATTTCTCAACGCTGATTGTTTTTGCGCTGGCGCTGCTGGCTGCTGGCTGGCTGTGGAACTACTACATGCAGTCGTCCTGGACGCGTGACGGGAAAGTACGGGCAGAGCTGGTGGATATCACGCCTCAGGTGTCGGGCCGGATTACGCAGCTGAAGGTCAAAGATAATCAGTTCGTGCATCAGGGCCAGCTGCTGTTAACGCTGGACCCGGTGCCATGGCAGATTGCACTCGACAACGCTGCCGCTCAGCTTAGCAAAGCGCAGGCGGACCTGGCGAAAGCGCAGCATGAATATAACCGGCGCAGCAGCCTGCCGCGCAACATCATCTCCGCTGAGGATCTCGATGCGGCGCGCTTAAGCGCGGAAGCCGCCGCCGCCAGTGCCAAAGCCGCACAGGCGGAGCTGGAGCGGGCGCGCTGGAATCTGCAGCAGACGACACTGACCGCACCGACAGATGGCTGGATCACGAATCTTACGCTTCGTCCCGGCAACTATGCGACGGCGGGATCGCCCCTGTTTGCGCTGGTCGACAGTCACTCTTACTACGTTATGGGTTATTTCGAAGAGACCAAGCTGCGCCATATTCACACCGGGGCGGCGGCTCAGGTGGTGCTCTACAGTAATGGCATGCGGCTGCAGGGCCAGGTGGACAGCATTGGCCGCGCTATCTATGACCAGAGCATTGAGACTGACAGCGGCCTGGTACCCGATATCAAACCCAATGTGCCCTGGGTGCGGCTGGCGCAGCGGGTGCCTGTGCGCATTCGTCTCGATACGCTACCGGCTGATGCCGATCTGGTGGCCGGCACCAGCTGCACCATCACCATTCAGCCATGAATTTTCAGTGGCTGGCCTGGGATCAACTGCCCTGGATTAAGGCGAACGCCGGTCAGTGGCGCTATGCGTTGCGAAATGCTATCGCGATGTGTCTGGCGCTGAGCATCGCCTATGGGTTGGATCTTGATGAGCCTTACTGGGCGATGACCTCTGCCGCCGTAATCAGCTTTCCTACCGTGGGCGGCGCAATCAGTAAAAGTCTGGGCCGCATCGTCGGCAGTCTGCTCGGGGCCAGCGCCGCCCTGCTGATTGCCGGACATACCCTGAATGAACCCCGGCTGTTTACCTTTGCGATTGCCGGCTGGCTCGCGCTCTGCACTGGCATTGCAAACCACTACCAGAACAACGTCGCCTACGCCTTTTCGCTGGCGGGCTACACCGCCGCTATTATCGCCTTCAGCAGCGTCAATATCACTGATATCACCTCATTGTGGACCATCGCCCAGGCACGCGTCTGTGAGGTGATCTCCGGTATTCTGTGCGCCGGTTTGATGATGATGGTGCTGCCGAGCACCTCCGACGGCGAAACGCTGATTACCTCACTGAAGCAGATGCATGCGCGATTGCTCGAACATGCGCTATTACTGCTGCAGCCCTCGGCCAGCGACACTATTCGCACCGCACATGAAAACGTCATCAGCCAGATCCTGACCATGAACCTGCTGCGGATTCAGGCGTTCTGGAGCCATTACCGTTTTCGCCGACAGAACAACGTCCTGAACTATGTGCTGCACCAGCAGCTACGACTTACCAGCGTGCTCTCCAGCCTGCGCCGCATGCTGCTGAACTGGCCCGACGCGCCTGAGGCGCTGTTTGAGGCAGTGCAACAACTGCTGGCGGAGCTGGCAAAACCGGCGTGTGATAAATATCGTCTGGCGCAAATTCTGCGCAGCGTGACGCCTGCGGCAGATGGGGACTACCGGCAGCGTGCCTTTTGTCAGCGGCTGCGCTACTTCTGCTGGATGTACCTCAACGTGCTGCGCTGGATCCGTCTGCTGGAGCGCGCCGATGCCGATACCCGCTTTCAGCCGCCGCCGGTTCCGGCGCTGGCGCGTGACAGTGACAGTGCCGAAGCGGGCTGGAGCGCCCTGCGCACTTTCTGTGTGATTGTACTGGGCTGCGCCTTCTGGATTAACACGCAATGGTCTTCCGGTGCCTCGGCGCTCACTCTTACCGCCATTGCCTGCGTGCTCTATGCCTCTGCCCCCTCACCTGGCGGCAGCGTCACGCTGCTGCTGAAAACGCTGCTGTGGCTGTTTGCATTTAGTTTTGTGATGAAGTTTGGCCTGATGGTGCAGATCGGTCAGCTATGGCCGTTTTTACTGTTTTTGTTTCCGCTGCTGGTGACGCTGCAACTCTTCAAGCTGCAGCAGAAACAGCGCGCCGGGATGTGGGGGCAGTTCATCGTATTTATGGGCTCGTTTATCGCGGTGACGAACCCGCCCACCTGGGATTATCAGGACTTTTTTAACGATAACATCGCCAAAGTCTGCGGGGTGCTGCTCGCCTGGCTGGCGTTTCAGATTCTGCGGCCCAGCTCCGATGCACGGCGCAGCCGGCGGCATATCCGGGCGCTGCGGCTGGCGTTTCTCGATCAGCTGCGGCAACGGCCACGGCTCAGCGAGAGCCGCTTTGAATCGCAGATTTATCATCGCATCAGCCAGCTCAGCCATAGCCGGGATGAGCAGGCGCGCGTCTGGCTTCTGCGCTGGGGCGTGGTGCTGCTCAACTGTTCGCATATCGTCTGGCAGTTACGTGAATGGCGTGCCAGTTCGGTAACGCTGATGACATTTCGCGATAACAGCCTGCAGAATTTACAGCAGATTATGAGCAGCCGCGGCGTACGGCACAATTCACTGGATCAGATGCTGTCGGAACTGGAAGCGACGATTACCGCGTTGCTGGCACTGGAGAACAACGAAGCCAGCGAACTGGCGGGGATTATCTGGCGGTTACGCTGTTCGCTGGCCCAGCTGAAGCAGGCTGTGCCAGCGTAATTACTGGCAGTATTGCTGTTGCTGCCGGTTAAAATCATCCTGCAGCTGTTGCAGCGTTTTGTGGCCCTCGAAGCGGGTTTTATCCATCTCGGTCATCGGTTCAATCACCAGCGCTTTCTCATCAGGTGAGAAGATAAAACGGCGTGTCAGTTCGCTGCCGGTAAAACTCTGACCGTGAATGCCACCGCACACCATGGTCATGGTGCGGCGATAGATCGTGGTGTCAGTGAAATTGGTTTCAGTGGCACTGCGAAAGACCTGATCGCACCCCTGCGCTTCCAGCTTGCGCACCATGTTGCGGCTGAGCCATTCACGACCTTTGGCGATCTTTTCACAGGTGACACGCATCTTGCTGGTATCAATGGTGCGCTGAAGTTCCCGTCCGGTTTCAGTGACCAGTTGCGTATCATTGGGTTTATCGCATCCCACCAGCAGCAGACACAGCAGTAATGCGCCCTTGAATTTCATTTTCCTGCTCCTTCCCCATCACGCTTTCTTACCTGAATCAATATCATAGGGTGGAAATGACGGGGATGGTATAACAATTCATAAACAGGCGGGATAAAAAAGGGCGGCTATCGCCTGCCGCCCGGTAATTCAGATAACGCCGCAGGCATAACGCGCCCCGCCGCCGCCCAGCGGTGCAGGATGATCGGCATGATTATCCCCGCCGGCATGCACCATCAGTGCTTTACCTTTGATCTCTTTTAAGGACTTCAGCCGTGGTGCCAGCACCGGATAGGTGGCGTTGCCTTTCTCATCAACATAAATCGCGGGCAGGTCGCCCAGGTGACCTTCAGCATAAGGCCCCAGATGTTTGCCGCTGTTCGCCGGATCAAGGTGACCGCCAGCCGCACCGGCGGCGACCACTTTGCCTTCAGATTCGCCTGGCTCACAGCTGCCTTTAGCATGAACATGAAAACCGTGAATGCCTGGCTTAAGTCCCTGCAGATCCGGCGTAAACTGCAGACCATACCGGGTCTCGTCAATCTTAACGGTACCCAGCGATTTTCCAATCCCTTCAGCGGTAACCTGATGGATCGTAACCTGCTCACTGGCAGCCTGCGCTGAGCCGCAGGCGATTAGTGCAAAAAGCGCAACTGCTTTCATTTTCATGGTGTCTCCATTTGTCTCCCAGGGTTTGAGATAAGTCTGGCCGCTGTTGCACTATTTTGCCGAAGATTGACGCAGTTTTACGCTTCAGGGAACATCAAATCCCAGCGCCGCTTTGCGAATACGGAACCACTGCTGCCGGGACAGGGATAAATTCAGTGACCCGGCGGCTTCAGTGACCCGCGCAGCTTTGCCTGAACCAATGATGGGCAACGGTTGCGACGGCAGCATCAGTATCCAGGCATAAACCACCTGTTCCAGACTGGTCGCACCGGTTTCCTGCCGCACCACCTCCAGTTCGTTACGCAGTGGCTGGAAGTGAGGATCGTTAAACAGACGGCCGCCGCCGAGACAGGACCATGCCATCGGACGAATGCGCAGTTGCTGGCACTGATCCAGGGATCCATCCAGCAGCACGCTTTGCTGCACGGGTGAAATCTCCAGCTGGTTAGTGACCAGCGAGAACGGCAGACGCGATTGCAGCAGTGAAAACTGGGATGGCGTGAAATTCGAGACGCCAAAATGCAGCACTTTTCCGCTTTGATGAAGTGCCATAAAGGCTTCAGCTACTTCGTCAGCCGCCATCAGCGGATCGGGGCGATGGATCAGCAGCAGATCGAGACGATCGGTATGGAAATGGCGAAGCGAGTTTTCAGCACTCTGCACGATATGATTTTTGTCGGTAATGTAGTGCCCAATATGATGCTCAGGCCGGGCGCGGGTGGCGATGCCGCATTTGGTCACAATCTGTAGCCGATCGCGCAGTCCGGGAGCCAGCTTCAGCGCCTCACCAAAAGCTGCCTCACATTGGTAGTCGCCGTAAATGTCCGCATGATCAACGGTGGTAATGCCAAGCCTCAGATGGTGCTCAATAAACGCAACCCGCTCCTGCGGCGACATGCCCCACTCCATCAGACGCCAGTACCCCATAACCAGCGGTGAAAAATCGGGGCCCTGTAAAGCGATGGCTTGCAGTTCTGACATGACGTTCTCCCTGTTGCGCGTTGGCTGTAATTAATGTGTCAGAGAGTATAACGGAAAGCGGAAAGTCGTCAGAATAACTCCGGCTGTTGTGGCTCTGGTGGCTCGTCGCTTTTCTGCTGCCGCAGCAGGCGCAGACGACGCTGCTGACAGAGACGAATGACCTCCCGCTTTTGCGCATCGCTGAAGCGAAGCCAGTTAAACCGCTCATCGCGGCTGCGTAAACATCCCAGGCAGTAGCCGCGCGCATCCGTCTGGCAGATGCCGCGACAGGGGCTGGGAACCGGGAAAAACTCAAGCTGCTCGGCCACCATGACTCCGGATTAACAGAATAAACAGACCAGTAAAAAGCGTAGCCTGGATGCGCAGGAATTAAGCTATGCCCCGTCAGAATTATCCTTTTCTCTCACGGGTGAGTGAACACTCTGTGCCAAATGTACGGTGCAGCGTTGCATTAGACCAACCGGTCTACTACTCTCTCTGCCATGAATAAGACGCTACAACGCAACGAAACCCGCGAACACCTGCTCCAGACAGGTGAACAGCTCTGTCTGCAACGCGGCTTTACCGGAATGGGACTCAGCGAACTGCTGACGCAGGCGGCGGTGCCCAAAGGCTCCTTCTACTACTACTTCCGATCTAAAGAGGCGTTTGGCGTGGCGTTACTGGAACGCTACTTTGTGCGTTATCTGCAGGATGTTGAGTTACAGCTCAACCAGACAGACGGCACGCCGCGTGAACGTCTGCTTAACCATTTTCGTGCTGCCGTTGAGCTGTTTGTGCAGCAGGGACATATTGTCGGTTGTCTGGGCGTGAAAGTTTCTGCGGAGGTCTGCGACCTTTCAGAGCCGATGCGTGATGCACTGCAGCAAGGTGCAGCAAAGATTACCGCGATCTATGCCCGGACGCTGGTTGCCGCAGAGCAGCAGGAGTCACTGAGCCTGCCGCATCCCCCCGCGCAGATGGCTGAGTTACTGTCGCTGCTGTGGCTGGGTGCCAGCCTGCAGAGTAAAATTTCCCGCGAGGCGCAGCCACTGCGTCTGGCACTGAGTACCATCGAACAGTGGCTTAAATGCCACTGATTTTTAAAAAACATGTTTGTAGACGACTGGTCTACTAATCAGGAGCTATTATGGCGAGTACCCAGCTGTTTCGTCCGCTGAAAGTCGGCGCAATTACCGTCCCAAACCGCGTATTTATGGCACCGCTGACCCGTCTGCGCAGCATTGAGCCTGGCGACATCCCTACCCCGATGATGGCGGAATATTACCGTCAGCGCGCCACTGCTGGTCTGATCATCACTGAAGCGACCCAAATCTCTTTCCAGGCAAAAGGCTATGCCGGTGCGCCAGGCCTGCATACTCAACCGCAGATTGCGGCATGGAAAGCGATTAACGAAGGTGTCCATCAGGCGGGCGGTCATACCGCAGTGCAGTTATGGCACACCGGTCGTATCTCTCATAACAGCGTACAGCCGGAAGGCAAAGCACCGGTTGCACCATCCGCCATTGCTGCGGGTACCCGTACCTCACTGCGTGCTGAAGATGGCAGCGTCTATCGCGAAGACACGTCTGTACCGCGCGAACTGACAGTGCCAGAGATTCAGCAGATCGTGGCTGATTTTGGTCAGGCTGCGGCGAACGCACGTGAAGCAGACTTCGACCTGCTTGAGCTGCACTCCGCGCACGGCTACCTGATGCACCAGTTCCTGGCACCGGGTTCAAACCAGCGCACCGACGAATATGGCGGCAGCATCGAAAAACGCGGTCGCTTTGCGCTGGAAGTGGTCGATGCGGTGATCGCCAACTGGTCAGCCGATCGCATTGGTATCCGTGTCTCGCCTATCGGCAGCTTCCAGAATCTGGACAACGGTCCGGACGAAGAAGAAGCAGCGCTGTGGTACATCGGCGAGCTGGCAAAACGCAACATCGCCTATCTGCATCTCTCAGAACCAGACTGGGCCGGCGGCAAGCCTTACACCGACGCATTCCGTCAGAAAGTACGCGATCTCTTCCCGGGTGCCATCATTGGTGCCGGTGCTTACACCGTTGAGAAAGCGGACGATTTGATTGGTCGCGGTCTGATCGATGCGGTTGCGTTTGGTCGTGATTACATTGCTAACCCGGATCTGGTTGAGCGTCTCCAGCAGGATGCCCCACTCAACCCACAGCGTCCGGAAAGCTTCTACGGCGGCGGCGCGGAAGGTTATATCGACTACCCGACGCTGTAATCCGTTTGGGCTGCCGTCCGGGACGATGACGGCAGCCATTATTCAATGGCGATTTTCGTCGCTATACTTAGCGCCTGGGTCATCCGGCGATGGCGTTTTATTTAAAAGAGGATGTTATGCGTTTACTTCATACCATGCTGCGCGTTGGCGATCTGCAACGTTCAATCGATTTCTACACCCGCGTGCTGGGCATGCGCGTGCTGCGTCAGAGCGAAAACACCGAATATAAATATACCCTGGCATTCGTGGGCTACACCGACGAAAGCGAAGGTGCTGTGATCGAGCTGACCTACAACTGGGGCGTTGACAAATATGACCTCGGCGATGCTTATGGCCATATCGCGCTGGGCGTCGATGACGCAGCAGCAGCCTGCGAACGTATCCGCAAAGATGGCGGCAACGTGACCCGTGAAGCGGGCCCGGTCAAAGGCGGCTCCACCATTATTGCCTTTGTTGAAGATCCCGATGGTTACAAAATCGAGCTGATCGAAAACAAAGATGCCGGTAACGGCCTGGGCAACTAAACCTGCCTCTCAGTCCGCCTGAACAGGTGGGCTGAATCCCTTCTCTGCGCTTCATCTGCTGCACCCGGCCCTGTTTTTTGCCATAATACGCGCTGCCCTTTTCCTGCAACGAGATCCTGATGTCTGAATCGAATTCCCCTAATGCACTCAATCAACGTTTCCGTGGCTTCTATCCGGTGGTGATCGACGTTGAAACCGCTGGTTTCAATGCGCAAACCGATGCGTTACTGGAGATTGCCGCTATCACGCTGAAAATGGATGAAGAGGGATGGATTCAGATTGACCAGACGCTGCATTTCAACGTCGAACCCTTTGTCGGCTCGCTTTTGCATCCGGAAGCGCTGGCCTTTACCGGTATCGATCCGAATAATCCGCTGCGCGGCGCAGTCAGTGAATATGAGGCGCTGCATGCCATTTTCAAAATGGTTCGCAAAGGCATTAAAGACAGCGGCTGCAATCGCGCCATTATGGTGGCCCACAATGCCACGTTTGACCTGAACTTTATGTCAGCAGCAGCAGAACGTGCCAGCCTGAAGCGCAATCCATTTCATCCGTTTGCCACCTTTGATACCGCGGCGCTGAGCGGACTGGTGCTGGGTCAGACGGTGCTGGCGAAAGCCTGTATTGCGGCGGGAATGGAGTTTGACAGTACGCAGGCGCATTCTGCGCTGTATGACACTCAGCAGACAGCGACACTGTTCTGCGAGCTGGTAAACCGCTGGAAACGGTTAGGCGGCTGGCCACTCCCCTTTGCCGAGGGCGACGCAGACGCCTGCGCCTCCGCATAAGGGATGCCGTAACGAAAAAGGCCGACATTGCGTCGGCCTTTTTTTATTCTGCTTCTTTAAACTTTTCTGCGGTCTCTTTAATCAGCGACTGCAGTTCACCACGCTGTAACATCTCAACGATGATATCGCATCCACCGACCAGTTCACCGTCTACCCACAGCTGCGGGAAGGTAGGCCAGTTGGCATACTTTGGCAGCTCTGCACGAATGTCCGGGTTCTGCAGAATATCCACGTAAGCAAAACGCTCACCGCAGGCTGACAGTGCCTGCACCGCCTGTGCAGAGAAACCGCAGCTTGGCAGTTTCGGCGAACCTTTCATGTACAGCAGGATCGGGTTTTCTGCGATCTGGCGCTGAATTTTTTCTACAGTACTCATAATTGCCTTCCTTAATTCGTTACTTCGTGTTTGTTTATTGTAGCGACTTCGCAGCGTGACTGAAAACGAGATTTTACCGCTGTCCGATTAAATCGCCATCATTGTTAAGTTCCGCTTCCGGACGCCTGAACGCCTGATTATTAACAGCGGGTAACAGTTTAATAATTCGTAATAATTTCGTTGATATAAGACGCTGAAAATGTTCATTTTCAGCGCGATTGCGTAGATTGCAAAGATTAATATTAAAAGGCATTACAGTTTTTAAAAGAACTGAACTAGAATGGCCTGGGCACTGATCCTGGATCAGATTAATCTCAACTTTGTCGCGGTGCGTAGTGGCCCTGACAACTTAACTAATCAACGGACTATGCGTTTAATCATTACGCTTTTCATGCTGGCCTTTGCGCAACTGTTTTTCAACGTCGCTGCTGCTTCCCCGCACGCGCCGGTGAACGTGAGTACGCATAAAGCAGAAAAAAAGAGCGCGCGCGACGATGAGCGCCGCAAGCGTCGCCAGGTAAAAACGGTGACCAAAAAAACTCGCCTCAGCCCTGTTCAAAAACTTAAAACGAAAAAACAGAAAAAAGTCGAACTCACTGCTCAACAGACGCCAGCTAAGAAGACCTCGCTTAAAACCGCCCGTATCAGCAAAAATAAAGAAAAAAAACGCTATGGTCATCAGCGCCTGCTGAAAACCGCTGAGGTCACCACCAGCGAACCTGGCACGATTAAAATGAGCAAATCTCACCGTCAGCGCTACCAGAAAGCGCGCGAAACCGCGATGACTAAGCTGATGGGACAGCTGGGTAAACCTTATCTGTGGGGCGGCACCTCACCACATACTGGTTTCGATTGCAGCGGTCTGGTCTGGTATGCCTATAAAGATCTGGTGAAGTTCAAGATCCCGCGTACCGCTAACGAGATGTATCACCTGCGTGACGCTGCGCCAATCAAGCGTGAATCGCTGGAGAAAGGCGATCTGGTCTTCTTCCGCATTAACGGCCGCGGTACTGCGGATCACGTCGGCGTTTACCTGGGCAATGGCAAGTTTATTCAGTCGCCACGTACCGGCAAAGATATTCAGATCAGTGCATTAGGGGAAGACTACTGGCAGCGCCACTATATTGGTGCGCGTCGTGTGATGACGCCGAAAACCATTCGCTGATCAGCACTACAGTTCGAAAAAAGCCGGGATAATCCCGGCTTTTTTATTAGTGCAGAATGGCAGTAAAACTAAAGGCCACAATCATCAGCAGACAGCCGACAGTAGTCATCAAAGCCAGTTTCAAATCAGTACTCATTACCTGCTCCTTAGTCACACACTTTGTAGGGATATGGCATTTTCCCACATGACCTGGTAAAAATCTCGTTTTATCCGTTCAGCCTTGTTAGAATCCCGCCTTTGTTGCGCAACGCGCGCAACCCTGATTCCGTTTGCGCATCTTTTCAGGCGTTTTTTCTCCGCCAGCAGCCTGTTTACCGGCCAGAAAAACCGTATTTTTGCGGAAAATTCCCTGAGAAGACGCAAACGTTTAACATTACGCTTATCATAGAGTTAGGTAAGCAATGGAGTCCGATTTTCATGGCAACAATTAAAGATGTGGCGAAACGCGCTGGCGTCTCAACGACCACCGTTTCGCACGTCATCAATAAAACCCGCTTTGTCGCTGAAGAGACGCGCGAGGCGGTCTGGCAGGCAATTAAAGAATTGCACTACTCGCCGAGCGCTGTCGCGCGCAGCCTGAAAGTAAACCACACCAGGACGCTGGGTCTGCTTGCCACGTCCAGCGAAGCGCCCTATTTCGCTGAAATTATTGAGGCGGTTGAAAATCACTGTTTTGATAAAGGTTATACGCTGATTCTGGGGAATGCGCATAACGACCTGCAAAAACAGCGCGCCTACCTCAGCATGATGGCGCAGAAGCGCGTCGATGGCCTGCTGGTGATGTGCTCTGAGTATCCGGACGATCTGCTGCAGATGCTGGAAGAGAACCGCAATATCCCGATGGTGGTGATGGACTGGGGCGAATCGCGCGCAGACTTCACCGACACGGTCCTGGATAATGCTTTCCAGGGTGGCTATCTGGCGGGACGCTATCTGATTGAACGTGGACACCGTGATATTGGTGCGATTCCCGGTCAGATGGAGCGTAACACCGGCGGCGGACGTCATGCCGGCTTCCTGAAGGCGCTGGAAGAAGCGGGTATTCAGCCACGCGCGGAGTGGATTGTGCAGGGTGACTTTGAGCCGGAGTCGGGCTATCAGGCGATGCAGCAGATCCTGTCGCAAAAGCAGCGCCCGACCGCCGTGTTCTGCGGCGGCGACATCATGGCGATGGGGGCCATTTGCGCCGCCGACGAAATGGGTCTGCGCGTGCCGCAGGATATTTCGGTTATCGGTTATGATAATGTGCGCAACGCACGCTATTTCGCCCCTGCCCTGACCACGGTGCATCAGCCTAAAGCCCAGTTGGGTGAGAAGGCGCTGGATATGCTGCTCGACCGCATTACCAGTAAGCGCGAAGTGTCACAAACGATTGAGGTCCATCCGACGTTGATTGAGCGGCGTTCAGTAGCTGATGGTCCGTTCCGCGACTATCGCCGCTAATCCTCGCTTAACCACTCCTGATTAAGCGTTCGCGCATCACCCAGATAGCTGAGCAACCAGCCTGTCGCCGGTGATGCGCGATCCTCTGCCCAGCTAACGCAACAGGGACTGTCCGGAAATGCCACCGGCAGCGTCAGCTCCACCAGCTCGCCAGTGTCGAGCAGTGGCCTTGCCAGATGACCCGGCACCATCGCCACGCACAAGCCCGCCTGCACGCACTCCAGTCCGGTTTGCCACTCCGGCACCACCAGCCTGCGCTGGTTATCCAGCGTCCATGTCATTCGACGCGGTAGTGCGCGTGATGTATCTTCCAGTACCAGGGACGGCCAGCTACGCAGCGTGTCGTCATCTATCTTGCTCGCCTGCGTCAGAGGATGATCGGGCGCGACCACGCAGCGCCAGTTGAGCGTACCCATATCACGAAACGCAAACCGTCCCCCCACCGGAATCGCCTGCGTGGCACCAATTGCGACTTCCACCCGGCCATCGGCCAGTGCATCCCAGACACCGTTAAACACTTCGTAGCTGATGATCAGTTCCATATCGGGGAAGTGGCGATAGAAATCTTTGGCCAGCTGTCGGGTACGCTGAGGTTTGGCAATACGGTCAACAGCAATGCTGAGCTGCCCGCGCCAGCCGTTGGCCAGCTGCTGACACTGCCGCCGTGTGGCAAGCATTTTTTTGATGACGCTGCGCCCTTCCCGGACAAAATGCTCCCCTGCAGGCGTCAGCACCACTTCACGATGCTGGCGTTCGAACAGCGGCACCGCCAGCCAGTTCTCCAGCTGACGCACTGTATAGCTGATGGCAGAAGGTACCCGATGCAGCTCCTGCGCGGCTGCGCTGAAGCTGCCTCCGCGGGCAACCGCGTCAACGACCTCTAATGCATATTCTGACCACATAATCTGCCTTCAAAAATTTTAACAGCAACCGGCAAATATTACCGTTTCACAGCGGCAAACGCACCTTTTACACTCTGCCGCGTTTATCCTGCAAAAATGAGAATGAGATGCTGTCGAATAAAGGATTTATGCCCTATCTTGCCCTGCTGAGCATGCTCGGCTTTTTAGCCACTGACATGTATCTGCCCGCCTTTGGTGCGATGCAGCAAACATTTAACACCTCGCCTGGTCTGATCAGCGCCAGTATGAGTCTGTTCCTGGCGGGCTTCGCCGTAGGTCAGCTCTTCTGGGGACCGCTTTCCGATCGCATCGGCCGTAAACCCGTACTGCTGGCCGGACTGGCCATGTTTGGCGTCGGCTGTGCGGGCATGTTGTGGGTGAATGATATTGCTCTGATGCTGACGCTGCGCTTTGTGCAGGCGATAGGCGTCTGTGCTGCGGCCGTGAGCTGGCAGGCGCTGGTAGTGGATCGCTACCCCGCCGCGCGCGCCAACAAAGTCTTTGCAACGATTATGCCGCTGGTTGCGCTCTCCCCGGCGCTGGCCCCGTTGCTGGGTGCCTGGCTGATCGGCCATTTCCACTGGCGTTCGATTTTCCTGGTGCTGACGCTGATTGCGGTGGCGTTGATTCTGACCACGCTGCGTTTGCCCACAGTACGCCCGGAAGCACGTGAAAAAGGAGCACAGCCCGGCTTCCTCACTCTGTTGAAATCCCGGGTCTACAGCGGCAACGTGCTGATCTACTCCGCCTGTTCTGCCAGTTTTTTTGCCTGGCTGACCGGCTCGCCGTTCATTCTGGCGGATCTGGGCCTTTCGCCCGCCGATATCGGCCTGAGTTATGTGCCCCAGACGCTCGCCTTTTTGATTGGCGGATTCGGCTGTCGCGCCATGCTCAACCGCTTTCATGGCGCTCAGCTGTTACCGTGGCTGCTGGGCATTTACAGCCTGAGCATTCTGGCGCTGTTTGCCGTAGCACTGTCAGGCAACAGCATGCTGGTGAGCCTGATGGTGCCGTTCTGTGGGATGGCGCTGGCTAACGGCGCAATTTATCCGATTGTGGTTTCCAGTGCGCTGACGCCCTTCCCGCACGCCACCGGTAAAGCAGCCGCATTGCAGAACACCTTACAACTCGGACTCTGCTTTGCTGCAAGCCTGGCAGTCTCTGCCGGATTAACCCAGGCGCTGTTTACCACTACGCTGATAATGACGGTAACGATTCTGCTGGCGCTACTCGGTTACGCTCTGCAGCGTACCGCAAGCGCACAAACTGTTGTTGCCTCTCCGCAACCTGCCTGCCAGGATAATCACTGATACACTGACTTTTTCGTTAGCCTCCTAACAATAAGTCATTGAATATTGACCCGCGTGAGCATATACTCATTCGGGTCAACAAATCTGTAATAAATCAACAATATAATAACGTAATAATCTGATTGGTACCCTGTTGCCGGGACGGTATTTGCGCGCGTTATTCTTACCCTGACCGACCTGCTGCAGGCTATTGCAGTCCTCTGTATCACACAGTCAACCGTTGTGCGGAGTCATCCGTACCGTTTCTCAATGCCTGACGAAATTGACTACTCTTTGTTCAGGTTCAGATTGGACAGGTGGTGGAAAAGCTATGAGTTCATCTTATGCAGAAGCAGTGAGTCCTGAAGAAAACCATTGGTATCGCATCGTCCACGAAATGCTGGAAAAAGCGGATATTGAAATTAATGGTTCACGTCCCTGGGATATTCATATTAATCATCCCGGCTTTTTTAAGCGTGTTCTACAGGAAGGATCGCTTGGGCTCGGCGAGAGCTATATGGATGGGTGGTGGGAGTGCGACCGGCTGGATATTTTCTTCCATCAGGTGCTTAAACATAAACTCGATCAGCAACTCCCGCATCACTTTAAAGATACGCTGCGCATCGCCGCTGCCCGCTTAACCAATCTGCAGTCGAAAAAGCGGGCCTGGATTGTCGGTAAAGAGCATTACGACCTGGGTAACGATCTCTTTTCACGGATGCTTGACCCCTATATGCAATATTCCTGTGGCTACTGGAAAGAGGCCACGACCCTGGCAACAGCGCAGGAAGCCAAGCTGGATATGATTTGCCGTAAATTAGCGCTGGAACCCGGAATGTCGCTGTTGGATATCGGCTGTGGCTGGGGCGGACTCGCGGAATTTGCCGCACGTCATTACGGCGTCAAAGTGCATGGCGTGACGATTTCCGCCGAACAACAGAAACTGGCGCAGCAGCGCTGTAGCGGATTAGATGTCACGATTCTGTTGCAGGATTATCGCGATCTGAATGAGCAGTTTGATCGCATCGTTTCAGTAGGCATGTTCGAGCATGTCGGGCCGAAGAATTACGCCACCTATTTTGATGTGGTCGATCGTAATTTAAAACCTGACGGTATTTTCCTTCTTCACACCATTGGCGCGATTAAAACCGATATGAGTGTCGATCCCTGGATTGACAAATATATCTTCCCTAACGGCTGCCTGCCTTCGGTGCGTCACGTAGCGGATGCCAGCGAGCCGCATTTTATTCTGGAAGACTGGCATAACTTCGGGGCCGATTACGACAAAACGCTGATGGCCTGGCATGAGCGCTTTTTGCAGGCCTGGCCGGAGCTGGCCGATAACTATGGCGAACGCTTCAAGCGGATGTTCTCCTATTACCTTAATGCCTGTGCCGGTGCCTTCCGCGCGCGTGATATTCAGCTGTGGCAGATTGTGTTCAGTCGCGGTATTGAGGGAGGATTACGGGTGGCGCGGTAGTGCTCTGTCATGTAAACGCTGCGAATGCCAAATCATATTGAATCTCACAGCAACGAATAAGTTTAACGAGCAGGGAACTGGGTCAGAAGAGGAAAGCGTCCCGCGTCTGTGACAAAAACGCCGGGAGCGTTTTTGAACAACGCAACGTGTTGGCCCGGCAACGGGCGCACCTCAGGGATGAGGTGCGTACTAAAAACGCCGGGAGCGTTTTTGATCAACGCAACGCGTTGGCCCGTTTACGGGCGCACCTCAGAAATGAGGTGCGTCATCGCGCGGGCCGAGCGTGTCATGGACTGGATTTTGCGTCTTTCCGATCTGACCCTGTACCCTGTGATGGCTCGGTAAAACAGCAAACAGTTCAGATCCTATCACTACTCTCAAAGGCGCTCACACGCCCTTTATTAACTTTCGGAGGCAGGCTGGCCGGTCAGCGCACTCATCGCCGCCGCGGCATCGCGCTGAGCTAACACCCGTTCAACGGTCTCTACGATTGCCTGCGTGTGCGGATCGATCTCAATGTTGACCCGGTCGCCAAAGGTCTTCGCGCCCAGCGTCGTGCGCTCCAGCGTTTCCGGAATCAGATAGACGCAGAACTTGGTCTTCGTCACATCACCTACCGTCAGGCTGATGCCGTCAATACCGACAAAACCTTTATGCAGAATATATTTCATCTGCATCGGATCCTGGATTTTAAACCAGACTTCGCGATTGTGTTCTGACTGGATAATCTTGCAGATTTCAGCGGTGGTCATAATATGACCTGACATCAGATGACCGCCTATTTCATCGCTGAATTTCGCTGCACGCTCAATATTCACCACATCGCCCTGACGTAAATCGCCAAGGTTAGTCACGCGCAATGTCTCTTTAATTAAATCAAAACTGACGCGGTCACCTTCGATTGCCGTTACAGTCAGACAGCATCCGTTATGGGCTACGGATGCGCCCAGCGCCAGGCCCGGCAGGAGCTCTTCCGGCAGTCGGACAGTGTGGGTACGAAACAGTTCTTTTTCTTCAATGGACACGATTTCTGCGGTGCCCTGCACAATACCGGTAAACATAGTCTTTGCCTCTGCGAAGTTTACGCTAGTTTATCACAGCTCCGGTCGGCTGATAGAATTCAGCCCACGCCGCCTCTGTAATCTGTGGCAAAACGCATTGTGTGACAAAGATTGGCGAATTCTGTTACCACGGTTACACTGGTTCGCGCTATTCCCCGGGCTTTTCTGCCCTTTTAACTCATTTAATAAGTCAGGTGTTAACGTGCAGAAGTATTTAACAGAAGCGCGTCAATTGCTGGCCCTTGCGATTCCGGTCATCCTTGCTCAGGTGGCCCAAACCGCAATGGGATTTGTGGATACCATTATGGCCGGTGCAGTCAGCGCCACGGATATGGCCGCCGTTGCTGTCGGCACCTCTGTCTGGCTTCCGGCCATCCTGTTTGGTCATGGTCTTCTGCTAGCATTGACGCCCACCGTTGCGCAACTCAACGGTTCAGGCCGCCGCGAACGCATCGGCGAACAGATCCGCCAGGGCTACTGGCTCGCCTTTTTTGTCTCACTGCTGATTATGGTGCTGCTGTGGCACGCCGGTTATCTTATCCGGGCGATGCATGACATCGATCCCGCGCTGGCGCGTAAAGCCGAGGGCTATCTGCACGCCCTGCTGTTCGGCGCGCCAGGCTATCTCTTCTTTCAGGTGCTGCGAAATCAGTGCGAGGGGCTGTCGAAAACCAAACCCGGCATGGTGCTGGGCTTTCTGGGCCTGATGTTTAACATCCCGCTAAACTATGTCTTTATCTACGGTCACTTCGGCATGCCCGCATTGGGCGGTGTCGGCTGCGGCGTGGCAACGGCATCGGTCTACTGGGTGATGTTTATCTGCATGCGCTTCTGGGTGCGCCGGATGGGCAGCATGCGTGATATCCGCATGGAGAGCCGCTGGTCGCCGCCTTCGCGTCCGATTCTGAGCCGTCTTATGACGCTGGGATTGCCGGTGGCACTTGCGCTGTTCTTTGAAGTCACGTTGTTTGCCGTTGTGGCCCTGCTGGTGTCACCACTGGGGATCGTGAATGTGGCCGGTCACCAAATCGCGTTAAACTTCAGTTCACTGATGTTTGTATTACCGCTGTCGCTGGGCGTCGCAACCACCATCCGCGTCGGCTATCGTCTGGGCCAGGGCTCTACCGAGCAGGCAAGAGTCGCCGCCTGGACCGCCCAGGGTGTGGGCATCAGCATGGCCGCGCTGACCGCCATTTTTACCGTGACGTTTCGTCATCAGATTGCCCTGCTCTATAACGATAATCCGGAAGTGGTCACACTGGCGGCGCAGCTGATGCTGCTGGCAGCGATTTATCAGTTCTCGGACTCGATACAGGTGATTGGCAGCGGAATCCTGCGTGGGTATAAAGACACAAGGTCCATTTTCTTTATTACCTTTATCGCTTACTGGCTGCTGGGACTGCCCGCCGGGTATCTGCTGGCGCTGACAGACTGGCTGGTTCCCCGGATGGGACCAGCGGGCTTCTGGTGCGGCTTTATTATCGGTCTGACCTCAGCGGCGGTCATGATGATCTGGCGCATCAGACGTTTACAGCGGTCACCTGCGGAAATCATCCTGGCGCGCGCGGCGCGATAACCCTAAAAGCGGGCTATTTATAGCCCGCGATGACGAAAAAAACGACGGTTAGCACAGTTGCTGCTCAGTCATGGCGAAAAAACTATTTTCCCCTTGCCAGGCTTCTGTGCTGCCGTTAATATTCGTCCCCGCTGTCGCCCTGACAGCATGTTGCGCTCTTAGCTCAGTTGGTTAGAGCACCACCTTGACATGGTGGGGGTCGATGGTTCGAGTCCATTAGAGCGCACCAAGTGCGTCCGTAGCTCAGTTGGTTAGAGCACCACCTTGACATGGTGGGGGTCGGTGGTTCGAGTCCACTCGGACGCACCAATATTCAGTATGCGCTCTTAGCTCAGTTGGTTAGAGCACCACCTTGACATGGTGGGGGTCGATGGTTCGAGTCCATTAGAGCGCACCACTTTCAGAATTTCTTCAACTTGCGCAACTCTCCCTTTTATTGATCTGCATCGCTCGCCCCTCTGCTTTTTGATTGGTTTTCGCATACTTAGCGTCTATACTGTCCCGCGTTGCTTACTTGAAAGGTTTCAGCGATCACGTGCTTACTGCGATAACTCAAATGATTTGCGCAACAACAGCGTGGTGGTTACCAACCGTAACCGCACAACTTCCCTGCACGCCTGGCCTTCGTCACCTATTCTTACTCAGTACTGCCCATTTCAGTCTCAATCAGAATTTTCATTTCGATGCGCTGCCATCGGATTTCGCCCTTATTCATCCATCACAACTTACAGAAAATCCGTCATGAAAAAGACTAAAATCGTTTGTACAATCGGCCCGAAAACCGAATCCGAAGAGATGCTGACTCAACTGCTTGAAGCGGGCATGAATGTTATGCGTCTTAACTTCTCTCACGGCGACTATGCTGAGCATGGTCAACGCATTACTAATATGCGTGCCGTCATGCAAAAAACCGGCCGTCAGGCGGCTATCCTGCTGGACACCAAAGGCCCTGAAATCCGCACCATGAAGCTGGAAGGCGGCAACGATGCGGCGCTGAAAGCTGGCCAGACCTTTACCTTCACTACCGACCAGAGTGTGATCGGCAACAGTGAGCGCGTTGCGGTAACCTATCCGGGTTTCACAGCCGACCTGAAAATTGGTAACACCGTGCTGGTCGATGATGGCCTGATTGGCATGGAAGTGACCGAAGTCACTGAAAATACCGTCGTGTGCAAGGTCCTGAACAATGGCGACCTGGGTGAGAACAAAGGCGTTAACCTGCCGGGCGTTTCCATCCAGCTGCCTGCGCTGGCAGAAAAAGACAAGCGCGACCTGATTTTTGGTTGTGAGCAGGGCGTAGATTTTGTCGCCGCCTCGTTCATCCGCAAGCGTTCAGACGTGCTGGAAATTCGTGAGCACCTGAAACAGCACGGCGGCGAGCATATCCAGATCATCTCTAAAATCGAAAACCAGGAAGGCCTGAATAACTTCGACGAAATCCTCGAAGCGTCAGACGGCATCATGGTTGCACGTGGTGACCTGGGTGTTGAGATCCCGGTAGAAGAAGTGATCTTCGCGCAGAAGATGATGATCAAAAAATGTAATAAAGCACGCAAAGTCGTTATCACTGCGACTCAGATGCTTGATTCAATGATCAAGAACCCACGCCCTACCCGTGCAGAAGCCGGTGACGTGGCGAACGCCATCCTCGACGGTACCGATGCGGTAATGCTGTCTGGTGAGAGCGCTAAGGGTCGTTATCCGCTGGAGTCAGTCACCATTATGGCGACCATCTGTGAGCGTACCGACCGCGTCATGAAGTCACGCATCGACAGCCAGAACGATACCCGCAAGCTGCGTATCACTGAAGCAGTCTGCCGTGGTGCGGTAGAGACCGCTGAGAAGCTGGAAGCGCCACTGATCGTGGTCGCGACCGAAGGCGGTAAGTCTGCAAAAGCCGTGCGTAAATATTTCCCGAACGCCACCATTCTGGCACTGACAACCAATCCGACCACCGCACGTCAGCTGATCCTGAGTAAAGGGATTGAGACACGTCTGGTCACTGAAATCGCCTCAACCGATGATTTCTATCGTCTGGGTAAAGAAGCGGCGCTGGAAAGTGGTTATGGTCAGAAAGGTGATGTTGTGGTGCTGGTCTCAGGTGCATTAGTACCAAGCGGAACTACCAACACTGCCTCTGTACACGTACTGTAAAACTCTTTTTTGCTGTTATTTTAAAGCGCCTTAATGGGGCGCTTTTTTTATTTCTACTTAAACCAAATCCGGGAAAATTCCAATCGAAAATAACTATTCAAATACTCTTAATATTAAGGTTAATCCGATTAAATCTCTCTGTTTTCGCTAATTTTTTTTATCATATTCTGGGATTCGCTGCTTCTTTGAGCGAACGATCAAATTTAAGCATCTTCTCATCAAAAATTTATTCTCAACTTAAAAAGCTTTGTGTAATACTTGTATTGCTACATGGAGATTAACTCAATCTAGAGGGTATAAATAATGAATCGTACTAAACTGGTACTGGGCGCGGTAGTTCTGGCTTCAACTATGCTGGCTGGTTGCTCAAGCAACGCTAAAATCGATCAGCTGTCTTCAGACGTTCAGACTCTGAACGCGAAAGTTGACCAGCTGAGCAACGACGTGAACGCAGTGCGTTCAGACGTTCAGGCTGCTAAAGATGACGCAGCTCGCGCTAACCAGCGTCTGGACAACCAGGCTCACTCTTACCGTAAGTAAGAGTTCTGGTTTAGAAATGGCGCCTTCAGGGCGCCATTTTTTTGCTCTGAATTCAGTGCCCTTTCAGGCACTCATTCGTTCAGGGCTGTACAGCTTCACCTTCGGCCTGCACATCCGGGCTATTCGCATTCGCCGAGGCACTCTCCAGCCCCGCAGGCGGCACGGTATCACTCTGCACCGGCTCGCCACTGCTGACCAGGACAGGCATGCCTGAGCGTCGCGCTAAGCTGGCTTTAATCAGCGCGCTATCACTCTTCTCACTCTTCATGAATTTCTTCAGGTCACTGCCGATCGCAATGGGCATGGTCTGTGGATCGTCTTTATCGTTCCGCGACAGCGGCTGATGCACTTCCACATAGCGTTTTCCATCCGGCTCCACCGCGTACTTAACCGGCTGGTTGATGATCTGAACACGTGTACCTTTGGGTGCGGCGTTAAACAGTGCTTCGATATCCTCTGAACGCAGACGGATGCAGCCTGAACTGACCCGCATGCCGATGCCAAACTTCGCATTGGTGCCGTGGATCAGATACTGCCCGGTACCCCGTGCCAGACGCATGGCAAACTGCCCCATCGGGTTATCCGGTCCTGCTGGTACCACGCCAGGCAATGTAATGCCCTCTTTGGCGTAGCGCTTGCGAATGTTAACCGTGGGAGTCCAGGTCGGGTTAGGGATTTTCTGGCTGATCCGGGTTACCATCACCGGCGTTGCCGCACCCAGCTGGCCAATGCCAATGGGATAGACAATGACCTTATTTTCCCCTTTGGGATAGTAGTAGAGCCGCAGCTCGGCCAGATTCACCACAATCCCTTCGCGTGGCGTGTCGGGCAGGATCATCTGCAGCGGTACTGTCAGCTGGGTACCCGCTTTCGGCAGCCAGGGATCGGTGCCGGGATTTGCCTCCAGCATGCCCAGCAGCCCGACCTGGTAGCGGGCTGCAATGGCTTCCAGCGGTTGTTTATCATCAGGAACCTGAGTCAGCACGTTTTCGCCAATCAGGCGACTGTCAGGCGGAGGCAGCGGGTATTCGGTGGCGAATGCGGGTGCAGAGAGCCCAAAGCAGGTCAGCAGCAATGCACCGGCTAAACGTAAAGCAGGTTTCATGCAATTTTCTCGTCAGATAAAAAAACAGACGCCGGATGGCGTCTGTCGAGTGTAACTTAGCTGAGGTTCTGAGCGGTATGGCGAATAGACCGAATCATCGCCTCCAGCCCCTGCGACCGGGTGGGCGTCAGGTGCTGCACCAGGGCCAGTTCGCCAAACCAGTGGCGCACATCCAGCGCCAGAATTTCGGCAGGTGGCAGGTTCTGATAGAGACTAAACACGATAGCAATCAGACCTTTAACGATAGCGGCATCGCTGTCACCTTCAAATGCGATGGTGCCATCTGTCTGCGGGGTCATTCTGATCCATACCTGACTCTGGCAACCCGAAATCGCGTTTTCCGGCTGGTGTAATGTTTCAGAAGATTCCGGAAGCTTTGAACCCAGTTCGATAATGTAAAGGTACTTCTCTTCCCAGTTAGCACAACGGTTGAAGTTGCGAACCAGTTTCTCTTTTTCAGGCAAATTCGCCATCAGTAACTCCGTTAAAACTGTTCAGCCGCCCAGCAGACGATGAATACGCGTCAAACCGGCAGCCAGACGATCCACTTCCTCTTCACTGTTGTAGAAGGTGAAGGAGGCACGGCACATCGCCGGGACATTGTAGTGCTGCATCAGCGGCATCGCACAGTGATGTCCGGTGCGGATGGCAATACCATATTGATCCAGGAAACTGCCGACATCAAAGGCATGATGTTTGCCCAGGTTGAAGGCAATAACACCGGCACGAGACTGCGGGCCGTAGATCTGAATATCCGGAACGGTGCCCAGCTTATCAAGCGCATAGTTCATCAGTGCCGTCTCGCGCTGATGAATCGTATCCAGTCCCAGCGCCTGCACATAGGCCATCGCAGCGCCAAAGCCGATAATGCCGCCGGTGTTGGGTGTACCTGCTTCAAAACGCCACGGCGCACTGTTCCAGGTGGTACCGGTAGGCAGCAGAACCTGACCGATCATCGAACCGCCGCCTTCCCACGGTGGCATCTCATCCAGCAGCGCTTTGCGCCCATAGAGAATACCGACGCCATTCGGACCGTAAAGTTTATGGCTGGAGAAGACGTAGAAGTCGCAGCCGATATCCTGCACATCGACTTTGTCATGCATCACGGCCTGCGCGCCATCCACCAGCGTAATCACGCCAGCGGCTTTTGCCTGGGCCACGATGGCTTTAACCGGGTTAACAGTGCCGAGTACGTTTGACACATGCGTCACGGCCAGCAAACGCGTGCGGCTGTCGATCAGCCCCGCCAGTTGCTCCAGCGCCAGTTCACCGTTGTCATTTAAGGGCAGGACACGCACTTCTGCGCCGGTACGCTGCGCCAGCATCTGCCACGGCACGATATTGGCGTGATGCTCCATCTCCGTGATGATGAGGTTGTCGCCAGATCTGAGGTTACTGCTGCCCCAGGTATTCGCCACCAGGTTGATGCCTTCGGTGGTGCCTTTAACGAAGACAATCTCTTCCTGTGATCCGGCATTAATGAAACGGGCAGCCTGATCGCGCACGTTTTCCATATCGCTGGTCGCCTGCTGGCTCAGCGTATGGATACCACGATGCACAGCTGCATAGCCGTGCTGATAGAAATGACTCTCGGCATTAATCACCGAGAGGGGACGCTGTGCGCTGGCTGCACTGTCAAGATAGGCCAGCGGATGACCGTTGACCTCACGCTTCAGGATAGGAAAGTCAGCCCTGATGCGTTCGAGATCGAAGTTCATCATACGTCGCCTCCGGGAAAACGTTGTGCGATACGCTGCAGTACAGCCTGGCGCATCACTTCATTTTCAAGCGTTTCGGTAAGTTCAGCTGCAAACGCATGAATAATCATGGTCTGTGCCGCATCCTCCTCAATACCGCGAGAACGCAGATAGAACATCTGCTCATCGTCAATACGACCAATGGTAGCACCGTGGCTGCACTTAACGTCATCCGCGTAAATTTCGAGCTGCGGTTTGGTGTCGACTTCAGAAAGCTTGCCCAGTAACAGGTTGTTATTGGTCATCTGCCCGTCAGTCTTCAGTGCATGCTGTGCCACTTTGATATGACCGTTAAACACCGCACGCCCTTTGTCACGCACGATGGTTTTATGCATCTGGCGGCTGACACAGTGGCCTTTGTTGTGCTCCAGGTAAGTACGGGTATCCGCCACTTCCTGTTTCACCGGCAGAACCAGGCTGTTGATGGCCAGCGTGGTGTTTTCGCCATTCAGCTGAGTACTGGTATTGTGACGCGACAGGCCCGCACCCAGCAGGAAGCTCGTGCTGCTGACCTGGCCATCATTACCAATCACCAGATCGTTGTGCGCAAAGTGGTAGCTGGCGCTGCTTTCAAAGGCGAGCTTGGTGTGAGTCAGTTTCGCATTGTCACCGATCGCAAAGGTAAAGCGCGTGCCGGTGAAATGGGCGCGTTCATCCAGTGAAACGTAGTGCTCAATGACTTCCGCTTCGGCACTCTCTTCCAGCTGCAGGTGATGGCGATAATGAACCGTGTTCATGCCCGTCTGCTGACCGCTGGTGATATGCAACAGGTAGACCGGACGCGCTGCGGCTTTACCGCGTGCGAGACGCAGGGTCGTCACCTCTTCTGCCAGGCTCTCGGTCAGGTGCAGAAAGACTTCCGGCTGAACCGCGGCAGGCAGCGGACGGCGATCGGCGGCCACGCTGTGCTGGATCTCAAACAGTTCGACGTCGCAGCTGCTGAAGGCGGGCTGGAACTGACCGTCAACGTACACCAGACGGATTGCATCCAGCGGCAGCGCCAGCGCATCAACCTGTTCAGCACTCAGGGTCTGCGGCGCATCGGGCAGCACAAATTGCTGGGACAGCAGGGTGTCCAGCGGCGTGTACTTCCAGTTTTCATGCTTCCGGGTTGGCAGGCCAACCCGCATCAGTTGCTGCCAGTGCTGCTGTGCCTGCAGAGAACGCACGTCGCCGCGCGATTCAAACAGGTGATGCCACTGTTGCAGCGCAGAATCACTCTTCGTCGGTAAGCCAGCCATAACCTTGCTCCTCCAGCTGTTTCACCAGCGAGAAGTCGCCAGATTTCACGATTTTGCCCTGATACAGAACATGAACGAAGTCTGGCTTGATGTAATCCAGAATACGCTGGTAATGGGTCACGATGATAAAGGCACGCTTCTCATCACGCAGGCTGTTAACGCCATTTGCGACGATTTTTAGTGCATCGATATCCAGACCGGAGTCAGTCTCATCCAGAATGCAGAGTTCCGGCTCCAGCGCCGCCATCTGCAGGATGTCGTTACGCTTCTTCTCACCGCCTGAGAAGCCAACGTTAACGGAACGGGTCAGCAGATCTTCCGGCATCTTCAGCAGATGAATTTTCTCTTCAATGAAGTCCTGGAAATCAAAACGATCCAGTTCGTCCTGCTGGCGATATTTACGCACCGCGTTGACCGAGGTTTGCAGGAAAAACTGGTTGCTGACGCCCGGAATTTCTACCGGATACTGGAAGGCCATAAAGATGCCTTCACCGGCACGCTCTTCAGGGGCCAGTTCCAGCAGATCTTTACCTTTGAAGCTCACTGAACCGCCGGTCACTTCATAATCTTCACGGCCTGCCAGCGTGGCTGACAGCGTACTTTTACCGGAGCCGTTCGGCCCCATGATGGCGTGTACTTCGCCCGGTTTAATTTCGAGATTCAGGCCACGCAGAATGGCTTTATCTTCAACACTGACCTGCAAATCTTTAATGCTTAACATTCTTATTCCTTCACATTGCTTCCGGCAAGGCGTGTGACGGCATCAGCCCACACTGTGCTCAAGGCTGATGGCTAACAATTTCTGGGCTTCCACGGCAAATTCCAGTGGCAGCTCCGAGAATACGTCTTTACAGAAGCCATTCACGATCATTGAGATGGCGTCTTCTTCACTGATACCGCGTTGCAGACAGTAGAACATCTGATCTTCGCCGATACGCGAGGTTGTGGCTTCATGCTCAAGCTGGGCGGTATTGTTGCGGGTTTCGACATACGGGAACGTATGTGCGCCGCAATCAGGGCCAATCAGCATTGAGTCACACTGCGTAAAGTTACGGGCATTGGTGGCGGTTGGCATGATTTTCACCAGGCCGCGATAGGTGTTCTGACTTTTACCGGCCGAAATCCCTTTAGAGATAATGGTCGATTTGGTGTTTTTACCAATGTGGATCATCTTTGTGCCGGTATCGGCCTGCTGACGACCGCTGGTCAGTGCCACCGAATAGAACTCACCCACCGAATAATCCCCGCGCAGAATGCAGCTCGGGTATTTCCAGGTGATAGCTGAACCGGTTTCAGACTGGGTCCAGGACATCTTGCTGTGGTCACCTTCACACAGCGCACGCTTGGTAACGAAGTTGAGGATACCGCCCTCGCCTTCGCCGCCAGGGAACCAGTTCTGAACGGTCGAATATTTCACTTCAGCATTTTTATGGATGATCACTTCGACCACGGCGGCATGCAGCTGATAGCTGTCACGCACGGGGGCTGAACAACCTTCGATGTAGCTGACGTAACTGTCTTCATCGGCAATCAGGATGGTACGTTCAAACTGACCGGTTTTCGCTGCGTTAATGCGGAAATAGGTCGATAGCTCCATCGGGCAGCGAACCCCTTTCGGGATATAGACGAAGGTGCCGTCAGAGGCCACCGCCGAGTTCAGCGCTGCGAAGAAGTTATCGTTAGCCGGAACCACCGTGCCGAGATACTGCTTCACCAGCTCCGGGTGTTCCTGAATCGCTTCGCCGAATGAACAGAAGATAATCCCCTGCTCCGCCAGCTTGCCGCGATAGGTAGTTGCCACAGAGACGGAGTCAAAAATGGCGTCAACCGCCACTTCCCGCCCTTCACGCACCGGCACACCCAGCTGATTAAAAGCGTTCTCAACTTCCTGCGTCAGGTAGTCGCTGGCTGGCGCGCTGCCTGAAGCCTGCGTCACACCCGGCTCTGAGGCACAGGTGTCATCGCAGTTACCGCAGGAGGGCGCGGAGTAGTAGCTGTAATCCTGATAATCGAGTTTTTCGTAGTGCGCTTTCAGCCAGTGAGGCTCTTCCATTTCAAGCCAGGCACGAAACGCTTTAAGACGAAACTCCAGCATCCACTCTGGCTCGTTACGCTTGGCCGAGATCGCCCGCACCACATCTTCATTGATGCCGTTGGCAAATTCTTCGGTCTGCAGTTGGGTAAAGAAGCCCTCTTTGTAGTTGAGCTTGCCTTCCCAGATTTGTACATCGTCAGATGTTTCGCTGTGTCGTGACATATTTCACTTACTCGACGCCAAAGCTCTCACCGCACCCGCAGGCGTGCTGAGCTTTAGGGTTATTGAATTTAAAAATCTGATTCAGGCCTTCACGAACGTAATCCAGTTCAGTGCCATCAACGAATGGCATCGCCTGAAGCGGCACAAACAGCGTTGCGCCGTGGAATGAGAACTGCAGATCGTCTTCGACGGGTTCTTTCACCAGATCCATGACGTAGCCAAACCCGGCGCAGCCGGATTGTTTTACGCCCAGACGCAGCCCCTTGACTTCAGGGTCCTGAGCCGCCAGATTGAGAATTTGTTGCGCTGCGGTTTCAGTCAGCGTCAGACCTTTCCAGACAAAATCGTCGGGTGAGAAAGAGTCTGTATTAACAGATGCCATGTTGATACCTCTTGAGTCCGGACCTTTTCAGGCTATCCCCCTATGGTAGTGATCTGACCAATCACTTCAACCTCTTGTTTTGCAGGGATAATCATCTTGTGCTGTTTTATTCGCTCAATTATTAAGCATAGCTGCTTCCGTTCACCCTGTGTGAACAATGTCAGTCGCAATAAGCCAGTGATAACCTATTAATAAATCACTCTATTTGAAATAACCATTTTTGATAAAAATGCTTATTGATAGGTTACGCCTTTCTCTGATGTAAACAGATTGTTATTTCCGATTATACCGACAGGCAGGATAAATCGATAAATTTTTCTCTCCTGCAATTGCAATCGCGGCCTGGATGAATATGATAATTATTATCATTAACATTCAGGGTGACGCCATGATGCTTTCTGTCTCCGCCTGGCTGCAGCATAAAATCGACGAATACCAGTTTTCAGTGCGTGATATCACCGTCGACTTTTATATGGCGCAGGCAAAACTTGACCGGGCCGACTGCACGATTCATCAGCTACGTCAGTTTAACGATGCCTGTGAGGATATGGCAGAAGTCTGCCAGTTGAACGGTGACGATCAGAGTTACCTTCATGCGATGGGTAAACTGCATCACCGGCTGGTGCAGGAGATGGGAAACAGCGATCGCGATCGCCTGTTCCGCCTTCAGGCCTATCAACTGGCGCGATTGTCCCTGACCCGCCTGTGCCATCAACTGGCCCTCGTCGGAGAGTGGAACAAAGCCACCGTGCTGCAAAGTGACTTTGTGCGTCACGCAGGCTGGATATTCTAATCCAGCCACGACGTGACGTCGCGCACAATTTTTTTACATTAACGTTAACAATGCCTGAAGCGGATGGCGCATGCCGTTGCCTTCCACACGCTTGACCTGGCTGCGGCATGAATAGCCGGTGGCCAGACAGCGCTGACGCGGCAGTTGCTGAAGCTGGGGATGCCAGGAGAGCGCATAGATCCCCAGCGAGTTTTCAAGGTTCTGACTTTCGTGACCATACGTGCCCGCCATGCCGCAGCAACCTACATTGATGTTCTCCAGCTTTGCGCCAAAACGGGCGAAAATCGCCTGCCACTGGTTAGGCGCTGAAGGCAGCGCCGTTACCTCGGTGCAGTGCGCAAACAGATACCAGGACTCCCCGCCTGTGGTCTGCATCTCACGTTCTGCCAGGGCACGCTCTAACCATTCATGCACCAGCAACACGTTGAAGTCGCCGCGTGAATCACCCAGCGTCTGACGATACTCATCGCGATAGCAGAGCACGGTAGCCGGATCGACGCCCACCATCGGCAGCTCCAGTTTTGCGACCCGATTAAGAAAATCGGCGGTACGGGCTGCCGTGCGGGCGAAACGTTGCAGGAAGCCTTTTACATGCTGCGCTTTACCGTTTGGCGAGAAAGGCAGCAGCACCGGGCGATAACCCAGCTTCTCAATCAGCCTGACAAAATCGTTAACCAACTGTGCCTCATAAAAGCTGGTAAAGGGATCCTGTACCACCAGCACACAACTGGCGCGCTCCGTGGCTGACAGTCCTTCCAGCTGTTCCAGCGTCATGTTCATGGCGGGATGGCCACTGAGCTGCTGTTTCAGGTTAGGGGACGAAAGCAGCGGCAGATCGACCATGCCGATATGCGTTTTGCTTAACTCTTTCACCCACGGCTGGCGAAGGAAGAAGTTAAACACGTTTGGTGCCTTCGCCATCAGTGGCGCATAACTTTCGACTGCCGCCACCAGGTGATCGCTGACCGGGCGCAGATAACGGGTGTGATAGAGCTGCAGAAAGCGCGAACGAAACGCGGGTACGTCAATTTTAATCGGACACTGGGTGGAACAGGCTTTACAGGCCAGACAACCCGACATCGCCTCTTTAACCTCGTGTGAAAAGTCATACTCCCCTTTGCTGGCGTGCCAGCTGTTGCGGGTGCGGGCGATCAGCCCGCGTAGTGACAGGCTGTTTTCCGGCAGCTGCTTTTCGAGTGCCAGCGGATCGACGCCCTGCCCGGCCAACAGCCGCAGCCATTCCCGCGTCAGCGTTGCCCGCCCTTTTGGCGAATGAATACGGTTGCGGGTGATCTTCATTGACGGGCACATCGGGCTGCGGGCATCAAAATTGAAACATAACCCGTTGCCGTTACATTCCATCGCTCCACGCCATTCATCCCGGACCGTTAACGGAATCTGTCGATCGTAGGTTCCGCGCTTCACCGCATCGACCTGCATCATCTCGTCATTGCTGTTAAAGGGCGTACAGATTTTGCCCGGATTCAGGCGGTTAAGCGGGTCAAAGGCCGCTTTGATGCGGCGCAGTTCGTTAAACAGCGTCTCGCCGAAGAAGGCCGGACTGTACTGGGCGCGGAACCCTTTGCCATGTTCGCCCCACAGCAGGCCACCGTAGCGCGCGGTCAGCGCCACCACTTCGTCGGAGATCTGTTTCATCATCATCTCCTGCTGCGGATCGCACATATCCAGCGCCGGACGCACGTGCAGGACGCCCGCATCGACGTGACCAAACATGCCGTAGCTCAGACCGTGGCTGTCGAGCAGCGTGCGAAACTCGACAATGTAGTCCGCCAGTTTTTCCGGCGGAACGGCGGTATCTTCGACAAACGGAATCGGCTTAGCCCGGCCTTTCGCATTTCCCAGCAGGCCCACTGCTTTTTTACGCATGTTATAGATGCGCTCAATGCCCGCCAGATCGTTACAGAACTGATAGCCAATCACGCCGCCCTGCTGCTGTAGCATCAGCGCATCAAGCCGGGCGCACAGTTTTTCGATCTGCTGATCGATGAGTGCGGCGTTGTCACCGGCGAACTCAACAATGTTCAGACCCAGCATCTCTTTATCAGGTACGTCAGCAATCAATTCGCGCACTGAGTGCCAGACGATATCTTCCCGCGCCAGGTTCAGCACTTTGGAGTCAACGGTTTCTACTGACAGCGCCTGCGCATCCACCATAAAGGGCGCATTGCGCAGCGCCGAGTCGAAAGAGTCATATTTGATGTTCACCAGTCGCCGCACTTTAGGCAGCGGGGTGATATCGAGACGCGCCTCAGTGACAAAGGCCAGCGTTCCCTCGGCACCACACAGCAGACGTGTCAGGTCAAAGGTTTGCATATCGTCGCTGAAGACATGGCGCAGGTCATACCCGGTCAGGAAGCGATTCAGCCTGGGAAACTTTTCCAGAATCAGATCCCGCTGCTCGCGGCAGCGCGTCAGCACCTGCTGGTAAATACGGCCTTCGGGTGTTGCCGTCTGCGCCAGCGTTTCAGCCAGCGCGGTGGCCATCGGCCGGGTATCAAGGATATCGCCGCCCAGCAGCACGGCGCGCAGGCCCAGTACATGGTCCGAGGTCTTGCCATAAACCAGCGAGCCCTGACCCGACGCATCGGTATTGATCATGCCGCCCAGCGTGGCGCGATTACTGGTAGACAATTCAGGTGAAAAGAAAAAGCCGAAAGGCTTCAGCCAGGCGTTCAGCTGATCTTTGATCACGCCCGCTTCGACCCGCACCCAGCCCTCATCGGTATTGATCTCCAGGATGCGGTTCATGTAGCGCGACATATCCACCACGATGCCCTGATTCAGCGACTGACCGTTGGTGCCGGTGCCGCCGCCGCGCGGGGTAAACACCAGGCTGGTAAAACGTGCTTCTCCGGCCACACGGGCCAGCAGCGCAACGTCCGCCGTCGATCGTGGAAAGAGCGCCGCGTCGGGAAGCAATTGATAGATGCTGTTATCGGTAGAGAGTGAAAGTCGATCGGCATAGCTGGTCGCCATGTCGCCGGTAAAACCCTGCTCTTTCAGCGACTCAAGGAACGTCAGCACCAGTTGAACGAGGCCCGGTGCCTGCGAAATCTGTGGGATCATGATTGTCTGACCGAAGGTGTTGTAAACGTTTGCGTTTATACGTGAGCGATTTCTCGTTTTATCATATTTTTTCTGCGGCTGCCCTTTTTTCAGAAAAGACAAAAACCTTTCTCCGGACGCTGTTTAAACCCTGGCAAATAGATCATGATAAAAACGGGCATCCGAATGCCCTGAAATGAAGGATTAAGACGAGGTTATGAGTCAATGATGAAAAGCCAGTACCGGGATATGGATTTACCGCAAATACTCTTCACCCTGATGTTCATTTTGCTGCTGATTGTCGCCTGTTTATGGGTGGTGCAGCCGTTTATTCTGGGCTTTGCCTGGGCCAGCATGGTGGTGATTGCGACCTGGCCGTTGATGCTGAAATTCCAGCGACTGTTATGGGGGCGTCGTTCGCTGGCGGTCATCGTGATGACAATGCTGCTTTTGCTGCTGTTTATCATCCCTATCGCACTACTGGTCAGCAGCCTGATCGATAACAGTGCCCCGGTTATCGCCTGGGTTACCCAGGGTCATACGATGCCGCAGTTGCTGTGGCTCAGGGATGTGCCGATGGTCGGCAAAAAGCTTTATGTCAGTTATGACACACTGGTGGCGAGCGGCGGGGCCGGCATCATGGCCAAAATTCAGCCCTACATTGGCCGTACAACCGGCTTTTTTGTCGCGCAGGCCGGTCATTTTGGCCGCTTTATGATCCATCTGGGCGTGATGTTGCTGTTTAGCGTGCTGCTTTACTGGCGCGGTGAGCAGGCTGCCCAGGGCATTCGTCATTTTGCTTTCCGCATGGCGGGACGGCGCGGTGATGCCGCCGTGCTGCTGGCAGCACAGTCCATTCGTGCCGTGGCGCTTGGCGTGGTGGTGACGGCACTGGTGCAGGGCGTGCTGGGCGGTATCGGTCTGGCGATTTCAGGCATTCCCTATGCCACGCTCTTAACGGTGCTGATGATCCTCTGCTGCCTGGTGCAGCTCGGCCCGCTGCTGGTGCTGGTCCCGGCCATTATCTATCTCTACTGGAGCGGCGATACCACCTGGGGAACCGTGCTGCTGGTCTGGAGTTGTGTAGTCGGCACGATGGATAACGTCCTGCGCCCCATGTTAATCCGGATGGGTGCCGATCTGCCGATGATCCTGATCCTCTCTGGCGTAATAGGTGGCCTGTTTGCTTTCGGCATGATTGGTCTGTTTATCGGGCCGGTAGTTCTGGCCGTTTCTTACCGTCTCGTTTCCGTCTGGGTTCATGAAGCGCCAGCACCAGACAATGACCCACTGGCCGTGGCGGATGCGCTGGCCGATCACGATGGCACCCCACCAGCCGTCTGATTCACAGCAATGACACGCTGCGTCACTCTATTCTGTGAGCATTGATTAGTGCGGTTAATGATGATTAACCGCCCCCCTTCTCAGAGACTCGTCAAATTTTGTTTTCCATTAGCGAATTTTAAGAAAAAAGCCATCTTTGGCCTTTATTTGACCTTTCTGGCCTAAAAAAGATTACTTTCTGCACTGTTTCTTTAGACAAACGGTGAGGTAAAGGTGACAAAAGATTATCGGCTTTAAACTAATAAGAGGATTCTTAAAGACGCCAGCCAGCGGTGTGAATAACATGTTTCCTATGTTCGGAATCAAGCTATTGATTTTCAGACAACCTGATTCCCCTGAGTAGAGTAAAGAATTGCTGTGTGTAGTCTTTGCCCATCCCCTGTGATGGGCTTTTTTTTTGCCTGAATCTGACCATCGATAAACAGAAAAAGGCCCGCAGTGCGGGCCTTTCATCATTTCTGTAAGCGGTGTCAGGCGGATTTGTTTAACTGTGCCAGACTCACCCACGTTTCCACTACAGTGTCCGGGTTCAGCGACAGGCTATCGATGCCCTCTTCCATCAGCCATGCGGCAAAATCCTGATGGTCGGACGGTCCCTGGCCGCAGATTCCGACATATTTGCCCTGCTGCTTCGCGGCCCTGATCGCCATGGAGAGCAACGCTTTCACGGCTTCGTTACGCTCGTCAAACAGCGCGGAGACCACGCCGGAATCGCGATCCAGCCCCAGCGTCAGCTGGGTCATGTCATTGGAGCCAATTGAGAAGCCATCAAAGTGCTGCAGGAACTGATCTGCCAGCAGCGCATTCGACGGGATCTCACACATCATAATGATCTTCAGGCCGTTCTCGCCACGCTTCAGCCCCTGACGGGCCAGCTCTTCCACCACGGCCTGCGCCTGATCCACAGTGCGCACGAACGGTACCATGATTTCGACGTTGGTCAGGCCCATCTGGTTGCGAACGCGTTTTACCGCTTCACACTCCAGCGCAAAGCAGTCGCGGAAGTTATCCGCCACATAGCGACCTGCGCCACGGAATCCCAGCATCGGGTTTTCCTCTTCAGGCTCGTAACGTTCACCGCCAACGAGGTTGGCATATTCATTAGTTTTAAAGTCGGAAAGTCGGACAATTACGCGTTTCGGTGCAAATGCTGCACCAAGCGTGGCAATTCCCTCAGTCAGGCGGGCAATGTAAAACTCCACCGGATTATCAAATCCTTTCATCATTTTACGGATCTGCTGCTGCAGTTCTGGCGTCTGCTGATCAAATTCAAGCAGTGCTTTCGGGTGGACGCCAATCATTCGGTTAATAATAAATTCCAGCCGTGCCAGGCCAACACCTTCATTCGGCAGACAGGCGAAATCGAAAGCCCGATCGGGGTTGCCCACGTTCATCATGATTTTCAGCGGCAGTTCCGGCAGCGAATCGACCTGCGAACTGGTGACGTCGAAGTCGAGCAGCTGATCATAAACGTAGCCGGTGTCGCCCTCGGCGCAGGAAACGGTGACCTGATGGCCCTCTCTCAGCCGATCGGTGGCGTCGCCACAGCCCACTACCGCCGGAATACCCAGCTCACGCGCGATGATCGCCGCATGGCAGGTTCGTCCACCACGGTTCGTGACAATGGCTGACGCCTTTTTCATGATCGGTTCCCAGTCCGGGTCGGTCATGTCCGTCACCAGTACATCGCCTTTTTCAATGCGGTTCATTTCGCTGATATCGTGGATGACCTTCACCACGCCTGCGCCGATACGATGACCGATGGCTCGCCCTTCAACGACGACGCTGCCCTGACCCTGAAGCGTATAACGTTCCATCACCTGGCCATTTGAGCGCACGGTTTCAGGACGCGCCTGAACGATAAACAGCTTGCCGGTGTGTCCATCTTTGGCCCACTCAATATCCATCGGCCGTTGATAGTGCTGTTCAATCAGCACCGCCTGCTTCGCCAGCGCCTGCACTTCCTCATCGTTCAGGCAGAATCGATCGCGTTCGGCCTCAGGCACATCTTCGATGCGCACCTGTTCGCCATGTGCCTGAGAATCGGCATACACCATGCGCACCTTTTTCGAGCCCATATTGCGACGCACGATTGAAGGACGATCGGCTGCCAGCGTTGGCTTGTGAACATAGAACTCATCCGGGTTCACAGCGCCCTGCACCACCATCTCACCCAGCCCCAGGGCGGCGGTGATAAAGACCACCTGATCAAAGCCGGACTCGGTATCAATGGTAAACATCACACCTGACGAGGCCAGATCCGAGCGCACCATACGCTGTATGCCCGCAGAGAGCGCAACGCCACGATGATCGTAGCCCTGATGAACACGGTAAGAGATAGCGCGATCATTAAACAGTGAAGCAAAGACATGCTTGACCGCCACCATGACGGCGTCGATGCCCTGCACATTCAGGAAGGTTTCCTGCTGGCCGGCAAAGGAGGCGTCGGGCATATCTTCGGCGGTGGCCGAGGATCGGACGGCAAACGACGCGTCAGCATCATCGGCAGAAAGTTGCTGATAAGCGTCCAGAATGGCGGACTCCAGTTGTGGCAGAAACGGCGTTTCCACCACCCACTGACGAATCTGTTTACCTGCTTTTGCCAGCGCATCAACATCATCAATATCTGTCTCATCCAGCAGCGCATAGATTCGCTGGTTCAGCCCGCTTTGATCGAGGAACAGGTTAAAGGCGTACGACGTGGTCGCAAAACCATTGGGCACGGAAACACCCAGCGACGACAGATTCGTTATCATTTCACCTAACGAGGCGTTTTTGCCGCCTACCCGATCAACATCATGCATGCCAAGCTGGTTATACCAGAGTACCAGTGGCTGTTCTTGAGTGGACATCGCGCTTATCCTTTATCAATTTTCAATGAATGGACACAGAGAGTGAGCTGTTTCCAGCCTGGCATATCACCCCTGCAATAACGATCTGTTGAATCGTTAAAGCAGAATTTCAGCCGCAGTTTCAGAATTGTAAGCGGATTATTTTGCCGTTGCGCAAAGTCGCGATTTTTATCTAACTGATTGATGTGGCAGGAAATGGCAGATTTTCAGCCACTTAAGCATTCTGTTTTGTTGCGCAACAGATGGAGGGCTATTTAAGGTCCGATTGCATTTTAAAAAAGAATTCCGGCGAATCGAAACGCCTTTTCAATTTTATTAGCATGATGAAACTGCAGACAAATAATCCGGACAGGCCTTCCAGAAATTAAAATCAGAGATGATTTATTGAGTCGCATCGCGCATGCTGATGGCTCACTCCTGGCTGAGGCAGAATTCATTATGACAACTGACAGAAGCGTTTTTTATATCTCCGATGGTACAGCGATTACAGCTGAAGTCCTGGGCCATGCGGTGCTGTCGCAGTTTCCGGTCAATATCACCAGCCTGACGTTGCCATTTGTGGAAAACGTCCAGCGGGCGCTGGCGGTTAAAGCCCAGATTAATGCGCTCTACCAGCAGAGCGGTGTGCGACCGCTGGTGTTCTTCTCCATTGTGACACCAGAGGTGCGCGACATTATCGTGCAGAGTGAAGGTTTTTGTCAGGATATCGTGCAGGCGCTGGTGGCTCCCCTTCAGCAGGAACTGGGCTTATCGCCTGCTCCCGTGGCACACCGTACCCACGGACTGGACGCCAGTAATCTGGGGAAATATGACGCGCGTATTGCGGCGATCGATTACGCCCTGGCACATGATGACGGTATTTCGCTGCGCGGGCTGGAGGATGCGCAGGTGATTCTGTTAGGCGTCTCACGCTGTGGCAAAACACCCACCAGCCTCTATCTGGCGATGCAGTTTGGTATTCGTGCCGCCAACTACCCGTTTATTGCCGACGATATGGATAATCTTAAACTGCCGCCCGCGCTACGCGCCCATCAGAATAAACTCTTCGGGCTGACCATCGATCCGGAACGACTGGCAGCGATACGGCAGGAACGGGCGGAAAATACCCGCTACGCCTCAATGCGTCAGTGCCGGCTGGAAGTGGGCGAAGTGGAAGCGCTGTTCCGCACCCATCAGATCCGCTATCTCAACAGTACCAACTACTCAGTCGAAGAGATCGCTACCAAAATTCTCGACATTATGGGCCTGACACGCCGCATGTACTGAAGGGAAATCAGTTCGAAGATGTAAAGCGCTGCTGCCGTGGGTTTTGATTTCATTATCAAATCACGGGTTGAATTCGCAAACTAATGGTTTATTGTGACAACCATCACTTCCCGGTATTCCACCGCTGCGAAGAACCGTTTTCGAGATACTCATGAACAAAACCGACGAACTGCGTACTGCACGCATTGGTAATCTGATTACCCCCGCCAGTCTGGCGGCTGAACATCCTGTCTCCGCGGCAATTGCCGACAACGTCACCGCTGCCCGTAAACGCATTGCCCGTATATTGACGGGTGCAGATCCCCGCCTGCTGGTGGTGATTGGCCCCTGCTCACTGCACGACCCGAAAGCGGCCCTGGAGTATGCTGCGCGTCTGAACGCGTTGCGCAGCCGCTATGAAGATCGGCTGGAGATTGTAATGCGTGCCTACTTCGAGAAGCCACGCACTGTTGTCGGCTGGAAAGGTTTAATCTCCGATCCGGACCTGGATGGCAGCTACGATGTGAACCGGGGCATCGGCATCGCACGCAAGCTGCTGATTGATATCAACGCGCTGGGCCTGCCCACCGCCACGGAATTTCTGGATATGGTGATCGGCCAGTTTATTGCCGATCTGATCAGCTGGGGCGCAATTGGCGCACGTACCACCGAAAGCCAGATCCACCGCGAAATGGCATCGGCCCTCTCCTGTCCGGTCGGCTTTAAAAATGGCACTGATGGAAACGTGCAGATCGCGGTAGATGCAATTCGTGCTGCACGCGCGAGCCACATGTTCCTGTCGCCGGATAAACTGGGCCAGATGACTATCTATCAGACCAGTGGTAACCCGCATGGACATGTGATCCTGCGAGGCGGTAAACAGCCAAACTATCATGCCAGTGATGTCGCCGCCGCCGCGGAGAGTCTGGGGGCATTTAATCTGCCGCAGCAGCTGGTGATCGATTTTAGTCACGGCAACTGTCTGAAGCAGCATCGTCGTCAGATGGATGTGGCGGCAGAGGTGGCAGAGCAGATTAAATCAGGCTCGCGGGTCGTTGCCGGTGTGATGATTGAAAGCTTTCTTGAAGAAGGCAATCAGAAAGTGGTGAGCGGCGAGCCGCTGGTTTACGGCAAGTCAATTACCGATCCCTGCCTCGGCTGGCAGGAGAGCGAACAGGTACTCGCCCTGCTGGCCGAGGCGGTTTCGCACCGCCTCTGAGTTCTTATTAGCTGGAGCAGCTCACCTCTAAGGTTTTGCCCCAGTCTGGCGGCCGCTGACGATACTCAGCGGCTGTTTCATCACTAAAGGGTTGCTGTAACGCCTGATGCAGACGAGCCAGCGCACCCTGCTCGCCCCGCTCCGCCTCTTCAATCGCCTGCTGCGCCAGATAGTTGCGCAGAATCACCGCCGGATTGGCCGCCTTCATCACAGTTTGCCGTTCCGTATCGCTGACATGCTCATCCATCAGACGACTGCGGTAGCGCTGATACCAGCTATCAAACGCCTCACGATCGATAAATTCGTCGCGCAGCGGTGAGCGGCTTTCAGCCTGCCGGGTTTCACTCAGCAGCCTGAAGGTCAGGGTGTAATCACTGTGCTCCTGCGCCATCATTGCCAGCAGATCGGTCAGAATCTGATTGTCGCTGCTCTGTTGTGTCAGCAGGCCGAGTTTTGCCCGCATCCTTTCACCCCAGACCCGCATCAGTTCAGGTTCATAGGCGCTCAGCGCCGTCCGCAATTGCTCAGTGGTCAGCAGACCCGACAGCGCATGTGCCAGACGATTAAGATTCCACATGCCAATCATCGGCTGATTTTCAAAACTGTAGCGCCCCTGATAGTCGCTGTGATTACAGATAAAGTCAGGCTGATAATCATCGAGAAAACCAAACGGGCCATAGTCGATGGTCAGGCCAAGGATCGACATGTTGTCAGTATTCATCACGCCATGCGCAAAGCCCACACTTTGCCATAGCGCAATCAGGCGCGCGGTGCGTAATACAATGTCGGTAAACCACTGTTGATAGCGGTCTGCGTCCCCTTCCAGATGCGGCCAGTGATGACGAATAGCGTAATCGGCCAGCTGCTCTACTTTCTCCTGCTGCTGGTTGTAAAAGAAATGCTCGAAATGGCCAAAGCGCAGATGGCTCGGTGAAATGCGCATCAGCATCGCACCACGCTCAGTGGTTTCGCGATAGACCGGCTCATCGCCTATCGACAGGGTCAGTGCGCGCGTAGTGGGGATGCCCAGATGGTGCAGCGCTTCCGAGGCGAGAAACTCTCGCACGCTGGAACGGATCACGGCACGACCATCGCCCATGCGGGAATAAGGCGTCAGCCCGGCACCCTTGAGATGCCAGTCAAGTTTGCTGCCATCATCCAGGCGCTGTTCACCCAGCAGGATACCGCGCCCGTCACCAAGCTGACCCGCCCAGACACCAAACTGATGGCCACTATAGACCTGCGCCAGTGGCTGCATGCCGGGCAGCAGTGCCGCACCGTGCCAGACATCGTGACCGTGACCTTCAAAGAGCGTGCTATCCAGCCCCATTGAGGTTGCAAGCGGTGCGTTGTGATACAGCAGGCGTCCGCCTGCCATCGGCGTGGGGTTCAGCGCGGTGTAACACCCGGAAAGCTCACGGAACCAGGTGTTGTCAAAAGAGGCCTTGCCTGAGGACATTGTTTCTCCCATGCGATACTCAGCGATACGTAGGTTAGTCCTTTAGTGTAACGCTGATGGCGGGGATTAACAGGTCAGGTCAGCCAGGATGCTGAGAGGATGGCATGCGCTCGTCGGCACAGAGCAGCGAACGCAGTGCATCAGATTTGACTACCGGGAAGAGTGCACCCTGAAACTCAGCACCGTTCAGCTGGCTCACTTTATCGAACAGCACTTCATCGTCAATGCCACAAATAATAAGGCGGTCACAATGAGCACGGAAATTATCAATAATGCTCTGAATAAACGGCACGAATGACGCGCGCTTTGCCAGCGAGTGAATAAACTCTTTGTCGAGACAGATGCAGTTGAATAAATTATCGTAGACCGCATTAGAGGGTGTTTTGCCCGCGCCAAAATGTGAAAGCGCTAAATTAAACTCAGCATGCAGGCTCGCCAGCAACGGATTATTTTTGCCCAGTTTGAGTTGCGGAAACGTTTCAGTAATATTCAGGAGAATGAACGGCAGCTGTTTTATTTTGCGCATGACTAATTCACTGGCAAGCAGCGTCCGGGCCATGCCTTCATCAATACGGATAAAGGCTGACACGGAATTCGCTTCAAATAATCCGCGATTCTGCTCCAGCAACCCAATCTGGCTTTGCAGCAGGCGTAATTGCTGCGACTCGTCAAGCTGGGGAAGCAGCAGATCCTGTGGCAGGGTGATGGGCGCACTTTCATGCACAAACTGCGTTACCAGCTCAACAGCGGTCAACCGTCCGTCAACATCACAGACAGGATAAAACCAGATTTCCGACTGATAGTCGGCCGAGAGATGAATTTTCATTTTAATGCCAGAATATGCGGCGATGTTGTTATCGTATAGTAATGGTCAGCCGCAGGCAATAGTGCCAAATCATTGAAGAGACGACCTTCTTTACCCTTCCATTGCCGTTTGGCAACAGCCGATCACGCTTAAGCCAAATAGTAGTGATAAAACACCGGTTATTAGTGGAATTAAATCAGCGATTATTCTGTTTATTAAAATCCTCATCCTAAACGTTCATTTAAAATAAAACTTTTACTCTTTGTTTTAACTCTATTTAAAATTGGACTTAAGTCTGATTTCGCGGACCTGCAGTTAAATACGGCGAGCCTGCCAGAACACTTTTCGCCAGTAGACATTGTCGAGTGAGGAGCGAATGACGCCCTGACTGGTGGAGGCGTGGATAAAAGCATTATCGGTATCGTAGATGCCCACATGCAGGCCATTTTCACCGCGTCCGGTTTTGAAAAAGACCAGATCGCCTGGCAGCAGTTCATCTTTGCTGATGCGGGTGCCAATATCACTTTGGGCTGAGGTGGTGCGCGGCAATTGCAGTGCAAATTTATCGCGGAAGGTCAGATAGACAAAGCCGGAGCAGTCAACGCCGTTACGACTCATGCCGCCATAACGATAAGGCGTACCGTGCCAGTGACCAAGCTGATCGTTGAGTTCCGCTATCACGGTGATTGAATCGGAAAGACGGCCATTAATCGGCGGGGCGTGATGACTGCATCCCGTCAGCAGCAGAACTAAAATCAGCAAACCCAGGCGCATCGCCAAATGTCCTTATCAGAAGTTGCAACCGGGATAATGTAGCGGTAAAGCCCGCCAGGTAGCAAGTGTCAGGGCAGTACGGTCAGCAGCGTGCGTCCTTCCAGTTCAATCTGCCGGAATGCAATCTGGTAGAGCGGTGTCAGGCGCTGCGGCGTCAGAACCTCTGAAGGTTCGCCCTGCGCGATCACCTGTCCGCTATCCATCAGCCAGACCCTGTCTGCCTGTTGCAGGCTGTGGTTAAGATCGTGACTGCTGGCGACAACACTAATACCCGACGCGCACAGCGCCGCAATCAGATCGTCCACCGCTTTTTGCTGGCCGATATCCAGCGCCGTCAACGGCTCATCAAGGATCAGCAGCCGCCCGTGAGGATTGATGTGAGGATCAATCTGAGCACAGACGGCTGCCAGCCGGACGCGCTGCCATTCTCCGCCGGAGAGCCGGGTCAGTGAACGCGTTAACTTATCCTGCAGCTGAAGCCGCTGCAGCAGCATGCTGAGACGGGCATCGGCCTGCGACCCCGCTGGTTTAAGATGGAGACGCAGATAGTGCCAGACCGGCATCTGACTCAGGGGTGCCTGCTGCTGTGGCAGCCAGCCGCGCACCCTGGACAGTGCTGCACCGTTCCAGTTACTTAGCGGCTGTTCATCCAGCAACACCCTGCCAGAAGCGGATTGCAGCCCCGCAATGACACTCAGCAAGGTGCTTTTACCGGCTCCGTTCGGGCCTGCAATGTGCAGCAGCTGACCGGCGGAAAGTTCGCCGGTCAGTGGCAGCAGCCGTCCGGGGACGGCGGCCTGTTGCAGGCGCAACAGCATCTATTTTGCCAGCGCCTGTTTAATCGTTTCCAGAATAATGGGATCTTCCGGCGTCATGTCTGGTGCAAAACGCTGGATCACACTGCCGTCACGGCCAATCAGGAACTTTTCAAAGTTCCACAGGATGTCGCCCTGCTCCTTCGGCGCGCGTCCTTTACTCTCCATACGCTCGTAAAAACCGCTGCCTTCCGGACGCACCGCGTCAGGTCGGGCTGCAATCAGCTGTGCATAGAGCGGATGACGCGCCGGGCCATTAACCTCGGTTTTGGCAAACATCGGAAACGTCACGCCATAGGTGGTACTGCAGAAGGTTTTGATCTCCTCACTACTGCCCGGCTCCTGCTCCAGAAACTGATTGCAGGGGAAACCGAGGACGCTGAAGCCCTGATCCTGCCAGGCTTTCTGCAGATTCTCCAGCTCTTCGTACTGCGGCGTCAGACCACATTTCGAGGCAACATTGACCACCAGCAGGACTTTGCCCTGCCACTGTGACAGCGTAGTTTTTTCCCCGTCGAGCGTAACCAGTTCAGTCTCATAAATGTTCATGCTTTTTCCTGTCATGGATGCGGTTTTGGATACAGAGTAGCCAGCCGAAGCTAGCGTGAAGATTTCATCAGTAAAATAATAAACAGTGGCGCGCCCAGTGTCGCCGTCACGACGCCTATCGGCAACTCCGCTGACGTCAGTGCCAGACGCGCCACGATATCGGCGGCCAGAAGCACCGCCGCGCCCGTCAGCGCCGATGCCGGCAGCAGATAGCGGTGATCGCTGATGCCGCTCAGGCGCAGCAGATGCGGGATAACCAGCCCGACAAAACCAATGGTGCCAGCCATTGCGACGCTGATGCCGACCAGCCAGCCCATGGCCAGCACCAGCAGGTTACGCCAGAAGAAGAGTGACAGCCCGAGCTGACGGGCGGACGTCTCGCCCAGAACCAGCAGATTGAGAATCGGGCCGGTCGCCCCCAGCGCGAGCATCACCGGCAGCAGTGCCAGCATCATCCAGCCATAGCGCCAGTCAATGCTGCTGAATCCCCCCATCATCCAGTACATCAGCTGACGCAGATCGAGGCTGGTGCTGAAGTAGACCGCCCAGGTCATGATGGCACTGCAGATAATCCCCAGCGCCACGCCGGTCAGCAACAGCCGGGTGACTGAGAGCTGACGATGAGCAAAATGCAGCAGGATAAGCGTAATAATCAGCGCACCGGCCATCGCCGCCAGCCCCAGACTCCACAGCGAGCCGCTGCCCAGCAGCACGCCGAGCACCAGGCCGATACCTGCGCCGTTCGAAACGCCGAGCAGACCTGGCTCCGCCAGCGGATTGGTAAACAGCGCCTGCATCACCACGCCGCATACCGCCAGCGACGCCCCCACCAGGACTACCGCCAGACTGCGGGGCAGCCGCAACTGCCAGACAAAGAGCTGTCCGCTATCGCTGAACCACGCTGAGGGCGTGATCCAGCTATCTCCGGCACAGAGGCTGAGACAGAGCAGTACAGAGAGCATAAGGGCGAGCGCAATCAGCCATTTCTGGCCGCGTTGATCGGCCTGGCGCGCGAACGTGTCGAGCAGAGACATAAGCGGGATTAGCTGAGAAAACAGTGATTTGATTGTAGAGGGATTGGTGAAAAAAGAAAGGCTGATGAGGCGGTCTGCGCCGGGTTGAGGTGGACATTAATGCGCGCCTGAAGCGGGATCCTGCTTTCTGAAACCCTGAAAGCTGCTTACTGGAACCATGAAAAAAGGCCGCTTGCGCGGCCTTTTTGAAACGCTGAAATTCAGTCAGTCTCTTTGGGTGTAGCGTTCTCTACGCGGCTTTTCAGCTTCTGTCCTGGGCGGAACGTTACTACGCGACGCGCAGTAATCGGAATATCTTCACCCGTTTTCGGGTTTCTGCCAGGACGCTGGTTCTTGTCACGCAGGTCAAAATTACCAAACCCAGACAGTTTTACCTGTTCTCCATTCTCCAAAGCGCGACGTACCTCTTCGAAAAACAGCTCTACTAACTCTTTGGCATCGCGTTTGCTCAGTCCGAGTTTCTCAAACAGGTACTCTGACATCTCAGCTTTTGTAAGCGCCATAGGTTCAATCCCTCAAGGTTGCCTGGAATCGCTCTTTTAATGCCGCAACGCATTTGCCAACGGTCGCGGCAATCTCCTCTTCTTCGAGTGTCCGGCTGGTATCCTGCAAAATCAGGCTGATTGCGAGGCTCTTATAGCCCTCAGAAACGCCCTTACCGCGGTACACGTCAAACAAGTTTACGCCAACTACCTGATTTACGCCAACTTTCTTACACTCCGCAATGATATCTGCTGCAGGGACGTTTTCAGCCACTACAACGGCAATATCACGGCGGTTCGCCGGGAAGCGAGAAATCTCGCGCGCGTCAGGCAGGACGCGGTCTGCGACCTTATTCCAAAGCAGTTCAAAGACTAAGGTGCGGCCATTGAGATCAAGCTTACGTTCCAGCTCAGGATGTACAACGCCGATAAATCCGATATGTTCATCACGCAAATAAATTGCCGCGCTCTGTCCTGGATGCAACGCCGGATTCGCCTCAGCCCGGAAGCTGATCTCATCCAGTTTGCCGGTTAAATCGAGCAGCGACTCTAAATCGCCTTTCAAATCATAGAAGTCAACTGTCTGACGCGCCAGATCCCAGTGCTCTTCAACGCGGTTGCCGCTGATGACGCCAGCCAGCATAAGATCCTGACGGATGCCTAAATCCGCCTGCGTATCTGGCACAAAGCGTAAGCCGCTCTCAAACAGACGTACACGGCTCTGCTGACGGTTCTGGTTGTAAACCACCGCACTGAGCAGACCGGTCCAGAGTGACAAACGCATGGTCGACATATCGCTGGAGATCGGGCTTGGCAGTAACAGCGCTTCTTCACCCGGATGCAGCAGCTGCTGGATTTTCGGATCGACGAAGCTATAAGTAATCGCTTCCTGATAACCTTTATCCACCAGCAGGTTTTTGGCGCGTTTCAGCGACAGATTCGCTTCACGGTGACGGGTCATGACCAGACCGGCCTGAACAGGCACATCAGGAATATTGTTGTAGCCATAAATACGGGCCACTTCTTCAACCAGATCTTCTTCAATGGCCATATCGAAACGCCAGCTCGGCGCGACGGCCTGCCACTGCCCTTCACCTGCCGTCACGTCACAGCCAAGGCGCGTCAGAATGTCGGTAACCTGCTCATCCGCAATCACGTGACCAATCAGACGATCCAGCTTTTCGCGACGCAGTGTGATTGTGGCGGGTACAGGCAGCGCTGACTGATGAGTCTGATCGATAATCGGGCCCGCTTCACCGCCGCAGACAGACAGCAGCAGCTGAGTAGCACGCTCAAGCGCGAGGTGTTGCAGCGCCGGGTCAACGCCACGCTCATAGCGATGAGACGCGTCGGTATGCAGACCGTGACGACGGGCGCGGCCGGTGATAGAGAGCGGATCAAAGTACGCGCACTCAAACAGGATGTTCTGCGTTTCACCGTTAACGCCTGAATGTTCGCCACCAAAGATACCGGCCATCGCCAGCGCGTTCTGATGATCGGCGATCACTAAAGTATCACTCTGCAGGGTGGCTTCGGTACCATCCAGCAGCGTCAGCTTTTCGCCCTCTTTCGCCATACGCACCACGATACCGCCATCAATACGGTCAAGGTCGAAGGCGTGCATCGGCTGACCCAGTTCCAGCAGAACGTAGTTGGTGATATCGACGACAGGATCGATAGATCGAATGCCGCAGCGACGCAGCTTCTCTTTCATCCAGAGTGGCGTAGCAGCCTTAACGTTAATCCCTTTCACGACACGGCCCAGATAGCGCGGACAGGCGTCTGGCGCGTCAACCTGAATCGGGAACGTGTCGTTAAGCGTCGCCGCGACCGGTTGCATCTCCGGCACGTTCAGCGGCAGACCGTTGAGCACGGCAACATCACGGGCAATACCGATCAGACCCAGACAGTCGGCGCGGTTAGGCGTGACGCTGATTTCGATAGTGTTGTCGTCCAGTTGCAGATAAGCGCGGATATCGGTGCCAACAGGCGCATCAGAAGGCAGTTCGATGATGCCATTGTGATCGTCGGAAATACCCAGCTCAGAGAACGAGCAGAGCATACCTTCAGAGGGCTCACCACGCAGTTTGGCCGCTTTGATTTTGAAATCACCTGGCAGCACAGCGCCGACGGTAGCAACGGCGACTTTCAGTCCCTGACGGCAATTCGGCGCGCCACAGACGATATCCAGCAGGCGATCGCCACCGACGTTGATTTTGGTGACACGCAGCTTGTCGGCATTGGGGTGCTGACCGCACTCCACCACTTCACCGACCACAACGCCGTGGAACGCGCCGGCAACCGGCTCAACGCCGTCCACTTCCAGACCGGCCATGGTAATTTGTTCAGACAGCGCGGCGCTGTCCAGGGCTGGATTTACCCATTCGCGTAACCAGAGTTCACTGAATTTCATTGGATATCCTGCCCTTACTTAAATTGTTTGAGGAAACGTAAATCATTTTCGAAGAAAGCACGCAGGTCAGTCACGCCATAGCGCAACATGGTCAGACGCTCCATGCCCATACCAAAGGCAAAACCAGAGTAAACTTCCGGGTCGATGCCGACATTGCGCAGCACGTTAGGATGCACCATGCCGCAACCCAGCACTTCCAGCCACTTGCCGTTTTTACCCATAACATCCACTTCTGCCGATGGCTCAGTGAACGGGAAGTAAGAAGGACGGAAACGAATCTGTAAATCTTCTTCGAAGAAGTTGTTCAGGAAATCGTGCAGCGTGCCTTTCAGATTGGTGAAGCTGATGTTTTTATCCACGATCAGCCCTTCCATCTGATGGAACATCGGCGTGTGAGTCTGGTCGTAATCGTTACGGTAGACGCGGCCTGGCGCAATAATGCGGATAGGCGGCTGCTGAGCCTGCATGGTGCGGATCTGCACGCCAGAGGTCTGCGTACGCAGCAGACGCGTGGCGTCAAACCAGAAGGTGTCGTGATCGGCACGCGCCGGGTGGTGCGCAGGAATATTCAGCGCATCGAAGTTATGATAATCATCTTCAATTTCCGGCCCTGTTACCACACCAAAGCCTAACTCGCCAAAGAAGGTCTCAATGCGATCCATGGTGCGGGTGACCGGATGCAGACCGCCATTCTCAATACGGCGACCCGGCAGCGAGACATCGATGGTCTCTTCCGCCAGACGGGCATTCAGCACCGCGGCTTCCAGTGCGTCTTTACGGGCATTCAGTCGATCGGTGACCTGCTGCTTCGCTTCGTTGATTACCGCACCCGCTGCAGGACGCTCTTCTGCTGGCAGCTCGCGTAACGTCGTCATCTGCAGTGTCAGATGTCCTTTCTTACCCAGGTATTCGACGCGCACCGCGTCAAGGGCGGCGATATCCGTCGCCCCGTCGATGGCCGCCGTGGCGCTGGCCACCAGTTCTGCGAGTTGGGACATAATTTCCTCTTTTTCCAGTCAGGCTGGTCAGTTCTCGTTGGGACCTGCCGGTCCAATATGCTAGCGCCAGAAACAAAAAAGCCTCCACGAGGGAGGCTTTTAGCGCGGTTTTTCGTTTCTTCTCTTATGCGCAAAAGCCCCCAAATGTCAGGCGCTAAAGTAAAAAAAGAAACGGAAAATAGCAGCATTCATGCTTGCGGTTACCTTGTCATGCGATACAGGGGGGTATATTGAAAAGCTCAGCGACGAAAATGTCAATCTTTTGCGTAAGTTACAGGCAATAAAAAAGGGAGCAAGCTCCCTTTTCCATCTGACTTACGCCAGGGCTGATTTCGCTTTTTCGACCAGTGCAGAGAATGCCACTTTGTCGAATACTGCGATGTCGGCCAGGATCTTACGGTCAATCTCAATGGCTGCTTTTTTCAGACCATTGATGAAACGGCTGTAAGACATGCCGTTCTGACGTGCCGCTGCGTTGATACGCGCGATCCACAGCTGACGGAACTGACGCTTACGCTGACGACGGTCACGGTAAGCATACTGACCAGCTTTGATAACAGCCTGGAAAGCAACACGGTAAACACGTGAACGTGCACCGTAATAGCCTTTAGCTTGTTTTAAGATTTTTTTGTGACGTGCGCGAGCAACTACACCACGTTTTACACGAGCCATTTAGCTCTCCTGTTTAATATTCTGAATTAATAAAAAATTTACTTATGCGTACGGCAGGCAGGCAATAACCAGACCCAGATCGCCTTTTGACACCATGCCTTTAGGACGCAGGTGACGTTTACGCTTAGTAGATTTTTTAGTCAGAATATGACGCAGGTTTGCGTGTTTACGCTTGAAGCCGCCAGAAGCGGTCTTCTTGAAGCGCTTAGCCGCGCCACGTACAGTTTTAATCTTTGGCATTTTAAAAATATCCACTTCGCATTGTTAATAACATGACCCAGACAGGCGAGCAGATAGCCGCACAGCGCGAACGCTGCGCGGCTATTGCTACTTGAAAGCCTACTGTTTCTTCTTAGGAGCGAGCACCATGATCATCTGGCGGCCTTCGATCTTCGAAGGGAAGGATTCGACAATGGCCAAATCCAGATCTTCACACAGGTCTTTACGGACGCGGTTAAGCACTTCCATACCGATCTGCTGGTGCGCCATCTCACGACCGCGGAAGCGGAGCGTGATTTTAGCTTTATCGCCATCTTCCAGAAAGCGAATCAGGTTGCGTAGTTTGACCTGATAGTCGCCATCATCGGTTCCAGGACGGAATTTGATTTCCTTAACCTGAATAACTTTTTGCTTCTTCTTCTGTTCCTTAGAAGATTTGCTTTTTTCATAGAGGAATTTGCCGTAATCCATAATACGGCAGACCGGCGGTTCGGCGTTCGGGCTGATTTCGACTAAGTCGCCGCCCGCTTCCTCGGCTTTTTCCAGAGCTTCGCGTAATGAGACGATGCCTATCGGCTCGCCATCCATGCCCGTTAAGCGCACTTCAGTTGCGCGGATTTCACTGTTAATTTTGTTCGGACGCGTCGGTAGTACTCGTTTTCCGCCTTTAATACTTTATTCCTCCAATTGGTGAAGATTTCGGCTGCGAACCTCTTGTTGCAACTTCTCAACAAACAGGTCGACATCCATCGATCCCAGGTCTTTACCACGGCGGGTGCGAACGGCAACTTTGCCAGATTCCACCTCTTTATCACCGCAGACCAACATATAAGGGACGCGACGTAATGTGTGCTCGCGGATTTTAAAGCCTATCTTCTCATTTCTCAAGTCTGCCTTCACACGAATGCCAGCATTCTGCAGCTTACGCGTCAAAGACTCAACATATTCCGCTTGTCCGTCGGTAATATTCATTACCACAACTTGCAGCGGTGCCAGCCAGGTTGGGAAGAAACCGGCGAATTCTTCGGTAAGAATACCGATGAAGCGCTCCATCGATCCCAGAATCGCACGGTGAATCATCACTGGCGTCTGACGGTCGTTGTTTTCACCCACGTAGGTTGCTTCAAGGCGTTTTGGCAGGGAGAAGTCTAGCTGAACGGTTCCGCACTGCCAGGCGCGATCAAGACAATCGTACAAAGTGAACTCAATTTTAGGGCCGTAGAACGCGCCTTCGCCGGGCTGGAACTCAAACTCAATGTTGTTTTCGTTCAGCGCGGCGGCCAGATCTTCCTCGGCACGATCCCACATCTCATCTGTACCGATACGCTTCTCAGGACGGGTGGATAACTTCACCACAACCTTTTCAAAGCCGAAAGTGCTGTACATGTCATAGACCATGCGGATACAGCTGTTCACTTCGTCACGCACCTGCTCTTCTGTACAGAAGACGTGTGCATCATCCTGGGTAAAGCCGCGAACGCGCATCAGACCGTGCAGCGCACCTGATGGCTCATTACGGTGACAGCTACCAAACTCTGCCATACGCAGCGGCAGGTCACGGTAGGATTTCAGACCCTGATTAAAGATCTGAACATGTCCAGGACAGTTCATCGGTTTGATGCAATATTCACGGTTCTCAGATGAGGTAGTGAACATCGCTTCTTTATAGTTTTCCCAGTGCCCGGTTTTTTCCCACAGGACACGGTCCATCATGAACGGACCTTTAACTTCCTGGTACTGGTACTCTTTTAATTTGCTGCGGACAAACACTTCCAGCTCACGGAAGATGGTCCAGCCGTCATTATGCCAGAAGACCATACCCGGTGCTTCTTCCTGCATGTGGTAGAGATCCAGCTGCTTACCAATCTTACGATGGTCACGCTTCGCCGCCTCTTCCAGACGCTGCAGATAGGCTGCCAGCTGCTTTTTGTCTGCCCATGCGGTGCCATAAATACGCTGCAGCATTTTATTGCTGCTGTCGCCGCGCCAGTAGGCACCGGAGATTTTCTGCAGTTTAAAATGATGGCAGAACCGCATGTTCGGCACGTGCGGACCGCGGCACATGTCGACATATTCTTCGTGATGATACAGGCCAGGCTTATCGTCATGGCTGATGTTTTCATCAAGAATGGTGGTCTTGTAGATTTCGCCGCGCGCCGCAAAGACGTCGCGTGCTTCCTGCCAGCTGACTTTTTTCTTCACCACATCGTAGTTAGTTTCAGCTAACTGATGCATGCGTTTTTCCAGCAGATCGATATCTTCCTGGGTCAGGGTACGATCGATGTCGACATCATAATAGAAGCCGTTATCAATGACCGGGCCAATCGCCATTTTGGTATCCGGCCACAGCTGTTTAATTGCGTGCCCTAACAGGTGCGCACAGGAGTGACGGATAATTTCCAGACCCGCTTCATCTTTTGCGGTAATGATCGCGACAGCGGCATCGTCGGTGATGGGATCAACAGCATCAACCAGTTCACCGTTAACGCGGCCAGCGATACAGGCTTTCGCCAGACCTGGACCGATGTCCAGCGCAATATCCATGACACTGACAGGGCGGTCAAACACGCGCTGGCTGCCATCAGGAAGCGTAATTACAGGCATTTCATGTCCTTATTTGCAGTGGTAAGCCACACGAAAGCTTACATGCAACGTAATGTAAAATGAGTGACCTGGCGTAATATCAGACCCACATTGTCGGAATGTCGCCAGGATTGCAGTGCGGAGCGGATGATAGCAGTTTTCGCCGACGAGAAAAACCATCCCCTTTTTGCTCAGCCATGGAGCGAACAAAAAAAGCGGCCTGACACAGAGTGTCAGGCCGCCGGGCAAGCCTTAGGCAAAGATGCGCTTACATTGCGTAAGAAAGCATGATTGAGGTTTTGGTGTCGGTACGATCTGGCGCAGACTCAGCCGGATTGTTGTTCCAGGTGACATTGTAAGCCAGCTTCAGCGCGAAGTGGCTATTGATAGCGACCTGCAGGCCGGTTTCGGAGTTCACCGTGGTGTCTTCACCGAAGCTGCTCAGCACGGATACGCCCTGAATAAATTTGGTGGTATCGGTCAGCTGCCACTGATAGCTCACTGCGCCATAGCCCAGCGCCTTGGTCTGATGACCACCAGCGTGGTAGTCGTCATAACGTACACCCGGACCCAATTCCGCACGCAGCGAGTGCACCGGACCATTCAGGATCTGACGACCGTAACCGGCAGTCAGCACGTCACGTGAATCATAACCATTGAAACGATCGCTTAACCAACTCGCCTGCCCAAACAGGTAGTCATAGGAGTTGAGGTTATAGCGTGAACGACCACCGATGTTGTACGTCTCTGAAGAGCGTTCATCATTTGAGGAAGTGTTCGCTGCGTTACCCCACAAGCTGTAGGCCATAGATGACTGATACCAGGTCATATTGGTCTGAGCCGTCATTGATGAACTGGTGGTGTTACCGGTTTGCGCCAGGTATCCCGCAGAAGCAGAACCTTCAAATGGCTTTTTAGCCGTTGAAGGGTCATCCATTGAGGTGAATACAGCGTTATCGGCCAGTGCCTGGTGACAAAACGCTCCGGCGGAGAGCAAAAGAACAGCAGACAGCTTGTTAAAGGCTTTCATTAAATGTGATCCGTGCGACTGTTTAAAAAACGGAGAGTCTGAAGCGTTTTGCCGGGCATTCAATGCAATTTACGGTAAGTTTTGTAAAAAATTATTAACTCACACAAAATGCCTGTAATCACCCTGAAAACCCATGTTAATTGGGACTCATCTTATTAACGTCGCGCATTATAGTGCTGCCCAAATGAAAAGCCAGACGTAACGGCAGAAAGATTTTGACGTCAGTGACTGGACTCCTGACACTGATTTACGCTATGCGTCACGACAGACATCCAGCATCTCTTTCATAATTCGCCTGAATTTTCACCATAGTCTACGCTCAGTTCAGTTTCTTTTTCCCGGAGGTGCCTCATGAGCAACACGACCTTAACCCGTTACATCGTGACCTTTCATTACCAGGAGTCGGGATTAAGTGACATCCTGGAGCTGACCAGCGCGATGACCGCCGCCGGTTTCACCACCACGCTGGCTGATGAAAACGGCCATCCCCATGAACTGGGCACGAACAGTTATGGCATTGTCAGTACGCTGGACGCTGAGGATCTGCGACAGCAGGTTGCAGATGCCGGTGAAAACGCACTGGGTCAGAAACCCGATGTGACTGTTATGACCTTTGAAGAGTATCTGCGGGACACCGCCAGTCATCGCCCCGCCACCTCAGCGCCAGAATAAAAAGGTGCAATCACGCTGGTTTTGGTGAATATTCAGGCATCAGCATCGGACTTACGCAGCGAACAACGAGGATAGCCCTATGTGGTCAGCCATCAGTCGTCTGTTAAGCGAGCAGTTAGGCAACGCCGAAATCACTCAACGTCACGCCCTTGCGGGTGGTGATATCCACCCCACCTGGCATATTCGCTACGGTGATCATGATGTCTTCGTTAAAAGTAACAGCCGCGAGATGCTGTCGCTTTTTACCTGGGAAGCAGACCAGCTCGCCTTGCTGGCACGCACCGGCACGGTTCGGGTGCCAAAGGTATATGGTGTGGGTCATCATCGTGAGGAGAGCTTTCTGTTACTGGAGTACATCAGGCCACAGCCGCTTGATGAGCAGAGTGCATATCTGCTGGGTCAGCAGCTGGCGCACCTGCATCAGTGGAGCGAGCAGACACAGTTTGGCCTCGATTTCGACAACAACATCACCACCACGCCCCAGCCTAATAGCTGGCTGCGACGCTGGTCAGTCTTTTTTGCCGAACAGCGCATCGGCTGGCAGCTGCAGCTGGCGGCCGAAAAGGGGATTCAGTACGGGGATACCGAGCTGATTATCGCCTCCGTGCAGCGGGTGCTTGCGTCACATCATCCGCAGCCGTCGCTTTTACATGGCGATCTCTGGCCCGCTAACTGCGCCAGCAGTGACAGTGGCCCCTGGCTGTTCGATCCCGCCTGCTACTGGGGCGACCGTGAATGCGATTTAGCCATGCTGAGCTGGTACCCTGACCTGCCACGCCAGATATACGACGGCTATCAGGCTGTGTGGCCCCTGCCGGATGGTTTTTCGCAGCGCCTGCCGGTCTACCAGCTCTACTATCTGCTGAACCGGGCTAACGTGTTTGGCGGGCACTGGCCTGGCGACGCGCAGTTCGCCATTGGCCAGTTGCTGGATGAAGATGCGCTCGGCACCCGTCAGGCCAGACCGGCCTGACGGCGTTCACAGTCAGATAAAGCCCAGCAGCGACAACGCAAAATAGCCGGCTATCGCAATTATCACTGGCAGGACATAGAGCGGGAAGATCTGCAGGAAGATGGTGTGGCGAGGAACGCGCACCTTTTCTTCCAGTTGCTGACGGCTGCGTCCTTCTCTGCCTTTTGCCTGCTCCAGAATCATCTGATCTTCAATGCCCTCTTTGACGTGACGTGCCTGCCGTCCCATCCGCGCGCCTGATGACTCCAGCGCCAGCCCGACAAAAATCAGAATGTAGATCAGCCAGAAACCCAGGTTCATCTGACCATTAAATTCCGGTACCGGCGAGTTATGCCAGAAAACGTTCAGGAACGGCGTGTTGAAGCGCAGCATATCGACAATGACATGGACGAAATCAAGCATAACGGCGTCAATACCGGGCTGCTTCTCGCTGTGCTTAAACATAAAGCTCAATACCGAAATAATGGTCGACAGCAGTGCCACTAAAAAGAGCACCCAGCCCACTACGCGCTTAAGGATGGCGATACGGCCAGCCTGTTGATAGGTCATAATATCTCCTGAACCTGGAATCCAATTTGCCGTCAGTCTACCTGCCCACAAAGAAATTTCCCAAATAAAGCGTGGTCAATTGGTTGAAGCAGGCGTCAGCAGAGAATGATGGTATGGTAAACCGACTTTATTTATAAGGAGACCGCTGATGACCTGGCACCGCCCTGTCCTTGCTGCCCTGTTTGATATGGATGGCTTACTGATCGATTCTGAACCGCTGTGGGATCAGGCTGAACTGGATATCTTTTCAACGCTGGACGTCGACCTGTCACGCCGCAGTGAAATGCCTGATACCCTTGGCCTGCGTATCGACCAGACTGTGCGGATGTGGTACGAAACGCTGCCCTGGCAGGGCCCCTCTCAGCAGGAGGTTACTGACCGTATTATTGCGCGTGCCATGACGCTGGTGGATCAGACGCGCCCGCTGCTCCCTGGCGTGGAAACGGCGCTACAGCTCTGCCAGGAGCAGGGACTGAAAATCGGTCTGGCCTCAGCATCGCCGCTCATGATGCTGGAACAGGTGCTGGAGATCTTCAACCTGCGCCACTATTTCGATGTGCTGGCTTCAGCAGAATCACTGCCCTATAGCAAGCCCCATCCGCAGGTCTACCTCAACGCTGCCGCCAGCCTGGCGATTGATCCACTCAACTGCGTCACACTGGAAGACTCGTTTAATGGCATGATCGCGACCAAAGCGGCCCGCATGCGGTCGATTGTGGTACCTGCTACTGAGCATCGTGACGATCCGCGCTGGGCGCTGGCGGATGTCCGGCTGGACAACCTGACACAGCTTAGCCTGCAGCATCTGCAGGGATAATAAACAGCCCGCGCATAGCGGGCTTTTTTTTGGCCCGCTGCGCATGCCGGTTGATCTACCCCGCAAAAAATAAAACAACGTTTCATTTTTATTGAATTCCCATCCCACTCTGCCTAAGATGCCCGAAGCGTCCCCGTTCGGGGCATGAATAACCTGACCTGCAGAGAGGCCTGAGATGGACGTTCGCCAAAGCATTCATAGCGATCACGCTAAACAACTCGACACTGACGCGTTGCGCCGCGAGTTTCTGATTGAGACGATTTTTTCCGCTGACAATTACACCCTGACCTACAGCCACATCGACCGCATCATCATTGGCGGCGTGATGCCGGTTAATAAGCCAGTCACTATCGGTGATGAGATGGGAAAGCAGCTGGGTGTCAGTTATTTTCTTGAACGCCGCGAGCTGGGCATGATTAACATTGGCGGCCCGGGTCTGGTCGAGGTCGACGGTAAAGCGTGGGAGATCGGTCACGAAGAGGCGCTTTACATTGGCAAAGGTGCGCGCCACCTGCTGTTCCGCAGCCTGAACCCAGCCCAGCCCGCCAAATTCTATTACAACAGCGCACCCGCACACTGCACCTTCCCGGATAAGAAGATCACGCTGCAGGAAGCAGCCACCGCCACGCTGGGTGATGTTGCCACTGCCAATCGTCGCACCATTAACAAATTTATCGTGCCGGATGTCCTGCCCACCTGCCAGCTCACCATGGGCTTAACCAGGCTGGATGAAGGCAGCCTGTGGAATACCATGCCCTGTCACACCCATGAGCGGCGCATGGAAGTCTACTTCTACTTCGATATGAGCGAAGAGAGCGCGGTCTTCCACATGATGGGAGAACCCCAGCAAACCCGCCATCTGCTGGTACATAACGAGCAGGCGGTCATCTCACCCAGCTGGTCAATTCATGCTGGTGTCGGCACCCAGCGTTACACCTTTATCTGGGGCATGGTGGGTGAGAATCAGGTCTTTGATGACATGGACCACGTCAAAATCAGCGAACTGCGTTAAGCAGAGGAGAGGCATAAATGGTACTGAATATGTTTGATTTAAAAGGCAAAGTGGCAATGGTGACCGGTTGTAATACCGGTCTGGGTCAGGGTATGGCTCTGGGGCTGGCTCAGGCTGGCTGCGACATTGTCGGCGTTAACCGTTTCGAGCCTGACGAAACGCAACGTAAAGTTGAAGCACTTGGCCGCCGTTTCTGGTCGGTGTCAGCGGATTTGATGCGCTCTGATGTTGCGTCGCAGGTTGTTGAGCAGGCTGTCGCCGCCGCAGGCAGAATCGATATCCTGGTCAACAACGCCGGGATTATCCGTCGTGAAGATGCACTGAACTTCAGCGAGCAGGACTGGGATGATGTGATGAACATCAACAGTAAAACGGTCTTTTTCCTGTCACAGCAGGTAGCGCGGCAGTTTATTGCTCAGGGTAACGGCGGCAAAATTATCAATATCGCCTCTATGCTGTCGTTCCAGGGGGGCATCCGCGTGCCTTCATATACGGCGTCAAAAAGCGCCGTGATGGGTTTAACGCGATTGATGGCGAATGAGTGGGCGAAGCATGGCGTTAATGTTAATGCGATTGCCCCAGGCTATATGGCTACCGATAACACCGAACAGTTGCGTAAAGACCAGGCCCGAAGCGATGAGATCCTGGGACGTATCCCGGCAGGACGCTGGGGCGTGCCTGATGACATGATGGGGCCGGTAGTTTTCCTGGCCTCTTCCGCGTCTGACTACGTAAATGGCTATACCCTGGCGGTAGATGGCGGCTGGCTGGCACGTTAATCTTTCTGTCAGAACAGGCGGGCAGTGTTTCATCGCTGTCCGGCTTGTTAAAAATATTCATGCTTCGTTACAGCGTCACATGTTCTCATTCACTGGATAAATCCCTATACTGGATGCATCGACAGTTTTCTTTGCAACCAGGTTCTATCATGACGGGCGAAGGCCACATCATTTTTGCCATTGCCAGCGCTATTTTTGCTAAGCGTGCTGAGCTTACACCCGTACTGGCGCAGGCCGATTGGTGGCATCTTGTTCCTTCTGCTCTGCTGACATGCCTCCTGCCCGATATCGATCACCCCAAATCTTTGCTGGGGCAGCGACTACGCTGGCTCTCTCATCCTATTGCACGCGCGTTCGGTCATCGGGGCTTTACCCATAGTCTGCTGGCGGTAGCCGCCGGTTTATGGCTTTTTCAGATAAACCTGCCCCAGTCGTCGCCGATACCCGCGGACGTACTGCAGGGTCTGACGCTGGGCTACCTCAGTCATATTGTGGCCGATATGCTGACGCCCGCCGGTGTCCCGTTGCTGTGGCCCTGCCGCTGGCGCTTCCGTCTGCCGATCCTGCGCAGTCAGAAAGGCAATCAGCTTGAGCGGGCATTGTGTCTGGGACTGGTAGGCTATGCGCTGTGGTTCCCGGTCGGCATGCCATCTTTTGGTGCAAACGGCTGGCCGGCTCAACTGTTTGATACGCTACAAAATGGCGTCGGTCGGTTAATATCCAGTCATTCTGCGCAATAAATCCGCACAAAACACCATTAAGTTATAAACCATGCCATTTGGATATAAGGCACCCTCTGCACCTGCTGTTACCATTCCTGCTGTCTTAATTCGTGATTAACGTTATGCGGCTTTCCCGGGTGGGAAAGCCGCATTACTCTGGAGTTTCAGCATGGACCTTCCTCTTACGCTTAATATCGTGGCCTTTGTGGTGCTGCTGGTATTACTCTCCCGCTTCAGCCGTCAGAACTGGAGCCTGTCGAAAAAAGTGCTGACCGGTCTGGTGATCGGCGTGCTGTTCGGCCTGGTTTTGCAGTTGATCTACGGCGAAAATAGCGCAGTGGTAAAAGAGTCTATCAGCTGGTTTAACATCGTTGGCAATGGCTATGTCCAGTTGCTACAGATGGTGGTGATGCCGCTGGTGTTCGTTTCTATTCTGAGCGCGGTGGCCCGTCTGCATAACGCCTCGTCGCTGGGGAAAATCAGCGTGCTGACCATTGGCGTACTGCTGTTTACCACCGCTATTTCGGCGCTGGTCGGCGTGTTCGTGACCGGCCTGTTTGGTCTGAGCGCGGAAGGTCTGGTACAGGGTGTGCAGGAAACCGCGCGTCTGAGTGCGATCCAGAGCAACTATGTCGGCAAGGTCTCTGACCTGAGCGTGCCACAGCTGGTGCTCTCCTTTATCCCGAAAAACCCGTTTGCCGATTTGACCGGTGCCAATCCCACCTCGATTATCAGCGTCGTCATCTTTGCCGCCTTCCTGGGTGTCGCTGCCCTGCAGTTGCTGAAAGATGATGAAGTGAAAGGTCAGCGCGTGCTGGTCGCAATTGATACGCTGCAGTCGTGGGTTATGAAGCTGGTTCGTCTGGTCATGAAGCTGACCCCCTACGGTGTGCTGGCGCTGATGACCAAAGTGGTTGCCGGTTCTAACCTGCAGGACATCATCAAGCTGGGCAGTTTTGTGGTCGCCTCTTACCTCGGTCTGGCCATCATGTTTGGTGTCCATGCCCTGCTGCTGTCGGTGAACGGCATCAACCCGCTGCGCTTCTTCCGTAAAGTGTGGCCGGTGATCACATTCGCCTTCACCAGCCGCTCCAGCGCAGCAAGCATTCCACTGAGCGTGGAGACGCAGACCCGTCGTCTGGGCGTACCTGACTCGATTGCCAGCTTCGCTGCCTCCTTTGGTGCCACAATTGGACAGAATGGCTGTGCCGGTCTCTATCCGACCATGCTGGCCGTGATGGTAGCGCCAACGGTTGGTATCAACCCGTTTGATCCGCTGTGGATTGCCACCCTGGTTGGGATAGTGACGCTGAGCTCCGCAGGCGTGGCCGGTGTCGGCGGTGGTGCCACCTTTGCCGCCCTGATTGTTCTGCCTGCGATGGGCCTGCCTGTCACCCTGGTGGCGCTGCTGATCTCCATTGAGCCGCTGATTGATATGGGTCGTACGGCACTGAACGTCAACGGTTCTATGACCGCCGGTTCCCTGACCAGCCGCTGGTTAGGTCTGACCGATAAGCGCGTACTGGAAAGTGACGACAACGCCGAGCTGGCGCATCGTTAATCTGCTGTAAACCTGGCGCGCCCGCGCCAGGTTATTTCCGCCCTGCCTCTCCATAATCTTCCCCGTTGATGGCGACGTCGTTAAGAAAGCGTTAAGCATGGTAAACAGGCGAAAAATCGCCGCTTTAATGCTTGTCTTTGCCCGGCAAAAAGCGAATTCTGCATCCAGTCTTATGAGGAGGACATCCGATGAAAAAAATTATTGCCTCGCTTCTGACGCTGGCGCTGTTGACGCCCGCGCTGGCTTTTGCCCACCATGGCGACTGGGGCCCGGGTGGATGGGGTCGACATGGCGGACCAGGCCCCCACTGGGGCGGGCCTGGCCCGATACGTTTTTTACCTGAAGCCGCTACCGCGGTGCTGATTGGCGGACTGACCTACTACCTGCTGAACGGCAGTTATTACCAGCGTCACGGGGAGGAATATGTGGTGGTCGAACCGCCAGCCGAGTCGCGGGTCAGCAATGAAATGCGGGTACTCGACTTTAATGGTAAACGTTTTTATGTGCAGGACGGCCACTACTATCAGCGGCAGATAGACGGTGATTATGTTGAGGTGCCGCGTCCGGCAGGATTGTAGTCTGCGACACAACGAAAAACGGCCCGTCATGACGACGGGCCGTTTGCTATTCAGGGGGGCTACGTATTACTGCTGAACCTGCGGATCGGTGTCATATTCCGCACAGCTCTGGAAGCCGTAGTTCATCACACGGCCAGTGTCGTTATAGCTCACGAAGTAAGTCTGTGCTTTACCGTCGCGCTGACCCAGTACGTAAGTCTGGCAGGTGCCGCGCGCGTGAACCATGGTGATTTCAGTTGACGGCGTACCGGCGATCTGACGAACCTGATCGCGAGTCATACCTTTTTTAACATCCTTTACCACTGGCTTAGTCACGTAGCTTTCAGCACGATCGTAAGTCGTACAACCAGACAGTGCAGCCAGTGTCAGCGCCGCAGCGATACATCCCATCACTTTATTCATCTTGTTGTTCCTCATTGATTGTCCATGTGGAAACAAGCCTGGAACATAAATGCTGATTTATCAAGTTTATGAGCAATAATTCGTGGCAAGGTAAATGTCAGGATATCGTAAAGAAGGCTGTTTTGCTGTCAACGCAGACGTATACTTCACCGCAAAACAGACACGCCGTAACGACCTATTTTCAGACGCATCGGCCATCATCTGTGAAGGCCTTGAGCAGTGTGATAGCTGCGTTACGGGTCTCTGTAATTTACTGCCTTGCCTGCTTTCTGTTCACCCCATCGCTGATGATTCCGAGGATAAATGACCCCTGTACACTCCAACCGCCTGGTTTACGCCGTTACGCTCGGCCTGCTGGCCGCACTGGGCCCGCTCTGCATCGACCTCTATCTGCCTGCCCTGCCACAAATGGCGCAGGATCTGCATACTGAAACCGCAACCGCGCAACTGAGTCTGACCGCCGGTCTGTTGGGTCTGGGCGTTGGCCAGTTGCTGTTTGGCCCGATGAGCGATAAGTTCGGCCGCCTGCGTCCGCTGACCCTGTCACTGGTGCTGCTGTTTATCGCCTCAATGGGTTGTGCGCTGGCGCAGGATATTAACCAGCTGCTGCTGGCACGACTGTTCGAGGGACTGGCCGGTGCAGGTGGTGCGGTGTTGTCACGGGCGATTGCGCGAGATATGTACAGCGGTCATGAGCTGACGCGTTTCTTCGCCCTGCTGATGCTGGTCAACGGCCTGGCACCGATTGGCGCACCGGTCCTGGGCGGTGTGCTGATGACGATAGTCAACTGGCGCGGCATCTTTATGGTGCTGGGCGGCATTGCCATTCTGCTGATCCTGCTGGCACGCTGGAAGCTGCATGAAACGCTGCCAGAAGAAAGACGCAGTAAAGGATCGATCTTCTCCGCCTACGCAGCGCTGGGTCAGGTGATAACCCATCGCCCCTTTATGGGCTTCTGCCTGACGCAGGGCTTTATGATGTCCGGGATGTTCGCCTACATCGGTGCCTCTCCGTTTGTCCTGCAACAGCTCTATGGCCTGTCGCCTCAGGCCTTCAGCTTCTGTTTTGCAGCAAACGGATTTGGTCTGATCATTGCCTCGCAGACCAGCGCCCGTCTCTGTCCACTTTGGGGCGAGTATCGGGTGCTGAAAGGCGGGCTGACGCTGGCCTTTGTCGCCTCCAGCCTGCTGCTGCTGACCGCGCTGCTCCATGCACCGCTGGCACTGCTGCTGGTCGCGCTGTTCTTTACCATCGCCAGTAATGGCGTCATCGCCACCACCGCCTCATCACTGGCGATGCAGAGTCAGGGCCACCGCGCGGGCAGCGCCTCCGCAGTGATTGGCGTCACTATGTTCACCCTGGGCGCGATTACCGTGCCGATCACCGGCATCGGCGGCACCTCGGTACTGAGCATGTGTGCCACCATTTTTGGCTGCTTTATGATGGCCATTCTGATGTTCAGCCTGCTGGCCAAAAAACCGCTGCCTCAGGTAAAAACTCACTGATTTCGCAACGTTAAGCCGTAATCAGTTGCCGCTTAAGCTTGTTGTTTTGGCGAAGGCACGTTAGCTTTATTAAAACGTTCGCATCGAGCCGACAGGCCACTGACCTGAGGAGAAGTTCATGTCACTGCAGCAGGAAATTATTGAAGCATTGGGTGTGAAACCCGCTATCGACGCCGACCAGGAAGTGCGCGTCAGCGTCGATTTTCTTAAAGCCTACCTGAAACGTCACAGCGGACTGAAAACGCTGGTGCTGGGAATAAGCGGCGGCCAGGATTCAACCCTGGCGGGCAAGCTGGCGCAAACGGCGATCAGCGAGTTGCGTCAGGAGAGCGGCGATAATGACTACACCTTTATTGCCGTGCGTCTGCCTTATGGCGTGCAGGCGGATGAGCAGGATTGCCAGGATGCACTGGCGTTTATCAAGCCTGATCGTTCGCTGGTGGTCAATATCAAAGAGTCGGTACTGGCCAGTGAGCGCGCGCTGAAAGACGCAGGTATCACGCTTTCCGACTTCGTGCGCGGCAATGAAAAAGCGCGCGAGCGTATGAAAGCACAATACAGCATTGCCGGCATGACCAAAGGGGTAGTGGTTGGCACCGATCACGCGGCTGAAGCGGTCACCGGATTCTTCACCAAGTATGGCGATGGCGGCACTGACATCAACCCGCTGTTCCGCCTGAACAAGCGTCAGGGCAAACAGCTGCTGAAGCATCTTGGCTGCCCGGAACATCTCTACCTGAAGAAGCCGACTGCCGATCTGGAAGATGATCGTCCAGGCCTGCAGGATGAAGTGGCGCTGGGTGTCACCTACGAGATGATTGATGATTATCTGGAAGGTAAAACCATCAATCCTGATAACGCCCGCATCATCGAAGGCTGGTATCTGAAGACCGAGCACAAACGTCGCCCACCGATCACGGTGTTTGACGACTTCTGGAAGTAATCCCGCGCCTCCTTTGCCCCGGCAAGGGAGGCTTCTCTCACTCATCTTGTTGATCGCTGCATGCCTGCCACCGTTTCGCGCGCTACTCTCATCGGGCTTATTGCCATTCTGCTCTGGAGCACCACCGTTGGCCTGCTGCGCAGCGTTAGTGAAGCCTTTGGTGCCACTGGCGGCGCGGCGCTGATCTATACCACCACAGCGCTCCTGCTCTGCCTGACCCGCGGCCTGCCAAAGCCCGGCGCAATGCCTGCAATCTATTTATGGCTGGGTGGCACTCTCTTCGTGGGCTATGAAATCTCTCTGGCGATGGCTATCGGGCTGGCCAGCGATCGCAGCCAGTCGCTGGAGCTGGGGATGATTAACTATCTCTGGCCCTGTCTCACCATCGTGCTGGCAATCCCATTTAATCAGCAGCGCTTCCGCGTCTGGCTCTGGCCCGGGCTGCTGCTGGCGCTGCTGGGGATTGTCTGGGTAATGAAAAGCAGCGGCAGCGGCTCGCCTGCGCTGCTATGGCAGAATATGCTGCGTAATCCTGTCGCCTATGCACTCGCCTTTATCGCGGCTCTGACCTGGGCTTTCTACAACAATCTTACCCGCCGCTATGCCCGGGGTTCGAATGGCGTTACGCTGTTTTTTATGCTGACCGCGCTGGCGCTGTGGATTAAATATGCCTTCAGCGATCGTTCTGCGCCGATGACCTTTGCACTGGTACCGCTGCTTGAGGTGCTGTTTGTCGGCCTCTCTACGGCTATCGCCTACTCCACCTGGAACCACGGGATTCAGCAGGGCAACCTGACGCTGCTAGCCACTGCTTCGTATTTCACACCCGTGCTGTCGGCTCTGCTGGGATCGCTATGGCTCGGCCTGACGCCGCCGCTGGTCTTCTGGCAGGGGGTCGCAATGATTACCCTGGGTTCGCTGATCTGCTGGCTGGCAACACGGCGTCTTTAACCAGACGGCTGGCGATCATTTCGCCTGCCTGTTATGCTGTATGGACAACCAGTAAGTGGAGTCCATTTTGGCCAGACGTTCTGCCATTCTTCGCCCCGAACCCGACGCGAATACAATTTATCAATATCCTGAACACCTGCGTGAATGGCTGGAAGGTCTGCCGAATCACCCTGGCGTCTATACCTTTCACGGCGAGAGTGAGTCACTGCCGCTCTATATCGGTAAAAGTGTGAATCTGCGTTCGCGGGTGATGTCCCATTTTCGCACCCCTGACGAGGCAAAAATGCTGCGTCAGTCGCGGCGAGTCAGCTGGATCCCTACCGCAGGGGATCTCGGCGCACTGCTGCTGGAAGCGCAGATGATCAAAACCCAGCAACCGCTGTTTAATAAGCGACTGCGCAAAAACCGGCAGCTCTGCTCGTTACAGATTACCAATGGCAAACCAAATGTGGTTTACGCAAAAGATCTCGATTTCAGCCAGTCTCCCAACCTGTTTGGCCTCTATCGCAGTCGCTTTGCCGCGCTTGAACGACTGAAGCAGCTTGCGGATGAGTATCAGCTCTGTCATGGCCTGCTGGGTCTGGAAACGCTCAATGCAGGGCGCGGCTGCTTCCGTTCGGCACTGCGCCGCTGTGCCGGTGCCTGCTGCGGTAAAGAGCCGGTCAGCGATCATCAGGATCGTCTGCTGGAGGCGCTGGAAAATGTCCGGGTCTTTTGCTGGCCGTGGCAGGGTGCCGTAGGCCTGGTGGAGGAAGGCAAAGAGATGACGCAGATCCACGTCATCGACCACTGGTTCTATCTTGGTTCGGTGAACAGCATGGATGAGGCCAGAAAACTGCAGCGGCCCAAAGGCGGTTTTGACCACGACGGCTATAAAATTCTCTGCCGCCCGATTCTGTCGGGAGCCTACCCGATTCTTCCGCTATAAAAAAACCGCCGATGCTGCCCACTCATTTCAGTGGACATCATCGGCGGTCTCAGACCCTTGGCTTAGCTAAGGTTATTCAGCCGGTTCTGCTGGCGGTGCCATTTTTCCTTCGTGCGGGCCTTTCTCAGTCAGACGCTTTTCAAAGTTCGCGTTGTACTGTTTTTTCTGCTCCGGCGTCAGCACGTTATAGAGCTTGTTCTGGGTTTCCAGCATCTTCAGCGCATGCTCTTTCGCATTGGCGGACATTTTTTCTGCCTGCGCTTCTGCTTTGCTCTGGTCAAAGCTGTCAGAGGCAATGATGCTGTGGGCTGCGCGACGCTCATCCAGCGATGGACGCTGCATATCTTTGTGGCTCTCTTTCATGATGTCGCGCATCTGCGTTTTCTGCGCGTCGGTCAGGTTCAGACCTTTAAACATCATCTCCGGGCCATGACGCATTGGCGGTTTGTGCATCGCTTTTTCGCTGCCTGCTGGCGGTGGAGTCAGGTTATCCGCAGCAGCATGGACGGCGCTGGCTGCACCAAACGCCAGCGAAGAAGCCAGTAAAAGGGAAGTCAGTTTGCGCATAATCGTGTCCTTATAATTCATGATAATGACGACAGCACTCTGTCGCGTCTTCGGAAACAAGCATACGACGCTGAACGTCAACTACTCAGAGCCTGAGTAAAGCCGTGAAAGCATAAAAGATAAAAATCGGGCAATCATGAAGAGAATAAGAAGAAAGGCGTGAGGAATTGAAAAAGTTTATGAATTTACAGCGGATTTCGCAGAAATCGTGGAGGAGTGTAATGGTTACGACAGGAAAGCGGAAGGCTGTCTCGCGCTTTTCCTGTCGATTTTTTAATGCCGATGAACGGTGCCGGTTACGTCAGGCATCAGACCGGCAGCGCCTGGGTCTGTTCGCCCTCTTCAATCAGCATCAGCCCGGCACGCAACCCGGCTGCTACGTTGGGGTTCGGGAACAGCACATATTCCCGTGCCTGCTGCACGTAATAGCGAGTGTTGCCATCTTCCGCCAGTAACGTCCCCTGTGGAAAGGCGGTAAAGTTCAGCGTTTCCGGCGACATATGCAGCGTAAAGTGCTCACTCAGCCGGGTGATCTGCTGCGCGACCCGATAATGGCGCGGCTTAACCGTAGTGACAGGCATCGCTTCACCATAGAGTAACGATGCCAGCGCCTGCTGTGCCGCACTGAATTGACTGAGATCGTTCTCGCCAAACGGCAACGCTTTGCCCAGCTCCAGGGTGCAGCTGGCTGCACCGAAGTGCTCGCAGCTGAAATGAGTAAAGGTGCCGCCCGGCGCGCGATGAAATACCAGCGCTTCCAGACCGGCTGCGGCCAGCCAGTTAAGAAACCCGGGCGGCCAGGGGCGCTCGTTGTACGGCATCACGCCGAACTGAGGATGATAAGAGCCGCGAATCGCCGTGTGCATGTCGAGATGCCAGCGCGTCTCATCGCACTCGCCCAGCTGCCAGAATGTTTCCAGCGTCTGCTCCAGCCGCAGCACGCGGCGGGCCTCATCGCCATCGTCAATCTGCTGCCAGCGTCCGCCAAACAGCCGGTTGATGTCATAGCGCACATAGCGCTTACCCGCCCGCAGCGCTGATGGATTACCCAGAATCACCAGCATGCGCTGCTGCAACGGTTTTTCGCCGCGCAGCAGGGGAATAATTAACTGGTTCACGATTTCAACCGGGGCGGTTTCATTACCGTGGATCCCGGCGGAAAGCACCAGCGCCTGTTTAACCGGCACCGTTGGCTCCATTAACAGTATGCCGTGATACAACCACTGCCAGCGAAGATGCGCCGTTTCACCACTACGCTTATGCGGTACTTCGCCGGAGAGCGTTTGTTGTAAAAAGTCCTGCATCGTTCCTCCTTTTCGCCCTGAGCAGGCGGCAGCCGGAGCTGCCCCCTCCTTCACTGCTGAAATGCATATACATTTCCTAAGTCTAGCAGCTTCGTCAGTTCATCCAGCGCGTCGCGTCCCTCACGCAGTAACTGCGGGTCGACCAGGTCGGCCTGGGTCAGGCGATCGCGGTAATGACGGTCAATCCAGTGATTAAGCGTGGTGAAAAGCGTGTCGTTCATCAGCACCGCCGGATTGACTGCCTGCTGCTCCTGAGGCGTCAGCACCACCCGTAAACGCAGGCAGGCCGGGCCTCCCCCGTTATACATGCTTTCGCGCAGATCAAACACCTTCAGGGCTTTCAGTGGCGTGTCACCTTCGACCTGCTCGCACAGATAGCGCCAGACACCCGGATGCTGACGAGACTCCTCCGGCAGCACCAGCATCATGCTGCCGTCGGGTCGGCTGAGCAGTTGGCTGTTAAACAGATAGGTCTCTACCGCCTCTTTTACCGAGACCCGATCTGCCGGCACTTCCAGTGCCACAAAGCCGGGCACGCGCGTCCGAAGCTGCGCCAGCAGCTCAGACTGATTAACAAACGCCTGCTGATGACAGAACAGCATCTGCTGGTTACTTACCGCAATCACATCGTTATGAAATACGCCCTGATCAATCACCGCAGGATTCTGCTGCGCGAACAGCACGCTTTCGGGTGAAAGCTGATGCAGGCGGGCCACCGCCTCGCTGGCTTCACGGGTCTGTCGCGCCGGATAGCGCTGCGGGGCGTTGCCCTCATGGCTGCTGTCACGGCCATAGACAAACAGCTGCACGCCACGCTCGCCATAGGCCCCGCCGAATCGGTTGTGGTTAGCAGCCCCTTCATCACCAAACATCGCCACCTGCGGCAAGGCATCATGCACGGCAAAATGGCGGTCGTTACGGAAGATGGAACGCAGCAGCCAGGCCGTTTCCGGCGCTTCCATTGCCCGATGGAATTTGTTGTTAAGGTTTGCCACCGTCAGGTGAACCCGGCCATCCAGACTGTCTGCTGACGGCGAAACCGTAGCGGCATTGGCGACCCACATTGCCGACGCGGAGCTGCAGGCGGAGAGTAATCCCGGCGCGGTTTTCCCGGCTGCCGCCAGCACCTGCTCATCGCTGCCGCTGAATCCGAGCTGACGCAGCGCCGCAATATTGGGCCGCTCATGTGGCGGGATCACGCCCTGCACATAGCCCATATCGGCCAGCGCTTTCATCTTCAGCAATCCCTGCTTTGCCGCCAGACGGGGGTTCGAGGGCTGCAGCTGGTTGCGGGTTGAGGCTTCGTTACCAAACGACAGCCCGGCATAGTGGTGCGTTAATCCCACCAGCCCATCAAAGTTGGCTTCGATTGCCTTCATGATGTTTTCTCCGGCGCGGAGAAATCCAGGCCCGGCGACAGCGTGGCGGGTAGCGTCAGGTCCGGCGTCTCCAGCGAGGCCATCGGCCAGGCACAGTAATCTGCCGCATACCAGGCACTGGCGCGATGGTTGCCCGACGCCCCAATACCGCCAAACGGTGCGGTACTGGCTGCGCCCGTCAGCGGTTTGTTCCAGTTGACGATACCGGCGCGTGCTTCCAGCAGCAGCTGATCAAACTGCTGGCGCAAAGGCGAGATTAATCCGCACGACAGGCCGTAACGGGTCTGGTTCGCCAGCGCAATCGCCTCGTCAAAGGTGTCATAGCGGAGCACGCCGAGCAGTGGGCCAAAGACCTCTTCATCCGGGATGCCCTGCACGCCGGTCAAATCGATAATGCCTGGCGTCAGGATGGCGCTGTGGCGATCCGGCCAGCGCATCGCCAGCTGCACCTCACCGCCCGCCTCAACCCGACGTTGCCACTCGCTCATAATCTTCTCTGCCGCGCCGGTGGAGATCACGCTGCCCATAAAGGGTTGTGGCTCCGCATTCCACGCGGCCGGTTGAAGTCGCCCCGCCACCTCAGCCAGCCGCTGCAGAAACGCATCGCCCGCCTCGCCGCGTTTAACCAGCAGACGCCGGGCGCAGGTGCAGCGCTGACCCGCGGTAATAAAGGCGGACTGCAACGTGATGTTGACAGCCGCATCCAGGTCAGCCGGTTCTTCTACAATCAGAGCGTTATTGCCGCCCATCTCCAGCGCCAGCATCTTCTCAGGCTGACCGGCAAACTGGCGATGCAGCTGATAGCCGGTATGGGCGCTACCGGTAAACAGCAGGCCGTCGATCTGGCTACAGGTGGCCAGCGCCTGACCAGTCTCACGCCCGCCCTGCAACAGCGCCAGGACTCCTGCTGGCAGGCCCGCGGCCAGCCAGATCTCAACCGTTTTCTCGGCAGTCAGCGGCGTCAGTTCGCTGGGTTTAAAGACCACGCAGTTGCCCGCCAGCAGCGCCGGAACGATATGGCCGTTTGGCAGATGACCGGGGAAGTTATAGGGACCAAACACCGCCAGCACGCCGTGGGGACGATGGCGCAGCGAGCTTTCGCCTTCATGCTGCTCACCGGTGCGGCTATGATACGCCTTTACCGAAAAGCCGATTTTATTGATCATCGCGCCGACTTCGGTCAGCGCCTCCCAGCGTGGCTTACCGGTTTCGCGGGCGATGGTTTCTGCCATTTCTGTTTTGTGCGCTTCAAGCCCGGCCGCAAATTTCTCTATGATCGCCTGCCGTTCCGCCAGCGGGCGTCTGGCCCAGGCCGGAAAGGCGGCGCGCGCCGCGTCACAGGCCGCCGTGACCTGCGCGGCCGATGCCGCCTGGCCCTGCCATAGCGTCTCGCCGCTGACCGGATCCGCTTTGGTCAGGACCTCCGCGTTACCGTTTACCCATTCTCCCTTTATCAGGTGCGTCATGCTGTTTTCTCCTCTTTGCAGAGCGTCACCACGCGCAGGCTGTCGCCCGGCTGGCAGTGGAGCGCCCGCATCTGTTCATCCGTAAGCTGTACGCTGTCGCTGTCGGCATGGGCCGGGATCAGCGCCACACGGAACTGGCGGTAATGGTTATTGGCAACCAGACAGAGCGGCGCATCCGTCGGGTTTTCACCCCGTTCTGCGCGGCGCAGACGGCTTTTGCGCACGGCGCGGATGTGATCGATATCGCACTCCAGCGTCGGGCCGCCATCAAAGATGTCAACATAGTTGAGGTAGCGGAAGCCCTCCGCCTCCAGCACGGCCCGGGCAGGGGCGGTTTGTGGATGCACCTGTCCAATCACCGCCTGCGCCTCTGGTGTCAGGTAGTCGATATAGAGCGGATGCTTTGGCATCAGCTCCGCGATAAACGATTTCTGGCCGGTGCCGCTGAGGAAATCGGCTTTACTGAATTCCATAGAAAAGAAACGGCTGCCCACGCTCTCCCAGAACGGCGAATGGCCCTGCTCATCGCTGACGCCACGCATCTCAGCCACCACGCGGTCTGTGAAGCGTTCACGGAAACTGGCCATAAACAGGAAGCGGGACTTCGACAGCAGATAGCCATTTTTGCCGTCACGGTAATCGGGGTCGAGAAACAGCGTGCACAATTCACTGCTGCCGGTGTGATCGTTACTCAGCGACAGCGTTGGCAGCGCGGCGTAGACATTCAGCTCTTTCGAGGCGTGCACCTGCGTGCCGACGCGAAAGTTGTACCAGGGATCCTGCAGGCCGACCGCCACCTCGATAGCGCATATCCCAACAGCGCGGTTATCTTCACTGTCGGCCAGCACAAAGACATAGCCCTGCTCAGCGCGCGGCAGCGACTCCTCCCAGGTCTGCAGCGATCGATCGATACGCGCCTGTAATGTGGCGCTATCGACGGGCAGCGAGGTCAGTCCGCCACCGGTTTTACCGGCCAGCGCCATCAGCTGGCTTAAATCATCGCGTTCAACCGGACGGATTACCATCATGATGCGGACCCTCGAACCAGGCGTTCACAGACCTCAGCAAAGCGTGCCATGCCGAGCTTCACTTCCTGCTCACTGATATTCAGCGCGGGGGCAAAGCGTACCACGTTAGCCCCGGCAATCAGCACCATCACGCCCATCTCAGCGGCGGCAAGGTTGATCTCTTTGGCTTTACCGGCAAAGTCGTCGCTGAGCACCGCGCCAATCAGCAGACCCAGACCGCGCACCTCTTTGAACAGATGCAGGCGCTGATTGATCTCATCCAGGGCCGCGACAATCCACTCGTGACGCTGCGTGACACCTGTCATCATTTCAGGCTGGTTGATCAGCTCCATCACTTTACCGGCCACCGCACCCGCCAGCGGATTGCCGCCATAGGTGGTGCCGTGAGTGCCGACGCCCATCACCAGCGCCAGATCGTCGCGGGTCAGCATCGCACCAATCGGGAAGCCGCCGCCCAGCGCTTTGGCGCTGGTGAGCACATCGGGTGTGACGCCATAATGCATATAGGCGTAAAGCGAACCGGTACGACCCACGCCGCTCTGCACTTCATCAAAAATCAGCACGGCCTGATGTTTATCACAGAGTTCGCGCAGTCCACGCAGGAACGCCGGATCGGCAGGCAGCACGCCGCCCTCACCCTGAATGGGTTCAACAATCACGGCGCAGGTATGGTCATTAATCAGTTCTGCGGCCGCAGCCAGATCGTTAAACGGCGCATGCTGGATCTCTGGCGGCAACGGCGCAAAGTCTTTTGAGTAGGCGGGCTGACCACCGGCTGAGACGGTAAACAGGGTGCGGCCGTGAAACGCATTCTTAAACGCCACGATGCCACTTTTATGCGGGCCAGCACGGTCATGCGCCACTTTGCGCGCCAGTTTCAGCGCTGCTTCGTTTGCTTCCGCGCCGGAGTTACAGAAGAATACCCGGTCAGCAAAGGTGGCGTCGATCAACTGCTTCGCCAGCCGCAGGATCGGTTCGTTGGTGTAGCCATTACCGGTATGCCATAAACGTGCGGCCTGTTCCTGCAACGCCTGCTGTAGCGCCGGATGCGCATGTCCTAACGCATTGACGGCGATGCCACCGGCAAAGTCGATGTAATCTTTACCGTTCTGATCCCAGACGGTGGAGCCTTCTGCGCGAACCGGTATAAATGTCGCAGGTGCATAAACCGGCATCATCCATTGATCGAAATCGTGACGTGAAACGTGCAGTGCCATAACCCACTCTCCTGCTTTACTTTACCGGCCGGGTAAAGCTTATGTTTTAAAATTGTTAAAAGATGTTGTAGTGCAGCCCTACTGTAGAGTGCAGTTAACGTGCCAGCCAGAGAATTAATGCATAAAATTATCTTCGTAACGCAATATCAATGGGTTAGGTGCCGTCAATATTCACTTAATTTGCATATATAGTGAATAGTTGTCTGATTGCAGCGGCAAAGCCGGGTTTTAAACAGCAGAATTATGCATTCGCGGGATGAAATATCGCTTTTGTGATCGCTGATAAATTATCTCTCCACAAAAACCCCTTCTTTGCCCTGTTTTAGCGCAGTTTGCCTCGCAATGGTGCAACAGTAGCTGACAGAATTTGCATGAAAAAGAGGGGAGTATTGCCAAAACTTAACAAACTATTTTCATTTATCACGCCCGGCGGATTAATTTTCCGGCCTGTTTTCGTTTAATTAACGAACAACATGGTGACAATTTAATCAGCGTCGTGCAGGTTATTTATGACGTGATTATCGGACGGGTAATAATATTTCTGAAAAGATGAACAAATATTAATATGCAGACTAATGATTAGAAGAAAACCCTTGTGGTATTATCAACCTCATAAAACTCACTATAATTAGTCCAGAGATTAATCTGTTTTATTTATATACAGTTAACTTATGGATTTCACCGTGAATTTAACACTCAATTAGTTGATTTCATGGTAATTATTCACCATAACCACTGAAGGTTTTATTAGAAGAAAATCTTATTACCTTGTCATTTAATCTTCGGATTCCCGCTGTTATTCGTTAGCTGAATATAGAAATCACATTTTGTTACTTTTATTGCGCTTTGTGATTTTAACTTTTTGTGTCATTTTCATTTCACCCCGCATCAGGGGAATAATAATTAATGAATACAGGGTAATAATTAAATGATGAAGCGCATTTCACTGGCGGCTATTATGCCGTTACTGATCGGTCTCTCCTCCGCGCAGGCCGCAGAAATTTATAATAAGGATGGCAATAAGCTGGACCTGGTCGGCAAGATTAACGTGTCACACCTCTTTTCTGACGACGATAACAACAACGGTGATACCTCTTCTTATGCCCGTTTGGGTTTCAAGGGCGAGACGAAGATTACCGATCAGCTCACCGGTTATGGCTTCTGGCAGTATCAGTACAGCCTGCACAACTCCGAGGGGAGCGATGCGCAGACGAGTAACCGTACCCGTCTTGGCTATGCTGGCCTGAAATTTGGTAAAGCAGGCGCGCTGGATTATGGACGTAACTATGGCCTGGTCTATGACGCGCTGAGTTACACCGATATGCTGCCGTTCTTCGGTGGCGATTCCGGTTATACCGACGCCTTCCTCTCTGGCCGCTCAACCGGCGTGCTGACCTGGCGTAACAGTGATTTCTTTGGCCTGGTTGACGGGTTAAACCTTGCTGCACAGTATCAGGGTAAAAACGACCGCAGCAGTAACACTGACGGCGTGCGTCGTTCCAATGGCGATGGTTTTGCCCTCTCCGCGTCTTATGACTTCGATTTCGGCCTGAGCTTCGCTGGCGCGTTTGCGAGCCTGGATCGCACCACGGCGCAGAATGCAGCCGCACGCGGTGAAGGCGAAAAAGCCCAGCACTGGGCGACCTCAGTCAAATATGATGCCAACCAGATTTATCTGGCCGCAATGTATGGCGAGACCCTGAACGCCACCCCGATTAGCGGCGGCTTTGCAAACAAAGCGCAAAACGTTGAAGCTGTAGCGCAGTATCAGTTCCTGAACGGCTTCCGTCCATCAGTAGGCTATGTCTCTTCGAAGGGCAAAGAGATTGAAAACATCGGCGATGCCGACATTGTTAAGTACACCGCCGTGGGTGCCACTTACTACTTCAATAAGAACATGTCGGTCTATGGTGAATACCGTATCAACCTGTTGAAAGATAACAACCCGCTCGGTCTGGCAACCGACGACATCACCGCGCTGGGTCTGATTTACCAGTTCTGATGAGAAAGCAGGTCCGGCGCTTCCTGCCGGGCCTGTTCACTGACTTAGTCCAGGCAAAATCAGTTTTCACATCGCTTCAGCCCAGCGACCGGACTAAATTAACCGCTACGGCCTCTTCCTGCATCAGCTCTTCCACATTGGCCGATGCCAGCAGCGTGGTTGCCTGCCCGGCAGGAATCGGACGACTGAAAAGATAACCCTGACCATAATCACAGCCGCGTTTTCTCAGCCACCGCAGCGTGGCGACATCCTCGATGCCTTCTGCCGTTATCACCACATTCAGTCCCTGACAGAGCGCCAGCAGCGTTTCCACGACTTTCCGCTGCTCCGATCCGGTCACAATTCCGGCAATAAACGTCTGATCAATTTTGATTTTGGTAATACCCAGCCCCAGCAATACGGAGAGATTGGAATAGCCGGTGCCGAAATCGTCCAGTACCACACCAATCCCGGCCTCTTTCAGCAGACGAATCGCCTCGCGGGCATCATCAGAGATGGCCATGACGTTCTGTTCCGTGATCTCCAGCTCCAGCATGACGGGTCCGGCTTGCTGCATAATGCGGGACAGACAGGTCGTTAGTGACGGCCTCAGCAGTTGCTCCGGGGTAATATTCAGCGACAGACAGAGCCCGGCAGGCCATGCCCGTGTTGCACTGACCGCATCCTGCAACAGCGCTACGGTCATGCTGTCCATCAACCCCAGCCGCTCCACCACCGGCAGGAACTCGGCGGGCGAAACCGTCTGACCCGACGCCGTAATCCAGCGTGCCAGTATTTCAAAACCGGTAATGTTTCCGGTATGCAGCGACACCAGCGGTTGCAGAAAGGGAACGATGGCGTGACCGCTGACGGCGGCAACCACCTCCTGCTCCAGCCTTTCCCGCTGGCGAAAACGCAGCTCCATGTCTGGCGAAAATTGCGCCAGATGAGAACACTTATTCCGCTTAGCGTCATACAACGCCAGATCCGCCGCACGTACCACATCGGTCTGGCCCGTGCAGGCTGAACTGGCAATTCCGGCAGAAAGGCTCAGGAAGGTGTGCGGGCCGGTCCGGATAGATGCCGCATGCTGACAGAGACTTTCAGCCGCGGCCAGGGCCTGCTCAGCCTGCGACGCCGCGGTTACAATAGCAAACTCATCCCCGCCAATGCGAAATACCTGGCTCTCTGAGCCCGCCGAGGTGGTCAGCAGTCCGGCCAGCGCAACCAGCGTGGCGTCGCCCTGACGATGACCGTTCAGGTCATTGATACTTTTGAAATCATTGATATCGAGCAGCGTCAGGGTGTAAGACATTTCTCCGGCATTCAGCGCAGCAAGATGCGCGGTGAATGCCCGGCGATTCATCGCCCCGGTCAGCGCATCTGTACCGGCCAGCCTGAGTGCGGTTTTTTCTGCATTCAGCGATTGGCGGAGCAACTTTACGATAAGCAGCGCCGGAATAATCATCGCCAGCCCGGCAAACGCAGTGGCGGTGAGGATAAACCGCACCCGTTCACTTGTTTCGAAACCGGGATCGTAGCCCAGGCCCAGCAGAGTGGAAATCCGCGCCTCAAGCCCGAATTCCCACAATATGGAAAGTAATATGATGGTCGCAATATTCAGCACTGCGAGCCAGGAAAGTTTCAGGCGCATGCATTCATTCCCGGTGATGGAGAGTGTAAGAGTGTTGTTTTAATTATCAGTAAAAAACCGGGGTGTATTTCTCATAGCCTGTCAGCTTAACTGCCGACGATAATCACCCCTCCGCTATTTCTGCTCATAGAAATCACGCGTTCTTATCCGCCTCGCGCCAGCACAACAGAAGACCTGCTCTGAGCGGCGCGTGCCGGTTACGTCATCATTATTGATGAATGTTCTATCGGCAGCGGCGGCCAGATTAACAGGCCCTTCCGGTTAAATTTATGCATTACTCGTGTTCCGACAGGTGATGTGAACGGGAAGTCGGGACACCGCACAGCACGTCAAAATGCACCACGCCAGGGCAGCTAAATCTTCAATTAACAAGGGTTTGACGTGTTCTGCCACCCTAAGTCGTTGCGAAAATTTGCGTTACAAAGCCTGCGAACATGGCACTTTTTTCATTTATTACCGGCCGACTAATCACGTGGGACACGAACCAGCGGAATCGTCTTTTGTCGTGCAAAACTAAATAGCACTCAATTTAGTTAAACACAACCCTACAGAACCTTTTCCGCCTGCCGATACCTTGTTACCCAACGAACTCTTCAGGAAAATGGATGAAAATTTCAACGCGGCTTGGCGCAGGTTTTGGCCTGCTGATTTTACTGTTTATTCTCTGTGCAGGCACCGCGATTCAGGCGCTGAACAGCGCCCGTGATAGCATGGACGAGGTGGTTAATGTCCGCCTGAAAAAATACCAGACGGTGCTGGATATGCGTGGCGGCGTGCGTGATATGGCTATTGCGGTACGTAACCTCGCCCTGCTGACCGATCCTGTCGAAATGCAGCCAGAGTGGGAACGCCTGCAAAAACAACGAGCGCTTTACATCAGCAATCGTGAAGCGCTATCGCGCATGATGCAGACCGACACAGGGTCAGCCGGACGAGAGGCAATGAGCAGAATTGAGTCAACCGAAGACGCTGCTCTTTCTACCCTGATGACCGCCGGGAAACTCGGACTGGAAAACCGTCAGCAGGAGGTCACCAGCTATCTGTTGACCGTCACGCGTCCTGCACAGCAGAGTCTGCTTAAAGCGATCAACGACCTGACTGAACTTGAGATGCGCAGCAGCCGGGATGCGGTGGTAGAGAACGGTAACGCTATCGCCCGTACCACCTGGATACTGATCATTCTGGCGGTCCTCTCCATACTGGCTGCGGTCGCGACCGGCGCGTTTATTGTGCGGATACTGATGCGTCAGCTGGGCGGCGAACCTGTTCAGGCACAAACGCTGGCTGCCGCGATTGCCGCTGGCGATCTCACCTCCCCGGTTACGCTACGCCGTGGCGACAGCACCAGTCTGCTTGCTTCGTTGAGCGAAATGCAGACCAATCTGCGCGGGCTGGTGTCGCAAATTAAAGATGCTTCCGCTTCGGTGGCACTGGCGGCCGATGAGATTTCTCAGGGCAACAGTGAGCTGTCATCCCGCACCGAGCAGCAGGCTGCTGCGCTGCAGGAAACCGCAGCCAGCATGGAGCAGCTCACTGCCACCGTAAAAAGCAATGCGGCGGGCGCGCATCAGACGGCGGGTTCAGCACGCGAGGCTGCCACGCTGGCTCACGCGGGCGAAGTCGATGTTCAGCGCCTGTCAGAAACCATGCATGACATTTCGCTGAGTGCCGTGCGGGTGCGTGACATTACCTCAGTGATAGAAGGTATCGCTTTCCAGACCAATATTCTGGCGCTTAACGCTGCCGTAGAAGCAGCACGTGCCGGTGAAGACGGTCGCGGATTTGCCGTGGTCGCGGGTGAAGTCCGCTCGCTTGCCCAGCGCAGCGCCACTGCGGCGCGCGACATCAAGCAGCTGATTGAGCAGGCGGTCACGCAGGTCGAGGAAGGCGTCACCGTGGCGGCAGGCACGGGTGAGCGCATCCTGGAAATTGTCAGCCGTGTGGGCGAACTGGCCGATGCCATGGACAACCTCTCACTCTCCTCCGGTGAACAGATGCAGGGCATCTCCCAGGTCAGTATTGCAGTCAGTCAGATGGACGGCGTCACGCAGAATAACGCCGCGCTGGTGGAAGAGTCTTCTTCTGCGTCACAGTCCCTGCTGGCGCAGGCGCGCGACCTGCGCGGCATGGTGGGGACCTTCACCGTATGAACCCTTCCGGCGGACAACTCTCCGTCGGCACGGCTGACCTCATCAACCGGATCGGCGGCCTGAAACAGGATGTGGATATCCTGCTTCAGCAGCTCAGTGAAGGCGAGTATCTGAGTGTGGATACGTTCGCCAATAACTGGATACATCTGACCCAGCTTTACAGCCGGATTCAGGCGCACATGAGTGATCGCGCCCTGATGGACAAACTGGTGCGCAGCGACCTGTTGCTGGCCGCTGACCTGCTGGCGGTGGGAAGAATGATTGCGGTCATGGATAACTTTCTGCGCTGCGCGGTCATTACCCGATGACCGGATCAGGGTGCTGATAATGTGCGGCATTCACTTCTGCGTTAAATGCTGAAATTTTGCAGCAAATCTTAGCCGTTTTGCCTCCGGCGCACGTTGTGCGCCAGGGGCTGCGCCCGGTTATGTTGACTTCAATTTAATTTGACTCAATACTGAGCCACCTTTTAACCGGAGGCGCAGCCAACGGCTTTTCCTCTCGCCGCGAAAGCGATTGAAAGTAGGGTTTCTGACACCCGAATAGAGATGCTGCTGCAGTCTGCATCTCCCCGATATGCACTTAGCAAGACTTCAGGGCTGACAAGCCGCCGGTGGTCTGGCTCTCCTGCCCCGGACTCAGAATGAGTAAAAATATGAATGATGAAACCGCGGGGATCGCTGATACGTCTCCCGCCAGTGCAGCGCCAGAAACCATTGACCAGTTTCTCTGCTTTGCGCTTTATTCCGCATCGCTCGCCATGACAAAGCTTTATCAGTCGCGGCTGAAACCGCTTGGGCTGACCTATCCGCAGTATCTGGTACTGCTGGTGCTGTGGGAAAAAGATCGCCTGACCGTTTCTGATATTGGCGCGCGCGTCCGGCTGGATTCCGGCACGCTCAGTCAACTTCTGAAGCGGCTGGAGAGCGCTGGCATTATCTGTCGGCAGCGTGACACCGGGAAGGATGAGCGTCGGGTCGTGGTCTCACTGACGGAACAGGGCCACCAGCTTAAAGTCGCGGCGGCGGGTGTCCCGGCAGATATGATCTCAGTAATGGATACCGCCTGCAGTGAGCTTGGTGAACTGACGACCCAGGTTGCCACGCTGCGGGAAAAACTGCTTAAGGCCCTGCCATAATGCGCGCGTTCGATAAACAGACGGGCAGGCTGATTCGCCGAAGCGTTGACCGTTCGGATGCTTTTAATCAGAATTATTCCACTGGAGTTTCATTTGGGTACCGATAAACCGGCAGATATGGATGATGTTCATGCCGTGGTAGGACAGGCTGTTTCGAGCCTGCTGAAGTCGGGCAAGACGGCAGGCATACAGGAAATCATCGCTTACCTGAAACAACAGGAAGCGCGGTCCGTCAACGGTCAGAGAGAAGTCTATGCCAGAGCCGTTCGTGTCGTGACGAAACTGGTTAACTAACCCTGCCAGGCTGAGCGGCACTGATCAGATTATCCTGACAGCCGCCGTTCCTTATTCTCCTGTTGAGACAACTGCCGGACCTGACCCAATGAATCCCTGTTCTTCAGGGCCACGCATTGACCGGCCCTGTTTATCCGACCGGTCCAGGCGTGGTTATTCGCTATGTGCCGCCCGGGCAACGTCTCTGACAGCGCTTTCTACCCGCTCTGAATCCTTCTGAATGCTGGCAATCACGTCTCCCGCTTCACGCATCAGCAGTACCCCCTGACCGGTGTTCGCCAGCGAGGTTTCAATTCCCCGCAGCACCTCTCTGGCCAGTTGATTGTTGCCCGCCACCACCCGCTCAATCTCCTCGGTCGCACTGCTGACGCTGGCCGCCAGGCTGCGGACCTCTGCCGCCACGACGGCAAAGCTCCGCCCGGACGCGCCTGCACGTGCCGCTTCAATGGCGGCATTCAGTGCAATAAGTCGGGTCTGCATGGCAAAGCGCCGGATGGTTTCAACCATGCCATCAATGCTGTCAGACTGGCTGTTCAGGCGCGTGACATCTGCCGACACGACGCTCATCTCTTCAGCAATCCGGCTGATCATCTGAATGCTGTTGTCGATAACATCCGCGCCCGCCTGTGCACTTCCCCGCGTCTGGACAGCCATGTTCCAGGCATTTAACGCCGCCTCATATTCCTGCTGATTACGCAGCACCTGCTCAGTCACGTCAGTGGCGAATTTAACAATTTTAGTGAGCTGTCCATCACTGTTGAATACCGGATTGTAAGTTGCCCTGAGCCAGAGCGGTTCGCCACGCCGGTTAAGACGGGGAAACTGGCCCGAAAAGAACTCGCCCTGATTCAGTCTCAACCAGAACTGCCGGTACTCCTCACTCTGAGAAAGGGTATCTGAACAGAAAAGCCGGTGATGCTTTCCTATTACCTCAGCAGCCTGATAACCGGTAGCCTTAAGGAAGTTATCATTTGCCTCAAGAACGTGTCCGTCAGGACTAAAGGCGATCACGGCCATGGAGCGGCTGATCGCATTGATAATCGACTCCTGCTCCAGTGATGACTGCATTCTCTCTGAAATATCCGCGGCTATTTTCACGATTTTGAATACCCGTCCGCGACGGTCAGTCACCGGAATATAACTCGCCTCCAGCCAGACTGGCCGCATACCGTTAGCCAGCCGCAGATATTTATCACTGAAGCTTTCGCCGGCCGCCAGACGCTGCCAGAAACGTCGGTATTCTGGCGAGTTCACCAGCGCGGGCGGGCAGAACATACTGTGATGCTGACCGACAATTTCATCCTGCCGGTATCCCATGGCCGCCACAAATAGCGGGCTGGCTTTCTGAATGATGCCCTCAGGCGTGAACTCAATCACGGGCATAGCGCGCCCCAGCGATCGGAAAGACGCGGAGGCGTGCAGGCCACGCTGACGGAGAAAAGTAGGGACAAGATATTTCAGTAAACTCAGGCGCATAAGCAAGACCAGTAAACGGTGGAATTGCTCTTGTTATCGGCATTTTGCCAGCGTCCCTTACGCATCGCTGCGATAGTTGCGACTGATGATTGCAACGTGATGTTACTACTGACACATAAGCCTGACGGCCGCACATCAGTACGCTTCTGTGATGAAGTCGGGCGGACATGTCATGTCGCGCTCTGGCCGGATTTTCCCGCCAGCGCGCCGTGCCGACAGGTGCCCGCTAGAGGGCCGTGCCGGTGGGAGCCATTAAATCGTAAGGATCGTTTTGCGGGGGCGCATCCATAGCCATAGGCGGCTCAATTTTCAGGGTGATCCAGTTAGAGGTCACACGCTGCTGCTTGCTGTCCTCCAGTGTCACCGACAGCCGGTATTCGTTGCTGGCGTCTGGCGACGGATCCCACTGCGGTAAAATCACACTCCAGCCCTGCGGATCCGCGTTATTAGCCGGTGGCGTCAGGCTCAGCGCCTGTGTGTCACCCTGCCAGCTCACTGCCTTGATCGCATTGCTGGCCCGCACCTGTAGCTTCAGTGGCAGACTCTCGCCACTGCTTAACTGCCAGGGTGGCGTCGCCAGAAATACCGACAGCGTTTTGCGCTGACGGAATGAGAGCACCGGCGTATCACTGCGGGTCACGGTATCGTAACGGCTGCCGCGCAGGGAGCGTGCTTCCGCGACGTTTCCGGCATCAAGCTGACGGCTCAGCGCCACGCCGAAGCGATAGTTCAGTTTCAGCCCCAGCTGATCCTGGCTTTCACCGGCACTGCTGGTTTTGTGGGTAGCAGACAGCGTGACCAGCGGCACCGGCGTGTAAGAGAGGCCAAACGACATGGCGGAAGGATTGTGGTAGCGGTTGCCGCTGTTAAACAGATCGACATTTTCACCCAGATATTGCTGATAGCTCACCGAGACGCCCAGCTGACGATAAAAGGGCAGATAGCTCTGGCTGGTGATGTCATAGCCGCGCGCCATACGCTGCTGCTGCGAACTGCCAAGATTTTTCCAGCCGGAAAGCGGCAGATAGTAGTTTGCAGAAAAACGCATCGAATCACTCCAGGCTTCAGTCCCCACCGAAGCACGCTGCAGGCCGCTGCTGAAGACGTGATCGACAAAGCCGTTGTAGCCCAGCAACCAGTTACCGGCGTCCCAGCGTTGTCCCAGTCCCGCATTGCCGACCAGACCGTCGCCGGTATCATGCAGACCAAGCTGGCTGAAGGTAAGCAGACTCTTCTCGTCGGCCAGTGCGCTGAAAAGATCGCCGCCCGTGCCGGCAAAGTTGCCGTTCATGTCGACTTTCAGATCGAGCTGCGCAGTGCCGTAGGGCGAAAGCAGTGACTGCCCTTCGCTCTCGACCCGATTAGCGACTTCATCGCGCAGATGATTGAACGCCCAGACGCCCGCCTGCTGGCCAAACGTTACATTGCTGTCGCTGTTGTTACTCGCTTCACCGATACTTTTCGCCACGGCCGCCAGCTTTTTGCTCCACTCTTCATCCTCGTCGCTGGCACTGCCAAGCGTCGGCAGTGACTCACTGTAGCGCGCAGGATTGTCGAACGGCGTTTCTGACACTGTCGTTTCAGTCTGGAACGCGCGGGCGCTCTGCAAGACAGAGAGCGACAGCGCAAGCAAAGAGAGAACCCCTGTTTTCCGTATCATGTCACCCGGCACATTGATTAATTTGTTGCTGCGATAAAGTCAAATTCATTGACAGTTACCTTAACATATTGTGACGGCGATGCAGGACAGCAGAGGCAAATTGTGCATATACCAGAAAAGTCTGGCACAAAAAAAGGCCTGCTGTGAAGCAGGCCCGGGGTTATCTCTGGCGTCTTCAGGAGAAGATTAAGCCACCATCCACGTTAATAGTCTGTCCGGTGATATAGCGCGCATCGTCTGAAGCCAGAAACGCCACCAGTCCGGCCACATCCTCCGGCTGACCGGCACGCTTCAGCGGAATGTTTTTCACCCACTCCGCCATCAGCTCACCTTTGCCGTAGGTTTTCTCCTCGCTGCTGAGGATCTCGCCCCAGACGCGATCGTTGTAATCCCACATCTCACTATCAATGATGCCGGGACAGAAGGCGTTGACCGTAATGTTCCACGGTGCCAGCTCCAGCGCCAGACTCTGGGTAATGCCTATCACACCCATTTTGCTGGCGGCATAGTGTGGCGTGTAGATAAAGCCCTGCCGTCCCTGCCCCGATGACGTGTTAATCAGACTGCCGCTGCCCTGCTTCACCATATATTTCGCCGCTTCACGACAGCAGAGCCAGACGGCTGTGGTGTTTACGGCCAGAATCCGCTCAAAGTCGCTTTTCGGCATGGTGTCGAAGCGGTCAATGGTGATCACGCCTGCATTCTGTATCGAGACGTCAATCTGACCAAAGCGTTCAAAGGCCTGCTGATAGAGCTGCTGAACCGCCACTTCATCCGTAACGTCGACCTGCAGCGCCAGAATCTCACTGCCGTACTGCTGCGAAAGCTGGTCGGCCGTGGCAAAAACCCGATCGGCATTCGACACCATCACCAGCCTGGCCCCGTCGCGGGCGAAACGCGCCGCGATCCCGGTACCGATGCCGCGACAGGCACCGGTAATCACCACTGTTTTTCCACGTTGTTCGCGGCTCATAATTGCTCCTGTTAACTGTGACGAACATCAGTGAGAGGTGCTGCCTGCTGCTTTTTTTCATGGCGACGCAGCAGCACCACTTTGCTTTGCAGACGTTGCTGGAACTGGTCGATCACAACGGCTGTGACAATCACCAGGCCTTTAATCACCATCTGCCAGAAATCGCTGACGCCCATCATCACCATGCCATCGGCCAGGAAAACGATAACGAACGCGCCAATAATCGAGCCGGACACCCGCCCACGTCCGCCCGCCAGCGCCGTGCCGCCCAGCACCGTGGCACCAATAGCGTCCATCTCAAACATGTTGCCGGTCATTGGATGCGCGGTCTGCAACTGAGACGCCACCACCAGCCCGACCAATCCGGCGCAGAGGCCCGAAAAGGCGTAGACAAAAATTTTCACTTTAATAATCGGCACGCCCGCCAGCCGCGCGGCGGACTCATTGCCGCCAATGGCGTAGATGTAACGGCCCAGCGGGGTTTTGCGCGTCAGGTAGAGGCCGAGCAGTAAGAAGCCGAGCATCAACCAGATCGGCAGATACACGCCCAGCACGGTGCCGGAACCCAGCAGGGCAAAGCCGGTGTTGCCCAGCGCGGGCATGCCCACCAGGTTGGCGTAGGTGCTGCCGTCGTTGAACAGCAGTGCCGCCCCGCGTGCCACATACATCATCCCCAGGGTGCAGATAAAGGGCGCCACGCCCAGTCGGGTGATCACCGTGCCGTTAATCAGGCCCACCAGCACGCCAAAGATCGCCACCACCAGAATCACCTCCGGCACGTTGAGAAACAGCGTATTGCCGCCCCATAACGGGATGCCATTGGTCAGCAGCGCGCCCGCCACCATGCCGCAGATTCCGGCGACCGCCCCCACCGAGAGATCGATACCGCCGGTGAGGATCACCAGCGTCATCCCTATCGCCAGCAGCCCGGTTATGGCCACGTGCTGCGTCATGATCAACAGGTTAGAGGGAGTCAGAAAGTTCGGCACCATCACGCTGAAGAAGCCGACCACAATCAGCAGCGCAATAAAGGTGCGCGCCTTGAGGAGGTACATATAGAGCAGATACTTTTGGTTCATGACATTCTCCGGCCAGCTTAGCGTCTGGCCCAGCAGGCGTAATGGTTGCAGGCAGTCTGAACACGGCGCGCGCGGAATAACCCGGTAAACACGACACTGCTCAGGTTCAGACTGACGAATAAAATAGCCCAATGGGCCAGGCGCTTAATCCTGCGGGGTTGATGCCGCGATCAGATGTTCTCTCGTTGCCGCTGCACGAGGCAGATCGGCCGTTATCCGGCCATCGGCCATCACTAAAATGCGGTCCGCCAGCGCCATCACCTCATCCAGCTCGGACGATGAGAACATCACGGCCAGCCCCTGCTGAGCCAGATTGCCAATCAGGTGATAGACGTCAGTTTTGGCACCCACATCGATGCCGCGCGTTGGCTCATCCAGCAACACAACCTGCGGCCCGGTCATCAGCGCTTTACCCAGCACGACCTTCTGCTGATTACCCCCGCTCAGCGCGGTCACCGGCAGGTCGGGATCGCTGACTTTGATTGCCAGATGGCCGATCATCTCACTGACCCGCTGCTGCTCCCGGGCCGGATTTACCCGCCCCAGCGCCCGACGAAAACCGCGCAGGCTGAAATCAGAGAGTGTCATGTTGGCGGTGATCGACATCAGTTCAATCACTCCTTCGCCTTTGCGATCTTCGGGTACCAGGGCGATGCCGCTTTTCAGCCGCTGCTGAAAACTGCGTTTCGCCAGATCCTTACCGGACAGCCGGACCCGGCCCGACTGACAGGGCATCAGCCCAATCAGCCCCTTAAACAGCTCCGTGCGTCCCGCGCCCAGCAGTCCATAAATGCCGATCACCTCGCCTTTGCGCAGGCTGAAACTGACCTCATTAAGCCTGTAGCCGCCGTTCTGATGCAGCGCGGTCAGCCCCTCAACCTCCAGCACCGTTTCCCCCTGTGACGCAGGCTGATAGTCGAACTGTTTTTTCTTATCGCCCACCATCTGGGCGATAATCCACGGCACGCTGGCATCGCGCACCTCGCGCTCACTGATAAAACGGCCATCGCGAAAAATGGTGATGTGATCGCCTATCTCCATCAGCTCTTCCAGCCGGTGAGAAATGTAGATAATGGTGACACCGCGTCGCTTCAGCTGATCGATGACATTGAACAGCACTTTCACTTCCGACTGGCTCAGGGCACTGGTGGGTTCATCCATGATCAGTACCCGGGTATCCTTCGACAGCGCTCTGGCAATCTCCACCAGTTGCTGATGCCCAATGCCCAGCTCGCCCAGCGGTGCATAGGGATCGACATCGAGCTGCAGCCGATCCAGTAGCGACTTCGCCAGCGCATACTGATACTTTTCATTGATGACGCCGCGCTGGAAAAACTCGTTGGCGATAAAAATGTTGTCCATCACGTTCATGTTGGGAAACAGATTCAGCTCCTGAAAAATGATGCTGATCCCCTGCTTCTCCGCCTGATGGGTTGAGTTCAGCGACACCACCTTGCCATCCAGCAGGATCTCGCCCGACGACGGCGTTTCCACCCCCGCCAGCATCTTCATCATGGTGGACTTACCGGCCCCGTTCTCCCCGATCAGGACATTTACTTTGTTGCGATAAACGCGATAGCTGACCTGATCGAGTGCGGTCACGCCGGGATAAAGACGCGACACGTTGCGCGTTTCGATAATCACGTCGCCGGACGTTTGCGGTTGCGGATTTTGCATCTGCCGCTCCTTATTGCCGGGTGATGGCAGCCGGAGTGATATCCGGCAGCTGTTGCGGAATGTCCCAGCTGCTGAACACGCCGCTGACCCTCACTTTGTCGCCCACTTTAGGTGCGAACTGCTGCATCAGGGCTGAGGCGTGCTGATTAATCGCCTTACCGTAATCACCAAACAGCACCTGATCGTTGAAGTCCTGATAACTCGCGCCCTTATAGACATCGCGCAGCGCCGTGCCACGAATGATTGGCCCGACCTGAATAGTGACACTGTCACCTGATTCATCCTTCACGGTCATCTTTCCGCTGCGGGAAGTGGTATTGACAGCCGTTACCTCGCCGCGAACGGAAACGCTGAAGACACAGGGATTCTCAGCCTGACTGCGATAGCCGTAGGTCTGACAGGCGCTGTCAAAGTCTTTGGCAGATTGCAGCGACGACATCAGCGTCGCCAGCGGTTTCGCCTCCGCCTGGACCTGCGGCACCAGCTTCTGCTGCCAGAGCTGGTCGATGTTGGCCATCTTCGGATTGGGGGGATTTTTCAGGTCAGCCAGCTCCTGCTGCGACACAATTTTGCAGCCGCCTAACAGCATGACCATCAGCGTCAGCCAGACTCTTCGTGACATCTTCTTCTCCCTGGCACCCGCTCGCGCAGGCGCGACAGCGGTTAATTACGACTTGTAGTTAAAGTCCTGGACGCCTTTGGCGTTTTCCGGGGTAATCAGAATGCCGCGGAACATCACCCGCTGTTTCTCCGGCTTCACGCCTTTCTGAATGAAGTTATCGAGATCGGTCACGCCTTCAGCGGCAATCGCCTGCGCCTGCAGCATCACCGTGGCCTTCAGCGTGCCGGCTTTCACCGCATCGCGTTCATCGTTGCTGCCATCAATTCCCACCACGATGACATCGTTGCGACCGGCTGCCTTGAGCGCCGCAATGGCACCCAGCGCGACCGGACCGTTACCGCAGATTACGCCTTTCACATCCGGGTGCGCCTGCAGGATGCTGTCCATAATGCGCTTACCATCGATCAGGGTGCCTTTGGCATCCTGTCGCGCCACGCTCTGCATGTCGGGATACTGATCCAGCACCTGATGGAACGATTTTGAGCGAGTCACACAGTTGTTGTCGGCCAGGTTACAGGCCAGCTCGGCGTATTTGCCCTTTTCCCCCATCTTTTCGACAAAGACGTTGGCCACATCTGAACCTGCCTGGAAGTTGTTGTGGGTAATCTGCGCCAGCGCCACGTCATCTACCGGAATTTCACGGTTGATCAGCACCACCGGAATGCCGGCATCTTTGGCTTTTTTGATCGCCGCCACGCTGGCGGTGGAGTCGGCGTTATCCAGCACGATACCCTGCACTTTCTTACCAATAGCGGCATCGATCAGTTCGCTCTGCTTCTTCACATCTTCGCCGTGCGATAGCACCGTAGTTTTGTAGCCCAGCGACTGCGCTTTGAGATCGGCACCTTTGGCTTCAGAGGCGTAGTAGGGATTATCGAGTGAGTTAACCAGAATCATAATGGTGCCTTTTTCGGCGGCAAACACCGCCTGAGAGACCAGGCAGGCAGCCACGGCACTACACAGCAGGGTACGGTTTTTCATGATGTTCTCTCTTATCGTTATGGCAGGGGATGAAGTTCCGGGTGTTGGATTGGCCTTACCAGATGGTGAAGCCACCATCGATCATCAAATCGGCACCGGTAATCATGTCGCTACCGTTGCTGGCGAAGAACAGCACGGCGGCGGCGATCTCATCGGTATAGGCAAAGCGCCCCAGCGGAATCAGCTTTTTCATCTGCTCGCCTTTCTCGCCGCGCCAGGCTTTCTCACCCATCGGCGTAAGCACCACGGTGGGCGACAGGGTATTCACGTTGATGCGATGCGGAGCAAACTCTTTAGCCATCACTTTGGTCATGCCCAGCAGGCCCGCTTTGGCGGAGGTATAGGCGACATGGTTATCGATGGCGATGGACGCCGCCTGGGAGGCGATATTAATAATCTTGCCGCCCGCACCGGCACGAATCATCAGCCGTGCGGCCGCCTGCGAGCAGAGGAAAGGCCCGGTGAGGTTCACCGCGATCTGCTTCTGCCACTCGGCAAAATCAGTCTCAATTACCGGCTGCAGCATCACGTAGCCTGCGCAGTTGACCAGAATATCGATGCGGCCATAGTGGGAAACCACCGCGTCAAACGCCTTTTCCACCGACGCGGACTCGGTGACATCACAGCAGACAAACTGCACCCGATCGGCTGCGAAGTCCGCCTGCAGACTGGCAACTTTCTCCGCTTCAAACGGCGGATAGAGCAGTGCCAGACGCGCGCCCTTCTCCAGCAGCATGCCATTGGTCGCCATGGCGATGCCGCCCAGTCCGCCGGTCACCACCGCCACCTTACCGGCCAGATTCATTGCGGTATCCACGCCGTAGCGCAGGTTTACGTCATATTCACTACTCATCCCACTCTTCCCCCTGATTTTTGCTGATACGAACGATCCAATCATTTTCGAACAAAAATATAAGCTATCGAAAAGAAATGATATGTGGAGCAGATCAAATTTCGACCATCTGCTGTTCAAAGCGTCATATCTGATTGAAAAGACGTGATCTGGCTTCCAGTACCGAAATAAAGCTGTCCTGCTGCAATCGGGAAAGCCTGAGAGATTCAATAACCTGCTGATTATTTATTTTCGTTCGAAAACGACAGGTCTGTCAGGTCATCTCGCATTCATAAAAATGGCGCGTTAAACTCAGCCACAGAGACCTTGTTCGCCCAAGCCATCAGGTTACTGAAAAAGGGAGCATTTCGATTGAAAAGCAAAAGTGAGCAGTTCGCTGACATGCAGCAACGCCGCGAGAAAATTCTGGAGATGATCCGTGAGGATGGTACGGTCACGGTCAAAGCGCTGACCGAGACCTTTGGACTGACCGAAGCCACATTACGCAGCGATCTGCGCATGCTGCAAAAACAGGGGTTTGTGCAGCGCTACCACGGTGGCGCAACGCTGATGACGGGCAAGCAGAATACCGGCGCGATGCTGCTGGAGCGGCAGATCCATCTGGAAGAGAAAGAGGCAATTGGCCGACTGGCGGCGCAGCATATCGAAAATGGCGACACGGTGATTTTCGATTCCGGTACTACCACTACCGCGATTACCGACGCCATCAGCCACATCCGCCGTTTGTCCGTGGTGACCACGGCGGTCAATATCGCCCTGAAACTGGGCGGCGAGCCGGGTATCAACATCCTGCTGACCGGCGGCACCTTTAAGTTTCCGACGCTCTCCACCTCGGGCGAGAAAGCGGCCAGCTTTTTCGAAAATGTGCTGGCCGAAAAACTCTTTCTGGCCACCGCCTGCATCTCACCGCGTCTGGGCCTGAGCTTCCCCAGCGAAACGGACATCAAGGTAAAACTGGCGATGATCAAATCCGCCAGCACGGTTTACGTGGTGGCAGACTCCAGCAAAATCGACAAGGTGTCTATGTTCGCGCTGCCCTGTGACTGGAGCAACATCCACTACCTGATTACCGACAGCGGCATCAGCCCCGCGCAGGTCAAAGCGTTTGAGGCCCTGGGCGTGAAAGTGCTGGTGGCCCCGCTGCCGCTGAAGCGGGCGATGTAATTGAACTTCCGTACCGAAGTGCCGTGATTGATTTCAGGCACTGAGAAACGAGAATTTCAGGCGCAGGAAAGCGCGGGCATTGCCGCAAACCCGCACCATTGCCAGCCGTGCAGGGTTGGCCTGCCTGAAGAGCAAAGTGTGCGAGCCAGGGATGGCGAGCCCAGTCCGCAGGGATGCGGGATTCCTTTGCGATCAGGCAGGCTTTTCCTGCACGACGCACCGTACTTCCTGCACGACGCACCGGCTCTTCAAACCCTTCCTGCCTTCTCACCCAGACCTGCCTGCACCTGATTCCAGACCCGCTCACGCAAAAAACCGCACTATTGCCAACAGTGCAGGAATGGCCTGCCTGAAGAGCAAAGTGTGCGAGCCAGGGATGGCGAGCCCAGTCCGCAGGGATGCGGGATTCCTTTGCGATCAGGCAGGCTTTTCCTGCACGACGCAACGTACTTCCTGCACGACGCACCGGCTCTTCAAACCCTTCCTGCCTTCTTACCCAGACCTGCCTGCACCTTATTCCAGACCCGCTTTCGCAAAACGTCCGCACCATCGCCAGCCGTGCAGGAATGGCCTGCCTGAAGAGCAAAGTGTGCGAGCCAGGGATGGCGAGCCCAGTCCGCAGGGATGCGGGGTTCCTTTGCGATCAGGCAGGCTTTTCCTGCACGACGCACCGTACTTCCTGCACGACGCACCGGCTCTTCAAACCCTTCCTGCCTTCTTACCCAGACCTGCCTGCACCTGATTCCAGACCCGCTCACGCAAAACCCCGCACTATTGCCAGCCGTGCAGGGTTGGCCTGCCTGAAGAGCAAAGTGTGCGAGCCAGGGATGGCGAGCCCAGTCCGCAGGGATGCGGGGTTCCTTTGCGATCAGGCAGGCTTTTCCTGCACGACGCACCGACTCTTCAAACCCTTCCTGCCTTCTCACCCAGACCTACCTGCACCTGATTCCAGACCCGCTCACGCAAAACCCCGCACCATTGCCAGCCGTGCAGGGTTGGCCTGCCTGAAAAGCAAAGTGTGCGAGCCAGGGATGGCGAGCCCAGTCCGCAGGGATGCGGGATTCCTTTGCGATCAGGCAGGCTTTTCCTGCACGACGCACCGTACTTCCTGCACGACGCACCCGACTTCCTGCACATCGCATCGGCTCACCGTCACATCATCCCGCACCTGCAAATCCGCCCGATAGAACCGCACGACCTCACCTACCACAAGCAGCGACGGCGAAACCGGCTTTTCCTGCGCCACCGTCTCCGCCAGCCCTCCCAGCGTGGTAATCAACACCCGCTGATCCGGACGGGTGCCGTTCTCAATAATCGCCACCGGCGTCCCGGCATCGCGCCCCTGCGCCTGCAACTGCGTACTGATCGACGCACTCCAGCTCAATCCCATATAGAACACCAGCGTCTGATTCACCGCCGCCAGTGCGACTGCATCCAGCTGCGGCTCGCCACTCCGGCCATGGCCGGTAATCAACCGCAACGACTGCGCACAGTTCCGATGCGTCAGCGGAATCCCGCTGGCCGCCGCACAGCCCACCGCCGCTGTAATGCCCGGTACCACCTCACAGCGGATCCCGGCCTGCTGCAGACTCACCATCTCCTCGCCACCGCGCCCAAAAATAAAGGGATCGCCCCCCTTCAGCCGGATCACATTCCGCCCGTTGCGAGCCAGATCCACCAGCAGCTGATTAATCTGCGCCTGCTTCAGCCCGTGCTTCCCCGGCTGCTTACCCACGTCAATGCATAACGCGCTCTCCGGCACTTCAGCCATCACCGCTTCACTCACCAGCCGGTCATACACCACCACGTCAGCCCGCTGCAGCAACCGCAACGCCTTCACCGTCAGCAACTCCACATCACCCGGGCCTGCGCCCACCAGCCACACCACACCCTGCTGCTTTGCCACACCGACCGGGGCCAGTAACTTATCCAGAGAATCAATCGCTCGCGTCATCATTCCTCCACAACCACGTCGGACAGCAACAACTGCTTCAGCTCCGGAATACAGGAGCCACACTGCGTGCCGCACTTCAGCTTCCGGCCCAGCGCCTGAGTGGTACGACACCCCTGCGCCACCGCCTGCAAAATTGTCTGCTCGCCCACCCCCATACAGCTACAGATAATCCGGCCTGCTGCGCTGCGCTGCATCGCCTGACCCGCCAGCACGCTGTGCCGCCCGGCAGCGTCCTGCGGCGCATCCGCAAAGACCGCCGCGACAAATGCACTATCAATCGATGGCAACATGGATCCGGCATAAAACGCCAGCTGTAACTCGCCATCACGCCATGCCAGCAGCCGGTAATCATTGCCGCTGCCAGTGGCGAGCTGCAGATCCAGGCCTGACAAATCGACATGCTCCGCCAGCCACACCTGCGGTAATCCATCGCCTGCGACCGCATAGCGCTGCGCCGCCGGATAGGGTACGCGCGACCAGTAACGCAAGCCTGCGGGCCGCTCAATCCCGCGCTGCCACAGCCAGCCCTGCCAGCTCACCGCCAGCGACAGAATCCGCACCGGCGTCTGCTTCAGCGCAGGCTGCCCTGAAAACGGACAGGCGCGGGCGGCGACCAGCATATCGACGTGACTCTGCTGACTGAACTGCCGGTTCCAGTGCATCGGCACAAACAGCTCGCCGCGCCGCATCCCGGCATCAGTGCGCACCCGCGCACTGATCCAGCCCTGCACCGACTGCACCCGTGCCAGACCGCCCTCCGTCACGCCATATTGCGCGGCGTCAGCGGGATGCAGCGCCACAAACGGCTCATCACAATGCTGCATCAGACGCGGCACCAGCCCGGTGCGCGTCATGGTATGCCACTGATCGCGCACCCGACCGCTGTTCATCAAGAGCGGATAAGCCGCATCACGCCGGGTTAAGGCGGGCGTGGCCGGGACCAGCAGCCGGGCTTTCCCGTCCGGGTGAAAAAAGCGGCGATCGCCAAACAACCGCGCACAGCCCTGCGGATGAGCAGCATTTACCGGCCACTGAACCGGACGCAGCGCATCCCATTCGGCCTGGCTCAACTGCGCCAGCCCGCTGATATCAAACGCCCGCTGACCGCCGTTCTCAAACCCCGACAGCGCCGCATGTTCGCAGAAAATCTCCGACGGATGCTGCCAGTTAAATCCCTCACGGAACCCTAACCGCTGCGCCACCTGCGCCAGCAGCCACCAGTCAGGCCGGGTATCACCTGGTGCGGCGGCAAAGGCGCGCTGCCGCGAAATACGTCGCTCTGAATTGGTGACTGTGCCGTTCTTCTCGCCCCAGCCCTGGGCGGGCAGCAGAATATCGGCAAAAGCGCTGGTATCAGTCTGCGCCATCACATCCGAGACAATGACCAGCGGACAGGCCGCCAGCGCCTGCGCCACACGGTTTCCCTCCGGCATCGATACCGCCGGATTCGTGCCCATAATCCATACCGCCTTCACCTCACCTTCGGCAATCGCGCTGAAGAGATCCAGCGCGGTCAGCCCCGGCTGGCGGGCCATCGCCGGACTGCGCCAGAAACGCTGCACCCGATCGCAATCCTCGTCTGTAAAATTCATGTGCGCCGCCAGCTGGTTCGCCAGACCGCCCACTTCGCGACCGCCCATGGCATTTGGCTGTCCGGTCAGCGAAAAAGGCCCGCAGCCCGCACGGCCTATTTTGCCCGTCAGGAGATGCAGATTCAGAATCGCCTGGTTATTATCGCTGCCGGTGGTTGACTGATTGATCCCCATGCACCACAGCGTCAGCACCCGATCGTGCTGGCTGAACAGCCGGAAAAAGTGCGTCACCTGCTGTTCCGTTAAATCACAGGTCTCTGCGACCCGCGCCACATCCCACTGCGCGGCGGCGGCCAGGGTTTCACTCACGCCATTCAGGTGCGGCAGCATGCTGCTATCAAGGCCATCCTGCTGCGCCAGCCAGTGCAACAGACCGGAAAGCAGCGCCGCATCACTGCCGGGACGCAGCGGCAGATGCAGATCGGCCTGATCGCAACTGGCCGTGCGGCGTGGATCGATAACGACTATGCGCATCGCCGGTCGCTGCTGCTTCGCCTGCATCAGCCGCTGCCAGACTACCGGATGCGCCCAGGCGGCATTGGACCCTACCAGCAGTACCAGATCCGCCTGTTCCAGATCGTCATAACAGCAGGGCACCGCATCCGCTCCCAGCGCCCGCTTATAGCCGACTACGGCTGATGCCATACAGAGCCTCGAATTGGTATCAATATTGGCGGCACCGATATAGCCCTTCATCAGCTTATTGGCAACGTAGTAATCCTCGGTCAGCAACTGCCCGGAGCCATAAAACGCCACCGCCTGCGGACCATATTGATCGATCACCGCACGCAATCCCGCCGCTGCCGCATCCAGCGCCGCATCAAGGCTGACCGGCTGGCCGTTAACCTGAGCGGTAAGAAGACGCCCCTGTGGCGTCAGCGTCTCGCCCAGCGCCGCGCCCTTAACGCACAACCGGCCTGCGTTAGCGGGATGGTGCGGATCGCCAGTCACCGTTGCCTGATGATTACCCTGCGACGTGACGCAGACGCCACAGCCAACGCCGCAATAGGGACAGGTGCTGTTCATGATGCCTGCGCCAGCGGATTTTGCGGACGGTTTGCCAGCCAGATCTGCCCTGCTTCCAGCTTCACCGGCCAGCAGCGCAACTGATGCTGCGGATTATCCAGACTCTGCCCGTCACGCAGCCGCACCCGCTGCTTGTAGAGCGGAGAGATCACCACCGGCTCGCCGCCGACATCACCCAGAATCCCGCGCGACAGCACGCTGGCGTCGCTGCCAGGCTCACGATCCTCCAGCGCATAGAGCGCGTCGCCAAAGCGGAACAGCGCAACACGTTCGCTGCCGAGCCGCGCCCCAATCCCTGCTTCAGGCGGAATCGCCTCCAGTGCGCAGACTGCGCTCCACGCCCCGGCGGGCAGTTGCAGCAGCGGACGCGCAGCCAAGGCTTCAGGCTGCCGCTGACCGCGTACCCGGCTGTAGTGCAGGGTTTCATCGGGCTGCTCGCTGTTGATCGTCGGCGTAAACAGCGCGAGCCGCGACGGATCCGCCAGCGTGGTCTGCCACTCGCACTGATACGCCTCCACCACCCGCTGCATCTCCTGCTCCAGCGTTGCACCCAACCCAAGGCTGTCCTCAATCACCACCTGACGCAGGTATTCGAGCCCCCCTTCCAGATTGTCCAGCCAGACGCTGGTGCGTTGCAGCCGATCGGCAGTTCGGATATAGAACATCAGCAGACGGTCGACATAGCGCAGCAACGTGGCATCGTCGAGATCGCTGGCAAACAGGTCGGCATGGCGCGGCTTCATGCCGCCATTGCCACAGACATAGAGATTCCAGCCCTTTTCGGTGGCGATCACGCCGATATCTTTGCTCTGCGCTTCCGCACACTCGCGGGTACAGCCCGAAACCGCCATCTTGATTTTATGTGGGGCGCGAAGTCCCTTGTAACGGTTCTCCAGTGTGATGGCGAAGGCGGTCGAGTCCTGCACGCCGTAGCGGCACCAGGTGGATCCGACACAGGATTTCACGGTGCGCAGCGACTTGCCGTAGGCGTGGCCGGTTTCAAAACCGGCCTCAAGCAGCGTCTGCCAGATAGCGGGCAGCTGATCGAGCCGCGCGCCAAACAGGTCGATACGCTGCCCGCCGGTGATTTTGGTGTAAAGGTCATAACGCGCGGCCACTTCACCAATGGCGATCAGCCCCTGCGGCGTAATTTCTCCCGCCGGAACGCGCGGCACCACGGAATAGGTGCCATCTTTCTGGATGTTGGCGAAATAGCGGTCGTTGGTATCCTGCAGCGGCAGGTGCGCCGGTTTCAGGAGATAGTCGTTCCAGCAGGAGGCAAGAATCGACCCCACCAGCGGCTTGCACACTTCGCAGCCCTGACCCTTGCCGTGTGAGGCCAGCAGCGCATCAAACGTTCTGAACTCACCGGCCCGCACCAGGTGATAAAGCTCCTGGCGGGAATAGCTGAAGTGGTCGCAGACATCTTTTTTCACCTCGACGCCGAGAGTTTCCAGCTGAAACTCCATCACCTGCTTCACCAGTGCCGCACAGCCGCCGCAACCAGTGGCCGCTTTGGTGCAGCTCTTGATGCTACTCATCTCACCGCATCCGCCTTTCACCGCTGCGCAGATGTCGCCTTTGCTGACGTTATGACAGGAGCAGACCTGGGCACTGTCGGGCAATGCCGCGACGCCCGGCGCTTTTGGCGCACCGGCCAGCGCAGGCAGGATCAGGCTCTCCGGCGCGGCAGGCAAGGGTAAATCGTTGAGCATCATCTGCAGCAGCGTGGCGTAATCGCTGCTGTCCCCGACCAGTACGCCGCCCAGTAGTCGGGTGCCCTCCGCAGAGACCACGATTTTTTTGTAAACGCCTTTTGGCCCGTCGGTCCAGTGATAATGCTGACTGCCCGGCGTGCGGCCATGGGCATCACCGAACGACGCCACCTCCACACCCAGCAGTTTCAGTTTCGTGCTCATGTCCGCGCCGCTGAAGGCGGCGGATTCAGCCGCCAGATGCCCGGCCAGCACCCGTGCCATCTGATATCCCGGCGCGACCAGGCCAAAGATCTGGCCGTTCCACAGCGCGCATTCCCCAATGGCAAACACGTCATCATCGCTGGTCTGGCAGCGATCGTTAATCTCAATGCCGCCGCGCGCTCCCAGCGTCAGGCCCGCCTCACGCGCCAGCTCATCGCGCGGGCGGATTCCCGCGGAGAACAGCACCAGATCGCCGGGTAAATGGCCGCCGTCAGCAAAGTGCAGCACCACGCTGCCATCGGGCTGCTGCGCGATCAGCTCGGTCTGTTTTGCGGTGTGAACGGTGACGCCCAGTGCATCGATCTTCTGGCGCAGCATCAGCGCCCCGCCCTCATCGAGCTGCACTGCCATCAGACGTGGCGCGAACTCCACAACGTGCGTCTCCAGCCCGAGCTGCCGCAGCGCATTCGCCGCCTCCAGACCCAGCAGGCCGCCGCCAATCACGATACCGCGCTGGCTATGGCGGGCGCAGGCGGCAATGGCATCAAGGTCGTCCAGCGTGCGATAGACAAAGCAGCGTTCACCATCATGACCCGGCACCGGCGGGACGAACGCGCGTGAGCCGGTCGCCAGCACCAGCTTATCCCACGCCAGCTCACTGCCCGCGCTGTCACGCAGGCTGCGCTGCTGGCGATCAATGGCTACAACCGTGCAGCCACTGCGCAGTTCGATACCGTGCAGGGCAAAAAAGTCCGCGCCGACCAGCGACAGATCGCTGGCCGTTTTGCCGTTGAAATAGTCCGACAGGTGCACGCGATCGTAAGCCTGCTGACGCTCCTCGCCGTAAACCACGATGTGATAGTGCCGATGCAGTTCGCGGGCAACCAGCTGTTCAAGAAAGTGGTGACTGACCATGCCGTGACCAATCACGGCTAAAACCGGTTTACTCATCTCAGGACTCTCTGCAGCCGGTGGCTGCGGTTCAGGTTGATCGTGATCGAACAGGGTATCGAGCGTGACAGGCTCGGCGCGCTGCAGACGTTCCAGCCACGCCGCGCCCTGCCGGGTATCGCCAGAGAGCAGCACGCCACAGAGGCGACCCTGACGGAGAAAAAGTCGGCGATAGTCGCCGGAGATCGGATCAAAACTGCGGATGGACGGTGCCTCGCTGACATCACCTGCGCTGAACAGCGAAATGCCGCTGACCTTAAGTCGCGTCGCCAGCGGCTCACTGACGAAATCCGCCAGCGGCGATGCGGCCAGCTGCGCCGCCAGAATCTCTGCCTGCGCCAGGCAGGGCGTGACCAGGCCAAAGGTTTCACCCGCGATTTCACAGCACTCGCCCACCGCGTAAACATCAGGAATGGCGCTGCGCAGCTGACCATCAACAATAATCCCGCGCTGACACGGTAAGCCCGCCGCCAGCGCCAGCGTCACCTCAGGCTGAACACCGATGGCAATCACTACCTGCGTGGCGGCGCAGCGACGCCCGCAGGTCAGCGTCACGCCCGCCTCGTCAATCGCCGTGATGCCACTGTTCAGTACGCAGTGGATACCGCGCTGCGCTAATGCCGTCAGTAGCAGCTCGCCCGCTTTGGCATCCAGCTGGCGGTCCAGCAGCCAGGGTTTGTGATGCACCAGCGTGACCTCGCGGCCACGGGCGCAGAGTGCCGCCGCCGCTTCAATGCCGAGAAAGCCGCCGCCCAGGATCACCACCGGTCCCTGACCCGCCAGCAGTTGCCGGACGTCGGCGATGCTGCGAAAACCGAGTACGTGACCGGCATCAATACCGGGGATCGCGGGCAGACGGGGCTGTGAACCGGTGGCAAACACCAGCCGATCCCAGCCGAGCTGGCGCTGATCGGTCTGCACCGTACGCGCGGCCAGATCGACCTGCTGCACGGTTTCACCGGTCAGCAGCGTCACGCCGTGCCGCTGATACCAGTCGCGGTCGTGGATGACGGTGTCACTGAAGGACTTTTCACCCGCCAGCACCGGCGACAGCAGCACGCGGTTGTAGTTGCCGTGCGGCTCACGGCCAATGACCGTGATGGCGTAACGCAGCGGCGCACGCTGCAGCAGGCTCTCCACCATCTGCATGCCCGCCATGCCATTACCTATCACCAGCAACCGTTGCTTCATAATGTGTTCCTTAGGCTGCCGTGGTCTGTTTTTCATAGAGGAAATGCAGCACTTTCTGGCGCAGCTGGTGGTAGCGCGGCTCATCCGCCAGCGCGACCCGCGACCGCGGACGCGGCAGGTCGACCGTAAGTATTTCGCCGACCTGCGCCGCCGGGCCGTTGGTCATCATCAACACCCGATCGGAGAGCAGCACCGCTTCATCCACGTCATGGGTGATCAGCACAATGGTGGTGTTCAGCTCCTGCTGGATGCGCATCACACTGTCCTGCAGGTGAGCGCGGGTTAAGGCATCCAGTGCGCCAAATGGCTCATCCAGCAGCAGCACGCGCGGCTTCATCGCCAGCGCCCGGGCAATGCCAACGCGCTGCTTCATGCCGCCGGAAATTTCGCCAGGCCGCTTGTGCATGGCGTGGCTCATCTGCACCCGATTAAGGTTGTGTTCGATCCAGTCGCGCATCTCCGCTTTGCTGAAGCGCCCTTTAAACACCTGCTGCACCGCCAGTTCGACGTTCTGAAACGCCGTCAGCCACGGCAGCAGCGAATGGTTCTGAAACACCACCGCACGCTCGGGACCCGGTCCGGTAATTTCGCGGTTATCGCACAGCAGCACACCACTGCTGGGACGGGTTAATCCGGCAATCAGATTGAGCAGCGTCGATTTGCCGCAGCCGGAATGGCCGATAAGGCTCAGGGTTTCGCCTTCGTGGATATCAAAGCTGACGTTGTCCAGCGCCAGAAACTCGCCGCTGGCGGTGTTAAAACGCTGACTCACCTGCTGAACGCGAATAATGTGTTGCTGCATGATGTTCTCCTTATTTTTCCCAGCTGAAACGACGCGCGAGCAGCATCAGACCCTGCTCCAGCAGCAGCCCGACCACACCAATAATCAGAATGGCGATCAGAATGTTTGCCACGTTGAGGTTGTTCCACTCGTTCCAGATCCAGAAGCCAATCCCCAGCCCGCCCGTCAGCATTTCGGCGGCCACAATCACCAGCCACGCGATGCCGATAGAGAGACGCACTCCGGTGAGCACCGCAGGCAGCACGGCGGGCAGCAGAATCCGGCGCATCACCGTCCATTCCGAGAGCTGTAACACCCGCGCCACGTTGAGGTAGTCCTGCGGAATGCGCTGCACCCCTTCGGCAGTGTTGATGATCATTGGCCAGATCGAACAGATGAAAATGGTCCAGCTGGCGGCCGGTTCGGCGCGCTGGAACAGCAGCAGTCCAATTGGCAGCCAGGCCAGCGGACTGACCGGACGCAGTAAGGCAATAATCGGATTGAACATCCGCGCCATAAAGGTAAAGCGCCCCAGCAGAAAACCGGCCGGAATGCCCACCAGCGCAGCCAGGCCGAAGCCGATGGCGACGCGCTGCAGGGAGGCCAGCACATTCCAGCCGATGCCCTGATCGTTGGGACCATTGCTGTAGAACGGGTCAGCGAACAGCACCTGCGCGGCCTGCCAGGTCGCATAAGGCGAGGGAAACGAGGGTTCGGACAAGGCGGCGATCTGCCACACCAGCAACATCAGCAGCAGGCCGCCCGCAGCCGGGATGCAGCGCTGCAAAAACGGACGTAGCCGTGCCGGACGCACGGCGGCTTTCGGGGTGATCTGTAACGGAATAACGGTGGCACTGCCGGGGGTTTGTACCGGCTGCGCCAGGGCGCGCGCGTCAGTTTTCATAGCAACCTCTCTTAACGTTTGATAGCGAAACTGGCGGCGTAGGCGGCAGGATTGCTGCCATCCCAGACCTTACCGTCGATCAGGGTGCTGCTGCGCATCTCACTGGCGGGCAGTGCAATCTGCCCGACGGCGCTGGCGGCCTGTTTATAGATGTCGATGCGGTTGATCTGGCGGGCCACGGCAAGGTAATCGGGATCGCTGGTGAGCAGTCCCCAGCGTTTCATCTGGGTCAGGAACCACATGCCATCCGAGAGCCACGGAAAACTGACGTTGCCGTTGTCGAAGAAGCGCATCGGATGCGCGTCCTGCCACGACTGTCCCAGCCCGTTCTGATACTGACCGAGCATCCGCCCCTGCAGCGTCTCCACTTTGGTGTTGATCCAGGCTCGACCGGCTAACACCTGCGCGGTTTCACGGCGGTTATCGTCTGAGGCATCGATCCAGCGCGCCGCCTCCAGCACCGCGGCAGTCAGCGCGCGGGCCGTATTGGGGTTCTCTTTCACCCACTGCGCGCGGGTGCCGAGCACCTTTTCCGGATGCTCCGGCCAGATCTGCTGGCTGGTGGCGACGGTAAAGCCGATGTTGTCGCTGATGGCACGCTGGTTCCACGGCTCGCCGACGCAGTAGCCGCTCATGTTGCCAATCTTCATGTTCATCACCATCTGCGGCGGCGGCACGACCACGGTGCGCACATCGTCAAACGGATGAATGCCGGCATTGGCCAGCCAGTAGTAGAGCCACATGGCGTGCGTGCTGGTAGGAAAGGTGTGGGCGAAGGTCAGGCTGCCTTTCGGGCTGCCATCAACGGCTTTTTTCAGGCTGGCCGCATCGGTAACGCCACTGGCTTTCAGCTGGTTCGACAGGGTGATCGCCTGGCCGTTGTGATTGAGCGTCATCAGGTTCGCCATGTCGTGCTGCGGCCCCGCGACACCCAGTTGCAGCGCGTAGATCATGCCGTAAAGCACATGAGCCGCATCCAGTTCGCCGGAGGTCAGCTTGTCGCGCACCGCCGCCCAGCTCGCCTCTTTGCTGACCTGCAATGTCAGGCCATACTTCTTATCGAAGCCTTTTACCGACGCCATAACGACCGGCGCGCAATCGGTAAGCGGAATAAAGCCGACCCGCACCTGCGCCTTTTCTGGCGCATCGGAGCCTGCTGCCCAGACCGCATTTCGTAATCCCGGCACGATCCAGGCCGCACCCAGCGCCGCACCGGAGATCAGCGCCTGACGTCGTGTCAGTGATAATGGCGTTTTGCTCATCATGTTGCCCCTGAACAGAAATAAAAAAAGGCGTCCTCCGACAAGCCGAAGCCTGCGGATGGACGCCTTTATCCAAAGCACTGACCCCACCGCCATTGGCGGGAGCAATGCGTACTCTCTGTAAGGTTAAAGCAAAGGGTGTGCCAGATCGCTGAAGCCGCGTTAAATCTGGCATACGGTGATGCACTGCTGAATAATTAACCTTTTTTGCACGTTTCTGACGCAGATCACGCACAAAGGTTGTGCAGCTACCTCGTCCGGGTTAGTTGCTCAGGGTCTTCGCAACGGCCAGCACTGCCTGCGCGATCTCCAGTACACGCTTATTCTGATTCATGGCGCTTTTGCGCAGCGCCTGCCAGGCAGCCTCTTCGGTGAAACCCTGCTGCTGCATCAGCCAGTATTTGGCCTGATCAATCACTCGTCGCTCGTCGAGTGACGCGCGCATCGATGCCAGCTCATCCGCCTGCTGCTGCAGTCGCTGCGACTGCTCACCAATCAGCGACAGCACCGAGCGCCCGAGCTGCGGGGCCAGTCCGTCACTGTTGAGCGTTGACGCGCCGGGCAGCCAGTCAGCCCCGCAGATGTAGAGCGCGAAGTTGCTGTCGCCCTGCACGACAGGCGATGCCGCCTGTTGCTGCGCCTGCTCTATCGCCTCACGACAGCGCTGCATCAGCGTGGCCGTCAGGGCATCCTCCAGGGTTTTCATCTGGTCCAGCCGCTCGGAGAGCAGGGAAAACCACTCCAGCGCGCCGGTTTCATCATACTGGCTACCGGTGCAGGCGATGCGCCGCAGCCGTTCGATATCCCGGCTGGCCTGAGACATTGGCTGCCAGCGTTCACAGGCGGCGCTGTCGGCAAACTCCCGAAAAGTCGTAAAGCTCTGCTCCTGAGCCGCAATCAGCGCCACCATCTGGCTGCGCTGCTCAGACGTGAAGTGCTGCGCCGCAAAGCCGGCTGAGCCGATGGCCCGCTCCTGTCCTGCCAGCTCTTTGCCCTGCATAAAGCTGAACAGCGCGATCAGTGCACGCGAGATATCGGGATCGCTGGCAGTGTCGGCTGCCTCAAACACCAGATTAAGCAAGGTGCGGATAACCTGATTAAACGCCGCCATCGCCGCAGCCTGATCCCGCTCATGCTGGCTGATTTGCTGACGCAGCAGCGGTAATCCCGCCAGCGCCTGCAGGGCAGCTGCAATCAGGTTGCAGAATCGACTGAAACCGGGTTGTGCGGTGGCAGGCGGCAGTGCCTGATAAAAATGGTGCAGACCGGCGCTGACCTCCTGCTGACGGGCGTAACGCTCGGCGCTGAACAGCGTGCCACCGGAGCAGATCCAGAGATTGTTTGCGCCGCGTTCCCGCTGCAGCCGATGTACCAGCTCACTGACGGCGGCCATCAGCTCGCCGGTCTCAAGCAGCCGTTGCAGGCTGGCAATATCGCTGTCACGCGATGCCTGCAGCCAGGTCAGAGCATCCATGTTTCACCTTTCCGCCGTTAAAACCTTTCTGAAGCAAAAGGCGTGCCGCTTTCCGGAAAACAGGCGGGCGTATCCGGCGCGTAAATTCTGATTTTGATAAGATTCTTTAGGTGAAGAGATAAATTTTATCGGTAACGAACGATTAGAAAGGCTTAATAGTTTCCAATCGGATCCATTGCATGTCAGAATGCGCGGCACTGTTCTCAACCAGTTTGTCACTGCGATAATACAGTTCGCTTTAACTATCACATTGTCTGGCGCTTTTCTTATATCGCAGCCCGCCCCTAAAGCGCCTGCTATCACGCATCGCCAGTGGGTGCAATGGTTTGAATTCTCAAAAGTCTTAGGTAGACTAAACGCGTAACTATCCTGATGTAATCTGAACTTTTTTTGAACAACAGACTTTCGGCACGATGCGGCGCGAAAAACAGCGCCTCATGCATCGGGCCTGGCAATATGCAGATACTTTGATGAGATCACGAGGAACATGGTGAAAAAGAGTCTTGCGTTAACACTGCTGGCGGTGCTTACCCTGGCAGGCTGTAAGGCCCCGCCGCCGCCCGTCACTGACGATACGCTGGTCACCAGCGAAATTAACGGCGTCAAACTGGTCCATCGACACGCTGTCGTGGCACCGACTGAATTTGAGCCGGTCAATCAGACCTGGCGGGCGCTCTATGGTGCCTCGGTCATGACCTCGCCGGATTACGGCGGCAAAGTCGTTCGCTATCTCGAAACGGGTAAACCGTTTGAAGTATTAGGTAATGTGGAGCACAGCTGGCTGGCGATTGCTGACCAGGCTGATGGCCCGTTAATTGGTTATGTACCGTTAAAAGCGGGCGTAGAGAGCAGTCGTTACGATGCCACAGTGCAGAGCGATCGTCCCCGCCCGCGCAAAGCGAAACAGGTCTGCGTGGCCGTCGGCGGCGCGAGTAAAGCCTGTCGGACTAACGATACCGCGACCTGGATCTTAGACTGAATATGAAATCCGGCGCATATTGCCCGCAGCACCCTCCTGTGCTGCGGGTACAGGGATTTGCCATTGGCTGGAAGATCACGAATTAATGACTGTGGAATCCCCTGCGCGTGAGGCGACCCCCTCAGGCAATGAGAATCTATTACTTCAGGCTGCGGCGCCACTGCTGAATGCGGTGGTGCAAATTCGTCGGGCAGCCACCCATGATGACCCTGCGGGTCTGCGCCAGTCTCTGATCGATGAAATCCGCCAGTTTGAACAACGCTGTAAACAGGCAGGGCTGCCGTTTGAGATGATTATCGGCGCGCGTTACTGCATCTGCAGCGCGCTGGACGAAGCCGCTGCGCAAACCCCCTGGGGCACGCGTGGCGTCTGGTCGGGCAACGGCATGCTGGTGACCTTTCACAATGAAAGCTGGGGCGGCGAGAAATTCTTTCAGCTGCTGTCGCGCATTTCACAAAGCCCACAACAACACCTCTGGCTGCTGGAAGTGGTGCAATATTGCCTGCTGCTGGGCTATGAAGGCCGCTATCGCGGCAGTGAAAATGGCCGCGCCCAGTGCGACGGTATCCGTAAGCGCCTGAAAAGCCTGATTGACGAGACACGCGCCCAGCGACAGACGCCGCAACCTCCGCTGGTCGAGGTGCATCCGCTCGTCAGTACCCTCGCCCGCCCGATGGTGCCGCTCTGGGCCTGCGCCATGCTGGTCGCGCTCATTGGCTGCCTGATCTACAGCGGACTGAACTGGCGGCTCGGCAACGCTGCCGAACCGCTGCTGCGTACCCTCTACCAGACTCCGCTGCCGCAGATTACTGCGGGCCGCCGTCCCTCTTCTCCGCAGGCGCTGCTCGATCTGCGTCAGCGACTGAACGATGTGATCGCTGCCGGACAGCTAGAAGTCAGCGATGGTGCTTTTGGCAGTAAAGTGATTATCCCCGCAGACAAACTTTTTGCCGAGCAAGGCACGGTCATCAATCCGGTAGGCCGCGCGCTGCTGGCCCGCGTCTCAACCGCGATGAAAGATGTGAAAGGCACCATTCTGGTGTCAGTGTTTACCGACGATCATCCGGTGGATAACAACCGTTTTGCCTCCAGCTACGAGTTCTCATTCGCCCGCGCCCGCGCAATCACCCAGCTGTTGCAGCTGCAGCTGGAGGATGGTCATACGGTACGCTCTGAAGGCCGCGGCGACAGTGACCCGCTGCTGCCCAACGACAGCAGCGAAAACCGCACCCGTAACCGCCGCGTTGAGATCACCCTGTTTGCCGCGCCTGAAACGCTCAGTAATCATCAAGGAGCACAATAATGCGCGCTTCCCTTCGTCTGCTGTTAACGCATCGCCTGCTGTGGAGCTTTATTGGCGTCACGGCGCTGAGCTGCCTGGTCTGGATGCTGGGGCCGTTCTGGACATGGAACGAGTCGCGTCCCCTGGAACCGGTGCTGCCTCGCCAGCTCACCGTGAGCGCTCTCTATTTTCTCTGGATCCTGTTCCAGCTGATCCCGTCACTTTATCGTGCCTGGTTTAACAGCCGCTTACTCACCCAGCTTCAGCTGGCGGGCAACGACGATCCGGCGGAGCGTCAGATGACTGAAGAGCGGCTTAATCAGCGCTTCAGCGAAGCAGCGATGCAGCTAAAACGCACCCAGTTTGGCCGGCGTCACAGCGGCAATCTGCTTGCGCGCTTTAATGCCAATTATCTCTACCAGCTGCCCTGGTATCTGGTGATGGGTGCGCCCGGTGCGGGTAAAACCACCGCGCTGTTTAATGCGGGCCTCGATTTCCCGCTGACCGATACGCTGGGTAAACAGGCGATTCGTGGCGTCGGCGGCACCCGCAACTGCGACTGGTGGTTTACCGACAGCGCAGTGCTGATTGATACCGCGGGGCGTTATGCGCTGCAGGAGAGCCAGCGCGTGCGCGATGCCGCGGAGTGGCACAGTTTTATCAATCTGCTGAAACGCTATCGCACCCGCCAGCCGATTAACGGTGTCATCATGACCATCAGCGTGGCCGATCTGCTGAGCGATTCCGCCGAAGCGCGTTTTGCCCAGGCCAGCGCGCTGCGCGAGCGCATGGCGGAACTGCATCAGCAGACGGGGATTCACTTCCCGGTCTATGTGATGGTCACCAAAACTGATTTGCTGAAAGGCTTTATGAGCTACTTCGGCAACATCGATAAAGCGCGGCGTGACGCTATCTGGGGCTTTACGTTTAACCGGGAGACGAGCAAGCCGCACAGAGATGACTGGCATCGTCATTTTGGCCAGCAGTTTCAGCGGCTGGAAGAGCAGCTTCAGCAGCAGCTGGCGGAGCAGATGACTCAGGAGCGCGATCTGAATGAGCGCGCTGAATGCTTTCTCTTCCCGCAGGAGTTCGCCTCACTGCGTCCGCTGCTGAACGAGTATCTGGATATCGTCTTTTCTGATCATCAGGATGCCGTTGCCTGGAGCCCGCGCGGCCTCTTCTTTACCAGCGGCACGCAGGAAGGCCTGCCATTTGATCGGGTGATGGGTGAACTGAGCCGTAAACTCCAGTTACGTCAGGCGGGCGAACATTCAATTGCCGCCTGGGACAGCGTTAACCGCAATAGTCCGATTCCCGGCAACAAAGGCCAGAGCTTCTTTATTCGTGACCTGCTGAGCGATCTGATCTTTAAAGAGAGCGGACTGGCGGGCAGTAATCGCCGCTGGGAGTATCGCAATCAGCTGTTCCACTGGATTGGCTACGGCGTGCTGGCAGGCGCGCTGTTGATCGCCTCCAGCCTGTGGGGCCTTAGCTACTACCAGAATCAGCACTATCTGCAGCAGGTGGCCGCGCGCGTACCCGCTATTCGTGAGCAGAGTCAGCAGGTGATTCATCAGCCTGCTGATAATATTTTTGATCTGCTACCCTTTCTTAACAACCTTGTGAAGCTGCCGCTGTCGGAACGTTTTTCTCTCGATAATCCGCCGCTTACTATGCGGGCAGGCTTATATCGCGGCAGTCAGGTCAGCGATGCCGCCTGGGTGCTTTATCAAAATGCGCTTAAGTCTTTGCTGCTGCCGCGCGTGGCCCAGCAGATCACCAACATTCTGCGCAACGATCCGGGTGATGATAACGCCTACAGCCGCAATGCGCTGCGCGCGTATCAGATGCTCTATCAACCGCGCAATTACGATGGCGAATTTTTACGGGCCTGGCTGCTGCAAAACTTACAGCGCTCGCTGCCCGATACGGTAAGCGCCCGCGATCTGCAGCAGCTCGACTGGCACCTGAGCCAGCTGCTGGATCAGCAGATTCAGTCATCGCCTTATGCGCGTGACAATGCACTGATGATGCGCAAGCTGGCAGACAATCTTAAAATCGCGGGCCAGGCGGGCAGCGTGCTGGCGGCAGCACCGCTGCACCCGGCTGCGCGATCACACTCGCAAAGCGAGTAATGGTGAGGTGAACATGGCTGCTTACACCGCCCCCGGCTGGTATGGCAAGCTGCCGTCGACCGGTGACTTTCTGCACCGTCGTCTGAGTGAGCAACAGATTAGCCCGTGGAATCACTGGTTCCAGCAGGGATTAATGCACTGGCATCAGCAGGCCTGGTCTTACAGCGCGAACTTTCTTCATGCGCCAGTATGGAACTTTGTCCTGCCGGTGACCGCGACCCGGCCACACGTGCAGATGGGCTGTCTGCTGCCCTCCTGTGACCGCGTCGGGCGCGCCTGGCCGCTACTGGCACTGCACAGCTTTCCGCTGGCACAGTGGCATCCGGCTCAGCTGACCATCTCTGGTGACTGGTTTCAGGATCTGGGCGCGACCCTGTTGCGGGCGGTTCAGACGCCACTGGACGGCGAACAGTTAGAGCAGCAGATCCAGGCGCTGTCGCCGCTGCTGGTGCCCACCAGGAAGCCCTCAGAGATTATGGATGTGATCGGTTTTCAGGATCTGCCCTGCACGCTGAGCTGGCGTGAAGTGGCCGAACGTTTCGACCCTCAGCAGCATATGAGCTACTGGTGGAGTAACCGCAGTGATGGTTTTGCCCATGCGACCCACAAGCACAGCGGCAACCTCACGGCGCAACTGTTTTCGTTACTGTTTAACCCGGCGGCAGGTGCACAGCCGGGACGTAATGGCCTCTATCCTCCGATGTTCGAGTGAGGCCGGATGCGTTTGCCGTTAAATCTGGGATAACTCATGCAATTTACCATCGTGCAATGCACTACGGATGTTCCGGTCAGAAGCGTCGCGTTTCAACCGCCTGGCGGCACCATTGGCCGCAGTCAGGACAACGATCTGGTGCTGCCGGATGAGACGCGGGCTATTTCGCGACTACAGGCGCTGGTTCACCTGTCGCATGACGGCGAGTGCCGTCTGACCAACCAGGGCAGCGTCACGCCGGTCGAACATAACGGCATTACGCTGGGTCGCGGCATGCAGGTGCTGCTGAAGCACGGCGACGCATTGCGCATCGGTGATTATGCGCTGGAAGTGCGCGATCCCGCCTGCCAGAACGCGCAGAGCGATCCCCTGGCGCTGTTTGCCGGTGACAGCGCCCAGCCCGCGAATCCTTTGGGCATTCACGAACATCATGAGGTTGAGGATCGGCTGCTGGTCAACGACGTGCCGCCTTCACGTCACGAGCGTCACAGTGATGCGCGGCTGGCGATCGATCCGCAGGCCAGTGAGCCGCGCCGGGTGCTGGCGGCACAGCCGGTGGATCAGGATCGGCTGATCGCCGCCCTGCTGGACGGCATGGGGCTGAGCAACGGGCACGCTACGCAGATTGACGAAGAGCAGATGCGCATTACCGGCAGGATGCTGAGCCTCTTTTCTCAGGGCACCGTGGCGCTGCTCTCATCACGATCCATTCTCAAACGGGGCGTGAAAGCGGACATGACCATGATTCTGAATGAGGCCAACAACCCGTTTAAGATCCTGCCCTCCGGCAAAACCGTGCTGATGCAGATGTATCAGAGTCAGATGCCCGGATTTATGCCGCCGGAACAGGCAGTGCGGGATGCGCTGGTCGATCTGCAGGCCCACCAGCTGGGCATGATTGCCGGCATTCGCGCCATTATCGCGGCGATGCTGCAATCTTTTAATCCGCAGCGACTGGAGGAGCAGGCGCGCGCCGATGGCCTGGTGTCAAAACTGCCGTTTTCCACTGCGAAGAAAGCGGCGCTATGGGACTACTTCATGCGTAATTACCAGCGTACGGCTGGTGAGATCGAAGATGATTTCCATACGCTGTTTGGTGAAGCTTTCCTTCATGCCTATGACATGGAAGTGAATCAGTATAAAGACTCTCAGACGCGGGTGGACGACGCATGAAAATCGTTTTTGCCAGCCGCTGCCAGCAGGGGCTACGTGATGAGAATCAGGATCGTACGGGTGCCGAACTGGATGCGCGAAAAGCCTGTTTTGTAGTCTGCGATGGCGTGGCCGGTCTGCCCGGCGGTGAGATGGCGGCACAGCTGGTGCGCGACACCCTGCTGAGCCAGATACAGGCGCACACCGACTTTACGCCGGAAAGTACCCATCAGGCGATCGAACAATGCCGCTTAGCGCTGCATGAGGCACAGGGTAAAAATCCGAAATATTCCCGCATGAGCACCACGCTGGCAGCCCTGTTTATTGACCGCCAGAAACAGCGTGCATGGTGGGCGCATGCTGGTGATAGCCGGGTTTACCACTTCCGGCGGGGCGTGCTTCACGAGGTGACCCGTGACCACAGTCTGGCCCAGCAGCTGAAAGAAGCGGGCTATGAAAATACCGGCATTAACAGTAATTTACTCTATAATGCGCTCGGCGCTGAGCCGCCTCGCTTAGTCAGCTTTTCGCAGGAGATTGCGCTGGAGGATGGGGACGCTTTTCTGGTCTGCACCGATGGCTTCTGGCTGAATCTGACCAGTGGTGAAATGGAACAGGCGCTGCGCATGGTGAATGCCTGCGAAGAGTGGCTGGCTCTGATGGAGCAGGCGGTGAGCCGCAACGTTAACAAAGACAATCTCAGCGCACTGGCGGTCTGGATTGGTGAGCCGGAAGAGGCAACACTGCTCTATTCACTGGCTGATTCGGCGCGCTTTCTGCCGCCTCGTTTTTGATTCCAAGGATCCTTATGAAACTGTGGTTGCCCGGCATCATCACTCTGCTGATTGCCTTTAACGCCCAGGCTGAAAATTATCGTGTGGTCTACTCCCCCAGCCTGGCGCTGGAGGTTTATATCGATAATGTGGTGAGTAAAGCGCCTGACGACTGGTGTAAAGAGACGCTGCCGCTGCGTATCGTCTCCGGCAAAAGTAAGGATTCGGCCGTACTGACCACCTTTTTACCGCGCGTGGGCACCCTGCTCGCGAATCAGTGCGGCTTACTGGACGAACTGCCCTGGCAGATGACCAATAAAGAGGGTGGCGTACTGGCCAGCGGCAGCGCCAGCAAGTTGCAGAACTGGCGGCCGATTGTGATGGCGGATGCAACAGCCAGCGCCAGTGACAGCAATGCCGCCCCGCTCGACCTGTCACGGCCCGCCAACAGCACGCCGCTGCAACATTTTGATCTCCCCAGCGGCTGCCATTTCCGCACCGCCTGGGATGACAATGCGCAGACCCTGTTTATTCCCGATGTCAGCAAGCAGCAGTGCTCGCCGGACGGCTGGGCAGAAGGCAAAAGTGAACTGACGCTGGCGACAGCGGATCATCCGACGCCGGTTGCGGTTACCTTTTATCAGGGTTACCCCATCGCCAATCTGACGATTCCGGACAGCAAGCTGGAAGTCATTGCTGCCAATAATCAGCGCATGATTGTGACACGCCCGGATACGCCGGATAGCTGGCTGGTGCTGCCTTTTGATGCCCGGCAGCATGTCTGGCGCTTCAATGGTGCGCTGTTAATAAAGATGGATAAGAATGCTGCGCAGCAGGATGCTGACGCTGTGAAATCGCGAGTCGATACATTGCGCAGCCAGTGGGCGCCCTATTTCATGCCACAGCAAAAAGTGAATGTGTTACTCATCGACACCCTGCACGCGGATCTGGTTGATCCTGCCATTGGTGCCTGGCGTAACATCAATTAATTACCGCGCAGCCTGACGACCAGGCCGTGTACAGAGAGTTCACTATGTCGGCTAATGATAATCCGAAAACCGTTCCGAATGCCCTGCCTGACGGATACCGTTTTAATGAATTTGAGATCAAGGAAGTGATCGGAGGCGGCGGCTTCGGCATCGTCTATCGCGCGTGGGATCACCAGCTTGAACGTACTATTGCCATTAAAGAGTATATGCCCGTGTCGCTGGCTGTCCGTGCCGCCGACTTAACGCTGGAGCTGCGCGGTGAACGTTTCCAGAAGCTGTTTAATGCCGGGCTGACCAGCTTTATTCAGGAAGCGCGTCTGCTGGCCCGCTTTAATCATCCCGGTCTGCTGCACGTGCTGCGCTTCTGGGAGCAGAACGGCACGGCCTATATGGGCACGCTTTACTACAGCGGGATGACGCTGAAAGAGTGGCAACTGACCAGCCCGGCCTCCATCTCTGAAGCCTGGATCCGTCGCCTGCTGCCGCCGCTGCTGGGGGCCATCAGCACCATCCATCAGGCCGGCTATCTGCATCGTGACATCTCGCTCGACAATATCCAGATTCAGGAGAACCAGCTGCCGGTGCTGCTGGACTTCGGCTCGGCGCGTAAAGAGATTGGCAACCTCTCTGACGAAACCGAAATCATGCTCAAACCCGGCTTTGCGCCGATTGAGCAGTACAGCGAAGAAGGTGAAGTCGAACAGGGACCGTGGACTGACATTTACGCGCTGGGCGCGGTGCTGCACAGCCTGATTACCGGCAATCCACCGCCCGTGAGTGTGGTGCGCTGTATTGAAGATAATTATCAGCCGCTGGTGGAACGTCAGCCAGAAGGCTACTCGCTGCCGCTGCTGCATGCCATTGACTGCGCGCTGGCGATGAAGCCCGGCGATCGTCCGCAAACGATTGACGCCTTTGCGGCGCTGATTGATCTGCCGGTCAGTGATGTGGAAGCCGTAGTGAACAGCTTCCCGGTGCCGGGCGAGCCGCCCGCGCAGCTCGTCGAGGAGCCGGTTGAAGCGGCCCCGCCAGTGGTGATGACGATGAATCACGCTGCGGCGTCAGCGGAGCCGGTAACGCCGCGCACGGTGCGACGGCTGTCGCCTGGCTTGCTGGGGCTGGCTGCCGTGGCGCTTCTGGCCGTGGTCGTCACCGTCTGGCTTTCTAACCGCCACAGTGCCACACCGGATGTCGTTAACAATCCGGCAGCTGCGACGCAGGCACCCACATCAACCTCGCCAGCAGCTGCCGTGCCTGCCGCGCTGGCGACGGTTTATCTTAAGCTGGAGAGCGGTGAAAGCGTGGTGCTGAATGGACAGCCGGTTGAGGTCAAACCTGGCAGCAGCGGATTTGCCGCGCTGAATCTGGCGGCGGGACAGTATAAAATTGACGTTAAAAATGGCAGTGAGATGCACACGCAATCCCTGACGATTGATAAGCCGGGCACCTGGCTGATTAATCCTGGCAATTAGGCAACCGGATTAACAGGTGAGTCGCGGCTGTCAGCGGTGCAGATAATAAAGGGCGCGTCATAAGAACGCGCCCTTTTGCTATGCCGGTCGGGATTCAGGCCTGCCTGAGGCAGGATTGCTGCAGCGTCCGCACCTGATGCGCCAGCCGGCTCAGACTCTCTTCTTCCATGCCGCGCCGGGTCAGTTCTTCTTCCAGCGCAAACAGATACTGTGCATTCGATCCCAGGGGGCCGCTGGCGGCGGCAATCAAAGGTGCAATTGCCTCCGGGCAGGAGTCTGATTCATAAAGCGGATGGCGCGGGTCCATGATAAAGGTCAGCGCAGTGACGCTGCGGCCATCCTCCAGCTGTAACTCACACCATGTTGGTAAATAACAGCCGGTGATCATCTCTCGCTTCCACAGCAGCGCCAGTTCTTCATGTAACCGCGCTTCCGGCAGACGAAACGCCAGTCCGGTGGTGCGGCCACCCTGCTTCAGTGCCAGCATGCGGCCAGGATGTGTGGCGGTGGCACGTCCGGCAATCAGCCGCAGGCAGAAAGCGCGATGCCAGCCTTCCAGCGAACCGGATGCGACTTCATCTGCCTCAAAAATCGGGTTCCACATCAGCGAGCCGTAACCAAAGATCCAGACCGGGCTATGATCGGGACGGCAGGCCAGCGTGGCTGCCAGAGAAGCCGCGCGCTGCTCGCAACTCCAGAGCAGCGTCTCATCGATATCCCCGAATGACGTTTTACAATCCGCTTTTAACAGAAATTCCCGGGTAAGCAATGCGACCTCCTCAACTTCAATAGCGTCCTGCAGAATGGCTCCTGTACCATGATGCCTAAAAGGCACCGCGTTTCGATCATCAAATTGACAGTAATCTATTTACACGCGGGGTTTCAAGCGTGATTCCGGTCGCAGGTTAAAAAAAACCAGATAAACCTGATAGCGCAGACGAAAAAAAGGACCAGATTATCCTGGCCCTTTGTCATGAACAGGCTAGCAGGGGAATTATTTTTTAGGATGCCACTTATCATCATCACCTTTTTCATACTCTTTCTTCACGGCGGCCCAGGCGACTTTATGCGCCACCTCTTCCCGTGAGTCATCGCCGCGGCGATCTTCAGCCTCTTTATACTGATCCCATGCACTGTTAAAGGCCTGCTGATAGATCTCCTGCGCGTGCGCAGGTAGTACGTGTTTTACATTGTCAGGTAAGTCAGCTCGATTAGCGTAAGGCATAGCGGCTCCTCAGTTTATAAATTCACACTAAGCCTGGCGCAGGACAGCAAAAATTCAAACAGCGATTTATCAGTGCTTCAGATTAAAAAGCAGAATCTCGCCCTGCAAATGACAATGATAAGCCTGTTTTTCGGCAAAACGAGACCAGATAGGTGCATAAGTCATAATTGTTGTAGCCTGATTAACCTTGCAATATTTGAGATAACACCCGGTTAATACCCCTTCGGCAATTTATTGCATTTAAGTAAAAAGCAGTAAATTTTTCCCACCCGGGCCGGTGAAAAGATAAACTGCGCCCTGCCCTAAAACTGATTATATTTTTAACAGCAGCATCCGCTGCGTCCGGATAATCATTAACCAGAGAGGACGGTGAATGCCTTCACATGAAAAAACACGTCACAAGGAATTCTCGCTGATATTTCCCATTATCACGCTGGGTATACTCTATTTTTTTGGTGCAAATACCTCATTTCCGGTCGTAGTCGGGATTAACTTACTGGCGCTGGTTGCCATTCTGAGCAGCGCATTCAGCGTGGTGCGTCACGCTGACGTGCTTGCCCACCGGCTGGGTGAGCCTTATGGCTCGCTGATCCTGAGTCTGTCGGTGGTGATTCTGGAAGTGAGCCTGATCTCCGCGCTGATGGCGACCGGCGATGCTGCACCCGGGCTGATGCGCGATACGCTTTATTCGATAGTGATGATTGTGACCGGCGGGCTGGTGGGTTTTGCGCTGCTGCTGGGCGGTAATAAATTTGCGACGCAGTACGTTAATCTGGCGGGCGTAAAACAATATCTCATCGCTATCTTCCCGCTGGCGATTCTGGTGCTGGTGTTTCCCAACGCGCTGCCGGGCGGAAATTTCTCGGTGACGCAGGCCCTGCTGATTGCGGCGATTTCCGCGGCGATGTATGGCGTTTTCCTGCTGATTCAGACCAAAACGCATCAGAGCCTGTTTGTCTATGAGCATGAAGATGATAGCGATGATGGTGATCCGCACCATGGTAAACCTTCAGCTCACAGCAGCGTCTGGCACACCGTCTGGCTGATTGTGCATCTGATTGCCGTTATTGCCGTGACCAAAATGAACGCCAATACGCTGGAAAGCCTGCTGACGGAGATGAATGCACCGGCACAGTTCACCGGTTTCCTGGTGGCCCTGCTGATCCTCTCCCCTGAAGGCCTGGGCGCGATTAAGGCGGTGCTGATGAACCAGGTGCAGCGCGCCATGAACCTATTCTTTGGTTCGGTGCTGGCGACCATCTCCCTGACGGTGCCTGCGGTGACCATTATCGCCACGCTGACCGGACAGGAGCTGATATTCGGGCTGGAGCCGCCGCAGATGGTGATTATGATGGCATCGCTGATCCTCTGTCAGATCTCCTTCTCAACCGGCCGCACCAATGTGCTGAACGGTGCTGCGCATCTGGCGCTGTTTATTGGCTACTTGATGACTATCATGCTGTAACGTCACTGAATTTCAGGCGAAAAAAAAGAGCGATTAATCGCTCTTTTTTTGCAGCAAACTTACTTGCTGGTATCGAGTTCCGGGAAGCTCTTCACCAGGTCATCAATCGCTTTCATCTGCACCAGGAACGGCTCCAGCTTATCCAGCGGTAATGCAGATGGGCCATCACACAGGGCATGTTCCGGATCCGGATGCGCTTCGATGAACAGACCGGCAATGCCGACCGCCATACCAGCACGCGCCAGCTCAGCCACCTGCGCACGACGACCACCTGAAGCCGCGCCAAACGGATCGCGCGTCTGCAGCGCATGGGTCACATCGAAAATCACCGGGCTGTTTTTGGTGACTTTCTTCATCACGTTAAAGCCCAGCATATCGACAACCAGATTGTCATAGCCAAAGTTGCTGCCGCGATCGCACAGGATAACCTGCTCGTTGCCACCTTCTGCAAACTTATCTACGATGTTGCCCATCTGACCCGGGCTGACGAACTGCGGCTTCTTGACGTTGATGACCGCGCCGGTCTTCGCCATCGCTTCCACCAGGTCAGTCTGACGTGCCAGGAAGGCCGGCAGCTGGATCACATCCACCACTTCGGAGACCGGCTGCGCCTGTGCCGCTTCATGGACATCAGTGATAATCTTCACGCCAAACGCCTGCTTCAGCTCCTGGAAAATCTTCATTCCCTCTTCGAGGCCAGGGCCACGGTAAGAGTGAATCGAGGAGCGGTTCGCTTTATCAAACGACGCCTTAAACACGTAAGGAATACCGAGTTTATTTGTCACGGTGACGTAGTGTTCGCAGATGCGCATCGCCAGGTCGCGCGACTCCAGCACGTTCATCCCGCCAAACAGTACAAATGGCAGATCGTTTGCAACGTTGATATCGCCAATACTCACGACTTTCTGTGTCATGCCCTTTCCTTTTCAGTTGGTCCGCTTAGTGCAGCGTGACCTGTTTTTGTTCGATTGCGTGAATCTGAACTTTGATCATTTCGCTGACCGGATCTTCGGGACACTGCTCAACGAAATAGTTTAAATCACTCAGGGCGATATGTTCGCACTCCAGCTGCGCGTAGATCAAACCGCGATCGCGGATTTCATAGGGATCATCCGGATCGATACGCAACAGCACCTGACTGACGTTCAGCGCCAGCTCCATCTTCTGCTCTTCCATCAACGCCGCTTTCAGCGTGTCGAGCATTTTGCGCATCACGGTCACGGTTTTGGCTTCGTCGAGATCATCGTCATACAGACGCGCCGTAGGGCTGATATTGCCTTTCAGCCACACTTCCAGCGTATGCCGGTCAAGGGTTTCACCATTGAACGGGTTGATCATCCACTTATCGCCATCAATCCAGTCGGCGCGCAGAATCAGCTGGGTCGGGAAGATCACCGGCATCAGCGGCAGTTCCAGCTCGGCGGCGATGTGCAGCAGAATCACGCCCAGTGACACGGCGGTGCCCTGGCGGGTCTTCAGTACATTGTCGATCCAGAGCGCATCAGAAAGTTTGTAGACGCCGCTGGCACCGCAAAATCCCCACTGGCGATAGAACAGCTCCAGCAGCTTTTCGAGCTGCATGTCAGCATCTTCGATGTCGCTGACATACTCACGCGCTTCGGCGACTAACGCCGCAAGCTGCGCTTCCACCGACACCGCCGGGAAATCGGCGCGGATGGCAAGCGTGGCACCAATCACCGCTTCACACAGCGGTGTCTGGCTGAAATCTAATTGTTCGGTCGAGGTCATGCTATCCCCATAACGGCATTTTGGTCAGCGCCAGCGTAATGATGGTCACCAGGGCGATTAACGCCACCAGAAAAGCGATCCAGCGGGTGCGATCAGTGCGTGGACGGCGACTCAATGCCACAAATCCTAAGGCGATGTAGATGATAACCGCTAAAAGCTTCTCCGTCAGCCAGCTTCCTTGCGGCGTGAAGGGATAGAAGTGGGTAATCACCACCAGCAGGACGCCGGTCACCAGTAACAGAGTATCGTTAACGTGCGGCAGAATGCGGACCCAGCGTTTTGTCATCATCGCCGAACCACGGCGCAGCCAGTAAAACCGCAGCAGGAACAGCGTCACGGTCAGCACAACCGTTAAGATATGCAGATTTTTAATCAGGGGATAAAAAGCAAACATCATAAATCCTTTTCAAAGCGCTTTTATGAAGGGAACTGACCCAGCGTCACACGCGGATTACCACCGTAATCCCTGACGGTTTCAACGGCGTGATAGCCATTATTCCGCATCAGTGCAGCCACTGCCTCACCCTGCTGCCAGCCATGTTCCAGCAGCAGCCAGCCATCCGGCAGCAGCCACGCGGGCGCCTGCTCGATCAGCGTGCGCAGATCGGCCAGTCCCGCTTCATCTGCCACCAGCGCGCTGCGCGGTTCGAAACGCACGTCGCCCTGCTCCAGATGCGCATCGCTGGCATCAATATAGGGTGGATTGCTGACGATGAGCGTAAAGCGCTGCGGTGTGAGCGCCTGGAACCAGTGACTGAGCAGAAAGGTGGTATTAGAGAGGTTGAGCTGTTCTGCATTATTGCCCGCCAGCTTAACGGCGGCTTCAATGCGATCCACGCCGGTCACCTGACAGTCGGGCCGCTCGCTGGCCAGCGCGAGCGCAATTGCCCCGGTGCCGGTGCCCATATCCAGAATGGTCGAGGGTGTCGCGGGCAAATGTGCCAGCACCTGTTCAACCAGCAGTTCGGTATCCGGGCGCGGGATCAGCGTGGCGTCACTGACACGTAACGGCAGCGACCAGAACTCGCGTTCGCCTACCAGATGCGCCACCGGTTCACCCCGTGCACGCCGCGCCAGCAGGCTATCCAGCTGTGCGAGTTGCACATCGCTGAGCACCGTTTCATCGAAGGCAATTAACCAGCTGCGCGATTTCCCGGTCACGAAGCCTAACAGGATCTCTGCGTCACGCTTCGGACTGTCACCCCCGCACAGCGTGGCGACAGCCTGTTTCAGCCAGTGACGAATATCCATTAATCCTGACCAGCCAGTGCCGCCAGCTGATCCGCCTGGTACTCCTGCACAATCGGCTCGATCAGGCTGTCGAGTTTGCCTTCCATCACTTCATCCAGACGGTAGATCGTCAGGTTAATACGGTGGTCGGTCACGCGGCCCTGCGGGAAGTTATAAGTGCGGTTACGGTCAGAGCGATCGCCGCTGCCCAGCAGGTTGCGGCGGGTACTGGCTTCAGCAGCGTGACGACGCGCCATTTCAGCAGCGTGAATACGCGAACCCAGTACCGCCAGCGCTTTGGCTTTGTTTTTATGCTGAGAACGTTCGTCCTGACACTCCACCACGATGCCGGTTGGCAGGTGGGTAATACGGATCGCGGAGTCGGTGGTGTTAACGTGCTGACCACCTGCACCGGATGAGCGGAAGGTATCGATCTTCAGGTCACCGGCGTTGATTTCCGGCAGTTCCGCTTCCGGAATTTCCGGCATCACGGCCACGGTGCAGGCTGAAGTATGAATACGCCCCTGAGATTCGGTCTCCGGCACGCGCTGTACGCGGTGTCCGCCTGATTCGAACTTCATGCGGCCATAGGCACCGTCGCCGGTGACGCGGGCAATCACTTCTTTGTAACCGCCATGCTCACCTTCGTTAGCGCTGATGATTTCCACACGCCAGCGACGCGCTTCGGCATAGCGGCTGTACATGCGGAAGAGATCGCCGGCGAAGATCGCGGCTTCATCACCGCCCGTTCCGGCGCGCACTTCAATAAAACAGGCGCGCTCATCGTCGGGATCTTTCGGCAGTAAGAGAACCTGCAGCTGCTGCTCCAGCACGTCACTCTTCTCACGCGCTTCCTGCAACTCTTCCTGCGCCATATCACGCATTTCAGGATCGTCGAGCATCTGCTGCGCCGTTTCGATATCGTCCTGAACCTGCTGCCAGTCGCGGAAGCAACGGGTCACATCAGTCAGTTGAGCATATTCGCGTGACAGCGCACGGAAACGCTCCTGATCGGCGATGACACCAGCATCGCCCAGCATCGCTTCCACTTCTTCGTGGCGCTCCTGCAGGGCTTCCAGTTTGGCAACTATAGAGGTTTTCATTTAAATGTGGGATTCCCGTAAACAGGTGGCGACAGCGGTGTGCCTAATCGAGACCCAGGCTGTCGCGTAAAATCTGCAGGCGTTCATTATCGCCATCGCGGGCGGCCTGCTGAAGTGATTTGGTTGGCGCATGTATTAAACGGTTGGTCAGCTTGTGCGCCAGTTCCTGCATGACTTTCTGCGGATCGGCACCCTGCTGCAGCGCCTGCAGCGCACGGCCTTCCAGCTCAGCACGGATATCCTCCGCCTGAGAACGATATTCACGGATGGTATTCACCGCGCCCTGTGAGCGCAGCCACGCCATGAATTCGCTGCTTTCCTGAACCACGATGCTTTCCGCCTGAACCGCGGCCGCTTTGCGCTGCGCCAGGTTCTGCTCGATGATCGCCTGCAGGTCATCCACGCTGTAGAGATAGGCATTAGGCAGATCGCCGACTTCCGGCTCCACGTCGCGCGGCACCGCAATATCGACCAGCAGCATGGGTTTATTACGTCGCGCTTTTAGCGCGCGTTCCATCATCCCCTTGCCGATAATCGGTAGCGGACTGGAGGTTGAGGAGATAATAATGTCGGCTTCGGCCAGACGGGCATCAATCTCCGCCAGCGTGATTACCTCTGCACCGACTTCCGATGCCAGCGCTTCGGCACGCTCGCGGGTACGGTTCGCGATGATCAGATTTTTGACCTGATGTTCACGCAGATGACGTGCCACCAGCTCGATGGTTTCACCCGCGCCAACCAGCAACACATTAACGGATGAGAGGGATTCGAAGATCTGACGGGCCAGCGTACAGGCGGCAAACGCCACTGACACCGCATTGGCACCGATATCCGTTTCCGTGCGCACGCGTTTGGCAACAGAGAAGGTTTTCTGGAACATGCGTTCCAGCTCACTGCTCAGCGCATGGCCACGTGAGGAGTCGGCAAATGCTTTTTTCACCTGACCGAGGATCTGAGGCTCGCCCAGCACCAGTGAATCGAGTCCGCTGGCGACGCGCATCAGGTGGCTGACCGCGTCGTTATCCTGATGCCAGTAGAGGCTGTTACGCACATCCTCTTCATCCAGCTGATGATAATTGCATAACCAGCTCACCAGACGCGCCTGTAAATCGGCCTGCTGCTCTACACTCAGGTAGAGTTCCGTCCGGTTACAGGTGGACAACACCACGCCGCTCTGCACCATTGGCTGCGATAACAGGCTGTTCAGCGCCTGCTCGAGCGTCTCCGGCCCGAACGTAACGCGTTCGCGCAGAGCAATGGGGGCAGTCTTGTGGTTGATTCCGAGAGCGAGCAGCGTCATGGCGGTTTTGGTTGGGATGTCCCAATAATGTCAGGGTTTTGTGAGGCGCATTCTACAAGATGCGGCAGATCAAGAAAAGCCATACAAAGGCTATGACTGTAATAAGATTAACCTGTTCGTGCTCAATTTGCTGCATAACAGCATTGACGGTTAAAACCGGGACGGTTAGCGTTATCCGTTACGAATAATAAATGTGTCCGAGGAGATGACCACTTGATGCTTAATTCACCACGCAATCTGTTGCGCCTTTTGCCCCTTGTCAGCGTGCTGCTGGCGGCCTGTAGCGTCAACAAACCGCAAGGTCCCGGCCCCAGCGTTACCGCGCCACAGTGGCAACAGCATCAGCAGGCGGTCTCAAAGGTCACGCACTACCAGACCCGCGGTGCCTTTGCCTACCTCTCTGACAAGCAGAAAGTCTACGCCCGCTTCAACTGGCAGCAGACCGCGCCCGATCGCTATCGCCTGCTGCTGACAAATCCGCTTGGCAGCACCGAACTGCAGCTCGATGCACAGGGCTCGGTGGTGCAGATCGTCGATAACAAAGGCAAGCGCTACGTCAGCAACGATGCGCAGAAAATGATCTCGCAGCTGACCGGCATGAACATTCCGCTGGCCAATCTGCGTCAGTGGATGATGGGTCTGCCAGGCGATGCCACGGATTATCAGCTCAATGATAGCTATCAGCTGAGCAGCCTCAACTACAGCCGCGACGGTCAGAACTGGCAGGTTTCGATTGCGGGCTACGACAGCAAGGTTACGCCGCCGCTGCCGTCCAGCCTGGAGCTGAAAGAGGGTGACCAGCGGATTAAACTGCGTATGGACGGCTGGACCGTTCAATGATCACCCACTGGCCTGCCCCGGCAAAACTGAATCTTTTTCTCTACATCACTGGCCGTCGTCCGGACGGCTATCACAACCTGCAGACGCTGTTTCAGTTTCTCGACTACGGGGATGAACTGCAGATTAGCGTCGATCACAGCGACGCTATTCAGCTATTAACGCCGGTGCCGGGCGTGGCAGATGCGGACAACCTGATTGTCCGCGCCGCAAACATGCTGAAACAGGCGGCACAGGATAACCATCGCCTGCCCGCACGCGCGGGTGCGCAGATTGCTATCGAGAAAAGGCTGCCCATGGGCGGCGGCATCGGTGGCGGCTCTTCTGATGCGGCGACCGTGCTGGTGGCGCTGAATCATCTGTGGCAAACCGGCTTCACACCAGATGAGCTGGCGGCAATCGGCGTGAAGCTGGGCGCGGATGTACCGGTCTTTGTGCACGGCTTTGCGGCCTTTGCAGAGGGCGTGGGTGAACAACTTCAGCCCGCAGCGCCGGAAGAAAAGTGGTATCTTGTCGCCCATCCCGGTGTGAACATCAGCACACCCGTGGTATTCAATGACCCCGGGCTGACGCGGGATACGCCATCGCGCAGTTTATCGACGCTTTTAGCCTTACCCTTCACCAATGATTGTGAAGCAGTAGTAAGAAAACGTTTTCGTGAGGTTGATGCGCTTGTTTCCTGGCTGCTAGAATACGCGCCGTCACGCCTGACTGGCACAGGCGCTTGTGTGTTTGCTGAATTTGACACCGAGTCCGCCGCCCGCCAGGTGCTGGAGCTTGCCCCGAATGGGGTACGCGGATTTGTAGCCCGGGGCGTTAACGTTTCGCCGCTACAGCGTACCCTGCGAGGCGATTAGCGAATGCGTGACAGTGTCACCCCGTTCCAGACACTGCACGTTTCGCATTAACACACCCGTGTGAACGTCTATGACCGTACGCGCCGGTTACAGTCATACCGTTCATTCTCTGGACGCAAAGCCTGAGGTTCTTCTCGTGCCTGATATGAAGCTATTTGCTGGTAACGCCACCCCGGAACTAGCACAACGTATTGCCAATCGCCTTTACACCAGCCTGGGAGACGCCGCAGTAGGCCGTTTCAGTGATGGTGAAGTGAGCGTACAGATTAATGAAAATGTACGCGGTGGTGATATTTTCATCATCCAGTCCACCTGTGCTCCCACCAACGATAATCTGATGGAACTGGTTGTGATGGTCGACGCGCTGCGTCGTGCTTCTGCTGGTCGTATTACCGCAGTCATCCCCTACTTTGGTTATGCCCGTCAGGACCGCCGTGTGCGTTCCGCGCGTGTGCCTATTACCGCAAAAGTAGTGGCAGACTTCCTTTCCAGCGTCGGTGTTGACCGTGTTCTTACGGTTGACCTGCACGCCGAGCAGATCCAGGGCTTCTTCGACGTCCCGGTTGATAACGTATTTGGCAGCCCGATCCTGCTGGAAGATATGATGCAGATCGGTCTGGAAAACCCGATTGTTGTTTCTCCCGATATTGGTGGCGTAGTACGTGCCCGTGCTATCGCTAAACTGCTGAACGACACCGACATGGCTATCATCGATAAACGCCGCCCTCGCGCGAACGTTTCTCAGGTGATGCACATCATTGGTGACGTTGCTGGCCGCGACTGCGTGCTGGTCGACGATATGATCGACACCGGCGGCACGCTGTGCAAAGCGGCTGAAGCGCTGAAAGAACGTGGTGCCAAACGCGTGTTTGCTTACGCGACGCATCCGATCTTCTCCGGCAATGCGGTTGAAAACCTGCGTAAATCTGTACTCGACCAGGTCATCGTCTGCGATACCATCCCGCTTTCAGACGAGATTAAGTCACTGCCGAATGTGCGCACACTGACCTTATCTGGCATGCTGGCCGAAGCGATTCGCCGCATCAGTAACGAAGAATCTATCTCGGCGATGTTCGAGCATTAATCTTCGCGGAACCGGGCCCTGTGCCCGGTTTTTTTATCTCTGCCGTCTGGATTAACGCGCTTTTTTTTCTGATTTTTCCCCGATAAATTTCCTTTTAATCCCCTATTTTCAACGCCACCCACTTTTTTACTAAAACGCAGTGCTCCCCCGCTTCTGCCTTTTAGCATTAAATGGTAATTTGCAGCGCATTTCTCATCTGAATTCAGCCACCATGAGCCTCGATATCTACACATTGTTTGTCTGCGAGCTCTACGTGCTGGGGTTTCTGAGCATTATTATGGTTTTTGCCTGGGTCGGGTCGCACTATGACCGCGTTCTTGGCTTCACCTGCCTGTCACTGGTTTTCACCCTGATTGCCGTATTCTTAAGCAGCCTGCGCAGCAGCGGCCTGCATTTCCTGCCGGTTGCGGTCGGCAATGTGTTAGTGATGCTCGCTTATGGCGGATTATTAAATGCGTTCCGGCGCTTCTGCGGTAAACCTATCGGTACGCACTGGCTACTGGGTGCGCTGCTCTGGGCACTCCTCTGCTGCTTTCCGGCGTTTTATTACAGCTTACCCAAACGGGTACTGGTATTGTGCATCGCCTGCGTCGCCTATACCGCCGCACTGATCCAGCTGGTCTGGCAGGCGCGTGACACGCTGAAAGCCACTTTCTGGCCTGCCCAGTTGCTGCTGTGGATCCACCTGTTGTTTCATCTGGCGCGCCTGTTTCTGGATAGCGCCATGCCCAGCACGCAACCCGGAGCGATTGGCGGGTCAGACTTTTCAGTTTACGTGATTCTGGAATCCATTCTGTTTGTCATCGGCCTGACGTTTACCATTCTGGCCATGGTGAATGAGCGGATGCAGATAGCGTTAAAACACACTTCCCTGCACGATCCGCTGACCAGCGTCTGGAATCGTCGCGCCTTATTTACTGAAGCCACAAAAATTGTGGCGCGCTGCCGCCGTCAGAACCGGCCGTTCAGCGCAATACTGTTCGACCTCGATCATTTTAAAAGCATCAATGATCGATATGGCCATCATCAGGGCGACCAGATTTTGATTCACTTTTGCGAAATAGTCAGAGAATTGATACCGGCTGAGGGGCGTTTTGCACGACTGGGCGGAGAAGAGTTTGCGGCCATCATTCCGGCTGGAGCACGGGATGCAGAGGCGTGGTGTGAGGCGATCCGGCTGGCGGTCTGTACATCGCAACCCAATGACATAGCTTATTCAGTCAGCATTGGCTTTGCCACGGTCACGCAAGGCCAGCAGGATTTTGAGAGTTTACTGGCGCTGGCAGATGCAGCGCTCTATCACGCGAAAGCCAGTGGCCGGAACTGCACTGCGCAGCATCCGGTCCCGGCAGCCATCAGTTAGTGGTGGGAATTGTGTGACCGGCGGCAGCGCTTGTCATAGTGACGCAGCCAGTAATAGCGATCTTCAATTTTTTCACGGCCACTGATACGCGCGCCCACCAGCCACATCAGTGCGCCAATAAAGATGCTCAGAATCGCGCCCTGCGCCAGAAACTGCGGCAAATCGAGTGTCGGCAGCTGGTTCATAATTGAAAACCCAACACCCAGCACCATTGTGACTAATCCCAGTACCATCAAGCTGTTACCCGCTACGCGGCAGTGTTGATGTTTCATGCTGCACCTCCATCCATATGAGTAAATAACCGCACACAATGTTAAGTGCCATAAGTTTAGGCAATGGCTGGGGTCCACGTTGCGGACTGGATCACACATCAGCTATAAAGAATGGCCTGGTCCTGAATGCAGCCTGTTGATTCAGATAGAAAATGATTAATCACCGTTCTGAACCATTTCGATGCGTGTGCTTTGTCATCTCGCCTGTGGCGAAGTAAACTAACGCCCTTTCGCGATAACAGCAGGATAATCATTGTGAGCAGCATTAAACTGATTGTGGGACTGGCCAATCCGGGCGCTGAATACGCCGCCACACGCCACAATGCGGGTGCCTGGTATCTGGATCTACTGGCTGAGCGCCACAATCAGTCACTGAAAGAGGAAGGCAAATTCTATGGCTATACCGCCCGCCTGGCGATAGCCGGCGAGGATGTGCGCCTGCTGGTGCCGACCACCTTTATGAACCTGAGTGGTAAAGCGGTGGCGGCAATGGCGACCTTTTATCGCATCGCGCCAGAAGAGATTCTGGTGGCGCATGATGAACTCGATTTGCCGCCCGGTGTGGCGAAGTTCAAGCAGGGCGGCGGCCATGGCGGCCATAACGGGCTGAAAGACATCATCAGCAAGCTGGGCAACAACAATAATTTCCATCGGCTGCGCATCGGTATCGGGCATCCCGGCGATCGCAACAAAGTGACCGGATTTGTGCTGGGCAAGCCGCCCGCCAGTGAGCAGAAGCTGATTGATGATGCCATTGATGAGGCGGCGCGCTGCACCGAACTGTGGCTGAAAGAGGATCGCATTAAGGCAATGAACCGGCTGCACGCCTTCAAGCCTGCTTAAACGCCCGAATCATTGCGATTCCGTGTATAATGCGCGAAATTTTTCCATTCGTCTCCGACAGTCCGCCCTCTGGCGCGCTGTCCATCCAGTTATAAAGGGTATCAAACCATGGGATTCAAATGCGGTATCGTGGGCCTGCCGAACGTCGGTAAATCCACTCTGTTTAACGCGCTGACTAAAGCGGGCATCGAAGCGGCTAACTTCCCGTTCTGTACCATTGAGCCAAACACCGGCGTGGTACCCATGCCTGACCTGCGTCTGGACCAGCTTTCTGAGATTGTTAAGCCACAGCGCGTGGTGCCGACTACCATGGAATTCGTCGATATCGCGGGCCTGGTAAAAGGTGCGTCCAAAGGTGAAGGCCTGGGCAACCAGTTCCTGACCAACATCCGCGAAACCGAAGCGATCGGCCACGTGGTGCGCTGCTTTGAAAACGACAACATCATCCACGTTGCGGGAAAAGTGAACCCGGCGGAAGATATTGATGTCATCAACACCGAACTGGCGCTGTCCGATCTGGAAACCTGTGAACGTGCGATTCAGCGCGTGCAGAAGAAAGCCAAAGGCGGCGACAAAGATGCCAAAGCCGAGCTGGCTGCGCTGGAGAAGTGCCTGCCGCATCTTTCTGAAGCGGGCATGCTGCGTTCACTGGATCTGGATGCCGACGACAAAGCGGCCATCCGCTATCTGAGCTTCCTGACCCTGAAACCAACGATGTACATTGCCAACGTCAATGAAGATGGTTTCGAGAACAACCCGTACCTGGATCAGGTGCGCGCTATCGCTGAAGCAGAAGGTTCAGTCGTCGTACCGGTTTGCGCCGCCGTTGAGTCGGACATTGCCGAGCTGGAAGATGAAGATCGTGAAGAGTTCATGGCGGAACTGGGACTGGAAGAGCCGGGCCTGAACCGCGTTATCCGCGCCGGTTACTCGCTGCTGAACCTGCAGACCTACTTCACCGCTGGCGTGAAAGAAGTGCGTGCCTGGACCATCCCGGTTGGTGCCACTGCTCCACAGGCAGCCGGTAAAATCCATACTGACTTCGAGAAAGGCTTTATCCGCGCCCAGACCATCGCGTTTGAAGACTTTATCGCCTATAAAGGCGAGCAAGGCGCGAAAGAAGCTGGAAAGATGCGTTCAGAAGGTAAAGAGTACATCGTGAAAGATGGCGATGTGATGAACTTTTTGTTCAACGTCTGATTGGGTTGTTGTTTCATGAGGTTTCATTGAATCTCATGAAGACGCAAAAATCTCTTAAATCCACGCAGCTGCGTGGATTTTTTATTTAAGGAAGTCTCATACAATTTCAATACAGCGCAGCTAAAGGGGGAGGGATTCGACAAAACTGCTTATCAAAAGCACTAAAATGCCCAGCAAAAATCATGCATTCCCGTGACGACATATATTTATTTCAATATTTTAATTAATTTTAATGTCTAGTGAATTATGGTATAAATGATACAGATAGAACTTCACCGAAGTGAAGTTCTATCAGAGAAATACTTAAATATTTTGGCAAGTTATAGTAACTCTAAATATTTACCTCAGGCGTACTGGGGCTTTAGAATTCTTGAATCGTAAATATAAAGCGCTTGCAGAAGGAGATTTTATCGAGTCTTCTTTAGTTTGAAAAATTTTATAGTATTTATTGAATATTATCTTATCGGTTTGATAATCCCAAGTCCATGTGAAATTTGTTATGTTGGGAGGAATAAGTCTTTGGAGCACATGTGCAAAAACCTCATTATTTATTGATTTAACCAAAGAGAATAAAACTTCTGCTATTTTAGCCAAATCATTTTTATTTAAAATAACGGGCTTCTCTATAAGAGTTTTATGGCCATCTAAACCAAGTGCAATTGCATTTTTAACGCCCAACTTACCAAAGCGGTGAACACAGCAATGTCTCATTTGACAGATAGACTCATATCTATCCAGTAAGCCACCTAAGCTTGCAGTGACTTTGTTCATGTCAAGGAATTTATTCAAGCTGGAAGTGATTTTATCTTTTCCTGAGAACACTGTTTCTTCAAGAAGCGCCTCTGGAAGTAAATCTTTTTTGTGATGTACTGCTGCTGTATAACTAACTTGTAAAGATTCGCATTTTTTTTGCACGAATAAATCAACATTTATTAACGACCGAATCATAGACCTCATGTAACTTTCAACTGCAGAAACATAGCCAAGTAAAAGAAGATTTCCGAGCTGATTAGAGATCTCTTCTTCACTTGTGACCCAAAGTAAATTTAAACTAACCGCATTTGTCAGAAACTCATCTATTGGAGAATAATTATTGCCTGATTCAGTTGAAAAAAAAACCGATGTGTCGAAGTCACTAGTAGGCAACCTAACAGTCACTATTGCAGAGAAATCTTCAGTAGCATTTGTAATTGTCATTTTACCCTCCTTATGATAAAAAATCATCAACGAAACTTTCTAGAACATCGACAATTCGAGTTGCCCTTTTATCGCCAATTCCATTTATTAACAACAATTCTGCCGCTGGATCTTGTTTTGCTAGGTAGTCTCTAATAGTTTTTAATGATGGCAATGATTCACTAATTTTCTTTTTCTGCCATTTAGTTAAGCCTGGCACAATATCTAATTTTGTGTCTAAGCACAAATTAAAAGTAGAAGCATCAACAAGTTGGTTTGCACAATTATGGCAAAATTTTTGATTATCATGAATTCTTTGTGCATGGCAAACAGTACATGCAGGTAATGAAAAACTTAATAAATTAATTCGCTCTTTAGACATTAGTCTTGTTAAGCTACGTCTAAGAGGATGCTTAGTGTTTTTCCAGGAAAAACCATCTAAAATTTGTTTGATTGCCCCACTCTTCTCATGAGTAGAGAAAACACGTAAAGATATCAACATTGCCGAGTGAGGTATAAAACGTTGATAAATACGCTGAGGTGTGCCGTGTTTAACCTCTCCTGAGTCGTAAATTAAACCAGCTTCGACTAGCAAATTGAACATTCTTTCAACTATTGGAGTTATACCCTCCTTTTCAATTCCAACAAAAATTTGTTTTTCCTTCTTAGTTAACAATTTTATATTGGCATCTTTTAAAAGGCTTGCAAACTTATCAAGAATTTCTTCACCAAAAGAAATCAGGTCTCTGAATTTTGGAACTTTCATTGATAAAGAGCGATATTCATTAATCCTTGCCGACAAATGTTCGTTTATAATATTATTTATTGCCTGCTGACTAGTTTTATACCCACTACGAGTATACTCATCCAACATGGTCAAATAAGCTCTTGGAATACCAAAAGCAGCAAGTTTAAACATTTTTTTTGCATCGTCAGGCATCTCTTCAAGATTAGGAACTCTTTTTACAGCAATAGAATCCATGACAGAATTATATTCACTGTCATCAATTGATATCCATACTGGAATAGATATTGAATCCTGACCTTCATGAAACTTTGGACTTTTTTCTGTTGTCCCAGGATAGACCGAGGCTTTAGGAACTATTGTTGTAGACTTTAAAGAGCGAACAATATCCAAAAATTCGAGCAAATATTCAGGCGTCAGTGTTAAAGCTGCATCATCCATTAGAATAATGGAAAAATTCCTTTCAGCCTGGAAGCGAATATCGTCTATTATTTCCTGTACTTTTTCTATTGTTATTTTCTCAACTATATCGGCTTCGTCGTCTTCTAATGGTTGAGATCTTTCAACTCTAGAAACAAACTTGCTCAAACCATCAATCTCAAACCCATAATTATTCATTACAGACTCAGGATCAACTTTAGAATTATCCCACTCACTACGTTTATCAACAATAGATAACAGTATACGAGCTAATACCCATGAGTGGAACTGATTGATAGCTCCTCCCCGACTCGTTAATAAAGGTTCAAGTCGAAAGTATCTATTGAATGAAACATATATCGCAAAAGGTTTGTTTTTTAGTTCTTTACACTTCACCCAAGCATAACGCATCATATGTGTCTTACCACAACCCCTAGGGCCGACAATAGTCCTTAATCCTTTATTAGTAAGCTCTGCGTATACTTTTTTAAAAATCTCTCCCTCTTCAGATGTCTCATCGAGTAATTCATCTAAAGGGATGTAATCAGCACGTTGCTGTAAAGTATAACTTAACTGTTCTTCTTCAAAATTATCCATATTCCTCTCTCGAATTCAAAAGATAAGGTTAAGAATTGCTTTTTGCGTTAAAAATCTCGCACCCACGCCATGAGAGAGTGCGTTAAGATAGTTTTTTCCTTCTTCACTAATAAGGAAGGCGAACAAACCATCCCTGTACTCAACTGCTACTCTAATCAAAATAATACAATCACTAATAACCACATTCCCATTCTCGACCATACAAATTTTCTCAGTCAAATTCCGCCCAACCCTTGATATCAAAATATCGCCAGGACAGGCTACAACTTCATTATTTTTAAGTTGTTCGTTTTTAATAAAAAACTCATGCGGGACTTTATATTGCTTAGAATGCATATCACTAGTATGAAAAACAGGATGAGATTTTAATCGTCTCTCAGAGGATGAAATATTACCTCTAACTAAGAGACTTACTATATCACCAACTCTGACCCCATTATTATTTTTAACTTTAGCAGAATGATAACTATAATCTAGACGCTCAACTGCACTCGACGTTTTTATTTTTATCGGTTGGCAAAAATCATTATTTTCGTCGACACACTGTAATGTTACTTTTTCACCTGGCTGTCCGTCTTTTCTAAGTACCAAAATATGAGTTTTTGCATCAGTACGACGAAAAACTCTTCTTGGAAGTTGAATTACCGATTCAACTGCATGGCACTCCAACAATTTCCTTCTTAATTCTAAATGCTTATCACCAGATATAATTCCGTCGGGTAGAATTAAACCTAACAAACCACCACTTTTGAGCAGCCTTAAATTCTGAGCAATAAAAAGCATCTCTGCTGAAATATCTTTTTTACTGTAAATAACATCCTCTAGGCCAGCCTCTTCAAGGATATATTTGAAATCATTATGCCATTTTGGTCTAATGTATGGAGGATTACAAATAGCTGCATCCGCACTCGCTAAAGATATGTTTATTTTATTGGGCAGATCATGGCTTAAGGCATTAGCTATTGTATGAGTGATCCGTCCACCAAACATAGATTCTAGAGATTTTGCTCGTGCATTTAAGTCTATGTCCACAGTCATAAATATAGCATCTGACCACTGCTTTGATGCAGCTACTGTCAAAGCACCATCCCCAGAACCAAGGTCAAGAACTAAGGACGGTGAAACATTTTGCATGGAATCAATCAGAAGTTGACCGATAATTTCACTGGTGAAATATCGACCAAGGTAATCAGACTTTCTATTATGAGTTAAATGCATGATTTTCCTGCACTGTTTTATTGGCATATATACACCAATAATGTAACACGAAGTCTAGCATTTTCACTTACTTAAGCTGAAAAAAGTGGCCTTAATCTCATGGAATAACCGCTGACAAGGTTCGACACCGCTCTGCGGTGCTACCTTTTCCTGTTTTATCAGTGTGCGCCCCGAAAACGAAGGGATGCTCTCCGCCTGCTATCTCACGCCTGGAGCCATAAGTGAAATGGAAACCAGGTTATCTTGTTCAAGTAAATAGATAAGTTGAACTGGCCCACGCTTTAACTGGATCAATTCCAAATTGCGGACAGAAAGTTTCAACCCGGCTACGGTCTCATTCATGACGATGACTTTTCTTTAGAGTAGTACCAATAAGCTTGATAAGACAGGTCATTATGTAACCTGCAGTTGCACAAAAGCTAAAGTCAAGAGACCCAGATATCATTTAAAAAATGTCATAATCAGAGTCTTACATACAACAAAAATCGAATTAATCTAAAAATGAGCATGTAAATAAGCATTTCTATTTAAAAATAAAAACCCATTAAAAACATAAAGTTAAAAAAACAAATGATGGTTCGCCGTCTTAATAAAATCTGTTTTATCATGAGGCTTCAGCACCCCCTTTGAATCTGACAGACTCCCTAAAATTCACGTCATTGCGTGAATTTTTCTTTTCATAAAGTAGCAATGGTGTCTGTCAACACACCTGAACAATGCCGCAATCATCACCTTAACAAGTCTGTTGTTCCAGCTCGTTTTTCGCAACAGTCAGCAAACGAACCCGTTGCAACCTGAGCATCCCCTCTCACCTGCTCTTCACCTGAAATGGCACGTATTCAGCTACGGATAAACTGCACCTCACACTGCCGGGCAATCTCCCACAGTCTGTTACGGATCACCTGCTTCAGTTGCAGAGTCGACTGCGACTGTGGCTGGTCACGACGGCTGATCAGCATCACTTCAAACGGCAGAGGTTGCGCGATGGGCAGCAGCTTTAGCTGTTCGGCATAGCGGCAGGCGGTGAAGAGATCCACGACGCCCACGCCGCCACCTGCGAGCACCATATCGGCAATGACCGAGTAGGTTTTGATCGACAACGACACGGCGGGATTTAGTTTCTTATCACGCAGTGCACGGTGCAGGACGCGTCCAAGCGGATCCTGCGCCTGCATCATCAGTAAATTATTGTCACATAACCATTGCAGCGTAACGGGTTCATGCCGGGGATGATGGCGCGGTAGCAGCGCCACCATGGAAGACTGAAACAGAGGTTCAGCCAGCAGATCCGCATCGACCTGCTGACCAAAGACCAGCGCGAAATCGAGCTGATTCTCCAGAATCATCTGGCATAAGGTACTGAAATGCTCGGTGACCAGTTCGACACTGACCGAGGCCATCTGTTGCCGCCACGTGACCAGCGCCGGGGCCATCACCATCTGACCAAAGGCGTGCGCCGCGCCGACGCGCACCAACTGCCCTTCACCCCGCCGTAGCTGTTCGGTGAGCTGGGTAATGGATTGCAGGCGCTGGCAGAGATCGTCGATTTCAGGCAGCAGGCGTCGCCCTTCTGCCGTCACGCTCATGCCCTGGATACGTCGCTCAAACAGCGCAAATCCCAGTTGCTGTTCAGCGTGATTCAGCACACGGCTGATATTCGGTTGCGACACATTCAGCAGGCGCGCCGCTGCGCTGATGCTGCCGGTCTGTACAATGGCCTGAAAGACCTCTATATGGCGGAGCCGCATGATGATTTACCCTGGATGGAATACCGGACCCGGAGGTCTCTCCGACAGGCTGCACCGACGGAGAGTGAAAGTAATTATTCCCCTGTTGCAAAAACTGTACCGCAAAACCGGCGCAGGCTCAGCGACCTGGCTCGCACCTGTCCGCATCCGGCAGTCCGCCTGAAGCCTCTGCAGGGAGCGGTGCTCGCGCTGCCGTGGTGCAGCGGGGTCAGAAATGTGGGTTCATCAGGCTGAAGCCAGCAGCGATCCTGTCTCGTCCGGGGGATGAGGCATATGTACAGATATCAGGCGAACAGAAAGGCGGGATAAACGGACTGACGTTGCAGGCAGCCCTGGGATAATGTCGCTACGACTGGGTACTCGCCAGATAGGAGAAGGCACTGAGTAAGCTGATTAACGTCTCCATCTTCTCCGCCTGATAACCCACGGTAACGGCATCAAGGCGCGTGACGCCAGGGATCAGGCTGAACAGATCGGCCAGCACCGGTTTAGCAGCCTGAAGCCGCATAGCGTAAGGCGCTGTGAGGCGAGTCGTGTTCACGTGGGAAGGATGCTGCAGTGCAGCGCTTGCCGCGGCGGTGATTGCACGCTGGGCCACCTGCGGACTGATCGATTCCGCGCAGGTATGAGAAATAGCGCGTTTTACACAGACGTAATCGACCGTCGGGTAATGTTCCGCTATCCAGCTCTGTAACTGATCGTCGCCGGTAACCAGCAGCAATGGCGTGCCGTGTTCAGCGGCGGCGGCCGCATAAATATCGGTTTCTCCCATCACCAGACCATTGATGTGGATACGCCAGAATGCCCGACCGTTAATGGTATGCGCCAGTACGCCGGATTCACCTGCTGCGCTGTGAAATCCCACCAGAAACAGCCCGTCGAACCGCTGCTGTTCTATCCCCTCCACCATCGACAGGCAGCGGGGTTTGCCCTGCACCAGTCGGGCGCGGGGATCGATATTTCCCGCACGCAAATTGGTCATCTGCGCATGGCTGTCTGCCACCACCACTTCCGTTGCCCCGCCGGCGAACGCCCCTTCAATCGCGGCATTCACTTCCTGCTCCATCAGGCTACGGGCGATCTGATGCTCCGGATGACCAGGTGTACACTGCTCCGGACGCATGACGCCCGCAATACCTTCAATGTCGGCCGAGATAAAAATTTTCATGAGGTTAACCTGTCCAGAATCTGAGTCAGTGAGGGGCGATGGTGACCGCGAAAGCCGGTAACGGCCTCTGCGCTCAACAGGGCATCCAGTACAGCCTGTTCAGTGGCATCTGCGGCGGCGGCAAGCAGCGGTTCCAGCGTGTCGTCCTGTGGCGGTTGCGGCAGCGGTTGTGTTGAAAACGCCACCGCAATATCCCCTGAGCCGTGGCCCCAGTAACTGCCCAGCCGTCCAAGGCCCGCACCGGCGCGCTTCGCGATGCGCTTCAGCTGACGGGCATCCAGCGGGGCATCTGTCGCCATGATGATGATGACAGAACCGGCATCCAGCTGCGGCGCATTCCCCGTCAGCAGCGGCACAATCATCTCGCCCGCCCGCACGCCATCAATCGTTAAGGCTTCCAGTGCGCCGAAATTGGCCAGCACCAGCACGCCAAGCGTGGCGTTAAGCGAGGGTATCAGCCGCGAGGCAGTGCCGATGCCGCCTTTCAGGCTGAAACAGCTCATCCCGCGTCCCGCGCCGACGCTGCCGCGCGCGAAGTCAGCGGAGGCCGTCTGCAGCGCCGCCTGCGCCATCGCCTCACTGATGGCCAGCGCCTGAATATCATTCAGCCAGCCATCGTTACACTCCAGCACCAGCGGGTTGACCGTAGGCAATGTCCGGCCCAGTTCCGGGTTACGACGGATGGCATCCCGCACCAGCGCGGTAAACAGCGTGCCGACCGCCAGCGTATTACTGAGCAGAATCGGCGTCTGAAGCACGCCAAGTTCTTCTATCTGAATCAGTCCGACGGGTTTCGCAAAGCCGTTCAGCACCTCAACCCCGCACGGCAGCGGCGTGAGAAACAGATTGTCGCCCGGCGGTACGATAGCGGTGACGCCAGTCTGCGTTTCGCCTTCATTCAGCGTGTCATGTCCGACACGCACGCCCGCAACATCGCTGATGCGATTAGTGGGGCCGCATGCGCTTCGCGGCTGCCCAAGCTGACGCAGGTCACGCCAGCGATCCAGCAGCAGGTCGCGCTGCAGTTGTTGGTAATCCATGGTCAGCCCTTGAGTTTGGGATCGAGCGTGTCACGCAACGCATCGCCAAGCAGATTGAATGCCAGCACGGTAATAAAGATCGCCAGCCCCGGGAATACGCTCATGTGCCAGGCACCGGCCATCATCATGCTGCGGCTCATCGCCAGAATATTGCCCCATTCCGGCACGTCAGGCTCTGGACCCAGTCCGATAAAACTCAGGCCAGCCGCCGTCAGAATACTGGTGCCGATGCGCATAGTGAAATAGACAATCACGCTGGAGAGCGTGCCGGGCAGAATATGCCGCAGAATAATCACGCGGTCTGGCGCACCGGCACAGCGCACGGCTTCAACATAGGCAGCCTGCTTCAGAGAGAGCGTCGACGCCCGCACGATACGGGCAAATACCGGCACGCTGAAGACCGCGACCGCGATAATCACATTGTTCAGGCCGGTTCCCAGCAGCGCAACCACCGCAATGGCCAGCAACATGCCGGGAAACGCGAATAGGACGTCGGCACCGCGCATGATCAGCATATCGACCCAACCGCCGTAATAGCCCGCCAGTAAGCCCAGTATCACCCCGACCAGCATGCCCATCGTCACCGACAGCACGCCGATATAGAGCGAGATACGCGCCCCATAGATAATGCGGCTGAGCAGGTCGCGCCCCAGCTCGTCGGTCCCCATCCAGTGTGCCGTGGAAGGCGGCGACGACAGCGCCATCCAGTCCGGTGCCATGGGATCCCAGGGTGCCAGCCAGGGCGCAAAAACCGCCACCACGATTAACAGCATTACAAAGCCGCCAGAGACCAGCGCCAGCGGGTTACGCACAAAGGCATGCAGGAAATCACGCCATGGCGAACGAATGATCTGAGGCGGGTTGTCAGTCAGCGATTGACTACTCATTTCGGCTCCTGTCGCAGACGAATGGCCGGATTGACCACCGCGTAAAGCAGATCGACCAGCAGGTTAATCACAATAAACTCAAACACGAACAGCATCACCAGCGCCTGAATCACCGGCTGATCCTGCGCTTTGATCGACTCAATCAGTAACCAGCCTAATCCCGGCCAGTTGAAAACACTCTCCACGACGATGGATCCGCCCAGCAGAAAACCGAACTGCAGACCCAGCATGGTAATCACCGGGATAAGCGCATTACGCATCACATGTTTCCACGTCACCAGGCGATTATGCAGCCCTTTGGCTTTTGCGGTACGCACGTAATCTTCCTGCGCCACCTCCAGGAAGGCCGAACGGGTAAAGCGCGCCATGACCGCCGCCACCGACGAACCCAGCGTAATGGCGGGCAGAACAATATCGCTGGCCCTGTTAAAGCCGCTGACCGAAAACAGCCCAAATGGCATTGCGACGAACTGAATGAGCAACAGCCCCAGCCAGAAAGCAGGCATCGAAATGCCGCCTACCGCCACGCTCATCAGCGTCCAGTCCTGCCAGCGTCCCCGTTTCAGGGCCGCCATCACGCCAAATAACAAACCGAGAATAACGGACCAGGTGAAACCCGCTAAGGCGAGCCACAGCGTCGGCATAAAGCCCTGCCCAATCACCTCCCGAACTGGTTGCTGGGTGCGATAGGTGATGCCCAGGTCGCCCTGCAACAGGCTGCCGATCCAGTGCAGATACTGCTGCGGCAGCGGATCGTTAAGCCCGAGATGCTGACGCGCCGCCTCGACCGCCTCAATGGATGCATCCGGTCCGGCATAAATGCGCGCCGGATCGCCCGGCATAAGCTTGATAAAACCGAAAACCAGCAACGAGACCACCAGCAAAACCGGGATCATCTCCAGCAATCGGCGAAGGATGTATGCAAACATGTCATTCCCTGAAATGAGGTGACGGGCCTCCTCTCGTCCCCGGCCCATTGCGGACAGGGAACGAGGAAGAAGAAAGCGTTTTATTTAAAGGACGCCTGAGTGAATATGAAATTGCCATCAGGCAGCATCGAAACGCCGCTCAGCATGTTGCGCTTGCCCACCAGATTGTCTGGCGTGCCCAGGAACGCCACCGGTGCTTCTTTCCACAACACCTTTTGCGCCTGCGCATAGGCGATACCGCGCTTTGCCGGATCGGCAGTCGCCAGCCCGGCCGCAATCGCTTTGTCTGCATCCGGGTTACTGAAGTAGGAGACGTTATAGGAGGTCGGCACCCAGGATTCGGTGGCAAACAGCGGACGCAGCGCCCAGTCGGCGTCGCCCGTAGAGGTCGACCAGCCGCCATAATAGAGGTCAAACTCCGCCATTTTCGGATCCTTCACGCCCCATAATTTAGCGTTGCGCGTGCCGGAATCCATCGGTGTGACCGTGGCACGAATACCCACCGCAGCCAGCTGTGCCTTCAGCACCTGACCGGCTCGTACGGCGGCCGTGGCATTGGTGACCCAGAGTTTAAGATCCAGACCATTCGGATAGCCCGCGGCTTTCAGCAACGCTTTAGCCTCGTCAGGTGCATAACGGTAGTCGGGAGCGGTTTGTTTTTGATAGAACTGCACCCCTTCCGGCATGGCGGAGGTGGCCGGTTTGCCCAGACCGGCAAAGGCTACTTTCAGCCACAGATTACGGTCAATCGCATAGTTGATGGCCTGACGAACCCGAATATCGGCCAGCGGCTTGTGCTGCGTGTTGATCGCCATGTAATAGAGATAAATGCTCGGATCGCGCTGAATCGAAAGGTGGCTGTCCTGCTTCACTGCCGCAATCAGGTCTGACGGCAATGGCCAGATGGCATCTACCTGTCCCGATTTCAGCGCTGCCACCCGTGTCGCATCTTCCGGGCTCGGCGAGAAGATCACCTTGTCGACTTTAGGCCATCCCTGCTGCCAGTAACCGTCATACTTCGCCAGCGTGACCGCTTTGCCCGGTGTCCAGTTGACGAATTTAAACGGACCGGTTCCCACCGGATGCAGTCGCAATTGCGCTTCGTCCGGATATTGCTTAAGAACGGACGGGCTCCACATTACCGCCGAAGGATGCGCCAGCGTGTTGATAAAAGCCCCGAACGACTGATTGAGATCGATTTTTACCTGGTCGGGAGCCAGCACCGTAACCTTATCGATCATTTTGTAGAGACTGTTACGCTTCAGCCCTTTTTTCTGGTCTGCCAGCCGATCAAGGTTAGCTTTGACGGCCTCGGCATCAAAAGGTGTTCCGTCCTGGAAGGTGACGCCTTTGCGCAGCGTCAGCGTAAATTCGGTGGCACTGTCATTGGAGGTATAACCGGTCGCCAGCCAGGGCTGCAGCTTCATTTGAGGATCAAACTGGAACAGGCGCTCAAAGATGCCGCTCTGCACCGAGTAGCTGACATTATCCGAGGTGTCGTGCGGATCCAGTCCCGTAATATCGGCATACATGGAGATGCGCAGATCCTGTGCCTGCGCAGTCATGACCAGCGTCGTCGTCAATGCGAGGGCTAGCGAAGTACGGTGAAATAGCGTTTTCATACATTCTCCTGGTCGTTGAGGATAATTAAAATGCAATGCCGTCAGCGACCCAGTGCTGGGGCGCAACCTGGCGATAACGGGTTTTCGTGACCGTTTCGCCCACCTTACGTAACGGCGAAGGAATTTCGCTGTCATCGAAAAGACGGGGCTGACGGTTCTCTGGATCGGCGACCGGCACGGAGGCCAGCAGACGCCGGGTATAGGGATGTTGCGGCTGATTAAAGACAGACTGGCGCGGACCAAGCTCCACAATCTGGCCGAGGTACATCACCGCGACGCGATTCGCAATGCGCTCGACGACCGCCATATCGTGAGAGATGAAGATCCATGCCACGTCTGTCTGCTGCTGCAGGTCCATCATCAGATTCACCACCTGCGCCTGAATCGACACATCCAGGGCTGATACCGCCTCATCCGCAATAATCACTTTCGGTTTCAGCGCCATGGCGCGGGCGATGGCAATACGCTGACGCTGACCGCCAGAAAATTCGTGCGGATAACGACGCGCGTGCTCCGGCAGGAGACCGACGCTCTTGAGCAGCGCATCGATCTGTGGAGAAGCCTGTTCAAGTGAAGAGACCATGCCATGTAGCAGCAACGGCTCTGCAATGGTGAACCCTACTGTCAGGCGGGGGTTCAGAGACGCATAGGGATCCTGAAACACCATCTGAATTTCACGGCGCAGCGGCTGGAACTCTGCCTCTTTCAGATCAGAGATCTCTTTTCCCTCAAAGTGAATGCTTTCAGCGTCACTGTTGATGAGGCGCATCAGTGCTCGTCCGGTGGTCGATTTGCCGCAGCCGCTTTCACCCACGATGGCCAGGGTTTCACCGGGCCACAGCGTGAAATCAATCTGCTCCACCGCATGCACATGATGCGTCAGGCCCGATAAAATGCCGCTGCGAATCGGGTAATAGACTTTCAGCCCACGCACATCCAGCAGCGGTGCCACGTCATAGCGAGCGGTTTGCTGTTCGCTTTGCGCAGCGTCCCGCGCACCAGGCAGAAGAAAGCGTTGCGGCCATGCGTGTTCCCGCATATCGCCGAGTCTGGGTACGGCCGCCAGTAACGCTTTGGTATAAGCGTGCTGCGGGGCGGCAAAAATCTCAGATACGGTTCCCTGCTCAACGACTTCGCCACGCAACATGACTACTACGCGATCGGCGATTTCTGCGACCACGCCCATATCATGGGTGATAAACAATACCGCCATCTGTTTCTCGCGTTGCAGCTCACGCAGAATATGGAGAATGCGCGCCTGCACGGTGACATCCAGCGCAGTGGTCGGTTCGTCGGCAATCAGGAGTTGCGGATCACAGGCCAGCGCCTGCGCAATCATCACACGCTGCCGCATGCCGCCTGACAGCGAGTGCGGATAGCTTTTCATCACGCGATCCACATCCGCGATACGCACCTGTCGCAGCAGTTCACGCGCACGCGCATGGGCCTGTTTTCTGTCGCACAGATGATGATCGCGTAATGCCTCGGTGAGTTGATCGTCAATGCGCAAGACCGGATTCAGCGAGGTCATTGGCTCCTGAAAGATCATCGCCATTTCACGGCCACGCAGTGTGCGGCGCTGTGCATCGTTAAGGGTTTCTAACGCGTGCAGGTTTCCGCTGCGATCGCGAAACTGGATGCTGCCGCGATCGACACGTCCATTGCTGGACAGCAGGCCCATCACCGCCAGCGATGTAACCGATTTACCGGAGCCGCTTTCACCCACCACGGCGACAATTTCACCCGGATTAATGGCAAAGCTGATGCCTTTGAGTGCCTGATTCTTACCGCTGCGTCCATGAAATGAGACGCTGAGATCCTCAATCGCCAGCACGGGGGATGGCGAGGCCGCGCGGGTAGCAGGAGAAGTACGTTGTGTGTCCGTCATCGTCGCCTCGCAGAGTTATAGCCAGATACGGCCTTCGGAGTAGCTCAGGAAAGGAGAACTGTCGGCGGCAAGCCAGATGGGGCCGTCCAGATCGACGAACTCTGCATTTACCGCGACGGGCAATGCAGCCTCCATCGCCAGAGACGAGCCCAGCATGCAACCGACCATGATGCGCATATTGAGCGTCCGGGCTTCCTCCACCATCGCCAGCGCTTCGGTCAGGCCACCGCACTTATCCAGTTTGATGTTGATCATCTCGTAGCGGTCGCGTAATCCGGCAATGTCCGCCCGCGTATGGCAACTCTCATCGGCACAGACCGGTATGGGATGCTTAAAGCGTTGCAGGTCATGATCCTGCCCCGCGGGAAGGGGTTGCTCCACCATCGCGATGTTGAAGGCTTTAAGTGCCACCAGCAGGCTTTCCAGTTCCAGTCCCGACCAGGCTTCGTTGGCATCGATAATGAGCGTGGCATGGGGTGCCGCCGCACGAATCGCCGCCACCTTTTCCAGAACCGCATCCCGGTCGAGCTTAATTTTGAGCAGGATGGCACCACGTGAGACCGCATCTGCCGCCGCGATAGCCATGTTTTTCTCCGTATCAAGGCTAAGGGTCTCTGCGGTAACGATTGAAGCTGGCTGAGAGCACGCGGTCTTTTGCCACAGCGTCTGATTCGCGCGTGCGGCATCAAGTCGCCATAGCGCACAGTCCAGCACGTTGCGCGCCGAACCGGCGGGTAAGCGGTTTTGCAGATCGTGACGGCTCAGGCCCGATTCCACCTCAGTGCGTACGGCTTCGAGCAGCGCCTGGACGCTGTCGGGTGTCTCATCGTAGCGGGCCGTCGGAGTGCATTCGCCCTGCCCGATGAACCCGTTTTGCTCCAGGGTGACCCGGATGACCGTCACGGCAGTGCGGGTACCGCGTGCGATTGCAAAGGGTCGCGCCAGCGGCAGCTCCACCACCTCAATCTGCAACTGTCGCATTTCAGCCGCGCTCCTGAAGCAGTGCAGCGATCTCATCAATACCAAAACGCACAGGATCCGTAGCCGGTAAGCCGAACTCAGCGCGGACTTCGGCGCAATAAGCGAGCGCCTCTTCTTCACTGTAACTGGAGGTGTTGATCGCAAAGCCAGCGAGCTGAACCGACTCACTGGTCACCTGCGCGGCACGCAGATTGGCTTCAACGCATTCCTTCAGGCTGACCATCGGCTGGTGCGGCAAATGACGCATATGAGGACGTCCCATTTCATGGCACATCACCAGCCAGTGTGGCTGCGCACCGTGCATCAGCCCCATGCTGACGCCCGCATAAGAGGGATGGAACAGTGAGCCCTGACCTTCGACGATATCCCAGTGGTCGTCGTCATTCGCGGGTGACAGCGCTTCTGCTGCTCCGGCAATAAAATCCGCGATGACCGCATCCACAGCAATACCCTCTCCCGCAACCAGAATGCCGGTCTGCCCCGTGGCGCGAAAATCAGCTTTCATGCCGCGCGCACGCATCGCCGCTTCCAGCGCCAGGGAGGTGTACATCTTGCCCACTGAGCAGTCCGTACCGACGGTCAGGATGCGCTTACCTGAACGCTTCTTGCCGCTGCCCACACTGAGCGCCGGACGCATATGACGCAGGTCAAACAGTTCAACGCCAGAAGCCTGCGCAAGCGCGACCAGTTCCGGTTCGTCCACCAGCCGATGGTGCAGACCGCTGGCAACGTTCATGCCAGCTTTGATGGCACTTTTGATGGTTTCCAGCCAGTGCGCTGGCAGATAACCGCCTGCATTAGCCGTGCCCAGCACCAGCGTTTTCGCTCCACGCGCTTTAGCGCCGGGAATGTCCAGTTCATCCAGACCCAGACTGACCGTGCAGCCCGGCAGTTTAATTTCGCCAACGCACTGCTCAGGCCGCCAGATATGAATACCGCGCGCCGTTTTTGCCGCGAGGGGATCGGTAACATCGCCAAGAAAAAGTAAATAGGGTTGTGGGATTAGCATGTTGTCTCTCGTTTCAGCCAAAAGATCAGGTTCTGAAACCACTATTTCATGCGTTCTGAAAGGTGACGAATGCTTGTTTAGCAGGAGGGTATAACGGCAGGTTATGGTCAGAGGTAATTGTGATGATGAGTGGGGTTTTCAGGGGGTTGGGACAGGAAATGGACTAAAAGAGGGGGTGAGTCATAGGAAAAAGATTGTGTTGAGAGAAAAACAGAAGAAAGTCGCGGAAGGGGTATTCCGCGATAACAGCACTAAAAACCACGATAGGTTATTTCATGCGACGCTGCCGGGCCACACTGGCGAGGCGTTGGGTCCGGCAGTAAATGGCAAACAGGATGAAAGCCTGCCCATTCAGTAACCAGCGAGCACCCACCAAAGCAGCGAGTGCCAGAAGCAGCCACAGGCCCGAGTGGCTAGCCATAACAACGCTGTAGCTTAAGAGTAAAACGGTCGATATAACCAACATCGCCCATACGTAAGCCAGCCCCTGAACACCCGCTGTATTGCCTCGCGCAAGCAGATAACTGGCGGTGAGAATCGCGCCAAGAATGACGATTGAGGGAACAAAAAAACTCAACGCATGTATCTGTGGCGTAAGCGGAGGTAAAACGTGCAGAAACGTCAGCAAGTTAAATGCAAATGCGACCAGTAACAGCATCAGCACCAGTGCAACCGGGAAGCCGTTCTGCCGGGGAAGCGACTCAGAAGGCTGTTTAAAATAACGCTCAAGCTCTGTGGTGGAACGGGCAAGTACGGAATTATCCTGCCGTGCAATCAGCTGATCTATTTCGCGACCCTGTTGCAGCAGTTCAGTGAGATTACGCCCAATAAGCCATGATAAAAATTGCATTAAAATACCGCCAGTGACTGGATTGTTCCTACTACATAACGCCCGGTGCGCGGCACGTTACCCGGAGCAGCAATAATACCACTGACAGCACTGCCAGCCACAGCAGCTGCGCTCGTGACGACCTGCGCGAGTTGCTTAACAAGTTCTTTTTGCACCGGCTCTACAGGGAACCGCTTTGGATAAAGTCCTGCTCGGATGGCGGCCTTAAGCTCTTTATTACTTATACCAGGGTTTTGTGCCTTAATGATTAATTCAGTCAGGCGAGCCCGGTCCTGCCTTGGGTAGTTCCTGAGCCACTCCGTTGCTTTTAGAGAAGAGACTGATTTCATCGCTCGCCATGTTGCCAGGGCTTCTTTTAACGCACCGCCAACGCTGGCGAGTGAAATAAGGTCAAGGGATGTTGAAGTGGCAACGTACCAATCCTGAGAGTCCAGCCACGCGACATTTTGACCACCGTTTTCGACGAGATCATAAACGCGGTAGATACCATTGACACATTGCACGCCTGTTGCGGCAGCGCCGGCATAACCAATAGCAACAAGCACCCCGCTACTGCCAGCAGTTATAGGTGTTGCTGAAGCGCCGATAACCGCCACGCCAGCAGTGATAATCATTGCACCACAGGAAAGCACGGTCGAGGCAATCTCCGTTCCCATTGAGGTTGCGCTTACTGCTTCACTAAGTGACTTGCCCGTATCAGACGCTGTGGCTTGCTTAGGCGTTTTGGTCACAATAAGATGTGTGACGATACCACTTTGGCCATTAGGATGACGCTGACCAGGCCGAACGAGATAACGCTGTGCGCCATCTGCATAGATGATGCCAGCCTGGTAAAACTCTCGAGTACAATCCATTGCTGCACCCAGCGCTTTGAAATCAAAATCAGGTGCCCCATAACCGGTCATTCTCGCGATGTCATAACCCGGTAAGTTATTTTCGGGATTCACTCCTGGCAGGTTCATTTTATCTCCTTTTAGGGTCAAAATGGTAAAAGAGAGTTTTTAGAAATTGAAAGTTGAAATGGAAAAAATATTTAGGCTTTTTGTCAGCACAACCCGGTAATGCAGCATTACTTCTTTGACCAAAGTAACCAAACATTTCCAGAAGTACTGTTCGATCTCTTTTTTGATAAAGGCAGCGCAAAGTGAAAGGCATAGTCCGTATCAACATTCATAGCCTGATTGCCTTCTTAATTTAATTCGCCAGCTAAATACCGTAATAAATATAGGTCCAGGAGAAAGAATGACTTTTGAAAAAATGAACAGCCTTGGTGCCTGCTTTAACAATTAACTCACTAAAAAATCGATCTTCCCTGGAGGAAAAATCATTCTTTTAATTTATTTATTATAAATTATTTCACGATCTTCATATTTTTAACCTCTCTATCAGAGAACCTGGTCCAATCCTTACGAACAGACTCGGCCAACCTTATTAAATAGTCATAATCATCTTTATGAAGAAGATCATTTTCATCTAATATAAATATTTTGCTAACATCAAAATGTGAATTTGGATAAAAATTTGGAATAAGAACGCCTATAAACCATTCACTACCCGAGTGCAGTAAATTAAAGTCACCCTGGCGTGACTCAACAACTTTAGCTTCAATCAAAAATCGCTCCTATTCTTAAGCCATAGACTTGATAGTTTATCCCTTTATCTAAATTTTTCATTCACAAAAAAATCCCATACTTCAGATATGGGATTTTATCATTAATCTTGTTCTTCAGGCGCCATATGAAACAGTTTTTCTGCCATTGAAAGAATTCTGTCTTTTTGTACTATTTTATTAACCCATTCCTGAGGAATGCCTGACAGTCCATACAATGCGCCCGCTAGCTGACCTGCCGTCGCCGCTACACTATCAGCATCATCAGCAAGATTTGCCGCCAGCAAAATGGCATCTTTAAAATTGTCTGTATGCCAGACGGCCCATAATGCTGCCTCAAGGGTGTCGATGACATAACCAGAGGAACGGATTTGATCACGATGCTTTTCTTTATATTCACCGGCATTAATGATTAATACACGTAATGTTGATCCCATAAGATGAGGAGCAAAGCTCTCACTCTTACTGTAACCATTTAAGATGTAATGAAGCATGGCATTAAAAAAGCGACAGCTATCTATAGACTCTGCGGCACAATGTGTAGCCTCACTCTGTAGCATCGCATCTCGCCAACCGTCAATAAACGATTTCCTTCTGAAAATAGCAGTAGGTGCATGGCGAATTAATGCCGCATTCCCTGCAGTTTCAGGAGAAGTATTCCCCATCCAAGTTGGTCCATGAAGGACAAACTGCTCAAGTGCATAGCGCGTTGTATTACCTATATCAAAGCATACGCCATTAGAACTATTTGTCCCATTCTTATACCAGTTGAGTAACTTTTGTCGGAACAATGTAATATCACATTTATTGCTTTCAATATAAGTTTCAGCGAGACACAGCGCCATCGAGGTGTCATCAGTCCACTCACCGGGTTTAAGAGAGAAAGGTCCCCCGCCAACCATGTCATCAACGCGAGCTTTATCCCTTGGCATAAATTCTAGCGTTGTGCCTATAGCGTCTCCAACCGCCAACCCCATTAAAGCACCCTGACATTTATCTAATGCCTGTTCATCAGTAATTTTCTGAGGTAAAGATTTCGCCCATTCTGGCTTGAGAGCGTCCTCAGGTTTAGCGCGTAAAGGTTTTTGTTCATAAGACATTCTATTCATCAACTGCCGTGACGCCTGGGGTATTAAATGAGCGTAACGTCTGGCATAAATGAAAAGCGCATCATCATCAGCCCTAAGATCAATCATAGAACCTCCTTATAAATTTACATCCTCAAAAAATTGAAAGAACACAACCAAATGAAATCAAATAAACAGGGGTAAATTTTATATTATCACCGCATTTTATTTACTTACGCTCTTTTTATACATAAATATATCAATACCCATTTAATTCTGGGGTTTTAAATATCTTTTTTTGCGCTTTTCATATTCCGGATTGTTTTGATGAGGAAGGATAAATTTTAGCCCAGCAACTATTTGAGAGGCAATATAGTTTGCGTTTGAAAGATGTCTGGCTAGCTCTGGGTCAGTTGTATCAAACTCTTTGGAAGCCAGATTCCCCCAGATTCATACTATGCAGGACACTTTTATCATTCTCTTCACCAGTTAATATTTTTTTACATAAATTAGCTGTTTCAGAGCAACCTGGAAAACTGTAAAATCAGGCTTTTCTAAGGCTCTTTGATTAGTGATATCAATAGCATCATTGATGTAGTCTAAGGCAGTATATTCTTCTTTCTTCATCATAAAACCAACATGCACTCTTCTTGTTTAAGAGCAAAGGCAAATCTTGAATGAAAAATCACTGGGCCTACCTTATTACAAAAGGAATGTATAAAGTAAGCCAAAAACAGACCTTTTTATTCATCAAATAGAAAACACTAAAACTACATTAATTCAAAATCCTCCTTGCTAATTTCATCTATTACGTACTGCCCTGTACCTTCCCTTATTTTTTTTGAAAGATCTTTTAACATTTCAATATCGATAGAATGGATACCAATATATGGAGTTACAATGAAGAACCTTTCGACATCAACTTTGTAATCACCTTCACTAAACATAACCTTCATTACATATGAGCTATCCTCACACTCATACAGAGTAAAATCCCAAGGATTCATTGCTATTTTATTTTTACTCATTATAATTTCTCCCCTGTTAATAAATCGATCGCGGTATAATCTCTGCCTTTAACCATTCCTTCGGTTTTTACTATAGCCTCAAAATCACCTTGTGGTAGTTTGCCCCCCGGAATCCATTGCTTATTAGCTCCCCATTCATTACCAGTTGGCATTTTTGGAGAGTACAACTCTGTAGGTTTAAATTCAATCAAAACAAGACTATCGTTTTTCAATTGTTCCTGTGGAATGCCTAATTTATCTGCAATCACTCCTACATCTCCTTTTGATTCAGAAATCATTTGTCCAGCGCGCTCCCTGGTTAGAACAAATTCCGTCCTCCCCGGATCAGGTTTACCAATACCATAATCTTCAAAACTTTTTCTAGTGACTATTCTAGATGCGCCATTTTCAAAGGATTTTGCATGAGAATCAATATAATCCTTAGGTAAATATGTTTCGGGGTCTGGCCTAAATGTTTTTTCGATACTTTGTATTTCGGCGATTTTTTCATCATTTAACGGAAGTTTGTTAGCCTTAATATTATTACGACCACGCCAACCGTCAAACTTCATACCCCCTTTGCCACCTAATGCCCCACCGACAAAACTGCCTGCCAGCATAGACCATTTTTGTCCGTCAGAGCCTTCCCCGAACAGTCTGCCACCGATCCAATCGCCAGCGTAACCGCCGCCCATTGCGCCGGCTAATCCCAGTAACGCAATAGCTGGAGAAGCCAGGACCGCAACGGCAGCAGTACCGACGCCCATCATCACCCAGTTTACCCAGCCAGGGATTTCAGGGTTGATATCGTCAGTCTGAAGTTTACCTCCGCCAATAAATACATTGGTGGAACCGCCAGATATCTCCGCACTGCAGGTCAAACGGTCTCCAATGCGGGCGGCAGGAAAGTTGTTAATAAAAACCTTATCTGATCCTTCAGCAACCCGTTGCGATGAGCCGCTGTGCTCATCGCAGTCGCCTTTGGACAAATGTGCACGTATCGCTGCTCTGCTGTTGGTGTAAACATTCGGCGAGCCGGATAACAGTTTGCCTGTGTTATGCCGCGGAGCCCATGACATGCTTCCAAGTACTTCTCCCACCCCTCCAGCCGCACAGGCACCGGCTGCTGCTGCGGATACCACAACCAGAGCCGCTCCACCGGTAACAACAACGGCTGCTGCACCTAATATTGCACCGCCAATGAGACCGGCGATCATCCAGCCTTTGGAAGCAGTATGCGCTATTTCATCCTGCTCTCTGGCAGCATTGAATTCAGCCATAATTTATACATCCCTATGTCTCTGAAGAAACGCAAGGATTTGTTGTTCGCTGGCGAGATCTGCGGGTCCTTGAAAGGCTTTTGCCATACCAAGAATATCTCTTAAAGATGAGTTTTTTCTGTGTGGTGCTGTCCACAAGGCATAGCGTAAGGGCTCTTCATTGTTTAATGCGGCGATACGCAGTGGGCTTCCCGCTGAGTCAAAGAACAAATAACTGCCATTCAATGCTCTTTTCAAATCAACATTCTGATAGAGTAATGTCACCGTTTCATGTGCGGTAAGCACTTTAGTATCGTTATCAAAAGAAAAGAAAATTCCCGATGAATCTGGTGCGACCGGCACCGGCTCATCATCATATTTGAGAGAATTAAACTTAATACTGCCAATGATCTCCTGATATTGCTTAGCATAATAATCGCTAAAACGCCCCGGACACGTTCCAATATAGCAGACAATTTTCTTTCCCCCCGCCTCATCATCAAGTAAAACAATAGATTGTTTTTGCCAGATCTCAATACCGTCATTTTCAAAATGATAAAAAAGCTCAACTGCGGGTAGGTTATCTATCTCGATCAGTTGTGATGTGACATTTACGAAAGCGGGAACAGTGACACTCATCTCATCAATAATTCTCGCAGCCACTTTTTGCACAGTATCGTCATGTACAGCAGATGCGCGAGACACCACAAAGGTAAATTCGCTCGCATTATTTTCGCTGAGCGTAAACAGATTCATTGTTCTGTCTTTGAATATATCAGGTAATTGAATTGACGCTTCCTGGAGAGTATAGGTGGCCATTTTTATCCTTTATTATCTTTTGTTGATGATGAGAAGTAGCTTTCAATTTCAGTTTTTATTTTATCTTTATGTCCGCTACCCGGTGCAATTGTTGCAGCGTTTCCTCCTTCAGGATTTAAATGTAACTCCCCACCTTTAGTGTTAATCTCACCATTATTATCGACGGTAAGATTAAAATTTTTGCCAATGAAATTAATTGCGCCGTCTTTAGTTAACTCTATTGCGCTTAGGCCACACTCAATCCGTAAAGTATCTCCGGCTGCAATTGTGTAAGAAGCAAAAGCCTGTTCAGTACGGTTGCCGGTTGTCAGCGTCTTGCTGTTTCCCTGAGTCCCGAGAGTATGATCGCCCTCCACCCGAGTCTCATTATTAGCACCCACCGAAACTGTCCGGTTGTTCATAACACTATGTGACTCATCATTTTTAACATGCGTATCCATGTTCTTCTGCGCCTGAATCCACAGGTGTTCCTCACCCGCCTTATCCTCAAATCTCAGCGCGTTCGCGGTGTCCGCCGTGCCATCCTTCGACCGGCTCAGAAAACCCATCTGCGTCGCCGCTGCCGGCAGCGCCCACGGCGGCATGCTCGCCTCGTTATACACGCGGCCGATGATCAGCGGACGATCCGGGTCACCGTTAATAAAGTCCACCACCACTTCGTCGTTAACACGCGGAATCTGCACCCCGCCGAATCCCTGACCGGCCCAGGCGCTGGAGACGCGCACCCAGCAGGAGCTGGTGTCGTCGCCCTTCGCCAGCCGGTCCCAGTGAAACTTCACCTTCACCCGGCCGTAGCGGTCGGTCCAGATGGACTCGCCTTTCGGCCCGACCACCTTCGCGGTCTGCGGGCCGTGCGTTTTCGGCCACGGCGTCTCCGGCGGCGTGCGGTAGGTTACCGACGACGGCAGCACCGTGAAATCGATGTTGTGGCGACTGTCGCCGGTGTCGCCGCTGGCGTAGGAGTTCTCGGCGAAGTCATAGGTCGCTGAGGTCACCAGGTACTCGCCGTTGTCGCTGAAGTGCGGCGCGTTGATGATCGAGAAGGTAAAGCCCGGCGCGATGCCGGTGGCCGTGCCCGACCCGCTGACGCTGTGGTGCTCGGCCTGCCACACCTCCTGGCGGATGCGTGCATAGGACTCGCCGTGGCTGTGGTCAACAAAATGGCCCGGCCAGTCGTAGACGTCCACCGAGCCCGGCACCGGCGATGCCGGGTTCTGCCGCGCCTGCAGCATCCAGGCGTTCGGCTTGCGGAAGTCGTAGTCGTCGGTGCTGTAGATGCCCGGCGTCACGCTCTCCGCCAGCGACCACTGGCTGATGCCCTCTTCTGTAACCACCCCGCCCGACGGGGTGACGTGATAGGCGATGGTCTCATAGCCCGGAAACGCCTGATGCTGGTCCGGCGCGTCGCACAGCACCAGCGTGTGTTTGTCCGCCTCGTGGCGGAAGAAGTAGTAAATTCCCTCCAGCTCCATCAGGCGGCTGATAAAGTCCAGGCTGCTCTCCTGATACTGCACGCAGTACTCCCACACCCGGTAGTTGCCCGCCAGGCGCGTCTCAACGTTAACCGCGTACTCCTTCAGCAGCGTCTGCACAATCTGCGGCACCGTCTGGCTCTGGAAGATGCGCAGGTTGCGGTCGCGCCGCATCGGCCACAGGTCCGGCTCGACCGTCAGCTGGTAGACCGCGTAGCGGGTGCCGCTCAGCTCCTGGCTGCGCACGGCTACCCGGGTGATTTTGCCGTTGAGGTAGCGCGGACTCAGCGCGCTCATCAGGCCATCGGTCGGCAGCGAAAAGGTGACCGGCTTGCCCAGCAGGGCGTGACGGTCGATGCGCGCGTCGGTGGCCAGCAGTTCAGCGGTGAGCACAAACGGACGGGACAGCGTCTCGGTGCCCGTGAGCGTGTGGAACAGCAGGCCGTCCGCCGGCAGCTGTGCAGTAATGCGTGAGAACATGGTGATTTTCCGTACGAGTACAACTGACGAAAAAGCGTGCCAGTAAAAGTGGAGGGATTAAGGGTTTTTACTAAAACAGCTTCTTATGGAAGGTAATGGCTATAAGGATAGAATAGTTTTAACAAAGCTATCCTGATATAAAAAGATAAGGTACGCTCTTAAGAGACAGTGTATTAATGATAATTTCGGTTATACTTTTATCTAAAACGTCAAAATGAAACTCATGTTTCAACATGAGTTTCATTTTGCGGATCAGAACTTTTCAAGATGGAATGAGGAAAGGATAATCTCAAGGCAACGTTTATTAGCCTCATAAGAATAGCTTTTGTGATTTCGATGCTTGCCAACTAATTCTGCATAGCACCATAACTGCCCCACACTAAAAACATAGCACTGATAAAAGGCCCTTATCTTTTCCTCAGTGCTTACAATCTCTCCCGCACAGGTAGCGAGAGTTTCTCCAAAGAAAGCATTAAACTCGTTCGGTATAGTTTTAAGAGTGTCAGTTGTCAACTTAACGGCAGGCTGATGATCATGAAATCGCTTAATTGACACGCTAAAAACATCCTGCTCTGTAAATAACATCTCTTGTGAATAGAAGCAGAGATTAATCACACCAGAGTTGAGCCCGTTCAACGTATGTTCAATTACCAGTCGCGTTTCACTGAGAGGTTTTACTTGCCAGGACTCAGGAATTTTAAAACCACTACTGTTGTTATCACTTAGGCTCACAGTCTGAAGGAGTTCAGCAAAGGCAAGATTACTGCGATGCATTAAATCCCAGTTAACCACAGTAAAATAAATATCATTTGCCAGTAGAGGATAATCTCGAGATGCACAAGCGGCTTTTATCAGAAAATAATTCCCACCACTTTCCTCGGGATTATAATCCTTTTGAACAGTATAGCGTGAAACAACTTCGTCACCTGAAGAGTGGGTTTTAAGAGTGAGTACGTCTGCGAAAACTCCATTCCCGGCCGGATTAACAATTAATCGTTTATTTATTATTTTTTCGCCCATTAACTCTAGCTTATTGAACAACCAATCTGAAGGGTTCATTTCCCACTGGCAACGTTCATAAGCGGCCCAGACTTCCATATAAGGCAGATTATCATTCGTCGAATAGCGCCCGATATTAATCAGGCCAACTTCAGCAATATTTTGCAGCTTCAACTCCGCAGGCTTGAGGCGGTTGGGCAGAACCACCCAATAGTGAAGCATTTTCTTATCAGCAGAAGTGTACTGGCACTTCCAGTAATTTGACCGGGCCTCCTCGTCGGTATAGTTTGATACTACGGGAAAGGCATAATTATTCTCAGTATTCATACAACCTCTTTAACTCAGACCGTGCTGCCAAACCAGATTCCATAAAACATAATAACGCATCCAAACGAAGCAATTACTTTGACAAACAAGCTCAGCCTTGCTCCATAAGAATTACCAATGAATGATAATTTCGAGTAATTTTCAGAAGTATTATAACGATGATGGAATCGCATTATAAATCTGAATAGAGCAAAAAGAGAAATGACAAATAATTTTGAAATCAACATCGTCATGACAGAAGCAGGTATAATAACTGATAGCGCCCTTGCACTTTCTCTATCGATCAAATGCAAATATTTAGATAAGCCCACAAGAATAACCACCAAAATAAAAGCACCAATCAGAACGGCGAGAAACTTTTTAAAAAAAGATACCCACTCCTTTCTTGAAAAGACATCCTTTCCATTCCAGATATAAATTAAAGCAATAATAATAAAAAAAATAAAACCTGACCATTTCATTTTGTAGTTATCTCCAAGGATTTAATCGCCGATCAAAACAGTAACACAACCGGTTTTGATTGTCCCTTCGCCGCCTGGCTGTTTAGGTGTTTGAACAACTTCATCATCACCATACAGAGAGTCAAAGAAGTCCAGAACCGGCTTAAAGGCTACTTTCAAACTTGCATCACCTTTAAGACCAATCAGCGCTGCGACTCCACCTGCAACCCTTAAATTCGCTGAGGAGTCTGTGGTCTCCCAGAACAAACTTCCTCCACCAGATAACCCCACAGAACCTAAGCTAGCATCTGCTTTAGCCTCGCCAGAAACTATGCCTAAGATATCAATATTTCCTGACACTTCACCTTTTACTCCCTTTGCTTCGGCTCCACCTTCAAGCGAAAATCCATATCGACCTTTGTTACCACTATATATTTCACCAACGGCTTTTGCCTCTGCGGTGCCAATAGTGACATCACCAGATACTCCTCCATACAAAGTCCCCTCTTTCCCTGCAGCAGCCGAGCCCCCATACTGTATGCCTGTCGCGGTCGCATTCGTATTTAGGCCATAAATATCATTACCACCTCCATATAATGAACCAGTGGCATTGGCAACGGCGACTTTCGTACGCATCTCCCCGCGTAAGAGATCCTGGCTTTTTAGGTTGCCCAGAGTAATGTCGGATAACGCAAAACCAGCCGATGCCGTATCAAAATCCCCATTGAGGTTTTTATCTTCCAGACTGGCATAAGCACCAAGTACGCGGGCATCGTAAATTTCATCATGTAGCATCCCATCTTCACCCGCCTTTTTTGCCAATGATCCGCCCCAGTAATGTGGCGCAGCAGGTTTAGAGCCTGATGACGGAAGTTCACCTCCGTCATTACAATGCGTTTTATCTCCTTTGCGTGCAAGTGGTATACCATTGACGAAAACGGTGCCAGAACCACCGACAATTAAGCCGTTGCCATGCTCGGAACAGGATAACGTGTCGCCTTTTCTTGCTGCCGGAAACCCTCCGATAATCACATCCGGACTTCCTGATTGTATTGGACCAGTATGTGCGCTGATATCAATGATCGCTCTGGCGGCAGACTGCCCCATGATTATTTTTCCTTAATAAGAAATCAGCTATTAACTTTAACCACAGCACCTTTAATATCCGTCAGGTTAGTTCCACTGATATTTATCGTGTCATTCGCTTTAAGTTCGGAATTTATTCCTCCACCCAGCTTCGTAATTTGCGTGCCTTTGAAGGAGGCTTCAGTAATACTTTCTGCCTTAAGCGCTCCCTCAGAGACGATAATTTCAATGCTCGAGGGTGTAATGAGAATATAATTATTATTCACTTTTAGTTTAATAGAGGCTGTCGCTTCCAGCAGAGCGTTACCCTCTTTGTCCATGGTTAGCACAGTCTGATTTTTACCGACGTTTATTTTGTGCTGACTTCCTGTATTACTGGTTGAATTTACCCCTGTATTGACATCCCGGTTACGCTTAACCGTGACATGCTCATCCTGTCCGATAGTTTTTTTACGGTCAACGCCGACGTCATGTGTCTCACTATGTTCAATCTCTGTATCCATATTTTTTTCAGCATGAATCCAGATCTGTTCATGTCCTGCTTTATCCTCAAACCTGAGAGCGTTGGCATTATCTTTGTGTCCATCTTTACTACGGCTCAGAAAACCCATCTGCGTCGCTGCCGCCGGCAGCGCCCACGGCGGCATGCTCGCCTCGTTATACACGCGGCCGATGATCAGCGGACGATCCGGGTCGCCGTTGATGAAGTCCACCACCACCTCGTCGTTCACGCGCGGGATCTGCACCCCGCCGAATCCCTGACCGGCCCAGGCGCTGGAGACGCGCACCCAGCAGGAGCTGGTGTCGTCGCCCTTCGCCAGCCGGTCCCAGTGAAACTTCACCTTCACCCGGCCGTAGCGGTCGGTCCAGATGGACTCGCCTTTCGGCCCGACCACCTTCGCGGTCTGCGGGCCGTGCGTTTTCGGCCACGGCGTCTCCGGCGGCGTGCGGTACGTCACCGACGACGGCAGCACTGAGAAGCTGATGTTGTGGCGACTGTCGCCGGTGTCGCCGCTGGCGTAGGAGTTCTCGGCGAAGTCATAGGTCGCTGAGGTCACCAGGTACTCGCCGTTGTCGCTGAAGTGCGGCGCGTTGATGATCGAGAAGGTAAAGCCCGGCGCGATGCCGGTGGCCGTGCCCGACCCGCTGACGCTGTGGTGCTCGGCCTGCCACACCTCCTGACGGATGCGTGCATAGGACTCGCCGTGGCTGTGGTCAACAAAATGGCCCGGCCAGTCGTAGACGTCCACCGAGCCCGGCACCGGCGATGCCGGGTTCTGCCGCGCCTGCAGCATCCAGGCGTTCGGCTTGCGGAAGTCGTAGTCGTCGGTGCTGTAGATGCCCGGCGTCACGCTCTCCGCCAGCGACCACTGGCTGATGCCCTCTTCTGTAACCACCCCGCCCGACGGGGTGACGTGATAGGCGATGGTCTCATAGCCCGGAAACGCCTGATGCTGGTCCGGCGCGTCGCACAGCACCAGCGTGTGTTTGTCCGCCTCGTGGCGGAAGAAGTAGTAAATTCCCTCCAGCTCCATCAGGCGGCTGATAAAGTCCAGGCTGCTCTCCTGATACTGCACGCAGTACTCCCACACCCGGTAGTTGCCCGCCAGGCGCGTCTCAACGTTAACCGCGTACTCCTTCAGCAGCGTCTGCACAATCTGCGGCACCGTCTGGCTCTGGAAGATGCGCAGGTTGCGGTCGCGCCGCATCGGCCACAGGTCCGGCTCCACCGTGAGTTCGTAGCACGCGTAGCGCGTGCCGTTCAGCTCCTGGCTGCGCACGGCTACCCGGGTGATTTTGCCGTTGAGGTAGCGCGGACTCAGCGCGCTCATCAGGCCATCGGTCGGCAGCGAAAAGGTGACCGGCTTGCCCAGCAGGGCGTGACGGTCGATGCGCGCGTCGGTGGCCAGCAGTTCAGCGGTGAGCACAAACGGACGGGACAGCGTCTCGGTGCCCGTGAGCGTNTCGTAGCACGCGTAGCGCGTGCCGTTCAGCTCCTGGCTGCGCACGGCTACCCGGGTGATTTTGCCGTTGAGGTAGCGCGGACTCAGCGCGCTCATCAGGCCATCGGTCGGCAGCGAAAAGGTGACCGGCTTGCCCAGCAGGGCGTGACGGTCGATGCGCGCGTCGGTGGCCAGCAGTTCGGCGGTGAGCACAAACGGACGGGACAGCGTCTCGGTGCCCGTGAGCGTATGGAACAACAGGCCGTCCGCCGGCAGCTGTGCAGTAATGCGTGAGAACATAAGTAATCCCTGACTATTAACTGTGTGGATCGAGCAACCAGACACCTTCTTCGCTGATGTTCAGCGTCTGCTGGCGGGTGCCACTCTGGCCACTGATGGCAAAGGTGTAGTTACCCGGTGCCAGCTGCAGCGTGGCGAAGCCGTTCACCGCCGGGACCAGCGCCTGCGGCTGACCGTTGACCTGAACACGTTCACCCTGCTGCAGACGGATATAGACCTGGGCGACCGGCGCGGGTGGCGGTGACGGTTGAGGATCGGGTTCGCGTGCGGCGGTCTGCGCAGGCTCAGCAGTCTGAGCCGGCGCGCTGGCAACGGTATCCCGCGGGGTGTCAGGCTGCGTCGGTGGTGCAGCAACCGGCTGATTAACCGGCGCGACGGTGACGGCAGGCGCGCTGTTTTGTGCGGTCTCAGCCGACGTTGTCTGGTCATCACCACGCGACATCAGCAGACCGGCGCACAGGCCGACCAGCACGCCCGCGGCCACCAGGCCCGGCAGTGCAAAGCGGTGTCCCAGCAGCGTTTTCAGCGGCGAGGCGGGCGGGATGATCTCTTCTTCTTCGATCGGCACCAGCATGGTGCCCGGCCCGCTCATTTTTGCACTGAGCAGCGGTTCCGGTTCACGCTCCGGCAGTGCCATCAGCACAGCAAAATCATCAATGCTCTGCGGACGGTCTTCCGGTTTCAGCGCCAGCGCGCGATCCACGGCGCTAAGCAGCGCCGTCGAGTAGCCCGCCAGACGACGCTGCACCAGCGGCTGATAGTTATCTTCAATGCTGCGCACCACGCTCACCGGCGGTGGCGCACCGGTAATCAGCGTATGCAGCACCGCGCCCAGCGCGTAGATATCGGTCCACGCGCCCTGCTCACTCTCGTCGTTGTCGCTGTACTGCTCAATCGGCGCATAGCCGGGACGCAGCATGGTCTCGCTCTCATCCGACAGGTTACCGATGGTTTTACGCGCCGACCCGAAGTCCAGCAGGATCGGCTCGCCGCTGCTCTGGATCTGGATGTTATCCAGCGAGATATCGCGATGCAGATAACCCGCCTCATGGATGGTTTTAATCGCCCCCAGCAGCGGCGGCAGCATGCGACGGATCCAGGCCTCATTCACCGACTGCGGATGACGTTCGCGGAAGTTCGAGAGCGTGGTGCCGCTGTAGAACACCGTGCCCATGTAGGCGGTGTCGTTCTGCACCCAGAAACGCAGCACGTGCAGCAGGTTCGGATGGTTAAAGCGCGCCAGCAACCGTGCCTCCTGAATAAAGCTGTTCAGCCCGGCATGAAAGGTTTTGCTGAAGCGCTCACTGCGCAGCACCAGATTCAGGTCATCGCTGCGCACCGCCAGCGAGGCAGGCATGAACTCTTTGATGGCGATATCACGCTCAAGCTGGTGATCCCAGGCGCGATAGACGATGCCAAAGCCGCCACCGCCGATGACCTCTTTAATCTCAAACTCATTGAAGCGGTAACCCAGCGGCAGGGCGTTGGGGACATTCAGGGGTTGATCATGTTCCGACATATTCGAAAACTCTCTGATGACTGGGCTTTAAACAGCGAACTGGCAGACAAATTCGCCCTGCTCACAACGCACCTCAACGCGGCGATAGCGTTCATCGCGGGCGTGGGCGCTGAGCAGTATCTGGCTCATCTGCGGCAACAGCGTGTTGGTGAGGATGGCGTCGACCATGCGACCACCCGACTCTACTTCTGTACAGCGCTGGACGATCTGGCTCACTACCGACTCGTCAATCTGCGCCTCAATGCCGTGGTTCTCGGCCAGACGACGCACAATACGCGCCAGCTGCAGCCGCACAATCTCCGCCAGCATGTCATCGCTGAGCGGGTAATACGGCACCACCAGCAGACGACCCAGCAACGCAGGCGGGAACACCTCCAGCAGCGGCTTACGCAGCGCGGTACTCAGGGCATCGGGATCGGGTATCAGCTCAGGATCGGCGCACATGGCGCTGATCAGTTGCGTGCCGACATTCGAGGTCAGAATGATGATGGTGTTGCGGAAATCGATGTGGCGGCCTTCGCCATCCTCCATCCAGCCTTTGTCGAACACCTGGAAGAACAGCTCATGCACATCCGGATGCGCTTTCTCAATCTCATCCAGCAGCACCACGCTGTAGGGACGACGTCGCACGGCTTCGGTCAGCACGCCGCCCTCGCCGTAACCGACGTAGCCCGGCGGTGCGCCTTTCAGCGTCGAGACGGTGTGCGCTTCCTGAAACTCGCTCATGTTGATAGTGATGATGTTCTGCTCGCCGCCATACAACGACTCGGCCAGCGCCAGCGCGGTCTCGGTTTTCCCGACACCGGACGGCCCGCACAGCATAAAGACGCCCGCCGGTTTGTTGGGGTTGTCGAGACGCGCGCGCGTGGTGCGAACCCGCTTCGCGATCAGATCCAGACCGTGACGCTGGCCAATAACGCGCTGGTTCAGGGTGTCAGCGAGATTGAGTACGGCGTCGATCTCATTTTTCACCATCCGGCCCAGCGGAATGCCGGTCCAGTCCGACACCACGGCAGCGACGACGCCCGCATCGACGGCGGCAAACAGCAGCGGGGTGTCATCCTGCAGCGCAGTGAGTTGCTGCTGCGTTGCATCACGCTGTTCACGCAGCGCCGCATCCTCTTCGGTCACACAGCGGGCGCGCAGCGCAATCAGGGTCTCGACCAGTTCGCGCTCTTCCAGCCAGCGCTGTTGCAGCGCATCGCGTTCAGCTTCCAGGGCAGTGCGCTCTGCGGCAATCGCCTGCTGGCGGGTGATGTCACCAAGGCCGACCCTGATTTCGCGTTCAATGATCTCTGCTTCAATCTCCAGCGCGGCCAGACGGTGCAGGCAATCTTCCAGCGCCGCAGGCTGCGCGCCCTGGCTGACCGCCACGCGGGCGCAGGCGGTATCCAGCAGCGCCACGGCTTTATCGGGCAACTGACGCGCCGGGATGTAGCGATGGGAGAGTTTCACCGCCGCACTGACCGCATCATCCAGCAGCAGCACCCGATGATGTTTCTCCAGCGCGCTGACGGTGCTGCGCAGCATCAGAATCGCTTTGGCTTCATCCGGCTCCTGCACCTGCACGGTCTGGAAGCGACGGGTCAGCGCCGGGTCTTTCTCAATGTACTTTTTGTATTCGGCCCAGGTGGTCGCGCCGATGGTGCGCAGCTGGCCGCGCGCCAGCGCCGGTTTCAGCAGGTTAGCGGCATCGCCGGTGCCCTGCTGACCGCCTGCGCCGACCAGGGTGTGGATCTCATCCACAAACAGCACAATCGGCGTCGGGCTGGACTGCACCTCGTTGATCAGCGCCTGCAGTCGCGCTTCAAACTCCCCTTTCATCCCGGCACCGGCCTGCAGCAGCCCGATATCCAGCAGCCAGAGCTGCACATCACGCAGCGGCGCAGGCACATCGCCCGCCGCGATACGCAGCGCGAGACCTTCGACCACCGCAGTCTTTCCGACACCCGCTTCGCCGGTCAGCAAAGGATTGTTCTGACGGCGACGCATCAGAATATCCACCATCTGACGAATCTCGTCGTCCCGGCCGGTCACCGGATCGATGCGGCCTTCACGCGCGCGCGCAGTCAGGTCCTGCCCGTACTGTTCCAGCGTCGTGCCGCTGGCGGCAGAGGGAGCACCAGCGGCGTTCACCGGGGCGCTCAGCGCCTGCTGCGTTTCTTTGCTATTGCTGAGTAGTGAGTCGAACTGCTCCAGCAGGGCATCGGCGTTGACGCGGCTGAACTGGCCGGAAATGCCTTTCAGCACGCTGGCCAGGTTGAAGGTTTTCAGCATGCCGATCAGCAGATGGCCGCCTCGGATGCGGGTCGCGCCATATTTCAGCGAGGCGTAAACCCACGCCCGCTCGACGGCGCTGTCGATATGCTCAGAGAGGTCGGAGACCGCACTGGCTCCGCGCGGCAGGCGATCCAGCGCGGCAACGATGTCCTGCGTCAGGGCCTTTTCATCCAGTGAAAAATGTGTGATGACCTGCTGTAAGTCGCCATCCTGCTGCTGCATCAGCTGATGCAGCCAGTGCACCAGCTCAACATAGGGATTGCCGCGCAGTTTGCAAAAGGCGGTGGCGCTTTCCAGCGAGGTAAATAACAGCGTATCCAGTTTGCCGAATAGCACGGCACGGCTGATTTCTGACATAGGGGGCTCTCTTCAATGAAAGACGCAGGCTGTGTAACAGGGAAAGCGGCTGGGCTAGCGCGGGGCAGCCTCAACCTCAAATATAAAATCCTCGCGATCCTGCGGCTGCGGCATCTGCCCCAGCCAGCTGGTGTAACCAAGCCGGGCAGCGCCGCCCAGCGCTACACCCTGCACCGCGTCTGCGGCCAGGATCAGGCTGAGATCCCACTGCATTTCGATGCCGAGGTAGTGACGTACCCAGTCGCGCACTTCCTGCGCGCCGGGGGCATCGGGCAGGAAATGTGCATACTGCGCGGCGCTGAGCGGCCCCAGATGCAGGCGGAAACGGTGCTGCACGTCGCGTACTGCCACGCCGAGAAAAGCAGAGGCACCCAGCCGGGGCATATGGCGTCCCGCGCCCAGCCGGGCCTGATCGCGGCTGTCCAGCGTCAGCCAGTGCGGCAGGTTCTGCGTCAGCTGCACCGGCACGCCAAAGTAGTGGCGCAGAATGCGGACCAGCCCTTCAGCATCATGACCGTGACGGCTGAGATGGCCCACCAGCATCAGCCGTGCATGGAGGCTCAGCGAGCTGGCCTGCTGCTGAGCCGGTAAACCGATGCCGCCCAGGCAGGCGAGATAGTTCAGGAAGCGGCTGTCGTCGGGGCGATCCAGGGAGACCGTCGGCTGCGCATCCGCCCAGGCGCGATAGAACAGCAGCGTGGCGCGATGATGAAACAGGTCAGCAAATGCCGACAGGCTGTGATCCTGATGATGCACGATCCGTTCGTGCACATATTCGGTCAGATGGGTCGGCAGCGGGCCGTTGGGACCAAACAAGCCAAAGCTGTAAATCGACAGCTCATGCCGTCCCGACTCTTCACGTGGCGTGGCGCTGGCGATGGTGGCGGGCGCAAACGCCAGTGACGGCGTCTGACCGATGCGCACCGATTCGAACTTCGGCAGCGGCGCACGGCCCAGCGGATAACGCTGACCGCCCTGCGCATCCAGCCGCCGCAGCAGCTGGAACAGATCGTAGCGCCACGGTGCGGCCATCACCTTCTGCCAGAAATCATCCGGCAGACGGGTGAGCCGCGGCAGCGTAATGACTTTTTCGCCACTCATATCAGCGCTTTCCGGCCCATGCGCGGTGGCCAGTAGCCCACTTCCCCACGCTGCTGGCTGTTCAGGGTGAACTCCGTAAAACTGTTCAGCGCCACGAGGCGGCTACAGACCCGCTCCAGCACGCTGCCAAACAGCCACGGGCTGGCACCCGAAAACGCCTGCTCATCGACTTCCAGCGTGATGCTGATACCACGGGCAAACACCACCGGACCTGGCTCCGGCACGCGGCGGTTCACCGCGCTGAGCGTACAGTGGCGGATGCCATCTATCTGGCGGGCAACCGGCGCTTCCGCGAGGTTGGCATAGAGGCTTAGCAGCTGACGCAGCGCCGCCGCACCTTCCCCGTCGCTGCTGTCCATCAGGCTGAGGTAGTTCATCTGCAGATGGCTGATCAGCCGCCAGGCCGAAAGGCCTTCCGCCAGCGCCGGACGCGGCGGGGTCGGCCCTTTGCACAGTTTCAGCTCCGACACCGGAATCGAGTCCGGCATCACGAAGTTGCCCTGATCCTGCTGCAGCATCAGCGGCAGATCGCGGCTGGTGCACATCACCTCGGCGGAGAGATAGCGCACGTCATCGCGCCACGGCGCGTGATGTTCATCCACCAGCGACAAAAAGACTTCGGAACCGATGTAGCCGGTGCGCGTGCCGTAGCGCTGCGCCTGCTCTGACAGGGTGCGCTGTTCACGCCGCAGTGAGAAGTAAGCACCGTAATCACCCTGGTCACCGCTGAAGGTGCTCCAGAACGGACGGAAAACCTGCTCTTCCCGCTGGCCTTCTACGGTGGCGAACAGCCGCTGCACCGAATGCACTTCGTAATCCAGCGGCCGGATGTTATCCACCACCAGATGATATTCATGCTGGCTGTCGCTGACCTTCAGACGCTCGGCGGTTTTCGGGAACAGATTGATGACCGGCGTGCAGTGCAGCGCCAGATGGCTGTGATCGACCACGCTTTCCAGCGCGCTGTCCGCTTTATCGAGCAGAATGATGATGTCGAATGCGGTGGCGTTGTCGCAGCGGCGCAGAAACGGGCCGAGTTGACTGAGACTGATAAACTGGAAGCGCGCCGGAAACGCAAAATACTCCTGCAACAGACGATAGCCGTCGAAGTTGCGCAGATCGTCCGGCAGCAGCGCCTGCTCCGGCGCAAAACCCTCCTGCTGCAGGGCCTCATCCGTCAGCACCTGACGCTGTGGCCGCTGCTCTGCGGACTGCAACACGATGCCCACCCGGTGCTGCATCAGCAGCTCCAGCAGTTTCAGGGCCTGAATATCGGGGCCGCTCAGGAACAGCATCAGGTCATCCACACGGAGCTGACTCAGCGAGGAGATCCCTTCGCAGCTGATGCGGATGCGCAGCGCACTGGCCGCGCCCAGGCCGCTGAGTTTCAGCTCCCCCGTGGGCAGATCGCCGGGCACGCCGCCGAGAGTGACTTCGCTGATGCGCAGCGGATGCAGCACCACATCGTGTGCGGTGGTGTAGCTGCAGGTCACCCCGGTTTTTTTCAGGTTCTGGCTCTCCATCATGGTGCCGCGCGGCACGCGAAAGCCCTGGGTGATGTCACCCTTGCGGCTGTCCGGCGTCAGTTGAGCAATCGCCATTGACGGGGTTGGTGAGAGATAGGATGGCGCAATCATCTCCAGCAGGCGCTGCGAGAAGCGCGGAAACTCCGCATCCATCTTCAGCTGCACGCGCGACGTCAGGAAGGCAAATCCCTCCATCAGCCGCTCGACATAAGGGTCTGCCACGTCGATGCCATGCATGCCAAGACGCCCTGCCACTTTCGGGTAACGCGTCGCGAACTCCGCCCCCATCTCACGCAGGTAAGCCAGTTCACGGTTGTAGTAGTCGAGCAGATTGCTGTCCATGATTACCCTGCATCCTGAAGTTCGAAATGGCCGCTCTCCAGATCAACCTGAGTGCGGAACAGAAACGCCAGCGGATAAGGCACGCACCAGAGCCGCCCTTTGATCTCAATCGACAGTACGTTGTGCAGACTGAGCGAACTGAGATCGCTGACGCAGCGCACCTGGAGTCCCTGCGGCAGAATGCGCGGTTCGAAGTGCAGAATGGCGTTGGTCATTTTGCGCTGCATATCCTGCCATTCGATATCGGAGACGTTCTGTCCGGCCAGCGGCGCTACGCCGAAATTCCAGACCGAGCGCTGTACCTGATCGAAACCGCCCAGATCCTGCTGCGCTTCATTGTTGATGGTGTTAAACAGCCACTGCAGATCGCGCAGCACGTGGCGGCGCAGCGTGCTGTGGCTGATCAGCATGCTGTTCTCCGGCTCCTGTTGCTTGTCCGGCGCGTTGTCGGTCAGGCGATCCAGCAGAGAGGATTGCAGCTTGTCGCGGGCGGTTAACGCATCGCGCTTTTTGCGCGCACGAAAGCCGCCATGCAGCTGGACATAGCCGTCGTTGTGCGTGCCTGAATCATGGCTCATCGGCGGACTCAACGTTATCAAACGCGACCTTGTGCAGGCTCAGCAGTGAGAACTCTGCGCTGTCGCTGAGCCACATTTTTTGTCCCTGGCCGATAAACTGGTCCGGGTCGTTGCCCAGCGGCTGCCATTCGGTGACGCTGGCGCGCAGAAAACGCTCTTCCGCACCCGCCAGCAGCGGATAGCGCGCCGGGATCTGGCACACCTGCTCGCTGCCATCCACGAGTTGCACCCGCGTATGACGCCACACCAGATCGGTGACGCTGGCGGGTGCCTGGAACTGCATCTCACGAATGGCGGCAAACGGGATCCAGTAATAACGGCCCTGATTGATCACTTCACACACCGGCCCGAAACGACTGTCGCCATCCATCAGCCAGCTGAAGGCGGCGGGCTGATCCTGCCCGGTCGCGGTGCCGGGATTAACGGCAGCAAGCTCCAGCGCGTCAGCCCGCAGTGCGCTGCCGCGCGCGACATCGCCCACGGTTTCGGCCTGCAACGCGGCCAGCAGCGTATCGCACCAGTGCCACGCGCTGCCCGGCAGCACCGGCTGTGCCTCGCCACGCAGCACGGCGTCACGCTGCAGCTCACCGGCAATCGCCTGTTGCAACAGATTGACGGTCGGTTGCGCCTGCGGGCTTAATGCCAGCCAGGATTGCAGCTGCGTCTGCGCACGCATCCAGTTGCCCGCCAGACAGAGCAGTTGCACAAAGGCAGCCCGCAGGTCGGCGTTCGCCGGATTGGCCTGAATCTGGCGGGTCACATCAGCCAGCGTCTCGCTGAGCGTGGCGTTAGCCAGACGGTGTTGTAAGGATTCCATGCAAACTCCTTTTGCGTCAGTTAAGGGTGCGATAGACCGCAGCGGCGGGATCTTTCAGTTCAGGGTGCAGTTTTTCCACCAGCTTTACGCTCAGCGTGGCATCACCGCTGACCCACGGTGACCAGACTTTGCGGACTTCCTGCAGACGTGCCTGCAGCGCACTCTCATCAGCGGCTTCACTGGCGGGCATCTGCACCACCACCTGACGCGTTGACTGCCAGCCGTTAAAACGGTTGCTGAACGGCAGAACCAGCCAGCTGTCCGGAGATTTCTCGTTACTCAGCACCATGCGCTCGCTGTTGACCGTGGTGATATGCAGTTCAGCGGTAGACCACTGACTGCTCAGTCCCATCACCGGGAAGCCCTGCAGGAAGGTCACGCCGACGGCTGCCGGCGCACCGTTACCCTGCTGCGTCAGGCGGCTGTGTCCGCTGAGCCAGCCATCGGAACCGCAAACCAGCCCCTGCTTAGCTGGCACAAACAGTGCGCTGCCCTGCGCCGGATGCTGCCACCAGGTGCGGAAATGGCAGCCGTCGAGAAGGCTGAACTGCAGCCATGGCGAGGTGTCAGCCTGAGCGGCATTGACCAATGGGTCCGCAGGCACGGCAGTCGTCGCTGGCTGTTGCTGTGCAGGCGGCGCAGACGGCGTCACCACGGTCTTCCACTGCTGCGCCCGGGCGGCACTGCCGGTGGCGATTTCACTGCCCGCTGTATCGGTCAGCTGCCAGTGCAGCTGCTGCAGCGGCTTACACTGCGACGCCATCAGGCCAGCCACCCGTGGCAGAAACTCTTTTAAGACCGTTGGGTTTTTCTCACCCAGCGTGACGATGCGCAGGTTAATGGTGCTGTTACACCAGCTCGACAGCTGATTGTTTTTGACGTCATCAATCCAGACATCCAGTTTCTGTGCCGGGGACTGAACGATGCGATAGTTTTCAGCATAAGCGTGCGTGCTGAGCAGCAGCGCAGCCAGACCCAGTAATCCATATTTCATGTTGGCGTTCTCAATCTCGCAGAGGGAAGAACTGCGCCGCTTCAGAGAGCGAGTGCAGCAAAGTGGTGTCCTGGGGCGATCCGATCCAGACGGCCAGTGCGCTGAAATTATCCTGCTGCCCCTGATCTGACTGATCGTTTTTGATGATTTGCTGCATCAGCGTCAGCCACTCTTCCGGCGTATTCACCATGTGCAGTGACTGCTGCATCTGCTCCAGCGTCACACCGTGCCAGAAACCATCGGTGCAGAGCAGAAAGGCATCGCCATCCTCAATCCCGACCACGTCGCTGTAGCTGGCGTCGCGCTGCTCATCACCCATTCCCAGCGCAAAATAGAGCAGATTGCTGTTGATGCCTTCGGTGCGATGTCCGGCATCTTTCATCTGCTGTACCAGGCTGTGGTCGGTGGTGACCAGATAGAGATAGCCGCGGCGGAACAGATAAAGGCGGCTGTCACCGGCATGCGCCCAGCAGGCAAGGTGGTAGTCGCGGTCGATGAACAGGCTGACCAGCGTGGTTCCCATCCGACTGTGCTCGCTGCTGGCTTTCTGCTGCTGCCGGATGGCGTGATTCGCGTGATTAACGTAGTTGCGAATCGACTGCGCATTGAGGTGCGCATCCCCATCAAACGCTTCCAGCAGGCTGCTGCGGGCGATCGCGGCCGCCCTGTCGCCGCCGGGAAACCCGGCCACACCGTCGCACACCACAAAACAGGCGGAGCGCTTACCGATGACATCACCGATCTGATCCTGATTACTGGCGCGATCGCCCTGATTCGACGTCGAGGCAATAGTGATATTCATGCGTCATCCGTGTGGGTTTGTGAGTCTTTGTACTGATTAACTTCCAGGTCATAGGCGTGCAGAAACGCTTCACCAAACAGGGTGTGGAAATCGTCTTCGATCTCGCCCGCCGTCTCACCGTAGCGCTCAACAAAATGCTCCCACAGTGCCGCCTTGCGGCTGCCCGGCAGGCCGATACGGGAAACCGACCCCGCCTGACGCGCCTCCTCTTCCAGCTGCTCCGGATTAAAGGATTGCAGCATTGAGGCGATGATGGCGCGGATACCGGCGATCATGCCCAGCTGGTGCGCCTGCAAATCGATCAGCGCATCCCGCACCGCCTGACGCGGTGGCATAAAGCCCGGCATCCGGCTGCCGAACATCTGCATCAGGACGGTTTTACCCGATGGCAGCAGCTTGAAGGGGTTATTGGCGTCGTCGAGGATCACCGTCATGTCGGCCTTAACGCCGCGCTTAAGGATCGAGCGCGATGACAGCAGTGCGACCGTGCCCTGCGAGAACATGCTGAGCATCTGACCAAACTGCAGCATCTGCTCGCGGTCAAACTGCGGCGTTGGCTGCAGATCGCGCAGACCCATGCCTTCCAGCAGCGCGTCCAGCAGTTCACCTTTCAGCGCATCGCCGCTGCTCTGGCTGGATGTGGAGGGCTGCACGGCGGCGGCATGCTGGTGACCCGAGGCAACCGGATCAATGCGCAGCCGCCCTTTCGGCGTCGGTGAGGGAGTACGCTGCACCGCCTGGGGTGTCGGCAGCGTAATGCCGCCGTAGTCGTTTTGCGGATTAACCGCATCTGTCTGACCGGATTCCGCCTCATCCGCCAGCAGCGTCTGGCGCGGGGCCTCACTATGAGGCTGGTCATCAACGGGTAAGTCGATGCCGTTGAACAGCGGTGAGTGATCCATTTCGTTCACACTGACGGGAGCCTGCTCAGGTGAGCGTGCGGCAACCGGCTCAGGCTTTGTCTCTGGCTGAGGCGGCACATGCAGCGTCGCCGGTTTCGCTGGCTCCGGCTGCGCCAGCGGCACCGCGTTCCCCATCATCAGTCCTAAGGGATCATCATGGTTGCGCACATCCGCACTGCTCTCGCCGTCGAACAGGCTCAGTGGATCCAGTTCAGCGGTGGGCGCTTCAGACTGCTTTGGCGCGCTGGGCTGCTGAGCTGACAGCGTGCTCGGCGTGCGGTCGTCAAAAATGCTCTGCTGCGCGAACAGCGCATCGCCGTCGTCAAACAGGCTGCTGTTTTTGGGCTGCTGACCGTAATCCAGCGGCGCATCGTTGATCAGCTGTGCCAGTGGATCTTCCGGATTGCGGTCTGGCATAGCGGGCGCGGTCAGCGGATGGGCATCCGGCATCTCCGGCACGGCTTTGCGTTTAGAGAGATCGTCGGAAATCGAAAACTCTTTCGCCAGGCTGTCCCAGATTTCGCTGGGGATGGCGGCGGTGGTGCTGGCTTTTTCGGCTACAGGTTCACGAGGAGCCGCGGCAGGCTGGACCGGCTCCGGACGCGGAACCGCCCTTTCAGCCTGCGGTTGCTGTGCACTGTTGAGATCGCTGACCAGCAGCTGATAATCATCGATGCCCAGAATGTCCCCATCCTGCAGCTCAACCTGACGACCGCGTTCCAGCGGAATATCGTTGAGCAGCACGCGCGTCACATTGCCACGATTAGTCAGGCGACACTCACCGTTCGCGGTGATGTGCACAATGGCCTGCAACCGGGAGAGCGTTCGGTCGTCATCCGGCAGCACCAGATTGTTATCCACACCGCGACCAATGGTGCCGCCGGGCGGGAAAAAATCACAATGAGTTTGCGGCGGCTGTTGGCCGGGTTTAGTCGTTATTATCGTAAAGCGCATAACGGATTCCTGCGGTTAGCGGTTCGGCATCTATACCGCGCACCTCTCGGGGAAAGGCGCGGGGTATAGGGAGCAGGGAGTTTAATTTTGGAGCTGAGTTTATTTAAATTAGTAATGCCGGATACGTTACTTAAATTGACAGAGTGACTGGTTAATAAATTAAATCCACTGCGATGGGAATTAATTCTTAATTAAAGAAGCATGCAGCATAATTCCGAATCAGAAAAGACAGCATATCAGAAACGAATAAGAGTAATTTTTTTGAATTTTAAACAGACATAAATCTTTCTGGGTAATCAGTAAGGTAGTTGCTTCAGAATTGCAGTGCGTTCCTTATCGAGACGGTCAATACAGAAATTCATGACACTCACATAAGCATCGCTGCCCTCTTCAGCGGCATAGGCTTCCAGCCTGAACTGACTATCACGGTATTTAAGCCAGTGGCGCTGAGTATCAAGGAAGGCACTTCGGTACTGGCTGAACTCCTGATCATGGCCTTTATAAAAGTGCTCGATTCGGTTCTTCGCCGCTTTATACTCTTTATTTAAAGTCAGCTCAGACTCTATTTTATTTTTTTCTGCACATTCATTAACTTCCTGAGTGTTATTCCCGTTCGAACAATCACTCATCGCCTGGACGGAGGAAACATAAGAAGCTAAAACGCATAGCAGTAAATAAAAATATTTCATCAGAAACTTACCATTGATATTAACTTTTATTTTTATATCTTTCGTAAAGCATCTTAGCATCCTGGCTTTGCGAAAGTAATGTGCATTTCATCATATTGAAGTTACCTGATACCGAGCCGGTCAGGTTCATCTTCAGATACGCATTAATCAACTTATCACCATCACTGAATGCTTCAACAGGGAGGTGGCTTACCTCTAACCAGGCTGATGCACTTTTAAAGGCATCATCGGTGAAGGCCTTGTCAGTCGAAGCCTTACCTGCACAGCGGTTCAGAAGCCAGTTCCTGAAAATCTGCGGTTGCTTAAAGGCGTCTGGGACCGGAGACGTTATCGCCAGCACTGCAGGAGAAAACGTCAGAACGAATAACATCAGGACTTTTTTCATTTTAGTATCCACAGGGAAGCGACATCAGGGACACACTGCCATAATCTGCGCATTCAGGAAGCGACAGGTATCAGAACAGATATTGCTTTTTCAGGGTGTCACATGCACTCGGATATTACTGAAGCCATCTCCATGATCATAGTTAAGCACATACTAGTTATAAAAATGACGCCAGATAATAAAACCTAAACCTCCGCCAATCATCATTACCGCAGTCACCATATTTAAAGTATGAAGGCGTATTAGCCAGCCTATTTCTTTTTCAGGTAACGATTGAATAAAATCATAAGTCTCCTGGCTAACGCTCTCCTTACCTCTACGCTGAAGTTTCACACCTTTATATAAGCGTGCAAACCAGGAAATTTTCACAGGATGGAATGATGGACTGAAAAAGGAGCTAACCTGAGTGCTGAAATCAAGATCCAATCTTCTTTTACGAAACTCGCCAATTAATGATTCATAGTTTTGAACATTTTTTCTGAATATTATGTAGCCTACAATTTGCAAAGCAATCGAACTCAGAAAAGACATCACTGACACAGCAATCAAAATGCAAGGCCAGGTCATAAAGTCTTATCCATAGCTTCAGTTAAATACATAAATAAAAATAGCCATAAAAAAAGCCCAGACAACTGTCAGAAAAAAAGTAAGCTGGTAAAGATAGAGCGTCTTTTCCATCCAAACCATTTTGTCTTTAGGTTGTTTTTGTACAAATTCATAGGCCTTTATGCTGACATTTTCAGATTTAGAAAAGCGCATTTTCCGCCCTTTCCTGAGATTCATGAAAAAGGCTAACTTCTGATAATTAGCATAGAACCCCAAATGATTTGCAACTTTCGTGGTTAGGTCTAATTGCAAGCCAGCATTTTGATAAAGATCGATAAAATCCTGATACGCCTTTCGATTAACTCTAAAGAACCACGCAGCATAGACATGCAGAAGAATAACCAAAACAGATAAAATCACACTGCCATACATAAAAAAATCATACAAACTCATAAAATCTTATCCATTAAAATGCCTGCCCCTTTTTCACCCAGCTTAGCAGCACCAAAACCACCTGCAGCGGATCCGACTATTCCACAAGCTAACGCACCTATACCTCCGGTTGCAACACCCAGTGCTACGCAGGCAGAAGTTGCGATTGCACCCGCCGCCGTGCCGCCCAGGATACCTGCAGTCGTGCTTGCTGCAAACTGAGAATACCCTTTCACCGCTACTTTTGAGCATTCTTCTTCTCTTTCAGTGGTACAGCTGTGATAAACCTCATTCGTTGTATTCACAGCACTAAATCCTATCGAAACCCATCCACCCATTTTCATAAATTTCGCTGCTTTGGCTGCACTATCGACATAGGTCGAATAACCACGTATTACTCCTGTGCCAGCAGTTTGCCAGTCATGAATAATAGATGAGCTGGAAAGGTTTAAAGCATGCTTAATTTTTTCATAGGGGCGCAAGTTCAACATAAATCGGGATAAACGATTCAGTAATACTTCAACTTCACCAAACAGGCGTTTACGCTCGATAAAAAACTGCTGCCCGAACAATGTTCCTGATGTCAGATATTGGTTACGGTAGGCATTCTCAATAGCGACAAGTTTCTTGCCAATTTCATTGAAATAGCGCTCTCCCGCATCGCCGATGATACCTGATGCTTTATCCATAAAATTGGTAATAGCAGCAATGGAAGCATAATGGCGGTTAAAGAAATCAGCCTCATCAACGGTCAGATGAGTGACACTATTATTGGTTCTGGATTTAGCTTCTTCCAGCGTGCGCATGGCTGCCGGGTGATTATTACCATTCGGATCGGCAACGATTAAAATCTGGCCGGGTTTAGCCCATGCAACATCAGCATTTAATTGCAAAAAATAGTTCGCGGCAGACATATTGCGCGTGCCATAAAGCCACATTGCCTGCTCAGTCAGTCTTCCTGGACGCTGAACAACACAAAATCCCGGCTCAATTGAGTTTTTCTCAGCCATAACAACCTCCTTTTGCAATTAAATGTTCGAAACGTATAACTATTGCATCTGATTCCTTGAATTTTAATGAAGATACGCCCCCTTTTCGGAGGCGTATTTTATTAAGCTTCTTTATTGCCTTTGATGTCCCAGCCAGCGCTGCTCTCTGCGCCTTTGCCGCCGGAAGAACTCTGCTCCCAGTACTGCTGCTTCACTTTGGATGCCTGGAAGGAGTAGGTCATTCCCAGGGTATCGCCGTTGTCGGAGCCATTGTAATTCACCGCGGTCACCAGAACGTCTTCCAGGGTGATGCGCGCATACTCGACCTGAGAACCGCCCGCTTTACAGATAGAGAGTTCAACTTTAGTGAGATGCTTACCGCTTGCGCAGTTCTTCAGCAGCGCAGTGGTGGATTTGTCGATCAGTGCATTCACGTGCAGGTCGTTGAAGTTAACTTTACCCGCACCGCCGCCGCCGCCCACAGACATGTTGCCTGGCTGAGAAGCACCCCATGAGAAAGAGGTAATATCAGTCCAGCCAGTGTGGTTAGAGTCTTTAGATTCGCCGGTGACACCGTCGACCTTCATAAACATATCAATAGCCATTATCTTTCACTCTTTATTGGTTGAGATGATTGCTTTCAAAAAAAGCAAGGATATGGCAAAAAGAAAAGCATGGGGCTGAATAAAACAGTCCATATTTTACCTTTGCCTTGCTTCTGAAATATCGTCATAAACCATATTTCAGATAGTGCATTGCCGGGCACCAGACCGGGCAATGTATTTAATCAATTGTCATGATGAGAAATTGAGGTTCTGACCGGTTATTCAGGAAGCAGAAAAGCGCTCAATAAATTCTTCTTAGCTTATCCGCTGCCCAATAAAAACCTAATGATGCAGTGACTGAAAGAGTAATCAGAATGCCGTTAATTATTTCCCCCATCATCGTGACATTCCAGTCAAAGACGAAGAGGTAATAACCTGCGCATGTGAATAAAATCAGGGCTGAAATAAAAACCAGCAGATAACGGAGTAAATACAGAGCTAATTTTTTAACCATTCTTTTATCCTCCCTGACATTCACCTCAGCAATCTTTCTGTGAGGCATCAGGCGCAAAACCTTTTCGCGCCTGATAACCTTACGACTCAGCCCTTAAGCATTGTCATTTTTCAGTGACGGCAGCTTAGAGACCAGACGCAGCGAAACGGTTAAACCTTCCAGCTGGTAGTGCGGACGCAGGAAGAACTTCGCGGCGTAATAGCCGGGATTGTCTTCCTGCTCTTCCACATTCACCTCGGCAGCGGCCAGCGGCTTGCGAGACTTGGTCTCCTGCGAGGAGTTAGCTGGATCGCCATCGACGTAGTTCATCACCCAGTCGTTCAGCCAGCGTTCCATCTCATCGCGCTCGCGGAAGGAGCCGATCTTGTCACGCACGATGCACTTCAGGTAATGCGCAAAGCGGCAGCAGGCGAACAGATAAGGCAGACGCGCGGCCAGACGGGCATTGGCGGTGGCATCGGCGTCGTGATATTCCGTCGGCTTCTGCAGTGACTGCGCGCCAATAAAGGCGGCGAAGTCAGAGTTTTTGCGATGCACCAGCGGCATAAAGCCGTTTTTAGCCAGCTCGGCCTCACGACGATCGCTGATGGCGATTTCGGTCGGACACTTCATGTCCACGCCGCCATCATCGCTCGGGAAGGTGTGGCACGGCAGGTTCTCAACCGCCCCGCCCGATTCCACGCCGCGGATTGCGGTACACCAGCCATACTCCTTAAAGGAGCGGTTGATGTTGGCGGCCATCGCGTACGCCGCATTGCTCCAGGTGTAGTTGCCGTGATCGGAACCGTCGGTCTGCTCTTCAAAATCGAAACTGTCGACCGGGTTGGTACGAATGCCATAAGGCAGACGCGCCAGGAAACGCGGCATCACCAGGCCCAGATAGCGTGCATCTTCCGACTCACGCAGGCTGCGCCAGGCGGCATATTCGGTGTTCTGGAAGATTTTGGTCAGATCGCGCGGATTCGCCAGCTCCTGCCAGGATTCCATCTGCATCACTTCCGGCGCGGTGCCGGTGATAAACGGACAGTGTGCCGCCGAACCGATGCGTGCCATCTCACCCAGCAGCTCAACATCCTGCGGGCTGTGGTCGAAGTAGTAGTCGCCCACCAGACAGCCAAACGGCTCGCCGCCGAACTGACCATACTCCTGCTCGTAAATCTTCTTGAACAGCGGGCTTTGGTCCCAGCCAGCACCTTTGTAGCGCTTCAGAGAGCGGCCCAGCTCCTGTTTGGAGATGCTCATAAAGCGAATTTTCAGCATCTCGTCTGTTTCAGTGTTGTTCACCAGATAGCTCAGGCCGCGCCAGGCGCTCTCCAGCGATTGAAACTCCGGATGGTGAATAATCTGGTTAACCTGCTGCGACAGCTTTTCGTCGATCTCCGCAATCAGCGCCTGAATGGTGCGATAGGCGTCGCTGGAAACGGTGACGGTGTTCTCCAGCGCCTGCTGCGCCAGGGTTTTTACCGCGCTTTCGACCGCGGCGCGTGCCTGGTCGCTTTTCGGCCGGAACTCTTTGTTCAGCAGCGCGCTGAACTCATCCTGACTGAAACTGGCTGCGCCCTGCGACTGGGGTTGTTGTGAAGTCTGCGTCATGCCTGCGGCTCCTTACCTTCAGTGGCCTCATCCTGCTTCGGCAGATGAGTCAGGGCCTGTAACAACGTCGGATCCTGCAGCACTTTACCAATCAACTCTTCTGCGCCGTTTTTGCCGTCCATGTAGGTCAGCAGATTTGCCAGCTGGGTCCGGGCTTCCAGCAGCTTGCTCAGCGGCTCAACGTTGCGGGCCACGGCATCCGGCGAAAAGTCATCCATGCTGTCGAAGGTGAGATCGATGTTGAGCTTGCCTTCGCCATTCAGGGTGTTGTCTACCTGGAACGCGGCGCGTGGCTTCAGCGCTTTCATGCGCTCATCGAAGTTATCGATGTCGATCTCAAGGAATTTGCGGTCGTCGATGCCCGGCTGCGGCTCCAGCGGTTTACCCACCAGATCCGCCAGCACGCCCATCACAAACGGCAGCTGGATTTTGCGTTCCGCGCCATAAATTTCCACGTCATATTCAATCTGAACGCGAGGCGCGCGATTGCGGGCAATGAACTTCTGCCCACTGGATTTGCTTGTTGCCATGGTTTTCTCCATCAATGATGCGCGGATAATGTGTCACAGCAGGCGCGCAGGTCCCGCTGTGTGAGTGGGTCACGCCTGCTTAGTCGCGACGTCCGAAAATGGTTTCCAGCTGATGCACGCCATCGGGTGCCAGCTCGCGGATGATCTCCAGGAAGTCGCGCTCGATTAAGCGCTGCACCCGGTCGATCATCAGCGGAGCGGGATGACTCGGCTCATGTTGGGTAAAATAGAGCTTCACTTTCTCCAGCATCAGCTGGGCATCGGCGCGGGAACTGATCTGTACCGTGCGCCAGTCCGCGGCCGCGCGCGGCACCGCTGCGACCGCCGCCGGGGCCGCCGCTTCTGCGGATTGTTCCGCCGCTGCGGCAGGAATCAACTGGCTGATGTCGGTGGCCTGGCAGCGTTCGGCGATCAGCGCAATCTGTCTGCGCAGCAGGGCCAGTTCCGGCACCGCCGCGTCGCCCAGCCGTTCGGCCACGGTTTCACAGATGGTCTGCAGCCGCTCATGAATCTGCAGCACCGCCTCAATACCGGGCTGGTCGCCGCGCGCCAGTTCATCGATCAGACGCGGCAGGCCACCAGGGTAGTCCGCCACCTCGGTTTTGCTGCCGTCGCACAGGGCGGCCGCATCGCGCAGCGTGATGCAGTCGGACGGGTAGCGCAGCAGCCAGCACTGACGCACCGCGCCACTGAGTTCCGTCTTGTCACCCAGCAGCGCCAGGGCATTAATGCGGTAGAACGGGTCCTGCTCGCCGTACTCTTCCAGCCGGGGCCACAGCGGTTCCCAGTAGAGCAGCAGCGCCTGTTCAATCAGCTTCAGGCCCTGCGCATAGCCCGGCAGCCCTTTCAGCTCCGTCCAGGCGTGGGTCAGCGCCAGCATCACCCGTAAATCTTTACTGCGGGCCAGCAGCGCTATCGCCAGCTTCTCAACTTTGTTCCAGTCGGCGGGTTCGGCCGGAATGATGGTGTTGCCGAACTGCTGTTCGGCTTTACCGGCACTGGCCTGCTCCATCGCCTGAAAATCAGCGTCGTACTCCAGGTTATCGCCACCGGGATTGTCATCACTGACCGGAGATAGCAAAGCCTCTGTATTCATCGTCATGGGTGTCGCCTCAGGATTCAAACATCGGGGGATAAAGTCCGTTTCGTCCCGGCTTTGCCCCTCCGGCCGGATCAAACAGCAATGAAAAGAGCTGCGCGGTGAAGTTACCGCTATGGACCTGGGTATAAAGCGGGAACCCGTCGCTCTGATTAGTCCACCAGAAACTGGTGTAAAACTGCGGGTCGAAGTTCTCGCCCGGCAGCGTCCAGTTCAGTGTGGAAGGCGTATCGCCATGCCCGATAACGTTGAGGATATCTGACGGCTCACCCGTCTCCTGCGGCGGTTGCGGCTGCGGAATGCTGATCAGTGCCTGATCCAGCTGCTCCGGCGACCCGCCGCCCTGCACCACCCGCAGCAGCGTATTGCCCACCTGCTGATACCACTCGCCGGAGCGTGCCAGCAGGGCCGGCGACCACTCGGCGGGGGTGAAGTGACGCAGCGCGCAGAGCGGGTAGTTACGTCCCACGCTGTCCCGTGCCGCAATCAGGCAGCCCATCTGGATCAGCTGACTGCCCAGCATCGGCGGCACCACAAAATTCCAGACCGGCGCGTTGAGGAACGGGCGCGACGGCGCGTTATCCCCCTCCTGACTGCTCTGCCAGTGATGCAGGCCCACCTGAAACCAGCTGGACCATTGGCGATAGAGGACGTCAGGAAAGCGGCGCTTCACAAAGTCACCCGCGCTGGGCAATTTGCCGTACCAGCAGGGTGCAGCGTAATGAGTCATTGTCGGGTCCTGTTTCAGGGGCAGCTAAAGCCGGGAAGCTGGAACGGGTTACGAATGCTGCCAGGGGTGAACGACAGCGTGACCTGATGCCCCTCCACGCTGAACGTGGCTTCGCGGGTCAGGCCGCCGGCCGCGGTAACACGGGCGCGGTCGAAGAAGCGATTGAGTGCCCAAGGCCCACTGGTGACCAGCGTTGAGGTGGTGCCGTTGGTCAGGCCCAGCTGCATTCGTACCTGGCTGGTGCCGCCCGGACCGGGCCAGCTGACCATCTGTACTGCCTGCGGCCCGTGGGAGTAACGCAATTGCTGTCCATCCACATCCAGCGTCAGGTTAAGAATGTCGTTGTCCATTTTTACGGTGCGCAGCGTGACGCGGAAGCCTGGCGTAGTCGCACCGTTGGCAAAGAACGCATCACGAATTGACTGCGCCTGCTGGAAAGGACGCAGCAGCGCTTCGCCGCCCGGCAGCGTTTTGCCGTCGATACCCGGCGTAAAGCGCCATGAGGCGTTGGTGGTGTCGACTTTGCTGGCCAGGTTGTCGCGGAAGAAGCTGTCCATCATGCCGCTACCGGGGGCGAACATCCGTGCCAGATCGTCGGGTGTGACTTCACTGCGCGCGGAGCGCACCAGCGGATAACGACCGGCGATCGCCTGACGACAGAAACTGCCCACTTCCATAGTGATGCGTTTACGGACGTTATCCATGTCGCGGCGCTGCGCATCGCTGCTCGCCCCGACCGCCATACTGGAGACCATATTCTGCAGCGAACCGGGCAGACGTCCGGCGCTGGCCTGCAAACGACTGATCGCATCGCTGGCCGGTGGCGGCATCCCGCTGTTGGCGGCATCCTGCACCGCCGTGAGGTAGCGATAGAGATCGTCAATCTGATGCAGGAAGTCATCCACCGCCAGCACCTTGCTGCCCTGCTGTAATGGCTGAGCCAGCTCAAGCACAGGCGCAAAATGCACGGCAACCGCCTGCTCCGGTGACGCCTGCGCTGCCGCCTGCCCACGCGCCGCAGCCGCTTCAGGCGAGGTAAACAGCGCTTCAAGGGTGCGGGTGGCGCTGTTATCCGACGGCTTTGCCGCCTGCGCGGTTTTCTCATCGGGCTGCGCCCGGTTCAGCGTCAGCAGGTTACTGAGGTTGATCACCAGCTGGCGCAGCGGCGAGTGGTTGCCCGACAGCAAGCGCGCGGTGTTAATACGCTGCGAGAGATCGGCACTGCTGTTGAGCTGGATATCGCTCAGAAACAGCTCCCACTGCCGGATATAGTCCTGCACATAGAGCTGACGCACTGCAAGATCGGTCTGCTCACTTTTCTGCTGCGGCGCAGCGCCGTCCAGTACCCAGAGATCGTCCTGATAAAGCGCCTGCGTGACCGGACCCATCTGCTTGTCCACATGCTGCCAGTAGCCGTCCGGCGTATAGAGACCTGCCACACCGTCATTAACCGATTTACCGCTTTTGCGGGAAAACACCAGCTCGCTCTGGGGACCACCCAGCGCCGCCAGCGTCACCGTCTGCAGGCTGTCATCACGTTGCAGCAGGCGCTTCAGCCGTCCATAGACGCGCTGTGACAGCGGCATCTGATTAATCAGCGCCTGTTCGCGCTTTACCAGTGCGTCATCCTTCGCATACGGCGACGAGTGAATCTGCGTCTCCAGCAGCTGTTGCAGATGCCACGCCAGCTGTTTTACCTGCTGCTGCGTCACGTTCTGCGGCAGCTCGCGCGACAGGTTAAGCATCAGCCACGCCTGCAGGAACTTGCCATCGTAGTGCTTCGGCTGGTAGAGCATCTGATACGCCTTCAGCGCTTCATAGCTGTAGTCAGCGTCGCTGCCATTGTCATTGCGCAGCCAGCGGGTGATGTTCTGCGCTACCTGCGGCAACAGAAGCTGCTTCAGCGCTTTGTCGTAGAGCGCACGCGTCGCATCGCTGACCTCGGTGCCACGATAAAGGCCCATACGGCGGGTCAGCGGCGGCGATTCCAGCGAGAAGTCGGCGCTTTCCGGCAGGTGCAACAGGGTGTTGAGATAAGGCACCAGCGCAAAGAGATCGCCGTTGACCTGCTTCTGAAGCTGGTCGCCCAGCTGCTCCACCTGCGGCGCTTTAGCGGCCATCTCCTGCAGATAGGCTTTGTTCTTGCTGTAGCTGGTGAGCCACAGTCCGCCCGCGACCAGTAGCAGCAACAGCAGCGCCAGATAGCCTGACCAGAGTCCGGCGCGGTTGCGCAGCTCCCACCAGCGGTTGCTGCCCGCCAGACCCGACTCCTGGAAAATCACATTTTCCAGCACGCCTTTCAGGAAGAAGCTCTGCCCTTTGTTCTGCGGAATCGGGGCGTCTTTATCGACCTGATCCCAGCTGCCCGATTCGCCTGCCTGCTGGCCTGGCAGATTCAGGGCGCGGTTCAGCTCGCCCATTACCCGGTCAAACGGCAGACCTTCCTGGGTGCCGCTGGCAAAGTAGATGCCGCGTGGTGCGAACTGGGTTTCAAAATCGGAGCGGGCAAACAGCGTGTCGAGCGCGTCGGCCAGCAGTGGACGCAGCGCAGCAAACTCCTGCGGGAAGAGATAGCTTTCTGCCCGCGCCTGCGCGTCGCTCTCCGTCAGCAGGCGATCGGCCAGTCCGGCATCGAGTCGCTGTTGCAGCAGTGAATACTCCTGCTGGAACTGGCTGTTCAGCTCAAAATCAGCAGCGGATGCCTTCGCCCACGGGAATGTAAATCCCCAGATCTGCTCACGCTGCGCTTTATCCAGCGAGGCGAAGTAGCTGCGGAAGCCTTTGAGCAGGTCCGCTTTGGTGACCAGCACGTAGACCGGGAAACGGATGCCGAGACGATCGTGCAGCTCCATCAGGCGCTGACGCAGCGCCAGCGCCTGGTTGCGCAGTGCCTCGGGCGACTGGCTCAGCAGATCGGAGACGCTCAGCGTGACGATGACGCCGTTGATCGGCTGACGTCCGCGATATTTACGCAGCAGGTCGAGGAAATGGTGCCATTCGCTGGCATCGCGCTCCTGCTGACTCTCCTGGGTGCTGTAGCGCCCGGCGGTATCGAGCAGCACCGCGTCGTTAGTAAACCACCAGTCGCAGTTGCGGGTGCCGCCAATGCCGCGCAGGGCCGACTTACCAAACTTATCCGCCAGCGGGAACTGCAGGCCCGAGTTGACCAGCGCGGTGGTTTTACCGGCACCGGGTGCGCCGATGATCATGTACCACGGCAGTTGATAGAGGAATTGACGACCAAAGCGCTGCGCCCAGAACGGCGTCCCTTTGCTGCTGTGGCGCTGGAAGTGCGCTTTTCTCAGCATTTCAGTCGCTTCGGAGAAACGGCCCGCCAGCACCTGCTCTTCACTGGTCAGACGCTGACGATCGGCTTCCGGCGCATCGCTTTTGCCGGTTTCCAGACTCGACATCAGCTTGCGGTTAAGCCAGTAATTATAGAGCCGCGGGATCGCCTGCCCCAGGCCCCAGACCAGATAAAGCAGCGCGATACTGATCATGCGGTTCTGTTCTGGCTCAAGCGGCCGCGAATCCACGATAGAGAAGACCGGGCCAATCACCCAGATAATAAATGAGAGCGCAGTGATGCCGACAAAGCCCCACGCAAGGCGGCTGGTCAGCACTGCAAACAGAATATTCAGCATGGATCAGTTCCCTCTCGCCAGGCCGTTGAGTTCGGCATGCGTCGCATCCGGCGCAACCAGTAACGTGATTTCAACACGACGGTTACGCGCGCGATTCTCTGCACTGGTGTTTGGCACCAGCGGATTGCTCTCGCCGCGCCCTTCCGCTTTCACCCGTGACGGCTGCGTCAGCTGCTGTTGCAGCAGGGTCTGCACCGAACGGGCGCGCGCCAGCGACAGCTCAAAGTTAGAGGCAAAGCGCGCACTGCGGATCGGCACGTTGTCGCTGTAGCCAATCACCTGAATCTGGCCGCTCACATTGTTCATGGCCGCCGCGATGCGCTGGATCACGTCAATGTAGCCGCCGCGCACCTCGGTCGCCGCCGAAGCAAACAGCCCATCCCCTTTCAGCGTCACCACGCTGCGGTCCGCTTCATCACGCACCGCCACCAGTCCGGCATCAATTTCCGGCTTCAGGAAGGCGCGCAGGTTGAGCGTGGCAGGCGGAGGCGGTGCCGGGTTGCCGATCTTCACTTCCGGCAGCGCCGTCTGATAGATGCGGGCCAGCACCGGCGAGGTGTAATCGCCCAGACGCCAGTTGAGCACGATGTAGAACAGACAGGCGGCCAGCCCGGCGACTGCGGCGCAGGCCCACAGCGGGATCATCGGCCGCCACAGCTTGCGCAGCACCGGCTGATCGGTGGGATGCGGTGACAGCGCCGCGGCGTAACTGCCGCGCACGCTTTTGATCATCTGCAGCAGGCGCTGTTTGATGGTCTCAAGCTGCGAGCGGCCATTGTCCAGCACCCGGTAGCGTCCTTCGAACCCCAGCAGCAGGCAGAAGTAGATCAGCTCCAGCATCAGAATGTGACGTCTTGGGTTTTGCGATAGCTTCGCCAGCAACTGGAAAAACTTCTCGCCGCCCCAGGTTTCGTTGTGAAAGGTGACCAGCAGACCGTTGCTGGTCCAGACGCCGCGACTGCCCCACGGCGTCAGCGCCGCCGCCTCATCCAGCGCGGTACAGAGACAGTAGCGCGCGCCGATGATCACTTCGTAGCCGAGGCCCGACTGCTGGCAGCTCAGCTCAAAGCGGCGGATCTGGTCGATCAGCTGCTGACGCAGTTGCGCCGGGTCTTCATGCGACACCGAATGGCGGATCTGTGGAATCGCGTTAATCAGGGGGTTGGCCGCCGCGACCAGCACATTCTGGTGGCTGGCATCCGGCGCAAGATCGCTGTGTGAATGTTGTTGTTCCTGCATCATGCTGCGTGCTCAGTTTATTATTCTGACTGACTGCGGATGGCCCAGAACTCCATGTTCAGGCCCGGAAACTCACCGGCAAGGTGCAGCGCAAAAGCGCCTGAGCGCTCCATCTCTTTCCATAGCTCGCTGTTCTTATCCAGTTCGAAATAGCTGTATCCGGCATGCCACGGGATCTGCGGCGGCGCGCCGGGCATCGCCCGAAGAGCCAGACCCGGCAACTGCAGCTGCACCAGATCGCGGATTTTGCTGACCGGCGCGACTTTCATCTGGGCCGGGAAATGGGTTTTCAGGGTGTCGGCCGGCACGCTGGCTTTCACCGCCAGCACAAAGCCGAACTCATGCACCATGCTGCTCTCCGGCACGGTTGCGACGTTCAGGCCGTGCGAACGCTGCGTCAGCGGCAGCTGAATGGCGCTCTCCTCCATCACCTGCGACAGACCCTGACGCAGCAGCAGCGACAGACGGCTGAAGCAGTTATGCAGGTCATCATGATCGTAGAGCGGCAGTCCTTCCGGCGCGCGCGCGGGCGTCCAGGTACTCAGCTCTGCGGCCAGTTGCAGCCAGTGGCTATAGAGGGTTTCAGGATGCAGCAGCGGCAGATGTTGCAGATGGCTGTGCAGGCCAAGCTGACGATTGAGCAGCGCCAGCAGCATAAAATCGACCATGTCGGCGCTGTTGAAGCGGCCGGTGCCGGGTGCACGCTGACTCAGCTGCTGGCTGCGCTGCTGGATCAGCCCGTGCAGGTCGTTAAACATGTTTTGCAGCGGACGGCTGCTGTTCAGGGTCAGCATCGGCGGGATGTAGTCGCTGTCGAGCCGGATATGGTTGTCGCTGCGTTTTTCTATTACCTGCGCCACGCCCATTGCGGTCCACTCGGCGGTCAGATCCTGCTCCAGCATCAGCCGCAGGCGCAGCTTGCCGAACTGTACCGTCGCGCTGCCCACGGCCTGGGCGTTGTCATCTTCCACTTCCGCTTCCCAGGCCAGATAGCGCGCCAGAGAATCCTGCGACTCCTGGAAGGCGACGGCTTCGCGGCCATTGCGCCGGGTCGGTATCGCCAGCACCACTTTGCTGCGGTCTACTGAGGCCGGCAGATCAAGCGGTGCCGGGCCATGCTGTGGCTGGCTGAAGGCGAAAAACGTGCCGTCTGGCAGACAGCCGCTGGCCGCGCTCAGTGCCAGTTTGCCCTGACGCAGCAGCGCTTCATCAAACTCAAGATCGTAAAAGCCCCAGGTGTAGACGCGCTGTGACTGACCCCATTCACGCAGGGTGCTGAGAAGATAATTTTCTGACTGCTGGAAATGGTGAGGACGCAGAAACATCCCTTCGGTCCAGACGACCTTTTCGGCTCTGTTCATCGGCATCACTGTTTTTCCACGCGAAGGCCATTCATTCCCGCCACGATGCGCGCATTCAGCTCGCTATCGTCACGTTGCCAGAATGCCCAGAATGAGGGCGACTCCGCTTCGGGAACCGGCAGCGACAGTCGCCATACCTTGCCATCCAGCGCCTGATATTCCGCCATGATGCCGATGAAGCGCGCCTCAGGCAGGCTCTTAATCCGCAGCGTTTTGCTGCGCTGCTCTGGCGTCAGGAAGAATTGCTGGGTGTTAAGCTGCGCACTGCCCAGCACCGTTGCGGACTGGTTTTGCAGGGAGTAGAAGTCTGCTGACATGAACTCCGCATCGGAACTCAGTAACACCACACGGACCTTCAGCGGCGCACCGCCGTTCAGCTGATTCTGCCCCTGCACATCCAGGTTGTAGTAAGCCACCGGCGGCGTGCTGTTGCTGCTACTGCAGGCCGCCAGCAGCCACACCAGCAGTACGATCAGCCCACCGCGCAGTTGTGTTGTTCTCATCATCCAGCCCTCCCTGCTCAGTGCGATTAGTTAATGATCCAGGTTCCGTTAGTGCTGTTCTGACAGGCGGTGCTGTCACCGTTAACCGCGACGCAGGTTTTTTTCTTGCTGCTGCTGCGCACGCGGCGTTTCGGCTGATCGGCTTTAACGGTCTGGTCGTAGAGTGCGCTTTTCACCACGGCGCGGAATGGCACATAGCCTGTCAGCTGGACGGTTGCCTGCGGCGCGGCAGGATGAACGGCATCTTTCACGGCAGCGGTGGCGCTGTCCGGCTTAGCTTCTGCTGCGGCCTGAGCAGGTTCACCCAGCGCCAGCCAGTTGTTCTCGACCTGACCAATCACGGTGTAGCTTTCGCCGGTTTTCAGCGTCTCTACCACCTTGCCGCCGTAACCTGGCTGGCTCATCACCGAGCCGGGATAGAGCGCGCGATAGGTTTCATTGACCGGGCTGAATTGCGCTGGCGGTTTTACGGCATAACGGTGACTGATCGCCACACCGTCCACCGTGGTGGTGACCAGGGTGTCATCGGTCATTTTTGGCGGGGTTTTACAACCGGCGACTGAAAAAACAAACATCAGGCCTAACGCAACGCGGAGCTTCACCATTTTTTTCATGTTGTGTTCCATTCATACCTTGGAGAGTGGCCAGAGGCCGGGTGTCAGTAATGAAAATCAGAGATGTCATCTGCGCAGGAAGCCACTTAGTGCCAGATTAAAAAATAATCCTTAAACAAAAAGCGCCTAAGCGTCTTGCTGCGAAGCGTTAACCGATCAGCAAAAGTTAAGTATAAAAAAGCAACATCGGGGACGTAAACGGGAAAAGGAAGGAATCTGACCTGGCAAACAACGATCAGAAACATGATCAATTTTTTCCCGGCAAATTTAATAAGGTGGGGTAAACCCAAGCTTTCCTTATGCCATCCCTGGTCGAAAAACCGTCGCATTGAATTAAGCCGATAACAGTGAGTCAATTATCCGGCAGTAAGAAATGACACATTACGCCCGAATAATTTTCATTATATTGCTTTATTTTCAATGCGTTATAACTTTAGAGAAATTTCATAGCTACCGCACGAGTCAGGTAGATCCTGCCCGTGGGTCTGAAATTACAATCCATGTGTAAATATTAGCTGCGAGTTTACAGAAGATTGACAAAATTTCAACGGCCCACTTTCACAAGAATTTACTTAAGTAAAGTTTAACTAATTAAGTTAATACAAATAGGAGTTACTTTTAAGCACTCGGTTAGGACTAATCTTAGCAACATGCGAAAGTATGAAGTATTTTTGCACATAAATAAGTTTGTTCTGAGAATGGCATTAAAAGCACTCATGTTTTAAATGGTTCTGATTTAAGCCAAATCAAAAGAAGTTCATATCGTGCAGGCAGCCATACTCAGCGCTTTGCGTCAGCCAGCAGCGCGATAAATGCCTGATTATCAGATGGTTAAGCAGCCATGCGCCTGGCGTGGCGCAGACAGAGAAGGGATAGCGATTAAGACGCAATAAGCGAAGCGTGAAGCAGGACAGGCCCGCTTTAAGAACAGACTGATTAATTGTGCTTTACCGGCTCGCTTAATCAGCAGCTCACAACCCCGACAGAGCATAAAAAAACCACGCCGTAGCGTGGTTTAGTGAGAGAGCGTGCCGCATTAAGCGATCATCAGAAGAAGCCCAGCGGTTCGATGCTGTAGCTGACCAGCAGGTTTTTCGTCTGCTGATAGTGATCGAGCATCATTTTATGGGTTTCACGCCCGATGCCCGATTTTTTGTACCCGCCAAAGGCAGCGTGCGCCGGATAGAGGTGATAACAGTTTGTCCAGACGCGCCCCGCTTTGATTGCCCTGCCCACCCGATAGGCACGGTTGATATCGCGGGTCCAGACGCCGGCACCCAGGCCATAAATCGAGTCGTTGGCGATGCTGATCGCTTCCGCCTCATCTTTAAAAGTAGTGATGCCGATCACCGGGCCAAAGATCTCCTCCTGGAAAACCCGCATGCTGTTGTTACCTTTCAGCAGGGTTGGCTGGATGTAGTAGCCGCTGTTGAGTGAGTCATCCAGCTTCTCTACGCCGCCGCCCACCAGCACTTCTGCGCCCTCTTGCCGTGCCACCTCAAGATAAGAGAGGATTTTATCGAACTGCTGCTGCGAGGCCTGCGCGCCTACCATGGTATCGGTGTCGAGCGGGTCACCGCGTTTGATGGTTTTTACCCGCTTCATTACGGCTGCCATAAACGGCTCGTAGATCGACTCCTGCACCAGCGCACGCGATGGACAGGTACAGACTTCACCCTGATTCAGGAAGCCCAACACCACGCCTTCGGCCGCTTTCTCAATAAAGCTCTCCTCCGCCTGCATGATGTCTTCAAAGAAGATGTTCGGTGACTTGCCACCCAGTTCGACCGTCGAGGGGATCAGACTTTTGGCGGCCAGCTCCAGAATGTGCCCGCCGGTAGCGGTAGAGCCGGTAAAGGCGACCTTGGCGATACCGGGATGGGACGCCAGCGCTTCCCCTGCCTCTTTACCAAAGCCGTGCACCACATTCAGCACGCCCGGCGGCAGCAAATCTTTAATCAGATCGACAAAGATGGTGATCGACAGCGGCGTCTGTTCAGCCGGTTTCAGCACCACGCAGTTCCCTGCGCCCAGCGCCGGGGCCAGTTTCCAGGCCGCCATTAACAACGGGAAGTTCCAGGGGATAATCTGCGCCACCACGCCCAGCGGCTCATGGAAATGGTAGGCGGCGGTGAACTCATCAATCTCTGCCGCGCTGCCCTCCTGCGCCCGGACGCAACCGGCAAAGTAGCGGAAGTGATCGACCGCCAGCGGCATATCAGCCGCCAGCGTTTCGCGCACCGGTTTACCGTTATCCCAGGTTTCATAGACCGCCATGGTCTCCAGATGCTGTTCCAGCCGATCGGCAATTTTCAGTAGCAGCAGCGCGCGTTGTTGCGGTGAGGTTTTGCCCCATGCATCCGCTGCGGCGGCTGCGGCGGCCACCGCGTTATCCACATCGGCTCCGTCTGAGCGCGGAAACTCACCGGCCGCCGAGCCGTTTACCGGCGAGGTGTTAGTAAAGTAGTTACCCTTCACCGGCGCGACGAATTCACCATTAATGAAGTTGCCATAATTCTTCTGTAGCGTAATCAGAGAACCCTGTTCTCCGGGGGCAGCGTAACGCATGATCATTCTCCTGACAGGTGACTGACGTAACAATGATGAAACTTATTATTAACATGAAGGATCATTGTGAGCCTGTCAGGTCTGTTAACCGGAAACTGTGACCGCCCCGAAGGAATAGGCGTTTACGCTGCGCTTAGAGAAAATTCCGACTTTTCCCCGAAAGCGTAGTCAGCGAGAAACTTGTGCGGCACAAAGGGGGTCAACCTGAGGATGAATTCATTCCGGAGATAAGCATGCTGGCTTCAGCTTTTACCCAGATGCGCGCTAAAGCCAATTTCGTGCATCAGTTTATCCGCAATCCGCGCAAGATGGGCAGCATTACCCCCTCGTCAGAGGCGTTGTGCCGGACGATGATTACATCGGTGAAATGGCCTGAAGCGTCACGCATCGCGGAACTTGGTGCAGGCGATGGCGTACTGACCCGACAGATACTGGCACAGATGTCACCCGACGCCACGCTTGATGCCTTTGAAATCAGCACTACGCTGGCAGACAAGCTAACCGCGCTGGAGGATCCGCGCATGACCGTGCGTACCTGTTCTGCGGAGTATCTGAACGGCAACTATGACGTGATCTTCTCCGGCCTGCCGCTGCTCTCATTACCGCCCGAACTGCGTGAAGCCATTCTGCGAGCGGTCTATAACGCCCTTGGCCCGGACGGCGTTTTTGTCCAGTTTCAGTACACCTCGCTGACCCAGCCGGATCTGTCGCGTTACTTCACCTGGGAGCGCCAGCGGGTGCTGAAAAACGTGCCACCCGCCTGGGTCTATCGCTGCACGCGTCACTACGCGCCCTGAGCACGATCCACTGCCGGGCGCGTCTGTTGCCAGAACGTCACCAGCAACTCGCGCGCCCAGTCTTTGCCCTCAATCTCGTTGGCCCCATCCTCTTTGCAGCCTGGCGGCGTACAGACACTCATAATGTGCCGTGAAAACTCGGGATGAAACTGTACCGAGAGCGCCTGCGGTGAATAACGCACAATCTGACAACCATCGCGCGCAGAAGCCGCCAGCACCTGCACCCCGGACGGCGCGCTGACAACCGACTGACGATGCGACAGCCAGACGCTGAAGTCGGCGGGCAGCTTCTGCAGCAGCGGGTCGCACTGGGCCTGATCAGAGCAGCGAATGGGTAACAGACCGCGTTCCCAGCCGCTGGGATTGTCTGCCACTTCACCGCCCAGCGCATAGGCCATCAGCTGATGGCCGTAACAGACACCGAGCAGCGGCAGCCCCTGATCAATCGCCGCTCTGACCCAGGCGGCGCTGCGCTCACTCCAGTCGGCGTGATCGGTGACCATCGCCCAGGAACCACTGAGGATCGCGCCGGAAATCCTGTCAAAATCGGGTAACGCTTCGCCCAGATGGGGCCGCACAATCAGGTACTCATCGGGTTGCAGATTCAGTGCATCAATAAACCAGCGCGGCTGTTCACCAATCTCTGAAACAACGTTTGCAGGCGGGACTTCAAGCTGAATTAACGCAAGGGGTAAGGCGGACGTATAGGTCATACCGAATCGGTTCCTTTAAGAAGTCGTTTCAAATCAGTCTGCCAGCATCGCGCCCGAAAGTCTCATCAGGCTGCACCGCCATCGCAGAAAATTTCTCACTGCGATTGGCTGGAGTGCCGCAGTTCGTGCCATCATTAGCGGGCTAAGCAAAAATCATCAAAAGGATATTATCGTGGCTGTGCGGCATTTTTTTCTGATTCTGATGGTGGTTTCTATCTGGGCCTTCAACAACGTGGCGGTGAAATGGGGCCTGCTGGAGCTGCCGCCGCTGTTTCTGACGTTTATGCGCTTTGTGGTCGTCGCCATCGTGCTGGTGCCGTTCTGCCGTATTAACCGTCAGCAGTTGCCCTGGCTGCTGTGGCTGGCTTTTACCTTCGGCTTTATGCATTTCTCGCTGCTGTTTGTCGGCCTGCGCTATACCGATGCCGGTACCGGCGCGATTGTGGTGCAGCTGGGCACACCGATTGCGATGTTGCTGGCGATGGTGGTACTGAAAGAGAAGCTGAAGCTGGTGCAGCTGCTGGGTATTATGATTTCGCTGAGCGGCGTGGTGGTGCTGTCGGGTAGTCCGACGATTCCCTCGTGGTGGGTGCTCTGTCTGCTGTTGTGCAGCGCCACCGGCTGGGCCGTCAGTAACCTGATAGTGAAAAAGTCACCGCCGATTAAACCGCTGACCATGACCGGCTGGATTGCGTTTCTGGCGATTCCCATCGTCGGTGGCTCCAGTCTGGTGATGGAATCCCATCAGCTTTATGCGCTGCAGCATGCGTGCTGGCGCGGCTGGTTTGCCATTCTTTATAGCGCCATCGCCTCGTCGATTGTGGCCTATACGCTGTGGTATATGCTGCTGAAGAAATATAACGTCAATCTGATCATGCCCTACTCGCTGCTGACGCCGGTTTTATCGGTGGTGATGGGGATTATCGTGCTGGGTGACAGCCTCAACAGCTTCAAGATTATCGGGGCATCGCTGGTGATTCTGGGCACGGCTATTGCGGTGCTCAACCTGCGAAACCTGCGGATGCATGCCCGCTTCCCGCGCCTGCGGCGACGTTGATCCTGCGTGCTATGCTTGAGAAATCACCCCTTTCAGGAAGCACAACATGGACTCACAGCTTGCCGCCGCGCTCTGGCAGCAGATGCAGCAGGGATTGCGGGGTCGTGACGACGCCTTGCCTCTTCCTGCCTTCCTTGATCGCGCCACCTTCGCTTCTGCTTTTGCCGTCAGTGAACTGGCAGCCACCAGCATCGGTCTGGCAACCCAGGCCACCGCCGCACTGATCGCCGCATCCTGCCCTGAATATCGCTCTCCGCCTGTCGCCGTCAATGTACGCCTGGCGTCGCGCTGGTTTCAGCAGAGCTTTATTCCGCTGAACCGTGCTGCGCCCGCGATGTGGGATGCGTTTGCTGGTGACTATCGCAGCCGCGATGGCTGGATCCGCCTGCACACCAACGCCGCGCATCACCGGCAGGCGATGGAGCAGGTGCTGGGCGCGCACGCCGATCGCGCGGCGCTGGCACAGCAGGTGCAACAGTGGCAGGCCAGCGAACTGGAGCAGGCGATTATTGATGCCGGTGGCTGCGCCGCTGAAATGCGCAGTGCCGCCGCCTGGCAGCTGCATCCGCAGGGCCAGGCCGTGCAGCATGAGCCGCTGTTTAGCTGGAAAACAACACTCGCGGCACCTGCTCCGGCGTGGCCGCTGGCCGAAGCGCGTCCGTTACTGGGCATCAGGGTACTGGATCTGACACGGATTATTGCCGGGCCGGTCGCCACGCGGTTCCTGGCCAGCCTGGGAGCCAGTGTGTTGCGCATCGATCCGCCCGGCTGGCAGGAGCCGACGCTGGATGAGGAGATGAGCTGCGGCAAACGTCGGGCGGTGCTCGACCTGACCCAGCCCGCCGATCGCGATCAGTTTATCCACCTGCTGCGTGAAGCGGACGTGCTGGTGCATGGCTATCGGGCTGATGCACTGGAACGGCTGGGGTTTGATGCAGAGACACTTCAGTCACTCTCACCCGGTCTGGTTGATGCCGGTCTGAATGCCTGGGGCTGGCAGGGGCCGTGGCGCAATCGCCGGGGCTTTGACAGTCTGGTGCAGATGGGGTGCGGCATTGCTGAACGCGGCATGCAGTGGCAGCAGAGCGACAAACCGGTTCCGCTGCCGGTGCAGGCGCTGGATCACGCCACGGGCTATCTGCTGGCGGCCGCCGTGCTGGAAGGATTACGGCGACGCGTTACGCAAGGAGATGGCAGCCAGGTGCGGCTGTCGCTGGCACGCACCGCGTGGCTGTTGCAGCAACATCCCACCGGTGAGCACGCGGGTTCCGGCATTGTGCCGCAGGTTAAGGATAACCTGCCCTGTTACGAGTTAACGCCATGGGGGTTTGGGGTCAGGCTCAGGGCAGCCGCCTGGCTGCCCGGCACCCCGCAGCTCTGCGCGACACCGGGCTGTGCGCCGGGTTCACACCCGGCGAGGTGGTGGAACCAATAATTAGATAATTAGAAAAACCATCTTGATGACATTAGATTGATATCTTATCATTTGCCCATGACTCAGGGACGATGTTCATTAAGATGGGGTGCGGAATGGTCAGGGTGGACTGGTCCAGGCGGGCTTTGAAGCATCTTATGAAAATCGATAAACGTTACCAGAAAATCATTTACCAGAAGGTAGGTGAGTTGGTCAGTTTCCCGGTCGTCACATTAGATATTAAAAAAATGCAGGGCAGCGATAATCACTACCGGTTGCGGATTGGCAACTACCGCGTCCTTTTTACATTAACCGGAGGCGAACCGGTGATTCTGGAAATTACAGAGGTAGCCCGAAGAACGTCAGTCACTTACCAGAGTCTATTGATGCCCGGCGGTTTCATCTATAACCACTCGCATCCATAACCCCTGCATCGACTTACAGAGTCCCGGATAAACTATGTCAAAACAGTACATCTATGATGAAGCAGGCAAACCTCAGTATGTGGTCTTGCCGGTGGCGGAATATGAAAAGCTGCTCTCGGCCAGCGATGACGCGTGGGAAACGATCCCCGTAGAAACTGACGAGCACGATGATGAGACGATCCCGCATGACGTTACAGGGATTATGATTGAGCAGGAAGTGAGCCTTCAGGCGGCATGGCGTATATTGCGGGGTTTAAGCCAACAGGATGTGGCTCAACAGCTAGGCACCACGCAGAGTGCGATCTCTCAACTGGAACGACCCGACAGTAAGCCGCAGAAAAAGACGCGTGAGCGTCTCGCAAAACTCTATGGCTGCCGACCCGAGCAACTGATCCTGTAAACCTTCAGAATAAACGCGATTCAGGTTTCAGCGGATAATCACGCTGTATCCGGAGAATTTTCTCAAGATCCCGGCCGTTAAGATGATTTAATTATGTGCGCCAGGTTCACACCCGGCGCAGTAGTGAATCAGGCGTCTGGCGCTTCTTCGCTGCTCTCGAGCAGTTCGTTGTACATCGCCTGAATCGCTTCGCGGCTCAGCATCGCCAGCGTGCGATAGAACGCCGTGGTTGCATGCGCTTCCACTTTGCCCAGGAACGTTCCGCACCACGGCAGCAGGTACTCTTCAAACAGGGCCAGCTGCGCTGCGCTCTCATCTTCCGCTGACTGATCCTCCAGCCAGGATGCGGCCAGCAGCAGCACGCCAAAATGGTCAGCAGGCGCATCGCTCAGCGGCATGCCGCGTGAGGTTAAGAATGCACGTACTTCCGGCTCCGTTTTGCCTTCCGGCCACTGTGAGGCGTAAGGCGGCACATTACAGTCGCTGCCGACAAACAGCGCATTGTAATCGGCGGCCAGCGCCTGCGGATCGCTGTTCTGTTGCAGACGCGTCAACAGCTCATCCTGCTCCAGCGGCCACTGCGACTGCAGTTTGCCTTCACGCAGCAGCGTGAACAGCGGCACCAGCAGCGGGTCCTGCGGCTGACGATTAAATAGTGAGCCGATCACGCGGCACAGAATGGAAAACTCATTCATGAGTCAGATTTCCTTGAGGCAAAATAAATTAAAAGTCAGCCAGTTCAGCAATAGGTTTGCCGCTACGCATTTCCAGAAAGTCGAGCAGGCGACGCGGCGTGACATTTAACACCCGATCTTCAGGAAAATCCACTTCGCGGGCAATCCGCAGGCAGTGATCGAAATGGCCCAGCGTAAACGCGGTGTGGGAATCGGAACCAAACGCCAGTCGTCCCCCGGCATCGCGCACGGCGGCGGCGATAGCGCGGCAGTTAGGTTCGCTGCCCGGACGCGAATGGGTAAAGGAGGAGTTGTTCAGCTCCAGCGCCACGTCATAGTGCGCTGCGGCCTCGGCAATCGCCGGGATATCGACCGGGAATTTCGGGTTGCCCGGATGGCTGATGATATGAACCAGTCCACCCGCCATGGCGGCGATCATCGCGTCTGTGTGATGCTTTCTGTCGCGCGGCGCATAAACCGGCTCGTGAAAACCGGCGACGATTAAATCCAGCGCATCGAGCATCGGGCCGGAACAGTCGATCTCACCCTGCTGGTTTTTAATGTTGGCTTCGATACCGCGCAGAATCCCCACGCCATCAATCACGCGCGGCCAGACGCGCATGTTAATGAAGTGCCAGTAGTGCGGCGCGTCAGCCATGTCGGGGCCGTGGTCAGTAATGGCAAACAGCTTCATGCCGGTTTGTTTCGCCTGGGTCACGTAGTCGTGCAGCGTGCTGTAAGCATGCGTACTGGCGATGGTGTGCATATGCAGATCTACCGGATACATCCTCTTCTCCTGCTGAATGCCCCTGACGGGGCCGGTTCATTAATAGCCGCGCTGACGGTCAACTCTGCCCTGCGGCGGCTCGCCTGCCTGATCCTGGGTGATGGCGCGGGCGATGTAATCGATAGCTTCGTCGATCAAGGTTACCGCCGCATTATGAGGCGTGATCGTGACGCGCGGATGTGACCAGAGCGGATGCGCTTCGGGCAGCGGTTCAACCTGAAATACATCCAGCGCGGCCGCTTTCAACTGCCCGCTATTGAGCGCAGCCAGCAGGTCCGCTTCCACCACTTGCGCGCCACGTGCGATGTTGAGGAAGAACGCGCCGTGCGGCAACTGCTCTAAAAAGTGCTGGTCGATGAGATTGATCGTCTCGTGCGTGCTCGGCAGCAGGTTGATCACCACACGCGTCTCCTGCAAAAACGCAGGTAGCGCATCGCGTCCGGCAAAGCTGGTCACGCCGTCGATTTCTTTGGGTGAGCGGCTCCAGACACGTAACGGGAATCCCCAGGGTTTCAGGCTCTCCGCCACGCTCTGTCCCAGCACGCCCGCGCCCAGAATCCCGACGGTGAAGCTTTCACGCGGGTAAGCGGGCAGCGGCTGCCAGCACTGTTGCTGCTGCTGAAGACGGTAGTCGTCAAAACGACGGAACCAGTTCAGTACGCTATGAACGGCGTACTCCTGCATCTGGCGCGCCATTCCGGTATCTTCCAGCCGGTAGAGCGGCACGCTGTCGGGCAGCATCTCAGGGTGCTGCTGCAGCTGTTTCAGAATCTCGTCAACCCCTGCACCCAGCGCAAAGACGCCGCGCAGTGTGGCGCGCCCCTGCAGCATCTCTGCGGGGGGTGAGCGGACCAGCGCATAATCTGCTGGTCCGTTGTCGCCTGGTTGCCAGGCACGTACACGCGCATGTGGCAGACGCTGTTGTAAACCGTTAATCCAGGCCGCTGCAGACTGCGACGGGTGATACCAGATGATCTCCATCCTGCTCTCCTTTTTTCTTTCAGCGTCGGGGAAAAGTGAGGTGAGAGCAAGAAAAAACCCGCGTGAAAAAGCGGTTTTTTCCATAAAAATAATTCCCGTGGCTTCACATTTCCGGCTCGCTTCAGGGTGAAGTGGGCAGATAAGGTCTAAAGTTGGTCCTGTGGTCAATGCGTTACGCGCGGCCGCATTTCGGACAAGGAGAAAAACCGATGACAAAAATTGAGGTAAACGCCGACTCACGGCGTCAGCGTTATGCGCCCTTTCTGCTCACGTTGCTGCTGAGCGTACCTGCTTTCACCGCCCATGCCGACGACAACAGCCGCATGCTGAATAATCAGCCGCAGCCGCCGGACGTTCGTTTAGGGCCGCTGTTTAATGCCGTGCAGCAGGCGAAGTTCTATCCCGATCAGAAGACCTTTGCCGATGCGGTGCCGAAATTTGATCCCGCGTCGATTCTTGCCGACTGGCAGATGCAGAAGAAACAGCGCAATTTCGATCTCAAACGTTTTGTTGACGCTAACTTTACCCTGCCCGCTGCGGGCGACAAATATGTGCCGCCCGCCGGACAAAACCTGCGTGAGCACATTGATGGCCTGTGGCCGGTGCTGACGCACACCACCAACAGCGCCGGTCAGTATGACTCGCTGCTGCCGTTGCCTAAGCCCTATGTAGTGCCGGGCGGGCGTTTCCGCGAAGTCTATTACTGGGACAGCTACTTCACCATGCTGGGGCTGGCCGAGAGCGGACACTGGGATAAAGTCCAGGATATGACGGATAACTTCGCCTCACTCCTCGACCGTTATGGGCATATCCCCAACGGCAACCGCAGCTACTACCTGAGCCGTTCACAGCCGCCGTTCTTCAGCCTGATGGTCGACCTGCTGGCGACGCACGATGACGGCAAAGCTTATACCCACTACCTGCCGCAGCTGCAGAAAGAGTACGACTACTGGATGGCCGACAGCGATAACGTCGCGGCGGGTGCAGCCAGCAAGCGGGTGATTAAGCTGGCAGATGGCACCCTGCTCAACCGCTACTGGGATGCGCGCGATGTACCACGCACCGAATCCTGGATGGATGATATTGCCACCGCGCAGAAAGCGCCGCAGCGCAATAAAGCTGAACTTTATCGCGATCTGCGTTCCGGTGCCGCATCGGGCTGGGACTTTAGCTCACGCTGGTTTACCGACGCGCACAACCTGTCGACAATCCGTACCACTCAGCTTGCACCGGTTGACCTGAACAGCCTGCTGTTCCATCTGGAGCAGACCCTGTCGAAAGGCTACCAGATGAACAAGCAGAGCGATCTGGCGAAGCAGTACGCCGATCGTGCGGAGAAGCGCCAGGCGGCGATCAACCGCTATCTGTGGGACAGTAAACAGAACTGGTATGCCGACTATGACTGGCAGAAAAAGCAGGTTCATCCGCAGCTGACGGCTGCCGCGCTGTTCCCGCTCTATCTGCAGGTCGCCAGTGATAAGCAGGCTGAAAGCACTGCCAGCGCAGTTGAAAAGCAGCTGCTGAAGCCCGGCGGTCTGGTGACCACCACCGTGAACAACGGCCAGCAGTGGGATGCACCAAATGGCTGGGCACCGCTGCAGTGGGTTGCCGTGGAAGGCCTGGAGCATTACAACCAGCCAAAACTGGCGAAAGAGGTAGGCTTACGCTTCCTGCAAAACGTCCAGACAACCTATGACCGCGAGCATAAGCTGGTGGAGAAATATGTCGTCGACGGCAAAAATCTCGGTGGCGGCGGCGGCGGTGAGTATCCGCTGCAGGACGGCTTTGGCTGGACCAACGGCGTCACGCTGAAACTGCTCGATAAGTACTGCCCGAAAGATAAGACCTGTAACAGCGCCCACGATATTCCGCAGGCGTCTGCCCCGCAAAACTGATCCACTCTGGATACCTCTGGCCTCGCCGGAGGTATCCGCACGCCTTTTCAGCGAATTTTACTTGACCTTCTTACATCAACAGGCAAAATTGCAGCCAATTTACAAAAGGTAATAATTCTCATTATGATAATGAGATTACCTATTAATAACTTTACTCACCTGCCTTAATCTTTGCTATGAAAGGAACTCCGATGAAACTGTCACTGTCGCTGAGAGGATATATTCGCCTCTGCACCCTGGCGCTGACCGCGCCTGCTCTGAGTTTCGCTGCCGATATGGTGGTGACTGCACAACCGCAGGAAGACTCGACTTCACCTACCCAGGGCTATCTGGCGACGACCAGCCAGGGCGCAACCAAAAGCGACCGTCCGCTGATCACCACGCCGCAATCGATATCCGTGGTCACCCGCCAGCAGATGCAGGATCAGGGCGCGCTGACTTTGAACCAGGCGCTGGGCTACAGCTCTGGCGTCTTCACCAACTTTGGCGGTGCCGCGACCCGTTACGACACCATTGCGCTGCGCGGCTTCCACGGCGGCGATGTCGATAACACCTTCCTCGACGGCATGCGGCTGATGAGCGACGGCGGCAGTTTCAACGTATTGCAGGTGGATAACGCCTTCCTTGAGCGCATCGACGTGATCAAAGGTCCCTCTTCTGCCCTTTATGGTCAGACGGTGCCAGGCGGCCTGGTGAATATGGTGACCAAACGTCCTCAGTTCAGCGAAGAGGGCCATATCCAGTTGCAGGCGGGTACCAATGGCACCACCGGCACGATGTTTGACTACACCAATGCGATCAACGACCAATGGGCATTTCGCCTGACCGGCGTAACCCGCAACAGCGATACGCAATACGATCACACCCGTGAAGAGAAATATGCACTGATGCCGCAGCTGATGTGGCAGCCGGATGAAGATACCCATCTGATCCTGAAAGCCTATCTGCAGAAAGATCCTTCAGGCGGTTACCACGGTTCCGTACCGGGCGACGGCAGCCTCACCGAACACAACGGCTACAAGCTGAGCAATGGCTTTTATGAGGGCAACAGCGACCTCGATCAGTTCAAGCGTCGCGAGCAGATCTACAGCTTCGACTTCGCCCATCGCTTTAACGACGTCTGGTCATTCTCCTCAACCGGCAGCTACAGTCACTCAAATGTCGATCTCGATCAGGTCTATCAGATTGGCTGGGACAGCGTGAATCCCGATCTGCTTAACCGCTACTACTCTGGCGAGCGCTCCTCGCTCTCCGCCTGGTCCACCGATAACCGTTTACAGGCAGAATTTAATACGGGCGAACTGGAACACCGCGTCACGGTAGGTGCCGAGTATCATCGTTATAAAAATGAGATCAGTGAGGCTTCCGGTGCGGCGAACCAGCTTAATGCGCTGACTGGCGAGCAGGTGGGCGAAATGCCTTCTCAGAGCTGGGCTGAAAACACCCGTCGTTACTACCAGACCGGCCTCTATCTGCAGGATGAGATGAAGCTGGACCGCTGGCATCTGGATCTCTCCGGCCGTTATGACCGCATAGTCGCCGAAAACAGCGGCAGCGATCGCCGTCAGGATGATCACATCAGCGGACGCGCCGCCCTGCTCTATGCGTTCGACAACGGTATCTCGCCTTACGTGAGCTGGAGCCAGGCGATTACCCCGACCGCGCTCACCGATCCCAACAATAATCTGCTAAAGCCGACCACTGCTGAGCAGTATGAAGCCGGGGTGAAATATCAGCCAAATGGCACCCGCGATCTCTATAGCGTGGCGGTCTATGACCTGACGCAAAAAGATGTGGCGAACCGCAACGTTAAGGACGGAACCTTTACTCCCTCAGGCAAAGTTCACTCACAGGGTATCGAGCTGGAAGCGCGTAACCAGCTCACCCCGCGTCTGAGCACCGTGGCGAGCTATACGCTGAATCATCTGCGCTTTAAAGATTCGGTGGATGGCAACAGCGGGCATACGCCGTATGTCACCCCCAACAGCATGGCAGCGCTCTGGGGTCACTATCAGTTTGATTACGGTCTGAGTGCAGGCGCAGGCGTGCGTTACATCGGCAAACAGTGGGCGGACAATGAAAACACCACGCGCGTGCCGTCTGTGACGCTGTTTGATGCGTCAGTGCGGGCCGATCTTGGCGTCTGGAACAGCAGCCTGAAAGGGGCCTGGGTTCAGGTCAATGCTAACAACCTGACCGATCGTACTTATGTGGCGGGCTGTTACGGTACGGGCTACTGCTACTGGGGTGCAGAACGCAGCGTGATGGCGACCGTCGGTTACGACTTCTGATTAAACGTAAAAGATAAAAAAGGGGACGAATCGCTTCGTCCCCTTTTCTGTTGAAACCGTTACGGTTAACTGCGTACTTTGCGGTATACGAACAGCACTACGATGGCACCGATAACAGCGACCACAAAGCTTCCGAAGTTAAACCCATCGACGCGGCCGAAGCCAAACAGCGTACTGATCCAGCCACCCACTACGGCACCGATAATACCCAGAACGATAGTCAGAATGAAACCGCCACCGTCTTTACCCGGCATAATCCACTTCGCCAGAATACCCGCGATTAAGCCAAAGACGATCCAGGAAATAATACCCATCTGTTGCTCCTTCCTTTTTATGATTAAAGCGTGAACGCCTGATTTATCAAGCGGTTTACCGCGATAAGTATAGTCAGCTTTTTGAAAAACGCCTCACGGGTCACACTATTTTTTAAGAATTCAGCGACTAAAGCTTTTTTTTGCCGCGCCGATAACCGGGATGAGGCAAAAAAAAAGCATAAATACAGTAACCCCTAGCGGAGCAGGACGTGAAAGAAGCCGACCAGGAACAATATTTAAAACGTGGCACGCTGGCGGTTCTGGGCGTGATGAAAGATCTGCTGCGCCTGCAGACGCCACTACTGGTGCGCTTCGCGCGCGGGCAGTTTATCAGCCGGATGCTGGCTGCCGATGAAGATCGCCTGCTGTTTGACCTGGGCAGTAATAATCTGGATAACGAATACGCCCTGACCAGCGACGATCTCAGCATTACCGCTGAAACCTATGGCGCGAAGGTAGAGTTCAGCCTCGCTTCACTGGAAAGGGTGGAGTTTGAAGGATTGCCCGCCTTCAGCGCACCGTTGCCGGAGCTGCTGTGGCAGATTCAGCGACGTGAGTTTTTCCGCGTCTGCGCGCCGCTGGAGCCGCAGTTCTGGTGTCATACCCTGTGGCCAGATGGCAGTAAAACGCGCCTGCGTTTACAGGATCTGTCACTGGGCGGCATCGGCGTGCTGGTGGATGAGCCGCTGCCGGAAGGCTTACAGAACGGCGACAGCTTCAATCCGTTCCGGGTCGAGCTGGGCGAGTATGGTATTTTTGAAGTGCCGGTGAAGCTGCTGCATATTGGCGAGCGTTGCGTGGTGACCCGCAAGAACGAAACCCGTATTACTCCCCGACTGAGCTTTCGTTTTGCCACGCTGACCCCGGCGCAGGAGCGGCAGCTTCAGCAGATTATTTTTGCCCTTGAGCGTCTGGCTCGCGATAAATCAACCCGCTTCCAGTAACCGCTTTCTGGATGCGCCACACAGGTGGGCCGCATCCAGGCTATGCTTCTTGCTTGTTTTCTTACAAACCGGAAACCAGCAAGGAGATCTTCCCCAATGGAAAACTGGCTCTCTTCACGTCGTTTTCACTCCCTCTTTTTTAATCAGGAATTCTGGCTCAACAGCGCCATCGTAGTCGTTTCCACGCTGGTGATTTACTGGATATTACGTACCCTGATTCGCTTTATCTCCAACCGGATTGCGCTTTACAGCGAACATCGTCATGTCCGCGTGACCGCGATTCTGGTGGAGATACTGCGCAGCACCAGCCAGACTCTGCTGCTGATCTTTTCACTGCTGATTGCCCTGAAGTTTGTGGATCTGCCCGCGTCCTGGAGCGTGACCATCGCACACGGCTGGTTCCTGGCGCTGATCGTTCAGCTCGCGCTGTGGATCGACTGCGGCATCCGGCTCTGGCTGAAAAGTCTGCTGCGCGATCCGCTGCACGTGCGGAACCCGGTGACGACGGTAATCCTTGGGATTCTGCTGCGGGTCGTGGTCTGGATCATGATGTTTCTGGCCATTCTGTCGAATATGGGTATCAACATTACCGCACTGGTCGCCAGCCTGGGCGTCGGCGGGATTGCGATTGCGCTGGCGATTCAGACCGTGCTGAGCGATGTGTTTGCGTCGCTGGCGATAGGCTTCGATAAGCCGTTCGAGCATGGCGATTTCATTGTCTTTGGTGATATAGCCGGTTCTATCGAGCATATCGGCCTGAAGACCACCCGACTGCGCAGCCTGAGTGGTGAGCAGATCGTCTGCTCAAACACCATTCTGTTGCAGCAGACCATCCACAACTATAAGCGTATGCAGCAGCGCCGCATCGTGTTTAAGTTTGGCATCAGCTACGCCACGCCTTCTGAGCAGGTGCGCGAGATCAGCCCGCTGGTGAAAGAGATTATCCAGGGCGTTGAGACCACTCGTTTTGACCGCGCCCACTTCCTGGCTTTTGAGGATTCAAAGCTGACTTTTGAAGTGGTCTATTTTGTGCTGGATGCAGATTACAACAAGTACATGGATATTCAGCAGGAGATTAACCTGCAACTCATGGCGGCGCTGGAAGAGCGTAACATCCGCTTCGCCTTCCCGATCCGTCAGGTTGAGTTCAGCGGGGGTAATTTGCCGCCGGTGGATCTGGTTGCCGTGGAAAGTGACGATGGCGAAGTGCGCAGAATGGCGCGCTAAGCCCATGCCCGCCCTCCTCTCCTGAGGATGGCGGGCCATGAAGCCGATGCGGTAAGAACCGTGATCGCATCGGCTGTCCCACCTCGCTCTAATCACGCTCTGCGATTCACTCTCATCGTTTACTGATGCCGGTAACAACTTACGCCGAGATACTCTCTGAATGCTTCCTGCAGCACACCGGCCGTGGCCGAGTGGTTCATCGCGACATGATGCTCAAAGCCATTGCGGCAGATCCACGCCAGCAGCGTCTCCAGCTGCGGCACCTGAATGACCGCGCGACAGCCGACCGTGTCCAGCGGATCGGTGACCGACATCCCTTCGCCCACATAGGCTTTGATTTCGCCGCTGAAGTCGTCGGTCGAGAGGCGAAAATAGGTGAGATCGCCCTGCTTCATCCGGCCATGCACCGCGCCGCAGGTGTTCTCTTTGCCCACGGTGGTGCCAATAATGTCCGCCGTGCCCATCGTTGGTGACTCCAGACTGGCGCTGGCAAAATTCCCGCAATGAAACAGCACACATTTGTCCCGCTCGTCGCCAAAGTTGTTGTTCCAGTCCGCCAGTGAAGCAGGACTCAGCGAACAGCTGGCAAGTGCATACATCGACAGCGCACCCATCACGTCCACTTCACAGGCGCTTGGCATCAGTTGACCCGACATCACACTCATGATTGAGCAGACGTTGATGCCCAGGTTTTCCTGCAGCGACGTCCAGCACTGAATGGCAGTCGTGTCGATATCGTTGTCGCTAATCCACTCGCTGATCACCACAAACAGTTTGGCCATGGTCACCAGTTTGTCGCCCGGAATACCGCGCGCATCGGCGTTGGCTTCCAGGATCTCACGCTTCTCTGCCACGCGAATATCGTCATCGCGCAGCCTGTTGGTGCGGGTGAAGATCTCCGATAGATCCAGGGTTTCTACCGCGATGCCCATCTTCTCCAGCAGCTTTTCGCTGTAGCGCACGGTGTTGAATCCGGCGGGCCGCGCACCAATCGCGCCGACACGCACCCGCCGCATCGCATTCACTACCCGGCAGAGCTGGCTGAAGCGCTGTAAATCCTGCTGAAAAACTTCGCCGCTCAGGGCACAGACGTGCTGGCGGGTCAGGGTAAACGGAATGCCATATTGCCGCAGGTTGTTGCAGAGCGAGATTTTGCCGCAGAAGCTGTCGCGTCGGGTCGCCAGCCCCATTTTATCCAGGTTGTCCTCTTCCGCCTGCACCAGCACCGGCACATTCAGCCCGGCCAGACGCAGCGCCTCGGCAATGGCCTTTTCATCACCAAAGTTAGGCAGCAGCACCACAATGCCGTGAATCGCTTCGCGATGCTGGCGAAACAGCGCCGCGCAGGTTTTGGCCTCCTGTCGTGTCTCGACGCCACCCAGATTGGTCTGGGTTTCATCCAGCATCACCGTATTGATGTTCATCTTTTCAAACAGCGTAACCGCCTGCTGGCGCGCCTCGCCCACCAGATAGCTGGGGAAAAAACCCCGGTTGCCAATAATGACACCGAAGGTTAACTGCTGAGGAAGTGTTGACATGGCTCTGCTCCGGTTAAGGATTAATGTGGCTGATAACGACAGCGTGCAACAGCGTCAATCCAGCCTTTATAGTTTTCCTGCATACGCCGCGCGTGCTCTTCACGCGGCATGATGACGCTGCCGCCCTGCAGCGCCTGCATATCACTGCCCTGCTGCCACCATCCCAGTACTTTGCCCGCCAGCAGCGCCGCACCCAGCGCGGAGACCTCGGCGGTCGGCACCCGCTGCAGCGGCCGCTGTAACACATCCGCCTGTAGCTGCATCAGCCAGCTGTTTTCCGTGGCGCTGCCATCCACACAGAGTGCCGGGAGCTGCTGGCCGCTGGCCTGCTCCATTGCAAAAAAGACGTCGGCGATTTGCCAGACGATCGACTCCAGCGCGACCCGTGCCAGTACGTCGGGCGTGGCGGCGTCCGTCAGTCCGCACACCATGCCGCGCGCCTGCAGATCCCACCAGGGCGCGCCCAGGCCGGAGAGCGCCGGGACAAAATAGATGCCCTGATTGTCGTCGCAGCGCTGCGCCATGTCGGTCAGCGCGCGCGGATCCTGCACGCCGAGCAGTTTGCCCAGCCAGGCAGCACCGGAACCGGTGTGGGTGATATTGCCTTCAAAGGCATAACGCAGCGTGCCGTCGTGCCAGGCCACGGTGGTGCTGAGGCCATTTTCCGTCAGCAGCGGCGTCGCCATCGACATCATCAGTGAAGAGCCGGTGCCGTAGGTGGCTTTCACCACTTCTGACTCGCCGCGCCGCTGCGCCTGCAGCGCAGCATGGGAGTCACCGATGCGTGCCAGAATGGGCGTGCCGGGCGCTAAGCCGGGAATGTCACGTACCGCGACCACGCCCTGTTGGCTGGCGGAAGAGGTAATACGCGGCAGTGCGGCGCGCGGTAGCTGAAACAGCGTCAGCAGCTCGTCGTCCCAGTCATTGAGATGCAGGCTGTAAAGTTGAGTACGGGCGGCGTTGGCGTGATCGGTAACGAATATCTCGCCTGCGCTGAGCTGCCAGCTGAGCCAGCTATCGACGGTGCCGATGCAAAGCTCACCGGCTGCGGCCCGCGCTGCGCCGTCGGGAATGGCGGCCAGCATCCCGGTCAGCTTGGCGGCCGGAAACATCGGATCAACGGCCAGCCCGGTTAAGCCGGTGATACGTGGCGCTTTGCCCGCCTGATGCAGATCGCGACAGAATGATTCAGAGCGGCGATCCTGCCAGCTCACCAGTGGTGTCAGAGGCTGACCATCACACCGCTGCCAGATCAGCACCGACTCGCGCTGATTGCTGATCGCCACGGCCGCGACAGGCGCGCCAACACAGGCTGACAGACACTGGATGATTGCCTGCTTTACCGCCTGCCAGATTGCCATAGGGTCCTGCTCCGCCAGTCCGGGCTGAGGATGTTGCAGGGTTAAACTCTGGCTGCCGCGCGCCACGACGCGGCCACTGCGATCCACCGCAATCGCCTTGGCGTTGGTGGTGCCTTCGTCGATCGCCAGAATCAGGGGTCCCACCATGTTTATGCTCCTGCGCAGATGCGTGCTGCACTGTTAACTACGCTGCTGGCATCAATGCCATGACGGGCGCGGGTCGAGGCGCGATCGCCGGCAATCGCATATTCGCCATCCGGAATGCCGAGCCGTAACAGCGGGATGCCGCAGCCGCCTTCCGCCAGCACTTCGGCCACCAGGCTGCCGACACCACCATTGACGTTGTGCTCTTCTACGGTAATCACCGCTGGGTAGTGATTTAACAGGTTACTCAACTGTTGGGTATCACAGGGACGAATCGATGGAACCGCGATCACACCGGCTGAAATGCCCTGTTCAGCCAGTTGCTCAGCGGCGTGAACCACCTCGTGAACCGTTGAGCCCATGGCCACCAACGCGATGTCGCTGCCTTCCCGCAACAGGTCGATCGCACCCGGCCTGAACCGGTAGTTTTCGTCGTGCAGCTGCGGCAGATCTTTGCCATCCAGACGGATATAGACCGGGCCGACATGCTCAAGGGCGTAGTCGATGATCTGGCGGCACTCCAGCGGGCAGGAAGGCGCATAGATCTCGATATTGCCGAAACCGCGCATCACCGCGATATCATCAATGCTGTGGTGGGTGCTGGCTAACGGGCCATAGCTGGCCCCGGCATTCAGCCCGAACAGTTTGACGTTGGTGTTGTTGTAACAGACGTCAACTTTCACCTGCTCATTGGCGCGTGATACCAGAAACGGCGCGGCGTTACAGGTCACCGCAACTTTGCCGCCCAGCGCCAGCCCGGCCGCTGTGCCCACCAGCGTCTGCTCGGCGATGCCGACGTTGATCAGCCGGTCGGGAAACGCTTTGATGAAGGGGGCGATTTTGGCGGTAGAGGTGGAGTCAGCTACCACCGGCACCAGATCCACGCCGCGATTCACCGCGTCAATGAAAGCCGTCACCATGACGCTTGCTAAATGTTGTGCATTACTCATCTTTCAGTTCCTCCAGTGCCAGCGCGATCTCTTCGCCTTTCGGCACCCGGTGATGCCATTCGGCTTTGCTCTGAATAAAGGAGATACCAAATCCCTTTTCGGTATGTGCCACGATCACCTGCGGCTTGCCGTTCTTTGGCAGGTTTTCAATAGTGTCGACGACCGCCGCCATCTCATTGCCGTTGCACTCGGTGACCTCGAGGCCAAAAGCGCGCCATTTTTCCGGCAGCGGATCGGTGTTCATGATGTCGCGGGTCGCGCCGGCCAGTTGCAGCTTGTTCTTGTCATTAATGATGATCAGGTTGTCGAGGCCGTAATGCGCCGCGACCAGTGCCGCCTCCCAGTTGCTGCCTTCGGCCAGCTCACCATCACCAGTCACCACAAAGATGCGACGCGAACTGTTATCTTTTTTCGCTGCGATAGCGATGCCCACCGCCACCGGCAGGCCGTGTCCCAGCGCGCCGGTATTCAGTTCAACGCCAGGCGTTTTTTGCCGCACCGGATGGCCGGGCAGATGTGAGTCGGCATGCTGATACGTTGCCAGCCAGTCGGCTGGAAAGTAGCCCGCTTCCGCCAGCACGCAGTAATAGCCGCCCACCGCGTGCCCTTTGGACTGGATATAGATGTCACGCTGATCGTCGTCAGTACGATCCGGGGCGCAGTTCAGAATGCGGAAGTAAAGCGCGGTGAGGATCTCCACCTGCGACAGATCGGCACCGGTATGACCGCCTGCCGGGCTACCTGCATTTAGCTGGATGATGCGACGACGGATAGCACGTGCCCGACGCTCAAGGTCTTCGACAGGAAGATTGAAAGGATTCATACACTACCTCTGAATTTTAAGTCGGTTATGAATATATATTCAAATCGGTTAAAAAAATTTCTGCCAGAAAAGGTGTGCCTTACACTGGCACTCCCCTTTGTCTGCCCCTCTGCCCGTTAATCCGGGCAGGCCATCCCCGTGAGCAGAAACATGCAGCAGTCCCGCCTGCCTGGCTCAGCGCGTTCAGGATTTTGCCGGTGAGCCCTCCTCGATTAATGCTTTCTGTGCCACCACCGCCGCCTTCTGCTGCATCCGGCTCTGCGTCTGATCGATAATGACCGCGATGATGATGACAATGCCCTTAATAACCATCTGCCAGAATTCGCTGACGCCCATCATGATCAGGCCATCTGCCAGAAAGCCGATGACGAACGCCCCAATCAACGTGCCGACAATGGTGCCGCGTCCGCCCGCCAGCGAGGTGCCGCCCAGCACCACGGCGGCAATCGCGTTCATCTCAAACGCGGTGCCGTTCGCCGGATGGCTGGCGACCAGTTGCGATGAGACCACAATGCCGGCAATGGCTGCGCAGAAGCCCGACAGCGTGTAGACCAGAATTTTCACCTGCCGGGTTTTCACCCCCGAAAGTTCAGCGGCACGCTCGTTGTCGCCGATGGCATAGACCTGACGGCCAAACGGCAGACGACGGGCGATATAGGCGATGACCATCGCCAGCAGCACCATCATCCAGATGGCATACGGCAGCCCGAGAAACGTCCCCGCACCAATCCTGTCGAAACCGGTATTGCCCAGTAGCGGATTCCCCTGCAAACCGGGAAAGGTCTCGCCGCCGGAGGTGAGCATTGCCGCGCCGCGCAGGATGTACATGGTGCCGAGGGTGCAGATAAAGGGGGCCACGTTGTAACGGGTAATGATCCAGCCGTTGCCCGCGCCAATCAGCGCGCCGACCAACAGCACCACCGGCACAATGACCCAGACGCTGGGAAAGATAGCGATGCCAAACATCGGCAGCACAATCCCTTTAGTGATCAGCCAGCCGGCGATCATGCCGCACAGCCCTAAGGTGGCCCCAATCGACAGGTCAATGCCTGCGGTGATAATGACAAAGGTGATGCCCAGCGCCAGAAAGGCGTTGATGGCGATATGTTTCACCATGATCACCAGGCTGCCGGTAGCGAGAAAGTCCGGCACGGTGATGGCGAAGAAGCCGACAATCAGAATCAGCGCAATAAAGGTGCGCAGTTTCAGAAGCAGCAGCAGAATGCTTTCGCGTGAACTGAACGCTTTAGCCGGGAGTGTGTTCAGCGCGACGCTGTTATTGCTTTTCATGCTCAGAACCCCTGCGCACTTGCTTTCACCAGCGCTGCCTCTTCCGCCTGGTCGCGGGGAAGATCAGCCGTAAGTTTGCCGCCCGACATCACCAGGATGCGATCGGCTACCGCCATAATCTCTTTCAGGTCTGAGGTGGAGAACAGCACGGCTATGCCCTGCTGTGACAGCGCCACCATGGTACGAAACACCTCGGCTTTAGCCCCGACGTCAATGCCGCGGCTCGGCTCGTCCAGCAGCAGCAGACGTGGGTTGGTCAGCAGCGCACGGCCAATCACCACTTTCTGCTGGTTGCCGCCGCTGAGTGCACTGATGGCGACATCAGGCGAAGAGATTTTGATCGCCAGTTTGCCCACCGTCTGGTTCACTGCCTGCTGCTCCGCCTGATGCGCAATGGCAAAACGGTGCGACAGCCGCCGCCACAGGCTGGCGATGGTGAGATTACTGGCGACCGAGGAGACCGGAAAAATCCCGGCGCGTTTGCGATCTTCCGGCACCAGGCTCATGCCCATGCGGATGCGATCGGCGGTCGGCAGACGGGTTGGCAGCGGTTTACTGTCAAGCCACAGCCTGCCGAGATAGTGGCGCTGGCTGCCGAGCAGACACTCAAACAGTTCAGTGCGACCCGCGCCCATCAGGCCGTAGATCCCGACAATTTCCCCAGCCCGCACCTGAAAACTAACGTCATCCACCAGCGTATTGCCGTTGGGGCTGACGCAGGTAATATGCTCTGCCTCCAGCACCGGCGCGCCAGACTCACGCCGATCCGGCAAAAAGGTCGTGACCGGTTCACTGCCCAGCATCTCGCGCACGATCCACGGCACATCAATGGTGCTGACCGGTGCTTCCGCCTGGAAACGTCCGTCACGCAGAATGGTAATCACGTCACCAATTGCCATCAGCTCCTCCAGCCGGTGGGAGATATAGATGAGGGTCACGCCCTGTTGCGTCAGGTCGCGGATCACCCGGAACAGGATCTCCACTTCGGTTTTGCTCAGCGCGGAGGTCGGCTCGTCGAGGATCAGAATGTCTGCATCTTCCGCCAGCGCTTTGGCGATCTCCACCAGCTGCTGCTGACCCACTTTGAGATTGCCGACCCGCTCAGTGGGCGAAATCGGCTGGTCGAGTCGTGCCATCAGTGCGGCGGTGCGGCGTGCCTGCTCCGCCTCATTGATGGGTGACAGGCCGCGCTGGATCTCCCGGCCCAGAAACAGATTCTCCGCCACCGTGAGGTTTTCAAACAGATTCAGCTCCTGATGCACCATGCCGATACCGTGCCGGGCAGCGTCACGGGGGCTGCTCAGCGTCAGCGGCTCGCCATTCAGGAACAGCGAACCGGCGGTGGGCTGCTGTACCCCGGCCAGAATCTTCATCAGGGTTGATTTTCCCGCCCCGTTTTCACCGATGATGACGTTAACTTTGCCGCGCCAGACCCGGTAGTCGACGCGATCCAGCGCCAGCGTGCCGGGAAACAGCATTGATATCTGCTCGGCCCGCAGAATGATCTCATCGTGCATCAGGGTGTCCCCCGCTTCAGCTCAACCGCCACCACCTCTTCAACGCTGTCGTGACCGATGCTCACCGCCAGCAGCGCCTGCACCGACTGGTTGACCCAGCTGGCATCCAGCGGCGGCAGTTGCTTCACTGCGTGACGGTTCAGCGCCCGCGTCAGTTGGGCGTACTGCACCTGATTCGTAAACTCCTCGAAACGGAACCCGGCGGCGTCGCGAATAGCGTTGCTGCGCAGCACCGGCCCGACGCTGACTGCCACCGGTTTACCGTTGATCGTCAGCGTTAGCGTGCGTTCACGCGGGTTACTCTCATCAAAGGCGCTGGCCGTCCCGCTGGCCCGTACGAAGACGCTTTCACGCCCGCCGGGTTTAACCGTCTGACTTTTCGCCTCCATGTCGGCCCAGCTCAGCGCGTGGCTGTTCGCGGTGGTCATTACCCGCGGCTGCCAGGTCTCCTCCGCAATCTGCTGTGGCGTCCGGGTGGTATAGCTGGGCTTCGCGTGCGGATCTTTCGGCAGAATCGGGTTACCGTCCGCATCCAGATCCACCACGGTGCAGGCGCTGAGCAGCGCCATACCGATCGATAACGCCAGTATCCGTTTCATGGTTATTTCGCCAGGTTGAAGTTTTTCAGCTTAGCGGCGTTGCTGTCGTCAATCAGCACACAGTCCATCAGCTGCTTCTCCTGTTTCTGCGCTTTGCCATTTTTCAGGTAGTAGTCCGCCTGCGTGACCGCCATCTGCGCCTGATCCCAGCCCGGCTGCAGTACCGTCGCTTTGATGTTGCCTTTGTTGAGGATCGAATCGCGGGTGTAGTCGCTGCCGTCAAAGCCCACCACGATCACCGAGGTTTTCCCGGCGGCTTTCAGCGCGGCTTCCGCGCCCAGCGCCATGGTGTCGTTACCGGAGATCACACCAACGATGTTGGGGTGTTTCTGCAGCAGAGTTTCCATGCGGCTGAAGGCTTCGGTCTGGCTCCAGTTAGCGCTCTGCTGCGCCACCATTTTCAGGTCGGTGTAGTCATCCAGCACGTCGTGATAGCCCTGCGACCGCACGCCCGCGTTGGTGTCAGACTCCTTGCCCAGCAGTTCAACGTACTCGCCTTTGCCGCCCAGCAACTTTGCAAATTTCTCTGCACCCAGCTGCGCACCCTGATAGTTATTGGAGACAATCTGCGCCACGGCGATACCGGTTTTGTTGATCTCACGGTCAATCAGAAAGGTCGGGATACCGGCATCTTTGGCTTTCTGCACCGGCCCGACGGTGGCATCCGCGCCGGCGTTATCCAGAATGATCGCTTTCGCTTTGCGCGCAATCGCGGTCTCAATCAGCTGGTTTTGCTTGTTAACGTCATCGTCGTGCGACGCCACCAGCGTGGCGTAACCCAGCTCTTTAGCTTTGGCTGATGCGCCTTCTGCCTCGGCTTTGAAAAACGGGTTGTCATGGGATGGGGTAATAATCGCCAGCAGGCCTTGCTCTGCCGCCAGCGCCGTAGCAGAAAAAGCGAACATCGAAGCCAGCAGGGTCAGTTTAATCAGAGGACGAGTCATTATTTTTCTCCGCTTGAATATATATTCACATGCGATTTTATATGCATAATGACTATGCGCCTGCGCTGACGCGCCGTCCAATGCGCGATCGTTAAAAAGCGAAAACGATCACAAATTAGCCTGCGTTGTGATTTTGATCATCCTGGTTAACAATACCGGGCAGATTCAGAGAGGGAAAAACCGATGGCAAAACAGGATGAACAGCGACTGATGGTGAAGATTGCCACGCTTTACTATGTCGAAGGACTAAAGCAGTCAGAGATCGCGCAGTCGCTAACCCTATCGCAGTCGTTTGTCTCACGCATTCTTAATCGCAGCGTGAAAGAGGGTGTGGTCAAGATCAGCGTGGTGCCACCGGCCAACGTCTATCCGGAACTGGAAAAGGCGATTGAGCAGACCTACAACCTGCCGCAGGCGATTGTAGTGGATGTGCCGGATCAGGCGTCGTCACTGCAGATTAAGCAGGCGATTGGTTCGGCGGCCGCTCACTACCTGGAGACACGACTGCGTAACGATGAGCTGATCGGGATTTCGTCGTGGAGCGGCACTATCCGGGCGATGGTGGATGCGCTGCATCCGCTCAACAGCGCCTGTAAGGGCGTGATCCAGCTGCTGGGCGGCGTCGGCGCCAACGGCAACGTGCAGGCTACCATTCTGACCCAGAATCTGGCGGCGCTGCTGAACTGCCCCGCCTGGCTACTGCCGTCGCAGTCGATTGAGCATTCGGTCAGCGATCGCCAGCGGCTGTCGGCCAATGCCGAGGTTGCCGAAGTGCTGAGTAAATTTGAGCAGGTCGATCTGGCGATTGTCGGCATCGGCGATCTGGAGCCGTCGGCGCTGCTGCGCAATTCTGGCAACTACTACGATGGCAAAATGCTGCAGACGCTGGCGGCACGCGGTGCGGTCGGTGATATCTGCCTGCACTATTTTGACGCCTGCGGCCAGCCGGTATTGAAAGCTGAAGAAGATCCGGTGATAGGAATGGAACTGGCGCAGGTGAAACAGTGCCCACAGGTCGTCGGGCTGGCTGGCGGACGGGAGAAAGCGCAGGCGATTCGCGGTGCGCTATTGGGCGGTTATATCAAGGTGCTGATTATCGACTATCCCACGGCGCGGCTGCTGCTCACGCCGCAGGCGTAGTCAAAACGGGTCAGATGGTGCGGTAAGCGGTAGTGACTTTCCAGAGATAGCGCGGTGCCTGCGCCGCCGGATGCTTGTTCTGCACATGCTGATAGAACTCATCCGGTGACATGGCATTGATCATCGCAATGGCCCGCTCGCGGTCGCGGGAAAATGTTCGCAATAGCGCACCGGCACCGTTGGCATAAGAGACGATAGTGGCGTAGCGCAGGGTCAGCGGATCGCGGATGCCCGACAGCGCAGAGTCCTGCAGGATGCGGATATAGGCGGTGCCAATATCAATATTTTTGGCCGGATCGCGCAACTCGGCATTCGACGGCTGGCCCCTGCGGCCCAGCGTGCGATAGACTTCTCGCCCCGCAGTCGACGCTTTGATCTGCATCAGCCCTACCGCATTGGAACGGCTCACTACGCCCGGATTTCCACCCGATTCGACACTGATAATGGCGCTGATCAACTTCTCATCAACGCCATAATGACTGGCGGCATCTTCGGTAAACATGGCCCAGGTGCCATTGACGCTGGAAGGCGGTGCCTGCGTTAACGGCGTGTTGCGCTGCTTAACGGCATGGTGCGGTGGCTCGCTGGCACAGCCAGTCAGGAGTAACGCCGAGAGTATAAGGTGTCGGATTTTCAGCAATTTTTCGTCTCATCGCGGTTGTGGCGAATGCTATCATACCCAGGCAGCCTGAGAGCAAAATTACCGTTTATCCTAAATAGACGATTATGTGGCACGCACCGTGACTTCAGCGGAGGTTTTCGCCATCATCGCCGTCAGTCATGAGCGCTAACAGCAGGAAAGTATGATGATTTCACGTTCAGTTCGTCTTATCTCCCCCTCCGGTTACTGTCACAATCAGCCTGCGGCGCTGCAGGGCATTGCGCGTCTGCGTGCGGCGGGCCATCAGGTGGAGAATGATCAGGTGATTACCCGCCGTTTTCAGCGCTTCGCCGGAACGGATGCTGAACGCCTGGCGGATATCAACCAGCTTGCCAGCCTCACTACGCTGCCCGACGTGGTGCTGGCGGTGCGCGGCGGTTACGGGGCCAGCCGGTTACTGGCGTCCATCGACTACGTCGCCCTGCAGCGCCGTCTGCTGAATCAGCCGCTGGCGCTGTGCGGCCACAGCGACTTCACCGCCATTCAGCTGGCTCTGCTGGCGCAGGTCGGCCTGATTACCTTTAGTGCGCCGATGCTGGCGGGTAATTTCGGTGCCGCGACCTTATCTGAATTTACCCTGCACCACTTCTGGCAGGCACTGACATCACCTACAGTAGAGGTGAACTGGCAGAGCGAAACGCCAGACCAGGGCGAGTGGCAGGGTACGCTGTGGGGCGGGAATCTGGCGATGATCTGCTCACTGATCGGCACGCCGTGGATGCCGCAGATTGAGAACGGTATTCTGGTGATAGAGGACGTGAATGAACATCCGTTTCGTATTGAACGCATGCTGATTCAGCTGGAGCAGAGCGGCATTCTGGCACGTCAGCGGGCAATCGTCACCGGCAGCTTCACCAGCACGGCCCTGTCGGAATATGACAATGGGTTTGATTTCAGTACCGTCTGGCAGCGCGTGCGTGACACTACCGGTCTTCCGGTGATCTGTGGATTAGATTTTGGTCATGCCGCCGACACCGTCACACTGCCGCTGGGTGCCAGCGCACGATTAGCGGTCAGCCAGGGCAACGCCCATTTGCAGGCGACCGGGCATCCCGTCCTGCGGAAATAGAGAGCGTTTCAGGAGATCGACATTGAAGCCGTTGTATGACGATTTGTGGATCTCAACCCCGGAATTCCCGGTGGAAGATGCCGTTAATGACCTGATGATGCATGGCTTTATGCTGCGTCACCCGCGCGGCAATCTGCTGATTGGCCGCGTAGAGAACCCGCTCGATCATGAAGTGATTGCCGATATCGGCGGCGTGATCCGTCACTATCTGACCCACTGGCACGAATCCGCGCCTGGTACGGCGGTGATCCAGCAGCGGTTTAGCAGCGCGCTTTACTGCCACAGCCGCTCATTAGGCCCCATCAGCCGTTTTGCGGAGCCTGATGACACCTTTTCGCAGCCGGAGACGCACTTCGGCGATTTCCATCTGCTGCCAACGCCCGGACACACGCCGGGCAGTTGCAGCTTTCTCTACACCTCGCCGCTGGGGCTGACCTATCTGTTTGTCGGCGATACCGTAACCCGTTCTCATGACAACTGGATCACGGTGCTGGTGCCGGACAGTAATCCGGCTGAACTGAGTCAGACGCTGGAATTTTACCGCTCGCTGCGCCCCGACGTGGTACTGATGAGCACCACGCGCGGCCATCTTTCCTGGAAAAAAGTGACGCTGCAAAGCTGGCTGGCTGCCATTGATGAAGCTGAACAGCATCCCCTGGATCTGCGGGAAAATCCGCTGTTCTGATTACAGTTCTTTGGTCAGATAGTGCCGCTGATGATGATCCATGTAGTTCGCCAGCGTGAGCCGCAGGGTGTAGCCAAGTTTTTCATAAAACGGCCGCGCCTGAAAACTGGCGGTATCCACCTGTGCATAGCGGCAGCCGCGATCCCGCGCCTCCTGCTCGGCAGCCTGTATAAGCCTGCTGCCTGCCCCCTGTCCGCGCTGCGCCTCACTCACCCAGAGCATATCAATCCGCAGCCAGTTACCGGTGGTTGAGCCGGTCAGCCCGGCCAGCTTTTTGCCCTGTTCGTCACGGATAAACACCCCAATTGACCTGATCGTATTCACATCAATAAATTTGCTGTTGAAGGCGTTGAGACCCAGCCTGACCTCATCCAGATCCTGCGCGGTAACGTTGTCGGTAATCTCAGGTTGCATAGTGGCTCCAGAGGATTAACTGTCGGAACGCTGACGATCGTCGTAACGCTCCAGGCTTAATGCATCCACATCGCGTTTTTCGCTGCGGCTGCAGGGCAGCAGTTTATCGGTGTCGCGGTAAACAAAGAAGGTTGCCTGGCTGCGCTGGTTCACAATCAGCTGATCGCCATTGCGAAAGCGGGTAATCGCCACCTGATCGCCCGCTTCTAAGCGGGTCCGCTGCTGACCGGCGGCAATCTGGAAGTGATTTTCCGGCCACATCAGGGTGGTTAAACCATATTCGGCACGCGAAACGGTCATGGTCGGCCGTCCGGGACAGTTAAGCTGAAATTCGGTTTCACTCCAGGCGGGTGCGATATGACAGGCCAGCAGGCCCAGGGCAATTAACGCTGCCTTCATGCTGTGTCTCCACTGATTTCATTGAGAATTTTCTTAGCTTAACATATAAAAACCAGATGAGAGGCGTGAGGCGAGCGTGACTAAGACCATTAAAAGGTAGAATCGGCGTGCGAAAAAAGCTGAAAGTTGAGAAAAGATAAAGTAATCCGGCCAGCCTGACAGCGTGCCCGCCTGGCCGGATTATGCCTATTCGGCGGCCACCTCGGCGGCCACTAACATCAGCGCCAGCCCGGCATTTTCGCTATCATAAGCCTGCATGGCTGCACGAATATTCGCTGAGCAGGCGAGCACCTGTTGCTTTTTATCGGCTTCCAGTTCGTCAATCGCGTGGCGAATAATCATTAGACTTGCTTCTTCTTCTTTCATCATTTATCCCTGGATTTGCCTAAGTGGTGCGCAAAGGAGCCAAGAATACCGTTTATTGCTAAGCAAAGTCACCCCTTTACATTCCTGTTGCTTAACGATTAAACAAATCACAAACAGGAAGCGTAGCGGAAACTGCTATAATTGAGTGATTGGTGGTGCAACAGGATAGACTCTGTGCCACAAGACTCCCAGGGATTGAAGCAGGTAGAAAATCATGATGCGACTCAGCATTTTTATCCTCATCGCATTGGTGACTGGATGTTCATCTGGCCCGAAAGGGGTGGAATGTCCGGGTGAGGTCTCGACAATTTATGGTCAGTCGATGGGACAGACACAGGGCGTGATTTTTGACCTGGTTAACAGCTTTACCGTGACACGAGACAATGTCAGCGTTAACAGTGGCCCGTTGCAGTCGCTGGATCGGTTTAAATATGTCCCCTCCGCTGTGACGCGTGAAGGTTACTATGCGCAGCGCCTGTCAGATAAGCAGTTCCGCCTGATTAATCCTTACCAGGACACCCAAATCACCTGGACCTGTCCATAAGGGATGAATCCTGCTGCCAGATCGTTTATTGTCAGGAAACGTCAAGCAGCAGGGCTCCCCGATGGAAAAGCGTCTGGATAACAACGGTTATATTGACTTCCCCTTCCCCGCTACGCGCAATGCGGATGGCTCTGTTAATCCCTGTGGCTTTGATCTGACGCTGGAAACCGGTCGTCTTGAAGAGATCGTCGTGCTGAATCGCTCAGCGAATCTGCGGCGACTGGTCGAGGAGGTTAATCTGCAGGAGGGGCTGTTTATGACCCTGGCCTGTGACTGGCAGCAGCAGGAAGATGCGGTCTGTGGTTTTATCGATGTGGCTTTTCGTCCCGACCTGCCGCAGCACGATCACCAGGAAGCTCTGCAGCTGGAAGCGAGCTTTCACCATTACCTGACCGGACAGGAGCAGCAACATCAACTGCCCGCCGGAACACTGGTCAACTATGCCCGTTCAGTACTTGACTGGAGCTGGTCGCCGCTGCGCCAGCGTCAGCGCGACTATGAAAAGATTACCATTCAGTTCTATTGCCCGCAGGCGGATGATGCCGAATGGTGTTTTGATCACCTGCGTCATTTTCTGGTGAGCGTTTATCCGGCCTGCATCGCCGGCCGTTCTCTCTGATCCCCTTTATCCAGGAGTCGCTATGCGTTCTGCTGCGCTGTCAGTTTTCACGCTGTTCTGCTCGCTGTTTTTTGCCGCGGCGGCCCAGGCCGATCGCTGCCAGCAAATCCGTGCCGGTCTGGATATCGGTTCCGGTACCACCAAAATTGCGGTGGCGCGCGTCAATGTCTGCCAGCAGCGCATCGAAAAAGTGCTGTATCAGGATCAGCGCGCCGTGGCCTGGAACGACGCATTAGCCCATTCAGCGGATAACCAGCTGAGTCCGGCAGTCACCCACGAAGGTGCCGCCGCACTGCAGCAGCTGGTAGCGCACGCACAGCGCTTTCATCCACAGCGAATCAGCGGCGTGGCGACGGCGGTGTTTCGCAATGCCAGCAACGGTCAGGCCGTAATTGAACAGTTGCAGCGCCAGAGTGGTGCACAAATCAGCATTATTTCGCAGCAGCAGGAAGCGATGCTCGGCTTTCTCTCTGCCAAAGCCGCGCTTAAGGATCCAATGGTCCGGGATGAGCAGTTGCTGGTCTGGGATATTGGCGGTGGGTCAATGCAGATGACGGCATGGCGACAGCAGGCGGGCAAACCGGTAGCGGATATTTACCAGGGCAGACTGGCCTCAGTGACGCTGAAAAACTTTATCCTGACGGTGCTGAAGAACAGCCCGGAGGCTAAATCGCCCAACCCGATTGGTTCCTGGCGGCAGTCGGTGCTGCGCTTTGTGCAGTTTTACGCGACTAACGAAGTCAGTCCGCAGATCAAACAGGATGTGGCCGGTCGTCGGGTGATTGGGATCGGAGGCGTGCACGGTTTTTCGATTCGCAATCAGTTACCGGGTAAACTCAACCGCTATACGCTGGCGACCCTGAGCCAGCTCTCGCAGCAGCAGGTCTGGAAAGGCGACAGCGAATTGCAGGGTGACTACCGCGCCACTGACGTGAGTAACCTGTTACTGGTGGAAGGTTATATGCAGGCGCTGAAAATGGATGAGGTGGAGATTGTTGAGACCAGCCTGATTCAGGGCGTGCTGTTGCAATAGCGCAACGCTTCCACACTTCGCTACACGTCAGATTTAACCAGCCGGATAGCGTGATCCAGCATCCGCTGCTCATCCCGTTCACTGTGGGCGCGCTGCTGGCGGGTACGCTTAAGCAGGTCGTAGATTTCGCCACGCCGGGTGTCATGACCGCGCTCCATCAGCACAATGACTGCATCGCCAATAACGCGGCAGACTTCATCATAGTCATCATCATTCAGTGCATCACGTTTCATCGTTTCTCCTCCGTCTGTGACTTTCTTCTCAAAAGGCTAGACAGGAAATGGCGGGCCCGCAAATGCAGCGCCATTAACAGCCAGAAATGATTTTTTAGGCCCTTATCGGGCGCTGGCGGAGCAGAACTCACTATCTTTGCTACGCTTTGAGAGTCTTACTCAAAACCAAGGAGCATTTAAATGTCAGGAAAAATCGAAGATAAAGTAAAAGAAGCCGCTGGCGCAGTTCAGGAACAATGGGGTGCAGCAACCGGTTCATCTGAGCATCAGGCTAAAGGCGCAGCGCGTCGTTACACCAACCAGGCAAGCTATGCTGCACGTGATGCTGCTGAGACCATTCGCGATCAGGTTCAGTCCAATCCTGCTGCCGGTCTGGCCATTGCTGCAGGCGTTGGCGTATTTATTGGCTTCCTGCTGGGTCGCAAGTAATACCGCCACACGTCAACAGAACGGGAGCCACGGGCTTCCGTTTTTTTTGGCTTTAGCTGACCGCATGCTGAGAAACATCTGAAAGATACGCCTTAACAGGCCAGCGCACGGTGAGTCTTCAGTCTTAATTACGTTCTCTTTCTGACAACATCAAGGTGACCTCATGAAAACGATTCCTGCTTTGCTGCTGGTTGCAGCGACCTTAACCTCTCTGGCGGGCTGCTCACATAAGAGCGACGCGATTAAAGAAGATGGCCGTCCCCATGCGCCAAGTGGCCAGTCTTCTCCTGGCGGCACCCTGGGTTCAGGCCCGGTGGGTCAGCCTCAGTCGTAATACCCTGCCCCGGCACACGTGCCGGGGTTTGTTTATTTATATTGAATAGCACCCGTAAAATAAATCCGCTATTAGTTAACCTGCTAGTAATTAAGGACGGAATTAAAAAATCCTTAAATGTTATTTTTATAACAATCATCTCAACTCTTTTCAATAATTGCCTACCTCTTTTACACAATTCTGTATATATATCCTGAATAAACAACACTAAAATTGTGGAAACAGTTTAAACAAATATTCTACGAACGATAAAAAACATTCCTCCCTGCTGAACTTTAGACGTAAAAATACCCTCTAATAATGCACAACACCTTTTGTTTAATAGTATTGATACGTTCAAGAGAATTCAGACGTGAAGAAAAAAAAGATTTATCTGATAGACCGAATTTTAACGCTTTATTCTCGATTTTCAGGCAGAACAAAACCGCAGGCCTTGCAGGCGCTGAAACCCGGCACAGTCGTGATTTACTCCACTACGGCTCTGGGCGATTTTCTGATGAATACACCGGCTATCTGGAGCCTGAAAAATCGCTTTCCCACCAGCAAATTTATTCTGGTTTCCAGTAAGAAAAATAAGGATCTGGTCAGCCGTTATAACTGGTTCGATAAGATCTATATCTGGGATAACAAAGTGGCTAATTTCCTGCCGCTATTTTTCAAACTGCGTCGCCAGAAACCTGATCTGTCAGTGATATTACACGCCCATTTTCCTTACGATATTATGAGTTCGGTGCTGACCGGGAGTAAGGCGATTGTGCGCGATCATTACGGCAGCGAATCGCCTGTGCTGAATAAATATCTTGATCACTATTCAGGCTATTTCGACGACCACACCATCAAGCGTAAGCTGAAACTGATAGAAGCGCTGGGTGCAGAGACAGAGCAGACCCGGATGCATCTGCCCGAGATAAATAATTGTCCTGCTGCAACGGTGAGCCATCGCCGTATCGGTTTTCAGTTAGGTGCTTCGAAAGATATTCGCCGCTGGCCGTTGACTTCATTCAGCCAGCTGGCGACCGCGTTGCTCGAACGCTGGCCTGACGCTGAAATTATTGTTACCGGTACAGCCGCTGAGCAGCCGCTTGAGAAACAATTTATCGAGAGCCTGCCGCTGCACTGCCGTAAGCGTGTGACGCCAATGGCGGGCAAAACGAATCTCAGCGGCCTGATCACCCTGATCCGCACGCTGGACCTGCTGGTCACCGGCGATACCGGCCCACTGCACATCGCCGTGGCGGCACAGACGCCAACGGTCAGCCTGTTCTCTACCGCCAATCCACGCTATACCGGCCCCTGTCAGGACAGCGATCGTCATATTGTTATTCATCGACCGGATAAAACGGCGTCACAGCATCCTATGGCGTCGATCAAGGCCGAAGAAGTCGAGCAGGCCGTGGCCAGACTGGTGGGGTAATGAACGATCTTTCTCACGCCATTATTGCGCTGATTGAATACCACAATCAGCCAACCGCCCTGGGCAGGTTCCGGAAAGTGGATCGGGCAGGTTTTCATCTGCAGCAGCTGCCGCTGAATGAGGTGGAGTTCGCGATTCTGATGAATGATTTTTTTGCCACGTTCAACGTCTGCTCTGAGCATTATGATGATGCCCGCTATTTTCCGGCGACGCTCCCGCGGCGTATGACACTGATGAAGGGATTTAAATCTGGCGGATATTATCCCGTAACGGTCGCGATGCTATGTGAAGCGGCCAGCCGGGGGCGCTGGCCTGAAGCAGATTACTGAATAATCGTATGGGCGAAGGCGTCATAGACCTCGCGGCTGCTCAGCGCGTTGACCTCACGTGACGCCGGTTGCAGCACCTGATAGTTAACCTGCCACGGATGCCAGCACGCCGGATCGCTGTCGCCAAACAGCGCCACTACCGGCAGCCCCAGTGCGGCACCGATGTGCATTGCCCCGCCATCGCTGCTCACCAGCCCCTGACACAACGACATAGCCGCAATCAGCTGCGGCAGGCTGGTAGTCGCCACCGCCTTTATCGGCAGGTGCGGACAGAGCGCCATGATTTCACGCGCTTTTTCATCATCCCCCGGATGACGCGGATTGTCGCGGCTGCCAGGTGACCAGAGCAGCATGATCTGGCAGGGATGATGCGCCGCGATCTTCTCCGCCAGCCCGGCAAACCGCGTGGCTTCCCACTGCTGGCTTGGCTTACGGGCGCTGATCTGAAGTGCATAGACCGGAAGAGTGGAATCAATGGCGTGGGTGTCTCGCAGGCTGGCCGCCATAGCCGTATCCGGCTGCAGGGTCAGTTTGCCTGGCGCGGTGGCGCTGAGATGCAAATCCCGTCCCAGACTAAACAGGGTTTCGCTGATATGACAGGGTGACTGGCTGGGTGGTGGCAATAACTCTGTGATCAGCGGATGCGACTGCTGCCCCAGCGCGATTACTCTGGCGGGACGCACGATTTTAACCCACTTCAGACCATGCTGATCCCAGCGGCTTTTGGCCAGAATCACGATGTCGTAACGTTGCTTTTTCAGATTCAGCATCAGCTTCAGTCGCTGCAACACACAGGCCAGTCGTCCCTGCCCTGCCTCACGGTGATGCAATTTGGTGTAATAAAAGAGCTGCCGGATATCGGGATTATGCTGCAACACGGGTGCAGCGTAGTTGTTGGTCAGTACATCAACCTGATACTGACCCGACTGCGCCAGCGCACTGATGAGCGGCGTGGTCAGCAAGGTATCGCCAATATTATCCCGACAAATAATTAAAACCCGCATGTCTGACATCCTCTGAGCACAGGCTACGCCGTTCTGGCTGAATAAAAGTGAGACTCGCACAATTAACGTCTCTGAAGCGTTAACGTAACGGCATAAGTCAGCAAATTAGTCAGCGCAGATCGAGGTAGGTTCAATGGTCGCCGTAATGTTGAAGGACGATGAGTGTTTTTCAGGCAAGTGAAATACCTGACGCATCAGCCGGATGATTGTTTTAACAGAACCCGTACTGGGGTATCAGCATTAAGAATGAGAAAAGGCCGCTCATGGCGGCCTGACATGATGGTTATATTACCAGTAACGTTAGCTGGCGCTATTTTCCAGCAGGCTGATGGCCAGCCTCATAACAGGTTCAGGCTCAATGCCGGTGAACATCCGGTGAATTTTTTCAGTAATGGCCTCGCGGGTTACCGGCTTATTCTCAGCCACAATTTCCATCACAGCCTGACCGAACAGCAGTCGGCATGCCGCAATGGCATCACTTACAGCCTCATCATCCATAATATTCTCCCTGTGTATCGGCAGAAGAGTACACCCCTGCTGCAGCAGGATCATGCTGAACTGTTTATTTTGCGGCACACGTTACAAAAATGAATGAGCTGTCTCGTACCGATAACCATGCCCGGCATGTTAAATGCCGGGCATTTATCAGACAAACAGGATATTAACTAATATTCTCATTTAACAAATCGAGAGCAACCTTGTAAATCAGCGCAGGCTGCGCATCAGGTAACATTACCTTTATTTTTGCTTCCAGCGTGCGGTTAGTTACTGGCTGATTATCTGCCAGTAATTCCAGTACAGCCTGGCCAAACATCAGCCGACAGATGTAAATCGCGTCTTTCGTATATTTTGTTTCCATAAATCCTCCTTATGAGTGAGGTATTACAGTAACGATAATCAGCCATGGAAAGATGTCCGTTTTGCGTTTACGGTTTCTTTTGCAGTGGCATCGGATAATGCAATTTGCATAAATATTAAAATGCTCAGCCGCAGGTAAGAATTTTTCTGGGTACGGACAGGGAAAAGCCATTCAGTCATACGTTGCAGAGGACGCTCATCGCCCGTTATTTTACTGAGCCAGCAGAGCATCAATGCTGAATACGTCATGGCTGAAGAGGCGAAGGAGGAGAGAATGGAAAAGTGCGAAAAGCGGATACAAAAAAGCCAGCATAGCGTTTAACGCTATGCTGGCTTAAGCGGATTACATATTTTCGATGATCGCGTCACCAAACTCTGAACATTTCAGCAGCTTAGCGCCATCCATCAGGCGTTCGAAATCGTAAGTCACGGTCTTGTTAGCGATAGCGCCTTCAACACCTTTAACAATCAGGTCAGCCGCTTCGAACCACTCCAGGTGGCGCAGCCTTACCTTAATATCAGATGGTTAATCTATTGATTTAGTGAGATAAAAAACTTAACCAGGTGCTTCAAACTGTTTTTTATGTGAGGGATTAGGCTATATAGATTAGTGAATTGATTAGGGTTTTGCAGAAGAATTCACTGATAATCCAGCCCGCCATTGAGCGGGCTATTTGTGGTCAGCCTGGCAGTTGACGCTGCCGGGATTTTTTAAACAGCCTCACGTTTTAGTGAATGTTATGCTTGAGCAACTTCATAGCCACATCGTAAACCAGTTCGGGCTTGCAGTCGGGAAGCATTTTCTTCACTTTATCTTCCAGGGCAACATTGGTTACCAGTTGATCATCGCTAAGCAATTCCAGTACCGCTTGACCAAATATCAACCGACAGATGTGGATTGCATCTTTTGTATATTTATCTTCCATAACACCTCCTTTTGTAAGAGATGTCACAATACGAAGAAGCAGATTCGACCTCATCTGACAGTGCGTTTTTTAAGCAAAGAAATCACAAGGCAATAACGTTGAATAACAATTAAAGTGATTGAATTTTCAGGGCGGTGGATGAGTTTTTCATTCTTGCAGCAGGAGTGACGGGGCAATGCTGGCAGCCAGATCATCGCGGCGCTCTTATAGCGCCACAACCCTGCTGGCGATTGCCTCGAGCGTCACCGTTTCACCTCTGGCCACCAGCTGCCAGGCACCCTCGCCCATAGCCATGTTATGCTATGCTGCCTTATAAATAACTTCTTCAAATCCATTTTCATATTCCGACTCCTCTTTAAAGAAAACCATTTAAACGCTGTGTTAAATTGATCACAAAATTTCAGCACATCTTCCAAATTATATTGATCAAACGCACCACTGAAACGATTAACGCATTTACATATAAAGATTTTTTTAATAATTTGAAAACACTAATCATGGATTGATCATAGGAAATGGCTAATGCAATACAGCAACCAAGTAATAGGATTTTTACAAGGAAATGACATTTTAGCTAAAAATCTCGACAACGCTCTTTTAGGCGTCAAAGAAGCAGTCTCAAACCAGATTGATACTATAGGTGCAGGTGCACAAAGAGCGTTGTATTACTTATCATGCTTTACGGATGAATATCAGGACGTTTGTCAGCAGCAAAAAACGGAGGATTTAAGGTTTATTAAAGCAGTTAATAAACTAATTACCTCCAGAAATATTGTGAATGACATGCTAAAAATATATTTCGACGAGATATTTAAATACAAAACGAACGCTCAACTCGAGCGAATTAAAATGTCTCTGATGGCGGTAAATATTCATATTGCCGCCAGCCATTTAACACAGCAAGGCTTTACCCTCGCAGTAACGGCGGCGGTTGCTGTAGGCATGAAAGCCAGTCTTAATATCAGCGCACTTGTCGGACGCAGTGCTGGCGTAGTTGTTGCTGCCGCTGGGGTGTATGGAGTTGTGCAAAAAGCAGCTGATAGTGCAAACCGGCTTCGTCAAACTCTGCCTGCATATTACACCGTGCTTTATGCAAATGAATTGGAAATGATGTATTTTCTTATCGACTCTTTATTTGATAATTCAGGGGCACTTAGAAATGCCACGCCTTCTGTTGATGAAATCACAAAAATCATTACTAATATGATTCGGTAAATAAATGATGATAAATTTCATAACCAGAATATTTAGAAGAATTTTTAAATCAATGATTGAACTTTATGGGCCTCCCCTTCTGGTTCTTACTTTTTCGGTTTTCTTTATACAAATTTTTCCAGACGGCCCTTATTGGCCCATACCCGCCTTTATCGTGCTAGTGGTAATATTTTTCCCCATACTTTTTAAATGGTAAATTAATAGCTAACAAGAACTTTAATTTTTTATAAGGAAATAACATGTCTACACCAGCTCATTTATGGCTAGAAGATGAAAACGGATCACCAATTGTTGGTAGTCGCCAGATGCCATTAAGGTTAGGCTCAATTGAATTAAAATCATTCTCACACGGCGTAACTATCCCTGTAGATCCCAGCTGGGGAAAATTAACAGGTACGCGTGTACACAACCCCATTACAATAGTTAAAGAGTTTGATCAAACAACGCCACTCCTATACCGCGCTGTCTGCGAAGGCCGCACCATGAAGAAAGCGATAATCCGAATGTATCGTATTCTGGAACCTGGCATCGAAGCAGAATATTTCAATATCATTCTGGAAAACGTAAAATTTACAACGGTTGCGCCGTATCTGGCCCCTAACGGTATGAGTAGTACTCATCTCGAAACGCTCGAATTACGTTATGAGGCGATTACATGGAAGTATACGGAGGGTAATGTAATTTACCGCGACACATGGAATCAACGAGCCACATATTGAACAAAAAAAGCCCGGCAATAGCCGGGCTGGTGTTGGCAGATAAAATTAAGAAAACTCTATAAAATCTCATTATTAAAAATATTCTTATCCACCCTATCACACACCCAAATAATATTAATTTCACGTTGTTTTCCTACTCATATATCAGGCTCTCTCTAACCATGTTCAAAATATACTCATCTTTAATTTTGCTCCGACTTATTTAACCGATCAATTCTCCAGAATTGATCGGTTAAACAGATCGACTGACATAAGGCTCTGTAAAAAAGGATTATTTGCTAATTCATAGCAACTATTTTTTTGGTTAACCCTCAACCTCAGTATCAGAGCTTTCGTACTTGTGATTCACCATCATCACACAACATCACAGGCAGAACGTTGCGAAGCGCTAACTATCAGCTCCATCACTACCGGCTTCATCAAAGCACGTAAAATGACAAGCCTGACAGAGAATGACACCCCACCAACATTCCACGAGCAGCGCTCACTGGCTGAGCGGTTATATCGTGAACAGGGCATGGACATACAGCACTACCTGGTCATAAAAAACCAGACGCAGACCGATAAATACAACGATGACAAGGGCAAAGATTGACTGGTCGTGGCGGTATAAAACAGTACGATTAATGTTCAGTTTAGCAGAAGGGTTTTGCTGGAGTTTTGCAGAAAAAAGTCAGAAAAAAAAGCCAACACGATTTTTACATTCGTGTTGGCTATATGTTTCGTAAAACTGATTACATATTTTCGATGATCGCGTCACCAAACTCTGAACATTTCAGCAGTTTAGCGCCATCCATCAGGCGTTCGAAATCGTAAGTCACGGTCTTGTTAGCGATAGCGCCTTCAACACCTTTAACAATCAGGTCAGCCGCTTCGAACCACTCCAGGTGGCGCAGCATCATTTCTGCAGACAGGATCACTGAACCTGGGTTCACTTTATCCTGACCGGCATACTTAGGCGCAGTACCGTGGGTTGCTTCGAACAGTGCACACTCATCACCAATGTTCGCGCCTGGTGCGATACCGATACCGCCAACCTGCGCCGCCAGGGCATCAGAAATGTAGTCACCGTTCAGGTTCATACAGGCGATAACGTCATATTCAGCCGGACGCAGCAGGATCTGCTGCAGGAACGCATCCGCGATCACATCTTTAACGATGATCTCTTTGCCGGTGTTCGGGTTTTTGAACTTCATCCACGGGCCGCCGTCGATCAGTTCGCCGCCAAACTCGTCTTTCACTAACTGGTATCCCCAGTCTTTGAAAGAGCCTTCGGTGAACTTCATGATGTTGCCTTTGTGAACCAGGGTCAGTGAATCACGATCGTTGGTGATGGTGTATTCCACTGCCGCGCGGACCAGACGTTTGGTACCCGCTTCTGAACACGGCTTAACGCCGATACCGCACTGCTCAGGGAAGCGAATTTTCTTCACGCCCATCTCTTCGCGCAGGAACTTGATTACTTTGTCCGCTTCGGCAGAGCCCGCTTTCCACTCGATACCCGCATAGATATCTTCGGAGTTTTCACGGAAGATCACCATGTCGGTCTCTTCAGGGCGTTTAACCGGGCTTGGTGTGCCTTTGTAGTAACGTACCGGACGCAGGCAGACGTAAAGGTCAAGCTCCTGACGCAGTGCTACGTTCAGTGAACGAATACCGCCGCCGACCGGGGTGGTCAGTGGGCCTTTAATGGCCACGCGATATTCTTTGATTAAGTCGAGCGTTTCCTGTGGCAGCCAGACGTCCTGACCGTAGAGTTCAACTGACTTCTCACCCGTGTAAATCTCCATCCAGGAGATTTTACGCTCGCCGTTGTAGGCCTTCTTCACCGCCGCGTCGACGACTTTCAGCATCACCGGGGAAACATCAACACCGATACCGTCACCCTCAATGTAAGGAATGACCGGATTGTTTGGTACGGTAAGCTTGCCCTGATTCAGGGTGATTTTCTGACCTTCCGCCGGAACTACTACTTTGCTTTCCATTAACCTCTCCTGGGCGTTTGTTAATGATTTGTAAGATGCGCGTCAATACTACTTGAATATTTCCGTCACGCCAATCACCGCAATTTCACGTTATAATGCGCCGAATGTTTCTGACTGCAAAGCCCATGCGAAAAACAACTCAACGAATTCACCAGGATAAACGATTCAGCCGCCCGACGCGTGATGTGCGACGTGCGCCTGCCCGCCCTGCTGCTCCACGACGTGTCATTCTGTTTAACAAACCGTTCGACGTTTTGCCGCAATTCACCGATGAAGCGGGCCGCCGCACCCTGAAAGATTTTGTCAGCGTCGCAGACGTTTATGCCGCGGGTCGCCTTGACCGTGATAGCGAAGGCCTGATGGTACTGACCAACGACGGTGCCCTGCAGGCCGCGCTGACGCAGCCCGGCAAACGCACGGGTAAGGTCTATTATGTGCAGGTGGAAGGCGAGCCTCAGGAGGCGGATCTTCAGCCTCTCCGCGAAGGGGTTAATCTGAAAGATGGCATGACGTTGCCCGCTGGCGTGGAAAAAGTGGCTGAGCCGGCGTGGCTCTGGCCGCGCCAGCCGCCAATCCGTGAGCGCAAAAATATTCCGACGCAGTGGCTGAAAGTCACACTGTATGAAGGCCGCAATCGTCAGGTACGCCGGATGACAGCGCATATTGGCTTTCCCACCTTACGGTTGATTCGCTACGCCATGGGGCGCTATTCGCTCGACGATCTGGCTCCGGGTACGTGGCGTGAAATCAGCGATAGCCCCACCTGAAAATCGATTTTTTATAACCTCAGGTTAACAATTGCGGAGAAGTGATGTTTAAACCTCATGTTACTGTCGCCTGTCTGGTCCAGGCAGAGGGTGAACTGCTGGTAGTGGAAGAGACGATCAACGGTCGTCCTACCTGGAATCAGCCTGCCGGACATCTCGAAGCGGATGAAACGCTGCTGGAAGCAGCCGAACGTGAACTCTATGAAGAGACGGGTATTGCGGCACCGATGCACTATTTCATCGGGATAAACCAGTGGATCGCGCCCGACAGTACGCCTTTTGTGCGTTTTCTGTTTGGCGTCGATCTGGCGGGGAAAACGCCAACTCAGCCGCAGGATAGCGACATCGATTGCTGCTGGTGGCTGCCGCCAGCGCAGATTCTCACTGCATCTAACCTGCGTTCGCCACTGGTCGCTGAAAGCGTGCGCCTGTGGCAACAGGGCACGCGCTATCCGCTACATCTGGTCAGCCCGTTCCAGTGGCCGTTTCACGAGGGTGCGCGCCTGCCTTCTGCATGATAGAATGCGCCGCCTGTTTTTTTATCGTAATGCGAGCGTGTCATGTCTGACAACAGCCAGAAAAAAGTGATCGTCGGTATGTCCGGCGGTGTCGATTCTTCCGTTTCCGCCTGGTTACTGCAGCAGCAGGGTTACCAGGTTGAAGGCCTGTTCATGAAGAACTGGGAGGAGGACGATGGCGAGGAGTATTGTACCGCCGCGGACGATCTGGCGGATGCACAGGCTGTGTGCGACAAGCTCGGTATGAAGCTGCATAAAGTTAACTTTGCTGCGGAATACTGGGATAACGTCTTTGAGCATTTCCTCGAAGAGTACAAAGCGGGCCGCACACCTAACCCCGACATTCTCTGCAACAAAGAGATCAAATTCAAAGCGTTCCTGGAGTTCGCAGCGGAAGACCTGGGCGCAGATTTCATCGCTACCGGTCACTACGTGCGCCGCAAGGACGTCGATGGTCAGAGCCAGCTGTTGCGCGGTCTGGATGGCAACAAAGACCAGAGCTACTTCCTCTATACCCTGAGTCACGAGCAGATTGCACAGAGTCTGTTCCCGGTCGGCGAGCTGGAAAAACCGGAAGTGCGCCGCATTGCGGAACAGCTGGACCTGATCACCGCAAAGAAAAAAGATTCGACCGGCATCTGCTTTATCGGCGAGCGCAAATTCCGCGACTTCCTGGCGCGCTATCTTCCGGCTCAGCCTGGCGAGATAGAAACTACCGAAGGCCAGATCGTCGGTGAACATCAGGGGCTGATGTACCACACACTGGGACAGCGTAAAGGTCTGGGTATCGGCGGGTTGAAAGAGAGCAAAGATGATCCCTGGTATGTGGTCGACAAAGACGTGGCGCGTAACCGTCTGATTGTCGCCCAGGGTGGCGATCATCCGCGTCTGATGTCCGTTGGCCTGATTGCGCAGCAGTTGCACTGGGTTGATCGTCAGCCAATCACCGCTCCGCTCCGCTGCACCGTGAAAACCCGCTATCGTCAGACCGATATTCCCTGTGAGATTATTCCTCAGGGCGACGACCGGATTGCGGTGCGTTTCGACGAGCCGGTTGCTGCAGTCACGCCAGGCCAGTCTGCAGTCTTTTACCTTGGCGACGTCTGCCTCGGTGGCGGTATTATCGAACAGCGTCTGCCATTAGTGGCGGAGTAAGCGGGCTCAGCCCGCGTTGATGACGCGTAAACAGGAGTAACCGTGGCGAAAAATTATCAGGAAATCACGCTGGCGCTGGCGGGCATCTGTCAGTCCGCCCATCTCGTGCAGCAGCTGGCTCAGCAGGGTCACTGCCAGCCTGAGGCGCTGACCGTGTCGCTGCGCAGCGTGCTGGATCTGAATCCTGGCTCCACGCTGGCGGTATTCGGCAACAATGAAGCCAACCTGCGCCTGGGACTCGAAACGCTGATGGCGGTGCTGAACAGCAGTAGTCGCCAGGGCGCAGGTGCTGAACTGACGCGTTACACCCTGAGTATGATGGTGCTGGAGCGCAAACTCAGCGCCAGTAAATCCGCCATGACAACGCTGGCACAGCGCATTACGCAGTTGGATCGCCAGCTGGCACATTATGAACTGGAGTCAGACACCATCCTCAGCGCGATGGCGGGCATCTATGTGGATGTGATCAGTCCGCTTGGCCCGCGTATCCAGGTTACCGGTTCGCCTGCGGTGCTGCAGAATACGCAGGTGCAGAGTAAAGTGCGTGCTACCCTGTTAGCCGGTATCCGCGCGGCCGTATTGTGGCAGCAGGTCGGCGGTGGCCGACTGCAACTGATGTTCTCGCGTCAGCGTTTGCTGCGTGAAGCGAAAACCCTCTTATCCCGGCTGCCACTGACTTACTAAGTCGGTGCGGCAAAACACTGCTAAATGATTCAGGAGTTGCACTGATGGAATTATCCTCTCTGACCGCCGTCTCACCTATCGATGGTCGTTACGGCGATAAAGTCAGCCCGCTGCGTGCGATTTTCAGCGAGTTCGGTCTGCTGAAATTCCGCGTTGAGGTTGAAGTTCGCTGGTTACAAAAACTGGCCGCGACCGCAGAGATCAAGGAAGTTCCTGCATTTGATGCCGACGCAAACGCTTTCCTTGATGCAATTGTCGCCGGTTTTTCAGAAGCAGATGCAGCACGCATCAAAACGATTGAGCGCACCACCAACCATGATGTGAAAGCGGTTGAGTATTTCCTGAAAGAGAAAGTGGCTCATATCCCTGCCCTGCATGCCGTCTCTGAATTTATCCACTTCGCCTGCACCTCTGAAGATATCAACAACCTGTCGCACGCCCTGATGCTGGAAACGGCCCGCCGTGACGTGATCCTGCCTTACTGGGACCAGCTGATCAGCGCCGTGAAAGGTCTTGCCAGTGAATACCGCGACATTCCGCTGCTCTCCCGCACCCACGGCCAGCCGGCGACGCCTTCGACCATGGGTAAAGAGATGGCCAACGTCGCCTACCGTCTGGAGCGTCAGTTACGTCAGCTGAAGCAGATTGAAGTGCTGGGCAAAATCAATGGTGCAGTCGGTAACTATAATGCCCACATTGCTGCCTATCCTGAAGTGGACTGGCATGCGCTGAGCGAGAACTTCGTCACCTCACTGGGCATCACCTGGAACCCCTACACCACACAGATTGAGCCACACGACTATATCGCTGAGATGTTCGACTGTATCGCCCGCTTTAACACTATCCTGATCGATTTCGATCGTGATATCTGGGGTTATGTGGCGCTGAACCATTTCAAACAGAAAACCATTGCGGGTGAAATTGGCTCCTCAACCATGCCGCATAAAGTTAACCCGATCGACTTCGAAAACTCCGAAGGCAATCTGGGCCTGGCGAACGCCGTGATGCAGCATCTGGCCAGCAAGCTACCGGTCTCACGCTGGCAGCGTGACCTGACCGACTCTACCGTGCTGCGTAACCTTGGCGTGGGCGTCGGTTATGCGCTGATCGCCTATCAGGCGACGCTGAAAGGCATCTCTAAGCTGGAAGTGAACCGTGACCGCCTGCTGGACGAGCTGGATCACAACTGGGAAGTGCTGGCGGAACCGATCCAGACGGTGATGCGCCGTTATGGCATTGAGAAGCCGTATGAGAAGCTGAAAGAGCTGACGCGCGGCAAACGCGTGGATGCTGCCGGTATGCAGGCCTTTATCGACAGCCTGGCGCTACCGGATGAGGAAAAAGTGCGTCTGAAGCAGATGACGCCTGCAAACTATATTGGTCGCGCTATCCAGATGGTTGACGATCTGAAATAATGCCCGCCGCAGACCGGCACAGTCCGGTCTGCGTTAACATCTTGTTTAATACATTTCGCGTATACTTTCTGCAGGTTGACTCAAACAGAGTGTAAGGAATTTCTATGCGTGTTCTGGTTGTTGAAGACAATGCCCTGCTGCGCCATCATCTCGCCGTCCAGTTACGTGACATGGGCCATCAGGTCGATGCCGCCGAAGACGCCAAAGAAGCTGACTATTTTCTTCGGGAACATCTGCCCGATATTGCGCTGGTGGATCTCGGCCTGCCGGATGAAGATGGCATGTCGCTGATTCGCCGCTGGCGCAGTGATGCTGTGCGTCAGCCCATTCTGGTCCTGACTGCCCGTGAGGGCTGGCAGGCGAAAGTCGAAGCGCTGGAAGCCGGTGCGGATGATTACGTGACTAAACCGTTTCATATTGAAGAAGTCGCGGCACGCCTGCAGGCGCTGATGCGCCGTAACAGCGGTCATGCGTCGCAAATCATCGATATGGCCCCGTTTCAGGTCGACCTCTCACGGCGTGAGCTGACGGTGAATGAAGAGCCGGTGAAACTCACCGCCTTTGAGTACACCATTGTCGAGACGCTTATCCGTAACGCGGGCAAAGTGGTGAGCAAAGACTCGCTGATGTTGCAGCTCTATCCTGACGCTGAACTGCGCGAAAGCCACACCATCGACGTCCTGATGGGCCGTTTGCGCAAAAAGATTCTGGCGTTGCACCCCACTGAAGTCATCGCCACCGTGCGTGGCCAGGGTTACCGCTTTGATCTCTGACCATGTCCTGGTTTAACCGTTACCGCCCTATTTCGCTGCGCGCCCGCTTTCTGCTGGCCTCCGCAGCGATAGTCCTGTTCCTTTCACTCTCTTACGGCATGGTCGCAGTCATTGGCTATGTGGTGAGTTTCGATAAAAATACCTACCGGGTGATGCGCGGCGAGAGCAATCTGTTCTTTACGCTGGCGCAATGGCATGACAATAAGCTCACCATCGCTCAGCCGGAACGCATGACGCTGAATTTTCCGACGCTGGTCTTCATCTACGATGAGCACGGCAAGCTGCTGTGGCAGCAACGCGACGTGCCGGATATTCGCAAAAAGATCCGCCGCGAATGGCTGCTGAAGCCTGATTTCTACGAGATCGATACCAGCAACCGCACCAGCATGGTCGCGATGGGGAACAATCTCAACGCTAAACAACGGCTTAATGACTGGGACACGGACAGCAACGATACCTTTACCCATTCGGTTGCCGTTAACCGTTACGATGCCACGACGAATCTGCCCGCGCTCACCATCGTGGTGGTCGACTCTATTCCACAGGAGCTTCAGCACTCGGACGTGGTCTGGTCGTGGTTCAGCTATGTGCTGGCGGCCAACCTGATACTGATTGTTCCGCTGCTGTGGCTGGCCGCGCACTGGAGTCTGCGGCCAATCGGTGCGCTGACTCAGCAGGTGCGCGAGCTGGAAACCAGTCAGCGCGAAAACCTGGACGATAATCCGCCGCAGGAGTTGCGCAGTCTGGTGCGCAACCTCAATCTGCTGCTGACCAATGAGCGGCAGCGCTATACCCGCTATCGCACCACCCTTTCTGATCTGACCCATAGCCTGAAAACGCCGCTGGCCGTGTTGCAGAGTACGCTGCGCTCGCTGCGCAACGGTAAAGAGCTGACGGTGGAGCAGGCAGAACCGGTCATGCTGGAGCAGATCAGCCGCATCTCACAGCAGGTGGGATACTACCTGCATCGCGCCAGTATGCAGGCCGATCACAACCCATTGCAGCGCGATATCCATTCCGTTTCCGGTCTGCTCGACAAGCTCTGTTCGGCACTGAATAAAGTCTATCAGCGCAAAGGCGTGGCGATAACGCTGGATATCTCACCGGAGCTGTCCTTTATTGGCGACCAGAATGACTTTATGGAAGTGCTGGGCAACGTGCTCGATAACGCCTGCAAGTACTGCCTGGAGTTTATCGAAGTCAGCGCTTTTCAAAGCGAAAATGCACTGCATCTCTATATTGACGACGATGGTCCGGGTATTCCCGAGAGCAAGCGCGATTTAGTGTTTGTCCGGGGTCAGCGTGCCGATACGCTGCGGCCAGGACAGGGCTTAGGTCTGGCGGTGGTGCGCGACATACTGGAACAGTATGATGGCAATGTCATCGCCACCAGCAGTGCGCTGGGCGGAACTCGTATGGAAGTGGTTTTTCAGCGCCAGGAAGTCGAACATCACCGCGAGTAGAAAACCGTCCGGGCTGTTATACTAGCTGGCATTTACAGCCCTAAGCGGAACCCTTGTATGGACTATCAGCTCGATATTAACTGGCCCGATTTTATTCAGCGCTACTGGCAGAAACGCCCGGTCGTGCTGAAGCGTGGTTTCAAAAACTTTGTCGATCCCCTTTCACCGGATGAACTCGCCGGACTGGCAATGGAAAACGAGGTGGACAGCCGCCTGGTCAGCCATCAGGACGGCAAATGGCAGGTCAGCCACGGCCCGTTTGAGAGCTATGATCATCTGGGAGAGAACAACTGGTCACTGCTGGTCCAGGCGGTTAATCACTGGCATGAACCCTCTGCCGCGCTGATGCGCCCTTTCCGCTTCCTGCCTGACTGGCGTGTTGATGACCTGATGGTGTCGTTTGCTGTGCCTGGCGGCGGCGTCGGCCCTCATTTTGATCAGTATGATGTCTTTATTATTCAGGGTACTGGCCGCCGTCGCTGGCGCGTCGGTGAAAAAGTGGCGCTGAAACAGCACTGCCCGCACCCGGACCTGCTGCAGGTTGAACCGTTCGATGCCATCATCGATGAAGAGCTGGAGCCGGGCGATATTCTCTACATTCCGCCGGGATTCCCGCACGAAGGCTACTCGCTGGAAAACGCACTGAACTACTCCGTGGGTTTCCGCGCCCCCAGCGGTCGCGAGTTAATCAGCGGCTTTGCAGACTATGCCCTGGCCAATGAGCTGGGCAGCCTGCGCTTCAGCGATCCGGATGTGCCTGCACGTGATTGCCCGTCGCAGATCCTGCCGCAGGAAATTGAAGGCGTGCGCCAGCTGATGCTGGATGTAGTCAATCAGCCGGCGCAGTTTGAGCAGTGGTTCGGCGAATTCATTTCGCAGTCACGCCACGAACTCGACGTCGCGCCGCCGGAACCGCCTTATCAGCCTGATGAAATTTATGATGCGCTGCAACAGGGCGATGCGCTGAGCCGGTTGGGTGGCCTGCGTGTCCTGACGATTGGTGATGCTGTTTATATCAATGGTGAGCGGGTTGAGTGTTCACGCCCTGATGTGATGGCAGTTCTGGCGAATCACTATCGCATCACACTGGAGGATCTGGGCGATGCGCTGGATGATCCGGCCGTACTGGCGCAGATCGCCGGTCTGGTGAATGCCGGATACTGGTACTTCGGCGAGGAATAACCCACAGCGCGTAACAGTGCGCTGCGGCTGAATCAGGCTCTCCTGCCGTCATGGCAAGAGAGCCTTTTTTTAATTTAATCCTTTTTCTGCGCGGCCAGCTCTGACAGACGCACAATCACTTCCACTGACTTCGCCATGATATTCAGCGACGCGAACTCATGCTTGCCGTGATAATTATAGCCCCCGGTAAAGATGTTCGGGCAAGGTAACCCTTTCCACGACAGCGATGACCCATCGGTGCCGCCGCGAATCGGTTTCACCACGGGTTCAATGCCGCAGTCACGCATCGCCTGCAAAGCCAGGTCAATGATATGCGGAAACGGCTCAACCTTTTCACGCATGTTGCGATAGCTGTTGGTGATCTCAACAGTGACCGAGCAGTCAGGGTGCAGGGTTTTGTTGATCTCCGCAGCGATCTGCAGCAGCGTCTGTTTACGCTGTTCGAAACTCTCTGATTCAAAGTCACGAATGATGTAGAGCATCTCGGCGTGCTCGACGCTGCCTTTGATTTGATGCAGATGGTAGAAGCCCTCATAGCCGTCGGTGTACTGCGGTTTTTCGCCGGCCGGTACGGCCGCATGAAACTGGTTAGCCAGTTCCAGCGCATTGACCATCACGCCTTTGGCGGAGCCTGGATGCACGTTGTTACCGACGATTTTGACCGTAGCCGAGGCGGCATTGAAGTTCTCATACTCAAACTCACCCAGATCGCTGCCATCAATGGTGTAGGCCCAGTCGGCGGCAAACGCCTCCACATCGAAGTGTGAGGTGCCGCGACCAATCTCTTCATCAGGAGTAAAGGCGACGCGGATCGCGCCGTGTGGCGTATCGCTGTCAGCCAGCTGCGCCATCGCCGTCATGATCTCGGCGATACCCGCTTTATCATCCGCGCCCAGCAGAGTTTTGCCATCGGTAGTAATCAGCGTATGCCCAATCAGCTTGTGCAGCACCGGGAACATGACCGGTGACAGGACCTCGTTGCCATTACCCAGCGCAATGTCGCCACCGCGATAATCTTCGATGATCTGCGGATTCACATGTTTCGCTGTAAAATCAGGCGAGGTATCCATGTGGGAGATGAAACCGATAACTGGCGTCGGCCAGTCAACATTGGCGGGCAGCGTGCCCATGACGCAACAGTGATCGCTCAGGGTGACATCAACAAAACCCAGGGCCAGCAGCTCTTCCTGCAGCTGACGCGCCAGCGTCCACTGCCCTTCACTGCTAGGCACGTGGCGCGCCTGCGGCTTAGCCTGTGTCTCAACTGCCACATAACTTAAAAAGCGCTCAAGTAACTGTTCCATATCCCATCCTTTAAAAGTGACGTCCGGTATTATTCACAGACCCGCTGGTCACAACGTTGCGTAAAATCATTTGCAGACAGGTTAGCGCTGTCGGTGACCTTTGGGAAAGGAATAAGCCCGAAAAAAACGCCTGATTACGTGATTGTTGCGGCAAACCTCGCAATGTTGTTAACAGCCGGTCGAATTGCCGCGACCAGGCGGGCAAAACATGGCAATGCCTTATTTTTCAGGTATCATCCGCCCCTCTTTGCTGGCTGGCTGCACTGAGCAGCTATGCTGTAACCTGTTCGACCTTAGACAGACTGAGACTAAAATGACGCAAACACGCGCACAGCAGGCGCTGGTTACGCTTTCTGGCATCAGTAAAGCTTTTGATGGTAAGACCATCATTGATGATTTTAACCTGACCATCCATCACGGTGAGTTCATCACCCTGCTCGGCCCGTCGGGCTGTGGCAAAACCACCATTCTGCGCCTGATTGCCGGGCTGGAAGCGGCTGATCGCGGCCGTATCTCACTAGATGATCAGGACATTACTGATACGCCGGCCGAACACCGTCACGTCAACACCGTGTTTCAGAGCTACGCGCTGTTTCCCCATATGACCGTGTCTGAAAACGTCGCCTTTGGCCTGCGGATGCAGAAAACCCCGGCGGCAGAAATTGAGAGCCGGGTTAAAGATGCGCTGGCGATGGTGCAGCTGGAACACTTTGCCGATCGCCGCCCGCATCAGCTTTCCGGCGGCCAGCAACAGCGTGTGGCGATTGCCCGCGCGGTCGTAAACCGTCCCAAAGTGCTGCTGCTGGACGAATCGCTCTCGGCGCTGGACTATAAGCTGCGCCGTCAGATGCAGAACGAGCTCAAAGCCCTGCAGCGTAAGCTCGGCATTACCTTTGTCTTTGTCACCCACGATCAGGAAGAGGCGCTGACCATGTCCGATCGCATCGTGGTCATGCGTGATGGCAAAGTAGTGCAGGATGGTACCCCACGCGAAATCTACGAAGAGCCCGAAAACCTGTTTGTTGCCCGCTTTATCGGCGAAATTAATGTCTTTGACGCTGAAGTGCTCGCCAGCGACAGCGCGCCAGACGTGCGGGCCCGGGTAGAGGGACGCGAGTGCGAGATCCACTGTACTTTCCCGGTCAGTGTGGGTGACCGGCTGCATGTTCTGCTGCGTCCGGAGGATCTGCGGGTGCAGGAGATGCATGATGACAGCGCATCAGATGGCCTGATTGGCTATGTGCGCGAACGTAACTACAAAGGCATGACGCTGGAGTCTGCGGTAGAGCTGGAGAACGGTAAGCTGGTTACGGTCAGCGAGTTCTTTAATGAGGATGACCCGGACGTTGATCACTCACTTAATCAGAAGATGGCCGTGAGCTGGGTGCCGGGATGGGAGGTGGTACTGCCGTATGAAGCTGACGCGTAATAGTTTTCAGAAGGGGGTCATCGCACTGATCGTCGGCTGGCTGGTGCTGTTCGTCTTTGTGCCCAATCTGATGATTTTTGTTACCAGTTTTCTGACGCGCGATGATGCCCACTTCGTCAGCGCGGTGTTGACCTTCAGTAATTATACCCGGCTGCTCGACCCGCTTTATGCGCAGGTGCTGCTGCACTCGCTGAACATGGCGCTGATTGCGACTCTCGGCTGTCTGCTGCTCGGCTATCCTTTTGCCTGGTGTCTGACAAAACTCACGCCGCGCCTGCGTCCGCTGATGCTGTTTCTGTTGATTGTACCTTTCTGGACCAACTCGCTAATCCGTATTTACGGCCTGAAAATTTTCCTCAGCCCCCGTGGCTGGCTGAATGATTTCCTGCTGTCGCTGGGGCTGATCGATAAACCGTTTCGCATCATGTATACCCCGGAAGCGGTGATCCTCGGGCTGATCTACATTCTGCTGCCGTTTATGGTGTTGCCACTCTACTCCAGCCTGGAGAAACTGGATAAACCGCTGCTGGAAGCGGCGCGCGACCTCGGTGCCGGTAAGCTGCAAACCTTTTTCCGTATTATTTTGCCGCTGACCATGCCGGGCATCATTGCGGGCTGTTTGCTGGTGTTGATCCCGGCAATGGGGCTGTTTTACGTTGCCGATCTGATGGGCGGCGCAAAGAATCTGCTGATCGGCAACGTCATCAAAAGCCAGTTCCTCAACATCCGCGACTGGCCGTTTGGCGCGGCTACCAGCATTGTGCTGACACTGCTGATGGGATTGCTGTTGCTGATTTACTGGCGCGCGGCGCGCCTGCTGAATAATCGGGTGGATTTAGGATGATGGCACGCCTGTTACGCGGCAGTTTTATGGCGATTATTTACGCCTGGTTCTACATACCGATTGTTATTCTGATCGTGAATTCGTTTAACGTCTCCCGCTTTGGCATTAACTGGCAGGGTTTCACGACCCGGTGGTACAGCCTGCTGCTGAACAATGACAGTCTGATTCAGGCGGCGCAGCACTCGCTGATCATGGGCGTGCTCTCAGCCAGCTGTGCCACACTGATCGGCGCACTCACCGCTGTCGCACTCTTTCGCTACCGTTTTCGGGGCAAGCCCTTTGTCAGTGGCATGCTGTTCGTGGTGATGATGTCGCCGGATATTGTGATGGCTATCTCCCTGCTGGTGCTGTTTATGCTGCTGGGCATTTCACTGGGCTTCTGGTCACTGCTTTTTTCCCACATTACATTTTGCCTGCCGTTTGTGGTGATTACTGTCTACTCACGTCTGAAAGGCTTTGATGTGCGCATGCTGGAGGCAGCCAAAGATCTGGGGGCCAGCGAAATCACCATTCTGCGCAAAATCATTCTGCCGCTGGCGATGCCAGCCGTCGCCGCCGGATGGTTACTGAGCTTTACCCTGTCGATGGATGATGTGGTGGTCTCTTCCTTTGTCACCGGTCCGACGTTTGAGATTTTACCGCTGAAGATCTACTCGATGGTAAAAGTTGGCGTCTCACCGGAAGTGAATGCGCTGGCCACTATTTTAATGCTGCTGTCATTGCTGCTGGTCGCGGCCAGTCAGTGGCTGCTGCGTGACAGAAATAAATAAGAGGATTGAGGATGAAAAAGAGATCTCACTGGCTGGCGGCAGGTGCGCTGTTGCTGGGTATGAACGTGGCACAGGCAGACAACAGTAACACCCTCTATTTCTACAACTGGACCGAATATGTGCCGCCGGGGCTGCTGGAGCAGTTCACGAAAGAGACCGGCATTAAAGTGATCTATTCGACCTATGAATCCAATGAGAGCATGTACGCCAGGCTGAAAACCTGGAAAGATGGCGCTTACGATCTGGTCGTGCCGTCAACTTACTTCGTGGCAAAAATGCGAAACGAAGGAATGCTGCAGAAGATCGACAAGAGCCAGCTCAGCAACTTCAGCAACCTGGATTCCGACCTGCTGAACAAACCCTTCGATCCTGACAATAACTATTCGATTCCTTATATCTGGGGCGCGACGGCAATCGGTGTCAACCCCGATGAGATCGACGTGAAAAGCGTCACCCGCTGGGCCGACCTGTGGAAGCCGGAATATAAACAGAGCCTGCTGCTGACTGACGACGCGCGCGAAGTGTTCCAGATGGCGCTGCGCAAGCTGGGATACTCCGGCAATACCCGCGATCCTGAGCAGATCAAAGCCGCTTATTCTGAGCTGAAAAAGCTGATGCCCAATGTGCTGGCCTTCAACTCTGATAATCCGGGTAATCCTTATATGGAAGGCGAAGTGAATCTTGGCATGCTCTGGAATGGCTCAGCGTATGTCGCACGTCAGGCGGGCACGCCGTTAGCGATCGTCTGGCCTGAAGAGGGCGGCATTTTCTGGATGGATAACCTGGCGATCCCGGCTAACGCGAAGAACAAGGCAGGCGCGCTGAAGCTGATTAACTTCCTGCTGCGTCCTGACGTCGCGGCGAAAGTGGCGGAAACCATCGGCTATCCTACACCGAATCTCGCAGCGAAGGCGTTGCTGCCACCCGCCGTGGCGAACGATCCATCACTCTATCCGCCTGCTGACGTGATTAAGCACGGTGAATGGCAGGATGATGTTGGCGACGCCAGCCTTCAGTATGAAACCCTGTTCCAGCAGCTTAAAGCGGGCCGCTAAAATTGATTAAAGGGGCGGTATTAGCCGCCCCGCTTACTTATACAATCCACGCAACAGCTTGTGGACAAACTCCGGCACCACTTCACTCGCCAGACCGTAATGCCGTTCGGCAAACTCGTTACCGACCTGGCTCGGCTCCAGGTTCAGCTCAACGGTGTGCGCGCCCTGCAGTCTGGCCTCATGAACAAAGCCCGCGGCCGGATAAACATGGCCCGAGGTACCGATAGCGATAAAGTAATCAGCCTGTTCCAGCGCCTGGTAAATCTGCTCCATACCCAGCGGCATCTCGCCAAACCAGACCACGTGCGGCCGCAACACAGAGGGGAACTGGCAGCAGGTGCAGCGATCGTCAGGTGTGATATCGCCGGTCCACTCAATCACCTGACCGCTGGTGACACAGCGCACTTTTAGCAGTTCACCGTGCATATGCAGCACCCGGTTGTTACCGGCTCGCTCGTGCAGGTTGTCGATGTTTTGCGTGACCAGCAGGAAATTATCGCCTAACACCTGCTCCAGCTCAGCCAGCACCAGATGGGCTGCATTAGGCTGGACGTCCGCTTCCTGTAGCTGCTGGCGGCGCGCATTGTAGAAGCGCTGCACCAGCGCGGGATCGCGCTGAAAACCCTCGGGCGTGGCAACGTCTTCAACGTGATGCTCCTCCCAAAGGCCGTCAGCCGCGCGGAAGGTCCGGATGCCGGACTCTGCTGAGATGCCTGCGCCCGTCAGCACCACAACGTGCGGCAGAGGATGGGCGGCCAGTTCGGCCTGACGATCGCGCTCAAAAATGCGCTGGCGAAAGCGCTGATGCACTTTTCTCCGGGTTTTCTTCAGGCGGGCAAGTCGTATGCGGCGACGTGGTGTTCGCATAAAATCTCCTGGCGTAGCAGCTGCGGCGAGCTGCTCTGAACAGATTCCGGGTTAACATCACCCGATAGTAACGGTTGCTGAGGGCATGACCCAACAGCAAAGGTCTTAAACAGATGCGGCGCGAAATCACTCGCGCCGCATTTTTATCACTGACCGCTTAATACCCGAGCCGGGTCAATGCGGCTGGCGCGTCTGGCGGGATACCAGCTCGCCAGCAGGCTCAGCAGAATGGCAGTAATTAGTACTGAGAACACGTCAATCCAGTGCAGTTCCGAGGGCAGGAAATCAATAAAGTAGATATCTCCTGCCAGCAGATGATGACCGGTAATCGATTCCAGCCCACGCACCAGTGAGGTCAGGTTCAGCGCCACCAGCACGCCAGCCACCACGCCGCTGACGCTGCCCAGCAGGCCCGCCAGCAAACCGTACCAGATAAAGATGGCACGGATCAGTCGGTCTTTCGCGCCAAGGGTACGCAGCACCGCAATATCGCTGCTCTTATCCTTCACCGCCATCACCAGCGTGGAGACGATGTTGAAGCAGGCGACGCCAATTACCAGCACCATCGCCAGATACATGATGGCGCGGATCATCTGAATGTCGCGGTACATATAGCCGTAGGTACCTATCCAGCTCTTAATATAGACATAGGAGCGGGTCGCTTCACCGGCATCGCGCACCAGTTTCACGGCCTGGAACGGGTCTGTCATCTTCAGCGCGATACCGGACACGCTGTCGCCCATTTCCAGATAGTGCTGCGCATCGGCCAGCGGCACCAGTGCCAGACTGTGATCGAGCATGCCGCTGAGTTGCAGGATACCGCTGACCTGCAGCCGGATGCGTTTTGGCTGCAGCAGTTTGTTATCGCCATCGTTGTTGGGGATCATGATGGTGATCCAGTCGCCCTGCTTCACCTTCAGCGATTCAGCAATGCCGCCGCCCAGAATGATCTGCTGCTTACCGGCGGCAAAAGAGGACCAGGCGTTATCGGCGACAAACTGTGGCAGTGCGCTGAGGCGCGGCTCCTGGGCCGGATCGACGCCCTTGACCTGCAGCGCTTCCAGCCGGGCTCCGCTCTCAATCAGGCCGGTGAAGTTAACGTAGGGGGCGGCGGCCGCAATGCCGGGCACCTTTTCAATCGGGGCGATCATCGATTGCCAGTGCTGAAACGGCTGATTCACCGCCTCGATCTCACCGTGCGGCACCACCGCCAGAATGCGGTTATTCAGCTCACGCTCAAAGCCGTTCATGGCGCTCAGACCGATAATCAGCACCGCCACGCCCAGCGCAATCCCGATGGTGGAGATCACCGAAATCAGCGAGACCATGCCGCCACGACGGCGACCACGGCTAAAGCGCAGGCCCAGCAACAGGGATAACGACGAACCCATTACAGCGCTCCTGCCAGCGTAAGCTGATCGCTTAACTGACCATCACGCATCTCCATCTGACGCGTCATGCGTTTTGCCAGCATCAGATCGTGCGTTACCACCAGAAAGGCGGTGCCCTGACGGACGTTCAGCTCGCCCAGCAGTTCAAAAATGGCGTCGGCGTTGCGCGCATCCAGGTTACCGGTTGGCTCATCCGCCATCACCAGCCGTGGACGGTTGACCAGCGCACGGGCGATCGCCACGCGCTGACGCTCGCCGCCGGACAGTTCAGACGGCCGGTGCGCGGCACGATGGTCCAGGCCGACTGCAGCAAGCATCTCACGGGCGCGTTCCTGCGCTTCCGCTTTCGCGATTTTGCCAATCAGCAACGGCATCGCCACGTTCTCCAGCGCGCTGAAGTCCGGCAGCAGATGGTGGAACTGATAAATAAAGCCCAGCTCGCGGTTACGCAGCTCTGCTTTGGCCGACGAGGACATGGCGTTCAGCGACTGACCATCAAACACCACATCGCCCGACGTCGGCGCATCCAGACCGCCCAGCAGATGCAGCAGCGTACTTTTACCGGAACCGGAGCTGCCGACAATCGCCGTCAGTTCACCGGGCTGGAGGCTGAAAGCCACATTGCGTAGCACATCGGTCTGCACGCTGCCTTCCTGATAGCGTTTGCACAGATCGCGGCACTGCAACAAAGGAGTGTTACTCATAACGTAAAGCCTCAGCAGGTTGAACGGCGGCAGCGCGCCACGAAGGATAGAGCGTAGACAACAGCGCCACAATCATCGCGCTGAGGGCGATGGTGACCACCTGCCACACATTGATATCAACCGGCAACGCAGCGCCATCGAGGAACAGGCCAATCACCGGCATTAAGTTATTAAGCTGGCTGGCCAGCAGCACACCGAGCAGGGTGCCAAGCAGCGTGCCGATAATCCCGGCGCTGGCACCCTGCACCATAAACACCGCCACTATTTGCCGGCGCGTCAGGCCCTGGGTCTGAAGAATCGCCACTTCGCCCTGCTTCTCCATGATCAGCAGGCCTAATGATGTAATGATGTTAAAGGCGGCCACGGCGATAATCAGACTCAGCAGCAGACCCATCATGTTCTTTTCCATGCGCACCGCCTGGAAGAGATCGCCTTTGCGCTCACGCCAGTCTTTCCAGACCAGACCCGCAGGCAGCGACTGCTGACTCAGGCTATCAACCGATAGCGGTTTGTCCAGCCAGAGTCGCCAGCCGGTAATGTTCCCGGCCGGATAGCGCATCACGCGCGACGCATCCTGAAGATTAACCAGAATCTGATAACCATCGACTTCGCTGTTGGCGGCATAGGTGCCCGCCACGGTAAACAGACGCTGGCTCGGCACGCGTCCCATCGGGGTAAACTGGCTGACCGACGGCACCATCAGACGCAGCTGATCGCCACGTTTAACGCCAAGCTGTGACGCCAGCTGCTCACCGAGGATCACATTATACTGCCCGGCCTGCAGCACGCTCTGCTGGGTGTTCACCAGAAAGGGCGTCAGCGGATCTTTTTCATCCGGCTCAATGCCCAGCATCACACCAACCGAGACGCTGTGCGGGCTTTGCAGCACCACACTGGCGGTGGTCAGCGGCGCGATGCGGCTGACACCCTGCAGATTCAGCGAGTCAGCGGGTTGCTGTTGGGGGTTGAGACTGCCTTTGTCGCTGGTGATCAGCGCCTGAGGCATCAGGCCAAGAATATTGCCTTCGAGTTCACGCTCAAAACCGTTCATCACCGATAAAACAGTGACCATCGCCAGCACGCCGAGCGTAATGCCAATCGTTGAGAGCCATGAGACAAAGCGACCGAAGCGATCCGATGCTCGTCCGCGCATGTAACGCAGACCGATAAATAGCGCGACAGGTTGATACATGGAATCCAGTAAGCCGTTGCCTGAAAATAGGTAGTGGGATGATAAAGGAGCGGCTCGCTTTATGAAACCTCTAACCCTCTGAGTCGGCAGCAAAGTTGCGTCAGGATACGTCACCTCCACGACCAAAGCCGCAGAATAGACGATAAAGCCATCGCTTATTGGCTGATTATCCAGCGCCCTGGCGCGTAGACTACACTTTGTAACAGGATAAGAGGTAATTTATCGCACAGCGATAGAGGTAGCGACCATGTTGAAATTTCCCAAAGGCAGCATCGTTAAACATCAATCCGGGGAAATCAGAGGCGAAATCATCAACGTCTTTGAGCAGGGAAGCGCGCCAGCCGGCTACTACGTAAAGTGGGATGACGGCAACCTCAGCTATCATCCTGAGCAGGAGTTATCCTGGGCAAATATCGACCGCCCACGCATGTATTACACACAGCAATCCATAAAATAGAATGCCCGTTTAACCCCGTCGCTGCAGAGCGACGGCGGTTTTTTCTGATCCCTCGCCAGACTCGTCTATCCTCTCTCTATCCGCTGTATTACCGCCGACGCCCGGTAATGGCTGACCGATCTCCGGGTTCAGCGCGGCGCGGCAGGAAAATTGTGCCGCACAGGTGATCCCCCTGACATAATATGGAATGATTACGTCCTGGAAAAATGGAGCAACCCCGAGATCCCATGCCCGAACAGACTCGTTATACCCTGCCCGTTAAATCCGGCGACCACCGCCAGCTCGGCCAGCTCATCGGCGCTGCGCATGCGGTAGAGTGTGCCAGCATTACCGAACGTCATGCTGGCCCGGTATTAATGATTACCCCCGATACCCAAACCGCCCTGCGTCTGCTGGATGAAATCCGCCAGTTTACTGATCTGCCGGTGGTCCACCTCGCCGACTGGGAGACGCTGCCGTATGACAGCTTCTCGCCGCATCAGGATATTATCTCTGCGCGACTGTCGACCCTCTACCAGCTGCCGGTGATGCAGCGCGGTATGCTGATCATGCCGGTCAATACCCTGATGCAGCGCGTCTGTCCGCACAGTTTCCTGCACGGTCATGCGCTGGTAATGAAGCAGGGACAAAAGCTGTCACGCGACCGGCTGCGCGATCAGCTTGAGCAGGCGGGTTATCGTCATGTCGATCAGGTGATGGAGCACGGCGAATACGCCACGCGCGGCGCCCTGCTCGACCTGTTCCCGATGGGCAGCGATCAGCCCTATCGCATCGACTTTTTCGATGATGAGATCGACAGCCTGCGCCTGTTTGACGTCGATAATCAGCGCACGCTGGAAGCGGTGGCAGAAATTAACCTGCTGCCTGCGCATGAATTTCCCAGCGACAAAGCCGCCATTGAGCTGTTCCGCAGCCGCTGGCGCGAAATTTTTGATGTGCGCCGCGAGTCGGAGCACGTCTATCAGCAGGTCAGCAAAGGCACGCTGCCCGCGGGCATCGAATACTGGCAGCCGCTGTTCTTCGAGCAGCCGTTACCCAGCCTGTTCAGCTATCTGCCTGACAACACCCTGATTGTGAACTGCGGCGACCTCGAAGGCAGCGCCAGCCGCTTCTGGCAGGATGCTGAGGCGCGCTATGAGAATCGTCGCGTGGACCCGATGCGTCCACTGCTGGAACCGGTCACCCTGTGGCTGCGTCCCGACGCGTTAATGGGTGAACTGAAAGCCTGGCCGCGCATCCAGATGACCAATGAGGTGCTGCCCGCTAAAGCCGCGAATACCAATCTCGGTTACACCCCGCTGCCAGACCTCGCCGTTCAGGCGCAGGCGAAAGCGCCGCTCGACCATCTGCGGCAGTTTATTGAGACTTTCAGCGGTGCCGTGGTCTTCTCGGTCGAAAGTGAAGGCCGCCGCGAAAGTCTGCAGGAGCTGCTGGCACGGATTAAACTGCGTCCTCAGCCAGTGCATCGTTTTGATGAAACCGTCGACGATCGTTTCACGCTGATGATCGGTGCCAGCGAGCGCGGTTTTATCGATACCCAGGGTAACCGGGCGCTGATTTGCGAAAGCGATCTGCTGGGCGAACGCGTCAGCCGTCGCCGTCAGGATACCCGTCGCACCATCAACCCCGACATTCTGATCCGTAACCTGGCGGAGCTGCATCCTGGGCAGCCCGTCGTACATCTGGAGCACGGCGTGGGCCGCTATATCGGCCTGACCACGCTGGAAGCAGGCGGCATTGAGGCGGAATACCTGATGCTCTCCTACGCCAACGACGCCAAACTCTATGTGCCGGTTTCATCGCTGCACCTGATCAGCCGCTATGCGGGCGGGGCTGACGATAACGCCCCGCTGCATAAACTGGGCAGTGACGCCTGGTCACGCGCGCGGCAGAAAGCGGCGGAGAAAGTACGCGATGTAGCGGCTGAGCTGCTGGATATCTATGCCCAGCGCGCCGCCAAAACCGGCTTTGCCTTTAAGCATGATCGTGAGCAGTATCAGCTTTTCTGTGAAAGCTTCCCGTTTGAGACCACCCCCGATCAGGCACAGGCGATCAACGCCGTGCTGAGCGATATGTGTCAGCCGCTGGCGATGGATCGACTGGTGTGCGGTGACGTGGGCTTTGGTAAAACAGAAGTGGCGATGCGCGCGGCGTTTCTGGCCATCGAGAACCACAAACAGGTGGCCGTACTGGTGCCGACTACCCTGCTGGCACAGCAGCACTACGACAACTTCCGTGACCGCTTCGCCAACTGGCCGGTTCGCATTGAGATGCTTTCCCGCTTCCGTACCGCCAGAGAGCAGGCGCAGGTGCTGGAACAGGCCAGCGAGGGTAAGATCGACATTTTGATCGGCACCCACAAACTATTGATGAGTGACCTCAAGTGGCACGATCTCGGCCTGCTGATTGTCGATGAAGAGCACCGGTTTGGGGTGCGTCACAAAGAGCGCATCAAGGCGATGCGTGCTGATGTGGACATCCTGACCCTCACCGCCACGCCAATCCCGCGCACCCTGAATATGGCCATGAGTGGCATGCGCGATCTTTCCATTATCGCTACCCCGCCTGCCCGCCGTTTAGCGGTGAAAACGTTTGTCCGTGAATATGACGACGTGGTGATCCGCGAAGCGATTCTGCGTGAAGTGCTGCGTGGCGGACAGGTCTACTACCTCTACAATGACGTTGAAAATATAGAGAAAGCGGCGCAGCGTCTCAGCGATCTGGTGCCGGAAGCGCGGGTGGCGATTGGCCATGGACAGATGCGCGAGCGTGAGCTGGAGCGGGTGATGAACGATTTCCATCATCAGCGTTTCAACGTGCTGGTCTGTACCACTATCATCGAAACCGGGATCGACATTCCGACCGCGAACACCATCATCATCGAGCGGGCCGACCACTTTGGCCTGGCGCAGCTGCATCAGTTGCGTGGTCGCGTCGGTCGTTCGCATCATCAGGCGTATGCCTGGCTGCTGACGCCGCATCCGAAGGCGATGACCGCAGATGCGCATAAACGCCTGGAAGCGATCGCCTCACTCGAAGATCTGGGCGCCGGTTTTGCGCTGGCAACCCACGACCTGGAGATTCGCGGGGCTGGCGAGCTGCTGGGTGATGAGCAGAGTGGACAGATGGAGACGCTGGGCTTCACGCTCTATATGGAGCTGCTGGAGAATGCCGTCGATGCGCTGAAAGCGGGTCGCGAGCCGTCACTGGAGGATCTCACCAGCAACCAGACAGAGGTGGAACTTCGCATGCCAGCGCTGCTCCCTGAGACCTTTATTCCGGATGTCAGCACCCGTCTTTCACTTTATAAGCGCATCGCCAGCGCAGAGGTTGAAGAGGAGTTGCAGGAGCTGAAAGTTGAGATGATCGACCGCTTCGGCCTGCTGCCTGACCCTGCGCGTAACCTGCTGGATGTGGCGATTATCCGTCTGAAAGCCCGCGCGGTCGGTCTGCGTAAGATCGAAGCCAGCGACAAAGGCGGTTATTTCGACTTTGCGCCGCAGAACAAGGTCGATCCGGCATGGCTGATTAGTCTGCTGCAGAAAGAGCCGCAGCAGTGGAAACTGGATGGGCCAACACGCCTGCGGTTTACCCGCGAACTGTCGGAAAGAAAAATCCGTATGGATTGGGTGCAGGGCTTCGTTTCACAACTGGCTGAGCATCAGGCGTAACGCCCCTGCCCGCGCCTTACTGAGCGGGTCGGTAAGCGCGGGAATGAGATGACAAAAAAGCGCATCCTTAAGATGCGCCTTTTTCATTACGTCGTGCTGTGTGGCCGCGAGTGCGGCAAAGCTTTGCCCAATTACGCCTGGTCACCGTTAAGAATCAGCTGACCATTGCGATCCAGTGGAATACGCGTACCGGGGTCATTTTCCATACGGATTTTACCCTGCTGATCGCCTATTTTATAGGTCACGTCATATCCCAGTTTTTTCTCTTGTTTATCGTACACTGTTTTGCAGCGCTGTTCGGTTGTAGTGTAGGTATCACGATCCTGCATTCCGCCCTGGACCTGATTACCTGCATACCCGCCCGCCAATGCACCTGCTACCGTCGCAACATCCTTACCGCGACCGCCACCAAACTGGTGACCCAGCACTCCACCTGCCACTGCACCTAATACAGAGCCAGCAATACGGTTTTCATCCTGTACGGCCCGACGGTGCGTCAGTGTGACATTACGGCACTCCTGACGTGGCTGTTTAATGCTCTCTTTGATTGGCGTTGCAGCCAGTACCTGAGCGTATTGAGGACCGCGATCAAACACGTTCATGCCTGCTACGGCGGCAACACCCAGTGCTGCTGCCACACCAATACCGATACCCGCTAACATTGATTTATTCACAGGAAGTTCCTCCTGAAAGTGTTACCGCGCAATCCTGCTGTTAAAGCATCCTCGTTAACTGAGGTATAACCGGCGTGCGCGACGCGCCGTGTTTGTTGAGATGAAGTTTTACAGATGGACCGAAAATGCAACATCAGATAAATGGAGGAAATTGGTCACTTTGCTATCAGGGCCAGTTTTTAGGAGAGTTCTGAGGTGGAGAGAGCAGGATTAGCAGCACTCTGTTAGCGTGCATAAAATTATCAGAATCAATGGAGTAACCGTGGTCGCAGGAAATTTTAAACAAGCAATTCTGTCATTTTTACAAATCAGGATAATGTCTGAGCCGATGTCGCGCAGAAGATAATTTTTCGGGCTGTGATCGCAACGCAGAACAACCCTGGCCTGCCGGCCAGGGTTGCGGGTTTTAACATCAAATCAGAAACGGTAGCCGATACCGATGTTGAAACCATTGATAGCAACATCTTCGTTATATTTCACGCGAGTACCTTCATAGCCAACACTCACAGAGAGGTTGCTGACTGGATTCACAACAATACCTGCGCCCCAGGCAAAAGAGGATTTATTTTCGCTATATTCTTCGGAATAAGCTCCGAGATAAGTCACGTGCTCATCCACTTTAGTATGGGCAACACCGATCAATCCATAGAAGCTGACATAGTCATTGATGCGATAGGCCGGACCAGCCATCAGTGAATAATATTTCACTTTAGTTTTGCCGTCATACCCGCTGACATCGCCATAAAAATCTTCACGCTCAGAAAAACTTTGATCGCCTTTCAGATAGCTGAACGAACCAATAACGCTGAGAGGAGAGTTCCACTCATAGCGATACTGAACATTGACACCGCGAATATTTTTGAAGTCATCAACTTTGCTTTGAGCATAGCCGATCGAGACAGTGTGATTATCAGCCAGCGCATTGCTGCCCACGAACATACCGCCACACAGTAATGCCAGCATCGTTAATTTAGAGGTCATCTGGTTAATTCCTTTTCATAATTTAACATTATTTCCCTGCGCTTATCGCAGGACTTCGTTCCCTGAATCACCCATACCCGACGGACTGGTTATCGTTTTATCAATCCGCCTGTACCGGCCAGGAATTTCCTGTAGCGCTCCGCGCCTTATGCTCAGATAGGGTCGGAGTGCATCTGTTTATACCCGGATGTTTTTAAACAGGCTGACCTGTGGAAATCTGGGATTTAAATCCCACTCGTTCACAATGGCATTTCGTTCATTTAATTTGAGTTAAGTCAGGAATTTCACCACCTGAATAACTAATGTACTTTATTTATTAATCCATTTTCAGGGCATTATTAGACCAAAAATAATCAGAGGTATCAAGACCGCATCGCGACAAAAAAAGAAAAATCACCGAAAATATTATCGCTAATACATCCAAAAACCACACGGTTTTATACCGGCTATTAACACGGATTCTAAATCTGACCGCAAGGTTCCCCTTTATTCAGACTCTGAGTTACAGATCTATTTAAATTGACCTGTATGGAAAATAGCAATTGGCGAGTTACACCTGCACTTATTCAAAAAATGCTGACCTGAAACCGACAGCCAATGCTTATGCTCCCACCAGTGTGCTCTGTTGTGCAGTGCACATAGTTCCCAATGTTGCCGAAGTTCTGCAATCTGATGCCGGAACGATTTTTATTTACTGTCACTATGGAGGCTGTCAATGATCCCTTCTGCCGGATGTGCTAATCCGCAGTCATGTTACAGCTGCATCACGTCGCAGCCTTTATTACCGACTTTAGTGGAGGCAAGGCGTAATCAGTAAGACAGAATGAGGGCTGGTTAATGCGGAATCATAGTGTGATATTCAGCCGGGAAAGAATATTCCGTAAGGCGATATGAAGAAGGGGTAAGCAAAATGCAGATCGGAAAAAAAGAATCCGTTTATCAGAGACGGCTCGCAGTTTACTACTTCGCTTTAAGCGAGTTTACCCGGCCGAAAGTGTATATTTGAACAGGAGAAACCAGGAGAGGAAGAAAGTAACGTGAGATATTAGCGCGGCTGAAGCGGGTGGCACCCCGCAGCAGCCGCTGACCACAACTAACTAGAATGGAGTTAATTATGGCTGATACGCATCATAAGTCAGAAACACGCACGCCCACAACCGCCGCCAGCGGAACGCAGGTGCATTATTACAAAGTGGGATACCGGCCTAATAAAGGCCAGCCGAACCCGCTGCCACAACTGACCATTAAAGGTCGCTGGCTGGAAGCGCTGGGATTTACGACCGGGCAGAAGATCGAGGTGACCACCGAGCCGGGACAGTTGATCATCCGGCTGGCGACTGAAGGATAACCGTCTGACTTATAAAGTAAAAACCCCAACCAGTTGGCTGGGGTTTTTACTATTTGAAAGGATAGTTGTAATGCTCTGGGATCTTATAGTTTTCAGGAAAATCTTCTGTGTTTGGAAGCAGGGTAAATCTATCAACATCCTCCCCTGCCTGATAAAAAACGCCATATATTCCTGATAAGAAAGTTGATATACGTAGCAACGCTGCCTGTATTGCTAACTCGTCATTATTTTCTTTCGCATTAAAAAAAAGTTCAATTGTCAAGTTAAGATTATTTATATCTCTCTGAATGCTTTCAACAATTGAATAATCTTCTGATAAGTAAATATCGTCTGCATCAAGCTCTTCTGATGACCTCTGTTTTAATAACTCCAGATAAGCATCTTTGAATTTATCAAGCATACTAATATTAATCATTTGGGTAACCTCCGTCCTTCAGCTCTGGCTGCCTTAGTTTTTTGCATCATTAAACGAACCATCAAGATTAAGGACTGCTTTTACTTTTGTCCCTGTACTATCAAAAACCTCAATATGATCTTTATGTTTAGCATCTAGGTAAAATTGATCACCCTTTTTAATATAATCACCGACCGATTTATTTGCTTTATAGACAGCTTGCCCCTGATATTGCTTACTAGTTTTCTTAGATAATTCTTTAATTTCGCTGCCAAAGCCAGACTGTTTAAAAAACTCGCCGATATTTCCTACGGCTCCAGCATTAGGCACATGTGGGACTTTTTTACCCGGCAATATAATCCCGGCCAGCATCCCGCCAGTCGCTTCCAGCGCCGCCTGATTACCTTCCGATGCCTGCACAACCGTGTCTTTTACCGCAGACCAGTTATCACTGCTCATCAGCGCCTTCACGCTGTCTGCCACCGCCTGATTTTTACCGGCCAGGTCATTAAGCGCCGTACCGCAGTAACTGTCCCCGGTAGCACATGAGGCCAGCGCCATTGCTGCGTCAGCAGCGTAATCCGCTCCACCTAATGCCGCATCACCGGTATCGGCAAGAGCATTGATAATGCCGTTGGCGATGGAAGAAGTTGTACCCTCACCCAGCTTTTCCCTGACCTGATATTTCAGGGATTCAGCGGCCTGTTTCGCCGTTGCCCGCGCCTGGTCACCGCTCAGCGAGTTGAACTCGAGCGCGTTCTGTCCTGCCTGCGCACCCGCCACCGCATCCGCCATGCTGTCACCCACTACGCCGCCCGCCAGGCCCGCCGCCAGCGTTCCCAGCGCGCTTATCGTCTGGCGCTGCTCCTCACTCAGGTCCTCGCGCTTAACCCCCGGATACATCTGCTGCGCGATATATTCGCCCATCGCCGCGCCCGAGGCACCCGCCAGTGCAGGATTACCCGACGCGTATGACGTCACCGCACCCACCACCGCGTGCGCTATCAGGTTCGCCTGAACGTTCACCACATCCTTACCGTCCGGGCCTTTCGTGGTCGTCAGCGTATGTATCTGCTCCGCCAGGTACGGCGCGGCCGCGCCGCTCACGGCCTGCGCCACGCTGCCCCCCGCCAGCCCCTGTATCGCCGCCGTCGCCGCGCTGATACCCTGCTGCACCGCCCCGCCGGTTCCCATTCCGCTGTCCAGCATCGCCTGGTTCTACAGCGTCTGATGAATCTGTCCGTTGAGTCAGGTAAGTAACAGTAGCAAGATGTGGACGCGAACTTAGCAGCGGATAACGTTGAAGTAATTATCGGTGACCATAGGTTGACCGGTTTGAGTATTACTCTGTATTAAAAGTAATAAACAGCCGGAAATTATCGCTGTCCTGTTATGCTCCGGTTTCAGTTGGAGAAACCCACTGGATTAGTGACTTAATGCTACAAATCCCGGCTGGCTAGCCGGGATGAGCTATGTGATTATTTTATTGATATTTAGGATATCCCTCCTCAAGTCGTCATTAATTTCTGAGGGAGGTAGTTGGTTTACAATTTTCTGTATTTGGGTAAAAACATCCACCTGATCTTTTAACTCATTTTCTTTTATCGTCGATATTGCAGCTATTAGTTCACCATCGTAATACTCTCCAGCTAGCGGATCATTTTTCAAAATCTCCAAAACTCGCGGCATTAATTGAGCTATACATATTTCCTGCCGAATTGCACGACATAGATCTTCCACAGTTAGCTCTTCAATAGGTGTATCAATTACACCTTCGAACCAGAGTTCAAGCGGAGACTTCTGACTTAAATCTTTAGCTATATTAATATTTCCTATTAATTCACGAAAAGTCATTATATCCCATGTCCTTTTAAAGCTGATTCTATTTTATTAATGGCATCCGTTGCTCTGCCATAAGCAGCTTGCGCTTCGGAATTATTTAAGTTCTTTAACGTATCCGCATGATTCCTCAATCCTCTGAGCGTATTCTGCATTTCCTGCATATGATCCCAATGCCCTCCGCTTTCTTTAGGGACTGGATTACTATCCATATCCTTAAGTGTCCCAGTTATATCATGATCTTTCAGGGCATTTTTTATTGTATTATCAATTTTCCGGATAGCACTTTCTTGCTTCTGATTGAGCTTTTGTACAGGTTTTTCATTTTGCTGCTTAGGATCATTTTCTGGAGGTGGTGGTGTTACACTTCCTGATCCGGTTCCTCCCAGCTCCGCTTTCTCAGCATCCGTCAGATCCTTCGCCACATTTGGATCGCGCGATTTGGCAGCCTCATCACGCGCTTCAACGATTGCACGACCATCAGTAATCGGTGGCGTATCCGCCTCAGTTCCTGACCCTTTCAGGGTCTTATCCAGTTCCGATGCAATTTTGTTATTCGCATTCAGAACTACCTTATCACCAGGACTCAATGGCAATCCCGGAACAGGTACCGGCACAGGCCTTGGCAGGAGAAGACTATTATTTTCCAGCGCATTTTTACCCGCCTGCGCGCCCGCCACCGCACCGCCCGCGCTGTCTCCGGCAATGCCGCCCGCCAGGCCCGCCGCCAGAGTGCCCAGCGCGCTTATCGTCTGGCGCTGCTCCTCACTCAGGTCCTCGCGCTTAACACCTGGATACATCTGCTGCGCGATATATTCGCCCATCGCAGCGCCCGAGGCACCGGCCAGTGCCGCATTGCCCGATGCGTATGCCGTCACCGCGCCCACCACCGCGTGCACTATCAGGTTCGCCTCAACGTTCACCACGTCCTTGCCGTCCGGGCCTTTCGTGGTCGTCAGCGTATGTATCTGTTCCGCCAGGTACGGCGCAGCCGCCCCGCTCAGCGCCTGCGCCAGGTTGCCCCCCGCCAGCCCCTGTATCGCCGCCGTCGCCGCGCTGATACCCTGCTGCACTGCCCCGCCGGTTCCTATTCCGCTGTCCAGCATCGCCCGGTTGTACAGCGTCTGGTACACCTGACCGGTGATGTCGGCCGTGGTGGGTTCCTGACCCGGATTCGCTTTGCGCCACTGCGCTTCGGCGTCCTTCCTCTGGTCCGGCGAGATGTTCTTCATCTTCTCCGTGGCCGCCTTCGTCGCCGCTATCTCGCCCTGCGTCCGCGCGATATCGCCCGCCTGGCTGCCGATTTCTGCCAGCAGCTGCGCCGTCTCCATCCGGCGCTGCTCTTTATCCTTATCGAAGATTTTATCCAGCCCCGGATTCGCCCCCTCTGCGTCGCGGCTCAGCGCCGACACGTCCTGCGTCTGCTTCGCCTTATCGCGGATAACAATCGTGCCGTCGCTCACCGCCGACTCCGTCACCGACGAGGCGCTGCCGCTGCCGTTCAGGCCCGCCAGCAGGCCGTTCGCCATGTTGCCCCCGAACTGGCTGCCGATGCTGCCGCCGGTGCTCATCCCCACGCTCTGATGCTCGGTTTTGTAGTCCGCGTGGTTCTCTATGTTGCTGAAGCCCAGCGTGCCGGTGTCGAGCCGGTTCTTATCCGCGCTGGCGGTGGAGCTGATGACCGCACCGTTGAGCTGGGTGTGCTCACCCGCCGTCACGTCAAAACCGCCCTTACCGGCAAAGATGCCGGTCTGTTCGGCCACGCTCTGCCAGTTGCTGTGCATTTTGTCCTGGCTGAGATTTACGCTCGCCGACCCGGTCATCGAGCCGAAGGTGAAGCTGCCGCCCGCGCTGGCATTCTGCTGCTTGCTGTCGTAGCGGTCGCTGTCCTGCTCTGAGGTCAGCGTCAGGTTGCGGCCGGTGTCGACCTTCACGCTGTCGCCGCGCACCTGTGCCCCGGTCAGCGTGGTGTCGCGCCCGGCGTTCAGGCTCAGCCCGTTGCCCGCCGTGAGCGTGGTCCCGGTGTGGGTCAGCCCGTTGCCGTTTGCGCGGCCTTTGCCCGCGTTGACGCTGGCCGACACGCTGATGCCGTAGCCGCCCGATCCGGCAGTCAGCCCGATACCGGCGCTGCCGCCCCTGCTGCTGTTGGTGCTGTCGGTGCGCTCGCTGTTCTGCGCCGAGAGCAGGCTGATGTCGTTTTTCGCCGTCAGCCCGAGGTCGCCCCCCGCCTGCAGCTGACTGCCCTGCACGAGGATATCGCCCGCGCTGCCCGGCTGCGCGCCGGTGGCGGTGATGTTCAGGTTACCGCCCGCACCCAGCGTGCTGCCCTGCGCCTCGCGGCTTTCGGAGCGGGTCTCGCTTTTCGATGACTGGCTTCCGTAAGAAAGACTGATCCCGACCGAGCTGGTGGAGCCTTCGTCATAGCCTTTATCATCCGGTTTGAGGCCCGAAGCGGTGTTTCTGGCGTTCGCCGCACCGGTCTGCGCGCCGTCCATCTGGTAAGCCTGCGCGGCCTGCGCCGCAGTCAGCGCCGCCCTGGTCCCCTGCAGCGCCTTCAGCCGGCCATCATCGCTTTCATCGGCGGTGCGGGCGGTCTGCACCGCCGTGTTCAGCGCCGCGCCCACCGTCCCGGACAGCGCCAGCGTCAGGCCGCTCTGTTTCTGCTCGGTCTTCGTCAGCACGGTATGGCTGTTTTCGGCTGCGCTGACGGTCACGTCGCTGCCGCTCACGGAGAGATCGTTACCGGCGATCACGTCGCTGCCGTGCACGGTCAGCTGATTACCGGCGCTGAGGGTCACGCTGCCATCGCTGCTGCCCACCGTACTGCCCCGGTTAAGTGCACCGCTGGCGTCGGTGCTGCTCTTCTGCATCGCCTGACCCACGGTGAAACCGATGCCGCCGGTACCCATCAGGCCCGATTTTTTCTCCTCGCGCTGATGCACTTCATTATTCGTTTCTGTGGCGGTCGTGATGCTGAGATCGCGGCCCGCCGTCAGCGCCACATCCTGCGTACCGGCGACGTTGCGTCGGTTAACGTGCGAGTGATGCAGGACTGCCTGATTGTTACCCGTCAGGAGCCGTAGCCGGAACTGCCCGCAGAGCCGGAGGTGGTTACAACTCTGAAGCGGGCCTGTAAGAAGCTTTCGGCCCGTAAGCAACGTGAGATTGCGGCATATATTGAGCTGGTCGCCACTTTGCAGAAGCGACCACTGAAGACCGTAAGGGGTAATTGAGGGGCAGCCGCCTTAGGGTAACAAACTAGGTATAAAGTAAAAATCCCGACTCAGTGTGATACCGGTCGGGATTTATATCAGGATCACTCAGGATCGGATGGGGGAGATTTACGGGTTTTATGCTCACCAATTTTATTAAATACAAAAGCAGCGACTGTTATGGTTATTCCTGATATTGTACCAAAAAAAATTGTTCTTTTTATTTGTTCCAGTGGGTAGAAAAAATAGTTCTTTGTCAGGTATATAAATAATGCCACCCCTCCGGTTAAAATAAAGTAGACAACACAGCAAAAAACACATGAGTAAATTAATAGTTTAATGTAACTTTTCATTTTTTTCAGCCCCTTGTTTATCCTGGCTATCTACCGGCGTTTTTAATGCTTCTTTAGTAAAACCATTGATAACTTCAGAGCCGCCAGATCCGATCACATCATATATAAAGTCAGGGATATTATTCCCACCAATTACTTTGTCTACTCCAATAGGAGCATATTTTCCAAAAAAGCCACCGGCTGCAGCTCCGGCTACTGTGCCACTAACGGCAACCGCATCTGCTCCATCCGTGAATATTGTACCACCTGCGGCTATACCCACGTTCTGCCATACCCCACGCCCCGGAGCCAATCCCCCCGTCACTGCCGCGGAAGCACTGCCCCAGTAATCCCAGGTTTTTTGCTGGTTTTCAGGCAAGCTCTGGTTCTTAGCACTGTTTATATCAAACCACTGATATGTCCCGTTCGCTATTTCCGCGATTACTGCACCGCTCACGACCTTACCTATCGACGCCGCCGGGCCTAAATACCACGCACCCGCAATCAACACACCATCTTTATAACCGTTTACGATAACTTTGGTTATATTTGCCCCTTCAGGCATATCACCTTTAACATTTTTACTCATTGCCGCGTTGATCTCTTCCGGTGTCGCCCCTGCACCTTCCATTGATGTCCCAAGCGTTGAGGCTGCACTACCGTAACTGTTCAACCCTGACGGCAGATTGAACATGTCGTTGTTCTCAGAAGTATTTTTTCCTGCCTGAGCCCCTGCAACAGCTGAAGCTTCACTGCCTCCGGCTAGCCCGCCCGCCAGCCCACTTGCCAGCGTACTCAGAGTTGATATGGTCTGCTTTTGCGCCTCATCCAGTTTGCTATAGTCATCCGCACCGTAAAGCGTCTTCGCTATCACGGAAGTTGCGGCGGAGGCGGTCGCGGCACCTGCCGCTCCGCCCAGCGCTGAGTTACCAGATGCCTGCGCCACTGCTGCGCCAACTACAGCATGCGCCATCAGGTTGGCTTGCGGGTTGCCTTCCGTCAGCTTATGTATCTGTTCCGCCAGGTACGGCGCGGCCGCGCCGCTCACGGCTTGGGCGATGTTGCCCCCCGCCAGCCCCTGTATCGCCGCCGTCGCCGCGCTGATACCCTGCTGCACTGCCCCGCCGGTCCCCATTCCGCTGTCCAGCATCGCCCGGTTGTACAGCGTCTGATACACCTGACCCGTGATGTCGGCCGTGGTGGGTTCCTGACCCGGATTAGCCTTCCGCCACTGCGCTTCGGCGTCCTTCCTCTGGTCCGGCGAGATGTTTTTCATCTTCTCAGTGGCCGCCTTCGTCGCCGCTATCTCGCCCTGCGTCCGCGCGATGTCGCCCGCCTGGCTGCCGATTTCTGCCAGCAGCTGCGCCGTCTCCATCCGCCGCTGCTCTTTATCCTTATCGAAGATTTTATCCAGCCCCGGATTCGCCCCCTCTGCGTCGCGGCTCAGCGCCGACACGTCCTGCGTCTGCTTCGCCTTATCGCGGATAACAATCGTGCCGTCGCTCACCGCCGACTCCGTCACCGACGAGGCGCTGCCGCTGCCGTTCAGGCCCGCCAGCAGGCCGTTCGCCATGTTGCCCCCGAACTGGCTGCCGATGCTGCCGCCGGTGCTCATCCCCACGCTCTGATGCTCGGTTTTGTAGTCCGCGTGGTTCTCTATGTTGCTGAAGCCCAGCGTGCCGGTGTCGAGCCGGTTCTTATCCGCGCTTGCCGCTGAGCTGATGACCGCGCCGTTGAGCTGGGTGTGCTCACCGGCGGTCACGTCAAAGCCGCCCTTACCGGCAAAGATGCCGGTAAGGGCGGCCACGCTCTGCCAGTTGCTGTGCATTTTGTCCTGGCTGAGGTTCACGCTTGCCGACCCGGTCATCGAGCCGAAGGTGAAGCTGCCGCCCGCGCTGGCGTTCTGCTGCTTACTGTCGTAGCGGTCGCTGTCCTGCTCTGAGGTCAGCGTCAGGTTGCGGCCGGTGCCGACCTTCACGCTGTCGCCGCGCACCTGAGCGCCCGTGAGCGTGGTGTCGCGCCCGGCGTTCAGGCTCAGCCCGTTGCCCGCCGTGAGCGTGGTCCCGGTGTGGGTCAGCCCGTTGCCGTTTGCGCGGCCTTTGCCCGCGTTGACGCTGGCCGACACGCTGATGCCGTAGCCGCCCGATCCGGCAGTCAGCCCGATGCCGGCGCTGCCGCCCCTGCTGCTGTTGGTGCTGTCGGTGCGCTCGCTGTTCTGCGCAGAGAGCAGGCTGATGTCGTTTTTCGCCGTCAGCCCGAGGTCGCCCCCGGCCTGCAGCTGACTGCCCTGCACGAGGATATCGCCCGCGCTGCCCGGCTGCGCGCCGGTGGCGGTGATGTTCAGGTTACCGCCCGCGCCCAGCGTGCTGCCCTGCGCCTCGCGGCTTTCGGAGCGGGTCTCGCTTTTCGACGACTGGCTGCCGTAAGAAAGACTGATGCCGACCGAGCTGGTGGAGCCTTCGTCATAGCCTTTATCACCCGGTTTGAGGCCCGAAGCGGTGTTTCTGGCGTTCGCCGCGTCGGTCTGCGCGCCGTCCATCTGGTAAGCCTGCGCGGCCTGAGCCGCAGTCAGCGCCGCCCTGGTCCCCTGCAGCGCCTTCAGCCGGCCATCATCGCTCTGATCAGCGGTGCGGGCGGTCTGCACCGCCGTGTTCAGCGCCGCGCCCACCGTCCCGGACAGCGCCAGCGTCAGGCCGCTCTGTTTCTGCTCGGTCTTCGTCAGCACGGTGTGGCTGTTTTCGGCTGCGCTGACGGTCACGTCGCCGCCGCTCACGGAGAGATCTTTACCGGCGATGACGTCGCTGCCGTGCACGGTAAGCTGATTACCGGCGCTGAGGGTCACGCTGCCATCGCTGCTGCCCACCGTACTGCCCCGGTTAAGTGCACCGCTGGCGTCGGTGCTGCTCTTCTGCATCGCCTGACCCACGGTGAAACCGATGCCGCCGGTACCCATCAGGCCCGATTTTTTCTCCTCGCGCTGATGCACTTCATTATTCGTTTCTGTGGCGGTCGTGATGCTGAGATCGCGGCCCGCCGTCAGCGCCACATCCTGCGTACCGGCGACGTTGCTGCCGGTCACGGCAATGTCGCGGCCCGCCTGAAGCCGGACGCTGTCACCGCTCAGCGTGGTGCTGAGCGCCTCGCTGCTGTGCAGCTCGTCGTGAGTTTCCAGACTGCTGCCCGACAGCAGCCCTTTGCTGGACTGCTTACTGTGTTCGGTGAGATCGGTCCGGCTGTTGCCCGCGCTGAGCACGATATCGCGTCCGGCACTCGCGGTCAGTGCACCGCCCGCCGTGACGTCGGCGGCGGTCGCGCGGATATCCTGTCCGGCGCTCAGCTGCAGCGCGCCGCCGGCGGTGATGCGTGTCCCGGCATCACTCTGCTGTGACAGGCGACGGTAGTTGCTGCTGTTCCAGCTGTCGTCTTCACTGTGCTGCGTGCTGAGGGTGCCGAGCGTCAGGTCATTGCCCGCCTGAATCGTCGTGGTACTCTTCTCTCCGGCGTTGCCGATATCGCTGGCGGCCAGAGTGATATTGTTCAGCGCGCTCAGCGTCAGCGCACCGTCACTGCCCTGCACGTAGATACCGGCCGGACGATCGATCCAGCGGTCGGTTCCGTCGCCGCGCAGCGTGGACTGGCTGGTGATGTCGCGCCCCGCCAGCAGCGTAAGCTGACTGTCGCCACGCACGGTACCACCAGAGTTAGTGATATCCTGACGGGCGGTGAGGTTCACCGTGTTGCCGCTGATGTAGCCACTGTTGGTCAGCGACTGCGCCGTCAGCTGCGTCACGTCGCGCCCCTGAATGGTCCCGCTGTTGGTGATGTCATTACGGGCGTTCAGCGCCACGCTACCGCCCCCGATCAACGCGCCGTCGCCGGTTAAGTCACCCTGTTTTACCTTCGCATAAACCTGCGGCACCAGCACGGTCTGCTGTGTGCCATCCGGCAGCGTTACGGTCTGGTTCACCAGCCAGACGATGTCGCTGGTGAGCAGTGCCATCTGTGCCGGAGTCAGCGCCACGCCGGGTTCCAGGTTGTAGGCTTTGCCAAAGGCTACCCCATTATTCATCAGCCCGCGATACTGATCTTCATCGCTGCCATACCCGCTGATATAGCGGTTGCCGGTCAGCTGAATAATCTGATCGCGTACCAGCCGCTGCTCGTAATAACCATCACCCAGCCGCTTCAGAATCCGGCTGCTGTCGGTGGCCAGGGCATTCTGCATATAGTCGCTGCTGAGCCACTGCTTCTGATTCACAAAGCGCGGATCGGTCTCGACCAGATAGGGGCTGCCACTGCCGGGCTGCAACTGATAAAGGCTGTTATCCGGCAGACGGATGTCCGGTGAGACAGCGCGGATCACCGGCGTAATCGTCTGTCCGTCGACCACCGTCGCGGGCAGCGTCAGCGAGAACTGCTGCCCGGCAGGTAACAGCAGCGGCCGGTCTTTGAGGCTGCCGAGTTTGTCCAGCGTCAGTGTGCTGTCATAGCGTAATCCGGCGGGCAGCAAGGTACTGCCGCTATCCGTGGCATTCAGCGCCACGGCGGTAACCGCCTGCTGAAGAGAAGGCGAGCCAATACTGTCGGCCTGCGCAGTAACGTTCTGCTGCTGCCGGTTGCCGGTCTGATAGCCATTGCCCTGCGGCGCGGCATTCGCCTGCCAGCTCAGCGTCTGCAGATCGATGGTTTCCGTTACGGGCGCCGGGCGATAGGTTTTCCGATCCTTGCCCTGCGAGGTTTCGGTCCCGCCAAATTTCTTTTTCTTCTTCTTCGCGTACCAGCGTACCGATTTGCCGCTGTCCGTGGTGACGCGCGTTCCTTTTGTCGCCTGATTATTCAGCTCACCTATCTGACCGCCCAGCACGGCTCCCGCGACAATCTGACTATCCTGATTATTGAGACGGCCGGCGCTAAAGGTCATGTTGCCGCCCGACAGGATTTTGCCCGGATCGCTCTCCTTAATCTGGGTTTCTTTCACTACTCTTCGGTAGTCATACTCATAAAACTCGCTGCCGCTGGTGCCGTCCGGCATTTTTGCCGTATGCACGCCATATTTATTTTTTTTGCTGATGTCCACTTTGGCCCAGTCGAAGCGGTCAGTATGACCTTTGAGCACCGCGTCATGGTGCTGGCTATCTTCCGTCGTAACGACCTGTGTAGTCAGATGACGGTTGGTATTGTTGATTTCCGCCATGCTGATCGTGGCATCCTGCCCGGCCTCAATGGTTGCCCCGTCATTGTTGAGCTGCTGCCCCTGTCCGGTGGCCTGATAATTCGCATCCAGCTGGCCGCCAATATGCAGATCGCCATCACTGTAAATCAGCGCATGGTCACGATTATTCAGGGTGTCTGCCCCGATATCCAGTCGCTGTCGGGCAGCAATCACTGCCGCTTTGCCCTCTTCGCTGAGGTTATTGAGCAGCGAAGCCGCAATGGCAATGTGATCGCCAAAGATGCGACCGGTGCCGCTATTATTCAGAATGCCCGCCACCAGATGCGTCAGGCCACCGTCAATCAGACCCCGATTATTAAGGGTATCGGCCGCCGTGATGTCGGTCTGTCCGCCGCTGATCTCACCACCTGCCTGATTGTTGATGTTCTGTGCGGTCAGGAACAGCGCCTGCTGGGCCGCGAGGGTGCCGTCGTTGATGACGTCACCCGCTGTCGTCAGGCGCAGTGTGCCGTTGGCTTTGACCGCCGAGGTATTGTGGAAATCACCCGCCAGGGTGATGCCAAGATCACCCTGCGATAACACCTGCCCGTCGCCGCTCAGTGCAGCGGCGTTGATCTGCGCGTCGTGATCGGCGATCAGGGTGCCCTGCTGGTTGTTGATAGTCAGCGTCTGACCCGGCGCATTATTGATGGCCAGCATCCGACGCTGCTGGATTTTAGAGGCAGCAGACCGGGCTGGCGCACTCTGCTGGATGGTTAGGGTATCGGCGGAGGAGATCAGCCCGCTGACGTTGTCCAGCGCCTGCTGCACGATCAATGCCAGCCGCTGATTTGCACGTAACGCACCCTGGCTGTTATCCAGGGTATCGGCTTCGAGGGTTAAGCTGCCCGCTTCGATCCCTTTGCCGCTCAGTCGGGTATCGCGGTTGATCAGCGATGGCGTGGTAATCGTCATCTGCTGGCCGCCCTGAATCAGCCCGCTGCGGTTATCCAGCTGCTGGCTCAGCGACAGTAAGCCGTCACCGACGCTTTGCACCAGCCCGTTACTGTTGGTGAGCTGACCTGCCGTCAGTGATAGCGTGCCTGCCGAGAGGAGTTTGCCTGTCTGATTAAACAGCGCATTTTGTCCCGCATTGAGCGTCAGATCGGTGCCGCCCTGTATCTGCCCCTGCTGGTTATCCAGCGCGCCACTGTCGATGTGAAGGTTACCACCACTGGCAATTAGTCCGCGCTGGTTAGCCAGCGTCTGGCCGGATGTGTTAAGGGTGATATCCCCCGCCGACTGCAGTTTACCGTCACTGTTGTTCAGTGCCTGACCGCTGAACAACAGCCCGCCATTACCTGCGATTTGTCCCTGACTGTTGTTCAGCTCAGAGGCATTGATCGTGGCCTGGTTTCCGGCGGCAATAAAGCCCGTCTGGTTATCAATCGCATCACTGCGCAGATCCAGACTGTTCAGAGCAACGATGCCGCGCTGGCTGCCACTGTCGCGATTGATCAGGGTGTGGCCCTGGGTGTCCAGCGTCATGTTGCTGCCGGCCTGTAACAGACCGCCCTGGTTCTGCAGCTCGCCACTGGTGAGATCAAGCCGTCCTCTACCGCCCGTCAGCGTGCCGGACTGGTTGTGAATGTCGCCTGCCGCAATCTGTGCCCCTTTGCTGCCGGTGATAAAGCCGCGCAGGTTATCCAGCGTGCCGCTGTAGAGCTTCAGGATGCCCGCACTGAACAGGCCGCCTGCCGCTCCACTGTCACGGTTAATGAGATCGTTGCCATGGGTATCCAGATGGAGATCGCCGCCCGACTCAATCCTGCCTGCACGGTTGTTGAGCAGCCCGCTGTCCAGTTGCAGCGTGCCTTTAGCGCCCAGTTGCCCCTGCTGATGATCGAAGGTCTGCTGATGGGTGTCGATGCGGACATTCTGGCCCAGCATCACCCCGTACTGGCCATCGATCTGGCCCGTGGAGAGGAGCAGATCGCCACCCGCCACAATCCCCCCTTGTGCACCGCTGGCAGTGTTGGTCAGCTGCGCGCCGTGGGTGTTCAGCGACAGCGCCTCACCCGCCTGCAGCAGGCCATGCTGGTTATCCACGCTGCCGCTCTCCAGCGTCAGCGCACGATCGGCAGTGAGGGTGCCGTCAGTGTTATTTACTGCACCGCTGTTGAGCTGGGCGTTGCCCGCCGAGACCAGTAAACCGCCGCTGTTGTTGATATCGCCGCTGCTCACGTGCAGATTGCCGCCCGCCACTATAACGCCGGATGCCGCGTTATTCAGCGCCTCTCCCTGTGTATCCAGCTGCATATCACCGCCAGACTGGAGCCGTCCGGCGCGATTGTTTAGCGCACCGCTGCTCAGCTGCACTTCCCCTCTGGCACTGACCAGTCCCGCCTCAATATTGACGGCCTGACCCCGGCTATCAATGAACAGGTTTTGTCCCTGAATGACGCCGTGGTCGCCCGCAATCGTTCCGGTTGAGAGTTGCAGATCACCGCGCGCCACAATGCCGCCGCGGTCGCCGCTGGCTGTGTTGGTCAGCTGCGCGCCGTGGGTGTCCAGCGACAGCGATGCACCGGACTGGATCAGGCCGCGCTGATTGTCAAACGCGCCACTGTTCAGCGTGAGTGCGCCATCCGACAGCAGCGTGCCGTCACCGTTGGTCACACCTGCACTGCTGATCGTCGCTGCCGAAGCCGCTGCTATCACGCCGTTCTGGTTATCAAGGTCGCCGCTGGTGAGGGCAAGTGCGCCGCCGCTGACTATTCCGGCTTTACCGCTGTCACGGTTGATCAGTGCATTGTCGTGAGTATTGATCGCCAGATCGCCGCCGGACTGCACCAGGCCGGTGCTATTGTCCGTTTTACCGCCGGAGATCTTCAAATCGCGCCGGGCCACCAGATTTCCGCCGGTGTTATCGATCTGGCCCTGTTGGGTGTCGAGGTTTACCCCCTCACCGAGCACGGTTCCGCTGTGGTTATCCAGTCCCTGGCTGCGCAGGGTAAGTTGCTGGCCCGCTTCGATGCGGCCCTGCTCATTATCGATAGCCTGACGGGTCGTTAATGTGGCATCGCCGCTGATAGCAGTGATGCGGCCTTGCTGGTTACTCAGGCCAGCACTATTAAGTTTCAGATTGCGGCTGGCCTGCAGCGCGCCCTGTACGTTCGTCAGGGTCTCCTTAACCTGCAGTTGCAGATCACCGCTGCCCGCCGCCAGTAGCGTCCCGCCACTGTTATCCAGGCTGGCTGATGTGACGCGCAGATTACCGCCGCTCTCAATCCGTCCACCGCGGTTGTCTGCGTCACCTGAAACCGCGATCGCCATCTCGCCTGTGCCACGCTGCGACAGCACACCCTGATGGTGATCCAGCGTGCCCGCCGTCAGCGTCAGCGCCTCTGCCTGGATATGCCCCTCTGAGAGATCGATCCTGTCGCCGCTGAGCGTTAGCGCACCCGCTGACAGCAGATTGCCCTGATTGCCTTCCAGCCGGGTTGTATTAAGGGTCAGCGCGCCGTTGCCCGCCAGCTGCACCGTGCCGCCCTGATTATCCAGCCATGGCGTATCAAGCTGCAGGGAATCACCGTTACCTGCAATCAGCCCGCCGCGATTTTCGATGTGCTGTGCCTGTAGCCGGGTATCGCCTTCATTGCTCAGCGTGCCCTGATTGTTGAGTAGTGAACCGGTGGAGAGAGTCAGCGCTTCACGGTTCTGCTGGCGCAGCAGACCGCGATTGTTACTGACGTTTTGGGCTGCGATGGCCAGGCTGCCAGCGGCCAGTTTGCCGTCGTCATTGTTAAGCGCTGTTGCGGCCTGGATCCCGAGCATGCGGCCCGCTACCGTTGCCCCCTGGGTACTGACATCCGCCTGCGTAGAAGTCAGCGCAATCGCATCGGCTGAGGTCTGACTGCCGGCCAGATCGACCCGGCTGCCCTGCGCCTGAATCTGGTTATGCGCCAGATTTTTACCCTGAGCTTTCAGCTCGCCCTGACTGGTCAGCAGCAGATTACCGGGCTGACTCAGTGTACCGTTGCCGTCAACGCCTGCCGCCAGCGTGCTTTCAGCGCTACTCTGCAGGGTACCGGCAGAAAGTGTGGCGTTTCTGCCCGCGCTCACCATACCGCTGTTGCGCAGTGTACCGCCGGATGTCAGCGTGACATCCTGCTGTGAGACGATATTCCCGCGGTTATCCTGGTCGCCATTGCTGGCTATCTGCAGTGCGGCCTGACTTTGCAGTGTGCCGCTGTTCTCCAGTCGGCCATCCACCGTCAGATGCAGTTCACCGGCGCTGGCCCCCAGTTCACCGGCATTCCGCACACCAACGCCCTTTTCAGTCCCGGTCAGAGTAATTTTATTGGCATACATACCGCCAATTGCCGCCACATCGAGCGCAAACTCAGGCCGTGGCGTCCCATCATCCGCTTTAACCGTCGTGACGTTACCTTCGGTCGCGACCTGGTTCCTGCCCGTGACCACATTAATTTCACGGGCATGCACTCTGGCGTTCACCGCTACCGACTGCGCAATGATCTGGGTGTAGTCCGCATCGCTGTCATTGAGGCCCTTACCTTCGATATTGATGCGGCCGCCATTCACATCGAAGCCTTTAAGCTGACCATTTTCGATCAGCGCCTGCCCGGTGGTGAGCGTATTGCGGCTGGCATTAATAAATCCGCAGCCGTTACAGGTGATGCCTGAAGGGTTAGCAATCACTACCGCTGCTCGTTTACCCGCGACTTCGATAAAGCCGTTCAGCTGGCTCGGGTTACGGCTGTTCACCTCATTGAGGATGACCGTCGCTTCCTGCTTTGACAGCCACGGATTTGCCGCGACCATGCCGCCCAGTTGAGTCGCGGTGTTCTGATGACTGTTGTTGAGGATTGCGCCACGTGCATCGACGTCGAGCTGGCTGTACTGATTGCGGGAAACGCCCTGGCTGTTGGGCGTCTGAATGTTAATTTGCGGCAGACCGTTGGCAGTGGCCATAACGGTAGGCTGCTGGCTGCCCGGCGCGCTGCTGTCGGCCACGATGTTAGCCTGGGCTGGCAGGCTGATCACCCCAGCCGCCAGCCAGAGTGCAAAGCTGAGCGGTGAGATCCTTACCCGTGTCTCTGACAGTGAGGTGCGTTTCGGGCTGCGGGCAACGCGCGAATAGCCGCTGCGGGTGATGTCGGACACCACCATTAACATGCCGCGAACCCGGTTGAAGATAAGGCGATAGCAGAGTTTATTCATAATGCGCACAGTCCATTGTCAGCAATATTGATAAAGGATTTAGTAGTTCCAGTTCACGCTGAAACCAAACGTCACAGGATCGGTTTTGAAGCCGTCCGGTTTTGACAAAGGCATTCCGGCAAACAAGTCGTAACTGACACCGGCGGGCGTGAGGCCGCCGCGCAGCCCGAGGACGCCACCTGCCAGATGACGACCCAGTGGCCCACCCTGTGAGGCACTGTTGCCCCCTACCTCGCCATAGTCGGCACCCAGGTAGAGTTCCTGCGCAGGCAGCGGCGTCTGCCAGGCCAGCGTGTTCTGAACGGTCCAGCCCCGGCTGGCACTCAGGGTGCGTTCACCATCAAAACCGCGCACGGTCCAGCGGTTGCCAATCGCGAACTCATCCTGCGGAGTCAGCGGGGTGTTGCTCATCTGGCGACGATATTGGATGTTGTAACTTAAATGCTGATTGCCCAGCGTGAACGGCGTGGTAAGTCCCGCCTGCCAGGTCAGAATTTTTGATAGCGCGGTGGCATAGGTGGAATCCTGATACGACTCCTCCCAGGCGGGCAGCGCGCCGAACCAGCGCGTGCCGCGCTGATAACTGACACCGGCGTCCAGCGTGGCGGGGCCGATATAGTGCCGGTGTGACAGGCCGAGTCGCCATGCGCTGGTACGACGCTGCTGGCTGGTAATTTCGGTGTCGTTGATGAAGTTGCGTGACGCTTTGACCAGCACATCAGCGCTGACGGTGGTTCTGGCGGTCGCATTGCGGTAGATCACCCGACTGGCCTGAACATCCAGCGATCGGCTCTTACCGGCGTAGAGAAAATCGCGGCTGTAACCGGCAACCGTCTGATGATAGTCGTAGTCGCTGGCGGTAAGGCCAAACAGCCAGTAGCCCACAGGTACTGAGTAGTGTCCCGACAGGCTTTTGCTGCTTTTTCTGCCCGCAAATCCCAGGTCGCGGCTGGCGGTCAGGTAGAAGAGATCGCTGAGGGAGGTGGGATTATCCAGCGCCAGCATGATCCCGCTCTGGTAACGCCCGGTACTTTCGGTGCCGGAGTCATCCAGCCATGCGCCGAGTCGCCAGAAACGACGTTGCGTACGTTCAATCACAATGTCACTTTCACCTGGATTGAGACCAGGGCGCAGCGCCATGTGCGCCTCTACCGTCGGCAGACGCTGCAGGTTCTCCAGCCCCTGTTCGATATCCCGCAAATCCAGCAGATTGCCGGCATGGGCGGGTAATGCAAGCCACAGGCTGACGTAGCGGGATGAGGAAGGTGACAATTCCACATTGCGAATTTTGCCAGGTACGATTAGCAGGTGCAGAACGCCCTGACGCAGATCCTGCTGCGGAGCCAGTACGCGCGTTGTCACCCAGCCGTGATTAATCAGCCGGTTTTGCAGCGTGCCCATTAACTGGCTAATCCCTTTTACGCCCAGACAGTGACCATTCGCCTGACTGGCAAGACGTTGCAGAGGCACCCAGTGCGGCAGCGCTTCCTGCCCGGACAGGCTGACCTTCTGAATAACAAAGCAGGGGGTTTCCTGCGGAAACTTAAGACGGGATGGTGACGGAACCGTTTCTGAGAGACGCACATCAGGCACCTGCGGCATCAGCCGCTGCTGACGCGCTTTCTGTTGCGCCTGCTGATGCTGCAATTGCTCATCACCGGGTGCCGCCTGCACCGTGTGTACTGCCAGGGCGTTGATCAGCAGCGCGCAGGGCAGAAGTGCCAGCGCTGTGAAAAGTCCATTTTTATCGGGCCGCATAACCTATCCATGTGGTTAAGATGTTACAAAATGTATATAGCTGCTTACTTTGGGCACATTATGCCGCCGCAATCTTAAATCTCAAGAAAAAATGCAGAAAAACTTACATAAAACTTACAATAGCAAGCTGCGCACCCCGCTTAAAAACGTACCATCCCTTACCACAAATCCGCTTATAGCAGGGACAGAGGCCTGTTCAGGCACGCATCAGCTCGTATTAATTCGTCGACGCAGTAAGCTGCAGGAAGTCTGCGGCCCGGACTTTACGACTAAATGGATTGCGGCCCCGCTGGAAAAAAGGTTCACGATTTAATCTGACCAACCGGACTCACCTCTTATTTAAGGTGGCACGCAAATCCAGCCCCCCTCCCTGTCAGCCTGCGATCGTCACAGGAAATTCATTAAATCGTGTTAATCAATGTATGAATGCTGGCGAGATGAAGGTCTGTTTCCGCTGTCGGCATCGGTCTCATCCTCTTTTCAGGGCATAAAAAAGCCCCCTCTGAAATGAGGAGGCTCAGCCTTTACCAGATTAAGTGCAGTACTTAGTGCAGCTTAAGCCGCGGGCGGATAACCCGGTTGATGCTGCCGACCAGCATCATCAGGCCGGTTTTAAAGTAGCCATGCAGTGCGATCTGGTGCATACGATAAAGTGAGATGTAGACAAAGCGCGCAATGCGCCCTTCCACCATCATTGAACCGCGCATCAGGTTGCCCATCAGGCTGCCGACCGTACTGAAGCGGGAGAGCGACACCAGCGAACCATGATCTTTGTAAACATAAGCCTTCAGCGGTTTGCCCTGGCGCTGAGCAAGGATATTGTCCATTGCGCGTGAGGCCATCTGGTGCGCTGACTGGGCACGAGGCGGAACAAAGCCGCCGCCTGGCAATGCGCAGGAGGCGCAGTCGCCAATGGCGTAGATGTCATCATCCAGCGTGGTCTGCAGTGTTTCTTTCACCACCAGCTGATTGATGCGGTTGGTTTCCAGTCCGCCAATCTCTTTCAGGAAGTCCGGTGCTTTAATGCCCGCCGCCCAGACCATCAGATCGGCTTCAATAAACTCACCGCCTTTGGTATTCAGGCCGTTCTGCTCAGCGCTGGTCACCATAGTCTGCGTCAGAACGCGCACGCCCAGTTTGGTCAGCTCCTGATGCGCCGCAGCTGAGATGCGCGGTGGCAGTGCAGGCAGAATACGTTCACCCGCTTCAACCAGCGTCACATTCAGCGCTTCGCGTCCCAGGCCTTTGAATCCGTAGCTGTGCAGCTGTTTGACCGCATTATGCAGTTCCGCTGAAAGCTCAACGCCCGTTGCGCCGCCACCCACGATGGCGATGTTGACTTTTTCGACCTTGCCTTCGCTGGCGGAGAATTTCAGGAACAGGTTAAGCATCTCATTATGGAAACGACGCGCCTGATGCGGGTTATCCAGGAAGATGCAGTGATCTTTCACGCCAGGCGTACCGAAGTCATTGGAGGTGCTGCCCAGCGCCATGACCAGCTGGTCGTAGGCGACTTCGCGCTGTGGCACCAGCACTTCACCGTGCGCATCAAGCACTTCGGCCAGACGGATCACTTTGCGGCTGCGATCGATGTCGGTAAGCGAACCCAACTGGAATTCGAAACCGTGATTGCGGGCATGGGCAAGATAGCTCAGCGCATCAATGCCTTCATCCATCGAGCCGGTAGCGACCTCGTGCAGCAGCGGCTTCCAAAGATGGCTGTGGTTGCGATCGACCAGGATAATCTCGGCCTTCTTTTTACGACCCAGTTTATGGCCCAGCTGCGTTGCCATTTCCAGGCCGCCCGCTCCCCCTCCGACAATAACAATTCTCTTAACAGACGTAGTCAACAAAGACCCCCTCAAATTGTGAACCAAAAGTTAACCAAAGGTTAAATTAAACCTTAAGAAACATAGGGTTGGCGAAGTTAAAATCGCTATCTGCTCGCAGAATAGCATGGCGGGAAGGGGAGAACATAAGAATATTGATATACATCAAAGCGGGAAAATAAAACTCAGAGAATTACGCAATGAAAACAGGCACCTTGCGGTGCCTGCCTGACTTAACCTAATGTTTTGAAAGCTTTTATCCGTTGAAGGTGTGGGGATATATTTTTGAATTTATGCCCCTCGGTCTCGTCCCAGACAATTTCATAGAAGGGATGCAGCTGATCGGCGGTGCGCTGGCTGTCCAGCGCCTCATCCTGACGGGAGAGAAAGGTCAGACAGCGGTCACGATTACGTTCGCGAAAATCGCTGACGCATTTGGTGGCGATGTCCTGATACTCTTCTGGCCGGTCGATCTTCCCTTCCATGTTCTCCTGGGGAAACAGGTTGGGATTGAAGATTGCCTGCCGGATACCGCAAAGAAAACCGATGCGCTCTGACCAGAAGCCGCCCAGCCCGACGCCGCAAATCAGCGGACGGTCGTCGTCGGACAGCGTCAGCATTTTGTCCGTCTCTTTCAGCAGAAACTGCATGTCATGTTTAGGATGGCGGGTGCTGTAACTGATCAACCTGACGTCAGGGTCGATAAACTGCAGTTGCAGCACTTTTTCGTGATTGCCTGGACTGTTTGAATCAAAACCGTGCAGATAGATAATCATGTTAATCCTCAAGGTATCGATAGCGCCGGGCAATCCCTCCTTACCACGACGCTTTATGAGCCAGCCAGCGTTCCTGAAGTGCACTCAGTTGCCGGGCATTCTCTTTCCAGCGAGACGTTGCCTGCAGCGCATCGCGGGTCAATCTGCCCTGATGATACAGCTGCGTTACCCGCTCTGACCCGACCGGGATCAGGTTATCGAGCACACTGATAGCTCCCTGACGCTGATTACAGACCAGGATAATGTCGCAACCTGCAGAGAGGGACTGCTGTGCCCGCTCAGGATAGCTGCCCATGACCGCAGCTCCTTCCATCGAGAGATCGTCGGAGAAAATCACGCCGTCGAAGCCCAGCTGCTCGCGCAACACGGTTTTGAGCCAGTAAGGCGAACCACTGGCGGGCAGCGGATCAGCGTCGGTGTAGATGACATGTGCAGGCATAATCGCATCCAGGGCCTGCTCGGTAATCAGCTTGCTGAAAATCGCCATGTCGTGCTCACGCAGCGTTTTTTCATCGCGTGGATCGCGTGGCGTCTCTTTATGCGAATCAGCGCTGACCGCGCCATGACCCGGAAAATGTTTACCTGTCGTTTTCATGCCTGCCTCATGCATCCCCGCAATAAAGCGGCGGGCAACAGCAAGCGCGATGGCCGGATCGGCATGGAAAGAACGATCGCCAATCGCAGCACTGATATGACCAATGTCGAGCACCGGCGCAAAGCTGATATCGATATCCATGGCAATCATCTCGGCCGCCATCTGCCAGCCCGCCTGCTGCGCCATTTCACCGGCGGTTTCTGCATCGTGAAGCGCCGCAAAAGATTGCATGGCGGGCAGTTGGGTAAAGCCGTCACGGAAACGCTGCACGCGACCGCCCTCCTGGTCCACCGCAATCACCAGCCTGGCGTGAGAGGCCGCGCGGATCTGCCGCACCAGCTCTGCCAGCTGGGCCGGGTCGTGATAGTTTCGGGCAAATAAAATTAAGCCGCCGACCAGTGGATGCTTAAGGATCTCGCGCTCTTCGCCATCCAGTTCATAACCCTCAACGTCGAGCATCAGTGGGCCGGGTAAATGTGATCTCATAACCTGAATCCTGTAGCGTTACGCCTCTGCGTGACGCGATTAAATCTGTTGCCAGCTCTGTCGAGCCATCTGTTGTAGTGCTTCATCGTCACACTGAGCGGCACGCAGCTGATACCAGCTCGCTATCAGTAACCGCAGCCAGGGCTGCCAGCGTCTGACCTGCTGAACCAGGGCATCAGGCGGCAGCCGCATTGCCGCAGCGTAGTCCATCAGCCAGTCGGCCTGGTTTTGCGGATCGCTGGCGCAGAGTGCGGCCAGCTCCAGCGCCACATCACCATCCGCGGCATATTCCCAATCAATCAGATGCAGCCCTGTCTCGCCCTGGATAATATTCCCGGCATGCACGTCCATATGCAGGGGGGCCAGCCTCAGCGGCTGAGGTTCGCCCCGCTGCGTCAGCCGCCGGAGCGCCCGCAGCCAGCGATGATTGCGCTGTGGAACCTGCTGCCAGTACCGCCAAAGCAGCGGCAGTAGCGACAGACGATAGCCGGTCAACGGCTGCTGGTGCAGCTGTTGCAGCAGAGTAACAACCTGCGGACGCTGCTGGCTGAAGCGCTGTTCATCCAGCGCCTCGCCAGGACACCAGCTCAGCACATTCCCCTGTCGATGGCCTGCAACAGGCTGGGGGACCAGTCCGCTGGCGCGCAGTTTTCGTAACAGACGATACTCGCGCTGCCGGTCAACAAAGGGAATCGACGGCTGAGGTGCCGCCCGCGCGACAAAGAGACCACGCGGGCTGACAATTTTCTGACTGTGCCCGGTCAGCCCGGCGAGCGGAAGCGATGTCGTTCTCTCTGGCTCGCCGGTGACCTGACGAATCATCCGCGAAAACGCGGAATCAATGCTGTGCAATGCCGTTACCGGACCAGATGATTTCGCCGGTCTGCACCAGCATCAGCTGCATCTGCAGGGTCGGCGCTTTCACATCGCCGCGTGCATTGCTGTAAAGCACATACTGCGCGTTAACGTTGCGTGCCAGACCAATCGCTTTACTGCGCGAGTTCAGGCTGTCATCCGGTGATAATCCCAGCGTCTGTTTGGCCTGAGCCAGTTGATCGGCAGAAACCAGTGTGAATTTGCCATTGTTGTTCAGCGCATTCTGGATAGCCGCTGTGGCTTTCTCGCTTTGCAGCGCGCCATTGGTGCTGTTTTTGATGCGGTCAACCAGCAGCACGCTGCCTGGCTCGGCGCTGGTCGCCTGCAGCATCTGCGCCACCAGCGGCTGTACACTGGCATCCCAGTTGATAGTGACCAGCTTCGGTGGCTGTGGCACAGGCTGAGGCTGCGGTTGTGGCACCGGCTCAGGTTGCGGAACAGGCTGCACCGGCTCTGCTGGCTGGGTCGGTTCAACCGTGGCGGGCTGCTGCTGTTTCACGACACAGCCGGTCAGTATGAGCGCCATCAGAAGCGCTCCGGTACGATTAACACTGCGTATCACGTAGAAAATCCTTAAAGATAGAGATAAAGACGAACCTTGCTGGCAGTCAGGTTACCCAGCTGCGAGGTGGCGACAATACTGCCCTGCGCCGGAAAGGTAACGGTCTGCGCCGGTTCCTGCGGAGTGATTTCCAGACCTTTGTCGTCATACCAGTAATAACGATAGTGCACAACGACCGGTGTTTCGCGCTGATTATAGAGCACGCTGGTAGCACGTTTCAGTCCATCGTTCTCATCCAGCGTCGGTTCATCGGTAATGATCCCTGCTGACAGCACAGAAGACTCCATCACCAGCGACTGTGAGGTATTGATCATCGGTTTTTCACTGCTGCAGGCCGTCAGGCAGAGCAGGATCGGCAGGCCAGTCAGCCAGGATCGCATAGCATTTTTCCGTTATCAGGTCAGTCAGAGAGCATCGGGCCCAGCGGTTCGCCGCCCAGCAGATGCATATGGATGTGATAGACCTCCTGACCACCATGTTGATTGCAGTTCACAATCAGCCGATAACCATTCTGATCGATCCCTTCCTGACGGGCGATTTTCGCTGCGGTGGTAAACATGCGTCCCAGCGCATGCTCATGGGCCGCTTCCGCCTCGTTGACCGTTGGGATCAGCACATTTGGCACGATTAAAATATGGGTCGGTGCTTTAGGCGAAATATCGCGGAAAGCCGTAACCAGTTCATCCTGATAAACCACATCAGCGGGGATTTCGCGACGGATAATTTTACTAAAAATGGTTTCTTCAGCCATGGTGCAATTCCTTGAGCCTGAGTCGTAATCAATCAGTATGCGGGAGAAATTTGTTTTCTTTCAACCTCAGTACCACTTTTCTTGCATTGTTCACCTGCCTTTCCAGTAGCCCCTCTCCTCTGTCACCTGAACAGCATTCCTGGTGTCCACAAGGCGCATGCCATACCAGTAAAATGAAACGCTGTTTTATAAATTAGAATTTCGCCACCCTTTTCTTTATATGGCTGCCACTTCAGCCCGGGCGTTAGCCAAATTGCGAAGGTTTAGCCGCCCTGTCAGCTCTACTTTGCTAATCAGTCCGGGTGAGAAGTCCGGCATCACCAGGGATATACCGCCATATAACATCAAGGAGCATCAGCTATGCGCTCACGTAAAATTGGTCTTGGCCACTATCTGGCCTATGGTTCCGGAGATTTTCTCGGAGCAGGCACCACGGCACTCACAGCCGCCTGGTTGCTCTATTTTTATACCACCTTCTGTGGATTAACCCCGATTCAGGCCACCTTGATCTTTGCTACCGCTCGCGTGCTGGATGCCGTGGTCAGCCCACTCATGGGCTTTATTACCGACAACTTTGGCTCAACCTGGCTGGGCAAACGCTTTGGCCGCCGCAAATTTTTTATCCTGCTCGGCATACCCTGTGTATTCAGTTATAGCCTGATGTGGGTCAGCGACATGAACTTCTGGTGGTATCTCTGCACTTACCTGCTGTTTGATATCGTCTACACCATGATCCTCGTGCCTTATGAAACGCTGGTACCGGAAATGACTGACGATTTCAAACAGAAAACCCGGTTCTCCGGTGCGCGTATTGGTCTGGCGCAGCTCTCAGCCATACTGGCCGCATTTTTACCCGGCATTTTACTGGGTATGCTGGGCAAAGATAATCCCGACTCCTTTTTCTACGCCAGCATGGTGTTCTCGGTAATCTGCGCACTGGTGCTGACGCTGGTGTGGTGCTTTACCTGGGAACGTCACCCGGATGATTTCTCTGCCGAGTCGCGGCGTGCTGAGCAGGAAAAACAGCAGCTGACGCTGATGCAGAATCTTAAACGGCTGTACGTTGAGCTGGCCTCAACTTTACGTATTCGCATCTTCCGCCAGCACCTTGGCATGTACCTCGGTGGCTATATCGCCCAGGATGTTTTTAATGCCGTCTTTACCTGGTATGTGGTGTTTGTGCTGATGCAGAGTGCTCAGGTTGCCTCCAGCCTGATGGGTACCATGGCAGTGCTGCAGTTTATTGCTGTGATGGCGATGATCCCGCTCTGTATCCGCATGGGGCCTGCACCTGCCTACCGTCTGGTGGCTATCCTGTTTGGTGTGGCAGCACTCTCCTATGCCGGACTGTGGTATGCCGGCATGAATGACAACATGTCACTGCTGTTAGTCATTTCTGCCCTGGCCGGTCTGGGACGTGGCGGCATTAACTATGTGCCATGGAACACCTACACCTATATCGCGGATGTCGATGAGGCCATCACCGGTCAGCGCCGTGAAGGCATTTTTGCTGGCATTATGACGCTGACGCGTAAAGCGTCGCAGGCGGGTGCCGTCATGCTGGTCGGTATCGTGCTGCAGCTCTCTGGTTTTGTCTCTGGTCAGGCAACCCAGGTACCCGGCGTCAGCCACACTATCCTGGCGATCCTGAGTATCGGTACAGTAGCCGTTCTGGCCTGCGGCTTTATCGTGTCACTGCGCTTTAAACTTAATCTACAGACCCATACTGTCCTGCGCCAGGAAACGCTGAAAATGCGCGAAGCGGACCGCATCGTGCCGGAAAGCATCACCCCGGAAGCACGCGGAATCGTTGAAACACTGGCTGGCATGCCTTACGAAAATCTGTGGGGCAACAACAACATTGGCTTTCTTAACCGGAATAAGCCAGCACCGGAAAAATTGTCCGCGCACCCCTCTTTACACCCTCCTATAAACTCGACCTTAAAACGACAGGAATAAACCATGACTGTATTTCCCGTTAAACACAGCAAATTATTGTGCCAACCTGAGCATCTGCTGCCACGCAGCGAACTGGTACAGCTGATTCAAAAGCTGACACAAAATCTGGTTAACATCACCGATGAGACAGGCGAATTTTTATTGCGGCTGGACGATGGCCGGGTGATTGATACCAAAGGCTGGGCGGGTTGGGAATGGACACATGGCATCGGTCTGTATGGCATGTTGCACTACTATCAGCAAACCGGCGACCAGCAGACGCTGGCGATCATTGATGAGTGGTTTACTGAGCGTCTGGCAGAAGGAACGCCGACCAAAAATGTGAATACCGTTTGTCCTTTTCTGACGCTGGCTTACCGTTATGAAGAGACCGGTAACCCGGCCTGGGTGCCGGTGCTTGAGCGCTGGGCTGAGTGGGTGATGTATGAAATGCCGCGCACCGAACAGGGCGGCCTGCAGCACATCGTCTATAACAATGAAAACAGTCAGCAGCTCTGGGACGATACGCTGATGATGAGCGTAATGGCGCTGGCCAAAATCGGTCAGTTGCTGAAACGCGACGAGTGGGTGGAAGAAGCGAGCTATCAGTTCCTGCTGCACACCCAGTATCTGATGGATCGCGAAACCGGCTTATGGTTCCACGGCTGGAACTTCGATGGCCGTCATAACTTTGCTGATGCACGCTGGGCGCGTGGCAACAGCTGGGTAACGATTGTGATTCCTGACTTCCTGGAGATGATGAACTGGCCTGAGCATCACGCTACCCGCCGCTTCCTGCAGCAGGTGCTGGAAACCCAGGTCAAAGCGCTCAAGGCCTGTCAGCACAGCAGCGGCTTGTGGCACACTCTGCTTGATGATCCAGACAGCTACCCGGAAGCCTCCGCCACGGCAGGATTTGCCTATGGCATTCTGAAAGGGGTTCGCAAGCGCTATCTCCCTGCTGAATACCGGGAGGTAGCGGAAAAAGCGTTGCGCGGCGTGATTGCGAATATCGATGACGATGGCGAGCTGAAACAGGTTTCTTTTGGTACCGCGATGGGCAGTGACCTGGACTACTACCGCACGGTTCCTCTCACCTCGATGCCCTACGGTCAGGCAATGGCCCTGCTCTGCCTGACTGAGTATCTGCGCGTTTACCTGTAACACGTGCCAAAAAAAAGCCCCGCTTAGCGGGGCTTTTTCATTACTCTGAATCATTACATGCTGCGGATGTAATCATCCATATCGGTTTTCAGGTTGTCAGATTTAGTCCCGAAAATTGCCTGAACGCCGGAACCGGCAACCACTACGCCACGAGCGCCGAGGTTTTTCAGTTCAGTCTGATCCACTTTCGCGACATCGGCGACGCTGACGCGCAAACGGGTGATACAGGCATCCAGGTTAGTGATGTTCTCTTTACCACCAAACGCCGCCACCAGCTTGCCCGCCATCTCTGTACCGGTCGCGGTAGATTGCTCGCTGCTGCTGCTCTCTTCACGGCCAGGTGTTTTCAGATCCAGTTTGGCGATCAGCACACGGAACACGGTGTAGTAAATCAGGCCATAGATGATACCGACAATCGGGAACAGCCAGATTTTGCTGCTGTTGCCGCTCAGCACGATAAAGTCGATAAGACCGTGTGAGAAGCTGGTGCCATCACGCATACCAAGCAGGATACAGATTGGGAATGCCAGACCTGCCAGTAGCGCATGGATCACATACAGGATCGGTGCGACGAACATGAATGAGAATTCAATCGGTTCGGTGATACCGGTCAGGAATGCGGTCAGCGCGGCGGAGATCATAATACCGCCCACTTTAGCGCGATTTTCAGGCTTCGCTGAGTGCCAGATAGCAATCGCTGCCGCTGGCAGACCGTACATTTTGAACAGGAAGCCGCCAGAGAGTTTGCCTGCTGTCGGGTCACCCGCCATGTAGCGTGGGATATCACCGTGGAACACCTGACCTGCCGCATTGGTGTATTCACCAATCTGCATCTGGAAAGGAACGTTCCAGATGTGATGCAGACCAAACGGCACCAGTGCACGTTCGATTACACCATAAATACCAAAGGCGACAACCGGGTTCTGATAGGCCGCCCACTGTGAGAATTCCTGAATCGCGGAACCAATCGGTGGCCAGATAAAGGAGAGCAGCACGCCGAGAATGATAGCGGCCAGACCGGAGATAATTGGCACAAAGCGTTTACCGGCAAAGAAGCCCAGATATTCCGGCAGCTTAATGCGATAGAAGCGGTTGAACATATAAGCGGCGATGGAGCCCGCGATAATACCGCCCAGAACGCCGGTGTCGGCGAGGTGTTTAGCCTCGATCTCTGCCGCAGGCATATGCAGCACCAGCGGCGCAACCACCGCCAGGGTTTTCACCATGATGCCATAGGCAACCACTGCTGCCAGCGCCGAAACGCCATCGTTATTGGTAAAGCCCAGTGCCACACCGATAGCAAAAATCAGCGGCATGTTGGCGAACACCGATCCACCCGCTTCTGCCATTACATGCGAAACCACTGCAGGTAACCAGCTGAAATTGGCTGAACCGACCCCTAACAAAATACCGGCAATCGGCAGAACCGATACCGGCAGCATCAGCGATTTACCGACCTTTTGAAGGTTGGCAAAAGCATTTTTGAACATAGCGTGAAGCTCCTGAGTATGAGTGCATATTTGCGCAGTGCGCGTGGCAAAGAGGGAGGATTCTTTACCGGGCTGGCGGTGACCGCCTTTTGATTTATTACGAAGGGTAAAATAAATCCCGTTTTGTTACTTTGATGGCTATCACGTTTCGACAATCACAAGGGCGCACTTTACGAAATTTCTCACTGATGTGCATCGGTAATTGACGATAAAAAGCTGACCCTGTCTGAAAAAACAGGGTCATACAGGCAGGTTACAGATTAATTACAGAGGCTGAAATAAAAGCCGGTTATGCGCCGAGCTGGCTCATCGGGATATGGAACAGCGTTGAGAAGTTTTGCGTGGTGGCGGCAGCCAGCGTTTCCACATCGACACCTTTCAGAACCGCCAGGTAATCGGCAACATCGCGTGTATAAGCAGGCTGATTCTCTTTGCCACGATACGGCACGGGTGCCAGATAAGGTGAATCCGTTTCCACCAGCATCCGGTCCAGCGGCACATAACGCGCAGCTTCGCGTAACTGTTCTGCATTACGGAATGTAACGATACCGGAAAAGGAGATATAAAAGCCCATATCGAGCAGCTTAGCAGCGGTGGGCTGATCCTCAGTGAAACAGTGCAGCACGCCGCCACAGCGTTCAACCTGCTCTTCACGCAGAATCGCCAGCGTATCTTCACGCGCATCACGCGTGTGGACGATAATCGGTTTATTGAGCGCAATCCCGGTTCGGATATGTTCCCGGAACGAGCGCTGCTGCTGATCTTTGGTCTCTGGCTGATAGTGATAATCCAGCCCGGTTTCACCGAGCGCTACCACCTGAGGATCGGCAGAGAGCCGGCGAAACTCTTCAACGTCATAGGCCTCTTCCTGATTCAGCGGATGCACGCCGCAGGAGAGAGCAATATTTTTCCGATCGCCGACCAGGTTTTTCAGGGTATGGAAACCCGGCAACGTGGTGGCGATGGCCAGCATAAATTTCACATCACGTGCCGCCGCTTTAGCGATCACATCATCAAGGTCACGATGGTTCTTTTCATAATCCAGGCCATCGAGATGGCAATGGGAATCTACAATAAACATAATTACTCTCAGATAGGTTTAACCGATCAGCGCGGGCTTCTGTTTGTCCGCCCAGCTCAGAAGCTGATCGGTCAGTAATAATTCGCGATTCACTGACGCCACTTGCAGTAACTGCTCGCGACAGCGCATCCATGCCAGAGTACTGCTGTTGAGCGCGCTGGCTGAAAAATATCCGGCCAGCAGCTGTACCACATCCTGGCGGTCAATATTACTCAGCCACTGACCTGCATTTTGCTGCCATTTCATCGCATCCAGCAGTAAAGAGAGCAGCCAGCCGATACGTGCTGCCGCATCGTCAGCATTCAGCGCAGGTAATAGTTGCAGGATGTCCTGCTGCAACGCCGCAGGCAGCGCATCGCAAAGTTTTTGCCGCGCCTGCCACGGCCCGTTTTCCAGCAGGCTCAGCGCCGCGCCAGGCGCGCCTGCGCTCAGGCGTAGCGCCGCCAGCAGCATCTGTTCATCCTGCGAGGACTGTTTCTTCAGCCAGAGCAGGCTTTGTCCCTCATCGGGCGGCGTCAGATGCAGCGTCATACAGCGGCTGCGCAGTGTGGCCAGCAGACGTGACGGATCGCGGCTGCTGAGGAAGAACCAGCTGTTGGCTGGCGGCTCTTCCAGCGTTTTCAGCAGGGCGTTAGCGGCCGCTTCCGAAAGCTGTGCTGCATCCGGCAGCCAGACCACTTTCGCGCCGCCCTGCTGGCCAAAATGATACATTTTTTCTGTCACCTGCCGCACTGCATCGATGCCCAGGGTACTTTTGCCCTTCTCCGCCTCTAACCGATACCAGTCAGGGTGAGTATTGGCCTGCATCAGCTGGCAACCGTGGCACGCTCCGCAACTTTTCAGTCCATCCGGCTGCTGGCACATCAGCCAGCGGCTTATCCCCCAGACCAGCGCGTCATCGCCCATCCCAGCCATCGCCTGGATCAACAGCGCATGATGCGCGCGATTCTCCTGATGCTGGCCAATCACCTGGCGATAAGGCTGATTCAGCCACGGATACCAGTTCATCACGCCTGCTCCGCCAGCCAGCGGTCCAGCGCCACCTGAAGTGACACTGTCACCTCTGTCAGCGACTGAGTGGCATCGATGGTCAGGATAGTGGGATCGTCTGCGGCCAGCGCCAGATAACGTGTACGGGTACGTTCAAAGAAGCGCAGCGACTCCTGCTCGATGCGGTCCAGCTCACCGCGCGCACGGGCGCGCTGCAGACCGATTTCAGGCGTGACATCAAGATAGAGCGTCAGATCGGGACGGAAATCACCCAGGACCGCATCGCGCAGCGTCTGCATCAGTCCGCTGTCAAGACCACGGCCACCCCCCTGATAAGCCTGAGAGGAGAGATCGTGACGATCGCCGATTACCCAGGCACCGCGAGCCAGCGCCGGTTTAATCACCGTCTCTACCAGCTGAACCCGCGCGGCATAGAGCATCAGCAGTTCGGCTTTATCCGTCACCTGCTCACCCTCAATGCCCTGCTTAACCAAAACCCGGAGCTGTTCTGCCAGCGGCGTACCGCCAGGCTCACGGGTATAAACCAGATCACTGATGCCACGAGCGCGCAGCGTAGCGACGATGGCGTCGCGTGCGGTGGTTTTTCCAGCGCCTTCCAGGCCTTCGATGACGATAAACTTACTGTTCATTTTTTTCCTTCAGCGTCTGCCGGTAGACCTGCACCGCCTTATTATGGCTGGCGAGATTGGTGGTAAACGTATGCCCGCCCTTGCCGTCTGCAACAAAGTAGAGATAGTTAGTTTTCTCGGGATGGGCCGCTGCCTGCAGTGAGGCTTTGCCCGGCATCGCGATCGGTCCCGGCGGCAGACCATTAATGATATAGGTATTGTACGCGCTGGCCGTCTCAAGATCTTTGCGGGTCAGCGTACCGTTATAGCTGTCACCCATGCCGTAGATCACCGTGGGATCAGTCTGCAAACGCATACCTGTGCGCAGGCGATTGATAAACACCGAGGCCACGCGCGCGCGCTCTTCGCTGACGCCGGTCTCTTTCTCGATGATCGAGGCCATGGTCACCAGATCCTGTGGCGTTTTGTACGGCAGATTATCCGCCCGTCCCTGCCACACCTCATCGATGGTTTTCTTCATCCGATCATGCGCGCGTTGCAGCAGCGCCATATCGGTCGTGTTGGCGGTGTAGAGATACGTGTCCGGGAAGAAGTTGCCCTCCAGTTGCTCAGGCTCCACGTTGAGTGCGCTGGCAAGAGTGGCGAACTGATCATCTTTCAGAGTGTGGCGGATATAGGGCGCTTTACGCAGCTCGCTGAGCCACTCTTTCAGCCGCTGCCCCTCCACAAACCGTACCGGGAACTGCGCCTCTTTACCACTCGCCAGCAGCTGTAACAGCGAGCGTACGGTCATGGCCGGTTCAAGGCGATAGGTGCCCGCTTTAAAGGTCGCCAGCTCCGGCTCCAGCCGCAGCAGCGCGCCAAACCAGATACTGTGAGGAATGATGTTTTTCTCTTCCAACTGCGCCTGGAGCGCGACCCGGCCCGTACCGGCTGGCAATGTGAAGATTGTTTCCTGCTTAATGGTCAACGGGGTAGCGGCAAACTGCTTAACCTGCCAGTAACTCAGCACAGCCGCAAGACCCACAATCGCCAGCAGGCTGACGAGAATTTTTTTGCTTCGAATCATGATGCATCCATTATCTTTTTACAGCCTGCGTGCAACTGATTAAACAGCGAGCGCTCAGTAAACTGTACGGCTTCTATCTGTCGGACCGGCAGAACCGGCATCAGCGCGTTACATATCACCACTTCATCAGCGGCCAGCAGCTGTGCCGGTGCGCTTTTTATCACCTGACAAGCCTGACCTGCTGCTGCAAGTTGCGCCATCAGACTTCGCCGCATAATGCCATCCACGCCTGACGCGGAGACATCAGGCGTAAAAATTTGCCCGCCCTGCCGCCAGAATAAATTGGCCGCACAGCATTCCACCACCCAACCTTCAGTGTCAAGCACCAGCGCCTCGTCAGCGTCTGTCTGGTCAAGATGAGCCCGAATCATCACCTGCTCCAGTCGGTTAAGGTGCTTGATACCCGCAAACTGCGGGTTTCGCGCCAGACGAATCGGACTCAGCCGGAGTGAAGCACCATGCTGTTGTAACCCGGCATAGTGTTGCGGCCAGGGCGCTAATGAGACGATGCGCGAGGGTTCACCACAGACAGGGCGGCTATAACCCCGTCCGCCGCTGCCGGCACTGATAATCACTTTCAGCACCGCCTGCGCCTGATCATGCGCGGCCTGTCTCATCTCAGCCTCAAGCTGATCCCAGTCGACACCGCCGATCCATAACCGCTCGCAGCCCGCTTTGAGGCGCTGCATATGACTCTCCAGCAGCAGGATTTTACCCTGACACACGGCGGCGGTAGTAAAGCAGCCATCGCCGAACTGCAGGCCGCGGTCGCTGGCAGCCAGCGTCGATTGTTTAACTCCGTTAATCCACATCGTTCTCTCCTGAGCGTGAGACGTGATTTCAGCGCATTCTGCAGGATAAAAAAAGGCCCGCATCGCGGGCCTTTTTAGCAATCTGCAACGATTACACTTTACGGAAGATCAACGAACCGTTGGTTCCGCCGAAACCGAAGGAGTTACACAGGGTGTACTCCAGTCCAGGAACCTGACGCGCGGTGTGCGGCACGAAGTCGAGATCGCAGCCCTCATCCGGGTTATCCAGGTTAATGGTCGGTGGAACGGCCTGGTCGCGCAGTGCCAGAATCGAGTAAATTGATTCAACAGCGCCTGCGGCACCCAGTAAATGTCCGGTCATTGATTTGGTTGAGCTAACCATGACACTGCTGGCTGCTGCCCCGAAGACCGATTTCACCGCCTGCGCTTCCGCTTTATCACCGGCTGGCGTGGAAGTACCGTGCGCGTTGACGTAGCCAATCTGCTCTGGCGTAAGCTGAGCATCACGCAGCGCATTGATCATTGCCGCTGCGGCACCTGAACCATCTTCTGGTGGTGAAGTCATGTGGTAGGCATCACTGCTCATACCAAAACCTACGATTTCTGCGTAGATTTCCGCACCACGTTTCTTCGCATGTTCGTACTCTTCGAGTACCACAATGCCAGCGCCGTCACCCAGCACAAAACCGTCACGATCTTTATCCCACGGGCGGCTGGCCGCTTGCGGGTTATCGTTACGGGTTGAGAGAGCGCGTGCTGCACCAAAACCACCGACACCTAATGGCGTACTGGCCTTCTCTGTGCCACCCGCCAGCATCACGTCAGCATCGTTATAGGCGATGATACGTGCGGCATGACCGATGTTATGCACACCAGAAGTACAGGCTGTCGCGATAGAGATGCTTGGACCTTTCAGGCCATACATGATGCTAAGATGACCCGCCACCATGTTAACGATGGTTGAAGGCACAAAGAATGGGCTGATTTTACGCGGGCCACCGTTGACCAGTGAGGTATGATTCTCTTCAATCAGACCTAAGCCACCGATGCCGGAGCCAATTGCTGCGCCCATACGGCTTGCATTTTCTTCGGTAATAACCAGACCGCTGTCCTGCATGGCCTGCATACCGGCCACAATGCCGTACTGGATGAAGGCATCCATCTTGCGCTGATCTTTGCGCGAGATGTAGTCATCACAATTAAAATCTCTTACCAGGCCTGCAAAACGGGTTGCATAAGCACTGGTATCAAAATGGTCGATCAGGGTAATGCCGCTCTGACCGGCAAGGAGAGCACTCCAGGTAGACTCTACGGTATTGCCGACAGGAGACAACATGCCAAGACCAGTCACAACTACACGACGCTTAGACACGTTCGTCCTCCAGGGAGGGGAAATAGGGAACTATGTGGGACAAACAAAAAAATCAGGCGGTCGAGCGACCGCCTGAAGATATTCATTAGCCTTTATGGCTATTGATGTAGTCGATCGCTGCCTGAACGGTAGTGATTTTCTCAGCTTCTTCGTCTGGAATCTCAGTATCAAACTCTTCTTCCAGAGCCATCACCAGCTCAACGGTATCAAGAGAATCGGCACCCAGGTCTTCTACGAAAGATGCAGAGTTGGTGACTTCTTCCTCTTTCACACCCAGCTGCTCACTGATGATTTTCTTAACGCGTTGTTCGATATCGCTCATACTATTTAATTTCCTATCAAAACTCGCTTACGCGATGGTTTTCGTAGTGTATAAAATGGTGAAAAAGATGCAACAAAATCCCGGCTGGTCGAACCACGATTTTGCGTTATTTTGCGGTTTTAACCGCAAATAAAGCAAATGATTTCGTGATTTATCAAACCATGTACATTCCGCCATTGACGTGCAGCGTTTCACCTGTGATGTAGGCTGCTTCGTCAGAGGCTAAAAATGCCACAGCATTGGCGATTTCCTGCGCTTCGCCTAAGCGACCCGCAGGGACTTCCGCCAAAATACCGGAACGTTGATCTTCGTTCAGTGCCCGCGTCATGTCAGTCTCAATAAAGCCTGGAGCCACGACGTTGACGGTAATGCCACGTGACGCGATTTCGCGCGCCAGTGATTTGCTAAAACCAATCAAACCTGCCTTTGCTGCTGCGTAGTTTGCCTGGCCCGCGTTACCCATGGTGCCAACAACGGAACCAATGGTGATGATACGGCCCACGCGCTTTTTCATCATGGCACGCAGGACCGCCTTAGAAAGGCGGAATACCGATGTGAGGTTAGTATCCAGGATATCCTGCCACTCATCGTCCTTCATGCGCATGAGAAGATTATCACGCGTAATGCCTGCATTATTGACTAAAATATCCACTTCGCCAAATTCAGCGCGAATATTCTCTAAAACGCTGTTAATTGAATCAGCGTCAGTCACGTTCAGTAACAGGCCTTTACCCTTGTCGCCAAGGTAAGCACTGATGGCGTCGGCGCCACTCTGGCTGGTTGCAGTTCCTACCACTTTCGCACCACGTGCCGCCAGTGTTTCTGCAATCGCACGACCAATGCCGCGACTCGCGCCGGTAACCAGCGCAACTTTACCTTCAAAGCTCATGATTTTCCTCTTATTCCTTACCGAGTGCAGCCGTCAGGGATGCCGTATCGTTAACGGCAGCCGCTGTCAGGCTATCGACAATACGTTTGGTCAGACCGGTCAGGACTTTACCTGGACCCATCTCCAGCAGCTGTGTCACGCCCTGTGCCGCCATCGCCTCCACGCTCTCGGTCCAGCGAACCGGGCTGTAGAGCTGACGAACCAGCGCATGACGGATGGCAACAGCGTCAGTTTCCGCTGTCACATCGACGTTATTGATCACCGGCACCGCGGGTGCATTAAACGTAATGCTTTCCAGGGCAACGGCCAGTTTATCGGCAGCGGGCTTCATCAGTGCGCAGTGAGAAGGCACGCTGACCGGCAGCGGCAGAGCACGCTTAGCGCCCGCAGCTTTACAGGCAGCACCCGCACGTTCAACGGCTTCTTTGTTACCCGCAATAACCACCTGGCCCGGCGAGTTGAAGTTAACCGGTGAAACAACCTGACCCTGCGCGCTCTCTTCACAGGCTTTACGAATAGCCGCGTCATCCAGGCCAATAATTGCCTGCATTGCGCCGGTGCCTTCTGGCACCGCTTCCTGCATCAGTTTGCCACGCAGTTCAACCAGCTTCACCGCATCGGCAAAGTTAAGCACACCCGCACAAACCAGCGCCGAATATTCGCCCAGGCTGTGACCTGCCATCAGGACAGGCTGTTCACCGCCCTGCTGCTGCCAGACACGGTAGATGGCTACAGAGGCGGCTAACAGTGCAGGCTGAGTCTGCCAGGTTTTGTTCAGCTCTTCAGCCGGACCCTGACTCACTAACTGCCACAAATCATAGCCCAGCGCATCAGAGGCTTCACGGAAGGTCTCTTCTACCAGCGGATATGTCGCTGCTAATTCAGTCAGCATGCCCACGGTCTGTGAACCCTGACCCGGAAAAACAAATGCAAATTGCGTCATCTTCTGTTCCTGTCAATCAAAAGCGAACCAGCGCAGAACCCCAGGTGAATCCACCACCAAAGGCTTCCAGCAGAATAAGGTGTCCGGGTTTGATGCGGCCATCACGAACCGCTTCATCCAGTGCGCTGGGCACCGATGCAGCAGAGGTATTGCCATGGCGATCCAGTGTGACGACCACTTTATCCATGGTCATACCGAGTTTTTTCGCGGTAGCGCTGATAATGCGCAGGTTAGCCTGATGCGGCACCAGCCAGTCCAGCATTTCACGATCGAGATTATTGGCCTGCAGCGTTTCATCAACGATGTGGGCCAGTTCGGTGACGGCGACCTTGAAGACTTCGTTACCTGCCATAGTGACATAGGCTGGCTGATCCTGATGGGCACGATCCTGATAAGGCAGCGTCAGAAGCTGCGCATAGCGACCATCAGCATGAAGGTGAGTAGAGATAATCCCCTGCTCTTCGCTCTGGCCCAGGACGACCGCACCCGCGCCATCACCAAACAGGATGATGGTGCCGCGATCTTCCGGATCCAGCGCGCGTGCCAGGACATCAGCACCGATGACCAGAGCATGCTTAACCGCGCCATTTTTGATGTATTGATCGGCTACGCTCAGTGCATAGGTGAAACCTGCACAGGCGGCAGCAAGGTCAAACGCCGCACAATCTTTGATTTCCAGCATTTGCTGGATCATGCAGGCGGAGCTGGGGAAAGCATGGCTGGACGACGTTGTGGCGACAATAATCAGCCCAACATCGTTCGCGTTAATACCTGCCATTTCAAGCGCGCGTTGCGCCGCGCTGAATCCCATGGTGGCGACGGTTTCGTCAGGCGCAGCAATGCGACGCTCACGGATGCCGGTACGGGTAACAATCCACTCGTCCGACGTCTCCACCATTTTTTCCAGATCGGCATTGGTGCGAACCTGGCTGGGCAGATAACTGCCCGTACCGATAATTTTGGTATACATCTAGGCTTTGTCACTCCTGGCTAATACAGCATCAAGGCGCGCAGCAATTCGCTCGGGAATTTGCTGCCTCACCGCCTGCTCTGCCTGTTCTATCGCCACGGCGAAGGCGTGTTGATTTGCTGCACCGTGACTCTTGATCACTGTTCCGCGCAATCCTAACAGACAAGCGCCATTGTACTGGTCAGGGTTGAGTTGCCCGAAGCGCTTCGCCAGACGTTTCTGAATCCAACGCCCCAGCAACTGAAGCCACCATGACCGTTTTTTACCTTCCCCTGATGACTTCAGCAGAGAAAGAAACATTCTTACCACGCCTTCCATCGTCTTCAGCGTGACATTTCCGACAAAACCGTCACAGACCATTACATCCGTTTTACCGGTAAGCAGCTCGTTACCTTCGAGGTAACCAATATAGTTGATGTGCGGTGATTCTCGCAGCATTACTGCGGCGTCGCGGATGGTTTCCAGCCCTTTAGTCTCTTCATGACCAATATTGAGCAACGCGACGCGGGGCCGTGGAATACCAAGCACATGCTCAGCCATCACCGACCCCATCACAGCAAACTGCATCAGCATCGCACTGTCTGAGCCCACATTCGCACCCAGATCCAGCACCACGGTTTTACCCTGTTGCTGATGCGGTAAAACGGACATCAGCGCCGGACGCTTAATCCCATCCAGCGGTTTTAATAAGAGTGTCGACAGCCCCATCAGCGCACCGGTATTGCCGGCGCTGATGCAGGCTTGTGCACGTCCCTCTTTAACCATCTCCAGTGCCACGCGCATTGAACTGCCGCGACTGTTCCGGATGGCCTGAGCGGGCCGCGCATCACTTGCAATAACCGATTCGGCAGGGATAACCTGCAAACGCCCCATCAGGGAGGAATCCGCTTTGGCAAGCAATGGCGTGAGAGTGTCGGGATGTCCGACCAGAAGAAGGAATAGTTCCGAATGAGAGGCCAGTGCCTGCAATGCTGCAGGCACTGTCACGCAGGGACCGAAGTCCCCGCCCATGGCATCAATCGCCAGGGTCAAACGTGTCAAGGTATCGCCTTGCTAAGCAAGAAACTTACTTAACGATAACCTTGCGACCGCGGTAGTAACCGTCCGCAGTGATGTGGTGACGCAGATGAGTTTCGCCAGAAACTTTATCTACTGACAGAGCAGCAGTGGTCAGCGCATCGTGTGAGCGACGCATACCACGCTTAGAACGGGTGGGTTTATTCTGTTGTACGGCCATGGACCTTACTCCTATTACTTACGCTTTAAACTGGCTAATACGGCAAATGGATTTGGTTTCTCCGCCTCTGCAGGCAGTTTGCCAAAGACCATGTCCGCCTCGGACACTTCACAGTGTTCAGAATCGTGCACCGGAACGACCGGCAGCGCGAGAATCAGTTCATCCTCGACAACCGCCAGCAGATCGATCTCACCAAACTCGTTGACATCGACCGGCTCGTACGCTTCCGGTAATGCCTCGGCCTGCTCTTCAGAAGAGACAGGGCTGAAGCAGTAACTCACTTTTACGTGATGGGGAAAAGTCTGGTTGCAGCGCTGACAACGTAACGTCACCTGTACTTCAGCAGTACCCGTCAGTACCGCCAGACGTTGGTTATCAACCGCAAACGACATGGCACAATCCACATCACTGTCCACACTAACGACCGACTCGGCCACACGCTCCACCTGAACAGATGTGTAGACACCCTGATAATCAAGGCGCTTCTGAGCGGTGCGGACAGGGTCCAGCGTTAGGGGTAATTTTACCTTTTGCATAGGGCGCGCATATTAACTTTGTAATGTCATAGAGTCAAAGAAAAAGGCCGTTAAACAGCATCTTTCAACCACTATTCGCATCCAGTGCGGCGCACAGTTTAAAATGACTGTCACCAATTCGCTATTACTATTGAAAAAAAATGACGCCATCAATTCTTTTAGCTTCAACCTCGCCCTTTCGGCAGGCATTACTGCGCAAACTGGGCCTGCCTTTTAATACCGCTGCGCCTGAGGTAGATGAGTCACCGCAGCCCAGTGAAAATGCCGAAGCGCTGGTCACCCGTCTCGCCGTAGCGAAAGCGCAGGCACTGGCAAAAGCCTGGCCTGACCACTGGATAATCGGCTCCGATCAGGTCTGCGTGCTGGATGGCGCGATCGCCGGTAAGCCTCACACGGCAGAGAATGCGCGGGCGCAACTGCGTGCCGCCAGCGGCCAGGCGATTACTTTTTATACCGGGCTGGCTCTTTTTCATCCGGCCAGTGGCAGGCTGCTGCAGTGTTGCGAACCCTTCGTAGTGCATTTCCGCACCTTAACCGACGCTGAAATTGCCGGGTATGTGGAAAAGGAGCAGCCGCTGCAATGTGCAGGCAGCTTTAAAAGTGAAGGTCTGGGAATTTGTCTGTTTGACCGGCTGGAGGGGCGCGATCCTAATACGCTGATAGGGCTGCCGCTGATTGCGCTCAACGGAATGTTGCAGCAGGCCGGCATCAATCCTTTAACGGAGTGATGCCGGAGAACGATTACGCTTTCAGCTGACGCAGCTTATTCAGGCACTGCTTCAGGCCATCATCCAGCGGCGCTTCGACACGCATGACTTCGCCAGTGCCGGGATGGGTAAAGGTCAGTGCCGCCGCGTGCAGGAACAGGCGTTTCAGACCAGTTGACGCCAGCTGACTGTCAAAGTCACGTTCGCCATAGCGATCGTCGAAGGCGATAGGATGCCCGGCGTGCAGCGTATGTACACGAATCTGGTGGGTGCGTCCGGTGACCGGACTTGCTTTCACCAGCGTGGCAAACTCAAACCGCTCTTCCACTTTAAAGCGGGTTTCAGAGGCTTTACCTTCGCTGCTGACGCGCACGACACGCTCACCGCTCTGGAGAATATTTTTCAGCAGGGGTGCCTGAACGACCTTAAGATGCGACGGCCAGTTGCCGCGCACCAGCGCCAGATAATCCTTCTGCATCCCTTTTTCGCGCAGTTGCTCATGCAGGGAGCGCAGCGCCGAGCGCTTTTTCGCCACCAGCAGAATACCGGAGGTGTCACGGTCCAGGCGATGCACCAGTTCCAGGAAGCGTGCTTCGGGACGCAGTGCGCGCAGGCCTTCGATGACGCCGAAGGTCAACCCGCTGCCTCCGTGAACGGCGGTGCCGGAAGGCTTGTTCATCACCAGCAGCGCCTCATCTTCATACAGAATGGCGTCAGCCAGCGAGGCCACTTTTGCCAGCTTCGGTGACACGGCCTCGTCATCGCGTTCGGCGACCCGCACCGGTGGAATGCGAACCTCATCGCCCTCCTCCAGCTTATATTCGGGCTTGACGCGCTTTTTATTCACCCGCACCTCGCCTTTGCGTACGATGCGATAAACCATGCTTTTTGGCACACCCTTGAGCTGGGTGCGCAAAAAGTTATCAATGCGTTGTCCGGCATTTTCAGCCGTGATGGCGACAAATTGTACGCCCGGATTCTCTGTTTTCATGGCGGCGATTCTAAATAGTGTCCCCTGATAGCGCCACCCCTTTTTCTGTGCTTAACTCTGGGATTGATGTGGCGGCAGGTCGCCTCCCTGCTGACTTTTTCAGCAAACCGCTGCTTTGTCCGACACATTAATAAGTTAAATGTAAAGAAACTTCACAAGCTGGCTAAAGTCGCCTTGCTATATGAAGGTTAGCAGTGGAATAATGCTTGAGTTTCTTACCTGAAGCATTTCAGGGCAGAAAAAGAGCGAAATTGTCATTTTGCCGGATTGAGCAGACACGCAGCAATGGCGTAAGACGTAATGCGAAATCAGGCACTTAGCGGGCTGCGGGTTGCGGCCTGGACAACAGTATGGGATGCACGGGTTTTTTAATTGTCTCAGGCATTTCCACTATCTGGTGCTGTTTTCCCTTATGAAAAACAGGCCACCGACGTTATTTGCGCCCCTCGCGCGGTCGACAGCCGTGAGGTTGACGACATTGCACTAAGTCACGGGGCCATCGGTTGATACTCGTCCAGGGTAACTATGCCCGCAGCTGTAATCACTCATGAAAGAATAACGAGTAAGTCACGATGAAAAGAATGTTAATAAACGCAACTCAGCAGGAAGAGTTGCGCGTTGCCCTGGTTGACGGTCAGCGTCTGTACGACCTGGATATCGAAAGCCCCGGACACGAACAGAAAAAAGCCAACATCTACAAAGGTAAAATCACTCGCATTGAACCCAGCCTTGAAGCTGCGTTTGTCGACTACGGCGCAGAGCGTCACGGTTTCCTCCCGTTAAAAGAAATTTCCCGCGAATATTTCCCCTCCAGCTATAACGCACATGGTCGTCCGAATATTAAAGACGTGCTGCGTGAAGGCCAGGAAGTCATTGTTCAGATCGATAAAGAAGAACGCGGCAATAAAGGCGCTGCGCTGACCACCTTTATCTCTCTGGCAGGCAGCTACCTGGTACTGATGCCGAATAACCCACGTGCAGGCGGTATCTCTCGCCGCATCGAAGGTGACGATCGTACCGAGCTGAAAGAAGCGCTGTCGGCGCTGGATCTGCCGGAAGGCATGGGCCTGATCGTGCGCACTGCCGGCGTCGGTAAATCTGCCGAGTCGCTGCAGTGGGACTTAAGCTTCCGTCTCAAGCACTGGGAAGCGATTAAGAAAGCCGCTGAAAACCGCCCTGCACCGTTCCTGATCCATCAGGAAAGCAACGTAATTGTGCGTGCCTTCCGCGACTATCTGCGTCAGGACATCGGTGAAATCCTTATCGATAACCCGAAAGTACTGGAACTGGCGCGTCAGCATATCGCGGCGCTGGGCCGTCCGGACTTCAGCAGCAAAATTAAGCTCTACACCGGTGAAATTCCGCTGTTCAGCCACTATCAGATCGAATCGCAAATCGAATCCGCCTTCCAGCGTGAAGTCCGCCTGCCTTCCGGTGGATCGATTGTGATCGACAGTACCGAAGCACTGACCGCTATCGATATCAACTCAGCACGTGCCACGCGCGGCGGTGACATTGAAGAGACAGCGTTCAACACCAACCTTGAAGCGGCCGATGAGATTGCGCGTCAGCTGCGCCTGCGTGACCTGGGCGGCCTGATCGTTATCGATTACATCGATATGACGCCGGTACGCCATCAGCGCGCAGTAGAGAACCGTTTGCGTGAAGCTGTCCGTCAGGACCGCGCCCGTATTCAGATCAGCCACATTTCACGTTTCGGCCTGCTGGAGATGTCCCGTCAGCGTCTGAGCCCGTCATTAGGTGAATCCAGTCATCACGTCTGCCCACGCTGTAGCGGCACCGGCACCATTCGCGATAACGAGTCGCTGGCCCTGTCGATTCTGCGTCTGATTGAAGAAGAAGCGCTGAAAGACAACACCAAAGAAGTACACGCCATTGTTCCGGTTCAGGTGGCCTCTTACCTGCTGAACGAAAAACGTGAAGCGGTCAACGCGATTGAAAAACGCCAGGGTGGCGTGCGGGCGATCATCGTTCCTGATGACAAGATGCAGACCCCACACTACTCCGTGCTGCGCGTGCGCAAAGGCGAAGAGACGCAGACCCTGAGTTATCACCTGCCGAAGCTGCATGAAGCCGAAATGGCGATGCCGTCGGATGAGGAGCACTCTGAGCGTCGTCGTCCTGAGCAGCCCGCTCTGGCTGCCTTTGTGATGCCTGATGCGCCTCCTGCGCCGGTAGAAGTTGAGCCTGACGTGAAGCGCGCTGAAGCTCAGCCAGCAGCAAAAACAGCCCCGGCTGTTGCTGCACCAGCGACCGTCAGCACCGGTTTCTTCGGGCGTCTGCTTGGCGGCCTGAAAAAAATGTTCGCTGGCGAAGAAGCGCCTGCTGCTGCGCCAGTGAGCACTGAGGTTGCTGAACCGCAGAAAGCGACTGAAGAGCAGGAAAGCAACACTGGCCGTGGCGAGCGCCGCAGCAACAATAACAACCGTCGTAACAACAATCGCCGTGAGCGTACGCCACGTAACGGTGACAATGCACAGTCCCGTGAAGGCCGTGAACCACGCGAAAGTCGCGAGCCGCGTGAAAGCCGTGAACCGCGCGAAAGTCGTGAGCCACGTGAAAGCCGCGAGCCGCGCGAGGGTAACGATAACCGTCGCAACAAGCGTCAGTCTCAGACGAGTGAAGTGCGCGAAGAGCGTCCGGCACTGAGCGTAGAAGCGCGTCAGCAGCGTGATGAGCAGCAGCAACAGCGCCGTGAACAGCGTGCTGAACGTCAGCGTCGTCGTCAGGAAGAGAAACGAGCCGGTGAAGAAGCGGCCAAAGCGGCTGAGCAGCCAGCCGTCGTTGCTGAAGCTCTGGATGTCACTGAGGCGCAGGATGATGAACGCGTTCAGGTTATGCCGCGTCGTAAGCCACGTCAGCTGAACCAGAAGGTGCGCGTTGATGATAACCGTCAGCCTCTGCCACCCGAAGCCAGCAACATCGCTCAGCCTGCTGAAGTGCGTCAGTCACAGCCAGCAGACATTGCTCAGACACAGCCTGAGTTCCAGGCTTCGCAGAGTGACGAGCAGGATGAAAACGACAGCCGTGATAACGCCAATATGCCGCGTCGTTCACGTCGTTCCCCACGTCATCTGCGCGTCAGCGGACAGCGTCGTCGTCGTTACCGTGATGAGCGTTATCCGACGCAGTCAGCGATGCCTCTGGCCGCTGCCGCTGCTTCACCTGAAATGGCATCCGGCAAAGTCTGGATTCGCTATCCGGTGAGCCAGACCAGCGAAGAGCAGGTTCAGAATGTAACGCACGAGACGCCAGCTTATAACAGCGAAGAGACCGCAGAGGCGACCCATGCGTTGCCGGTTGCTGCCGCCGTTGAATCGGTTGCTCAGGATGCGCCAGTGCAACAGGCCGAGCCGCAGGCAGAAACGCCAGTGGCGATCGTCAACACTGACGATACCCGTGCTATCGACACTCCGGTTGACGAGCAACCGTCTGTTGTTCCGGCTGCTGATGAAGCTAAAGCGGAAGCTGTAGCGGCTGAAGCCGTGCCTGCTGAGTCCGTGGCTGAAACGCCCGTGTCACAGCCTGCTGAGCCGGTCACCGAAACGGCAGTGGTAACGCCAGCTGCTGAGGTTTCACAGCCTGCCAGCGTTGCTGAGCAGTCAGCTACTGATGTCAGCGAAGAGATCGCAGCAGAGGTGGAAGAAGTGCTGAACGCGCCGGTTGCTGCTCACGCTGAAACCGCACCAGTCAGTGAACCTCATGCGCCGGTTGCCGCTCGCGATATCGCGCCTGTAGCACCGGTAACGGCGGTGACGGCGGTCGAGCCAGTCGCATCAGCGCCTGCTGCTGAAGCGGTGCCAAATGACGGTACGCGCTGGAAGCACTATGCTTCTGCACCGATGACCAAAGCGCCTGCGCCGGTCTGGCAGTCAGAGCCTGCTCCGCACAGTGACTGGGTACGGGCACCGTATGAGTTCGATGGTCGCGGTTCTGCGGGTGGTCATAGCGCCACCCATCACGCTACTGCCCCGGCGACAAAGCCGTAACGCATAAGCGGTTATAAACTGAACCCCGGCCAGAAAGCCGGGGTTTTTTATGGCGTCGATTCAGTCACCAGACACACAAAGAATTAATACTGCCCTGTTTACGTCGTCAGCCATCAGTAAAGATGGGGTCAGTTATCTTGTGCAGAAAAACATCAGGCATGCATGGGTGCGGGATAGCGTGAAATGAGGGAACAGGAAAGCTATGCAGACAGGCTTGATGACAACGCGTCCCGCCACTGGCTGAATCACAGGCAAAAAAATCCCACCCTTCTTTAACAGGAGGGTGGGAAAACGTAAGCGCATCCGGTTAAAGTACGCTCAAAATTTCAGGTCAGACTACGAATTCATCTGGAACAATGACATTTTGGACATATCAGTGAAGGTCTTATAAGAGGCCTGAAGTGCTGTCTGCTGCATGGTGTAGCTGGAAGCCGCTTCCGTTAAATCCACGTTAACCAGGTCACTCATCTGCGAGCTGTAAATCACTTTACGGTCGTCGCCCTGCGCATTCAGCGTATCAATTTCACCAAGCTGAGTACCAATCTCAGAAACCACGGTTGAGACATTATTCAGCGCGTTGCCCAGCCCGCGGTTGGTTTTATCCATTGCATCCTGGAATGTCTGCTTAGTCGCGGCATCCGCATCATCCTGGGGGACTTTGAGTGCTGCAATGGCGCTATCCAGCATCTTAAACAGATTGGTTTCGCTGGCGCTGCCATCCGGCTCTTTAGTGGCATTGCTGGTGATTGACATGAAGATGCTGTCACCGGTATGCGCCACGGTCATGGTACGACTGGTATCAACCTTCTGGGTGATCGCATCGGTGCCGCCTGCGTAACTGACGCCCGTGCCCGCCGTATCAACAAAAGGCGCGCTGTCGGTTTTATAGCCGGCAAAAATATAGCGGCCATTGGCATCTTTGCTGTTAGCCAGGTTCAGCAGCTGGGCGCGAACACCCTCCAGCTGGGTAGCAATCGAACCACGATCGTCGTCGCTCAGCGTACCCGTTGAACCATTGACGATCAGCGCCTGCGCCGCAATGATGCCATTGGTCACGCCTTTCAGCGTATTGTCCTCCAGTGACAGGCCCTGTTCAGCAAAGGTGCGCGCCAGCGCGTACTGTTCACCCTGCTGCTGAGTCTGAGTCAACACCACAGCACGTGACGCGGCAATCGGGTCATCGGAGGGATTCGTTACACGACGACCGCTGGAGAGCTGCTCACCCACTTTCAGCCAGGAGGCTTGCGAGTCAGTAATGCCGCGCACCTGCTGTTCAAAAATCATATTTGTACTGATTCGCATGTTATCTCCTGCCCTTAGCGAATATTGATCAATGCATTAAACACGGTGCTGGCAGTCTGGAGCACCTGCGCATTGGCCATGTAATATTGCTGATACTTGGTCAGATTGGCGTACTCCTCATCAAGGTTTACACCAGAGACCGACTGCTGGCGTTCGGTCAGCTGACTGACCACACTTTTCTGCGTCGTACTGGTCGTTTCCAGCGAGCTGGTTTTGTTACCCACGGTGCTGACGATAGCTGCATAGGCCTGTGACAGCGTGGCATTACCGCCGACCAGTTTTACATCCTGCAGATTCAGCAGTTTCTGCGCATTACGGTTATCACTTTCACCGCCAACCGCGCTCGCAGCAGCCACCTGAGATTCGCTGGTGATTGCCACGGACATATCGTTGATCACATTCTGGACCGGCTTCACCAGGAAGCTGTCTTTGGCGGCAGGGGCAGGTGAGGCACCCACAGTCAGTTTCAGGCCATCAAAACTCAGCGTAGTGTTGCCACTGGCATCGGTACTCTGGGTGATGGCGGCTGCGGTGCTGTCTGACGCACGCGTTGCGGTCCAGTTACTGCCGTCATAACTCACGGTGTAGTTAGTGGCTTTCAGTGCGCTGGTGTCGGTCCATTCAGCGGTTACGGAGGCGGCGGTACTGTTTTTACTATTGCTCACCACGGCTGGACTGCCGATATTAAAGAAATCGACGCCCTGGTCGCCGTTGCTGTCAAAGCCCTGCTTATGAACGTCGTTGAAGCTGGTGGTAAACGCCGCCGCTAACTGACCCAGCTGGTTCTGCGCCAGATCGAGATCCTGGGTGCGGAACGCCAGCAGACCGCCCAGCGAGCCGGTGGTGATCAGCTTTTCCGGGATCTCAACGTTGCCCGCCTGCTTGTCAACATAGCCAATCGTAGTGCGCGTCGGATCGCTGCTGGCGTTCATTGCCACCAGATCGTGAGATTTGTTGCCGTTCACCAGCGTCAGGCCGTTGGCCATAGATACCGTGTAATTGCCATCCTGCTGCGATACCGTCACGCCAACGACTTTATTCAGGTCATTGACCAGCTGATCACGCTTATCAAGCAGATCGTTAGGCGCAGCACCGTTGCCATTAGTCAGCTTGCCAATCTGCTGGTTAAGATCGGCAATCTGGCTGGTGAGGGTGTTGACCTGTTTAACACTGGAACTGACATCAGAATTGACGCTGTTCTGCATATTGTTCAGGTATTGCGCTGAGGTCTGGAACTGGTTCACCAGACCCTGCGCATTGCTGAGCATCGACTGACGCGCTGACGGATCGTTGGCGTTGCTGACGACGTTCTGCAGGTTGGTAAAGAAGCCCTGCAGCGAGGTCGACAGGCTGGTCGTCGCGGTCGACAGCAGATCGTCAATGTTAGAAATCTGCGTATGCTGAGTATCGACTGCACTGTAGCTCGCGCTGGCACCCCGCAGCTGTGTAGCAATGAATGAATCATACTCACGTTGTACACCGGTGATGTTCACGCCGTTACCATAATAGCTATTACCCTGAAGGGTACTGTTCGCCTGCGCCAGTACTGTGGTCTGACGTGAATAGCCCGCCACGGTGTAGTTAGAAATGTTGTTACTGGTGGTGCTCAGAGCGGCCTGCGCGGCACTCAATCCACTCATCGCGGAGTTAATTATGCTGGACATCTCGGTTCCTTACGTTCCCCGTCAACCGGGCTGGCAGACATCAAAGTGGGTGCCAGCTGGCGAAAACGCTTCTGGCTATAGGGATGTTATCGGCTTGCTTAAGTGAAACTTGAGGCGAAATAATCAGAACAGGTCGCCAATATCCTGGCTGTACGCTTTGACGACTTTGTCGCCCATGCTTTTGAATTGCTGAATCATTCCCACCAGCTTTTGCGCATATTTTGGATCGGTGGCATAGCCCGCCGCCTGTAACGCCTGCGCGCCCTGCTCTGCGCTTGAGGCGTTGGTCACCGCCGCATAGCGAGGGTTTTTGGTCAGCAGTTTGACGTAATCAGTCAGCGCCTCGAAATAGGAGTTATAGACCCGGAAGCTGGCCCGGACTTTCTTCGCTGCGCCCTGCTCATATTCGGTGGTCATGATATCGGTGGTGTCACCTTTCCAGTCACCGCTGGCTTTAATCCCGAACACGTTATAACTCGGCTTGCCGTCGCGGGTAAGGATCTGTCGCTGGCCCCAGCCCGACTCCAGCGCAGCCTGCGCCAGAATCAGGTGATGCGGAATACCACTCTGCTGACTGGCCGCCTGCGCCGGCTGCGTCAGCTGAGCGATAAACTCACGGCTGTCGCTTGGCAGCCCCGTCGGTGACGCGACCGGCGGCAGACGTGGCATCGCCTTGCGCACCATCTGCTCCAGCTGCTGGGCGGGCAGTGGTGTGGCCCCGCTGGTGCTGAGAATAAAGCTGTTATCCAGCTTCATCGGCACCGTACCGGCTTTTTCATCCGGCGCGGTGGCGGGCTGCATCTGTTTGACGATGGTTTCCGCCAGCCCGAGGCCACGCTTGCCCATCTCCTGTGCAATCTGCTGGTCATACATAGAGGTAAAGAGTTTGGTCTGCTCGTTGCCCATAATGCCGTCCTGCGGCAACGCATCACGCATACTCTTCAGCATCATCTGTACAAACATCCCTTCGACCTGACGTGCAACCTGCAACGCATGTCCTTTCGGATCGTTGCTCGCCTGGCGTTTAAGATCATTCAGGGAGCGGCTGTCGAAAGCCGGACTCGTGACAGATTGCATATCAGCCATCAGATAATTTCCAGTTTGGCACGCAGACAGCCGGCACTCTGCATCGACTGCAGAATCGACATCAGTTCGATAGGTGATGCACCCAGCGCATTCAGCGCACGCACTACGTTGTTCAGATTGGCGCTGGCATTGACGCGCTGCAGCGCACCGCCGGTCTGGCGCAGATCGATCTGAGTCTGCGTGGTCGCCACGGTCTGACCACCGGCCAGCGGGGTATCAGGCTGACTGACGTTCTGCTGCTGGTTAACCGTCACAGAGAGGTTACCCTGCGCCACCGCGCACTGATTCAGCGTCACTTCGCGGTTCATCACCACCGAGCCGGTACGGGAGTTGATAATCACTTTGGCATCTTCAACCGGAATCGAGACGTTAATGTTCTGGATATCGGCCAGCAGACGCACCTGCGCGCCATTATTCGGTGAGACGCGGATCTGCACGGTGCGGGCATCCAGCGGCTGCGCTGCGCCATAGCCGCCACGGGCGTTGATCGCATCAGCAATACGCTGCGCCATCGAGAAGTCTTCGTTGTTCAGTTGCAGGTTAATGGTGTTCTGTGAGCCAAAGTTGCTCTGCAGTTCACGTTCAACCGTTGCACCGCCAGTGATGCGGCCACCGTTCAGTTGGTTGACCTGAACACTACTGCCGCCCGCAGAGGCACCCGCACCACCGACCAGGATGTTGCCCTGAGCCAGCGCATAGACCTGGTTATCGACCCCTTTCAGCGGTGTCATTAACAGCGTGCCGCCACGCAGGCTTTTGGCGTTACCCAGCGATGAGACCACCACATCCAGGTTTTGTCCCTGACGGGCAAACGACGGCAGCTTAGCGGTGACCATGACGGCTGCCACGTTCTTCAGCTGCATGTTGGTGCCCGCAGGAACGGTGATGCCAAGCTGTGAGAGCATGTTGCTGACTGTCTGGGTAGTAAATGGCGTCTGCGTGGTCTGGTCACCGGTGCCATCCAGACCCACCACCAGGCCATAGCCCAGCAGCTGGTTATCACGTACGCCCTGTACCGTGGTTAAATCACGAATCAAATCGGCTTTGGCCAGCAGGCTGACGCCCAGCAGCAGCGCCAGCCCGGCGCGTAACAGCGTTAACTTTTTCATTGAAACCTCTTACATCGGCGAGATGTTCAGGAAGAAACGCTGGAACCAGCCCATGGTCTGCGCCTCATTGATGTAACCATTTCCGACGTACTCAATACGTGCATCGGCGACAGCGGTAGATAACACGGCGTTACTGGCGCTGATGGTGCGTGGGTTGACCACGCCCGAGAAGCGAATGAACTCCGTGCCCTGATTAATGGCGATCTGTTTTTCACCGACCACATGCAGGTTGCCGTTTGACAACACCTGATCCACGGTGACGGTAATGGTGCCGGTAAAGGTGTTATTGGCGGATGCGCCGCCTTTACCTGCGAAGTCGTTTTTGCCTTCGGCGCTGAGATTGGCTTTTTCGCCACCTGCACCCACCAGGCCTGCCAGACCCGTTGGCACGCCGCTCACACCAAAGCTGTTGCTGCCGTCGCGGCTGGCACTGGCTGAGGAGCTTTTGCTGGCGCTGACGTTTTCCTGCAGCGTGATGGTCAGGGTGTCGCCGATGTTGCGTGGACGGCGATCTTCAAACAGCGGCTGATAGCCGTAGTTAAGTGGCGCGACGCCCTGGAATATAGAGCCGTTTACCACCGGTGGCGCGGACGGCATCGGCTGCGCCGTGGTTGCGCCTTCGACCAGCGGAGTACGCGGGACCAGGGCACATCCGTTAAGAGTTAGCAGCAACGAGGCGACTAACCAATGTCCAGGCTTGAGAATCTGTTGCTTCGCCACGGTGTCACGACCTTATTAATGTCTGTATCTCAGGCCAGCACGGGCTGGCCCTGTTCGGGATTAAAGCTGAGTTAATTTCGCCAGCATCTGATCAGAGGTGCTGATCGCCTTGCTGTTGATTTCGTAAGCGCGCTGCGTCTGAATCATCGTAACCAGCTCTTCCGCTACGTTAACGTTCGAGGTTTCGGTGTAGCCCTGATAGAGCAGACCCGCGCCGTTCTGACCTGGCGTGCTGTCCGTCGGTGCGCCCGATGCCTGCGTTTCTTTGTAGAGGTTTTCACCCACGCTATCGAGACCGGCGTCGTTCATAAAGGTGCTCAGCGTTAACTGACCGACCTGTGCGGCCTGGGCCTGACCCTGCTGCGTCACGCTGACCACACCGTCACGCGACACCGTAATGCTGGTGGCGTTGGCCGGAATGGTAATGCCTGGCTGCACCGGGAAACCGGAGTTGGTCACCAGCTGACCGTTCTGATCAACCTGAAACGCGCCATCACGGGTATACGCAGAGGTGCCGTCCGGCATCTGAATCTGAAAATAACCCTGACCGTTAATAGCGATATCTTTTGAGTTACTGGTCTGCGACAGGTTGCCCTGAGTATGCAGCCGCTCAGTCGTCACCGGACGCACACCTGTACCGATCTGCAGGCCCGATGGCAGCGTTGTCTGTTCTGATGACTGCGTGCCCGGCTGGCGCATAGTCTGGTACATCAGATCTTCGAACACCGCACGTGAACGTTTAAAGCCGTTGGTGCTGACGTTTGCCAGGTTGTTGGCAATGACGTCCATGTTCATCTGCTGCGCATCAAGACCGGTCTTAGCGATCCATAAAGAACGAATCATGTTGTTATCCTCGCGCCTTAGCTCATGTTCAGGAGCTGATTGGCTTTTTGTTCATTTTCGTCGACGTTGGTGATGACTTTCATCTGCATCTCAAAACGTCGGGCGTTGGCGATCATATCGACCATGGTTTCCACTGGCTTGACGTTGCTGCCTTCCAGTACGCCAGGCATCACCTGCATGGTGGCATCGGCCTGCAGCGCAGCACCACGGGTCGCCTGCGTTGCCGCGGTAGGACGGAACATGCCGTCATCACTGCGCTGCAGCTCCTGACCGGTTGCCCTGACCAGCTTCAGCTTGCCCAGCTGAACCGTGGCGTTCGGCGAATCACCGGCGTTCAGCCCGGTGATGGAGCCGTCTGCAGCAATGGTGATTTCCGTACCCTGCGGGATCACAATCGGACCGCCATCGCCCATCACAGGATTGCCCTGAACCGTCAGCGTTCCGGTCGGACTGATTTGCATATTGCCGTTGCGGGTATAGGCTTCGCTGCCGTCAGCGGTACGCACCGCCAGCCAGCCATCCTGCTGCACCGCCACATCGAGCGGACGCTCGGTGTAATCCATTGCGCCCTGACTCATGTCGGCACCGGGTGTAGAGGCGGCGACCAGCGTACGGGTCGGCAGCGACCAGCCACTCACCGGCACCGCGCGCAGCGCATTCAGCTGTGCACGAAAGCCGGGTGTTGAGGCGTTGGCGAGGTTGCTGGCGGTAACCGCCTGCTGATCCAGCGTCTGGCTGGCCGCGCCCATCGCGGTATATATCGCGTGATCCATATGGCAATCCTGTTAGCGAATTAACGTAAGTTAACCAGCGTGTTAAGAATCTGGTCCTGAGTTTTGATGGTCTGCGCATTCGCCTGATAGTTACGCTGCGCGACGATCATGTTCACCAGCTCTTTACTCATGTCGACGTTGGACGATTCCAGTGCACCCGCTGTCAGTGAACCAAAGGTGCCGGTGTTGGCCAGACCGATCGCTGCCTGACCGGATGCACTTGATGCAGACCAGACGTTGTCGCCCTGTGACTGCAGACCTTCCGGGTTAGAGAAGCTTGCCAGCACAATCTGACCCAGCAGCTGGGTTTTCTGGTTTGAGTAGGTCCCGGTAATCGTGCCGTCATCGTTGATCGCGTAGCTGGTCAGATCGCCTGGCGCATAGCCATCCTGCGTCGGGCTGCCAAAGGTGGTGCTGCCGGTGTTCTGTTGCAGGCTGCCCAGCATGCTCAGGTTGATCGGCTGATTGGCGACCGCGCCATTGGCACCGCCCACGTTCAGCGTCAGGCCGACGGTGCCATCCGTGGTGGTGCTCACAACGGCACCGGTGGCATCCAGCTTAGAGACGCTGGTCAGCTTACCGCTGGTGTCAAACGCCATTCTGAAGTCACCCGCTGAGGTGCCGGTGTTGCCATCAATGGTGTGGACTGTCCAGCTGTTGCTGGTGGTGTCTTTCACGAAATACATGTCGAGCGCATGGTCATTACCCTGCGAGTCGAACACGGTGGCCGTGGTTTTCTTGTTGTAGCTGTCTGCGTTCGCCGTCGAGAAGGTGGTCACCGTTGGCGTGGTATCCGTTGAGTTCAGGTTGGCAACCAGTCCGGCAGTGGTGGTCGCGCGGGCTGACATCTGCGTGGTAGGAATAGTCAGCGCCACCGGGTTCGCCCCCGCCTGGATAGTGGCCGGTGAACCGCTTGCCGGATAGCCGGTGACGTTCAGCCCCTGGGTATTCACCAGGTTACGGTTGGCATCCAGCGTTAACTGGCCGTTACGTGAATAGAAAACGCCGCCGCTGCTGTCGGTCATACGGAAGAAGCCGTTACCGCTCAGCGCAACGTCCAGGCCACGGCTGGTGGTGGTGGTCGCGCCATCGTTAAAGTTCTGGATCACCGCAGCGACTTTGGTACCGAGACCAACGTTCGAACCGGCAAACATATCGGCAAACGCGATGGTGCTGGATTTAAAGCCCGCAGTCGCGGAGTTAGCAATGTTGTTACCGATGACATCAAGGTTACTTGAAGCAGCACCAAGGCCGCTGACCGCTTGGGAAAATGACATGTGTTTGTTTCCTGTCTACAGGTTAATCAGAGAATCTGACGTACGTCGTCAAGGGTGGCGGAGCCCATGGTGCCGAGATCCAGTTTTGTGGTGTTGTTCGCAGTACTCACCCCATTGACGTAGGCGTAGTTAAGCGGTTGTGCCACCAGTTGTGTGTTGCCATTGCTTGCGGCAATCGTAACGCTGTATTTACCATCCGGTGCGACAGAGCCATCAGTCAGCTTGCCGTCCCACGAGAAGGTGTGGACGCCAGCACTCAGCGCGCCCAGATCGACGGTATCGATCACCGTGCCACTGGCATCTTTAATGGTGGCGGATGCGCCAGTAGAAGCGGAAGCCAGCTCTACACCAAATGGCGTGGTGGTGCCGTTGCCTACCAGAATTTGTCCGCCATTAACCATCACGCCATGCCCAATCAGCGTGGAGCTCTGCAGCGACTGGCTGGTGCTGATCTGACCGGAGATCGATCCCAGCGTGGTATTCAGTTTTTCAATGCCGCTCAGGGTATTGATCTGTGCCAGCTGCGTGGTGAGCTGGCTGTTATCCATTGGATTGGTTGGATCCTGGTTCTTTAACTGCGTCACCAGCATGGTCAGGAACTGATTCTGCAGATCCTGTGCGTTGTTGCCGGTGCCACTGGTGCTGGATGAGCTAAGGACCGTGGGGTCCAGCTTTTCATTAACGCCTACCGCGATAGCCATGGTTTTTCTCCGTTATTGCCCGATCGTCAGGGTTTTCATCATCATCGACTTCACGGTGTTGAGCACCTCGACGTTGGCCTGGTAGCTGCGTGACGCCGACATGGTGTTGACGCTTTCAGAAACCACATCCACGTTCGGCATCTTCACGTAACCTTTGGCATCAGCCATCGGATTACCAGGGTCATAGACCAGCTTCGCAGGTGTCGGATCGTCCACGACGCGTGCCACTTTCACACCGCCGGTCGCTGAACCCGGAGCCGCATCGGTCTGGAAGACGACCTGCTTTGCCACGTAAGGCTTGCCATCGGGACCGGTGACGCTGTCGGCGTTTGCCAGGTTACTGGCACTGACGTTTAATCGCTGTGATTGCGCGGTCATCGCTGAGCCGGCAATGTCAAAAATATTCAGCAAGGCCATAATTATTGCCCTTGTAACACGCTCATCATGCCTTTGATCTGGCTACTGATGAGGGTGAGGTCGGTTTGATATTTCAGGCTGTTATCCGCGAACTGCGTACGCTCACGGTCCATATCTACGGTATTGCCGTCGGCAGAAGGCTGATCGGGAATGCGATAAAGCATATCCATCGATGGCGCTCCGTTTGTCTGTGCTTCAATGTGGCGAGCTGACGTGACTTTTAACGCCATGCTGCTGCCTTCCGCACGACCATTGGACATCACCCGACTCAGCTCGCTGGCAAAGTCGATATCCCGGGCCTGATAACCAGGGGTATCGGCGTTGGCAATATTTGACGCCAGGATCTCCTGACGTTGAGCACGCAGGTTGAGGGCCTCCGTTCCAAATTTCAGCGCCGCATCCAGTTTGTCGAGCATGTTTCCTCCGCGTATGAGAATTTTGAGTTCGCAGCTTAATTTGAAAAAGCAAGCCGTCATCGTCTGAATAACGCCTTAAATGACCGCTATTTTGACAATTGAGGATTTTTCTTAACGGGTACACTCGTCGCCATCATCAGTGAGGAACTGCACAATGCGTCGATATCTGACTCTGCTGACCAGCCTGCTGGTCGTGATCGCCCTTCCGGCTTCTGCCGGGGATCTCAATGCACAACTGAATCAATTTTTTAAAGCGCGTGACGCTCAGCATGCTGCAGGCATGGTGGTCGTGGTTCGCACCCCTAAAGAGCAATGGCCAGCCTGTGACATGCCAAAGTTCACTCTGCCGGGCAATAGCCGGTTATGGGGCAACATGAGCGTGGCGGCAAACTGCGATGAGAATCGCCGTTATATCCAGGTACAGGTTCAGGTCACCGGCTCCTATCTGGTGGCGACCCGGCTGCTGAGCCAGGGCAGTAGCGTCAGCGAAAGTGATTTCACGCTGCAAACCGGCCGCCTTGATGCCCTGCCTGCCCGCGCCCTGCTGAATGCGGACGCAGTCGCAGACGCCGTAGTGCTGCGTGATATACAGCCAGGACAGCCGATTAATCCCTCCACGCTGCGTCAGCCATGGCGTGTTAAAGCGGGTCAGAATGTGATGGTGATTGCCAGCGGAGACGGCTTTGACGCCAGCGGTGAGGGCAAGGCGCTGAACAACGCCGCCCGCTCGCAGTCGGTTCGCGTGAGGATGGCAAATGGCCAGATTGTCAGCGGTAAGGTGCGCGAGGATGGGAATATTCTTATAACGCTGTAAAGTGTTAAAGAAGCCCGTAGTGCTGCCGATAGAAGAATCAACAAAGCGATAACGCTATTATGATTCAGGTGGCAGACTTCCCCTGACCGTACAGGAGCCCGAATATGAGCATTGACAGAACGCAACCTCTGAAACCCGCCAGCACCGTACAGAGCCGCGACAGCAGTGAGTCTGGCAGCAGCAAAGTGCGTCAGAGTGCCAGTCCGGTATCAGCCACGACCCCTGCTGCAGCCCAGGTGAGCCTGAGCAGCGCGCAGTCGCAGCTGATGCAGCCGAGCAGCAAAGATATTAACGTCGAGCGCGTTGAACAACTGAAAACTGCCATTCGTAATGGTGAACTGAAGATGGATACCGGCAAAATCGCCGATGCGCTGATTGCCGACACTAAGGCGTATTTAGAGGGTAATTAATTCCCATGAGTAATTTGCAGACCACATTAGATAAGATGCAGGACGTGCTGGCGTCGCTTTCAGCGGTGCTGGAAGAAGAGCAGCAGCAACTGGCAGCGGGCAGTATCAACAGCAACCTGTTGCAGCGCATCACCGAAGATAAAAGTGCGCTGCTCAGTACGCTGAACTATCTGGATGAGATGCGCCGCACCGCTGAACAGAGTCAGGCGACATCGGCACCTTATCGTGGTCAGAACGACATGGCACGCCGCTGGGACAGCATTCAGCAGCATACCCGTCGTCTGCAGAATGCCAATGTTCATAATGGCATGCTGCTGCAGCATCAGATTCGCTACACGGAAAATGCACTTGAAGTGCTGAAGCCGCATCAGACTCAGGCCTTTTATGGTCCCGATGGGATGGGTAAAGGTCAGGCAACGTTAAGTCGTAAAGCCTGAGCCGAAAAGTAGCGAAAAAATCCCGCCTGGTGCGGGATTTTTTATGGGTTTAGTTTATTGTCAGTTAATCAGGCTTATACAGCCGTGCGCCGTGCATAGTCGCGTAGCCGGAAGCCCAGCAGCCCCAGCGCCAGGAAATAAGCGCCTCCGCCGACAGCACACACCGCCGCCAGACGCAGCAGTCGCCACAGCATAGCGCCCTGTTCCCAGGCCGGCATCCACTGCAGCATGCCAAACAGCGCGCCAGCCATCACCACCACGGCAATCAGCAGGCGGAGCAGGAAACTACCCCAGCCCGGCTGCGGCACAAAGATATTCTTCTTACGCAGCTGCCAGTAGAGCAGCGACGCATTCAGACAGGCCGCCAGACCAATCGACAGTGACAGACCGGCATGTTTCAGCGGGCCAATAAACGCCAGGTTCATGAGCTGCGTCATGATCAGCGTGACAATCGCGATTTTCACCGGCGTTTTGATGTCCTGACGGGAATAGAAACCGGGCGCCAGCACCTTAACCACAATCAGGCCCATCAGTCCGACGGAGTAGGCGATCAGCGCACGCTGCGTCATCAATGCATCAAAAGCTGTGAATTTACCGTACTGGAACAGCGCCACGGTCAGCGGACCGGAGAGCATGCCAAGCGCCACGGCACTCGGCAGCGCCAGCAGGAAGCAGAGTCGCAGGCCCCAGTCCATCAGTCGGGAATATTCATCATGGTTGCCGCTGGCAAAACTTTTAGCCAGCGACGGCAGCAGAATGGTGCCCAGCGCCACGCCCAGCACACCCGAAGGAAACTCCATCAGGCGATCCGCGTAGTACATCCAGGAGACCGAACCCGAAACCAGAAACGAGGCGAAGATGGTGTTGATGATCAGCGAGATCTGACTGACGGAAACGCCCAGAATAGCCGGGCCCATCTGACGCATCACTCGCCACACGCCCGCGTCGCGCAGATTAAGACGCGGCAGCACCAGCATTCCCAGCTTTTTCAGGTGGGGAAGCTGATAGCCGAGCTGCAGCACACCGCCCGCGACCACCGCCCAGGCCAGAGCCATCACCGGTGGATGAAAGTGCGGCGCAGCAAACAGCGCAAAACCAATCATGCTGACATTCAGCAGGGTTGGCGCAAACGCCGGTACCGAGAAGCGGTTCCAGGTGTTCAGCACCGCCCCCGCCAGCGACGCCAGCGAAATCAGCATAATGTAGGGAAAAGTTACCCGCAGCAGCGAACTGGTCAGTGCAAATTTATCGGCACTGTCGGCAAAGCCAGGAGCCGTGACCATAATGACCCAGGGCGCAGCGATCATCCCCGCCACCGTAACCAGCGCCAGTACCAGCGTCAGCAGGCCCGAGACATACGCCAGGAACAGTTTCGTCGCCTCTTCACCCTGCTTACTTTTATATTCAGCCAGAATCGGCACAAATGCCTGAGAAAATGCGCCTTCAGCAAAAATACGGCGCAGCAGATTGGGCAGTTTAAACGCAACAAAGAAGGCATCAGTCGCCATTCCGGCACCAAACACCCGCGCCACGATAGCATCACGGGCAAAGCCCAGTACGCGGGAAAACAGGGTCATAGAACTGACCGCTGCCAGCGATTTCAACAAATTCATAATTGACGGCGCATCCTGAAAAGAATCGGCAAAAAGGAGAATTAGCGCGGGCACCCGAGGATGCCCGGCGACAGTCTACTGCCACGGAGGGAAATGACCAGCACGGAGTGTTACAAGGCGTTATTCCTGCGTCGCCTCACGCCACAGTTTTTCCACCACACGCTGCGCCATCAGCGCCTGCTCACCGCTGGTTTCAGGCTTCGTCTGATTTTGTACGCAGTCGATAAAATGGCGTGCTGCACCGCTGAAGCCGCGCTGCGTCAGATGGCTCTGCCAGGCTGGCGGCGGGGTGATAAGCAGGCCATCACTGCGTTCTTCCTGCCAGTCACGCATCTCGCTGATGTCGATGCATTTACCGTCACACACTGCGCTGACCCGCTCGCGCTGACTGCCTGCGCGCCGGTGCATACTGGTGGTGATCGCCAGACCTTCAACAGCGAAATGGTGTTCGGCATAGAGCATCTGCCCCTGTTCATTGGTATCAATGCGTCCGTGAACCTGGCGAACAGGCTTGCCGCCCAGCCAGAGCGCGGTGTCCACCACATGCAGGTAGTCATCAAGCAGGGTAAAGCGAAGATCCCGTGGCCCGACGCTGTCGCTGCGGTGCTTTTCAATCCGCAGAGAGGCGGCATCAGCCATCTCCGTCTGCAGCTGCTGATAGCGCGGCGCGAAGCGGCGGTTAAATGCCACCATCAGTTTACGCTGACGTTTTTCTGCCAGCGCCACCAGCGCTTCAGCCTGCTCCAGGGTTTCAGCCAGCGGCTTGTCGACGCAGACATCTTTTCCTGCCAGCAGCAGCACCCTGACCACTTCATAGTGGGTGGCGGTGCTGCTGTGGACAAACACCGCGTCGCAGGCTGCGGCTAATTCATTCAGTGATCCAAAGCACTGCATGCGATAGCTGTCACAGATCGGGCGGGCTTTGGCCTGATTCGGGGAAAACGCCCCTACCAGTGTCCAGTCCGTCGCGGCCGACAGCACCGGCAGCCAGGCTTTCTGCGCAATACCACCCAATCCCACCACGCCTATACGTAATGTCATCTCAGCTCTCCGGTTGCAGCAATTGGGTAAGTTGCGCCTGAAGTGCTGCAACCTGCTGTTCCAGCGTAGTGACGCGCGCCGCCAGATCACCCTGCTCGTCAGGCGCGTCGGCAGCCTGATGCGCGTCATCTTCATCGCCCAGCAGATGCATAAAGCGGCTTTCACGCTTGCCTGGCTCACGCGCCAGGCGGATGACCTGTGCACTGTCGTCACGCTGCATCAAGCTTTCCAGCGTCTGTTCCACGTCGCCGACATCGCTGAACTCATGCAAGCGACCGCTGCGGGTTCGCAGTTCACCTGGCGTCTGGGGGCCACGCAACAGCAGCAGGGTGAGAAGAGCCACTTCCGCACTGTTGAGTTTCAGTGTGCCAAACGCGGAGTTACAAAAACGCTGCTCATATTTTACCACCCGCTGTCCGGCGGCGCTGCTGCCGGTGACCAGATGACGCTTTTCCAGCTGATCGAGCTGATTCTGTACCTCGCTTTCACTCAGCTCCATCACCGGCTCGCGATTCGATTTCTGATTACAGGCCACCACCACGCCATTCAGTGACAGCGGATACTGCTCTGGCGTGGTGACCTGCTTCTCCAGCAGGCAGCCCAGCACGCGCAACGCCTGCGCTGATAAAGCCATCTTCATGCTCACGTCCTCATTATTGTCCACGCCGGTCAGGCGTCCATTCCCGCAGAGTTAAGGCTGTCAGCACGTGATCCTGCCAGCGTCCGTCGATCAACAGATAATCTTTCGCGTAACCCTCTTTCTCAAAACCGAGTCGCGCCAGCAGATCGCCGCTGCGCTGGTTGTGCGGCATGTAGTTCGCCATGATGCGGTGAATATGCTGCTGGCGCTGCATATAACGGATAGCCGACTGCAAGGCTTCGAACATCAGCCCCTGCCCCTGCCACTTTTCACCCAGTGAATAGCCGAGATAACAGGCGTGAAAGGAACCGCGCAGCACGTTACTGAAGTTCGCCACGCCCCGCACTTCGGTTTCATCGCTGTCCATGAGAATAAAATAGAAGGCCGTTCCCTGCTTGTGCATGTCGGAAATCAGCCCGAGGCGCGCCTGCCAGCCCGAAGGGTAGCAGTGGCTATCGTCGCGCACCGGCTCCCATGGTTTTAAAAACAGTCGGTTTTCCGAATAGTAATCTGCCATTCGCCAGGCATCACGTTCGTGAACCAGACGGACCACCAGACGATCGGTGGTTAATCGCACCCGGGGCGCGGCAGAACGATAGCCAAACATCCTGACTCCTGAAATCAATGGCTGTGAGTGATAGCCGTCATTACCCGGCTTTCACTATAACCGCCGCCTGGGCTGCGGTAAAACGTTACAGCGGTTTAGCTTTAAAGAGGTTGATTTTGCTCTGTTATCACAGCGGCGAACAGTTGGTTTGTCCTACTACAGCACACATGCTGGCTGGCAGGTTTGCCCTGCAGGGTAATCTCTTCCATACTTTTTACGCGCCCGAAACAGGATGAATTGATTCACTCTGTTAAACACTAAACCTGTAAAAATCCGGGAGATCAGGATGAAACTCTATATCTATGACCATTGTCCTTTCTGCGTTAAAGCGCGAATGATTTTTGGTCTGAAAAATAAGCCGGTTGAGCTGGTGGTGATGCTCAACGACGATGAAGAGACGCCAAAACGACTGATCGGGCAGAAAATGGCACCGATTCTGCAAAAGCAGGATGGCAGCGCAATGCCTGAGAGCATGGAGATCGTGCATTACGTCGATCAGCAGGATGGCGCGCCGCTGATCACTGGCGCGCTGAACCCGGCAATTGGCGACTGGCTGCGTCACATGAACAGCTATGTCAATAAACTGCTGCTGCCGCGCATTGCCGAAGCGGCGTTTGCCGAGTTCGCGACGCCTGAGGCGCGTGACTATTTCCGCAGCAAAAAACAGGCGAGTATCGGTGATTTTGAGACGCTGAAAAGCCACTCGGCCGGGCTGATTAAGAATGTAAGTGAGGATCTGCGCAAACTGGACAAATTAATCGTTCAGCCCAATGCGGTAAACGGCGAGCTATCGCAAGATGATTTTAATCTCTTCCCGCTACTCCGCTCTCTGACGCTGGTCGCCGGAATCGACTGGCCGAGCCGGGTCGCGGACTACCGCGATAACATGGCGAAACAGACTCAGGTTAATCTGCTCTCTTCGATAGCGCATTAGTCCCGCCCCAGATGAGAGACGCTGCGGCGTTTCTCATCCCTTTCCTGATGACACCCGCCACGCATTCAGGCAGGCTATGGCCTGTTTACTGGCTCTGATATTCAGGATAAAGATCGATGAAAAAGGCTTTTTTCGGGCTGACTGCCCTGTTGATGGCGCTGCTGGTTAGCGGATGTAATCAACTGACGCAATACACCATCAGCGAACAGGAAGTAAACCAGGCGCTGCAGAAGCACAATAACTACGAGAAAGATATTGGCGTTTCCGGGCTGGTTAACGCACACATCGTGCTGAACAACCTGACCAGTCAGATTGGTCGCGAAGAACCGGGTAAAGTGACGCTCTCCGGTAATGCAAAAATCAACGTTACCTCACTGTTTGGCCCGCAGCAGGCCGATATGCAGCTGAAAATGCGTGCTCAGCCGGTTTATGATCAGCAGCAGGGCGCAATTTATCTGCGCGATCTGGAGATTGTAGACGCCCAGGTGGCCCCGGAAAAAATGGCATCCATCATGAAGACACTGACGCCTTATCTGAATCAGTCGCTGAAAAGTTATTTTGATCAAAAACCCGCCTATGTGCTCAGCGCAGACCGCAGCAAAGGCGAGTCGCTGGCGAAGAAATTTGCCAAAGGACTGGAAGTGAAGCCTGGCGAACTGGTCATTCCCTTTACGCAGTAATCCCGATTTCCGCGCCATCCGGCGCGGATTTTCTCTGGCGGCATAAAAAGCAGGTGCAAACGGTTGCCTGAATCCCTATGCTTAGACCCCGGCCAAAACATGCCTTTTGTTTCCTTTCTGCCGGAGCTTCACAGATGACAGCACAACCTCAGCAACTTACCCTGCGTCGCCCTGACGACTGGCATATTCATCTGCGTGATGATGAGATGCTCAAAACGGTCCTGCCCTATACCAGCGCGGTGAATGGTCGTGCCATTGTGATGCCAAACCTGGTGCCCCCGGTAACCAGCGTGGCGGCCGGTGAAGCGTACCGCGATCGCATTCTGGCGGCGCTACCCGCCGATCACGCCTTTACGCCGCTGATGACCTGCTACCTGACCGACTCGCTGGATCCTGATGAGCTTGAGCGCGGTTTCACCGCCGGTCTGTTCACCGCGGCGAAGCTCTATCCGGCGCACGCCACCACCAACTCCAGCCATGGCGTGACCAACATCGCGTCCATTGCTCGCGTGCTGGATCGGATGCAAAAGATCGGTATGCCACTGTTGATCCATGGTGAAGTCACTGATGCGCATATCGACATTTTTGACCGTGAAGCCCGCTTTATTGAAACCGTGATGGTGCCGCTACGCAGCCAGTTTCCGGCACTGAAAGTGGTGATGGAGCACATTACGACGCAGGATGCCGCTCAATATGTTGCCGATGCCGGTGAAACACTGGGCGCAACTATTACCCCGCAGCATCTGATGTTTAACCGCAACCACATGCTGGTGGGCGGTATTCGCCCGCACCTCTACTGTCTGCCAATCCTTAAGCGCAACGTGCATCAGGAAGCGCTGCGTAAAGTGGTGGCAAGCGGGAATCCACGCTTCTTCCTTGGCACCGACACCGCGCCGCATCTGCGTCATCTCAAAGAGTCCAGCTGCGGCTGTGCGGGCGTATTTAATGCACCGACGTCGTTGCCCGCCTACGCCACCGTTTTTGAAGAGCTGAACGCGCTGGAACATTTTGAAGCATTCTGTTCTGAAAATGGCCCGCGTTTTTACGGCCTGCCGCTGAATGAGGGGACGATCACGCTGGTGCGTGAGCCGTGGCAGGTGCCAGAGTCAATTGCACTCGGCAGCCACTCACTGGTGCCGTTCCTGGCCGGTGAAACGCTGAACTGGCGCATTGCATAATTTTACTTGCCTCCGGCTCAATGATACTGTAAATATATACAGTATCTTAATCGGAGGCTATTATGCGCGTTGAAATTACCGTATCCAATACCCGACCTCTTCCTGCTGGCGCGATTGAAGCGTTAAGCGATGAATTATCGCGCCGCATCGACGAACAGTTCCCTGATTCGACCAATCACGTCAAGGTACGTTACGCCAGTGCCAACAATCTCAGCGTGCTGGGCGGTGGAAAAGAGACGCGCGACCAGATCAGCGAAATCCTGCAGCAGACGTGGGAAAGCGCTGACGACTGGTTCATTACTGATTAACCGCCACTGTGCTTTTTTTCCGGGTGTCGCCACCCGGTTTTTTTATCTTTTCTCCCCTCTCGCACTTCTCCCTCTCTGCATCTAGACTCTTAATGATCAATGCCCTATCCTTGCGCTCGTCACGCATAACAGGAGGTGCGACACCATGACTACTGATAAACCGGAAGAGGCGATGACCTTTGGTGAGTTGTTAGCACTGATTGGTGATCAAAAGCGTCGTTTAACGGTGCTGGAAAATGCCTTTTCCAGTCTGATTTTCTGTCTTGACGATCGTGCCAGTCAGTTGCTGGTGCACAATCTGTCGCTGGAAGCCCAAAATCAAAATCATGATGAGCAGCTTCAGCAGCACTTTGCCCGTCTTGCAGAAACACTGCAAAAACGTGGCGGTGGCATTGTGCCGGAAACCCCGACACTTTAAGTTCGCTCACGCGGCTTAACCCGCTTTTACATGCCCATTGAACAGTGATAAAAATGCCTGCCCGCCAGGCATTTTATTTTTCAACGTCCTCCTTTCAAACACAAATATTCTGTGAGAAGCTGGTTCACGGCATTTTTTAAACAGTGATACCCACTTTTACTGTTATAATTGTCTCGCTATCGCAATAAAAAAGCCGCATTGAACCTCATCATGCACTTCGTTTAACGAGTAATAAGGAGGTTATAATGGACAGAAGAAAAGACGTTATCCAGACCCATCCGCTGGTGGGCTGGGACATCAGTACCGTTGATAGCTATGATGCCATGATGATCCGCCTGCACTCGCTGTCGTCGCAGGATCAAAAAGAAGAAGAAGCGGATGTTGGCCCAACCTACTGGCTGACAACGGATGTGGCAAGGCAGTTTATCTCGATCCTCGAAGCGGGCATCGCCAAGATAGAATCAGCTGAGCAACCAGAACGACTTCTTAATAAGCATTAATATCTGCCGCATCAAAGAGGCGCCCTCAGGGGTGCCTTTTTCGTTTCTGTTTCTGGTATGCTTTTGATTATCTGACTCTTAGAGTGTCGTTATCATGATTTATGATCTTATCGTCGTCGGCAGCGGTTCAGTGGGCGCGGCGGCTGGCTACTATGCTACCCAGGCAGGTTTATCGGTATTAATGATCGACAGCGGTCATCCTCCTCACAATCAGGGAACGCATCATGGTGAGAGCCGGCTGATTCGTCACGCCTATGGTGAAGGCGAACATTATGTTCCGCTGGTTCTGCGGGCGCAGACGCTGTGGGATGAGCTGGAACAGCGCGCCAGTGAGCGCATCATGCATCGCAGTGGCGTACTTAACCTTGCTCCTGAGCACTCCCCCTTTATCCGGAACGTTATCGACAGCGCGACCCGCTGGCAGCTCAATATCGAGGTGATGCAGCCTGATGAAGTACGTAAGCGCTGGCCGCAAATCAACGTGCCAGAGGGTTATCTGGGCATCTTTGAGCCGCAGTCCGGCTTTCTGAAATGTGAACAGGCGGTTCGCAGCTGGATCCAGCTGGCGGAACAGGCGGGCTGTGCGCAACTATTTAACTGCCCGGTCTCAGAGATTGGTCGTGATGGTGACCTGCAACAGGTCACTACCCTGGATGGCATCTATCGGGGCCGCAAAATGCTGATAAGCGCGGGCACCTGGGTCGGCAAATTAATTCCTGGCCTGCCGGTCGCCCCTACCCGCAAGGTATTTGCCTGGTATCAGGCAGATGGCCGCTACAGCGAGAATAATAAGTTCCCCGGCTTTACGGTTGAGATGGCAGATGGCAGCCAGTTTTACGGCTTCCCGGCGGATAACAACGCACTGAAGGTCGGTCGCCATGATGGCGGTCAGCTGATGCAGCAGCCTGAAGATCGTAAACCTTTTGGCGCAGTAGCGGCGGACGGCAGTGAGGCCTTTGGTTTTCTCCGACAGTTTTTACCTGGCGTCGGCGTCTGTCTGCATGGCGAAGCCTGCAGCTACGATTTCAGCCCGGACGAAGATTTTATTATCGACACCCTGCCGGGTGAACCTGACCGCCTGTTAATCACCGGACTCAGCGGACATGGGTTTAAATTTGCCAGCGTCTTAGGCGAGCTTGCTGCGGAATTCGCACAGCAAAAACCGTTCTCCTTTGATTTGTCCCCCTTCTGCCTCTCGCGTTTCTGACTCTGGTAACGGGTGGCATCAGTGTGATGCCACCCGGCTGACATAATCTGACGAAAACTGATTTTTCTTGACATAATGAGTGTCTTTATTTCGCCCATAGTGTTAATTACCGCCATTTAACGTTGACAACTTTCCCGCCAGAAATATCTCATTCAGTAATATTGGTCATTTCGCCATAGTTTTATTCAACCTTTTCATCCCGGAAATTAAAATTTATAGAAGCGTAAGGACGATTGCTTTTATATTTCATAATGTGGATGCTTATTTCAGATTATGTCACCATGAAATCCACATTATGTTATTACGTAATACACCTCATCAGTTTGGACTGGTTGCTGTGCTATTGCACTGGTCAATGGCGCTGGCGATTTATGCCATGTTTGCGCTGGGACTCTGGATGGTTGGCCTGGGCTACTATGACAGTTGGTATCACGACGCGCCGGAAATCCATAAAAGTATTGGCGTCATTCTGATGCTGACGCTGATTATTCGCCTGCTGTGGCGCGTTATTTCACCGCCGCCAAAGCCGCTGAGCAGCTATTCCCCGCTGGTGCGCCTCAGTTCAGTCGTGGCGCACCTGCTCCTTTATACCCTGCTGCTGGCCATTCTGATCAGTGGCTATCTCATCTCTACCGCCGATGGCAAACCCATCGCTGTATTTAACTGGTTTACGCTGCCCGCGCTGTTCAGCGGCGCAGGCGAACAGGCAGACCTGGCAGGCGACATTCATCTCTGGCTGGCCTGGACGGTTGTGGTCCTGTCGGGACTGCATGGTCTGGCTGCGCTAAAGCATCACGTTATTGATCGCGATATCACCCTAAAACGGATGTCAGGTTTCCGTCTCCCCTTACCCTCTGAAAAGGATAAATAATATGTTTAAGAAGACCTTGCTGGCGATGACCGGTGCCAGCCTGCTGCTCGGCTCAATGACTGCCGGTGCCGCAGACTATAAGATTGATAAAGAGGGCCAGCACGCCTTTATTCAATTCCGCATTCAGCATCTCGGTTACAGCTGGCTCTATGGCACCTTCAAAGATTTTGACGGCAGCTTTACCTTCGATGAGAAGAACCCGGCCGCAGATAAAGTTGACGTGACCATCAACACCAGCAGCGTTGACACCAATCATGCAGAGCGTGACAAGCACCTGCGTAGCGCTGACTTCCTGAACAGCAGCAAAAACCCACAGGCAACGTTCAAATCCACAGCAGTGAAGAAAGAGGGTGATGAGCTGAAGATTACCGGCGATCTCACGCTGAATGGCGTGACTAAACCGGTGACGCTGGAGGCAAAAATGCTGGGTGAAGGCAAAGACCCGTGGGGCGGCTACCGCGCTGGTTTTGAAGCCGAGGGAGAAATTACACTGAAAGATTTTAACATTACCAAAGATCTGGGGCCAGCTTCGCAAAAGGTGGAGCTGATGATCTCGGTTGAAGGTGTGCGCCAGTAAAACAGCAAGCCGCCTGAAGCTGACTTCAGGCGGCCACGCTTATTTCTTCACTGGCGACGGAATGGTCATGTTTAACAGGCCACGCGACTTGTTAAAGATCTTGTTGCCATTCTCACGTCCCGCCCGACGAGCGCGCTGCTCCTCCGGTGAGAGTTTCGCTTCTTCCTGACAGATCGGACTACAGCAGTTCTCAAATTTCTCTGCGCAGCTTTTGCACTGGATAAACAGCAGATGACAGCCGTCATTCACGCAATTGACATGGGTATCACAGGGTTCGCCGCACTGATGACAGTTCGACAGCACGTCGTCAGAGATCCGCTCACCCATCCGCTCATCAAACACAAAGTTTTTGCCTTTGAAGCGAACCGGTAGTCCCTGTTCACGGGCGCGTCGGGCATACTCGATGATGCCGCCTTCAATGTGGTAAACATCCTCGAAGCCGTTATGCCGCATCCAGGCGCTCGCCTTTTCACAGCGGATCCCGCCGGTGCAGTACATGACGATCTTTTTGTCTTTCTGATCCTGCAACATATCAACCGCCATCGGCAGCTGATCGCGGAAGGTATCAGCAGGTACTTCCAGCGCATTATCGAAGCGGCCCACTTCATATTCGTAGTGGTTACGCATGTCAACGAACAGGGCGTCAGGATCGTCCAGCATGGCGTTAACTTCTGCCGCTTTAAGATACTGACCCACGTCGCTGGCATCAAAACTGGCGTCATCGATACCATCCGCGACAATGCGATCGCGCACTTTAAGGCGCAATACCCAGAATGATTTTCCATCATCATCCAGCGCAATATTCATTCGCAGGTTGTTCAGCGCCGGATCAAAGCCATACAGCCACTCTTTCATCTTTTCATACTGGCTGGCGGGCACGCTGATCTGTGCATTAATACCTTCGTGCGCGACATAGACGCGGCCAAAGACCTTGAGTGACGTCAGGCCAAGGTAGAGCGCATCGCGGAATGCTTTAGGGTCGGCAATCTGGAAATATTTATAAAAAGAGACTGTGGTACGCGGCTCAGTTTCAGCCAGCATGCGCGCCTTCAGCTCTTTATTGGAAACGAGGTTATGTAACACTGGCATGGTGTTCTTTCCTGTTATCAATAGGAGAAATTTAGCGGGCACATGATACCTGATTTCACCGGGATGCAAAGACCAGTCTCGGAATCAGGCACGGGTTGCTGTTTTTTCCGGCACTATCTGACTATTTAACAGCAGCCTGCAGTAGCCTGTTCTGTCAGTGATATTTATACGCACGATAAAAACTGGCACAATGTCGTAAATCAATGAGATATCAGCACTGCATGGTGCGCGACGCAGGAAAATTAATCTTCACATGACTCAGTTGCCTCAGTTTTCACGAGAACTGCTTCACCCGCGCTATTGGCTGACCTGGCTGGGTGTCGCTTCTCTTTATCTTTTAGTGCTACTTCCTTATCCCCTGCTTTATGTGCTCGGCTGCAATATTGGTCGTATTGGGATGCGTTTTATGACGCGACGCGTCAGTATCGCCCGACGTAATCTGGAATTAACATTCCCTGATATGCCGGTTAACGAACGCGAAGCGATGGTTAAGCACAATTTTGAATCAGTCGGCATGGGGTTGATTGAGACCGGTATGGCGTGGTTCTGGCCAGACTGGCGCATCAACAAATGGCATAAGCCTTCGGGTCTGGAGCATATCCAGCAGGCGCGAGATAGTCAGCGTGGCGTGCTGCTCATCGGCATGCACTTTCTGACGCTGGAGATTGGTGCACGCATGTTTGGCATCCATAATCCTGGCATTGGTGTCTACCGCCCCAATGACAATAAACTGATCGACTGGCTGCAGGTAAAAGGTCGGATGCGGTCAAATAAAAGCATGATCGACCGTAAAGATCTTAAAGGCATGATCCGCGCACTGAAGCACGGTGACATCATCTGGTACGCACCCGATCATGATTATGGCCCGCGTAGCAGCGTCTTTGTGCCCTTTTTCGCTGTAGAAAAAGCAGCCACGACGGTGGGCACTCATCTGCTGATCCGCACCGGTAAACCGGCGGTTATCCCCTTTGTGCCGCGTCGTCTGCCCGACGGCCGGGGTTATGAACTGATGATACTGCCTGACATCAGCGCCGAATTTACGCTGGAAAGCGATGAAGTGACCGCCGCCAGGATGAATAAAGTGGTCGAAGAGGGCGTCCTGTTGGCTCCCGAACAGTACATGTGGCTCCACCGCCGCTTTAAAACACGCCCTGAAGGCGAGCCTTCACGTTATTAATCAGTGCGCGCTAAATGTCCGCCGGGCATTTAGCGCGTTTCTGACCCGACATCCTGCTAAATAAATCAGTTACTCAGCACAGAAGAATCCTTTCAGCCATATTTCAGAGCCAGCGATGAGTATGGGACTCTAACCGGAATATAATTTCTTTCTGATTACCGTTAAACTCGCTAACCAATTAATTCACCGCAAAGCGCTGCATGCTCACTTTAGCTTTTTATTAATTAATATTGCAGCGATCTCTGTTTAATTTTATCTGGCGCTATTTATTCCGTCTTCCAGGCCTAATCCTATTTAGCCGACCTTAATGATATCCCTGCGCTTATGAATCAACAAAAATTAACTTATTTTACAAACGATTAGTCAGTTAATCTGGCTTATATTCCATTTTTTATTTTTTTAACGTACTGATAGATCGTTATGGAATTTGAAGTCGTTTGTGCTTATCGGTAATTTCATTTGTAACAGTCAGACCTTTAATAGACCTGGCTAAAACTATAAAAAAGACAATACACAGCAACCTCTAACGGGACAGATGATATGAACAAAGGTCTCTACTATTACGTTACTATCGGCACCGATCAGGATAATTATCATTTTCTCCATCGAAAAGGGTGCAAACGCCTGCCAGATAAAGAAGAGCTGATATTTATCGGCACCTTATATAATCTGAGCCAGGCACTTTCGATCGCCAGAATTAATTTTAAGAAAGTGAAGCCCTGTATAAAATGTTGTATCCGCTACTCCGCACCGGTGATTCATGAGTCTGTTCAACCCGTCCTGCACTTTCCACAAAAGATGATTTGACCCAGGCTGGCGGAAAATGGCTTATTTCCCGCCAGTTGCAACGCCCTGCCCTTTCCCTCCCTCAGATTTCGTCTATCCTTCACTGAAATCAAAATAATCCGTAGTTAATGAACCCGTAAGGAGAAGAGCGATGAGCATGTACAGTACGTTAGAGGAAGCGATTGATGCTGCACGTGAGGAGTTCCTCGCTAACAACCCTGAAGTGGATGAAGAAGAAGCTTCGATCGGTCAGTTTGGTCTGCAGAAATATGTGATGCAGGATGGCGATATCATGTGGCAGGCTGAGTTCCTGGCAGATGAAGGTGATGCGGGTGAATGTCTGCCTTTCCGCAGTGGCGAAGGCGCACAGGCTATTTTTGATGCTGACTTTGATGAAGTGGAGCTGCGTCAGGAGTGGTTAGCGGAAAATACGCTGCATGAGTGGGATGATGGCGAATTCCAGCTGGAGCCGCCGCTTGACACCGAAGAGGGTGAAGCTGCGGCACAAGAGTGGGAGGATGATAACAGCGACTCCGATCGCAGTTATTCGTAAGGACCGTGACTGGCATCCACCGGTAATAACAGGGTGTCCACCACCAGTGACAGCGGCAGATCAAGGATGGTCAGAACCCGCCACCCGCTGTCACGCACATCCCACTGCACGCCGGGATAATACTGATTACCGTGCCCCTGTCCGGGCACGGTACGGCTGATAATACTGCCGCATCCGCTTAAACAGAGCACAGCCGCAATGATAACGCCTGCCTTAAATAACCCTTTCACCACTGATATCCGCCCTGATTAACCGTTTAAATCGTCACACGCTGCCTGCGATGACGCCAGCACTCAATTTATCATCCTGATGCTGTTTTAATCCGATAAAAAAAGCGGCATCGCTGCCGCTTTTTCAGATTACGCGTTTTTTGCCAGCGCGTGAGGGTTAAGCGTGAGTTTCTGATAACTCTCTACCCACTGATGATACTTGTCCGCATTTTCCCACAGTCGGGTATGAACACGGGCCAGCACCACCGGATCGCTGATCAACTGCAAACGCTGCTCGCGACCCAGTTTATCCGGAGCATCGCTCAGCGCCTGATCGACACGGCGATCGCGGGCATAGTCCAGTAACTGACTCTGCTTATGACGTGATGTCGCCAGTGCCGTTGCCAGCGCGTTAAAGGCGGGATGGAACAGGGCATGCATAAAGCCATTTTCCAGCGCGCGTTCGCGGTTCAGCAGCACGTAGCGGTCGGTATCCACCAGTTCCTGCGGCGGCGAGTACTCTTCCGGGATCAGGAACAGCTTCGCTCGCTTGCTTTTGAGGCCCAATGTTGCGCGGCTCGACATGACCGAGACAAACGGCGACAGGATCAGTGAGAAGACAATCGGTGCCAGCCACCACAGGAAGTTAAGATCCAGCAGTCCCATACCAATTGCCCATACCAGGCCCAATGCCATCTGTGAACCGTGACGTTTAAACGCTTCGCTCCACGGCGTCGCATCGTCATCACGCTGTGGAGAGTTCCAGACGACTTCCCAGCCAAGGAAAGCACTGGCCACAAACACCGTGTGGAACAGCATGCGCACCGGTGCCAGTAGCACCGAGAACAGCGTTTCCAGCACCAGTGATGCCAGCAGACGCAGTGGACCACCGTAGGCCTTAGAGCCTTTAAACCAGATCAGCACCACACTCAGCATCTTCGGCAGGAACAGAAGCACCATCGTGGTCGAGAAGAGCGCTATGGCCAGCTCGGGACGCCACTGTGGCCAGACCGGGAACAGCTGCCTGGGTTGCAGGAAGTAGGTCGGTTCCATCAGCGTATGCACCACCTGTAAGGCAGTGGAGAGCGCCAGGAACATGAACCACAGCGGAGCCGACAGGTAAGACATGACACCGGTCAGGAACACCGCACGGTGAACCGGGTGCATCCCTTTTACCAGGAACAGGCGGAAGTTCATCAGGTTGCCGTGACACCAGCGGCGATCACGCTTCAGCTCATCCAGCAGGTTCGGTGGCAGCTCTTCATAGGAACCCGGCAGGTCATAGGCAATCCAGACGCCCCAGCCGGCACGACGCATCAGCGCGGCTTCAACGAAGTCATGCGACATGATTGAACCGGCAAAGGAGCCTTCACCCGGTAACGGGGCCAGCGCGCAGTGCTCAATAAAGGGTTTCACGCGGATAATGGCGTTGTGACCCCAGTAGTGAGACTCGCCCAACTGCCAGAAGTGCAGACCAGCAGTAAATAACGGACCGTAGACGCGGGTTGCGAACTGCTGACAGCGCGCATAAAGCGTATCCATACCCGAGGCTTTCGGCGACGACTGGATGATACCGGCATTCGGATTCGCATCCATCATGCGTACCAGACCGGTGAGACACTCACCGCTCATGACGCTATCGGCATCCAGCACCACCATGTAGCTGTAGTTGCTGCCCCAGCGACGGCAGAAGTCATCAATGTTACCGCTTTTACGCTTCACACGACGACGGCGACGGCGATAGAAGATCTTGCCTGCCCCGCCGACGTCACGGACCAGTTCCATCCAGGCTTTCTGTTCGGCAACGGCGATATCCGCATCGTAGCTGTCACTGAGGATGTAGACGTCAAAGTGCTCTGCGTTACCGGTGCGAACCACAGACTCCCAGGTCGCACGCAGACCGGCGTAAACACGCTCTACGTCTTCATTACAGATCGGCATAATCAGCGCGGTGCGATGCGCCGGATTCAGCGGCTCATCCCCGACTGTGGAGTAGGAGATGCTGTATTTATCGCGCCCGATCAGCAGCTGCAGGAAGCCCATCAGGGCGGTCCAGAAACCGGCTGACACCCAGCAGAACAGAATGGCAAACAGGAACAGGATGCCGGTCTGCAGCACATACGGCAGGATCTGCATCACTGACTGCTGCCAGTTCTGGTTGATCATCTCCATCGGGTCCAGCAGCGTCCAGCCCTGATAGGGCAGAATGCTTTTCATGTACCAGGTGGCAACCACGGTCTGGAAAAGGGTCAGGATCAGCAGGATGTAGCGGCGAATCGAACCGACATGACGCCACTTCTCTTCAGCACGCTGCTCTTCCGCATTGGCATAACGCGGCACCGATTTGTGACCACGCAGTGAGTCCCAGGCACGGGCAACCGGGTTGGTACGCCAGGCTTCCGGGAACATCAGTGAGCGTTTAACCTTCGGCATCGCTTTCAGCGTGGTACGGTCAAGATAATCTTTACCCAACTGCTGGCCGTCGGCCAGCGAATCGGGCCAGGCCATTTCGACCCGCGATGAGACCGATTTTAACGGCGCATCGTCGGGGCGATCACTGGCTGCGACATCCCTGCCCAGCGCATCATGGATGAAGTGGAACTCGCCGGCATTCTGCAATGAGACGCTCAGGCGGGCCTTCCCTGCCGCATCCAGCGGCAGAGATTCCACATAACGTTGAGGTGTAAAAGTGGATTTATTCATTGGCAGGTAACTGATAGCTCCAGGTTTCCGTCAATGTCTTGTCGCCGCTTACCAGGGCCGCACGCATTTCGGTGGACTGTTTGGCATCTTTTACACGCAGACGCAACACCAGACGCCAGCCTTTGGTGACCGGGTTATAACGTACGCTCTGCTCGACCACATCAGCATTTTTGCCGACGCTGACCTGCGGTGCCACCTGGCTGTTTTCCGCCATCTTACTCATGTCTTTACCCACGAAGTCGATGGTGAAAGCCACGGTGCCATCCGGCTGACGCACGAGATTAGACTGCTTCACGTCACCCGCTGAACGGAGGGTGTTTTTGACCCAGGCCGTATCGTCGGAGTGCAGCTGGTTTTCATCGCGTGAGAAGTGCAGACGATATTTGAAGTTCATCTCTTTGCCAGGCTCTGGCAGCGTCTCTGGCGTCCAGAACGCAACGATGTTGTCGTTGGTTTCGTCGGCCGTCGGGATTTCAACCAGTTCGACCCGGCCTTTACCCCAGTCGCCGATTGGCTCAACCCAGCCGCTTGGACGCAGATCATAGCGGTCATCAAGATCCTGATAGTTGTTAAAGTCACGCCCGCGCTGCAGCAGACCAAAGCCTTTTGGATTCTCGATAGTATAGGTGCTCACCGCCAGATGACGCGGGTTATTCAGCGGACGCCAAATCCACTCCCCGTTGCCATTGTGGATTGAGAGACCGTCAGAGTCGTGCAGAGCCGGACGGAAGTTGTTCACCGTAGATGGCTGGTTCTGCCCGAACAGGAACATACTGGTCAGCGGCGCAATACCCAGTTTGCCAACGTTATCACGCAGGTAGACTTTTGACTGCACATCAACGGTTGACGCCTCACCCGGATGCAGCACAAAGCGATACGCACCCGCCGCGCGCGGCGAATCGAGCAGTGCATAGATCACCAGCTGTTTGTCCTGTGGTTTCGGACGCTGAATCCAGAACTCTTTGAAACGCGGGAACTCTTCACCAGACGGCAGCGCCGTATCGATGGCAAGTCCACGCGCCGACAGGCCATAAACCTGACCGGCACCGATCACCCGGAAGTAGCTGGCACCCAGGAAGCTGGCGATCTCATCGTTTTTACCCTTGTTGTTCAGGGGATAAAGGACTTTGAAACCGGCAAAACCGAGGTTTTTCACCGCATCCGCGTCATGTTTTACATTACCGAAATTAAAATAATCGGGGTTGTATTTAATCTCGCGCACCGCGCTGGCGGTCACTTCGTTAATCTGCACCGGGGTATCGAAGTACATGCCCTGATGATAGAACTCCAGCTTGAATGGCGTGCGCAGTTTGCCCCAATACGCTTTATCGTGGTTAAACTGGATCTGCTGATAATCAGCAAATTTCATTTCACGAAATTGAGAGGGTAAATTGCTTTTAGGCGCTTCGAAGCTTTTCCCTGCCAACGCTTTGGCTTGTTTTGCAACATCATCGATATTAAACGCCCAACTGTTATTAGCGTACAACGCCAGCAGAACTGCAGTACCAATCCAGCGTACCTTCATCAGTCCGGCTTTATTTTTTTCTTTAGTCAGCACATCCCCCCCTTTCGTGTGCTTAAATCAAACCCGTTTATCTTAAAGGATTATTCGGTTTTCCGACAGCTTATGCGCAACATTGTTCCCGCATTTAGTCAGGCTTAACGCTACTTTTAGGACAATTAGACACTACGGATTCCACTGATAGTATACCCGGTTTATCCCAGGTAGAATTTTGCCCGAGCATAATCCGGTTTCAGGGTGAAACTGGCCAAACGTACTAACGAACTGGAACTTTATGAGTACTGTAAAACCTGAACGTGAATACTTCCTCGACTCCATCCGCGCATATCTGATGTTACTGGGGGTGCCGTTTCACGTTTCCCTCATCTACTCAGCACAGAAATGGGCAGTAAACAGCCAGGAGGCCTCGGTATGGCTGACGCTGCTGAATGATTTTATTCATGCGTTTCGTATGCAGGTCTTTTTTGTCATCTCGGGTTACTTCTCCTACATGCTGTATCTGCGCTATCAGCCGCGTCGTTTCCTGAAGGTGCGTCTGGAGCGTGTCGGGATCCCCATGCTCACCGCCGTGCCGCTGATTACGCTGCCGCAATTTTTCATGCTGAAAGCCTGGACAGATAAGCTGGCAGACTGGCCCCGCTTCACCCCCTATCAGAAGTTTAATAACCTGATGTGGGAGCTGATTTCGCACCTGTGGTTTCTGGTGGTGCTGGTGATGCTGACCACGCTGGGTATGGTGACGTTTCGCTGGCTGCGCGACCAGCACCGCGCCATAGACTACACGCGGGTCGGCTGGGGTACGCTGACGGTGGGTGTACTGGCCTGGGCCCTGCTCTGGTGTGTGTTCCGCCGTCTGGTGTTTATCTTCCAGCCCGCCTGGCTGATGGATGGTCTGTTCAATATCATCGTGATGCAGACGCTCTTCTACCTGCCCTTCTTTATGCTGGGCGCACTGGCGTGGAAGCATCCGCCGCTGAAAGCGCTGTTTGTGCGGTTTAATCCGGTGATGTGGATAGGTGCAGTGCTGATGTTTGTCGCTTACTGCACAAACCAGCGTATGAGCAGTGGTGATGGCTGGCTGTATGAGCTGGATGCGCTGATTACCACGCTGATGGGGCTCTGCATGCTTAATGTCTGCTTCTGCTTTGGTCATAAGCTGTTGAATGCCCATTCACCACGCATTATGTATCTGGTTAATGCGTCGCTGTTTATCTATCTGGTGCATCATCCGCTGACGCTGCTGTATGGCATTTATGTCACGCCGCGCATCGAAAACAACACGCTGGGCTTCTTCGTTGGCCTGCTGATGGTGTTTGGCATCGCCTTTCTGCTGTATGAGATCCACCTGCGCATTCCACTGCTGCGCTTCCTGTTCTCAGGGAAGTTTGAGCGCAAACAGGTCGGACAAGGGCATTGATGGTGTTATATACAGACAGCACAAAAACTTAAAGCGATGGGAGCAAACGCCAGTAGCAAAGCATAGCGGGCCATGGACAAAAACGCCGGGAGCGTTTTTGAACAACGCAACGCGTTGGCCCGGCAACGGGCGCACCTCAGGGATGAGGTGCGTAATCGCCCGCGCTGAGCCCGCCAGGGATGGCGGGTTTTGCGTCTTTGCGAAGGGCGTATGCTCCCTGAGCCCGCGCAGGGTCCATCCTGGATCTTAAAGCAGCCACTCAATCGGCAGTCGCCACACTAACCGCACCTGCAGCCGTTGCCACCAGGAGCAGCCCGGCTCGTGTTTATGCACGATCTGTTGCGGCTCATCGGGATACTCCAGCCAGTTGACTCTTCCCCATTTATCCAGCCGCAGCGTCCATGCCCGATCACGCATCGACTGGCTGAAGCGCTGATGCGTTTCTCCGGCCAGCGCCGCACTCTCGATAACCAGTCCCATCTCGGTATTCAGCACCGCTGAACGGGGATCGAAGTTAAACGAGCCGATAAACAGCGTCTGTTGATCCACCGAAAAGGTTTTCGCATGCAGGCTGGAGCCAGAGTTACCGGTTAATCCCCGGTCGTGCGGGGCTTCAGGGACGCCCGCCTGCGGTTTCAGTTCATAGAGCGCAATGCCGTGGCGCAGCAACTTTTTACGCCATTTGGCGTACCCGGCATGAACAATCGACACATCGTTGGCTGCCAGCGAGTTGGTCAGAATGGCAATTTTCACCCTTTTGCGCTTCAGCGCCAGCAACTGGGCGACGCCTGCGCGGGTTGGTACAAAGTAGGCAGAGATGATGTCGAACTGCTCCTGCGGCGTGCCAATCACCTCCAGCATCCGCTGCGGCAGCAGGCTTCTGGCGCGCGCTTTACCCAGCCCTTTACGCGGATCGTCACTCAGCAGGCGCGCTTTTGCCCAGGTCAGCGCCAGCGTACCCTCTTCCAGCTCCTGCAGCAGCGATGAATTTTCCAGCCGCTGCAGATAGCGCTGTACCGGCTCACTGTGACGCCATTCTGCTGGCAGACTCACACTGTCCTCTTCCGGCGTCTCATCATCCAGCACCTTCTGCAGCGGGGATACCGGCTTACTATGCCAGTAGCGTTCAAAATCCTCTGCAACCTCTTTCACTACCGGGCCTATCGCCATCACGTCGAGATCGGCAAACAGCGGTTCATTACCGGTGCCGAAATATTCGTCGCCGACATTGCGGCCGCCGACTACGGTCGTCACGCCATCCACCGTAAAGCTTTTGTTATGCATGCGGCGGTTCAGACGGGCAAAATCGGTGAGATAGCCCAGTGCTCGCAGGGTGCGAAATGAGAATGGATTAAACAGCCGGACCTCAATATTGGGATGGCGATTAAGCTGGGCCAGCGTATCGTCCAGGCCCGGCGTATTATTATCATCCAGCAACAGCCGTACCTTCACGCCGCGTCGGGCTGCCTCCAGTACGGCGCTGAACAGCAGTCGGCCCGAGAGATCGTTTTGCCAGATGTAATACTGAATATCGAGTGAACACTCCGCTTTCTGCATCAGCAGATAACGGGCAGCAAAGGCATCCAGCCCATCGCTCAACTGATGGACACCGCTCAGCCCTGGGTGGCGCTGACACTGAGGCTCCAGCCGTGTTTCCAGCCAGCTGGTCTGTTCTGATGGCTGCGAGAGCTCAAACGCTTCGGTCATGAAAATTCCCTGTAAAGTGCAGTTATTTTTATTATTCCCCGGCACGGCGTCTGACGCCATACCTCTGCGCCGATTGAGTGAGCGGTCATGGGCGTTTTTTAGTCTAGACTTAACCGGACGATCTGTGACCGGCATTTGTCCGGCAGGAGAGGAATATGTCCCATCAATCCCTTACAGATGCCCGCCAGCGCTACCATCCCAGCCTGTTTCGCAGCTTTTTCCAGGGCAGTTTCCCCTGCTCCACCGCCTGCCGTACGCCAGGGAAACGGCTGGATATGGTGATCAGCAGCGGACACGATATGCTGCTGGAAAAAGATTATGCCGCACTGGCTGAGCAGCATCTGCTCACCGCCCGCGACGGTGCGCGCTGGCATCTGATTGAAAAGATTCCAGGTCATTATGACTGGCAGAGCTTTCTGCCCATGGTTGATGCCGCACGACGTCAGCAGATGGAGATTATCTGGGAGCTGGCGCACTTCGGTTATCCCGATCATCTTAATATCTGGAAAGCCGAATTTGTTGATCATTTTAGCCGGTTCGCCCGCGCGATGGCGCAACTGATGCGCGACCAGGGCATTGAGCGCCCCTTCTTTACGCCGGTGAATCAAATCTCATTCTGGTCATGGGCTGGTGCGGATGTCGCCTGGTTTAATCCTCATGCCGCACAGCGTGGTAAAGAGCTGAAGCGCCAGCTGGTCCGTGCCTCGCTGGCGGCGATTCATGCGATTCGTGAAGTCTATCCGGAGGCACGCTTTGTGCTGACCGACCCGCTGGTTCAGATTGCCCATCATCCCGATAACCCGGACAGCAAGCCTTATGCCGATGCGCATCATCAGGCGCAGTTTGAAGCCTGGGATATGCTGGCTGGCCGCGTTGATAAGGAGTTAGGCGGCAGTGAAGATTGCCTGGATATCCTCGGTCTGAACTACTATCCCGACAACCACTGGTTTTTTCCCGATCAGCCGATGCTACAGGATGATCCGGTGCGCGAGCCGCTGCATATTCTGCTGGCGCAGTGCTGGCAGCGCTTCCGGCGCCCGATGCTGATTGCCGAAACCGGCGCAGAGGGTGACTCGCGTGCGCCCTGGCTGCAGGAGGTCAGTGAGAACGTGGCGGTGGCGCTGGATCAGGGCATTGCGGTGGAGGGTATTTCGCTCTATCCCGTGGTGGAGTATCCCGCCTGGGCAGATGATCGGCGTTCGCCAGGTCCGCTGCTGGGACTCGCCGATCCTAATGGCAACCGAAACCTGCATGAGGCGTTAGCGCTGGTGTTGCGCAGTCAGCAGATTAAGTTTGCGACGCGTAATCAGACAGGCTGAGACGGTAGCTTTTTGGGATGACAGGACTGAACGTCGAGCGTGGGGTCGGCAGGATGACGAACGTCGGTCAGCCAGACCATCGTAAACAGGAACGTCACCCCGATCAGGCAGGCAGCCAGTAAACCGATAATTGCGATTAATTTATCATCTCCGGAGTCCATCGCCTTCTCCTTATTGAGTCCGTTGGAGCCCCTGTGTGCGTCAGCTCATCCAGAGCGTAATCATCAGCACAAAGATTATAAGCGTTACCGAGGTCACCGCAAGCACCACTATCGCAAAGTGCGCATCGTCAAGTGACTGGCGAATTGGCTCATCCTGATCGTCGGGCGGCAAGGGCAAAGACATAACTATCCTGTGAAAAATAGGGAGTCGCCGGACGTGATGCGGCAGGTGACAGTGTAAATGAAAGGCTTATTGCCGTCCGGTTCTTTCGTCCGAAAAATAAACCAGCCCGTGTCATTCCGGAATCAGAGCCTGCCAGTCGCCCCGTGAGTAAGCGAGTTTCATCGTTACACTCTTTTCGTCATTGGCCGGCAGGTTGCTGGCAATCTTTATACTCAAAACATCTGCCGACAGATCATGGCAACCGCGCGTACATGAGTGAGCGGCCAGGGCTGCCAGTCGTAACTGGATATCCAGATCGAGACGGGCAGTCCAGCGACTAAAGCGATGATGAATCTCGCCCTGCCCCGACGAAGTCACAGAAGACGATCCCAACTGCAAAACTCTGGCGGCGGCTGGATCGGCCAGGTTAATTACGGTGTGGCAGCGGGCGTCCAGCCACCGCCCAGCGCACGGTAGAGGTCGATCTGCGCCAGCAGCAGGTTATTTTTGACCGTCACCCGATTGAGCTGGGTGGAAAACAGGGTACGCTGCGCATCCAGTTCATCCAGATACGAGGCGTAACCGTTCTGATAGCGATTGCGGGCAATGCGCAGCGCCTCCGTTACATAGGCTTCCTGCTTTTGCAGTGCCTGGAGCTGTTCCTCACCCCGTCTGATGGCATCAATGGCATCGCTGACTTCCGAAAAGGCGTTGCGCACCACTTTTTCGTAGCCATAAAGTGCCTGATTGCGTGTCGCCATGGAGACATCCACCTGCGCCGTCAGCGCTTCACGGTTCAGCAGCGGTGCGAGAATGCTGCCACCCACGCTCCACAGCCGGAACGGGTCATCCGCCAGCTGATGCAGCACCGAACTCTGCAGGGTACCGGTGGCGGTGAGGTTCAGACCTGGCAACAGCTTCGCCCGCGACGATGCCAGGCTCGCATCTGCGGCCAGTAACTGACGCTGTGCCTGCACAATGTCCGGACGGCGATTAAGCAGCTCTGAGGGCAGCAGTGACGGCATTTGCTGCGGTAAGATCTGGTCGAACTGCTGGCGACGGGCGATGCTGCGCGGATTCATGCCCACCAGGATGCTCAGCGCATTCTCCTGCTGGGTGATCTGATGCTGCAGCTGCGGCATCTGCGCTCTGGCTGATTGATATTCCGAGGCGGCCTGCATCCACTCCAGTCTGGAGGTGTAGCCGGTTTCAAACTGACGCTGTGCCAGCTTCAGGGAGTTGTTGCGCGTCGCCAGCGTCGCCTCCGTCACCCGCAGCTGCTCATCCAGCGCACAGAGGTTAAGATATCCTGACGCCACCGAACTGGCGATGGTCAGCCCGGCCGCAGATGCGGCAGCCTGCTGCGCCGCTAAGGTCGCCTGTGCGGCCGAAATGCTACTGCTGCGCGCCCCCCAGAGATCGACCTCATAGTTTGCCTGTAATAAGCCCTGGAAAACATCGGTTTCATACGGCTGGCCCGTTACTGACGAAAGCGTGCGCTCGCGGGTCGCAGCAACCCCGGCGCTCAGGGTCGGAAAGTTATCGCCCTGCGTGGCGCGTAGCTGGGCGCGATACTGATCAACCCGGGATCGCGCCGTGAGAATATCGGGATTATTACGCAGCGCCTGCGTCACCAGCCGGTTGAGATATTCATCATGAAACGCACGCCACCACTCTGCTTCCGGTGCCGCCGTTGGCCCGACACTGTTGCGCCAGGCTTCGGGGATCGGCAGAGAGGCCGGTGCCTTTTCAACCTGCGTGGCGCAGCCTGTCAGTGCCAGCGTCAGCGCGCTGACCAGTAAGCCGCGTCGCATCATGGCGCGGCCTCAGCAGCGGGCTGAGCGGCGGTGTCGATGTTAACTTCAACTGACATCCCTGGACGCAACTGATGCATATCCTGATCGTTGATGCGGATGCGAACCGGAATACGCTGTGCGATTTTAACGAAGTTGCCGGTAGCGTTATCGGGCGAAATGGCGCTGAACTCCGAACCGGCGGCCGGTGAGATAAATTCCACCTGCCCGTTGAAGCGTTTGCCATCCAGCGCATCGACCCGAATCGTCACCGGCAGGCCGGGACGAATATTGGCCAGCTGGGTCTCTTTCAGATTCGCGATGATCCATTTGTGATTCGGGACCACCGAGGTCAGGCGCGTTCCCGCCGTGACATAGGCACCGGTGCGAACCGACAACTGACCGAGCTGGCCATCGTCGGGCGCGGTAATGCGGGTATTGGCCAGATCGATCTCAGCCAGTTCCAGCGCGGCGCGAGCGCTCCCGACATCGCCTTCAAGCGCATCACGGTTAACGATGACAGTTTGCAGGTTCTGCCGGGCGACAGCGATCTGTGCGGCAGCCTGACGCACCTGGGCCTGGGCCTGGGCATTGGCGGCTCGGGCAGCGTCACGCTCGCGCACTGACAGCGATCCATCTGCCGTAAGATTTTCAACACGCTTCAGATCAAAACCGCTTTTCAGCGCCTGGGCTTTGGCATTCTCCAGCGCCGCTTTGTTGCTCTGGATAGTTGCTTCGGCACTGCGCCGCTGCTGCAGATTATTGTTGAGTGCCGCCTGCTTCATCGCCAGCTGCGCCTGCGCCTGATGCACCCGCTGGCGATAGATACGGTCGTCAATCGTCATCAGCAGCTGCCCTTTTTTCACCGGCTGCAGGTCAATCACCTCTACCGACGTGAGATAGCCATTAACCTGCGGACTGATAAAGGTGACCTGACCGCGCACATAGGCGTTTTCGGTACTTTGTATGGCGCTGGTGAAGGGCCAGAGTTGCCAGGCGTAGAGAATAACCAGTACGCCAATCACCACAATGCCGCTGCCTGCGGCAATAGAAAGAATACGGCGGCGATTCGCGCGCTCGCGTTCCGCCGCCTGAAGCTCATCCTGCTGACTCATTGTTTCTCCGTTGATTCCTGTAACGCGGCCAGCTGTTGCTGCTCACGCAGGTTAAATTGCGCCTGACGCCAGTCAAGATAGCGACGTCGGGTTAAACGCCAGATCACCCACATCAGCGTGACCAGGGCCAGCGCGGCAGTTAACAGGTAGGTGTCGTTATAAGCGAGCACGTTGGCCTGCAGCGTGGCAACCGTCTGTAACTGGCTGGTGCTCTGCGCGCTGCGCAGAACATCGTCACCCACCAGCGAATTAAACAGCGCATTGTACTGGCTGAGCCGCTCAGTAACATTGGGATCGAGCAGTGAGAGCTGATCGCCCAGCAGACTGGAGTGATATTTTTCCCGCCAGACCTGAAAGGTGCCCAGAATCGCCGAGCCGATGAGTCCGCCCAGGTTCTGACTCATACCAAACAGCACCACAAAACTCACCAGATTTTTCGGCTGCGTGACCACGCTGCCAATACCCATCAGCATGGCGGGTGCCATGAAAAATGCGCTGCTGAAGCCCAGCAGAAACTGGCTGAAATACATCTCGGGCCCACGGGTCAGCGGACTGGATTGCGCATCCATCAGCGAGGCGATAATCATCACCACCAGCGAGGCGACAATCGGCCAGTTAAGATGTGCGGGCTTGATGGTCAGCGCACTGGCAGCGATACCCACGATAACCCCGGCCATGATTGCCAATGCCAGACCGCGCATCTGATCGTTCTGCAGGCCGATCTGCTGCAAAAAGCCGACCGCACCGGTGTTCTGCTCCGCCAGTACAATTCGGATCATGATCATCACAATGCCCAGCCGCACCATCATGCCGCTGCTCAGCCAGCGGGTATTAATCAGCGGGTTGCGCCGGTTATGCTCAATGACGATCGCCGCGACAATCAGTGTCAGGGCAATCGCGGTACAGATACCGAGCCAGGGCGTGGTAAACCACCACTCAATACGGCCCAGCGTCAGTACACCGCACAACAGCGCCATGCCGGGCGCCAGCAGGATAAAGGTGACGAAGTCCATCTTCTCAAACGTTTTGATGCGATCGCCCGGCGGCAGTTTCACCAGCAGAACCCCACCGAGCGCAATCAGCGCCAGACCGAGTTCAAAAAGATAGAGACCGCGCCACTCGTTGAGCTGCAGTAATTCCGATGAGAATAAGCGGGCCAGCGGGATAGCCAGCTGCGAGACCGTCAGGCCTATCACCAGCGCTTTCAGCCTGTGTTTCGCGGGCCAGGCCTGTACCTGGTAGTAGATACCCAGCGAGCTGAGCGCCGCAGCCACCATGCCGTGGGCCGTGCGCACAACGATTGCCGAGCTGAGGTCGTTAGCGAAAAGATGAAAGAACGCCACCAGCACATATAGCACCAGAAACGCTTCGGTAAAGACGCGCAGGCCAAACTGCTGACGGAACTTCACCAGCAGCAGGTTGATCGAGATATTACCCATTACGTAGACCGCAGGCAGCCAGGCAATCTCATTCGACCAGGCCCCAAAGGTGCCCTGCAGATTAACCAGATTTGCTGTGACCAGCGCGTTACTTAGCGCACCCGTCAACGAGATCAGTAAGCCAATCAGACCAAACGCCAGACGTTTTGGCATCGGATGCAGCGGGGTCGAGGGCGAACCCGGCAGCATCGGTTTTTCATGCGGCAACCACTCGCGGACAGCGTAGGGATTTCGCTTTGCCACTGCTACATACTTCCCATACGGCTCAGCAGTTGTTGCAGTACACGTTCGGTGACGGCCAGATCCTGCGGATCGATATCGGCCAGCATTTCAGTACGGAGTGCATCAGCCTCGGTTTTCACTTTAGCAAACGCTTCGTTGCCCTTTTCGGTCAGCACCAGGTGGCGTTTACGGCGATCTTCCGGCGGTTGTACGCGCGTCAGCAGTGACTGTTTGACCAGCCGATCCACCAGCGGCACCATGCTGGCATCTTCCAGTCCCAGCAACTGCGCCAGTTCGGTCTGAGTCATGCGTTGCGGTTCGCTGGCAATCAGCCCGATAGCCATCCAGCTGCTCATGCTTAAGCCGCTATCTTTGAGGTGACGATCCACCGCCAGCCGCCAGGCGTGGGCGGTCAGATGCAGTAAATGGGTAAAGGTACGGGTATGCTGAGACAAATGTTAGCAGCCTAATAGTAAGATTTCTAATTGAGTGGAAGCGTTATTATACGCAAAGCGAAACGCGATTGAAAAGCGTCCGGTCTGTTAAAAATTAGTGGATCACGTCAGAATGTCCAGAGGCCGCAACCGGGAGCCAGATAACATGCAACAGTCATCAGCAAACTGGGTCGATCTGCGCCGCGACGCCGTCAGTGGTATCGAGGCCCTGCGCGCCCATTTTACCGGTCACGCCTATGATCCGCACTGGCACGATAGTTATCTGATTGGCGTGACCGAGCAAGGTGTACAGCAGTTTCATTCGCGACGCAAACAGCATCAGAGTCGTCCCGGAACAGTCTTTATGCTGGAGCCGGAGGAGCTGCATGATGGGGATGCTATCAACGACAGCGGTTTCACCTACCGGATGCTCTATCTTTCTCCACAGCAGATTGCCCGCCACCTCGCCCCTGAGCAGGCTGATGCACCCTCACCGCGTGAGCTGCGGTTTGCCGCCACGCTGCGCGATGATCGCCCTCTGGCGTATGCCGTCTGGCACGCATTTGATGCGCTGTGGCACAACCATCCTGCCATCATCAAAGAGGCAGCGATGGATCGGTTGTTCGGTCAGCTTACTCCGCACCAGCAGTGGTCACTGCCCGCACAGTCCATAGACAGAGATGCCCGGCTGGCGCTGCAGGCGCGTGACTGGCTGATTGCCCATCATGCGGATAATCCTGGTCTGGCACAGATGGCACAGCATCTGCAGACAGATCGCTTCCGGCTGTCGCGCCTGTTTCAGACACACTGGGGGTTGCCACCCCACGCCTGGCTGGTGCAGTGGCGACTGAGCCAGGCACGACGCCAGCTGGCGCAGGGCCAGCCTGTCGCCGATGTCGCCGCTGCGCTGGGTTTCGCCGATCAGAGTCATCTGGGCCGCTGGTTTAAGCGCGCCTGCCAGCTCTCCCCCGCCCGTTATCAGCACGCCTGCACAAATCTTCCAGACCTGGGTTAAGCCACTTGCCACAATGCGTTTTTTCAGACAGGAGAAACGCAATGCAGAACAAACGATGTGTGATGATACTCAATGCCGCTCTGCCGCCAGGCAAAGCTACCAATGCTGCCGCTGTAATGGCGTTAACCCTGGGGCAGCGTCATCCGGCGCTGGTCGGTAACAATCTGGAAGATGCGGAGAAGCGCTCCTCTCCCGGTTTCATTACTACCGGCATTCCGGTTCTGGCGGCCACTGATGAACAACTCACTATTTTGCGTGAACAGTGCGAACAGGCGGAGTGTGATCTGGTGCTGTTTCCCGAAGCGGGTCAGAGCACCACCGATTATCAGGCGCTGGGTGACGTACTGCGGCAACAACCGCGTCAGCAGTGGCGTCTGTCTGGACTTGCTATGGTCGGTGATAAGAAAGCGCTGCGTAAGCTGACGGCAAAACTGGCGCTTTTCAGTTAGTTTTTCAGCAGGAAGCAGACTGCTGTTTCCCTTGCCTCTCCCATTCCATCAGCCGACCCCATCGCTTGTATAGGTTATTTGTACAGATTTGGGTTCGGATTAATCCTTATAAGTTGCTGATAAGTGAATAATAGCACTTTTTATCAAAGGATCGGATTGTACAGATCGCCCTTCATTGTATAAGTTTACTGCCATGAGTTGTCATGCGACTCTGTAACGAATGATGCACTTGCGTCGCCTCTGAAGGTGTCAGTGGATTTCCACCTTCAGAGGTTATTTTTTATCTGCTCAGTTTTGTAGCTGGCACCATCGCATCTGTCCATGTGATGGTTTTTTTGATCGATTTTGTCCTGACATCCGAACCGGAATCGGGCTGTTCTGAAGGGCTTACACATGCAACATAGTCTTCCCCGGACCAATCAGGAAATTGCTGATTACTTTAATCCTGCCGCCAATAAGCCAGCCAGCGAGATGGAAATGCTGGGTATCCTTGTTGCAGAGATCCTGCAATCAGGTATGCCAGTGAATAATAAGGCTATTATCTCGAAGCTTATTCACCGGCTGGAACTGGAAAACGACAGGGAGATGCTGGACATCTACCGGCAGCTGCTTGACCTGGTGGTCCACAAAACCCCGGACGATTTTTCACTGTAATCGCGACTCCACGGAGGGAGTCATTCCCCTTTTTCTGGTATCTTCGCCAGTCGCCCGGTACTATCTATCCCTCACCATTATCCAAATCTTCCCGCCCCTCGCGCGGGAGCAAAACAACTAAAGAGCCTGCAAACTTTATGACTCAAACCAATGATGTTGCCGCAACCGACGTTGTGACGGGCGATATCAGTGTGGGGCGCGTTCTGCGTTCGCCTGCGCTGCTGACCCGCGAATGCCTGGCCGGTGTGATTACCGCGCTGGCGCTGATCCCCGAAGTGATCTCCTTTTCCGTTATTGCCGGGGTTGACCCTAAAGTCAGCCTTGTCGCCTCTGTGGTGCTCTGTCTTACACTGTCGATACTGGGTGGTCGTCCGGCAATGGTCACGGCAGCGGCAGGTTCCGTAGCGCTGGTTATCGGGCCGATGGTCCATCTGCACGGTGTTGAATATATTCTGCCAGCAGTGGTGATGGGCGGCGTGATTCAGATTCTGTTTGGCGTTGCGGGTCTGGCGCGCATGATGCGCTATATCCCCCGATCGGTCATGCTGGGATTTGTGAATGCGCTCGGCGTGCTCATTTTCTTTGCTCAGGTGCCGCACGTCTGGGGGCAGCCATCCCTGGTATGGTGCTTCTTTGCCATCACCCTGGCTATCGTGCTGCTGCTACCACGCCTGTTAAAGAGTGTTCCTTCTCCTCTGGTCGCCATTGTGGTGGTGACTGCGGTCGCACTGTTAATGGGCTATCGCATGCCGAACGTGGGCGATGAAGGGCCAATGAGCCCCGGCCTGCCCGGTTTTAACAGTCTGCTGGTGCCGCTTAACTTGCAGACCCTGCAGATTATCTGGCCCACCGCACTAAGCATCGCCTTTGTCGGACTGATGGAATCGCTGCTGACCGCCAAACTGGTTGATGACCTGACCGATACCCCCTCCAGTAAGCGACGTGAAGCCTGGGGCCTTGGGGTAGCAAATATCTTTGCCGGTTTTTATGGCGGCATCGCCGGGTGCGCGATGATAGGGCAGACGATTGTCAACGTTGAGCTGGGCCGGGCGCGTAGCCGAGTCTCCACCGTAGCCGCTGGCCTGGTCCTGCTGTTGCTGGTGACCGGGCTCAGCCGGATTATGGCGCAAATCCCGATGGTGGTGCTGGCTGGGATCATGATGGTGGTGGCGGTGAAAACCGTTAACTGGCATAGCCTGCAGCCCGCTACCCTGAAACGTATGCCGTGGTCAGAGACGCTGATTATGGTGCTCACAGTGGCAGTGACGGTCTGGACAGGGAATCTGGCGCTGGGCGTGCTGGCTGGGGTGCTCCTCGCGATGCTGCTCTTTGCCCGTCGTATTGCGCACGTTATCCATGCGGAACGCCAGCTGAGCGACGATGGCAGGTCAGTGCGCTATGTGGTGCGTGGTCCGCTGTTCTTTGCCAGCAGCAACGATCTGTTTGAGCATTTCGATTATGCCCACGACCCGAAAAAGGTGACGATCGATTTAACCCACGCACAAATCTGGGATGCATCAAGCGTTGCGGCACTGGATGGCATTGAGTATCGCTATCAGCGTTATGGTGCAGAGGTGACCATTGAGGGGCTGGATCCACGCAGTACTGATTTCCATCAGCGTCTGACCGGTAATTTCGGCTAAGAGGATACGTTCTGCTGCCTCTCCGGCAGCAGAATTTACTCAGCCTGTTGTCGGCGCGCCCGATAACGGCCCACCATCGTAATCAGCGCCTGATAGATTAAACCGGCGTAGAGACTTGTCAGAATCGCCAGACCAGGCTCCTTGCCCTGCTGCTGCCATGACATAAACCACATGAATACGCCCCACAGAACAGAGAACACCAGCCAGCCGCGGACGAACTTCATCATGCCATTCATAACGACTCCTCTTAAATGAAGCGCTACCTTAGCGTGCTCCTGCCCGCAACGCATTCCCGGCTTGCAGGAGTTGAGAGGCGTCTCAAATAATCGCCATTAATTTACGCTACGCAGCGGGCGCTCAACGCTGTCTGCGCGATTTTTTGGCGATTCTCTATACTTTACGTTCCGCTTACCTGATCAGGGAATTACGATGAAACGTACGGCTTATCTGTTATCGACGCTGGCTATTCTTGCTACCCTCACCGCTTGTGCCCCACCACCGCCGGGCAGAGATGCCCCACCACCACCACCAGGCGGACAGCAGCCAGTTGGTGCACCGGGCGGTGTCGGCCCGGCAGGTCAACCGCAGGGATAATGTGTTTCAGGCCAGCCTGCGTCGCAGGCTGGCTAATGCCGGAAGGCGCAGCCACAGGCGGACATCTCACCCGGTATAACTTTGCCAGAATGGGAGTGACGCTGCTGTAATTGCCCCTCTTCACCGCTGTTTTCTGCCTGCTGCCCCAGCCAGCGATCTAACGCCCGGCCAATGAGCTGTCTGATGTCAGGTGACCAGCTGGTCAGATGCCAGGTCGGACTGCGGGCTTCCTCACTGTCGCCGAATCCAGCCACCGCCAGATGCGTACCCTGACCAAAATCGCGTACTGCCTGTATCGCACCAAACGCCAGCAGATCGCTTTCACAGAAAAGTGCCTGAATGCGCTCAGCGGCACGGGTCTTTTTCAGATACTGCATCATCGCCTGATAAGCGCCGTCACGGTCGCCAGCGCCAGCAGTCAGTTCTGCATCCAGCTTCATGCCCGCTGCCTGTAATGTGGTGCAGTAGCTCTGCTTTTGCGCCCTGTCACCGGGCTGGCTCTGCAAAAAGCCAAACCGCTGATGCCCCTGCGCGAGCAGTAACGCTGCGGTTGCTTCGCCCGCCCGCAGCGCATCCGCCTGCCATTCAGGTTCAGCGTCAATCTCCAGCACCGGCAGATTGCAGGCACTGATGGACTTGTTTCCGGGCAACAGCAGCAACCCCCGCAGCGCAAGGGATGTCGCCTGCTGGATGAGTGCAGTCAGTGCCACGTCGGTTTCGGCATTCAGCAGCACGGTGATAACCCCGCGCGCATTGAGCTGGCGCGTTACCTCATTTAGCATTTTCTGTTGACAGGGGTTGAGCAGCTGGCTGGCGACAACGCCGATAACTGGAGGTAAAGCCGGTTCCGTTAAGACAGGAATAGAAGGTGTACTCATTGGCGTTAACTTCTCTGAGACGACAAACAATCCCCCACTTTACGGTAAGCCAGGGTATTTCAACAGATTACAGAGTTCGATGCAGGCCGCAAAAATGAGTGAAATCAGATGTAAATGGGTTTGCGGTGGCAGAGCAGCAGGCGTCAAGAAGAGGTGAGAGATGGACCGGGCAGCAGGAATTGAACCCGCATCGTCAACCCATTAAGAGTTGCAGTAATACCTTTATACCATGCCCGAAAGTTTGCCAGGACAGCGCACTGTGTAAACAAGATTAGTCCTCCTTTCAGAACTCACAAGCGCAAGCGCCGTGTATTTTCAGGAATCGCTGCATAACCCCATTAACAAGGTACCGGCACCTGCAGACATTGATTATTCCGCTAATCTTAAATTTCAGGCAGCCTGTCCCGACCGGGACGTATGGCCAACACTACATAGAGGTCAAGACTATGCCTTCAGGACAATTCTACGTGGTTGATCAGCCAGAACTGAGCTTTACCGCGAACTATCGTCTGGATAGGGTCAATGATAAACCCTTTGCCTCTCGAATGGTTCTGGATATCCAGAAGCAGTCACAGCCAACAGATGTATTCGATGCTATAAGCATCGGGCATGAAGTGACCTTTGTTTCGTCCAGTGGAGAGGCGCAAAGAATGGTGCTGGTAAGTGATACGGAGGATGAACTGGTGTTCAGCTCCCGCGGCTGACGGCGGTTGATACCGCCAGTCGGATCTTTTCGTTGCCGTCATGCCAGATAACAGGCACAAAAAAACCGCCCTTGGGCGGTTACGACATTACTGCATATTACTTTGTTTTATTCTTTTTTCTGCGGCAGAAATATGGTGCCCGGGGCGGGACTTGAACCCGCACGACCTTACGATCGAGGGATTTTAAATCCCTTGTGTCTACCGATTTCACCACCCGGGCAGGGTGTAACTGGAGGCGCGTCCCGGAGTCGAACCGAGGTACACGGATTTGCAATCCGCTGCATAGCCACTCTGCCAACGCGCCTTAAACTCATGTGCCGTCAGGTTAACCTGACCTGCGAATCTGGAGCGGGAAACGAGACTCGAACTCGCGACCCCGACCTTGGCAAGGTCGTGCTCTACCAACTGAGCTATTCCCGCAATTTTCAGCAATTTCGTCGAACCTGCTGATTTTATTTATCTTCTGGCAGCCTGGCTGCCGTTCGATGCGTTGCATTCTACTTAGATGACGCAATGAGTCAATAAAATTATCCTCACAGCGCGTCCGTTTGCTGCTTTTTAAATCGTATCGATCACGGTTCGAGCAGATCGCCGCGCGCGGCGCTTAAATACTGGAACATAGACCAGAAAGTCAGCACTGCAGCAATGTATAACGCGACTACGCCAACCGCCACAACGGTGGCATCAGGTCGCCACAGCAAGGCAAACAGTGAGAACATCTGCGCGGTGGTTTTCACTTTACCAATCCAGGAAACCGACACGCTGCTGCGTTTGCCAATCTCCGCCATCCATTCACGCAGTGCGGAGATAATGATCTCGCGGGCAATCATGGTGGCTGCGGGCAGCGTGATCCACCAGGCGTGGAAATATTCCGCTACCAGCACCAACGCAATCGCCACCATCACTTTATCCGCTACTGGATCGAGAAACGCACCAAAGCGCGTGGTCTGCTTCCAGCGGCGCGCCAGAAAGCCATCAAACCAGTCAGTGATGGCAGCAAAAACGAAAATCAGTGAGGTAGCCAGCGGCGCCCAGGTGAACGGCAGATAGAAAGCCAGCACAAAGAACGGGATGAGCACGACTCGAAACAGGGTGAGACACGTCGGGATGTTTAATTGCATATGCCGGTAACTGTCTGGATATAGGTAAAATTTAGCCTATGTTCCTACATTGCCCCCCCCGTTTCAATGCTAGTGTTTCAGTGAGTAGTATATTTTTTCTGCCAGCGCGTGTGAGATACCCGGTACATTGGCGATCTCCTCTACCGACGCATTCATCAGCGGTTGCAGGCCCCCCATGTACTTGAGCAGTTGCTGACGTCGTTTTGGCCCCACCCCTTCGATGCTCTCCAGTGCACTGGTATTCTTTACTTTAGCCCGTTTTTTACGGTGGCCCGAAATAGCATGATTGTGAGCGTCGTCACGAATGTGCTGGATCACATGCAGCGCGGGCGAATCCGGTGGCAGCGAAACGCCCTCACCTTCCGCCTCAAAGAACAGCGTCTCCAGTCCGGCTTTACGATCGCTGCCTTTCGCAACGCCGAGTAAAATGGGCCGGTTTTTATCCCACGGCACATCCAGCTCTGCGAAAACCTGCTTTGCCTGAGAGAGCTGGCCTTTACCGCCATCGATCAGAATCACATCCGGGATTTTATCTTCTTCAATCGCCTTACCATACCGGCGTCGTAACACCTGATTCATGGCAGCGTAATCATCGCCCGGCGTAATGCCGGTGATATTATAGCGACGATAGTCAGCACGCAGCGGACCGTTCTGGTCAAACACCACACAGGATGCGATGGTCTGCTCACCCATGGTGTGGCTGATATCGAAACACTCCATGCGCGTGATCCGGTCGAGCTCAAGGAACTCCGCCAGTGCCATCAGCCGCTGATGAATCGTGGAGTGCTGAGACAGACGCGTGGTTAATGCCGTCGCGGCGTTGGTGCGCGCCAGTTTAAGATAACGGGCGCGATCGCCACGCGGCTTGCTCTGGATATTCACCCGGCGTCCCGCCAGTGCACTGAGCGACTCCGCCAGCAGTTCGCGCTCCGGCAAGGTAAAGTCCAGCAGAATATCACCCGGCAGCGTGCGTGCCTCGCTGCCCTGCAGATAAAACTGCCCGACAAAGGTCTGAACCACTTCGGCAAGATCGGTATCTACCGGCACTTTCGGGAAGTAGCTGCGGCTGCCTAATACTTTACCCTGACGGATAAACAGCACGTGAAGACAGGCCATGCCCGCTTCATAAGCTACACCCATCACATCCAGATCATCACCCTGATTGGAAACAAACTGCTTTTCGGTGATGCGGCGTACGGCCTGAATCTGATCCCGCAGCCGTGCTGCTTCCTCGAAGCGCAGCCCAATGCTTGCTTCTTCCATGCGTTTGACCAGCTGATTGAGAACCTGATCGTCTTTACCGGCTAAAAACAGGCGCACGTAATCAGTCTGCTGCGCATACTCCTCTTCACTGACCAGGCCCGCGACACAGGGACCAAGACAGCGACCAATCTGATATTGCAGACAGGGCCGGGAGCGATTGCGGTAAACGCTATTTTCACACTGGCGGATAGGAAAGACTTTTTGCAGCAGGCCCAGCGTTTCGCGCACCGCATAACCATTTGGAAACGGGCCAAAGTATTCACCTTTGGCATGCTTTGCGCCACGGTGCATCGCCAGCCGCGGATGGGTATCACTGCTAAGAAAAATGTAGGGATACGATTTATCGTCGCGCAGCAGTACGTTATAGCGCGGCTGATAGAGCTTGATGTAGTTATGCTCAAGCAGCAGCGCTTCGGTTTCGGTGTGGGTAACGGTGACATCGATGTGCTGGATATTGCTGACCAGCGCTTCGGTTTTGCGGCTGCCGACCTGGGTGCGGAAGTAGCTGGTGAGACGCTTCTTCAGGTCTTTGGCTTTGCCCACATAGATGACGGTGCCTGAGGCGTCATACATGCGGTAAACACCGGGTTTGCTGGTTACCGTACTCAGAAAGGCTCTGGAATCAAAAACGTCATTCACTACTGATTAACGGCTCCGCATTATAGAGGCCATGTCGAATGGCCAGATGCGTTAACTCTACGTCGCCACTGATATTCAGCTTACTGAACATCCGGTAACGGTAGCTGTTAACGGTTTTAGGACTGAGATTTAACTGCTCGGAAATTTCCGTCACCTTTTGTCCTCGGGTGATCATCAGCATAATCTGCAATTCCCTTTCCGACAAACAGCTAAAGGGCGATTCCGCTTTTTGCGGCTCAATCTGGCTCAGCGCCATCTGCTGAGCAATGTCTGACGCGATGTAGCGCTGACCGGCATTCACTGAGCGAATCGCGTTAATCACTTCCTGTGGCGCAGCACCTTTACTGAGGTAGCCTGCTGCACCCGCCTGCATAACCTTAGCAGGCAGCGGATTTTCCGTGTGAATAGTCAGCATGATAATTTTGATATCGGGATTATAACGCACGATTTTGCGCGTCGCCTCCAGTCCGCCGATCCCCGGCATGTTCATGTCCATGAGGACCACATCAACCTGATTGGTACGGCACCATCTGGCGGCATCCTCACCACAGTTGACCTCTCCGACCACAGCCAGGCCTTTCACATCCTCCAGGATGCGACGGATACCCGCGCGGACAAGTTCATGGTCATCAACAAGAAGCACACTGATCAACGGGGAAACTCCAGAGGCTAAAAAAGAAGAAGTAATTCACGATTTCAGGCGTTAATCATACCCGCTTTTACCTCAAAAGCACATCAACAAAGCAAAACAGTGTAAGTGTTACATCATTGCTGCCAGGTTCATCCAGACGAGATTGATGGACGGTTATTAACTGAGACCGGATGGCAAAAAAACCATCAAATGATAGTTTTTTCAGTGCATTATCACCGTCTCGCCTCAGGGTTTAGTGCCGTGCATCCTCGCGACTGCTGAGCCGATGAAGCTTGTGATTACTTTCAGCGATTGATTAGTTGTACTGGACAAACCAGCCTTTCCGGACGAAACGAAGCGGCCGTCTCAGCAACTTACTGCCTCTGTGATATACTCACGCACTGCTGCTCGGACAGATTGCCGACACGTTGTCATTCACCAAGGAGAAACGCATGAGCGATGAAGATTTTGCAACTTCCCAGGAAGCCCGGAAATTAGCGGATGAAATTGCGGGTCTGAAGATGATGATCACCCTGATTCTGAAAGGTATGGGACAGGCTGATGCCGGAAAAGTGATTATTAACATGGAACGCTATGTGCAGACGCTGGGCGACAAGCCTCAGGCGGAAGTGTTCAGCAATACCATCAAACAGATCAAAACAGCCTACCGTCAGTAAGCTTTTTTGCCCCCAGCAGCGGGGGCAAATACGCTAACTGTGTGCCTGCCAGTTAACTGAAACGCCCAGCGTTGGCAGCACCTCTTCCGGGCTGAAACGACGTGTTCCCCGATATTTCTCTGCCAGAGTGGGTTGAACCACCGGAATACGGATCGCAAACAGATTATCTTCTGACAGAATGAGTCCGGGCGTCAGCGGCTCATATACCACGCCATGCTCCTCAAACATCTTCTCCAGCATCGGCGTTGCCGAACTGATGATGTACTCCATGCCGTTCAGCTCTGCCAGCTGTACCGCGTGCCAGAGAATATTCAGCGGCAGTTCAGCATCGACTTCCAGCCGTGCTGAGAAGCGCGACATCTCCCACACTTTTTCATGGCTGAAAGGCAGCACAATGCCCTCACTCTGCTCAGGTTCGAACCAGGGCATCAGACGCGCGCAGCCACTAATGCCCTCGCGCACATTCCATGCGATTAGCCAGGTGACATCTGAACGATCGTAGCGATCATATTCCTGTCCTGGCGTGCTCAGGCGTGGGGGTATTGACCACCCTTCGCCGCGCGCAAAAACGCTATAACGGTAGCTGCCGAGTTCGGCAAGCAAAGAGGATGGCATATCCTTTAATTGCGTTTGCACTATTTTCATCATACGCCTCTGACATCCCCATGTTTGCAATGATTTCTTTGCGCCAGCCCGGCAAAGCCCCGGCGCAGGGTAGACAACAGACCTGTACAAAGGAACTGCCAAATGTAGCAGTTGTGTTATGTTCAAATCAGTCCGATTGCCGCTGCGTAGCAGGCAATCTGCGTTTTATTGGAAACATTGAAACGCTTTTGCATATTTTTTTGGTGAAAGTTAACGGTATGTTCAGAGATGGATAAAATTAGTGAAATTTCGACCGCCGTTTTTCCTTCGGCTGTCCATTTCATAATTTCCAGCTCGCGCTGACTAAACGCTTCTTTTAGTACCATCATTGCATCATCGCTAAAGCGTTCCAGCGTATCCAGGCTTAGTTCCGCTAAAAGGTGTAGTTTCACCTCCAGCTCAGCATGGCGGAGCTGGACAGAAATGGGCTGTTGCGACGATATAGATAATATACCAATGACGCGATTTGGTGCCATTGCGGAGCAAGAAAATCCGCTCTGCAGCCCATATTCTCTCGCCTCATGCCAAAGATTGCCGGCGTCAGCGAACTGTTCTTCTATCCAGGCCATCCCTCTGCCCGGTCGCTGACACAATGTGAGCACCGGATCGACAGCGTAATAATTCTGCTTCTCATAACGTTTAACCCATAATTTGGGATAGGTGCTATGTAAATGAATACGCGGCCGGGTAAATGGCACCGGATGCTGAATCAAAAAGGCAAAATAATCGAAGCCTAATGATTCAGTAAACTGTTGCAATAACGTCTTCAATTCAGAAGAAGCCGTTAATGCCTGAAATTTTTCTTTCACCTCACTTCGCCAGGCGAAATAGTTTTCAGTACTCATATTGCCTCAGCGTTAATTTCACTCGCCCTTCCGGTATTATTCATTCGGATTCATCGGATAAATTTAATTAATAGTAAAAAATTAATTTATCGTTGAGGTGAACCCTCACCCTATACAGCGCATAATGCCATTCACCGTTATGGCGCAGTGAAAAAATGCCCTCCCCCTGTAATGTGAGGCCGGCCGCAGCAATTTCAATCACCCCAGAAGAATAAGATTTTTCTGATAGAAATTCAATCCCTGGCAATGAATCAATTTTATCTCAGCTTTGAAAAGCTGCCGGGAATATTGAATCGGTCTACGGGATGTTGAGTAAATAATGCGTAAACAAGGCGTTAATTGCGTCCCAATAAGCGAAGCGGCAGTCGAAAACTGCTGACATATTTTTTATCAGGAAATAAGCTCTGCTCGCCAGGCGATGCCCCATTCCTGCTATCAGTCCCTCTGTATGGAAGCACACGCCTCTCTAACCGAAAAAGGTAACAGGTGCGCAGACTACATCTGCCGCCTCTCGATGCTGATTCTGCTCCCTTTTCCTTAGCTGTCTGACAGGCATAGCGAAGAGTTGTTTGATAAGAATATTCTGCCCGGCTGCAATGACTACCGCACAAATTGACCCGCTCAGCCCTTAAACAATCTTTTTGACTGCGAATAATCTGAGCCGAAAGCAGCGCATTAAAGGAAATCAGCTTTATCTGTCTCCTGCCTTAACATAATACGTGGCACAGATCACTATTTATGCCGATAGTACGTTATGGCAACAGTACGCTCAACGCTGACGCTATGTTAGTCATGAAAATCACTATACCGTTAGTCACACAACTCAATCACTGAAAAACTCAAAGGGAAAATCCCCTATCGTTATTTGATGCTGCACACTTTATCGATGCAGTTAATTTCCCCTAATTCACTTTGCAGCATCGTGAATTAATTTCATCCAGATGCTGCTCGCCCTGTTCGGATAAGACGGCGAAACTTTACCGCTGATTGCATTTATGGGCAATTTTCTGTTGTAACTCATGGCCCTGAAAAAGCCTGCCCGATCGGCCGCCTGATTTATTGCTGCTGATTGTCAGGTATGTCTGCGCTGGCAATGATAACTGGTTTGGTTTTTCCCTTACCGGCAGTTTTATTCTTAATCAAACACGGTCTTAATCCTGCCTGATGATTTATCGGCAGTAGCCCGCGCCACGCATACCCAGATGAAAATGTGAGGCGTGAGCAGCGTTGAAGTCCGGCCCCAGCGCATTGCCGAATACGTCACAGCCGCCACGCCACAGCGTGTGCAGCATGGCCGCTTTATCTTCTGGCTGTTGCCAGTGACGACTGACCTCAAGCCGCTGGCCATCAGCCAGCTGGAAGCCGGTCACATCCCAGGCATCGGCGGTGGCATGCTCACTAAGCCGCCCCTCTGCGCGATGATAAATATTACGACAGGCATAGCTGCCGACATGGGTAATTCGTACCAGTGGACTGTGCATGTCCCGGGCAATCTGTTCCCGGCTGCGCAGGGCATACATGGTGCTGGCGACGGCCATTGGACAGCTGGCGAGAAAGCTGCTGCTGAGGCTGACCGGACCAAATTTCTGAATTCGCAGTGGATGGCTGATCGGACAGTTGCCCGTGACGGCCGGACGTTCGCTGAAACTGACCCATCCCGCCTGTTGGGCACGACGCATCACCGCCAGACATTCGTCGGGATCCTGGGCCAGCCTTTTCATCTTTATCTGCGTCATCCAGCCTGGAGGATCGGTGACGGAGAGCGGTATAAAAGGATTGAACTGGGGCGGGAGATGCTGCTTAAGCCAGGGTAAGCTGACCCATCCCAGCGCAATTAACAGCAGAAACAGGATAAGCGTGCGCATAATTCCCTTTGCAGCATAATGATTAATAACTAAAAAGTGTAGAAGCACATTCCGCTTCACGCCGTCTGCCTGACATAACGTGATGAATAATTACCCAGACTGACGCAGGATTGAACGAAACTGCCCGTTATTACGACTTGCGGAGCATCAGGCTTCACAATTGATAAAAAAGCGTTACCCGATTCCGGCCCTCTTCCTCTATCTTATGCCCACTTGCCTCTCGGGCAGACGCGTTTACTAACAGCCAGCAGAGCTGACACAACATCAAGACAGGAAAGACAATTCTATGGTCGACCAATCTAAAGAAACCGCACGCGCGCACGACGCGCCCGACAAGCTACAGCGCAACCTGCATAATCGCCATATTCAGCTGATTGCCATAGGGGGTGCTATCGGTACCGGCCTGTTTATGGGTTCCGGTAAAACCATTAGTCTGGCTGGTCCCTCGATCATTTTCGTCTATATGATCATCGGCTTCATGCTGTTCTTCGTGATGCGCGCAATGGGAGAGCTGCTGCTTTCCAACCTTGAATACAAGTCTTTCAGTGATTTTGCCGCGGATCTGCTTGGACCGTGGGCGGGCTATTTTACCGGCTGGACTTACTGGTTCTGCTGGGTAGTCACCGGTATCGCCGACGTCGTGGCCATCAGCGCCTATTTCCAGCTCTGGTTCCCGGGCTTTTCAGTCTGGATGAGCGCCCTGCTCTGTGTGGTGGTTTTTCTGGCGCTGAACATCGCCACGGTTAAGCTGTTTGGTGAGTTGGAGTTCTGGTTCGCGATAATCAAAATCGTCGCCATTGTCGCGCTGATCGTCACAGGGATTGTGCTGGTATCGATTCACTACCCTTCACCCGGTGGCGGCACCGCGGCGCTGAGCAACATCTGGGATCACGGCGGGATGTTCCCGAAAGGACTCAGCGGCTTCTTTGCAGGATTCCAGATTGCGGTGTTTGCCTTTGTCGGCATTGAACTGGTCGGAACGGCAGCCGCTGAAACCCACGATCCACATAGAGTCTTACCGCGCGCGATTAACGCGATTCCACTGCGGGTCATCATGTTTTATGTGCTGGCGCTGATGGTGATCATGGCGGTGACGCCGTGGACCCAGGTGATGGCCGACCGCAGTCCGTTTGTCGAGATGTTCGTACTGATTGGCCTGCCTGCTGCGGCGAGTATCGTTAACTTTGTCGTGCTGACCTCTGCCGCCTCTTCAGCCAACAGCGGCATCTTCTCCACCAGCCGTATGCTCTATGGCCTGTCGCAGCAAGGCGTCGCGAGCCGCGCGTTTGGCCGTCTCTCTGCCCGTGCGGTCCCGACTACCGGCCTGTTCTTCTCCTGCCTGTGTCTGCTGCTCGGTGTGGCGTTGATCTACCTGATCCCGGATGTGATGAAGGTCTTTACGCTGGTGACCACCGTTTCAGCCATTCTGTTTATGTTCGTCTGGACCATCATTCTGTGCAGCTATCTGGCTTACCGTAAAAAGCATCCTGAGCGCCATGCCAGATCGGCCTTTAAGATGCCACTGGGCAAATTTATGTGCTGGGTCTGCATGGCCTTCTTTGCATTTGTGCTGGTGCTGCTGACGCTGCAGGAAGATACGCGCCAGGCGCTGATGGTCACGCCTCTCTGGTTTGTGCTGCTGGGTGTGGGCTGGACGTTGCGTCATCGCCGCAGCCGTTAATCGCTGACGGCATGTTAAAAGCCCGGTCCCCTGACCGGGCTTTTTTTACAGGCGTTCACCCAGCGCAGAGAAAATGGCGGACAACGTGGGGCGTTCATAAGGTAAGCGCTGCGGCCGGGGATCGGGCTGCTGCGGCGTGCCCAGGCCAAAGGTGAAAGTAGAGTTATCGCCTTCGCCCATGCGCAGGTCGGCTATCGTGGTCTGCCCATCCTGCTCACGCAAAGCGTAGAAGCCGTGGCTGAACCAGGCGACACGTTCTGCATACCCGCTGCCCCGGAAGGCGTCGAACAGTTCAGGGTGACGTGGATACCACGTGACCTGCAGCGGACGCGAGGGCGACAACAGTGACCAGTAAGCTTCGCCATAGCGATCCGCCGTCATAATTACGCTGCGCCAGACCAGCGTATTAAAGGCCGTAGGTGTCACCAGGACTTTATTGGCCGCAATGCCCTGCGCCGTCAGCGAATCACGAATCTGCCAGCCTGCCATGCCCTGAATGACCACACTCCAGACCAGATAAAGCGTACTCAGCGCCAGCCCGATCCGGTTCCCGCGCATGCCTCTGTCACCACGACGCCACAGCGCGACACCCAGCCCTATCAGCAACGGCAGCGTATAGAAGGGATCGACGATGTAGATACTGCCAATGGCATAAGGATAATCGGTGATCGGCAGGCCAAGCTGGGTCCCATACACCGTCATTAAATCAAGCAGCGGATGAGTAATCAGCGCCAGCCAGACCGCGGGCCACCACACCGCCCACTTCACCCGCTGACGAAAAAGTCCTGCAATCCCCCATGCCATCAGAGGGGAGATCAGCGTAAGCCAGAGCAGCGCATGTGTTTCCGTACGATGCAGGGTCATGTTGCGTATCGCATCGCCATGGTCAATAAACACATCCAGATCGGGTAAGGTGCCGCAGACGCCACCCACCAGCGCAGCCTGCCAGATCGGCACCCGACGTCCCATCACCGCCACACTGACCGAAGCACCCAACACTAACTGCGAAACAGAATCCATTGATTCACTCCGTCACCGAATTGTGAATGTGTCCTGAATTAGCGTACGCGAATTCCTTCAATGATCATGCGCTGGACGTTTTCGACGGTCTGATCGAAAAACGCCGGATCGCTGAGCGTCTGACCAGTCACGGCCTCAACCTGGGTGGCAAAGTCGGCGTAATGTTGCGTGGTGGCCCACAGCATAAAGATCAGGTGCTGTGGCTGTACGCCCGCCAGCCGTCCTTCATCAATCCAGCGTTCAATAATAGCCGCTTTGTCATCCACCAGTTGTTTGAGATCGCCCGCCAGTTCTCCTTTCAGTAAGGGTGCGCCCTGCAGCATCTCCAGGCAGAACAGCCGGGAAGCCTGCGGATGATCGCGCGATACTTCCAGCTTTAGCCGGATATAACGCCGTATGGCCACCAGCGGATCCTGATCGTGCGCCAGCGCGCGCAAGGGTGCCAGCCAGACATCCAGAATCTGTTTAAGCACCGCCACATAGAGCACTTCTTTTGAGGGAAAATAGTAGAGCAGATTAGTTTTAGAGACATCGGCCCGTTCGGCCACTTTATCGAGGCTGGTACCGTGAATGCCAAACTGTGAGAAGAAGGTTAACGCCGCTTCCAGTATGGCAGCCCGCTTCGCTGCCACCGCACGCGAACGACGCGTTGGCTTTTTTTCATCGCTATTCACACGTTTACCTCATCCTTCTGGTGTCAGCGCATCATAGCAAAGGGATGAGTCGCTGCCCAATCCGCGCCCTGCACCTTTTTTGCTCAGCCTGCATGCAAAACGTGCAGTGAATTTTGACCAGATGGTCCGAAATGGACCAGTTACTCTACTTACCTCTTTCGGGTTAATTTTAACTATTTGTTATTTATAAGAATAAAAAATGTGGCACACCATTTGCACAATTGTGACTGAGCGCAGCTTATACGGATGTAGCAGGATGCAGTGCAGCGCGTGAAACACCTTTCCCCCATCGCAACGAGGTTTCACATGAAGATAGGCGTCTTTATTCCGATTGGTAACAATGGCTGGCTGATTTCGTCCAACGCGCCGCAGTACATGCCGACCTTTGAACTGAACAAAGCCATCGTGCTGAAAGCAGAGCATTACCACTTCGACTTTGCGCTCTCGATGATCAAACTGCGCGGCTTCGGCGGAAAAACAGAGTTCTGGGATCATAACCTGGAGTCATTCACCCTGATGGCAGGCCTGGCGGCCGTCACCTCACGCATCGAAATCTACGCCACCGCTGCCACCCTGACGCTGCCTCCAGCGATCGTGGCGCGCATGGCATCCACGATTGATTCCATTTCAGGCGGTCGTTTCGGCGTTAATCTGGTGACCGGCTGGCAGAAACCTGAATATGAGCAGATGGGGATGTGGCCGGGCGATGAGTACTTCGGCAGCCGTTATTCTTATCTGACCGAGTACGTTACCGTGCTGCGCGACCTGTGGGGCACCGGAAAATCGGACTTCAAAGGTGAGTTCTTCACGATGAATGACTGCCGCGTCAGTCCACAGCCGCAGCGTCCGATGAAGGTGATCTGCGCCGGACAGAGCGATGCCGGTATGGCCTTCTCCGCTCAGCACGCCGATTACAACTTCTGCTTCGGCAAAGGGGTTAACACGCCTGCTGCGTTCAGTTCGACTTCGATTCGCATGAAGCAGGCCGCAGAAAAAGCGGGCCGCAATGTCGGCTCTTACGTGCTGTTTATGATTATTGCCGCCGAAACAGATGAAGAAGCGCGGGCTAAGTGGGAACACTACAAAGCTGGTGCAGACGAAGAGGCGCTCTCGTGGCTCACTACCCAGAGTCAACAGGATACCAAATCAGGCAGCGACACCAATGTGCGCCAGATGGCAGACCCGACCTCGGCCGTCAACATCAATATGGGTACCCTGGTGGGGTCATACGCCAGCGTCGCGCGGATGCTGGATGAAGTGGCGCAGGTTGAAGGCACTCACGGTGTGCTGCTGACCTTTGATGATTTCCTGCAAGGTATTGAGAACTTCGGACAACACATCCAGCCGCTGATGAGCTGTCGCAGCGCCCTGCTGGACGCACAGAAGGAGGTGGCATGATGAATACTGTTTACTGCGCCCACACGCCGGATGTTCCGCAGGTTGAACTGCCTGCTCGTCCGGAGCCGATCGCTTTTCCGCCAGGCCAGACGGCGCTGATTGTCGTGGATATGCAGAACGCCTATGCCACTGAAGGGGGCTACCTCGACCTGGCGGGCTTTGATGTTTCCGCAACGAAACCAGTGATTGCGAAGATCCACCAGGCGGTGACGGCGGCGCGTGCGGCCGGCGTGCAGATCATCTGGTTCCAGAACGGCTGGGACAGTGACTACGTTGAAGCCGGAGATGCCGGTTCCCCCAACTTTCACAAATCGAATGCGCTGAAAACCATGCGTAAACGGCCCGAACTGCAGGGCTCGCTGCTGTCAAAAGGCGGCTGGGATTATGCGCTGGTCGATGAGCTGGTGCCACAAGCCGGTGACATCGTGCTGCCAAAATCGCGTTACAGCGGCTTCTATAACACGCCGCTCGACAGCATGCTGCGCAGTCGCGGGATCCGTCATCTGATTTTCACCGGCATCGCCACCAATGTCTGTGTGGAATCGACGCTGCGTGACGGCTTCTTTCTGGAGTACTTCGGCGTGGTGCTGGAAGACGCCACCTATCAGGCTGGCCCGCCCTTTGCTCAGCAGGCGGCGCTGTTCAATATTGAAACCTTTTTTGGCTGGGTATCGGATGTCGATACCTTCTGCGAAAGCCTGAATGCCCGCTAACCCACGAAGAGGATGTCGTTATGCCGAAAAGTAGTATTGTGCCGCCAGGCACCACGGCCCCCATCGCCCCGTTTGTCCCCGGCACGCTGGCGGATGGCGTGGTCTATGTCTCGGGTACGCTGCCGTTTGATGGTGATAACAACGTGGTCCATGTGGGTGATGCCGCCGCGCAGACCCGTCATGTGCTGGAAACCATTAAAAAGGTGATTGAGACCGCCGGTGGCAACATGGCCGATGTGACGTTTAACTCGATCTTTATCACCGACTGGTCGAATTACGCCGCGGTTAATCAGGTTTATGCCGAATATTTCCCCGGTGAAAAGCCTGCCCGTTTCTGCATTCAGTGCGGGCTGGTCAAGCCTGACGCGCTGATTGAGATCGCCAGCGTGGCGCACATCGGCAAGCCGGAGGTCTGATGCAGCTGGATATTCTGGGTCTGCAGAATCCCGAGGCACCGACGCTGGTGCTCTCTTCCGGTCTGGGTGGCGTGGCGGGTTTCTGGCAGCCGCAGCTGGCGGCGCTGACAGCACGCTATCGGGTCGTGCTCTATGACCAGCGCGGCACCGGTCGCAGCACGGACAGCTTACCGGAAGGCTACAGCATGGCGATGATGGCGGCGGAGCTGGCCGACGCGCTGGCGCAACACGGCATTCTGCGCTTCAGCCTGATCGGTCACGCGCTGGGCGGTCTGGCAGGAATGCAGCTGGCGCTGGATTATCCGGATCGGATCGAACGGATCGTCGTGATCAATGGCTGGCTGACACTGCATCCGCATACCCGCCGCTGCTTCCAGGTGCGGCAGGATCTGCTGCTCAATGTCGGCGTCGAAGCTTTCGTCCGCGCTCAGCCGTTGTTTCTCTATCCTGCTGAATGGATGGCCGGGAATCAGACGCGTCTGGATCAGGAAGATAGCCATCACGTCACGCATTTTCAGGGGATGGAAAATCTGATGCGACGGCTGCATGCCCTGATGAGCGCCGACTTCAGCGCACGGGCTGCCGCCATTCCGCAACCGGTGCTGGTGATTGCCAGCCAGGACGATCTGCTGGTGCCGTGGAGCTGTTCAACCGAGCTGGCCGCGGCGCTGCCGAACGCGACTGAACAGATGATGACCTGGGGCGGCCACGCCATGAGCGTTACCGACCCCGAAAAATTCAATGCCCTGCTGCTGCAGTGGCTGGATCAGACTGATGACGTGCAGCCGTTGCAGCGCGTCGCCGGATAGCCCTTAACGGAGAAGACTATGAGCCTGGATACCCTTACCCCCGCCGTTGAGAAAATGGCGTTTCGTCATGCGATGTCTCGACTGGGCGCTGCGGTCAACATCATCACGACGGAAGGCCCGGCCGGACGCGCAGGCTTTACCGCTTCAGCGGTATGCAGCGTCACCGATTCGCCGCCCACGCTGCTGGTCTGCCTGAACCGCTCAGCCTCGGTCTATCCGGTGTTCCGCGAAAACATGCAGCTCTGCGTTAATACGCTGGCGGCGGGACACGAAGCGCTCTCCACTCTGTTTGGCGGGAAAACACCGATGACCGAGCGTTTTAGTGCCGCTGAGTGGTCGACGGCCGTGACCGGTTCGCCAGTACTGAGCGGCGCAGTTGCCTCCTTTGACTGCCGCATTACGCAGATTGTCAGCGTCGGTACGCATGACACGCTGTTCTGCGAAGTCGTGGGCATAGTGCGTAATGATGATACCCACGGCCTTATGTGGTTTGACCGGGGCTACCATCCCCTGATGCGGCAGGAAGCCTGATAACTCTTCCCTGAAACTTACCGGCATTCATCACGCTCTGGAGTAGACGATGGCACGATCATGGTTTCCGCAATGGCAAAAGAAGTCGGCACTGACTGAAAACGGCATTATCGCCCCGGATGAAACACTGCCGCTGGGGCAGACGCTGGTGCTGGGTTTGCAGCACGCGGTGGCGATGTTTGGCGCAACGGTGCTGATGCCGCTGCTGATGGGGCTGGATCCCAATCTGGCGATTCTGGTCTCGGGTATTGGCACCCTGCTGTTCTTCTTTATAACCGGTGGTCGCGTGCCCAGCTATCTCGGGTCGAGCGCCGCCTTTGTTGGTGTAGTGATTGCGGTGACCGGCTTCAGCGGTCAGGGACTGAATCAAAACCTCAGCGTGGCGCTGGGCGGCGTTATCGCCTGCGGCATACTCTACACGCTGATTGGGCTGGTGGTCATGAAGTCCGGCACGCGCTGGATCGAAAACCTGATGCCGCCGGTAGTGACCGGCGCGGTGGTGATGGCGATCGGGCTGAATCTGGCTCCCATCGCGGTTCATAGCGTCTCCGCCTCTTCATTCGACAGCTGGGTCGCGGTGATGACCGTGCTCTGTATCGGTCTTGTGGCGGTGTTTACCCGCGGGATGGTACAGCGTCTGCTGATTCTGGTCGGCCTGATTCTGGCCTGGGCGATCTATGCGCTGCTGACTAACGTTCTGGGGCTGGGCAAGCCGGTCGATTTTACGCTGCTGTCACAGGCAGCCTGGTTTGGCCTGCCGCATACCACCACACCGACCTTTGATCTGCAGGCGATGGTGCTGATCGCCCCCGTCGCCATTATCCTGGTGGCGGAAAATCTGGGACATCTGAAAGCCGTGGCGGGCATGACTGGCCGTAACCTCGACCCTTACATGGGACGCGCCTTTGTGGGCGATGGACTGGCCACAATGCTCTCCGGCTCGATTGGCGGTAGTGGCGTAACCACCTATGCTGAGAACATCGGGGTGATGGCCGTGACTAAGGTCTACTCCACGCTGGCGTTTGTCGCCGCAGCTGTTATCGCCATCCTCACCGGTTTCTCACCAAAGTTTGGTGCGCTGATCCACACCATTCCGGCCCCGGTGATTGGCGGCGCATCCATTGTGGTGTTTGGGCTGATTGCGGTGGCGGGCGCACGCATCTGGGTGCAGAACCACGTCGATTTAGGTCAGAACAGTAACCTGATTATGGTCGCCACCACGCTGGTGCTCGGCGCAGGGGATTTCGCGCTGAAAATCGGCTCTTTCACGCTTGGCGGGATCGGCACTGCTACCTTTGGCGCGATTATCCTCAATGCCATTCTGCGCCGACGCAGTGCGACACAGCAGGATGAACCGCTGGCGCGACAACAGGGTTAACTACTCCAGCGGTGTAGCAGCAGGCTGCACCGCTTTTTTCCGTTTCAGCCGTAGTTCACTGACGATAACCCCGCAGACAATCAGCGCTCCACCCAGCAACGCCAGCGCAGGCAGTCGCTCACCGGCAATACGCCCTACCACGCCCGCCCAGACCGGTTCCCCGGCATAAATCACCGTTGCGCGGGTTGGCGAAACGCTGCGTTGCGCCCAGTTCATGGTGACCTGAATCAGGGCGCTGGCCGCGCCCAGCCCCAGCGCGCTGAGCAGCAGTGGCGTTGAGATCGCGGGCACCGTTTCGCCATTGGGGATCATCAGCGCAAAAGCACACAGTGACGCCACCGCCAGCTGGATTAGCGTCACGCGGCGTACATCAACCTGACCGGCATAGCGGCTGATTAAGATAATCTCGGCGGCAATCGCCAGGGTACTGAGCAGTGTCGCTATTTCACCGGCGTTCAGGCTGATACGGCCATCCTGCGGCCCCGCCACCAGCAGCAGGCCGGTAAATGCCAGCACAATCCCCAGCCACGACATTAATCCCGGCGGACGGCGTAAAAACAGCCACTGCAGTAGCGGCACCACCGGAACATAAAGCGCAGTAAGAAAGGCGGACTGACTGCTGGAAATAGTCTGCATGCCCCAGGTCTGAAGACCATAACCTCCGGCAATAGACAGGCCAATCAGTGCGCCCGCTTTCACTTCCAGCCAGGTCATGCCGGCCAGATAACGGCGAAAAAAGAGCGCCAGCAGCAGTGCGGCAGTGGCAAAACGCAGGCCGACAAAGAAGAACGGGCCGGCGTGCTGCATCGCACGATGCACCACCAGAAAGGTGCCGCCCCAGATCATGGTGATAAACAGTAATACCAGCTCCTGCCGCGTCAGGCGCAGGGTTAAACCGCGGGGTGTGTCCGACATAATTCACCTGATGATGTGTCCGGACGATATTGTGGGTAGAGCGAGCGGGAAAAGCAACGACGTTAACCGCCGGCCTCAACCGGCGGCAGAGTGGGATTATGCGTCCGCTTTTTTTGGACTACTGCGCCCGCCCTTCTCACCGGCACGCGCGGCGCGCTGCGGATCGTTTTTGAAATTACCGCCGCTGTTTTTGCCCCCTTTACGCCCTGCTTCTGCGGCACGTTCACGGTTCTCAGCAAAATTTCCTGAACCTCCACGATGTGCTGTCATGATTTGCTCCTGTCGCGTAGTGCGATAAATAAGAATGAAATAGCAGAGAGCTGACGGCCAGAAGCCGAATTCAACTCATGGTTAAATAATAGCCAGATTCTGCTTTAACTCGCCCGACAGTCACATTTAGCAACAGAGTAATCACCAGCAATTTGATTAAACAACGAACATTCTGCCAGCTTACAACCGATTAGCTGCAGATTTAATGCCCGACTCATCTACTGCGGACTAACCATCGCCTGCGTAAAACGAAAGCTCTTCTATACTTTTCTGGACGCCAAAACCACCTGGAGAGATTTATGGCCAAAATTCTGGTGCTCTATTACTCGATGTACGGACATATTGAAACGATGGCGAACGCGGTTGCAGAAGGCGCTCGTCGGGTTCCCGGTGCGGAAGTGGATATCCTGCGGGTACCAGAAACGATGGAGGCCGATCGCTTTGCACAGGTGGGCGGTAAAACCAATCAGCAGGCAGCAGAAGCGACGCCTGAGGTATTGCCGCAGTATGACGCGATTATCGTCGGCACCCCGACCCGCTTTGGCAACATGTCCGGACAGATGCGCACATTCTGGGACCGCACCGGCAGTCTCTGGGCGTCAGGCGCGCTGTTTGGCAAGGTTGCCAGCGTCTTTACCTCAACCGGCACCGGCGGCGGTCAGGAACAGACCATTACCTCGGTCTGGACCACGCTGGCGCATCACGGCATGGTCATTGTGCCTATCGGCTACGGCACCAAAGAGTTGTTCGATATCTCACAGGTTCGCGGTGGCACGCCTTATGGTGCGACCACGCTGGCGGGTGGCGATGGTTCGCGTCAGCCGACAGAAGCGGAACTGAATATTGCCCGTTTCCAGGGTGAACATGTTGCCGGACTGACAGTGAAACTGCAGGACTGATTTAAACAAAGGAGAAAAATATGTCTACTGAACAATCGAAAGCACACCACGTTGGCGAATGGGCCAGTCTGCGTCATACCTCCCCTGAAATTGCCGAGGCCATTTTCGAAGTGGCCAATTACGATGAAAGACTGGCAGAAGAGATCTGGCGTCAGCAAGGCAGCGATGACGTGCTGATCCGTGCCTTCGAAAAAACCGATAAAGATCTCCTGACCTGGGATGACAAGCCCGTTGAACGTAAGAACGTCTGATTCAGGGGCGGGACCTTCCCGCCCTCATTTTTAGCTCACCAAGGAGTACGCTATGTCTTCCTATCAAAGCATTAATCCCGCCAATAACCAGTTGCTGAAAAGCTGGCCGTCGCATGATGAGGCCGCTGTCAGCCATGCCCTGGACGTCGCCGATCGCCTGTTCCATTCGTCATGGAGCAAAGGTGAAATCCAGCCACGTCTGCAGGTACTGAAAAAACTGGCTGACCTGATTGATAGCCGTGCGGAAGAACTGGCCACCATCGCCAGTAAAGAGATGGGGAAACTGATTGGTCAGAGCCGTGGCGAAGTGAAAATCTGTTCGCAGATTGCCCGCTACTACGCAGAGAATGCGGAACGTATTCTGCAGCCGCAGTCCTATCCCAGCGAACTGGGTGAAGCCTGGGTTGAGTATCACCCGATTGGTGTGTTAGTTGCTGTCGAGCCGTGGAACTTCCCTTACTACCAGCTGATGCGCGTGCTGGCCCCTAACCTGGCGCTGGGTAACCCGGTGCTGGCGAAACATGCCAATATCGTGCCGCACTGTGCCGATGTCTTTGAAAAGCTGGTGCGTGAAGCGGGTGCACCTGAAGGGGCCTGGACTAACCTGTTCATCTCCACCGATCAGGTTGCCGATCTGATTGCTGATGACCGGGTTCAGGGTGTTGCTCTGACCGGTTCCGAGCGCGCGGGCAGTGCGGTGGCTGAGCAGGCCGGTAAGCATCTGAAAAAATCGACGCTGGAACTGGGCGGCAATGATGTGTTTGTTGTGCTGGACGATGCCGATCTCGACGAAGCCGTCCGTCAGGGTGTGCAGGCGCGTCTCAGCAACTGCGGCCAGGTCTGTACCGCCGCAAAACGTTTCATTCTGCATGAGAAGATTGCCGATCGCTTTATCAGCCAGTTCAGTGCCGCACTGAGTTCCGCCACGCTGGGCGATCCGCTGGATGAGAAAACCACGCTTGGCCCGCTCTCTTCCGCTGACGCGCGCGACCGTCTGGTAAAACAGGTAGACGAAGCCGTCGCCAATGGCGCAAAACTGGTGACGGGTGGCAAAGCCGTTGAAGGTACAGGTTGCTTCTATCAGCCCACCATTCTGACTGGCATTACCCCGGATAATCCTGCCTATTATCAGGAGTTCTTCGGCCCGGTGGCGCAGGTTTATGTTGTGGGTGACGATCAGGCGGCTGTAGCGCTGGCGAACGACTCCCACTATGGACTGGGTGGGTCGGTCTGGACCCGTGACATTGCACGGGGTCGGAAACTGGCTTCCGCCATTGAAACGGGCATGGTGTTTATCAACTCTCAGAGCGATACCTCTGCTGAGCTGCCGTTTGGTGGTGTGAAACGTTCAGGCTATGGTCGTGAGCTTTCTGATCTGGGCATCAAAGAGTTTGCTAACCAGAAACTGGTGGTCGTGGCGGGTTAATCGTTCTGCAGCCATAAAAAAACCCCGTCGCGACGGGGTTTTTTATTATCGGCCGTAAAGCGCAATTACTGTGTGGCCACAGCCGCTGACGTTGAATTGTCATCTTTCGTGGTTGCAGGCGCTTTTGCAGCGTCAGCTTTGTCAGTCGTGGCTTTATTATCACTGGCTGATTCTGCTGCATTGTCGGCTTTCGATTTCTCAGCAGCGGCTTTTTCTTCTGCTGCTTTGTCAGCTTTTGCCTTTTCAGCTGCGGCTTTTTCAGCTGCAGCTTTATCCGCTTTTGCCTTTTCTGCTTTTGCCTTTTCTGCGGCAGCTTTATCGGCTGCGGCTTTATCCGCTTTCGCTTTTTCAGCAGCGGCTTTGTCCGCATCTGACTTATCAGCGGCAGCTTTATCTGCGTCAGATTTCTCTTTGGCTGCGGTTGCTTTGTCCGCTTCAGCTTTATTGGCTGCAGCATCCTGCGTCGCAGCGGCTTTCGCACTGTCATCGTCAGCCTGAGCTGCCGGTTGTGGTGCCGCAGCAGGCTGCATCGGTGTACCCTGCAGTGCAGCATTCAGCACCTGGGAGAACTGATCCCAGCTGCAATAGCCATTCGCATCGGCTTCACAACCCGCCAGCTGCAGCGTCACGCGCTTCGGTGGGTTCTTCAGGCTCAGTACATCCGCATTGCGTAGCTGATCGGCGGTCTGATAGACATACTCCACCTTGAGCAGGTCTTTATCGTTTTTTGCATCATGCCAGCGTTCGAAAACAACCTGACCGCCAATTGGCGTTTTTTCCCAGGTGTCAGGCAGCTCATAAGGCTTGACCTGCAGCGCGCTCAGCAGTGAAGCGATGTTCGAGTCATGGCCGACCATCAGCGTGATTTTCGGCGCGTTGGCTTTGTCCTGATCCACTAACTGACTGCGGATGTAATCCACCAGCGGTGCTGCCACTTCACGGGAAACGTCCGGGCTGGTGAACAGCGCATCCTGATAACCATTTTTAATCGCTGACAGCTCTTTCCACTGTTCCGGCGTTTTGATCTGGCCCCAGGCAACCTGGTCCAGCGGGAAACCTTCGTAATATTGCAGCGTGAACGCATCCATCAGCGAATTACCCACTTTCAGCGGACCGCTGACACCAGGCTCTTTACCGTTTTCAGCGCTGAAGGTGTTCTGACCACTGCTAAGGTCGCACTGCTTTTTATTGTTACAGGCAGGCGAAGCTTTGTAGTCGACAATCTTTTCCAGCCGCTGGAAGGCGGGCTTCAGCGACAGTTTTTCATTGGCAGCGGCCATGGCAGCCAGCGCTTTTTTATTGAAGGCTTCGCTGTCATCAGTGATGACCGGATTGAAGACAGGATCCATGGAACCCATTTCATCCTGATGCGTGACGGCAACGTCACAGCCTGGGAAGGCGCCATTGACAAAGAACTGCGCGGTAGCGACAGTGCGCTGCAGGCTGTTCGCATAAACAAAGACATTATTGCTGTCAGGACAGCTACCGTTCTTCACCAGGCCCTGCTGTGCCAGCCACTGACGGGTGTAGTTACCCATGTAGACTTCCAGCACACCACCTTTCGTAGTCAGCTGTCCGCCGGGAACATCCCACTGCGGCCAGCTCTTTTTGGTCGACTGCTCCAGCACGCTGCCATTATCGGCCAGCGGCGCGCGCAGATTGTGACGGCTTAACATCAGCACCTGTTGCAGCTGCATATCGCCATCAGCAGCAAATGCTACCGTTCCGACCGGCAATGCAGCGAGCACTGACAATGCGCAAAGACTCAGTTTCTTGATCATTGTGCCTATTCCATTCATTCAGTAAAGAAACACTCTGGCTATCAACCGATTAGCTCGCCTCAGAGCGATGTATTTAACAGTGTAACTCAGCTCGCCTCAGAAAAGCGCCAGATGTTTGCAAAAACAGTGAGTGGACTATAGCAGAGATGCACCGGGCAGATGAATGCGCTGCCGCGCGTCACCGGAAGAGGCGTGCTTTTTTCGGACTGGAGGAAAAACAGGAATAGCAGAAACGAAACAGGCCAGCACTATGTGCTGGCCTGTAGAATGTGGCGGAGGAGGAGAGATTCGAACTCTCGGATGGTTTCCCATCGGCGGTTTTCAAGACCGCTGCCTTAAGCCGCTCGGCCACCCCTCCGTTTTGAAACTGTACTGCTTCGGTAAACTTACTGATTTACCGCTTTATTGCCCGTGGCAGATAAAGTGGCGGAGGAGGAGAGATTCGAACTCTCGGATGGTTTCCCATCGGCGGTTTTCAAGACCGCTGCCTTAAGCCGCTCGGCCACCCCTCCGCAATGACGCGCACTATAAACATCCCGTTTAGCGATGTAAAGCATCTATCTGTCTATTCGCCTGAAAAACAGCCAGATTGCGATTTTTCGCTGTGAAAATCGCCACTCTGCTCAAACAATTAGCAGAATAGCGCGTAAAGAAGGGTAAAACGCCTTTTCCCTCTTTAATGGCCTGCGTATTCTCGGCACATATTTAGTGTTCTGCTGATTAGTGTTCTGCTTAAAGGAGCGCAACATGGAAAGAATTGTCACCTCATCGCAGTCCTCACTGCTGTCAACGCACAGAGTTCTGCGTAATACCTATTTTCTGCTGGGACTGACCCTGGCCTTTTCCGCGGTGACGGCGACAGCCAGCACTCTGCTGGCCCTGCCTGCACCGGGTCTGATCCTGATGCTGGTCGGCTTTTATGGCTTAATGTTTTTAACCTACCGTCTGGCGAACAGCCCGATGGGTATTCTGGCCGCGTTTGCGTTTACCGGCTTCCTGGGATATTGCCTGGGTCCTATCCTGAGTTCATTCCTGACCGCAGGCATGGGCGACGTGATAGCGCTGGCACTGGGCGGTACGGCGCTGGTGTTCTTCTGCTGTTCTGCTTACGTGCTGACGACCCGTCGTGATATGTCCTTCCTGGGCGGCATGATGATGGCTGGCTTTGTGGTGCTGCTGGTCGCGGTGGTTGCGAATATCTTCCTGCAGCTGCCTGCGCTGCATCTGGCTATCAGCGCCCTGTTCATCCTGTTCTCAGCCGGTGCCATTTTGTGGGAAACCAGCAACATCATTCATGGTGGCGAAACCAACTACATCCGCGCAACGGTCAGCCTCTATGTTTCGCTCTATAACATCTTCGTCAGCCTGCTGAGCCTGCTGGGTTTTGCCCGCAGCAACTAACCGGCAGTGACAGTCAGCCTGTGAAACCCCGCTTCGGCGGGGTTTTTGCTTTTACTGCCCGCCAGGTTTGCTAAACTGCGCCGTCATTTACAGAGAGGACATCACGTGAATTTTAACGGTAACGAAATCGCCGTCGATGCCGAAGGCTATCTGAAGAGTATCGACGACTGGAGTGAGGCGCTGGCGGCGCACATCGCGGAACAGGAAGGGCTTACCATGACTGAAGCACACTGGGAAGTGGTCCATTTCGTGCGCGCCTTTTATCTGGAATTTAACACCTCACCCGCCGTGCGAATGCTGGTCAAGGCAATGGCACAGAAGTATGGGGAAGAGAAAGGTAACAGCCGCTACCTGTTTCGCCTCTTTCCGGAAGGACCCGCTAAACAGGCGACGAAAATCGCCGGTCTGCCTAAACCGGCGAAATGCCTGTAATTAACCGGTTTTAAAATCGCGGGGCGGTTCTGCGGGCTGATGCGGCTCCACCAGCACCTTATCCACGCGCGCACTGCGGGGTCCGCCCGCTTTAAGCCAGGCAATCAGCGCTTCAACCTGATCCGACTCGCCCCATGCCAGCACCTCGACGCTGCCGTCATCCAGATTTCGCGCGTAACCCAGTACGCCCAGGGTTCTGGCTTCAGCCTGTGTACTATAGCGAAACCCAACGCCCTGGACGCGGCCATGAACCCATGCTTTAAAACAGGCTGCTGACATTCTTATCTCCCGCTGCTGTTCGTTGCAATTTCCCGTTATCCACCGGACAATGGCGGCTCATTTTTTCAGGTAAGCATAGCAAACTATGACAGTCAGATTGATTCTCGCAAAGGGACGTGAAAAGTCCCTGCTCCGTCGCCATCCATGGGTCTTTTCAGGTGCCGTTGCACGTCTGGAAGGTAAAGCGCAACTGGGTGAAACCATTGACGTGTGTGATAGCAACGGTAAATGGCTGGCACGTGCCGCTTATTCACCCGAGTCGCAGATCCGCGCCCGCGTCTGGAGCTGGCAGGCCGATGAATCCATCGATATCGCCTTCTTTGTGCGCCGTTTTGAACAGGCGCAGCAGTGGCGCAAATGGCTGGCGGCCCGCGATGGTCTGGATAGCTATCGCCTGATCGCCGGTGAATCAGATGGTTTACCGGGCGTTACCATCGATCGCTTTGGCAACTTTTTAGTGCTTCAGCTGCTCTCGGCAGGCGCAGAATATCAGCGTGCGGCGATCATCACTGCCCTGCAACAGTGCTTCCCTGGCTGTGCCATCTATGACCGCTCTGACGTCGCTGTGCGTAAGAAAGAGGGTCTGGAACTGACGCAGGGCACCGTCACCGGTGAACTGCCTCCGCCTCTGCTGCCGATTACCGAGCATGGCATGAAGCTGCTGGTTGATATTCAGGGCGGTCATAAAACCGGCTATTACCTTGATCAGCGTGATAGCCGTCTTGCCACACGTCGTTACGCGCAGGATGCCCGCGTGCTTAACTGCTTCTCTTATACTGGCGGCTTCGCGGTTTCTGCACTGATGGGCGGCTGTAAAGAAGTGATCAGCGTGGATACCTCACAGGAGGCGCTGGACGTTGCCCGTCAGAACGTGGAACTGAATGAGCTGGCTCTCTCTCGCGCGCGCTTTGAGCGTGATGATGTATTCAAACTGCTGCGCCGTTATCGTGACAGCGGGGAGAAATTTGATCTGATCATCATGGATCCGCCTAAGTTTGTCGAAAACAAAAGCCAGTTGATGGGTGCCTGCCGCGGCTATAAAGACATTAATATGCTCGCCATTCAGCTACTGAACCCGGGCGGCGTGCTGCTGACGTTCTCCTGTTCCGGTCTGATGGCCACCGATCTGTTCCAGAAGATCATCGCCGATGCGGCGCTGGATGCGGACCGCGAAGTGCAATTTATTGAGCAGTTCCGGCAGGCAGCGGATCATCCGGTCATCGCCAGCTATCCGGAAGGTCTCTATCTGAAAGGTTTCGCCTGCCGCGTGATGTGACTTGAAAAAACAGCTCCTGCCCCCATATTGGAAAGAGAGCTTTTTTTCGGAGGTCACTATGATTGCCAGTAAATTTGGTATTGGTCAGCAGGTTCGTCATCGTTTGTCCGGCGTTCTGGGCGTTATTGTTGATGTCGATCCTGAATACTCGCTTGATGAGCCTAAAATTGAAGATGTTGGCGCGGAAGAAAAGATGCGCACTGCGCCCTGGTATCATGTGGTGATGGAAGATGAGGAAGGCGATCAGGTTCATACCTATGTTGCCGAAATTCAGCTTTCCGGTGAAACCAGCATTGAGCATCCTGAGCAGCCTTCAATGGATGAGCTGGCGGCGTCAGTACGTCAGCAATTACAGGCACCTCATCTGCGGCATTAATCTGTGGCGGCACGCTCTGCCGCCACGCTAATTTTTAACGCGTTATCCCCAGGCGCGGAATTTCAATCTTCGGGCAGCGATCCATAATCACCGTCATACCCGCATCCTGTGCCAGTACCGCCGCCTGCTCATTAATCACACCCAGTTGGAGCCATAATGTTTTTGCACCTGCTGCAATGGCTTCCTGCGCCACGCCCCATGCGGCTTCTGAATTGCGGAAGACATCTACCATATCAATCTCGCCCGGTACATCCGCCAGGCTGCCATAAGCCTGCTGCCCCAGCAGAGTTTTACCGGCCAGTTTCGGGCTGACCGGGATCACGTCATAGCCCTGATCGAGCAGATATTTCATCACACCATAACTGGGACGGTCGGGACGATCGCTTGCCCCTACTAAGGCGATACGTTGGGTACGCGTCAGCACATCGCGAATTGTCTGGTCGTTCATCTTTATCTCCTTTCAGGTCAGTGTTGAGTGTAGTTTGGCGGATGCTTTAATCGTTAAGTCCCTGACGAAATTAATTGAACCCGCGCACGAATAAATATGTTTAAATGTAAATTAACTGCCATAATGTAAGAATTTGCTACACGCCATCTTTTACGTCACCACTTACCGGAGTTGAAATGAAGCTGTCGCTGGCCTTAACGGGGTTACTTACACTCCTTGTTTCGGCATCCTGTTCTGCCATCACATTAAAGCTCGATCCCCAAATCGATCTGCTGGTGCTGGATGGTCGAAAAATTTCAGGCTCGCTCCTCAAAGGAGCAGACAGCTTAGAGCTGGATCGCGGTCAGCATCAATTTCTGTTTCGGGTTGAGCAGCAGCGCAAAGGGCAGAAAGAGAGTGTGATCGCTTATCAGTCTGCACCGATGATCGTTACCTTTACTGCCGTGGCCAAAACCATCACCATCCGGTTACCGGCGCTGGAGACAAAACGTGAGCGCTATCATTTTGACCGCAGTCTGAATTTTCAGCTGGTGGATGAGAAAGGCAATGAGATCACCAGCGTGCGTGACCACCTGCCAGCCACCGCGACAGCTGATATGGAAAAAGCGATGCTGAATTACAATCGCACCCATCAGATTGCCTCTGTACCAAGGTTTGCAAATTCCGCTTCTGCTGCGCCCTCTTCTTCCCGCCTCACCGCCGATCTGGACTGGACAACCCAGGCTGAACTGCCCTCGCTGAATCGCTGGTTTCACCGCTTCGACGAAGCCACGCGTCAGCAATTTCTGACGCTGGTCAAAATGCTGCGTACGAGTTGATAGCGTTGAAGGGCCGGAGGTAAACTCGAGCTTTCTCTTCTTGCGCATGAGCCTTATCAGGACGCTTTTATGGAACAGACCTTTCGTACCCTTGGCACCACAAAACATATCGCGCTGGTCGCCCATGACCACTGCAAAGCCGCCCTGCTTGAATGGGTTAAACAAAACCAGCCCGCACTTGATCCACACATCCTCTATGCGACCGGCACCACCGGAAATCTGATCAATCGTCATACCGGTCTGAATGTGACAGCTATGCTGAGCGGCCCGATGGGCGGCGATCAACAGGTAGGCGCGCTGATATCGGAAGGGAAAATTGATGCGCTGATTTTTTTCTGGGATCCGCTCAACGCCGTGCCGCACGATCCGGATGTGAAAGCCCTGCTGCGTCTGGCGACCGTCTGGAATATACCGGTCGCCACGAACCGCTCCACAGCGGATTTTATTATTCAGTCACCCCTGTTTGCGCAAAACGTTGAGATTATGATCCCCGACTATCAGCGCTATCTGGCCGATCGTCTGAAATAACTCAGGCTTTACGCAGCACGGGAACGCCCAGTTCGCGGAAGTGATCGACAAACGGTGACGGCGCGGCCTTGTCAAACATCAGAAAGACCTTCTGGCGCGCGCGCGTCAGCGCCACATAGGCCAGACGGCGTTCTTCGGCATCCGGAAACGCTTCGGGCTGCGGTAACAGGCCCTGTTCGATAATCGACTCACGTCCCTCCGCCGGGAAACCCTCTTTGCCCTGCTGCAATCCCAGCAGAATAACATAATCCGCCTGCTGACCTTTGCTGGCATGGATTGTCATAAATTCCAGACTAAGTTTCGGCCAGCGGGTTCTGGCTTTATCGAGCAGCTCCGGTCGCAGATAGTGATAGCGCGCCAGTAGCAGAATGCGTTCTTCAGGCTTCGCATAACCGCTGAGTTTATTCAGCAGGGCTTCCAGCTGATCCTCCGCCAGCAGCGAAATCGACTTTTTATTGCCTTTGGTGACACTGTTCAGCGGTTTTGCCAGCTGCTGCGGATTCTGCTGGATAAACCGGTTCGCAATGTCACCGATGCGATCGTTAAAGCGATAGGTGGTGTCCAGCACGCACCGATCGCCCTCACCGAAGTAGTGATGAAATGCGGTGGTCAGCGTCATCTCTGCGCCGCTGAAGCGGTAGATAGCCTGCCAGTCATCGCCGACAGCAAACAGCGCGGTGCGCTTATTCTGCTGGCGTAGTGCGCTGAGCAATGCGGCACGCTGAGGCGAGATATCCTGGAATTCATCCACCAGAATGTGTTTCCACGGACTGATAAACCGTCCTTTTTCCAGAATCGCAATGGCCTGGTGAATGAGGCCCGAGAAATCGACCGCGCCCTCTTCTTTCAGCGCGCTTTTCCACGCTTTCAGCAGGGGTGCCATCAGTTTGATGCGTTTACTAAAGCGCTCCCGGATCTCTTCCGGCACATCCGCGATCATGGCCGCCTGTGCGCCGCCATGCATGCGCATCAGGCCGAGCCAGCGCTCAAGTCGGGACGCCAGCCGGTTTGCCAGCCTGTCGTCCTCCCAGAACGGCCCTTCCGGTAACTCCCATTCCAGTTCGTCACGGAGCCACTGACGCCAGCCATTTGCCATCGCCTTTTTATCATGGCACTGCTGCCGCCACTCCCTGAGTAGCAGTGTGCGACGCGCATCGGCATCGCTCTCCAGCTTGCTGATAACCGGCTGCTTATTGCTGCCTTCACGAATAATATGCAGAGCCAGAGAATGGAAAGTCTTTGCCTGGATGTCACCCGCAGAGAGCCGGGACTGAATACGTGCGTTCATCTCTTCAGCAGCCTGGCGGCCAAATGCCAGCAGCAGGATTTGATCGGCGCTGGCCAGCCTGCGCTCCATCAACCAACCTGCACGGGCCACCAGCACCGAGGTTTTACCGCTGCCCGCACCGGCCAGTACCAGCAGAGAATCCTCGCCATTAACCACGGCCTCACACTGCGATTGATTGAGTGGCGTGCTCTCGACGCTGGCGAAGAACGACTGATAGCGGGTTAGCATGGCAGCAGTCCAGTCGCGGTTTCGCTGCCGCAGGGCCGACTCACCCTGATCCAGCCAGTGCTGGCAAAATGCCAGGTTATTACGGCAGTCAGGAAAATCGTTTAAGCGGAGGAGCGGCATCGGTAACGCGTCGAACTGTTTGAGAATTTTTGTTTTCAGCGCCTGCAGCTCGTGGCGATTCAGCCAGCGATCCTGCGCGCTAAACGTCTCAATTTCGTCGCGCAGTGACTGGAGCACCTCGCGGCACACCGCGCTCATCTCCAGACTCCAGTTCTGCCAGGCCTGCATCAGATAGTGGTGAAAGCGCTGCGTCTCCTGCCATTCCGTTCCGTGCAGCCGGACCACTTTTTCATCGGCCAGCAAAAATTCCAGCTCGCCCCATACCAGCCCGCGCTTGCAGGCAATATCCAGTAACTGGTTAAAGGGGATCAGATACTCATGCTTATCGCCACTGACTTCGACACCCGCTGTCAGCAGACGAACACGGTTATAAGGATGCTGGGCAAGCCGTTTGCCCATTGAGGTTGCTTTCAGTTCCACGCCGACACCAACGTCAGATAACAGGATTAGGGGGAGTTTACCTGTCAGACCCTTGGCGCTCCAGCCTTAAAACAGGCTAAACTTGGCGTCACATCTTGCGGAATGCAAAAGGAAAAGAAGATCATGCGCACCGTTTTAAATATTCTTAATTTTGTCCTGGGCGGCTTTTTCACCACCCTGAGCTGGCTGTTTGCCACCTTAATCAGCATCGTGCTGGTTTTTACCCTTCCGCTGACCCGCTCCTGCTGGGAAATTACCAAACTCTCGCTGCTGCCATTTGGCAACGAGGCGGTACATGTTGATGTGCTGCGCCCTGAAAGTAAGAGCCATATTATGAACACCGGCGGGACCTTCCTGAATATCTTCTGGCTGATTTTCTTCGGCTGGTGGCTCTGCCTTTCGCATATCTCCGTCGGCATTGTGCAGTGCATCAGTATCATCGGTATTCCGGTGGGGATTGCGAACTTTAAGATCGCCGCTATTGCGCTCTGGCCGGTTGGACGCCGGGTGGTGTCAGTGGAAGAAGCGCGTGCTGCGCGCGAAGCCAATGCCCGCCGCTATTAATATGATGTCCGATGCAGTGCCTGGCTGGCGAAAATATCTGTTTAACAGTACGTGGCGCTATCTGTTGCGGATCCTGTTTGCGCTGAGTGGTTGCGCTGCCATTCCCTGGTGGCTGCATCAGATTGAGTGGACGATTCCCTTAACGCTGGGGGTGGTCGCGGCTGCGCTGGCCGATCTTGATGATCGCCTGGCCGGTCGCCTGAAGAACCTGCTGATTACCCTGCTCTGCTTCTGCATCGCCTCGGTTTCCGTAGAGCTGCTGTTTCCCTGGCCCTTCGCCTTTATGGTCGGACTGGCGATTTCGACCTGGGGCTTTATTCTGCTGGGTGCCCTGGGACAGCGCTACGCCACTATCGCTTTTGGTGCGCTGCTGATTGCGGTCTATACCATGCTCGGCATCGGGCTGTTCAGCCAGTGGTACATGCAGCCGATTCTGCTGCTGGTCGGCGCGCTCTGGTATAACCTGCTGACCCTGCTGGGTCATCTGATGTTCCCGGTCAGGCCGGTCCAGGAACAGCTGGCGGGAAGCTTTTCACAACTGGCGCGCTACCTTGATGCCAAGGCGAATCTGTTCGATCCCGATGCAGGCGAGCAGGATGATGCGGCGTTTATCGATGCAGCGATGGTGAACAGCCAGTTAGTGGCGCAGCTCAATCTGACCAAAACCACGCTGCAGAGCCGTCTGCGCGGCGATCGCGGATCGCGCGGCACCCGTCGCAGTCTGCACTACTACTTTGTGGCGCAGGATATTCATGAACGCGCCAGCTCTTCTCATCTGCAATATCACCTGCTGCGCGGCGACTGGCGCTATAACGAAATTCTGTTTCGCTTTCAGCGGCTGCTGAATATGCAGGCGCAAGCCTGTCGCCAGCTGGCACACTGCATCCTGATGCGTGAAAGATGGGTGCATGACAGCCGCTTTGAGCGCACGTTTGAACGCTTGCAGAAAGCGATTGAACGGCTTGAGCAGCACGAGCCAGAGGCTCCGCATACCCGCGCGCTGTTCTGGCTGCTGCGTAACCTGCGTGCCATTGACGCACAGCTTGCCTCCATTGAATCAGAGCAGACGCTGGCCGGTGAAGATCCGCAGCACAGTGACAATCTGTTGTCACGTGAAGGGTTGAGTGGCTGGAGTGATATCCGGCTACGCTTCAGCCGTCATCTCTCTCCCGCGTCGGCGCTGTTCCGGCATGCGGTTCGGATGTCAGTGGTACTCTGTATTGGATACGGCTTCATTCAGATAACCGGACTGGAGCGGGGATACTGGATTTTGCTGACCAGTCTGTTTGTCTGCCAGCCAAACTATAACGCCACGCAGCGACGTCTAGCCTTGCGCATCGGCGGAACGCTGGCGGGAATTGCGATTGGTTTACCCGTTTTATGGCTGGTACCCTCCATTGAAGGGCAGTTAATCCTGATTGTGATTACTGGCGTGCTGTTCTTCGCTTTCAGGCAGGTGCAGTATGCGCAGGCTACGCTGTTTATCACTCTGCTGGTGCTGCTTTGCTTCAACCTGTTAGGTGAAGGGTTTGACGTCGCCCTGCCCCGTGTCGTGGATACCTTACTCGGATGTGGTCTGGCCTGGCTGGCTGTCGCCTTTATCTGGCCTGACTGGCGCTTTCGTCAACTGCCCGCGGTGGCAGAGCGAACCCTGAAAGCGAACTGTCGCTATCTGGATGCGATCATGGAGCAATATCACCAGGGTAAAGATAACCGGCTTGCCTATCGTATCGCCCGCCGTGATGCGCATAATGCGGATGCTGAACTGGCGTCTGTCGTCTCAAATATGAGCAGTGAAAGTCGTACCAGCCAGAAGCTGCGTGATTCAGCTTTTCAGTTGCTCTGCTCCAATCACTCATTTCTGAGCTACATTTCCGCGCTGGGCGCTCACCGCGATAAAATTACTGCGCCAGACCTGCTCGCCTTACTGGATGATACGGTCTGCTATGTCGAGGATGTACTTCAGACAGACGTGGTCAGCGATGAACATGTTGAAGCGATGCGCCAGCAACTGGCACAGCGAATCAGCCAGCTGGCTGCAGATGCAGATACGCGTGCGCCGCTGGTGCTCCAGCAACTCGGTCTGCTGGTGGCATTAATGCCCGATGTGGCTCGCCTGCGCCGCACGCTCATTACTGACTAGCTTTCACTGCTTCTGAGGTTCGGGTTGGATAAAAGCGTGCGCTGGAACCATGCATTCAGCTCTGCCCGGGTTGCCTGTGGCAGCGCAGCCGCATGGTGGCCCGTAATAGCCCCCTGCAGCGCCAGTAATGTCTGAAACCCCACGTGCTGGTTGATCGCTTTTAGCTTCAGCCAGCACTGCTTGGCCCCTATCTGATAGAGATGATTGACGCTCATTACGCCCGCCTCAAAGAGCATCATCTCCATGCGTACACTGAGATTAGGCAAATCTTTCAGCCGCGGTGACGCTTGCCTGTCCTGCAACTCCAGCTGGGCGGTCTCTAAAGAGGCAGCAGAGAGCGCCAGCAGATGGGCAGAATCGCGCCATAACGCCTCATCAACCCGAAAATAATTGAGGCAGACCAGTTTTCCCCTCTTGCGAAAAATCAAGGGTTGCAGCGGGCGATCGGTAATGTATTCGCGCAACGGTTCACTGGCCCGCAGATAGAGTTCATCTTTATTAATTAAGGCAAAAACCACACTTTCGACAGCCAGAGCATACCCCCCAAACTGGGTGCGGGACTCTATGGGTCCCAATGGGGCCAGACGCGCTCTGGAGCGCTCTACGACCGGATTCACCTTTTTCATTGCACCACCTCCATGTCAGAAATATTTCTTAAATTGCCTTGGGTATCAGGCAATTAGAAGATAGAAAAAAGTGTCAGCCGGTTCAATGAATAAATAACGCTTCAACTAATCTTGTCGCGTTTTTGCGAGGCGTTTTCAGAAATTTGGGTTGATCTTTATCCAGGATGACAGTACTGTATATTCATACAGTCAACTGCTGGTGATTAACTTATGCGAACACAACATCCTGATAATACACGCTATGCTCATCATTACGCGTCCTCTTCCGTTCCGGCCTCTCAGGGCGGTGGAATTACCGAGTTACGCTGCAGCGAGCAGCCCGGTATGATGCAGATGCTGCTGTTGCCATTATTACAGCAGCTGAGTCAGCAATCACGCTGGCAGTTGTGGTTAACACCGGCACATAAACTGAATCGCACCTGGATGCAGGAGTCGGGATTACCGCTGGATAAAAGTATGCATATCGCCGATTCTGAACGTCTTAATGCGGTGGAAGCGATGGTCAAGGCATTACGTACCGGAAATTACAGTGTCGTTCTGGCATGGATTCCTTATGACCTTGACGAAGATGAGCGCCGTCAACTTGAAAATGCGGCGGCAGAAGGTGAAGCGCTGGGTTTGATTTTGCGGGCAAGCGGGACATCGGAAGCGCCTCTCAGACCGCAAAGTGCCATAAAAATTCAGTCGGATTTGTTTCATTAAGTAAAAATCAGAAGTTTCCCAAGCTATTTTTCTTATCTGTCGTCGCTAAACCACTGATTCTGTTAGTTCGAGCTGTGACAATGGTTTAGCAGGTTTTTAAGGCTTTTTGCCGCGACAATACTACCAGGCTAATTGTTAGAAATTGTGTATAAATCGCTGTTTTTTTACAGAAGCGCCTCACATCATACTTGTAAGTTTCCAATCTCGTTGTAGACTTTATCTCGCCAGGGTGCTCAATAACCTCCGTTTTTTGCGGTAGAGTCATAAGCGAGCGTTTTGACCCGGCGAAGGATTTAAACCAAGAGCAACCTTTTTGCTCATTGCCTATTTGGATGATAACGAGGCGCAAAATGAAAAAGACAGCTATCGCAATTGCAGTGGCACTGGCTGGCTTCGCTACCGTAGCGCAGGCCGCTCCGAAAGATGACACCTGGTACACCGGTGCTAAACTGGGCTGGTCTCAGTATCACGACACTGGTTACTACGGTAACGGTTACGAGAACAACAACGGTCCAACTCATGAAAGCCAGCTGGGCGCAGGTGCGTTCGTTGGTTATCAGGCAAACCCATACCTGGGCTTCGAGCTGGGCTATGACTGGCTGGGCCGCATGCCTAACAAAGGCACTGTGACTAACGGCGCATTCAAAGCACAAGGCGTTCAGCTGGCTGCTAAACTGAGCTACCCAATCTATGACGATCTGGACGTGTACACTCGTCTGGGCGGCATGGTATGGCGTGCAGATGCAACGCAGACTAACCCAACTACTGGCCGCATCAGCGACCACGACACCGGCGTATCTCCGCTGGCTGCAGTTGGTGTTGAATATGCACTGACCAAAAACTGGGCTACCCGTCTGGATTACCAGTGGGTTAACAACATCGGTGATGCACAGACCGTTGGTACCCGTCCAGACAATGGCATGCTGAGCGTAGGCGTTTCATACCGCTTCGGTCAGGATGACGTCGCTGCTCCGGCTCCAGCTCCGGCTCCAGCACCAGCTCCAGTTGTTGAAACCAAGCGTTTCACTCTGAAGTCTGACGTTCTGTTCACCTTCAACAAATCTACCCTGAAGCCAGAAGGCCAGCAGGCTCTGGATCAGCTGTACAGCCAGCTGAGCTCAATGGATCCTAAAGATGGCTCCGTTGTCGTACTGGGCTTCACCGATCGCATCGGTTCAGAGCAGTATAACCAGAAACTGTCTGAGAAACGTGCTCAGTCAGTCGTAGACTACCTGGTATCTAAAGGTATCCCTTCTAACAAGATCTCTGCACGTGGCATGGGTAAATCTAACCCAGTTACCGGCAACACCTGTGACAGCGTGAAAGGCCGTAACGCCCTGATCGACTGCCTGTCTCCGGACCGTCGTGTAGAAATCGATGTTAAAGGCATCAAAGACGTTGTAACTCAGCCACAGGCTTAAGTTCTCACGTCATAAAAACCCCGCTAAGGCGGGGTTTTTTTATGCCGGTAATCTAACGGTGACCGCACACATTCTGAAATCTCCTGCCTGCTTACTCGCTTTCTGAACCCGATTTACCCAGAATCGCCTGCAAATCCTGCTTCAGACTCGACATCTGAGTAGCATATTTCTCTTTGCGCTCCGCATCTTCTATCAGCTGAACAATCGTTTCTGAAAGCGTGCAGCCGCGCCGCTGAGCCAGGCCTGCCAGCCGCTGCCAGACCAGATACTCCAGGTCTATCGATTTTTTTCGGGTATGCTGATGTTCGGCGTTGAAATGGCGTTTCCGCCGTGCGCGGATGGTCTGTTTCAGTCGGTTATCAAGTTCGGCATGGATATGTTCTGCAATCCACTCGTTCACTGTCACCGGATTATTTTCCATCGCCAGCAGTTTATCCACTGCCGCCTGTGCCGCGCTTAATTCAAGGTGACGCGTGATCAGTTCACCTTCCCGATGTTTTTTCACCAGGTATTTCCACTTCCATCCACATTCAAGATTTTCGAGTTGCTGGTATTTCATCGGAATCTCATCGTGATCACGTAACGGGCTAAGAATAACAGCTTTTTTCCCGGATGCAGCAACGAAAAACATGCTGCCATCATCACATCTTCAACAGGAAGTCTGCAGTGCTTAACAAGGGTGAATCCTGTATAATCTCGCTTTTATTAAAACAGACAAATGCGATTATTTTGACCAGCACTCAACTTACGTGGCAGACCTTACAGCCGGATAGCGCGCAATACCAATCCGTTTTCTCCCGAATTGCAGATGAAGAAACTGATGCTCTGGCAACGGTACAGCCCCGGTTGCTGAATGCGCTGGCGCATTTACATCACCAGTCGCAGGGATTCCCATTACTGCTGGTTCGAAGCCAGGAAAATCGCGATTATCTGACATTCATCGTTCAGGCTGCGCAGCGGGTCATGGCTGACACTACCACTCTGTCCGGCGGTGATTACCATATCATAGCTGACAACGTCACGCTTCAGCCCCCATCAGATCCGCAACGCCCATTCACCAGTCAGGGTGGTATTCACTTTGCTGAGTGGATTGAGATGGAGCAGTTGTTTGGCTGCGTGCGGCAGTATAAAGATCGCATCCAGCTTGAGCCAGGGCTGATCCACCGTGCCAACGGCGGCACGCTGGTACTGTCACTGCGTAGCCTGCTGACGCAGCCAATTCTATGGCTGCGCCTGAAAAAGTGTATTGAACAAGGCTATGTGGAGTGGACTTCTCAGGATGAACGCCGCCCGCTACCTGTCTCGATTCCTTCATTACCACTCAGTCTTAACCTGGTCCTGTGTGGCGACAGGGAAGCGCTTGCGGATTTTCAGGAGCTCGACCCTGAAGCGCATGAAATGGCCATCTATACTGAATTTGAAGAGAACATTCAGGTTCTTGATGAAGATGACATGCTGGCCTGGTGTCGCTGGAGTGCTGAACTGGCGCAACAGGCGGGCCTGCCCGTGCCGGAAGTGGACTTCTGGCCAGAGCTGATCAAAGAAGGTGTCCGTTACAGCGGCGATCAGGATACGCTGCCACTCTGCCCGCGCTGGCTTCAACGTCAGATGCGCGAGTCGGCCCTGATGGGCGACGTACTCAATGCCGAAGCATTACGTGATGCGCTTGAAGCGCGCTTGTGGCGCGAGAATTATCTCAATGAACGAATGCGTGATGAGATCCTGCTGCGACAGATTCTGATTGAAACCGAAGGCGAAGTCGTCGGTCAGATTAACGGCCTGTCGGTGGTGGAATATCCTGGTCATCCCCGAGCCTGGGGTGATCCCTCTCGTATTACCTGCGTGGTACATCCCGGCGATGGCGAGTTCATGGATATTGAGCGCAAAGCGGAGCTGGGCGGTAACATTCATGCTAAAGGCATGATGATTATGCAGGCATTTTTGATTGCCGAGCTGGAGCTCGATCAGCAACTGCCCTTCTCAGCCTCAATGGTCTTTGAGCAATCCTATTCCGAGGTGGACGGTGACAGCGCTTCGCTGGCTGAACTTTGTGCCTTGATCAGCGCACTGGCGAATCAGCCGATCAATCAGCAAATCGCCGTGACTGGCTCAGTCGATCAATTTGGCAACGTACAACCGGTAGGCGGACTGAATGAGAAGATCGAAGGCTTCTTTGATATCTGTCATCAGCGGGAACTGACGGGTCAGCAGGGTGTGATCATTCCTGCCTGCAACGTGCGTCATCTCAGTCTTAACCAGGCCGTTGTGACAGCAGTTGAACAGGGTCGCTTCCATATCTGGGCGATCGACCGTGCTGATGAAGCGCTGCCGCTTCTGACCGGTAAAATCTGGAGTACTGAAGATGGCCAGGGCGACTGCCTGCTGAATACCATCCAGGAACGCATTAGCCTGTTTAACCAGCCGGACGTGCCGCAACGTCCCTGGGCGCTCCGCTGGCTTAACTGGTTCAACCACCGTTAATCCGATTTGCTCAGCGTACAACTGTTCGCTAATATTCGTGATTCACTAAAACAAGGCTTATTGAAAACATGGTAGATAAACGCGAATCCTATACCAAAGAAGATCTGATTCTGTCAGGTCGTGGTGAACTGTTTGGCGAAAATGGTCCGCCGCTTCCATCTGGCAACATGCTGATGATGGACCGCGTGGTCAAAATGACCGAAGACGGCGGCAAATATGACAAAGGCTTTGTTGAAGCCGAGCTGGATATCAATCCTGACCTCTGGTTCTTCGGCTGTCACTTTATTGGTGATCCAGTGATGCCGGGTTGTCTGGGCCTGGATGCCATGTGGCAGCTGGTCGGTTTCTATCTGGGCTGGCTGGGCGGCGAAGGTAAAGGTCGCGCGCTGGGCGTGGGTGAAGTGAAATTCACCGGACAGGTCCTGCCGGACGCGAAGAAAGTCACCTACCGCATTCACTTCAAACGCGTGATCAACCGCAAGCTGGTGATGGGCGTGGCAGATGGCGAAGTGCTGGTTGACGGTAACCTGATCTACACCGCCAGCGATCTCAAAGTGGGTCTGTTTAAAGACACCGCGGCATTCTGAGCATTCTGCACAGAAACAAAAACCTCCGCGCCAGGCGGAGGTTATTTTCCTTTTTCAGTGACATCCGGTTATGCTGCTACCGACCTGTCCTCCATGGCTTGTCGCCAACCTCCCAACCAGTGAGACTTAGCGTCAATCAACTGATACGGACACATCTCTTTTGAGCGTCCAGTAATGCCTGCCTGATAACCACGTGAATGGGCGCGTTCGAGGCGGTCTCGTTTCTGTCTCTTCATACTCCGTGTCCCTCATGTAAGGTCTGTGGAATCTGGTGGAAAGAAAAGTGGTGAATTAATGTTCAACCACCCTTATGTTCTACCCCCTGCGCACCCAAAGATCAATGCTCAATCTTCATACCAGTGTCATAAATGTGACCTTAATCGGTAAAATTAAGGACATTTTGTGATGCATACGCCAGCACTATCTTTCTGAATAAGCTAATAAAAAAGCCCCTGAATGACGCCGATAAAACACGACAATCGTTCAGGGGCTTAGCTTATTTATTCACATTTTTATTAATTTAACGCAACCACACTATTAGCAATCTTCTGTGCGGTCTGCTGCCAGCCCGCCGCCAGCGTTCTGACCATCGCATCGTAGCCATCTTCAGTCTGCGGCAGCACGAGGTTAAACGCTTGTTTGGTCACACGGCCCTGATGTTCCAGCGTCCATTCGCCACTGACAATCGCTTTACCATCGTAGCGTCCCTGGAAGCCTGTAATGGTGACATTCAGCGTGTCGTGCTGCGCGCCTAACGGAGATCCCGCCACTAATCGGCCAGGCAGCGCCTTGCTTAGATTAGTAATCAGCGTCTGCTGCAACTGCTGATCAAGCGGGCTGGCCCAGAGATTATTCGCGGCGATAACATATTTGACATCACTGGTCTGGTAAACCAGTCCATTACCTGCCAGATAGTCCGGCACCGTCACCTGCTGCACCCACAACATCGGCTGTGCTTCATTCAGCTGACTGCTGGTGACCTGCATGGACGCCGCCCCGGAGGGCAGCTGATACCAGGTATTATCAACGCTGCTGCTACACGCACTCAACACCAGCGCGGCACAAAGTATCAATCCTTTTTTCATTGTTTCGCCCTCTTCGGCTGGGGATCCTGTCCCGGTTTCGCCTCAAATACCAGCGCATTACTCTTAGTGTTAAGCGTTCTCAACACTGGCTGGAGTTCACGCAACACCTGATCCAGCCGCTGCATATCGCCGACCAGCTTGCTGTAGGCAGGCGAACCTGGCTGCAGGCCCTTCATGCTGCGGTTTAGCTCGCGCAAGGTCTGCTGTAGATCTTCCGGCAGCGTTTTCATGGCTGGGCTGGCGGTGACTTTGTTGATGTTGTCGATGGTGCGCTGCAGATCACGCATCGTCTTCTGGCTCTCTTTCAGCGTGCCGGTCGCTTCGTTGACCATACCGTTCAGTGGCAGACTGTTAATCTTATCCAGCGCCGCCATCAGTTTCTGCTGAATCTGGCTCAGTCCGCCGCTGACGGTTGGGATCACTTCATAGCCTGAGACTTTCTGCGGGCCTTTGTAGGCCGGCGCATTGTCATAGAAGTCGAGATCGACATAGAGCGCGCCCGACAACAGGTTGCCGGTTTTCAGCGTTGCGCGCAGACCCCGTTTTTTACCATCCTGCAGATGCTGCTCGAGATCGAAGTTTTCACCCAGTCGGCTGATAAAGCGATCCGGCTCGATGCGGATTAGCACCGGCACGCGGTAATCATTATTCAGTGCCTGATCCAGGCCCGCTTTCATCAGTGGCGCTTCGGAGACGGTACCCAGACGAATGCCACGGAACTCAACCGGCGCACCCGCCTGCAGACCCCTAATCGAGTCAGAGAAGAACATCACGTAGTCGATATGATTGGTGTAGAGCGAGTCCTGAATGCTGCGCTGATCGTCAAACAGATGGTAGTCAGACTTGTTCTGCGCTGGCTCGCCCAGCTCCCAGCCATCCGGCACGTCAAAACTGACACCGCCGCTGAAGAGCGTGGTAAGCGATCCCATTTCCACCCGCATCCCTGAGGCGGACATATCCACGGCGATGCCGCTGTCCTTCCAGAAGCGTACGTTGGTGGTAATCAGGCGATCGTAGGGTGCAGCGACAAACAGCTGATAGGTCATCATACGTTTGTCAGTATCAAAAACGCTGGTCTCAACCGTACCGACACGGTAGCCACGGAACAGCACCGGATCACCCGGATTAAGCTGGCCAGCCTTTTTGCTGTCCAGCACGATACGAATACCTTTGGCATCCGGTGGCGCTAACGGCGGCGCATCCAGCAGTTTAAATTGCTCGGGTGGCTGTTCTTTGGTGCCGGGCTGCAGTTCGATATAAGCACCGGACAGCAGCGTGCCAAGCCCGCTGATGCCTTCACGCCCCACCTGCGGTTTCACTACCCAGAAAACGCTGTCGCTGTGGAGCAGTTTTTCCATGCCCGCATTCAGACGCGCTTTGATTTCCACATGGTGAAGATCGTCGCTCAATACCGCGCTCTCCACCACGCCGACATCGACGCTGCGACTTTTAATCGTGGTTTTACCGGCAACAATGCCTTCGGCATTTTCGGTGATTAAGGTGACTTCCGGCCCCTGATGGCTGAAGTGATAAAAGAGAATCCAGCCGCCGATTAACAGCGTAACGATGGGGACAATCCAGACCGGCGACCAGCGCTTAATCTGTTCCACCTTTGCATGGCCGTGGTTAGTTTCCGTCAAGGCGCGACTCCTTCATATTGTTTTCGCGTACACGATCCCAGGTTAATCGCGGGTCAAAGGTCATGGCAGCGATCATGGTAATAATGACCACCATCGCAAACAATACTGCCCCCCACGCGGGATAAACATTCATTAATTGCCCCATACGCACCAGCGCAGAGAGCACGGCAATCACAAACACGTCGATCATCGACCAGCGGCCAACAAACTCGACCACTTCATAAATCTTATGCATTTTGTGGCTGTCCCGCCGTCCGCGTCCGCTGGCATCCCAGCAGAGCCAGCCAATTGCCAGCATTTTCAGCGTCGGCACCATGATGCTGGCGATAAAGATCACCAGCGCCACCGGATAGGAGCCATCAGCCCACAGCACAATCACCCCCGCCATGATATTGGAGGGATAGGCACTGCCCAGCGTCTCCGTAACCATAATCGGCATCAGGTTAGCCGGAATGTAGAGCAGCACCGAGGTGAGCAGCAGCGCCAGCGTCCATTGCAGGCTGTGCTTACGCCGCGCCTGTGCGGTAACGCCACAGCGTGGGCAGGTGTGCTCAGCTTCCGGCAGAATGGCGGTACAGCAGGGACAGGAGCGCAGGCCCTGCTCTAAACCACTGATGCCCACTTCGGGTGAATGAGGGGTAGCGGGTCGCGGGGAAAGACCGTCCCACAAGCCCCGCCGGTCAACGCACTGAAAGGCCCGCAACTGTAACAGGCAGAACATCACCCACGGCCAGAAGCTGGTTTCCAGTCCGATATCACCATAGGCCATCAGCTTGACGAAGCTGACCAGTACGCCCGCCATAAAGATTTCTGCCATGCCCCAGTTACGCAGCTGAAACAGGCTACGTGCCAGACCAGTTTTGAGGCGGACGGGCAGAGGGATCGGATTGACCAGCAGAATAATGGTGACCATGCAATAGGCCGGAACCGCCTGCACAAACAGCAGAAACAGTGTCGCCAGGCTGCTGTAATCTTCCGTCACCATCACTTGTGGGATCTGCGACAGCGTAATCTGGCTGGTCAGCCCCGCCACTTTCATGGAGACAAAAGGAAACAGATTCGCCAGCAGCAGCATAAAAAGTGCCGCCAGCGCATAGCCCGTTGGCCGTTTGCGGGGTTCGTGCCAGTTAGCCGTCAGAGAGGTATCGCAGCGCGGGCATGACGCACGGCTGCCAACGGGAATGTCCGGCAGCTTAATCATTAAATCGCATTGTGGACAGAGCATCCACGCGTTACTTTTCACTGCTGAACACATCCGTTAGCCCTGCCCTACGCGCCGTTTTTCAGTGACTCAAGCTCTTCCCAGCGCGCAAAAGCGGTTTCCAGCTCCTGCTCAGCCTGAGCCAGATTATCCAGCACTGGTTGCGTCTGATCGTGTGCCTGACTGAAGAAGTCCGGGTGACTCATTTTCGCCTGCAGTTCACCGATGCGCGCTTCCAGCTGCTCCAGTTTTTGCGGCAGCTGTTCCAGCTCACGCGCCAGATTGTAGCTGAGCTTATTCACGCTACGCTTCGCTTCACTCTTTTCGGCGGTGGGCTTAGCGGTATTCGCTGTCGCTTTTGCCGGTGAAGCAGACCTGTGCTGCCGGTAAGCGGCACGCTGCTGCTGCGCATCGTGATAACCGCCAACAAAGGTACCAATTTCGCCGTTGCCTTCAAAAATCCAGCACTCGGTGACCGTATTGTCGACGAACTGACGATCGTGGCTCACCAGTAAGACAGTGCCCTGATAACCATCAATCAGCTCTTCCAGCAGCTCCAGCGTTTCGACATCGAGGTCGTTGGTCGGTTCATCGAGGATCATCAGGTTGCTGGGACGCAGGAACAGACGCGCCAGCAGCAGGCGGTTACGTTCCCCACCAGAGAGCGCGCGCACCGGCGTCATAGCCCGTTTCGGATGGAACAGGAAGTCCTGCAGATAACCCAGAACGTGACGCGGTTTGCCGTTGACCAGCACTTCCTGCTTGCCTTCGGCCAGATTGTCCATCACGGTGCGATCCGGATCCAGCTCCGCACGGTGCTGGTCAAAATAGGCCACTTCCAGCTTGGTGCCGGAATGCACGCGGCCATGATCGGCCTTAAGCTGTTGCAGCATCAGGCGCAGCAGTGTGGTTTTACCGCAACCATTTGGCCCAATCAAAGCAATCTTGTCGCCACGCTGTACCTGGGAAGAGAAATCCTTCACCAGCACTTTGCCATCGACCGCGTAATCGACATTTTCCAGTTCAAAGACAATTTTGCCCGAGCGGGAGGCTTCGCCCACCTGCATGTTAGCCTTGCCCATCACTTCGCGGCGTTCAGAACGCTCGCGACGCAGGGCTTTCAGCGCACGCACGCGACCTTCATTGCGGGTACGACGGGCTTTGATGCCCTGACGGATCCACACCTCTTCCTGCGCCAGCTTGCGGTCAAACTCCGCGTTCTGCATCTCTTCGACGCGCAGCGCTTCCTCTTTACCCGCCAGATACTGATCGTAGTTGCCCGGCCAGGAGACCAGTTTGCCGCGGTCAAGGTCGACGATCCGCGTCGCCATGTTGCGGATAAACGAACGGTCATGGGAGATAAAGACGATGCTGCCGCTGAAGTTCTTCAGGAAGGTTTCCAGCCAGTCGATGGTTTCAATATCGAGGTGGTTGGTGGGCTCATCCAGCATCAGAACGCGCGGATTGCTCACCAGCGCACGGCCCAGCGCCGCTTTACGCAGCCAGCCGCCGGAGAGCGATGAGAGCTCGGTATCGGGCTTCAGGCCAATCTGCTCGAGCACATCATGGATACGGCTTTCCAGCTGCCACAGATTCTGATGGTCGAGAATGCTCTGCAGACGCGCCATCTCATTGAGGTTTTTATCGCTGGGATCGTCCATCACCAGATGGGAAATGGCGTGATAGGCTTTCAGATGCTCAGCCTGCTCTTCAACGCCTTCAGCCACAAAGTCATAGACCGAACCGGTAATATTGCGTGGGGGGTCCTGCTGCAGACGCGCCACGACCAGATCGGTTTCATAAATAATGCGGCCATCATCCAGGGGCTGTTCGCCATTGATGATTTTCATCAGCGTGGATTTACCCGCACCGTTACGGCCTACCAGACAGACGCGTTCATTCTCTTCGATGTGCAGTTCGGTATTGTCTAACAGCGGCGCATCGCTGAAGGAAAGATAGGCACCGTGGATACTGATTAATGACATGTAATCTTATTCCTTACCGGCATGAGTGATCAGCCAGCAGTTGTGAATCTGACGGTTACGCGCAAAGTCCTGCGACTGCGTTTTCTGGGTAATATCCTGCGCCTGCAGGCCCAGTGTTTTCAGACCATCCATGTCCATTTTGAAACCACGTTTATTATTAGAGAACATGATGGTGCCGCCGCGACGCAGCATGCGCTTCAGATTACGCATCAGCATCATATGATCGCGCTGAACGTCAAAGCTCTCTTCCATACGTTTTGAGTTGGAGAAGGTTGGCGGATCGATAAAGATCAGGTCAAAATTCTCATCGCTCTCATTCAGCCAGCTCAGGCAGTCTGCCTGCATCAGACGGTGCTGACGCCCGGTCAGCCCATTGAGACGCAGGTTGCGCTCCGCCCATTCCAGATAGGTACGCGACATATCTACCGTGGTGGTTGAGCGCGCACCGCCCAGACCGGCGTGCACACTGGCGGTGGCGGTGTAGGCAAACAGGTTCAGGAAATCTTTGCCCTGACTCATCTGACCGAGCATTTTACGGGCAATGCGGTGATCGAGGAACAGGCCGGTGTCGAGATAGTCGGTCAGGTTCACCCAGAAATGCGCATTAAACTCTTTAACTTCAAAATAGTCGCCCTTCTCGCCGAGCTTCTGATACTGCGCTTTACCTTTCTGGCGCTCACGCGTTTTCATAATCAGGCGGTCAGCGGGCAGCTGCAGTACGCTCAGTGTTGCGCTGATCACATCGAACAGGCGCTGCCGCGCTTTATTTGGATCGATGGTCTTCGGTGGCGCATACTCCTGGATAATCACCCAGTCGCCATAGCGATCGACAGCAACGTTGTAGTCTGGCAGATCGGCATCGTAAATGCGGTAGCATTCAATGCCTTCCTGGCGTGCCCACTTCTCCAGCTTCTTCACATTTTTACGCAGACGGTTTGCGTAATCTTCCGCAATCTGTCCGGCGCTTTCATGGCTGTTAACCGCCAGCTGATAGTTTTTCTGCACGCAATCCAGCGGACCATTCTTCGCTTTAAACTGGCGATCGGCTCGCAGTTGCAGGCAGCTTAGCAGTTCAGGCGAGGCGCTGAACAGCGACAGGTTCCAGCCGCCAAAATGCTGCTTCATCAGACGTCCGAGCTGGCTGTGGAGCGCAATCAGGGCCGGTTCGCTCTCCAGACGTTCACCGTACGGCGGGTTACTCAGCACCGTACCGTAAACCGCCGGATCGAGCGGATTGGTCAACTGCAGCAGGTCCTGCTGCGCAAACGTAAAGAGTTCAAAGACACCAGCACGACGGGCATTCGCCTGCGCCCACTCCAGTACCCGACCATTGTTATCGTAGCCAAAGAAGCGCGCCTGAGTCGCGGCCGTGCCTGCGCGGGCACGGTTCTGCGCCTCGGTTTTCACGTCCTGCCACAGCGCAGCATCAAACTTGTTCCAGGCAGTGAAGCCCCAGTGCTTACGTAGCAGGCCCGGTGCCCGATCGCAGGCGATCAGCGCCGCTTCAATCAGCAGCGTACCCGAACCACACATCGGGTCGATCAGCGGCGTGGTCGGCTCCCAGCCTGAACGCAGCACAATCGCCGCCGCCAGGGTCTCTTTTAACGGAGCCTGACCCGTCTGCTGGCGATAACCGCGCTGATGCAGTGAGGTGCCGCTAAGATCCAGCGCAATGCTGGCGCGATCGTCATTCAGCCAGACGTTGACACGAATATCCGCCTGCTCACGATCGACATCAGGCCGCTCGAGATTCTGACGGGTAAAGCTGTCCACGATGGCATCTTTCACTTTCAGCGCGCCGAACTGGCTGTTACGAATCGAATCGTTGGTGCCGCTGAAATGCACGACAAAGGTTTTATCGCTGCCGAACATCGACGGCCAGTCCACGCTCTGTACACCCAGATAGAGATCGAGATCGCTGTAGACGCCAAATTCTCCCAGCGGCAACAGGATGCGTGATGCTAAACGGCTCCACATCAGGCTTTGGTACATGACGCGATCGTCGGCTTCGTAGTGAACGCCTCCCTGCACCACTTGCAAATCCTGCGCGCCCAGCGCGTCCAGCTCACTTTTTAACAGCTCTTCGAGCCCACGCGCCGTGCTGGCAAACAGAGAATTCATATCGTCACTTTTTAACTCTTGAGAAAATTGTCGCGCATTATAGCGAATCGGAGACCTATGTCATAAAGTTAGCTTCTTTTGTGTCGCGCGTCGGGTTCAAGGAGAACACCATGATCACGCTTTCCCGCTTATTTATTCATCCTGTGAAGTCAATGCGGGGATTAGCGTTGTCACATGCGCTGGTCACTGACAGCGGACTGGCGTTTGATCGTCTGTTTATGGTGACCGAACCTGATGGCACCTTTATTACTGCACGCCAGCACCCGGAGATGGTGCGCTTTACACCCGCGATCCTGCCGGATGGCCTGCTGCTGGTCGCGCCGGATGGCAGCCAGTCCCTGATCCGCTTCAGCGATTTTAGTGAGCAGGATCATCCCACCGAAGTCTGGGGCAACCACTTCACTGCGCGCATTGCGCCCGAAGCAGTTAATCAGTGGCTGAGCCAGTTCTTCCCGCGTGACGTTCAGCTGCGCTGGGTCGGGCCGCAACCGACTCGCCGGGTCAAAAAGTTTGATCATATTCCGCTGAGCTTTGCCGATGGCTTTCCGTTTTTGCTGATCAACAATGCTTCGCTGCACGATCTGCAACAGCGCTGCCCGGCCAGCGTCCGTGCCGAACAGTTTCGCCCGAATCTGATCGTCAGCGGTGCGGCCGCCTGGGATGAGGATAGCTGGGCAGAGATTCAGATTGGTGACGTCATTTTTGAGGCTCCCAAGCCCTGCAGTCGCTGTGTACTTACCACGGTCAGCACCGAGACCGGACTTAAGCATCCGACCGGTCATCCGCTGGCGACACTGCAGACTTTCCGCACCGCTCAGGATGGCAGTGGTGACATCGATTTCGGTCTGAACTTAGTGGCGCGTAACAGTGGTGTGGTGCGTGTGGGTGATGAAATGATCGTCCTGAAACGTCATGCGCCGCGCAGCTATGGTGCCGGCGAAGTGGTCGAAACGCTGAAACCACAGCAACAGATTCCGGATGCCGTGACCATCACGTTTCAGGGTCAGACCTTCACCGGAGATAATCAGCAGGTATTACTGGATCAGCTGGAGATGCAGGGTTTTCGCATCCCTTACTCCTGTCGGGCAGGTCTGTGTGGTAGCTGCAAGCTGAATCTGGTGACCGGTGAGGTAAAGGCGCTTAAACAGAGTGCCCTGCGTCAGGACGGCACACTCTTAAGCTGCAGCTGTATTCCGGCAGGTGATATAGAAGTGAAGTAATCAGACCGCGCGGGCGTAGTGCGCGACATCCTGGTACCAGGGTTGCAGGCGATCGTTCATCACCTTGATGGCATCGCCGAGAACCATATTTTTACCCGCCAGGGTTAATCCTGGCTGCGCCAGCAGGCAGAGTGCCGCATTATCACCGCTCTCAACCACCAGCAGACGTGCCTGTGTGCCCTCTTCGGCCAGCGTAACCTGCACCATCTCACCGGGACGGGGCTGCATTGCAGGGGCATAAGCGGCGAAATGCCAGCTTTTTGGCATCAGTGGTTTGAGGAAACGCGCGGCGACCAGCGCATTCAGCACCAGTTCAGCGCAATGGCTGCCACTGAGTTTGCACTGACGGCAGGTCTCTTCAAAGGTGTAATACAGAGCGGCGTCATCGACACAGAAACCCGACTCAGAGAACGCATCCGGCGTGAGCATTTTGCGGGAAAAGCGGGAACGAAAAAGCATCCCGTCAGCCAGGTCGAGCATCATTCGGTCATGGCTGCTATCAAAATACCAGCGCCAGTTATCATCGGGTTTAATTTTCATCGTGTGCCCTGTATTTACCGCTGCGCCAAAAATCGCGCAGAATTCAGCGAAAAAAGAAACATAAGGAAAAGCTGAAAAAGCGTGCAACAGGACAAAATATAAACGAGCCGAGGGGATAAATAAACCCCCCGGCCAATCATTGTGAGAATTGTCTTAGAGATGCGTGACGATATCTTTAATTAATCCTGGCCCCTGATAAATAAAGCCTGAATAAATCTGAACCAGCGTTGCGCCAGCGGCGATTTTTTCACGCGCAGCGGTCAGAGAATCGATGCCGCCAACGCCGATAATGGGAAGGCGTCCCTGCAGTTCCTGAGAGAGGCGCTGGATCACTGCCGTACTGCGCGACTGCACTGGCCGTCCACTTAATCCACCCGCTTCTTCTGCATGCTTAAGACCGCTTACCAGCGTACGATCGAGCGTTGTATTGCTGGCAATGACGCCATCAATCTGATGCCGAATCAAACTGTCCGCGACCTGAATTAACTCTTCCTCAGAGAGATCGGGCGCAATTTTTACGGCCAGCGGAACATATTTAAGATGACGCTTTTCAAGCTCTTTTTGTTTTTGTTTGATGGAAGAAAGCAAATCATCCAGCGCCTCGCCATATTGCAGTGAACGCAAACCTGGCGTGTTAGGCGACGAAATATTGATGGCGATATAGCCGGCATGGGCATAGACCTTTTCCATGCAGATCAGATAATCCTCTTTGCCCTGCTCAACCGGCGTATCTTTATTTTTACCGATATTGATCCCGAGCACGCCGTTAAAACGCGCTTTTTTCACATTCTCAACCAGGTGGTCAACGCCCAGATTATTAAATCCCATCCGGTTGATAATGCCGCCGGCTTCCACCAGACGAAACATCCGCGGCTTATCATTACCTGCCTGCGCGCGCGGCGTGACGGTGCCGACTTCAACAAAACCAAACCCCATCGCCGCAAACGCATCAATGCACTCTGCGTTCTTATCCAGACCCGCAGCCAGGCCCAGGGCATTTTTAAAGGTCAGTCCCATGCAGGTAACCGGACGCGACGGCAGATTCTGGCGATAAAACCGCTCCAGCGGCGTGCCGTTCATAAAACGCAGTTGCTGAAAGGTGAGTTCGTGCGCGCGTTCGGGGTCGAGTTTAAACAGCGCCGGTCGGACGATAGGATAAAACATGCACTCTCCTGAAGGACGGAAGCAATCGTGAAAGTCGGTGCACGGGAAAATGTGCGCCAGAATGGTAAAGTGCTCTGGCGCAAAAGTAAATCGAAGGGCGGGGATGCAGAAAACTATATGAACATGCTTTGATCTTAAACGGCGGAATCGTTTACGGGCTGGTTTTTCACTTCGGAAGGAAACAGATACTCCCGCAGAATACCGTGACGTTGCATGATGCCAAAGATACCAAGACAGACAAACGCTTCAGCCCCCACCATCGACCATGCGGCACCGATAGCACCAAACTTCCACGCCAGGAAACAGCATAGCGGCACGTTTATCACGCCAGCGGCCATCATGACCCACATACGCTGACGCGCCAGACCATGTGGGATCAGAATCTGCAATCCAGCCGGATAAGCAATGTTGCCGAACAGGAAGCAGAGCACGAAGACGCGCAGCACATCCGCCGACGGAATAAAGTCTTTACCCAGTAAAATAGAGACCACCAGGTCAGCAAAGAACCAGGTAAAGATCACAATCGACAGACTCAGGGAGAACGACAGCAGCAGGCTTTTGCGCGTCGCCGCAATGGCGGCACGTTTATCCCGGCCAAACAGGTGGCTGACGCGCGGGAAGAAAGCACTGCCGATCTGCTCGGGTACAGAGTTAGCTGCTTTACGCAGACGATCTGCACCGTTGTAGATACCGACCATATAGGTAGAGGTAAAGGACGCCAGGATCACCACGTTGACGCTGTTAAACAGATTGGCACCCGCGATAGCAATAAACACATCCATACTGTCTGTGATGCGCTGTTTGATTTCGCGCGGTTCAAAGCGGTAACGGCCAATGACCTTCATCTCCAGCACAAACTTCAGCGTAATCGCTGCACTGATGATGGAGACCGTGCCAGGGATCAGCGCCGCCAGCCAGGTATCCTGCGGGGACTTCACCAGCAAAAAGGTCAGCGGAATGGCACAGAAGTTACCGAAGGTGGCAATCATCGCCGTTTTACCCAGCTTCTCAAAACCCTGCATCAGCCAGCCGAATGAAAACAGCGAGCCTATCAGCGTGGTGCAGTTTGCCAGAATGATAAAAAACAGCGGATGCCAGGCGGGATTAAACCAGGTCGCCGTCAGTAACGTGCCACTGGTTACCACCAGCAGCATCAGCTTGGCGTTAAAGGTTGACCAGAAGAGCTGACTGACGCGTTCCTTGTCATCACGATGGTGAGCAATGTCTTTAGTAGTAAAGACGTTGAATCCCCAGTCAGAGATGGTGCTGCAATAGAGCACGCAGGCGATGGCCAGCGCCAGCGTACCCATCTGCTCTACGCCCAGAACGCGGGCAAGATAGGGCAGCGTGGCCAGCGGAAACAAAAATGATGCGCCGCGGTAGGCCAGCAGCGAGAAAATATTAATAACCAGACTTTTATCAAGTACTTTTGCCATGACGCAACAACCTTATACACATTGCATGTCTCACCTTCTCATTTCGCTAAGGCATAAACAATATCGCTTCACATTTTTCAGAATCAGGCGGCGCCCCTGAGTTCTTTTTTAACCTTGTAATGCTGCAATGCAATAAACAGCTCCGGTCGGTTGAACAATAGCCACTCTTTAATATTTTCTGTTTTAACGTTACGTCCCATAAAGCGGATAGCGTTAATGACATATTCCGGAACAGGAGTTCCATTATAAAGTGATAAATAGATCATCAGGCGAAAAGATTGCAATAAATATGCTTTCTCCAGCGAATTACGCCAGTCTGATTTAGGTAACGAACTGACTAGCGTGTTGTAAGCGTGCATAAAGGCATCATAACGCTGATAGAAAAACTCATTTCCTTTGGTACTGTTAGTCAGTGAACCGCTGCGGATTCGCTGTTTATAATAAACCTGGCGACTTACCCAGGCGTGCTGACACTTCATAAAGACGGAAAGCGTAAAATTGTGGTCTTCATGAACGCGACGTACAAAGCGTAATTTGTGCTGTTCAATCACGCTTTTCCGCAGTACATAATTCCAGACGGCAGAGGTATAGCGCCCATTACGTAACAGGCGCAAAAAGACTTCCTGCGGTTTTTGCTGGCCAAAGTGATCATGTCTGACTTTGGGTGAGGTCACATCAATGTGGCCATCTTCATAGACGCAGGAGTTAAAGCAGAAGAGATCAGTTTCCGGATGCTTTTCCGCCACCATGGCCAGCTCAGTCACCAGCCCATCCACTACCACATCATCCGGATCACAGAAGAAGATAAACTGTCCCTGTGCCAGTGCGATGCCGGTATCACGCGCATTACCGAGACCGCCATTTTCAATGGTAATTACTTTTACCTGAGAAAGATGCGTATAATTCTGTTCAATTAAGGCTAATGTTCCGTCGGTGGATCCATCATTCACAATAATTATTTCATTGGGCGCTTTAACCTGACGTAATAATGAATCGACGCACTCCACAATATATTTCTCTACATTGTAGGTTGGAATAATAACTGATAACAGGATGTCAGACATATGCAATTCTCTGCTGTTAGAAAATGACATTACGATTCACCTGCCAGATGCAGGGACTGACCAGAGGCGAAACGTCGAAAAAGAGTAATACGCTACTATTATGATGGCTTTGATTGAGCCTGATTATCTTAAACCGGTTATGCGAAAAAAGACCAGTCGTAAAAATTATCTTAACGTTTCACCTGATTATCACTGTTAAAAAAAGTGCATCTATCGCCCGCGTTAATGTTAAAACCGTTGAGGAACGATTTAAATTATCCCCATCAGGCAGGCGTAACCAGAATCATGAATATGTAAGCGAACATCTGAAACCGTGAATAACTTCAGCATTCCTTCATTTTTATTACAGTTTACGCTCTGCAATTAATCCTAATGTCGTGCTGGAACATGGCTGAAATACGCTGATGTCAGGCTGCTTTACCTTCCGGTTTCGGGCTGCCGCTGTGCTTGAACATGGTTTCAGCCACAAGCAGAATGGTTAAGCAATCAGAAGAAAGATAATTTTTTCCGCCATGCGTCTTCTTTTACCCCTCTTGCATCACTGCTCTTAATGAATGGTTTCGCTGCTCGCCTTTATTTTAAGAATTTTCGGAAGCGATATTTTTATTATCTGCCACCAGCATGTCTATTTGCAGTTTTCACCCTTGCTTTGCCGGATAAATCATTTAAGCCCACTCCCCTGCTCTGACAGTATGAAGGCATAAGTTCTCAACATTTGATAATCAATAACTTTTAGTTATAAGGAGTGATGATGCGAGTTATTACGCTGGCAGGCAGCCCACGATTTCCCTCCCGCTCAACCTCATTACTGACGTTGTGTCAGCACAAGCTAGAGGCACGTGGCATTGAAGTCATTCCCTGGAATATTCACAACTTTCAGCCTGACGATCTGATTAACGCGCGCTTTGATGCGCCCGCGCTGCTGGCCCTGCGTGACGATCTGGCCTCGGCTGATGGCCTGATTGTGGCAACGCCGATTTATAAAGCGTCGTTTTCGGGCGCGCTGAAGACTTTGCTCGACCTGCTGCCTGAGCGCGCACTGGAGCACAAAGTTGTATTGCCACTCGCCAGCGGTGGCAGTGTCGGTCATATGCTGGCGCTGGACTACGCGCTGAAGCCGGTTCTTAACGCTTTAAAAGCACAGGAAATTCTGCATGGGGTCTACGCCGAAGACAGCCAGGTCACGCATTACGATCGTCAGCCTGTACTGGAAGATTCACTGGCAGAGCGTCTTGACGAAGCCGTCTCCGCTTTCTGGCTGGCGCTGACCCGTCATCACCATCCCGTTGCGCAGGCAGTATAAGGAAGCGATTGATGAAGCAGAGATTAGGAAAGTGGCTGGTGGCAGGACTGTTACTGGCTGGCCTTCAGGTACAGGCCGCCGAATCGGATCCGGCTCAGATTCGCATCGGCTATCAGAAAGGTTCAGTCAGCATGGTGCTGGCGAAGTCACATCAGTTGCTGGAGAAGCGTTTTCCCCATACTCAGATTAAGTGGATCGAGTTCCCGGCTGGTCCGCAAATGCTGGAAGCGCTGAACATCAACAGCATTGACCTCGGCAGCACGGGTGACCTTCCGCCACTGTTTGCCCAGGCCGCAGGCGCAGATCTGCTCTATGTCGGTTCAGAGCCGCCTAAACCGAAATCAGAAGTGATTCTGGTGCCGAAAAACAGCGCGCTGAAACAGGTTGCCGATCTGAAAGGCAAAAAAGTCGCTTTTCAGAAAGGTTCCAGCTCACACAACTTACTGCTGCGCGCCTTACAGCAGGCGGGCCTCACCTTCAAAGACATCACACCCGTCTATCTGACGCCCGCCGATGCGCGCGCCGCCTTCCAGCAGGGTGATGTGGATGCCTGGGCAATCTGGGATCCCTACTACTCTTCGGTGCTGCTGCAGGGTAATTCGCGCCTGCTGATTGATGGCAGCTCACTGAATCTGACCGGTTCCTTCTATCTGGCAACGCGCAGCTATGCCGAAGCCCACGGCGCGTTTATCCAGCAGGTGCTCGACACCTTCAGCAGTGCCGACGCGCTGACGATCAGCCAGCCTCAGCAGAGCACTACGCTTCTGGCGCAGGCGATGGGCCTGCCTGAACCGGTTATTGCCAGCTATCTCAGCCATCGTCCACCTACCCGGATTTCGCCGGTCAGTGCTGAAACCGCAGCCGCCCAGCAGCGTACCGCTGACCTGTTTTATGCCAATCATCTGTTGCCAGTCAAAGTGACGATCCAGGATCGCATCTGGCAACCGCATACCGTAACGCAGTAAGGAGCAATAATGAGCGTATCCATTTTCTGGTTCCTGCCGACGCATGGCGACAGCCACTATCTTGGTACCGCGGAAGGCGCGCGCCCGGTTGATCACGCCTATTTACAACAGGTGGCGCAGGCTGCTGACCGTCTCGGCTTTGGCGGGGTGCTGATCCCGACCGGCCGCTCCTGCGAAGACGCCTGGCTGGTTGCCGCCTCCCTGATTCCGGTGACGCAGCGCCTGCGTTTCCTGGTCGCACTGCGGCCCGGCGTCATTTCACCGACTCAGGCCGCGCGTCAGGCTGCCACCCTGGATCGCCTCTCCAACGGCCGTGCCCTGTTCAATCTGGTAACCGGCGGCGATCCGGAAGAGCTGGCGGGTGACGGCGTTTTCCTGGATCACCGTGAGCGATACGCAGAATCCGCTGAGTTCACCCGCGTCTGGCGTCGCGTGCTGGAAGGCGAAACCGTCGATTACGAAGGTAAGCACGTAAAGGTTCGCGGCGCACGTCTGATGTTTAAACCGGTACAGCAGCCTCGCCCACCACTCTGGTTTGGTGGCTCTTCTGAACCGGCTCAGGAACTGGCGGCCGAACAGGTCGATGTTTACCTTACCTGGGGCGAACCGCCTGCTCAGGTTCGGGAGAAGATTGAACAGGTACGCGCGAAAGCGGCCGCGCAGGGACGTACGGTGCGGTTTGGTATCCGCCTGCATGTGATTGTGCGCGAAACGAATGAAGAAGCCTGGCAGGCCGCCGACCGGCTGATTGCCAATGTCGATGACGCCACTATTGCGAAGGCACAGGCAGCGTTCCAGCGGGCCGATTCTGTGGGTCAGCGCCGGATGGCCGCGCTGCACGGTGGTCGCCGCGACAAACTCGAAATTAGCCCGAATCTGTGGGCAGGAGTGGGTCTGGTACGCAGCGGAGCCGGTACAGCGCTGGTCGGTGATGGCCCGACCGTTGCCGCACGCATCAAAGAGTATGAAGCACTGGGCATCGAGACCTTTATTTTGTCAGGTTATCCGCATCTGGAAGAGGCTTATCGCGTTGGCGAACTGCTGTTCCCGCATCTTGATCTGCAGATTCCATTGGTGCCACAACCGCGCGTCGTTCAGGCGCACGGAGAAGCGGTAGCCAACGATTTTACCCCTGAGAAAAAAGTCGCCCGGGGCTGAGGAGAGCATGATGGCCAGAACCCGAAAACGCCTTGCTGATACGCTGGTGCCGTGGCTATTGCCGACGCTGCTTGTTGTGGTGTGGCAGATTGCTTCGCAAACCGGCTGGTTATCGAACCGTATTCTGCCCGCGCCGGAGAAAATTGTGACCACTTTCTGGCAGCTGTCTGCCAGCGGTGAACTCTGGCAGCATCTGGTGATAAGCAGCTGGCGTGCACTGATCGGCTTCAGTATTGGCGGTTCTATCGGCCTGGTACTTGGGCTGATCACCGGCACCTCAAAAACTGGTGAACGCCTGCTGGATACGTCGGTACAGATGCTGCGCAACGTGCCACATCTGGCGCTGATCCCGCTGGTGATCCTCTGGTTCGGAATCGACGAGTCCGCCAAAATCTTTCTGGTGGCGCTGGGCACGCTGTTCCCGATCTACCTGAATACCTATCACGGCATCCGCAATATTGATCGCGGGCTGGTTGAGATGGCGCGCAGCTATGGCCTCTCCGGCTGGAGCCTGTTTATCCAGGTGATCCTGCCCGGCGCACTGCCGAATATTATGGTCGGCGTGCGTTTCGCGCTCGGTCTGATGTGGCTGACGCTGATTGTCGCTGAAACCATCTCCGCCAACGCGGGCATTGGCTATCTGGCAATGAACGCGCGTGAATTCCTGCAGACCGATGTGGTGGTGGTCGCCATCATTCTCTATGCCCTGCTCGGCAAACTGGCGGATGTCGCCGCGTTATTACTGGAACGCGTCTGGCTGCGCTGGCACCCCGCTTACCAACTGAAGGAGGAGAACGCATGAGCCAGACTTTCTCACCAGCACGCCTTAACACCGGCACACCGGTTGGCGTTAATGGCGTCAGCAAACAGTATGGCAGTCGTACCATTCTCAATAAGATCGACCTGCACATTCCTTCAGGTCAGTTTGTGGCGGTAGTGGGTCGCAGCGGCTGCGGTAAAAGCACCCTGCTTCGCCTGCTGGCCGGACTTGAACAAAGCTCCAGCGGTGAACTGCTGGCAGGCAATGCGCCACTGCAGTCGGCGCGCGACGATACCCGCCTGATGTTTCAGGATGCGCGACTGCTGCCGTGGAAAAAAGTGATCGATAACGTCGGGCTGGGCCTGCGCGGACGCGAATGGCGCAGTGCCGCGATGGATGCCCTGACGGCGGTGGGACTGGCCGATCGCGCCAATGAGTGGCCGGCTGCACTTTCTGGTGGGCAAAAACAGCGTGTGGCGCTGGCCCGAGCGCTGATTCATCGGCCCGGCTTACTGCTGCTGGATGAACCCCTGGGGGCGCTGGATGCCCTGACTCGTATTGAAATGCAGGGATTGATTGAGTCACTGTGGCAGCAACATCACTTCACCGTTCTGCTGGTCACGCATGATGTCAGTGAAGCGGTCGTGATGGCGGATCGCGTGTTGTTGATCGAAGAGGGTGAGATCGGTCTGGATCTGCAGGTGGATCTGCCGCGTCCGCGGCGTCGGGGATCGGCGCGGCTGGCCGAGCTGGAAGCGGAGGTGCTGGATCGGGTGATGCAGCGTACGGAACGACCGCAGCCGGTACGTTACGCGCAGCAGCGCTGAAAAAGGGAGCGTCTCAGACGCTCCCTTTTGTATTATCAGGCGTTCAGTGCCCGGGTAATTTTTTCGTAGAGATCGCCAGAGAGTTTATCCAGCTCCAGCAGCTGCTCCAGCGCCTGACGCATCATCGCCTGACGGCCTTCGTCATAACGTTTCAGACGAATCAGCGGCTCCACCATTCGTGCCGCAACCTGCGGATTGCGGGTGTTCAGATCGGTGAGCATCTCCACCAGGAACTTGTAGCCGCTGCCATCTTTAGCATGGAACGCGGCCGGGTTAGCCGAGGCAAAAGCCCCCACCAGCGAGCGAACGCGGTTTGGATTGCTCATAGTGAAGGAGCGATGATTCAGCAGCTGACGCACGTTGCGCATCACGTTAGCAGCCGGACTGGTCGCCTGCAGCACAAACCATTTGTCCATCACCAGACCATCCTGATGCCAGCGCTCATCGTAAGCCGCCAGCAGCGCATCACGGCACGGTAATTGAGCCGCCACAGCAGCGGAAAGCGCCGCGAGTGCATCGGTCATGTTGGTCGCCTGGTGATACTGCGTCTGCACCAGTTTGTCCGCCAGCTGTGCGTCGCTGAAGGCAAGATAGGTCAGGCAGATATTTTTCAGGCTGCGCTGACCAATCGCGTCATGCTCCACACGGTATTCAGGCTGCTGATTGGCGTTGTAGATCGCAAAGAACTCATCGGCCAGCTCGCGTGCCAGTGTGCGTTGCAGGGCGTCACGTACCAGCGCAATCGCCTGCGGATCGATAGTATCGAACAGCTCGGCAATCTCATTTTCTGACGGCAGCGTCAGGATCAACGCGGTCAGGGCCGGGTCACAATCGGTATCGAGCAGCACCGCGCGGAAAGCATCGGCAACATGCAGCGGCAGTGACAGATGCTGGCCCTGCTGATAGCGGGCAACGTTCAGGCGGATGTAGGTCGCCAGCAGGCTCTGAGCCGCATCCCAGCGGGAGAAGTCGTTGCGTGCATGACGCATCAGGAAAGTGAGCTGAGCATCACTCCATTTGTAGTCGAGCTTCACCGGCGCAGAGAATTCACGCAACAGCGACGGCACCGGCTGGAAGTAGACGTTATCGAAAATAAAAGTCTGGAACTCTTCGGTAACATTCAGTACATGATGCACCGGATGGCCGTTATTCTGCAGCGGGATCACCTTGCCTTCACCGTCATACAGCTCAATATCCAGCGGGATATGCAGCGGCAGTTTCTCTTTCTGATCGGCAGTGGCTGGCGTGTGCTGCGTAACGTGCAGCGTATACTGTTCAAGCTCCGGATTGTAATCATCGCGCACCGTCAGTACCGGCGTACCGGACTGGCTGTACCAGCGGCGGAACTGCGACAGATCGACATTTGAGGCATCTTCCATCGCCTGAACAAAGTCATCACAGGTGGCGGCGCTGCCGTCGTGACGATCAAAATAGAGCTTCATGCCCTTCTGGAAGTTCTCTTCTCCCAGCAGGGTGTGCATCATACGGATGACTTCAGACCCTTTTTCATACACCGTCAGGGTGTAGAAGTTGTTCATTTCGATAACCTGATCCGGGCGGATCGGGTGTGCCATCGGGCTGGCATCTTCGGCGAACTGCGCGCCGCGCACAATACGCACATTATCGATGCGGTTTACCGCACGTGAACCCAGATCGGAGCTGAACTCCTGATCGCGGAACACCGTCAGTCCCTCTTTCAGGCTGAGCTGGAACCAGTCGCGGCAGGTCACACGGTTACCGGTCCAGTTGTGGAAATATTCGTGACCGATAACCGCCTCAATGCCGAGGTAATCTTTGTCGGTCGCCGTTTCCGCTTTCGCCAGCACATATTTGGCATTGAAAACGTTCAGACCTTTGTTCTCCATGGCCCCCATGTTGAAGAAGTCCACTGCGACGATCATAAAGATGTCGAGGTCATACTCCAGGCCGAAACGCTCTTCATCCCACTTCATGCTGTTTTTCAGCGACGTCATCGCCCAGTCGGCACGGTCAAGATTCCCGCGATCAACGAAGATCTCCAGCGCCACATCACGTCCTGAACGGGTGGTGAAGCTGTCGCGCAGCACGTCGAAATCGCCCGCCACCAGCGCAAACAGGTAGCACGGTTTCGGGAACGGATCTTCCCACTTGACCCAGCTGCGGCCCTGCTCATCCCGGCCGCTGTCGATGCGGTTACCGTTGGAAAGCAGGAACGGATAACGCTCACCGTCGGCGTAAATCGTGGTGGTAAAACGTGCCAGCACATCAGGACGATCGAGATACCAGGTAATATGACGGAAGCCTTCAGCCTCACATTGGGTGCAGAGCGCCTCGCCCGATTTGTACAGCCCTTCCAGCGCGGTGTTCTGATCCGGATGAATATCATTGATGATTTTCAGGGTAAAGCTGTCCGGCAGCTGGCTGATGACCAGTGCGCCCTCTTCTTCACGAAAGGCCGTCCAGGGTTGCCCGTCGACCTCCAGCGCAATCAGCGTTAACGCTTCGCCGTCGAGTCGCAGCTCAGCCTGGCTGTCGCCCACGCGTTTAACCTGGCTGATGGCCGTTACACGGGTCGTCGACGCATCCAGTTCAAAAGTTAAATCGATATCGGTAATGGTGTAATCGGGCGCACGATAGTCGTGGCGATACTTGATTTGGGGCTGTTGCGTCATATTGCGTCTCGCGTTGTTATAAGTTTACCGGCAAAGTCTAAGCTTGTTACTACAAGCTTGCCACGCACAATGCACCTAAAGGGTGAAATGGCTACACTTTGTTAACAAAGGCACAGATTGGCCTCGACCCGTCCGACTGAAATATGCTGTGATCGGCTTCAGATAGTGAATTATACTTTTGCGTCTTTATGACTGTGTACAACACCGGGCACTGCGCCACCGAACAGGATGCTGAAACGCGCCATGACAGGACATGCTTCCCCGATACTGACCTCCCTGCTGGATACGGACGCCTACAAGCTCCATATGCAGCAGGCCGTTTTCCACCGATATCATGACGTAACGGTGGCGGCGGAGTTTCGCTGCCGCGGCGACGAACTGCTGGGTCTCTACGCTGACGAAATTCGTGACGCGATTACTGCTATGCAACACCTGGCGCTGACTGATGATGAAGCGACCTGGTTATCCCGCCTTCCCTTTTTCCAACAGGATTACCTCAGCTGGTTGCGCCAGTTCCGCTATAACCCGGAGCAGGTTGAGGTGCGCAATCACCACGGCAAACTGGAACTTCGAATCCAGGGACCGTGGCGTGAAGTGATACTGTGGGAGGTGCCACTGCTGGCGCTGATCAGCGAGATTGTGCATCGTCATCGCACGCCGCAGGTCACCACCCAGCAGGCGATCGACCATCTGCATCAGAAACTCGGCGACTTTAAGACGCAGGTGGCTGATCTTGATATGTCGCGCTTCCGCCTGATGGATTTCGGCACCCGCCGCCGCTATTCGCAGGATGTGCAGCAGTCGATTGTCTCCACGCTGAAGCAGGATTTTCCGTGGCTGATTGGCACCAGTAACTATGATCTGGCGCGCCGTCTGTCTCTGACGCCGGTTGGTACTCAGGCGCATGAGTGGTTCCAGGCCTTCCAGCAGATCAGCCCGGTTCTCGCCAACAGTCAGCGTGCTGCGCTTCAGGCGTGGCTGGACGAGTATGACGATCAGCTGGGTATCGCGCTGACCGACTGCATCGCCATGGATGCGTTCCTGCGCGATTTCGGTCCGGTGTTTGCCCGCCGCTATCAGGGACTGCGTCACGACTCCGGCGATCCGGTTGAATGGGGCGAGAAAGCGCTGGCGCACTATCAGAAGCTGGGTATCGATCCGCAAAGTAAACACCTGGTCTTTTCTGACAACCTGAATCTCGACAAAGCACTGGCGCTTTATCGCCACTTTGGCCAGCGGACGAATGTGGTTTTCGGTATCGGCACCCGCCTGACCTGCGATATCCCGGGCGTCACGCCACTGAATATCGTCATCAAACTGGTGCAGTGCAACGGCAAACCGGTGGCGAAACTCTCCGACAGCCCGGGTAAAACGATCTGTCAGGACAAAGCCTTTGTCAGAGCGCTGCGTAAAGCCTTCGACCTACCGCTGGTGAAAAAAGCGAGTTAAACCTCTTCTTATCGGGGCGTCAATACGCCCCGCCTCTGCTGTAATAAATCCGCTTTCCCCCTGAATTTTGCTTGTTTCCTGAAGACTCGCAAGTAACATAGCAAAACCCCGGATGGGGCAACTTTTAACTCACTTCTTCTATATAGAGAGATATTTATGAGCGTAGTGCCTGTAGCGGACGTACTGCACGGTCGCGTCGCGGTTGACAGTGAAGTCACCGTACGTGGTTGGGTGCGTACCCGAAGAGATTCCAAAGCCGGTCTTTCCTTCATCGCTGTCTATGACGGCTCCTGCTTTAATCCCGTTCAGGCTGTCGTCAATAATTCTCTGAATAATTATCAGGATGAAGTGCTGCGTCTGACCACGGGCTGTTCCGTTATCGTCACCGGTAAAGTGGTGTCATCACCAGGTCAGGGCCAGGCGTTTGAAATTCAGGCGACCAGCCTGGAAGTGGTCGGCTGGGTCGAAGATCCGGACAGCTACCCGATGGCGGCAAAACGCCACAGCATCGAGTATCTGCGCGAAGTGGCGCACCTGCGTCCGCGCACTAACCTGATTGGCGCGGTCGCCCGCGTTCGCCATACTCTGGCGCAGGCGCTGCATCGCTTCTTCCATGAAAATGGCTATTTCTGGGTTTCTACCCCGCTGATCACTGCCTCCGATACCGAAGGAGCTGGCGAGATGTTCCGTGTCTCGACGCTGGATATGGAAAACCTGCCGCGTAACGATCAGGGCAAAGTTGACTTCAGCGAAGATTTCTTTGGCAAAGAAGCCTTCCTGACCGTTTCCGGTCAGCTGAACGGCGAAACCTATGCCAGCGCCCTGTCGAAGATCTACACCTTCGGCCCGACGTTCCGCGCAGAGAACTCCAATACCAGCCGCCATCTGGCAGAATTCTGGATGCTGGAGCCGGAAATTGCGTTTGCCTCACTGGATGATGCGGCTGCACTGGCCGAAGCAATGCTGAAGTATGTCTTCAACGCGGTGCTGGAAGAGCGTGCCGATGACATGGCGTTCTTCGCTGAGCGCGTGGATAAAGACGCGGTTGAACGTCTTCAGCGTTTCATTACCACCGATTTTGCCCAGGTCGACTATACCGATGCGGTTGAGATCCTGATGAACTGCGGTCAGACCTTCGAGAATCCGGTTTCCTGGGGTATCGATCTCTCCTCAGAGCATGAGCGTTACCTGGCGGAAAAACACTTTAAAGCGCCGGTGGTGGTGAAAAACTATCCGAAAGACATCAAAGCGTTCTACATGCGCCTGAACGAGGATGGCAAAACCGTGGCGGCGATGGACGTTCTGGCACCGGGCATTGGTGAGATCATTGGCGGTTCACAGCGTGAAGAGCGTCTGGATGTGCTGGATGCGCGTCTGGAAGAGATGGGGCTGAATAAAGAGGATTACTGGTGGTATCGTGACCTGCGTCGCTACGGTACTGTGCCGCATTCTGGCTTTGGTCTGGGCTTTGAACGTTTAATCGCCTATGTGACTGGCGTGCAGAATGTCAGGGACGTTATCCCCTTCCCACGCACTCCTCGCAATGCGAGTTTCTGATATTCGGCATTAAATATAAGAAAATCATATATATAAAGAGGTCGGCACTGCCGGCCTTTTTTTATTTTTGTAAATTTTGAGTTCTCTCACAAAGTTCCGTCTTTTTTACATTTTGTAATACAAATTTTCCTTTAGAAACCAGATTACGAGTTTAGTAGCATTTAAGCGCTAGAATTACGGCGGGTTGGATGGAAAGATGCGTGCAGACACAGGAAGACACCAAACTTCGCTCAGGGTTCTGTAAAGATTTCCTGACGGCAGTGGCAGGTGTACAAATAACTCCAATGAGGGTAATGAATAATGATGAAGCGCAATATTCTTGCAGTGGTTATCCCTGCTCTGTTAGCCGCCGGCGCAGCAAATGCTGCAGAAATCTATAACAAAGACGGCAACAAACTGGACCTGTACGGTAAAGCAGTCGGCCTGCACTACTTCTCTGATAACGATGGCAGCGATGGCGACAAGTCATACGTTCGCTTCGGCTTCAAAGGTGAAACTCAGATTAATGACCAACTGACCGGTTACGGCCAGTGGGAATACAACATTCAGGCTAACAACTCTGAAGGTTCTGACGCTCAGAACAACAACAAAACCCGTCTGGGCTTTGCCGGTCTGAAATTCGGCGATGCGGGTTCAATCGACTACGGTCGTAACTACGGTGTGGTTTACGATGCAATCGGCTGGACCGATATGCTGCCAGAGTTCGGTGGCGACTCAGGATACTCAGATAACTTCATGAACGGTCGTAGCACCGGCCTGCTGACCTACCGCAATACCAACTTCTTCGGTCTGGTTGATGGCTGGGACTTCGCAGTTCAGTATCAGGGCAAAAATGAACGTAGTGACATTCGTCGTGCTAACGGCGACGGCTGGGGTCTCTCAACCTCTTACGTTTCACCAATCGGCGTAGGTGTTGTTGGTGCTTATAGCAGCAGCGATCGTACTGATGCACAGGCAGCCGGTGTAGCCGCTAACGGTACTGTTGTTGGTCAGGGCAAGCGCGCTGAAAACTGGGCAACCGGTCTGAAATATGACGCGAACAATGTTTATCTGGCCGCTTACTACGGTGAAACCCGTAACTCAACGCCATTCGATCTGACTATTGCTCCTGGCACCACCACAACTGCATTCGCTAACAAGGCTCAGAACATTGAGCTGGTTGCACAGTACCAGTTCGACTTCGGTCTGCGTCCTTCCGTTGCCTATGTGCAGTCTAAAGGCAAGGATATTGAAGGCGTGGGCGATGCGGACCTGGTTAAATACATCGACGTTGGCGCGACGTATTACTTCAACAAAAACATGTCTACCTATGTGGACTATCAGATCAACCAGCTGGATGACAACAACCGTCTGGGTCTGAACACAGACGACGTGGTTGGTGTTGGCCTGGTTTACCAGTTCTAATTCTGCTTTAAGCATGTTGAAAAACGGGGCTGTGGCCCCGTTTTTTTATACCTGTTATTAACTTGTCCGCGTTTCTCCCCGCCCTTTTGCTCAGCGTTAACCTCAGCTTCTCCTGATAGTGAAATCAAAGCCGCAAAATAGTGGATTTTGTCTCGCAAACGGTTGGCATTTGCCTGGCCGGGCGCTACCCTGACAGCTCTCTTGCTTACGTTCACGCTAATGGACCTGACACATGTTTGAATCGATCTCTGCTGCACCCGCCGATCCTATTCTCGGGCTGGCCGATCTGTTTCGTGCTGACGACCGCCCTGAAAAAATCAACCTGGGCATCGGCGTCTACAAAGACGAAACCGGCAAGACCCCGGTACTGACCAGTGTTAAAAAAGCTGAGCAGTACCTGCTGGAAAACGAAACCACGAAAAACTATCTCAGCATTGATGGTCTGGCGGATTTCGCTCGTTGCACACAGGCGCTGCTGTTTGGCAATCAAAGCCCGCTGATCACCGCAGGCCGCGCACGTACGGCTCAGACGCCAGGTGGCACAGGTGCGTTACGTGTAGCAGCAGATTTCCTCGCGACGCAGACCTCTGTAAAGCGGGTCTGGATCAGCAATCCGAGCTGGCCGAATCACAACAACGTATTCAATGCTGCCGGTCTTGAAGTCTGTGAATACCATTACTATGACGCAGCAAACCATACGCTGGATTTCGAGGGGATGCTGGCGTCACTGCAGCAGGTTCAGCCTGGCGACGTGGTGTTGTTCCATGGCTGCTGCCATAACCCGACCGGTATCGACCCGACGGCTGAGCAGTGGCAGCAGCTGGCGCAGCTGTCACAGACTAATGGCTGGTTACCGTTGTTCGATTTCGCCTACCAGGGCTTTGCCCGTGGTCTGGATGAAGATGCAGAAGGCCTTCGTATTTTTGCCGCGTCACATCAGGAGCTGATCGTCGCCAGCTCATACTCGAAGAATTTTGGTCTCTACAATGAGCGCGTGGGTGCCATCACGCTGGTAGCGGCCGACGCCGGCGTAGCAGAAACCGCATTCAGCCAGGTGAAATACACCATTCGTGCCAACTACTCCAACCCACCGGCGCATGGTGCTGCTGTTGTCGCCACCATTCTCGGTAACGACGCGCTGCGTACCATCTGGGAGCAGGAGCTGTCAGATATGCGTCAGCGCATTCAACGCATGCGTCAGCTGTTTGTGAACACCCTGGCGGAAAAAGGCGCGCAGCGTGACTTCAGCTTTATTATTAAACAGAACGGCATGTTCTCCTTCAGTGGCCTGACCAAAGACCAGGTGATTCGCCTGCGTGAAGAGTTCGGTGTCTATGCCGTTAACTCAGGCCGCGTGAATGTGGCGGGCATGACGCCAGACAATATGTCGGCGCTGTGCGAAGCGATTGTCGCCGTGCTGTAACGCTGACGACGAAAAAAATGGGCCATCAGGCCCATTTTTTTATTTCAGATAAAATGACAGATTGTTTACTGCAGGAAAGGATTACTGATGCGTTCATGCCCCAGTGTGGAAATCGGGCCGTGGCCAGGAACAAAAGTCACATCATCGCCCAGCGGCAGTAATTTTGTGTGGATGGCATCGATGAGTTGCTGATGATCGCCCTGTGGGAAGTCAGTACGCCCAACACCACCATTAAAAATCACATCGCCTGAAATCAGTAACCGTCCCGGACGGTCAAAGAACACGACATGGCCAGGTGAATGTCCCGGGCAGTGCAGAACGTCCAGTGTGGTCAGCCCGACCTGCACGCTCTCTCCCTCTTCCAGCCAGCGATCGGGAGTAAACGGTGCGCATTCGTCAAGTCCGAACATCCGGCTCTGAGTCGGCAGCGCTTCAAGCCAGAAGGCATCGCGCTTTTGCGGTCCGACAATCGGAATATGATAAAACGCTGCCAGTTCAACAGCGGCCCCGACATGATCAAGGTGTCCATGTGTCAGCAGAATCTGAGCGGGTTTAAGTTTTAGCTGTTCCAGCGTTTGTTTGATCAGTTCGGCATCGCCGCCTGGATCGACCAGTGCGGCTTCGCGAGTCGTATCGCACCAGATCACTGAGCAGTTCTGGGCAAAAGCGGTAACAGGAATAATGTGGTAATTCATAACGCTCCATGACCGGCTCACGCAGCGTTGCCGGTGTCACTACCAGTGCCTGATCGGACCGGTATCAATATGTACAAAGTTACTGCGGGGATAATATCCTACACCACCCGCACGCAGAGATAACGCCGCTTTGCGTACATTCGCCAGCGAAACCCCTTCAATATGAAAATCCATCGCCTGGCCTTTGGTGTGATAGCTATGTTTCGCGACTCCCGGACCACTCTCACGTAACATGTTGTTGGTTGCCAGTGAACGATAGCCGGAAATCAGCTGAATCGGTTTACGCATACCCAGCAGCGCCTGCAGGCGGAAAATCTGGTCAAACAGATGTGGATCGATGCTTTTCACTTTGTTGGCGCGATAGTCACGGAAAAAATGATTTAATCGTGACAGCTCATCCTTATCGTAACTCTTACCATTAAAAAACTCAGTTTTAAGGGTTTCACCGGTATGAAGATTATTAAGCATCAATACACGCGGGCGAGACGTAGAGAGCGAGGCCCTTGCAGAAGCGGGCAATAATGCCAGTCCGGCGGCGGCACTACCGCACAGCAGTAGTTTGCGACGAAAAGAATCAATAGTAGACATGTAACGGTTTACCTGAGAGTGAAGCCATAGAAATGTGCAAAAAGCGCACAGGCCGAACCATAACTTTCTCCCGGAGAAGCGTCAACCCATCTGCTATGAGTTTGCGAGGCGATCCCCTGAAGGATCGCCATCTGATAAAATTTTTCGTTAAGAGGATTTGCGGGGGAACGATTTAAAATCAATTACTAGAGCAGCAATTGCTCGGCCCGACTCAGGGCCTGAGTGCCCGAACGGGCAGTGTCATCGTAATTGTAAATATCTGTACGGAACTGCGGTTTGCCATCATCAGCGACCCACGCCGTCAGATAATAGAGATTGACCGGAATGCGGTGGCGAATCGGCACATAGCGGGTGTCACCCTCTTTCAGCGTGCTGGAAATTCGGGCGTCGTTCCAGCCCGCATCCTGCAACAATAACCCTGCCAGTTCAGATGCTTTGTTCACCCGCACACAGCCTGAACTGAGTGCACGGATATCACGCTGGAACAGGTTATGGTTTGGCGTGTCATGCAGGTAGATTGCATCTGAACTCGGCATATTAAATTTATACCGTCCCAGCGCATTCGCCACGCCCGGAGCCTGAATCAACCGGTAAGGGAACGATGAGGCGGTGACCATGCGCCAGTCGATCATGCTGGGATCAATCACTTCAGCGTCTGCACTCCAGCCTGACAGCAGGGTATACCCATGCTTGTAGAGATAGGTTGGATCCTGCTTCACTTTCGGAATAATGTCTTTACGCACCAGCGTTGTCGGCACATTCCACGGTGGGTTAAGCACGACATTATTCAACGCACTGCGCATGAGTGGCGTTTTACGATCGGGACGACCGACGATGACGCGCGATGAGAGAATCTTGTTGCCGTTGTTGTAGTAGATCAGCGAGTAGTTGGCGATGTTCACCATGATGCCATTGTGCATATCGTCCGGCAGCAGACGCAGGCGCTGAATATTCAGCGCCAGCAAAGAAGCACGCATCTGCGGAGAGACGTTAAGCCACTGCCGCGTTCTGGCACCGATAGCACCATCGCCATCCAGTCCCTGCCACTGCTGGAAACGTTTCACCGCCGCCACCAGCGTCTCGTCATAAATATTGGCGGTATTCCCTTCCAGCGTCGAACTCTGAACGTTACCCGGCGATTGTGGCGAAGGTGTAAGCAGATTAGTGACTGGCGCGGCGGAAGGACTCACCGCGACCGGCTGGTCGCTGTGCGTCACCGGCGACGGCGCGACAGGCACTGCATCGTCATCCGGTGCGGGGACGTTAACCTGCGCCGTTAACATACCGCTGCGCTGCAGAATTTCACGCAGAGCAGGAACGTCATCGCTGACCTGACCGGGACGCAGGGTTTCACTGCTTTTTAGTTGCGGCCAGGGCTGTTTATCGCTGAGCAGCGTTTTCAGCGCGGCGTGCATGGGCTGATACTGTGGGTGCTGCGGCTGTAATGAGACAATGAACGTGTCAGCTGAACCCGCATTAACTGCGTTTTGCCACTGATTTACCACTGCTACCGATGGCTGGGTCAGCCTGTAAGGAACGTTGCTGTAGAGCCAGGTTTCCCCCTGCGTCGGCACGTTAGAGACAAACTGCAGGTAGCCCAGCATGGCATCGGAGAGCGCGACGTCGCGGGCAAAGCCGGTAATAGCCGGGTTAGTCAGACAGTCAACCCAGCGCGTGAACTGCGGCTGGACGCCAGAGAGAGCCACCTCAGCCAGCTGCTGCTGAAACTTCTGAACCGCCTGCTCATCCTGCCAGAGCGGCTGCATGTGGCGGGACGCATAGAGCGTTGCCAGCGGTCCCAGATAAAAAGGCTGGTCGGCACTGGAAAAAGCCTGACGGATGCGGTGCTGACTTTCAGAAACGGAGATAGCCGCCTGCGTTGTCCCTGGCATCGCGGCGATGACAGCGGCCTGTGGTAGCGTAAATGGAACAGCGGTTAGCGCCAGCGCTAACAATGATAAAACGCGATGATGATTTAATTTTTTTACCAGCAACATCCCTGCCCCCTTAACTTTCAACTTCGCAATGTTCCCTGTATCCACTGCGACCGCGCCGTGACTCATAATGTGAGTATACAAACAAAAACGGCATTTGCCTCATGGGACAAATGCCGTTATCAGATTAACCAATGGTTCAGTTTTTGACTACGTTTCGGCCTGCGATTTTTCAGCAGTCAGATCGGGTAGCGCATCGGCTTCGCTTACCGCACGCACCGGTGAAGGATCGGCCGCAAAACCACGCAGCCCGACCACATGCACATGCTCGGTGTTATTAAACACTTTACGTACCAGTTTGTAGGTCGTGCCTTTCTCCGGGCTGATGTTCTCCGGCGCGGCAATCACCAGCTGCATCTCCAGTCGCTCACAGAGTTCAAACAGTGTGGCGATGGAGCGGGCATCCAGACGGGCCGCTTCATCCAGGAACAGCAGTCGGCAGGGTGAAATATCTTTGCCGCGCAGACGACGTGACTCCTCTTCCCAGCTCTGCACCACCATCACCAGAATCGACATACCGGTACCGATCGCCTCGCCCGTTGAGAGCGCACCGCTTTCTGCACGCAGCCAGCCATCGGAACCCCGGTTAACTTCAACTTCCATTTCCAGATAGTTGCGGTAGTCGAGCAGCTCCTCACCAATGGTCTGCGGCGTCCGCTGACCCATGTCGATATGCGGATTAAGACGCTGATAAAGTTTCGCCAGCGCCTCAGAGAAGGTCAGGCGGTTGCTGTTGAACAGATCCTGATGCTGCTCATGCTCTTCTGACAGCGTATCCAGCAGCATAGCGTGGGTTTCACGCACGTTCACGTTGAGCCGCACGCTGCGGACCTGACCAAAGCTGACGGTCTGCAGCCCCTGGTTGAGCTGGCGGATGCGGTTCTGTTCACGCTGGATCGTTTTGCGGATGATGTTTGCCGCACTGCGTGAACTGATCGCCAGCATCTGCTCACGCGCGGTCAGCTCTTCGGTCAGACGGTTCAGTTCGATTTCCATCTGCTCAATCGCTTCGACCGGATCGTCAGTACGAATAATATCCTGACGAATACGCTCACGCAGATGCTGATAGACCGCAATAAAGAACTGAATCTTACGTTCAGGACGTTTTGGATCTTCCGACAGCCGCAGTACGTCGCGCAGATGTTCGTTATCCGCCACCGCCAGACGCAATGCACCCAGCGCCTTATCCGACATCGAACGCAGCTCATCGCCGCTCAGATAAGCCAGTTCACGACGATGCAGACGGCGCTCAACGCCATTCTCTTTAACCAGACGCAGTACGGTACACCAGCCCGCTTTCGCGCTGACCACCTGTTCACGCACCTGATGATACTGACGCTCCAGCTGACGCAGGCGCTTCTGCAGGTTATCCATCTCCGCTTCACAGAAGGTGAGCTGTTTCTCCAGCTGATTGCGGCGGGCGCGGTTGTGGCTCAATGCAGTGTAAAGCTCGTCACGACGAACGCGCGCGCGTTCCTCTGCGCTGCTGTCAGCCTGGACGCCAATGTCCTGCATCTCCTGCTGCAACTCTTTCAGCATGTCGCGCCTGGCGTCATAAGCGCTTTTCAGCGAAGCCAGCACCTGCGAGTATTGCGTCAGCTGTGTTTGATGTTCACGCAGGCGATCGCGGCTGCGGCTGCGTTCACCCTCAGCCTGCTCAAGACGCTGACGCAGCTTATCGCTGAGGTCGTTGTTGCCGTTGAGCATGCTGGCAGAGTCGTCATAGCTGAAGTGAGCGCGACGCTGCACCACTTCTGTGAGCGCAAAGGCCTGCTGACGCGCGTTACGCTGCTGCTGCTGCGCCTGCTGATAATCCGCCTGTAGTTGCTCGTGCTGTTCCGGATCGCTCTGCAATACGGCGAGGATCGGTTCCAGTTTCGCCAGCTTCGCGCCATGCTGATGCAGGAAGCGCGCCGCGTCCTGTGCCGCATCGACCTGCTCACGGATCTCTTCGCAGCGATCGCCCAGCGTATCGTCCAGCAGCAGGTTGACGCGTGGCAGCAGTCGGTTTAACTGCGACACGCCCTCTTTCGCCAGCTCATACTGCTGCCGCTGCTGCTGATTATTGCTCTCATGCTGATTCAGCGCCCGTTCCAGTTCACCCCGACGCGCGCCCAGCTGACGGATCTGCGCTTCCGGGTCGGCATCAAAGGCAACGGCCAGATGTGTGCCGATAAAGCGGCTGAATGACTGATGCAGACGCTGCGTTTTCTGCACATCGAACGACAACGTAGCGTAACGCTCAGCCAGTTTGTCGCGCTCAAGGTGCAGCAGCTCCAGCTGATTTTCGCGCGCTGCGCGACCAAACAGCGGGATTTTCGGGAAGCGGGAGTAGCGCCACTGACGCTCTGCCACTTTCACCACGACGGCATTCTGCAACTCATCAACGCTGAAGACACTGTCATCGAATGACTGCGGATCACCCTCGATTAGATAGAGATCTTCCGGGCACTCCTCCAGACCATCCAGCATCTCACGCACGCGGGAGAGATCTGGCACCACGATCGCATGACGTGACGGACCATAGAGTGCCGAGAAGTACGGCGCATCATCCAGGGTCACATCATCATAAATCTCAGAGAGTAATACGCCGCCAAAGCGTTCGGCGAGTTGGGTCAGACGCGCATCTTCCGCTCCGCCCGGCTGACTGAGCCGCTCAATCTGCTGCTCGATATCACGTTTGCGTGCCGCCACTTCGTCGCGCTCGACGGTGGTTTCACGCTCGCGCTCCAGCAGTTGCTGCATAAATTCGGTGACGTCCTGGCTGCTGTTTAGTGCCTGGCCGGTCTGTTCGCTGAGCTGGGTCAGGATCTCCTGCGCCGCCAGCCAGTGTGGCGCACGGGCGGTCAGGCTGGTGATGCGTTCGCGCAGCTGTTCCAGCTCCTGACGCATCATCATGCGCTGCTCACCGGCATCCGAGACGCTGCTGTTGAGCTGTTCGATCTGCGCTTCAAGCTCCTGCTGCAGGCCAGCCAGCGCATCGGCTTCGTAATGCTGCCCCTGACGCTTGCAGAACTCGGCCAGAAGCCGCTCCGCCTCATGCTGCTCGCGCAGGCGCTGTTCCAGCTCATTGAGACGCAGACGCAGCGACGAGAGCTGTTCGGCGTGATGACGCTGATTGCTGGCATCACGCAGCAGTTCGCGGCCGGTCTGCCAGGCATCCTGACGGGTCACGTCACCGGCAATGCTGGTCACCAGCGCCAGCGCCTGTTCAAACTGACTGTGCGCGGCTTCGGCCACGCTCAGCTTCTGCTCCAGGCGCAGCAGGCGTTCTGTCGCCTCTTCCTCTTTAGCCTGGAAGCTCTCCTGCCATTCTGCAGCGTTATCGATGGTCAGATCGGGCAGCTGGCACAGCGTGCGGGCGCGTTCCAGCGCCTGCAAGGCCTGCTGATACTGGATGGCGCGCGTTTGCTGCACGTCGAGTGCCTGCTGGAAATCGGCCAGCTGGCTTTTCAGCTCATCGACTTCCAGCTCAGCCGCTTCGGCACGCGCTTCATTCTCTTCCTGAATTTCGCGCGCTTCGGCAACCACTTCGGTCTGCTCTTCCAGACGCAGCGTCAGATCTTCGATATCCGCATCGTAGCGCTCAATCTTCTCCTGCTGCCGCATCGCCGTCTGCACCAGATTCAGGTGATCGCTGGCAGCCTGATAATCGACTTCGAGATCGTTCTCTGCGCCACTATGCTCCGCCAGCTCGCGCGCCATCTCCACGTGACGATATTGCTCGGTGGCGAGTTGCTTACGGCTGCTGAACAGCTCACCGCGTAGCTGTAATGCGCTGTCGAGATGTCCACGGCGCTCGTTGGCGTGACGCATGTAGTCAGCCGACACGTAGCTGGTCGCCTCGGAGATGAGATGCTTGAAGAGGTCGCGGTCGGACTGGGTAACGCGGATCGCCTCCAGCGTCATACGGTTTTCGCGTAGCGCAGCTTCCATATCCTGGAACGCTTTACGCACGCCGCTGTTTTCAGGCAGCAGGTAATCACGCAGCGATCGGGTGATGGCGCTGGAGATACCGCCATAGAGCGAGGCTTCGATCAGACGATAGAACTTGCTGCGATCGCTGGCAGAGCGCAGACGACGCGGCACCACGCCCAGATCAAACAGCATGGCGTGATAATCCGTCACCGAGTTATAAGCGCGGAACTGCACGCCTTCCTGTGCCTCAACCCGCTCTTTTACCTCATTCAGCGGTAAGACGCGTGCCTGACGGCTGTTAAGCACTTCCGTCAGCATGTCGGTCGGGTTGGTGTCGGTTGGCAAACCGTGGATACTGAATGGCTTGATGTCGACCTTTTTATCGCGTCCGGCAACCTGTTGCAGACGCACACCGACCACCACACGCTGATGGCGTGAGTTCACTACGTCCAGCATTGAGTAGCAGACGCCGGCCCGCAATTTACCGTGAAGACCCTTATCACGGGATCCCGACGTCGCGCCCGCTTCGGTGGTGTTACGGAAGTGCAGCAGGGTTAAATCGGGGATCAGTGCGGTGACAAATGCCGCCATGGTGGTGGATTTACCCGCACCGTTACCGCCTGACAGCGTGGTCACTAATTCATCAAGATCAAAGGTACGGGCAAAAAAACCGTTCCAGTTGATCAGCGTAAGCGAACGAAACTTTCCGCGCTCAATCATGCCTGTTCTTCCTCTGCGTTCTCACTGTCGCCTTCCTGCCCTTCACTTTCATCGGTGTCGATCGGTGCAGTCGCATTTTCCAGTAGCATGGCTTCGCCATCACGAATCAGGCGCAGCTGCGCTTCACGGGCATCATCACCGCCGCGCACGTCTGCACCAAAGCGGAACACCGATTCCGTAATACGGAATTTGCTGCTGTCGTTACCGAAGAACCACACCATCCCAAGACGGCGCAGGCGGCTCAGAGAGGCGCGCACTTTCTCCTGCAGCTTCGTGCGATCCAGATCCGAACCGGTCGAACGCTGGTTAACCAGCTTCAACAGACGGTTCTCGTCGGCCAGCGAGAGCAGTTCGTCATACAGCTCCTGCTGGGTGAAGATCCCCTCATTCGCCAGGCGTTCCGGGCTGAGATAGAGGTAGCAGAGAATCTTCCCGACCATCATGTCCAGCTCAGAGAGCACAGAACGCGGAATCAGTGTGGTTGAACGCGGACGCAGATAGAAAAAGCCTTCCGGCGCACGAATTAACTCAACGTTATAGCGGGTGTAAAACTCTTCGAGAAATGACTGGTAGTCCATCAGAAAAGCGTGGTTATCCAGCTCTTCAATTCCGATATGGCGTCCGGCGCGTAACTGGCTGTCCAGCGCGGGAAAAATCGGGTTGGCCAGTGCCTGTGCCAGCTTAACCGGCATCACTTGTTCAATATTTGTCGATGACATGTGCCTGCACCTTGGCTCCGTAATCATTGATGGCTTGCCATTCCACAGGCAAACCGGCTAAATCAGCTTCCGCTACGCCAAGGCGTACCGCCTGGTCCACCACAATGCGCGCCAGGTCGAAATGGCGGGCGCGTGGATACTGGGCCAGGTAGTCACGCATCACTGACGCGAGGTTGAGCGGTTTTTGTTGCGATTTGTAGATCTGCAGCGCTTCTTCAATCATCGCTGCCAGCTGTTCGCGAATTTCGTTAATCTCTTCGTATTCCATCTCTGGCGGCAGTTCGCCCATCACTTCGTCATTCCGCAGCGTCAGTGCCTCATCGCGCATGTCATACAGGCGGTCGGCATTGGCGTAGGTCAGCGCCCAGGGCGCGTCGAAGTAGTTCTGTACCGATACCCGCAGGCGCTGAGCAAAGACGCGATTTTTATCCATGTCGATGGCGGTACGAATAAATTTATGGACGTGCCGGTCATAGCCGATCCACAAGTCAATCGCCTGCTGGCCCCAGCTGGTAATACGGTCGAGTTTGCTTTGCAGATCAAATACCAGCTTATCGACGAAGCCCAGGTCCGGGCTGTCCAGCGTGGCATCCTGAATGCGCAGCAGGTTTTCCTGAAGCTTGTCGCCCGCCGCTTCCAGCGTATCCTGCAGTTCACGTAGCGTCCCGGAGGTTTCAGAGAGCAGCATTTCACAGCTGGAGATCGCCGCACGCCAGTCTTTATTCAGCAGTTCAGCGATATCGTTTTTCACCGCCTGCTGCTGTTCATCCATCAGACGCTGGGTCATATCGATGCTGTCGAAGATCTCCGCCACCGAATATTTCAGCGGCGCGAAAACATTGCGATGCCAGTGAAACTCATCGCCATTTTCCTGCGCGGCATCAGCTGCCCGCTTGAGCTCGCTGGCCACAATCGACAGCTGCATCGACAGGCGCAGCGTTGAAAACTCACGCTGACGGATGTAGTAGTCGGTGATGCCGATCGCCAGCGGCGTCAGCCGATAGATAGCATTGCCTTCGGTGAGTTCACTGGTAAAGCGGTTGAGCAGGCGCTGACGCACCATGTCGTTGATGGCGTTGTTGGCACGAACCAACACGGTTTCATGGGTTTGTTCAAAAGCTTTACTGACATGACGGAAAGCGTCAATCAGATCGCCTTCGCTCATTTCGCCATCCATCCGCTCACCGTTAAGGGTGGCGATAGCCAGCAAAAAGGCCAGACGTTCCACTGGCAGCGCAAGGGAAAAATCATTTTTGCGCGCCCAGGATACCAGTTCAGGTACCGTCTGGGAAAATTCACTCATAATTCGTCCTTCTGCCCCGGTTTACGCGCGGTCACATGGATGTAGCGCCCTAAGCTTAAAAAGGGTTCCTGACGGCAGTAACGCCGCTCCATCTCAATAATTTCGTCGTCGCTTTTTGGCTCGCCTTTCGGCGGTTTCATGTAGTCACTGAATACCCGGATCCCGGCACGCTGCTCAATCACAAAGCCACACGCCTCCAGCCAGCGATAGACCTGCTCGGGGTCGCGCGGATAGTCAGGCGACAGGGTTCGTTTTTTGCGTTTAGTCAGGTTGGTGCGCAGATAGCCGAAGTTACCCAGCGTTAGGGTGCGCAATGTCAGGCCGTGCAGATTGTAAAACATCAGCGACATGACGCCCCCCGGACGCAGCAGATCGAACAGCGCTTTGAGCACCTTCTCCGGTTCAGCGACCCACTCAAGCACAGCGTGGAACAATACCAGATCCACCGGCTTATCCAAATGTTCGCCCACCTGCTGCGCGCTAATTTGTCTGAATTGCATGTTGTGGCTCACACCCTGTGCCAACGCATTTTCGGCGGCCCGGCGCAGCATCTCAGCAGAGAGGTCGCACAGCAGAACCTGATGGCCCTGTGCAGCCAGCCCGCTGGAGACCTGGCCGACACCGCCGCCAGCATCCAGTACCGACAGCGGATGGGGTGACAGGCCGGGCACTATCTTCTCCAGCTCATCCCGGAGGATGGCCTGGCGTATCTTCCCTTTGGTGGTGCCGTAAATATTTTGCGAAAATTTATCCGCGAGATCGTCAAAGTTACGATCCTGCATGGCATGCGCTCCGGTATGCTGCGGTGAGACTTGTGCTATTTTGTCACAGGCATCAGAAGAATGAACCTTTCATCCCCATCTTCCCTTCCGGGTGCTCTATTTTCGGACAACAGGACGCGTTTTCGATGTTATTTACCCTGAAAAAAGTGATAGGCGGGCTGCTTTTACCCTTGCCGTTTCTGCTTTTGCTGATGGCGCTGGGCATTTTACTGCTTTGGTTTACTGACTGGCAAAAAAGCGGCAAAACCGTGATCTCCATCAGCTGGCTGTTACTGCTGCTGCTGAGCCTGCAACCGCTAGCCGATCGGCTGCTTTTGCCGCTGGATAACCGCTATCCGACCTGGAACGGCGCAGAGAAGGTGGACTACATTGTGGTGCTGGGTGGAGGCTACACCTTCAATCCGGCATGGGCACCCAGCTCGAACCTGCTGAATAACAGTCTGCCACGCGTGGCGGAAGGTATTCGCCAATGGCAACGCAATCAACAGTCGACCCTGATTTTTACCGGTGCCGCTGGTGGCACCAATCCGAAGAGCAGCGCCTGGGTAGCCGCTCAGGTGGCAGAAAGTCTGGGCGTGCCGCGCGAACATATTCAGATTCTGGACCAACCGCGTGATACCGCGGATGAAGCGCAGGCGGTCAAAACGGTAGTCGGCGATCGCCCGATGCTGCTGGTCACCTCAGCGAATCATATGCCGCGGGCGATACGCTTTTTCCACGCGGTCGGTCTGAAGCCGATTGCTGCGCCTGCCAATCAGCTGGCGATTACCTCGCCGCTGAATGGCTGGGAACGGGCGATACCATCATCGATCTGGCTGAGCCACAGCGAACGGGCAGTGTATGAGACGCTGGGCACGTTACTGCAGCGACTTAAAGGTGAGGAACCCGACTCAGCCGAGCCAGGGAAGTAGTTGCGCACGGGCATGGTCAAAACGCGGACGATCAAACGTGCCAGTCTGCACAAGATGCTCGATGCAGTCCCACAGCTGATAAACCCACCGGCGCCAGACAAAGCCCTCAGAGACGGGTGCCCGTTGCAGGTAGTCGTGCAGCAGCGCTGTCTCGGCGGGTGAGGTATCCAGATGGATCAGGTCATATTCACGGGGTGCCCAGAGAATCATGCCCGGCTGTGTCATCGCGACTAACTGGTCGCTGCGGCTGTTTTTCAGCATGCTCTGCAGCCGCACGTTGCCGTGAACCATCACACAGGGATCATCGAAGTCGCGGAAAAAATACGCCAGACGCGACCGGCAGCGAAACAGAATCTGGCGATCTTCCAGCGTTAATGCGGGTGGCCGCAGATAGCTGAGGGTCGACCACAATACCTCAACCCGTTGTGCATACCAGGCCGGCCAGCAATTCTGCTGCGTGCTGTCTACCGTTCCGACCAGACCGTGGCTGTCGAGCCGGTGCCAGGCCAGCAGACCCTCGACGGCCTGCTCGCAAAACTGTTGCCATCGCTGGGCATCCCGCGCAGGCACCTCCGCCGTCACGCCATTCAGTCTCGCCATCAGAAGCGTTTCATGCACCGGAGGCTGCTGGCTCAGCACCAGACCATAGACCGCTGGCACCGGGATCAATCCGGCCTGCCCCAGTAATGCCAGCTTTCTGGCTTCCAGCGCTGCCCGCCCCTGATGACGAAAATATTTTGCCACCATCGGCATGGGGTTCCCCTGCCGATCGTACAGGGCATAGAGTCGGGTAGGTGGATGTTCACTGATTAATTCGAGGCGGCTGATGCTTTCACCCAGCGCCAGCGTGAGTTCCGATTTAAGCTGTTCCATGCGGCATCCTCCTCAGATGAGTATCACAATATCCTGAAGGAAGTACTGGCGATAAGTTTAGTGGCGGATCAATCGTTGCGCTGAAACGGGGAGGCTGACTCCCCGTGTATCAGGCCTGCATGGCATTGCGGACGCGTTGCAAATCGTCTGGCGTATCCACACCCACGCTGGGAATGGTTTTTGCTACGGCGACATGAATTTTTTCACCGTACCATAAGACACGCAGTTGCTCGAGCAGCTCAATCTGTTCAAGCGGACAAGGCGCCCAGGCAACATAGCGGCGAATAAAACCGGCACGGTAGGCATAGATGCCGATGTGTCGCAGAAGCGTATCGCCAATCTGCTCACGTGAGGCAGCATAGCGTTCACGATCCCAGGGAATGGTTGCCCGTGAGAAATAGAGCGCATAGCCATTCGCATCCATGACCACCTTCACCGCGTTTGGATTGAAGGCTTCTTCCACATCGGTGATTGGCACCGCCAGCGTTGCCATCCCGGCCGCTGAACCCGCCAGATTGGTCGCCACCTGGCGCACAATCTCTGCCGGGATCATCGGCTCATCACCCTGCACGTTGACGATGATTTCGTCATCAGCAAACTGATATTTTTCAATCACTTCCGCCAGCCGCTCCGTGCCGGACTGGTGATCGGCGCGCGTCATGCAGACTTCACCGCCTGCCGCTTCCACTGCTCTGGCTACGTCAGGATGATCGGTAGCAACAATGACCCGGCTGGCACCCGATTCACGGGCGCGTTCCATCACATGCACGACCATCGGTTTACCGTGAATATCGAGCAGCGGCTTGCCGGGTAACCGGGTTGACGCATAGCGCGCAGGAATGATGGCAGTGAAACTCATGGATGAATCTCTTCAACTGACAGGGTACGGGCTTCGGTTTCCAGCAGCACCGGAATGCCATCCCGAACCGGGAAGGCCAGGCCATCAGGCTTGCAGATCAGCTCCTGCTGCGCATTGTTGAAGTAAAGTTTGCCATTGCACACCGGGCAGGCAACGATTTCGAGTAAACGATGATCCATATGTCCTCCATCAGGAACCGAATGCTTAAGGCATCAAGCATACCATAGCGCGGCGCAGGCGGGATGGGGTAAAACGCCTTCCCGCAGCGGCTGCCGCAAAATTGATTAATCCAGCCGCCACTGGGCTGGCCAGTGGTCTTTGAGTGCATCGGGTACCTGCAGAATAGTGACGCTTTCTGCCCCCTGCCAGGCTGCGAAGCGTTCAATCGCACGCCGGATATCCACCACAAAGCGCGCCGTGACGCGGGTCGTCTCTTCCAGCCAGAGTTTTTTAATCTCCAGCTGTTTGGCCTGCCGCAGCATGCGGGCATCGAGCCGCCCTTTTATCTGCCCACGATGAAGGATAGGCAAAACGAAATAGCCAAATTTACGCTTCTCCTCGGGGGTGTAACATTCGATACGATAATCAAAACTGAACAGCTCCAGCGCACGTTTGCGATCCCAGACCACCGGATCAAACGGGGACAGCAGCGCGCTGTGCGTTGCCTGCAGCGGCGTCTCCAGCAATGGTAAGTAGTCACGATGCAGCCACATTTCACCCAGCCCCTCTGTATTGACGGCGACCAGATCGCCCGCAGCCTGGGCATCAGAGATAAAGTCGTTCAGGGGTGCCCGTTTAAGGCGATAGTAGTCCGGCAGCCAGGCCGCGCGGAAAATTCCTAAGCTACGGGCGCTGTTCATCAGCATCTGTCTGGTGGCGTCGGCTTCGCTGATGCCATGTATTTCATCCTGCCAGTCGGGCATGACACGACTGCGCAGATCGTAGACACGCTGAAAGTTACGGCGTTCGGCGACCATCAGCTCACCGGCGCTAAACAGGTTTTCCAGATGGCGTTTGTGCGGTTTCCATGCCCACCATCCCGACTTTGGATTATCCGCATGGGTAAAATCAGCGGCGCGCACCGGACCGTTTTGCTGAATCAGCTGCAGTAATTCGGTAATCGCCTGCTGGTGGTCAGCAACCCACTGCGCGTTATATTTCCAGCCAAGACGTTCAGGCGACAGCATGCGATGACGAAGCAGTCTGTAATCGGCGCGTGGAATAAAGCAGGCTTCGTGCGCCCAGTACTCAAAGAAATCGCCCTGTGCCAGCGCCTGTTCCAGCCATGCCTGAGGATAGTTTCCCAGGCGACTGAACAGCACCAGATAAGGACTGCGGGCCACGACATGGATGGTGTCGATTTGCAGCAGTGACATGCGGGAGATGCAGTTAATCAGATCCTGATAAACAGCGCGTTTTGCCAGAGGGCGCAGAAGGCCCTGCGCGGCGAGATGAAGGTGACGTGCTTGCTGTAACGAAAGTGAATGCGGGGTGTTCATCCTCTTCCTTATCAGGCTTCACCTGAATGGGTGCAGGTATCAGTGCGGGCGACGGCAGCGTTGTTCAATGTCGTCCAGTAACGGGGTTACGGCTTTACCGGTTAAATGAGCGTCCACCGGCAGATACCACCAGTCAGGCTGCGCAAAGTGACGGCATTTCACTGCGTCCTTTTCAGTCATTAATAGCTGCTGACCCGGCTGTAATAATCGTGTCAGCTCATCCTCACTGTAGGCGTGATGATCGGCAAAGGCGATCTCTGCAACCGGCGTAATACCCTGCTTTTTCAGCGTGGTAAAAAAGCGCGGAGGATGACCGATACCGGCCATGGCGACCACTGCGCCCAGTTGCTCGGTTGCACGGGTTTCCCCGGTCAGCAGATTGGTAGCGAGTCCGGGCTGAAGTTGCATCGCAATCTCGTCACCCAGGGCATCACCGCCATTAATGATGACGGCATCAACCTGCCGCAGACGATTGGCACGTTCACGCATCGGACCGGCAGGTAACCACCAGCCATTTCCAAAGCGACGAACGCCATCAACCACCACGATCTCGCAATCGCGCTGTAGCGCATAATGTTGCAGGCCGTCGTCAGTGATAATCACATCCAGCGGCCCCTGCTTCAGTAACGCCTCAATCGCCTGTTGCCTTTTGGGCGCAACCGCAACCGGCGCTGCGGTGCGCTGGGCGATCAGTACCGGTTCATCACCGGCCTGTTGCGTGGGGGTCTGCGCCGTGACCAGCAAAGGATAGTGGTCTGCCTTGCCGCCATATCCTCTGGAGACGACACCAGCCCGCAAGCCACGCTGCTGCAACGCCTCAACCAGCCAGATCACGACTGGCGTCTTACCGTTGCCACCGGCAGTCAGGTTACCCACCACCACCACCGGCAAAGGCGCACGCCAGCTTTTACGCCAGCCGCGCCTGTAACTGAAGCGTATCAGGGCTGTGATCGCACCATACAGCAGGCTGAATGGCCATAACAGAAGCCATAACGGAGAGCGACCACTCCAGATACGTTCTATCATTGGCCGAATTGCATCTTATGCAGCTGTGCATAGGCACCGCGTTCTGCTAACAGCACCTGATGCGTTCCGCGTTCAACAATCTGACCATCTTCGATCACCACGATTTCATCGGCTTTCTCAATGGTAGAGAGGCGGTGCGCAATCACCAGCGAGGTACGGTTCTTCTGCAACTCATCCAGTGCAGACTGAATAGCGCGTTCTGACTCGGTATCCAGCGCAGAGGTCGCTTCATCCAGGATCAGAATCGGACAATCACGCAGCAACGCACGGGCAATGGCGATACGCTGACGCTGACCGCCAGATAACAGCACGCCGTTCTCGCCAATCACCGTATCCAGGCCTTTATCCATTTTATTGATAAAGTCCATCGCATGCGCCATGGTGGCCGCCTGCTCGATCTCTGCACGGCTATATTGCTCACTGCGGGCATACGCGATGTTATTGGCAATGGTGTCGTTAAAGAGATGCACATTCTGCGAGACCAGCGCCACCTGATTACGCAGCGAACGCAGGGTATACTCGCGCAAATCATGACCATCCAGCAGAATTTCGCCCTGCTGAATATCATAAAAGCGGGTCAGCAGGCTCGCCATCGTAGACTTGCCGGAACCAGAACGGCCTACCAGCGCCACCGTTTTACCTGCCGGTAGCGACAGATTGATATTGCGCAGTGCCGGAATTTCACGACCGGGATAGGTAAAGGTCACATCACGGAATTCGATATCCCCTTTCGCACGGGTGATTTCGCGCGTGCCATTGTCTACTTCCTGCTCGCTATCCAGAATAGAGAACAGCGTCTGACAGGCCGCCATGCCACGCTGGAACTGGGCATTGACGTTGGTCAGAGACTTGAGCGGACGCATCAGGGCGATCATCGAGGAGAAAACCACGGTGATAGTCCCGGCTGTCAGGGTATCCATGACGCTGGGGAAGCTGGCAGCATAGAGGACAAAAGCCAGGGCCAGTGACGCGATCAGCTGAATGACCGGATCGGAAATGGAAGAGGCTGAGACCAGTTTCATGCCCTGCTGGCGCATACGGTTACTGACGCGAGAAAAACGCTCCGACTCAATTTCCTGACCGCCAAAGATCAGCACTTCTTTGTGCCCCTTCAGCATCTGTTCGGCGCTGGTTGTCACCTGCCCCATGGTGTTCTGCATACTTTTACTGATTGAGCGAAAGCGCTTAGATACGGTGCGGATTGCAAATGAGACGACAGGTGCCAGGACAATCAGGATTAACGACAGCTGCCAGCTGTAGTAGAACATCATGATGAACAGGCCAATGATCGAGGCACCTTCACGCACTACGGTAACCAGTGCACCCGAAGATGAAGAGGCAACCTGCTCTGAATCGTAGGTAATGCGCGACAGCAGTGTACCGGTCGACTGCTGGTCAAAAAATGAAACCGGCATGCCCATCATATGGCTGAACAGACGACGACGGATATTCATCACGACATTGCCAGAGACCCAGGAGATGCAGTAGCTGGAGATATAACTGGTGACTCCGCGAACCAGCATCAGGCCAATAACGACCAGCGGCATCCACAGCATCACCGACCTGTCAGCCTTACCAAAGCCATCATCCAGTAACGGTTTCAACAGGGAGAGCATTAAGGCGTCGCCCGCAGCATTAATAATCAGGGCGACAGAGGCCACAATTAATCCCGCTTTGTTAGGCGCGATCATCGGCCAGAGTCGGCGAAACGTCTGCCACGTAGAGAGATCTTTATCTTGATGCATTATTTATTCACGCTGTTGGAAATAGCCGGCCATTCTACCTGGATTCGCGTTTGACGCCAAACCACTGATGATACCAACGGGGCATTAATTGTTCCCGCAGGGTAGATACCTGCACTCTGCCCTGCTCTATCCTGATACTGATTTGTCCTGACTGGCCCGTATCCAGCCACTGAAATCCAGCCGTTCGGTAATTTTCCAGCACATTTTTCGCGGGCATGCGCCAGGCATTGTAGCGTGCCAGAGAGGCAATCGCGGTGTGTCCTTCAGTTTTGCGCAGTAGCAGGGAGGTGGACGAAGTACGGCTTCCATGATGCGGTACCTGCAGGATATCGGCCTTCAGCCCCTGCTTCTCCAGCGCCACCAGCTGACGTTCCGCTTTAGCTTCGATATCACCGGTTAACATCAGCCGGACCTGACCGTCATCGACGATGATGACACAGGAGTCGTTGTTCCCACCGGCTAAAGGGTTCGTCAGCGGCCAGACAACCCGGAAGTGGAGCTGCCGCCAGCGCCACTGCGTACCACGTACACAGGGTAAGTGCGTTTTATCCGCCAGCGCGCTTCTTACCTCGGCCGCGGGCCAGCGTTGCGTAATCGCCTGCAGCCCACCCGTATGATCCAGATGGTTATGACTGAGGATGACCTGTTTTAAACGTAGCTGTCTGCGCTCCAGCCAGGGAATGATCACCCGGCTCCCCGCATTATCGTTCTGCCAGCGTGGCCCTGTGTCATATATCACCGCTTCGTTACCCTGAGTGAGTACTATGCTCAGGCCATGGCCGATATCCAGCATATCGATGCGCCAGCCCTGCTCAGGTTCTGGCTGGCGACTTACTATCATCGCCAGCGCTATCGCACAGCTGCTTAATGGCAGTGAGAAGAAAAACTGCGCACGCCAGAGAATGAGGCCACCCCATACCATGACCGTAAACCAGGCTGTGCCATTTAACGGCCACCAGCCCGGCGGCAGCAACGTCAGGCAATAAAACAGTGTGCGTAAAGAGAGATCGGCCGTACCCCAGAAGAATGCAGATTAATGCGCTACCGGCAGCAGCATGGCAAGTGTTACAAGGGGCATAGTAATAAATGAGACGACCGGGATTGCAACGACATTGGCCACCAGCGCGGTCAGGCTGATCCCGTTGAATATCGCCACCTGTAGCGGCACCATTAAAATCATCATGCCCGCCTGCAAATGCAGTAGCTGTAGCGGGATCCAGCGCCATTGATGGCGGAAATGTGCAGGCAGCGGAAACCAGTGATACCAGACCAGCAGCATGCCGACAGCCAGTACTGAAAGCCAGAAGCTGTCAGACAGCACGGTCAGCGGATCCATCACCAGCAGCAACGCAATACAGAATGTCCAGATCTGCCAGCTGTTCAGCTGAATACCCGCAAACCGTGTTATCGACCATAGCGTCAGGGCGAGCAGAGAACGGGCTGCAGGAGGCTGCGCCCCTGAAAGCCAGGTATAGGTTGCTGCAAACAGCCAGCTCACGATGAGGGGAAAAAGATAGCCGATAAGGCGGGCTGGCAATATAAACTGCACGCCTCGCGCAAGCATCCAGCCAGTACTGGCTGCCAGGGCAATATGCATGCCCGATATCGCCATCAGGTGCGCCGTGCCGGTATCACGCAGTAGCTGGCGCGTCTGCGGGCTCATCTCTTCCCGGATACCAAATGCCAGCGCCTCCAGCGTGCCACGCGAAGGCATTTCACGGGTTCTGTCACGGTGCCATACAATAAATCGCCAGCGGCCATCACAGCGATCGCTGATAGCATCCTGTTTAAGAATCCGCCCCTGAAGCGGCGTATTATTCGCGAGTGCAAAACGCTGTGCATCAAAGTCGCCTTCATTGAGGCGGGCATGGACCGGTCGCAGACGGAGGTGCATAGTCCAGCGCTGGCCCGGACAGTAAATCTCTGGATCAGTATCGAAAAAGAGCCAGGCAAAGCGAGGCGGAAATATTATCCTGCCCTGCTCTTCCAGCAGACGAACCCGGATTTGCTTCCGCTCTTTTCGTAGTTCATCAATCTGAAGGGTAAAGGTTGCGGGCCGTGCGGAGAGCTGTTCGATATCCCTCACCATCAGACGCGCGTCGTTACAGGCCCATGCCAGAAACAGCAGAGTGATACCGGTCAGACGAAGCGGCGGGTAAGCGCAATGCAGCAGAGCCAGACCCACGAGGATAAGCAGCAGAATCGCCTCACCTGATGGCAGCCGCGCCATTAGCAGTAGCGGTAACGTTGCAACGATCGCCAGTCGCGCCAGAACGGTCCATGTCAGCATAATCGTGTCCATTGATTGCGTTCGATTATTCTGAACAATTGGGGAGAAATTAACAGTGAGCGATGAGTGAGGCTGGAGTCGTCTCGCAAGGAGAGCGCGGCATTGCAGTGAGGATGAGCAAATCTGGATGTCAGGTCTCAACCTGAATAGCAGGCAAAAAAAACGACATCCGGAGATGTCGTTTATCGGGTTCGGTATCGGCTTAGCCGTAGATATTTGCGCGATCGCGCAGCTCTTTGCCTGGCTTAAAGTGGGGAACGTATTTACCTTCCAGATCCACTTTGTCACCCGTTTTCGGGTTACGTCCAGTACGCGGAGCGCGATAGTGCAAAGAAAAGCTGCCGAATCCCCGGATTTCGATGCGTTCGCCTTGTGCCAGCGTAGTGGCCATGTGCTCAAGCATCTCTTTTACTGCATCCTCAACGACTTTCGCCGGTATGTGAGTATGCTGTCCCGCCAGTCTTTCGATCAGTTCTGACTTGGTCATGTAACCTCCGGTTTATTCCTGTGGGAATGTATGACAGCTTTTACCGAAACCGGGTGGTTGCCCACCCGGTGCTTCAGGTCGATTACTCGCCTTTAGCCGCTTTGAACGCTTCAGCCATAGCGCTGGAGAAATTGCCTTCTTCCTGTTTGGTGTTAACAGTATTGATAGCTTCTTTCTCATCAGCCTGGTCTTTCGCACGGACAGACAGGCTTACGACACGGTTTTTACGATCAACGCCGGTGAACTTAGCTTCAACGTCGTCGCCAACGTTCAGAACCAGAGTTGCATCTTCAATGCGGTCCAGTGAAGCTTCAGAAGCGCGCAGGTAACCCTCAACGCCGTCTGCTAATTCAACTGTAGCACCTTTAGCATCAACTGCAGTCACTTTACCGGTGACGATGGCACCTTTCTTGTTCAGAGTGATGTAGTTGTTGAACGGATCTTCTGCCAGCTGTTTAACGCCCAGAGAGATACGCTCGCGCTCTGCATCAACCTGCAGTACAACGGCAGCGATTTCGTCGCCTTTTTTGTACTCACGAACGGCTTCTTCGCCAGTCGCGTTCCAGGAGATGTCAGACAGGTGAACCAGACCGTCGATGCCGCCGTCCAGGCCGATGAAGATACCGAAGTCAGTGATTGACTTGATTTTACCTTCAACACGATCGCCTTTGTTGTGCGTCTCAGCGAACAGCTGCCATGGGTTAGATTTACACTGTTTCAGACCCAGGGAGATACGACGACGCTCTTCGTCAATGTCCAGAACCATAACTTCAACAACATCGCCTACGTTAACAACTTTAGACGGATGGATGTTTTTGTTAGTCCAGTCCATTTCAGACACGTGTACCAGACCTTCAACGCCTTCTTCGATTTCCACGAAGCAGCCGTAATCAGTCAGGTTGGTAACACGACCGGTCAGGCGGGTGCCTTCCGGATAGCGTTTAGCGATAGCAACCCATGGATCTTCGCCCAGCTGCTTCAGACCCAGAGAAACACGGGTACGCTCGCGGTCGAACTTCAGCACCTTAACGGTGATCTCGTCGCCAACGTTAACGATTTCGCTTGGATGCTTAACGCGTTTCCATGCCATATCAGTGATGTGCAGCAGGCCATCAACGCCGCCCAGATCAACGAATGCACCGTAGTCAGTGAGGTTCTTAACGATACCTTTAACTTCCATGCCTTCCTGCAGGTTTTCCAGCAGCTGATCGCGCTCTGCGCTGTTTTCGGATTCGATAACCGCACGACGTGAAACCACGACGTTATTGCGTTTCTGATCCAGCTTGATGACTTTGAACTCAAGCTCTTTGCCTTCCAGGTGCAGCGTATCGCGCACCGGACGCACATCTACCAGTGAACCTGGCAGGAACGCACGGATACCGTTGAGCTCAACTGTGAAGCCGCCTTTAACTTTGCCGTTGATAACACCGGTAACAGTTTCAGCGTCTTCGTAAGCTTTCTCCAGCGTGATCCATGCTTCATGGCGCTTAGCTTTCTCACGGGACAGCAGGGTTTCACCGAAGCCGTCTTCCACTGCATCCAGAGCAACATCAACTTCGTCGCCAACCTGGATTTCCAGTTCGCCGGCTGCGTTCTTGAACTGCTCTGCAGGAATTGCAGATTCAGATTTCAGACCCGCATCAACCAGAACGACATCTTTGTCGATAGAAACGACGATGCCACGAACGATAGAACCCGGGCGGGTTTCGATTGTTTTTAAGGATTCTTCAAATAGTTGAGCAAAAGATTCAGTCATATTGATAATCTTCAGGATTCTTCAATTTAACGTCCATCTGACTTCATGTCGGATGGGGTTGTTTCACATGCCCGGCACCAGATCCGTGGTACAGGGTGATAAATTCAGTTAAGCCGGAATGCCCAGCTTCTCGCGGGCATAGTGTAGCGCTTTTTCAATGACCTGGTCGATAGACATCTCAGTAGAGTCCAGAACCAGTGCATCGGCAGCAGCGACTAAAGGCGCAATTGCGCGGTTACGATCGCGGTCGTCGCGTTCTTTTATCTCGGCTAAAAGGCGGTCAAAGTTAACATTAAAGCCATTTCCCTGCAACTGTAGCATACGTCGCTGAGCACGCTCTTCCGGGCTGGCATCAAGGAAAATCTTTACTGGCGCATCCGGGAAAACCACGGTGCCCATATCACGGCCATCAGCGATCAGGCCTGGCATCTCGCGGAAACCGCGCTGGCGGCGCAATAACGCTTCACGCACCCGCGGAAACGCAGCGACACGTGAGGCGGTGTTGCTGACCTCCTGAGTGCGGATTTCACCGGTAACATCTTCACCTTCAAGTATGACCTGCATTTCACCGTTTTGTGACAAAAAGCGCACATCAAGATGTGCAGCAATCGGTACCAGCGCTTCTTCAGATTCAATGTCCACCTGATGATGCAATGCCGCTAACGCCAGCACGCGATAAATAGCACCGGAGTCCAGCAGATGCCACTGCAGCGATTCTGCCATCGCTTTGCACAGGGTTCCCTTTCCCGCTCCACTTGGCCCATCAATAGTTATGACCGGGGCAGTTACTGTCATTTTTCCCTCCTGTTGCTGCGTGCATTATGACCTTCAGGCCACCCTTAATGCTTAGCATTATACGCTGCATAGCAAGGCTTGGTTACCCTTTCGCACTGACCGGGTTCGAAATGTTAGTCAATTCAGAGGATATCGGTAAGGTTAAAGCCAGATTAAATCAGGGGAAGATCCGGTGCGGAACCGCACCGGAAAGGCGATATCAGGCGTGCTGGCTGATTTTAGCCAGCTGAACAAAATAGTCCGGGAAGGTTTTGGCTGTACAGCCAGGGTCGAGAATAGTTACTGGTGTATCGGAAAGGGCAACCAGCGAAAAACACATTGCCATACGGTGATCATTGTAGGTGCCAATATCAGCATGAATCAGCGTCGCTGGCGGTGTAATACGGATATAGTCATGGCCTTCTTCAACTTCCGCTCCCACTTTACGTAGCTCTGTAGCCATTGCGCTCAGTCGATCGGTCTCTTTTACACGCCAGTTATAAATATTACGTAACTGGGTCGTGCCCTCTGCAAACAGCGCAGTGGTCGCGATGGTCATGGCAGCATCCGGGATATGGTTCATGTCCATATCAATGGCCTGCAGTTTTCCGGCCGTGCAGGCAATGTAATCATCGCCCCACTCAATTACCGCACCCATCCTTTCCAGTACGTCAGCAAAACGGATGTCGCCCTGCACACTCTGGCGTCCGATACCGGTGACGCGAACCGTACCACCTTTTATTGCGCCGGCAGCCAGGAAATAGGAGGCGGAAGAGGCATCGCCTTCAACCAGGTAATCGCCTGGTGACTGATACTGTTGCTGTCCCTTAATCAGGAAGCGCTGATAGCTCTGGTTCTCAACCTCAACGCCAAAGCACTGCATCAGATTGAGAGTGATATCAATGTAAGGTTTGGAAACCAAATCGCCTTTGATAGTGATGCAGGTATCCTGCCGTGCCAGCGGCGCGGTCATCAGCAGTGCTGTCAGGAACTGACTGGAAACGCTGCCATCCACGCTGACGTCACCTCCGGTGAAACCACCGCGTAAACGCAGCGGCGGATAGTTTTCGTTTTCCAGATACTCAATAGTTGCTCCACCCTGCCGAAGCGCATCAACCAGATGCCCGATTGGACGCTCTTTCATACGAGGTTCGCCGGTCAGTTCGATATCGTGCTCACCCAGACAGAGTGCAGCGGCCAGAGGACGCATTGCGGTGCCGGCATTGCCCAGAAACAGCGACAACGGTTGAGAGGAGTGCAGTGGGCCGGCATTCCCCTTCACTTCACATACGGTGCGATCGCTGGAAAGCGTATAGCTTACGCCCAGCGCGGTCAGCGCATTCAGCATGTGCTTCACATCATCGCTGTCAAGCAGGTTGGTGAGACGGGTTGTACCTTCAGCCAGCGCAGCCAGCAGCAATGCGCGATTGGAAACGCTTTTTGAACCAGGCAGATTTACGGTGCCATCAACGCGCGCGATAGGTTGGAGAGTCAGGGAGTCCTGCATGTGAAACGAAATCCTCAAAAAATACAGAGACCTCGCCCTATGACGAGGTCTGGCATCAGCATCAACGCTGATCTCTTAATAATCAGCCGTGACGGCGTTCAAAGTCGACCATGAAATCGGTCAGCGCCCTCACACCTTCCAGCGGCATCGCATTATAAATAGAGGCGCGCATACCGCCTACTACACGATGTCCTTTGAGCGCATGTAATCCCGCCTTAAATGATTCTTCCAGGAACAGCGCATCAAGTGACGCATCCGCCAGCTGGAAAGGAATATTCATGCGTGAGCGGTTTTCTTTAGCCACATCGTTACGGTAGAAGCCACTGTGATCGATGACGCCATAAAGCAGGTCAGATTTTGCCTGATTGATACGATCAATTTCAGACACGCCGCCCTTCTCTTTCAGCCATTTAAACACCAGGCCTGAGAGATACCATGCAAATGTTGGCGGGGTATTAAACATCGAATCGTTATCCGCCAGCACTTTGTAATCAAGAATTGAAGGTACAGAGGCGTGCGCCTGACCCAGCAGATCTTCGCGAACGACAACCAGCGTTAACCCGGCCGGACCGACATTTTTTTGCGCACCTGCATAAATCACGCCATAGCGGCTCACATCGATCGGACGTGACAGAATGGTAGATGAGAAGTCAGCCACAACAGTTTTACTGCCAAAATCGGGCTGTTCATCAATAGCGATGCCATCGATAGTTTCATTCGGGCAGAAATGCAGGTAAGCAGACGATTCACTCACCTGCCATTCGCTCATCGGCAGAATGGCACGTTTACCATCGCGGGTGGTTTTCACATCCAGCGTGCGCGGGGAACAATACTTTTCCGCTTCTTTAATTGCACTGTGCGCCCAGTAGCCGCCATCGACATAGTCGGCGCTGGTCGCTTGCCCGAGCAGATTACCCGGTACTGCAGCGAACTGCGCACGCGCACCACCATGACAGAATAAAACTTTGTAATTAGCCGGTATTTTTAGCAGATCACGGAAGTCCTGCTCCGCTTCCTCAGCCACCTGAATAAACTCTTTACTGCGGTGACTGATCTCCATTACAGAGGTACCCAGACCGCGCCAGTTCGTCAGCTCCTGTTCTGCACGACGAAGGACTTCAACCGGTAGCATCGCCGGGCCAGAGCTAAAATTATAAACTTGCGTCATTTCCCCTCACCACTGTCATATCGAACGGTTATGAATAACTATCCGGTTTTATCACTGCATTCTGATAGCTGCAATCATAAATCAGGGTGCGGTCACATTTTCTGAATCCGGCTCGCCGGAGGTTATGTTACCAATGCAAATCTGAACGGAATTTTGTGAGGCTATATCCAGCCCCATCAATCTGCGTTTGGTCAGAGTGCCGCTGTGATGAAAACTACGTCGGTAAACTAAGCCGGTAAAAATGTCCCGCCCTGATAGCGGTCAGTTAGCAAAATCCGTATCATGGCGCGCTTTACGCACCCTATGACAACAGAGAGAGCGGCACTATGACGCAAACATTTATCCCGGGCAAAGATGCCGCACTGGAAGACTCCATCGCGCGTTTCCAGAACAAGCTGCAGGATCTTGGCTTTAATATTGAAGAAGCCTCCTGGCTTAATCCTGTTCCCCATGTCTGGTCTGTGCATATCCGCGACCGCGATTGCCCGCTCTGCTTTACCAATGGTAAAGGTGCCAGTAAAAAAGCGGCACTGGCCTCTGCACTGGGCGAGTATTTTGAGCGTCTCTCTACTAACTATTTTTTTGCTGACTTCTGGCTGGGGAAAAAGATCGCTAACGGTGATTTTGTTCACTATCCCAATGAAAAATGGTTTGCGTTACCAGAGGATGATTCCTTACCTGAAGGCATTCTGGATGCGCGCCTGCACGCGTTTTACGATGCCGACAATGCTCTGACGGCTTCTGGCCTCATTGATTTGCAGTCCGGCAATGCTGAGCGTGGTATCTGCGCTCTGCCCTTTACCCGCCAGTCCGATCAGCAAACCGTCTATATCCCGATGAACATCATCGGCAACCTCTATGTTTCAAATGGCATGTCTGCAGGTAACACCGCGAATGAAGCACGTGTTCAGGGGCTGTCAGAAGTGTTTGAGCGCTATATTAAAAACCGCATTATTGCGGAAGCAATCAGCCTGCCGGCCATTCCTGATGAGGTGATGCAGCGTTATCCTGACGTCATTGAAGCGATTGCACGCCTTGAAGCTGAAGGCTTCCCGATTTTCGCTTATGATGCCTCGCTGGGTGGCAAATATCCGGTTATTTGTGTGGTGCTGTTTAACCCGACCAACGGCACCTGTTTTGCCTCATTTGGTGCGCATCCTGATTTTGGTGTGGCGCTGGAGCGTACCGTCACCGAGTTGCTGCAGGGCCGAAGCCTCAAAGATTTGGATGTATTTACACCACCAACCTTTGATGATGAAGAAGTGGCTGAACATGCCAACCTTGAAACACACTTTATCGATTCAAGCGGTCTGATCTCCTGGGATCTGTTTAAAGAGACGGCAGATTATCCCTTTGTCGACTGGTCTTTTGCAGGCAGCACCGAGCAGGAATTTGCTACGCTAATGGCGATCTTCGCTTCAGAAGATCAGGAAGTCTATATCGCTGACTACGAGCATCTGGGCGTCTATGCCTGCCGCATCATCGTACCTGGCATGTCTGATATCTACCCGGCGGAAGATCTGTTCCTGGCAAATAACAGCATGGGTGCTGGCATTCGTGAAACCCTGCTTGCCCTGCCTGCCAGCAACTGGAATCCGGAAGAGTATCTGGATCTGATTGGACAGCTGGATGATGAAGGTTTTGACGACTTCACCCGTATTCGCGAGCTGCTGGGCCTGGCAACCGGTAAAGACAACGGCTGGTACACGCTGCGTATTGGCGAATTAAAAGCGATGCTGGCGCTGGCAGGCGGCGATCTGGATCAGGCATTGATCTGGACCGAGTGGACCATGGAGTTTAACAGCTCAATCTTTACGCCAGAGCGGGCTAATTACTATCGTTGCCTGCAGACCCTGCTGTTGCTGGCAATGGAAGATGAGCGCGATCCGCTGCAGTATCATCACGCCTTCCTGCGTATGTATGGTGAGAGCGCAATGGAAGCAGCTTCCGCCGCTATCAGTGGTGAGAATCCGTTTAATGGGCTTCAGGCTGTGGATGAAGAGTTGCAGACATTCCCTGCCCATCAATCCCTGCTTGCTGCCTACGAAAAACTGCAAGCTGCTAAACGTCATTACTGGAAAAAAGCGTAAGGCGTAACGCCTTAAACGGGAAATAGACAACTCAACATGGCACTGGATTTATCTGGTGCCATAATTTCCCGCGATCTCAATGAAACATTAGCTGTAATAAAAATAACTCGCGCCACATTCCATCATTTTACTTAACATATAAGAAGTTAATTTATAACACCGGATGAATTAAAAGCGCGAGTAACCGCATCTCTTTAAAATATATTTGCATTTTTAAAATTTATTTAAACGTTTATTTTCATATAGTTACGCGATTATATTTTCATTATCACGCGATGACCTGGCTACCATTTCGGCAAACATGATCCACATCAATTACTGACCTATACTCCTTTGTTAGTATTTTTTCAGACAACTTCAGGAGTAAGTTAGTGTGAAAACTGACAACCCTTTTAATCTTTTATTACCAGCCGCAATGGCGAAAGTGGCCGAAGACGCCGGTATCTATAAAGCAACCAAACACCCCTTTACTACCTTCTTTCTGGCAATAAACGCTGGCGTATTCATCTCAATCGCATTCGTTTTTTATATTACAGCGACTACCGGCAGTGGCGCGATGCCCTATGGCATAGCCAAACTGATTGGCGGTATCTGCTTCTCTCTCGGTTTGATGCTGGTCGTGGTATGTGGTGCCGACCTTTTTACCTCGACGGTATTGATCGTCGTGGCTAAAGCCAGTGGTCGCATCAGCTGGGGTCAGCTGGCCCGCAGCTGGATTAACGTCTACGCCGGTAACCTGGCAGGTGCGCTCTTCTTTGTCGCCCTGATGTGGTTTGCCGGACAGCATATGGTTGCGAATGGTGCATGGGGATTAAATGTCCTGGAAACCGCCGATCACAAGATGCATCACACCTTTATAGAAGCCGTCTGTCTGGGTACATTAGCTAATCTGCTGGTCTGCCTTGCCGTCTGGATGAGCTATTCCGGTCGCAGCCTGACCGATAAGCTGGTCGTGATGATTCTACCTGTTGGGATGTTTGTCGCCAGCGGTTTCGAACACAGCATCGCTAACATGTTTCTCATTCCCTATGCCATTACTATCCGCGACTTCGCAACGCCTGCGTTCTGGCAGGCTGCTGGCACCACGGCTGCACAGTTTCATTCGCTGACCGTCAGTAACTTTATTCTCCATAATCTGATTCCCGTAACGATCGGTAACATCATCGGCGGTGGCGTTCTGGTTGGGCTGACTTACTGGGTTATCTATCTCCGCAAAGGTGACCAGGTACATTAAACGCATTTTTGACGGCACAGGACGTTGACTGTGCCCGACCGTAAAGTCTCTTCATATAAGGCAGGTATATTATGACCGAACTTAATGCAAAACTGGCTTCAGCATGGGAAGGATTTGCTGAAGGCGAATGGCAGAACAGCGTCAATGTGCGCGACTTCATTCAGAAAAACTACACCCCCTATGAAGGTGATGAGTCATTCCTGGCGGGCGCGACTGAAGCGACAACCAGGCTGTGGGAAAGCGTGCTGGAAGGCATCAAAATTGAGAACCGCACCCACGCGCCAGTCGACTTCGACACCGATCTCGCCTCCACCATTACCTCACACGACGCGGGCTACATTAATAAGTCTCTGGAAAAAATTGTTGGTCTGCAGACGGAAGCGCCATTAAAACGCGCCATCATTCCTTATGGCGGCATCAAAATGGTTGAAGGTTCATGCAAAGTGTATGGCCGTGAACTCGACCCTTCTCTGAAAAAAATCTTCACTGAATACCGCAAAACACACAACCAGGGTGTATTCGATGTTTACACCCCGGACATTCTGCGCTGCCGCAAATCAGGTATTCTGACCGGTCTTCCTGATGCTTATGGTCGTGGTCGTATTATCGGTGACTATCGTCGTGTGGCGTTATACGGCATCGATTTCCTGATGGCGGATAAATTCTCTCAGTTCGCATCACTGCAGGAAGATTTAGAGAATGGTGTGAATCTTGAGGCGACCATTCGTCTGCGTGAAGAGATCTCCGATCAGCATCGTGCGCTGGCCCAGATCAAAGAGATGGCCGCAAAATATGGTCATGACATTTCCGGTCCGGCCACCAACGCGATGGAAGCTGTGCAGTGGACTTATTACGGTTACCTGGCTGCCGTTAAATCACAAAACGGTGCTGCCATGTCCTTTGGCCGCGTCTCGACCTTCCTGGATGTTTACATTGAGCGTGATCTTAAAGCCGGTAAGCTGACGGAAGAACAGGCTCAGGAACTGATTGACCATCTGGTCATGAAACTGCGCATGGTTCGCTTCCTGCGTACCCCGGAATATGATGAGCTGTTCTCTGGTGACCCAATCTGGGCAACCGAATCACTGGCAGGCATGGGCGTTGATGGTCGTACACTGGTATCAAAAAGCACTTTCCGCTTCCTGAATACCCTTTACACCATGGGTCCTTCACCTGAGCCAAACATGACCATCCTGTGGTCAGAAAAACTGCCAATTAATTTCAAGAAATACGCGGCTAAAGTCTCTATCGATACCTCATCTTTGCAGTATGAGAACGATGACCTGATGCGTCCTGATTTCAACAATGATGACTACGCCATCGCCTGCTGCGTGAGCCCGATGGTTGTCGGCAAACAAATGCAGTTCTTTGGCGCACGTGCCAACCTGGCGAAAACGCTGCTTTACGCAATCAACGGCGGCGTGGATGAAAAACTGAAAATGCAGGTCGGACCGAAAGGCGATAAAATCAGCGACGACGTGCTGGATTTCGACACCGTCATGGAGCGTATGGATCACTTCATGGACTGGCTGGCGAAACAATATGTGACTTCGCTGAACATCATCCACTACATGCATGATAAGTACAGCTATGAAGCGGCACTGATGGCCCTGCATGACCGGGATGTCTATCGCACCATGGCTTGTGGTATCGCCGGTCTTTCTGTAGCTGCGGATTCACTTTCTGCAATTAAATACGCCAAAGTGAAACCGATTCGTGACGAAGATGGTCTGGCGATCGACTTCGATATCGAAGGTGAATATCCACAGTTCGGTAACAACGACGCCCGTGTTGATGACCTGGCCTGCGATCTGGTTGAACGCTTCATGAAGAAAATTCAACAGCTGACGACCTACCGTAATGCCGTGCCGACGCAGTCTGTTCTGACTATCACTTCGAACGTTGTGTATGGTAAGAAAACCGGTAACACGCCGGATGGACGTCGCGCTGGCGCACCGTTTGGACCCGGTGCGAACCCGATGCATGGTCGTGACCAGAAAGGTGCGGTGGCTTCACTGACTTCTGTCGCTAAACTGCCGTTTGCCTATGCGAAAGATGGTATCTCTTATACCTTCTCAATCGTGCCAAACGCACTGGGTAAAGATGATAATGTGCGCAAAACCAACCTTGCCGGTCTGATGGATGGTTACTTCCATCATGAAGCCAGCATCGAAGGCGGCCAGCACCTTAACGTCAACGTCATGAACCGTGAAATGCTGCTGGACGCGATGGAGCATCCTGAGAAGTATCCGCAGCTGACGATTCGCGTTTCTGGTTATGCTGTACGCTTTAACTCACTGACTAAGGAGCAGCAGCAGGATGTGATTACCCGTACCTTCACACAGTCACTGTAATCACGACCAAACCCGATAAAAAGGCTCCTCGCGGAGCCTTTTCCTTAAAAGTCTGTTCTGATGGTCATCTTCATCAAGGTTCCCCTCAGAATCGATTTCCTGCCCTGAGCGCAACAGAGATTGCGCCGTCTGTCCCGGCAGACTCACTGGAGAAACATCGCAATGTCAGTTAACGGTCGTATCCACTCATTTGAATCCTGCGGGACCGTCGACGGTCCCGGCATCCGTTTCATCACCTTCTTCCAGGGCTGCCTGATGCGCTGTCTCTACTGTCACAACCGTGACACCTGGGATACTCACGGCGGAAAAGAGATCAGCGTCGAGGCGCTGATGGCAGATGTGCTCTCCTATCGACACTTTATGAATGCGTCTGGCGGCGGTGTTACTGCGTCAGGGGGTGAGGCGATTCTTCAGGCTGAATTTGTGCGTGACTGGTTCCGCGCCTGCAAGGCCGAGGGCATCCATACCTGTCTCGACACCAACGGCTTCGTACGCCGCTACGATCCGGTAATCGATGAACTGCTCGACGTGACTGACTTAGTGATGCTCGATCTGAAACAGATGAATGACGATATCCATCAGATTCTGGTGGGCGTGTCGAATCATCGTACGCTGGACTTTGCCCGCTATCTGCAGAAAAAAGGCAAGCGGACCTGGATCCGATTTGTTGTGGTACCGGGCTATTCTGACGATGATGACACCGCGCATCGGCTGGGTGAATTCACACGTGACATGGAAAACGTCGAGAAGATTGAATTGCTGCCCTATCATGAGTTGGGTAAGCATAAATGGATTGCGATGGGTGAAGAGTACAAGCTGGATGGGGTGAAACCACCGCAGAAAGAGACGATGGAACGCGTTAAAAACATTCTCGCCAGCTATGGCCACGAAGTGGTGTACTGAATAATCGTGACTAGTCCTGGCATAGGTTGACACGTTATGCCGTTAAAACGCCTGATGCACTGCATCAGGCGTTTTGTATTTCAGCGACAGATGTGGCCGCTGACTGTTATAGATTTCTACTGACTCTGCCACCA
>NZ_VWVM01000020.1 GCF_008632075.1 Candidatus Pantoea gossypiicola
AGCATGAAGTTGAAGATAAACAACTGTCGCTTCATGAGGTGTGAAGAGAGGGCTCTAAGAGTCCGAACTTAGTACGCCCCTATGGGGCGGAAAACAAAGCCGCCTTCTATGAAGGCGGATTTTTACTATCACTTAATCGCTGGATCTGGGTGAATCTGAAAGCGGCGAATAAACTTAAAGCGCAGGGAACACGGGCAGAGGAGGAAAGCGTCCCGCGCCACGGATGGCGCGGGCCGAGCGGCCAGGGATGGCTTAAGCGCCTTTCCGATCTGACCGTGTTCCCTAAGCATTTTCGAACATACCGCTAACCAAACCCGACGTACCAAAAAGGCCGCTTTCGCAGCCTTTTATGATGCGAATAAAAGAGCTGGCTCAGGAAGCATACCCCCTGCGCAAAGACGCAAACCGCCATCCATGGCATGCTCAGCGCAGACGATTACGCAGCTTTGTTATAACGCTTCCAGCCTGCTGCGACGTTTGCGCTCACGCATAAACAGGGTCACGAGACCAAACCACAGCACGCCGCTGATAAAGTTAATCAGACAGAACCACAACGTGCCGCCGCTGAAGTAGCCACTTTTCGCCAGTTCAATTCCCACCGCCAGCGTCAGAATACTGATCATCCCCAGCATTGCCGCCACGCTGCCTTTGCCTTCGTCGCTGGCGTAAAGCGTCAGGCGATAGAGTCCGGCATTCACCATCCCCGCGCCAAAGGCGTAAAGGCTCAGGCCAGCCGTGATGAGCAGATAACCGTGGCTGTTGAGCAGGCTTGCCAGCAGCGCCAGGCTCAGGCCAATCAGAATCGGCCAGGCGGCGAACTTCACCGGCTGTTCAATCGGCACCCGTCCGGCCAGCTTACTCAGCGTCAGGTTACCGGCAATCATCGCCAGAAACACCGGCAACTGCAGCAGGGCATACTGCATGCGAGACAGACCTTCGTCATGCATCAGGATCACCGGTGACAGAGCGACCCAGGTGAGGATGGGGATAAACACCAGCCCGATAGCAAATGATCCGAACATCACCAGCCGGTCTTTCATCAGTCGGCCATAGTTACGCGCCAGATTCGGCAGGGCAATGGAGTGACTGCGATCGCCTGCAGTTTCGGGCATTACACGCCACAGCACCACCAAAGCCACCAGGCTGCAGGCGGCAAACAGCCAGAACATACTGCGCCAGCTGGCCACGGTGAGCCAGGCGGCACCGGCCAGTGGGCCTGCCAGCGGAGCCAGCAGCGCTACGTTGGCCATCAGCGCCATCATGCGCACCGCCAGCGCCTCATCAAAGGCTTCCTGAATCGCGGCATAGCCGACCGCGCCAATAAAGCAGAGACTGATGCCCTGAATAAAGCGCAGGCTGACAAATTCTTCAATCGAACTGACCCAGTGGGTCAGTATGCAGGCGACGGCAAAAAACAGGATGCCGGAAAGCATCACGGGTCGCCGGCCAAACTTATCGGAGAGTGGACCCAGCAGCCATTGCAGCACCACGCCACCAATCAGGTAAGCGGTCAGTGACGTAGATACCCATTCCGGGCCAACAGAGAACTCGCTGGTGACGATCAGCATGCCGGGCTGAATCATGTCGTGAGCGATATAGGTCGCAAACTCGAACAGCACTAACGCCAGAGGAAAAAGTAAAATTCGGCCGGTAAGCTGGCTGATGGGCTGGAAACGGGGCATCTTGCCTCCTTGTCAGAAAAGAAAACGCGACTGGCAGGCAGTCGCGTTGTTAATTCTACACCGACAATGTAGACGGGGGCGCAATTAATCCACGCGCAACACTCGAGTCGTGTTGGTGGTGCCGGTGGCACCCATCACATCACCCTGCGTCACGATGACCAGGTCGCCAGATACCAGGAAACCTTTATCACGCAGCAGGTTAACCGCGTCGTGTGCGGCCGCGACACCGTCATTGTTACTGTCGAAGAACACCGGCGTCACACCGCGATAGAGCGCGGTAAGATTGAGCGTGCGTTCATGGCGAGACATCGCAAAGATCGGCAGGCCCGACGTGATACGTGAGGTCATCAGCGGAGTACGGCCCGACTCAGTCATGGTGATGATCGCAGTAACGCCCTGCAGATGGTTTGCAGCGTACATGGAAGACATGGCGATCGCTTCTTCAACATTGTCGAACTGCACATCCAGACGGTGCTTGGAGACGTTGACGCTTGGGATTTTCTCTGCGCCCAGGCAGACCTTCGCCATCGCCGAAACGGTTTCTGCCGGATACTGACCCGCTGCGGTTTCCGCAGAGAGCATCACGGCATCGGTACCATCCAGCACGGCGTTCGCCACGTCCATGACTTCTGCGCGGGTTGGCATCGGGTTCGTGATCATCGACTCCATCATCTGCGTCGCCGTAATGATGGTGCGGTTAAGCTGACGTGCACGACGAATTAATGCTTTCTGAATGCCGACCAGTTCCGGATCGCCAATCTCTACGCCCAGGTCGCCACGCGCAACCATCACCACGTCTGATGCCAGAATGATGTCATCCATCGCTTCCTGGCTGGCAACCGCTTCGGCACGTTCCACTTTAGCGACCAGCTTAGCGTCACAACCCGCTTCACGCGCCAGACGACGCGCCAGATTCATATCTTCGCCACAGCGTGGGAAGGAGACGGCCAGATAATCGACGCGGATCTTAGCGGCCGTGATGATGTCTGCCTTGTCTTTTTCGGTCAGCGCTTCAGCTGACAGGCCGCCGCCCAGCTTGTTGATGCCTTTGTTGTTCGACAGCGGGCCGCCCACGGTGACCTCGGTGAAGACTTTCGTATCCTGAACTTCCAGCACCTTCAGCTGTACGCGGCCATCGTCCAGCAGCAGGATATCGCCCGGCACCACATCTTCAGGCAGACCTTTGTAGTCGATACCGACGCGCTCTTTATCGCCTTCGCCTTTACCCAGGCTGGCATCCAGCAGAAAACGGTCGCCGATATTCAGGAAAACTTTGCCTTCTTTGAATGTCGAAACACGAATTTTTGGACCCTGAAGGTCGCCGAGGATAGCCACGTGGCGGCCCAGTTTTGCGGCAATCTCACGCACTTTATCGGCACGTAGCTGGTGGTCTTCTGGGGTACCGTGAGAGAAGTTGAGTCGTACAACGTTCGCACCGGCAGCGATGATTTTTTCGAGGTTATTATCACGATCGGTGGCCGGGCCGAGGGTTGTTACGATTTTGGTTCTTCTGAGACGTCTTGACATCGAGGACTCCGTAAACATTTAAGCGTGTCCGGGTCTGTGGACACAGCATGGTTATCTATTCTATACGATCGACGGGTTGTGATACGACTCACATTGTAAATGTGATGTTAATTTTTTTGCTGATCACTCTCTTCCCGAATGGTGTTCTTTTCGTAACGCGACGCTTTCAACGCCTCTTTCACGCGTTTCAGGTTTTCCCGGAAGGGGGCACCCCGTTCCAGGGTAAAACCGGTCGCCAGCACATCGATCACGGTTAACTGCGCCAGGCGCGACACCATCGGCAAATAGACATCCGTATCTTCCGGTACATCAAGCACTAAAGCTATCGCTGCTTCATGGGCAAGGGGTGAATCGGGAGAGGTGATGGCAATAACGGTGGAACCGTTTACACGGGCCAGGCGAGCCAGTTCTACCATATTTTTTGTGCGTCCAGTATGCGAAATGAGAACAAAAACGTCACCGGCTCGACTATTTATGCAACTCATGCGCTGGATCACAATATCGTCCGACCAGATAACCGGCAGGTTAAAGCGCAGGAATTTGGTAAAGGCGTCATGCGCCACGACCGCGGATGCCCCCAGCCCGAAAAAGGCGAGTTTGTCGGCCTGCGCAAGCAGGGTGACGGCCTGTTGCAACTGCGTGCTGTTTAGCTGATCGCGCACCCGCTGCAGTCCAGCCAACGCCGAGTCGAAGATCTTATGGCTGTAGTCCTCCACACTGTCGTCATCCTCCACACCCCGGCTGACCCAGCTGCTGCTTTTCACCAGGCTCTGCGCCAGCTGCAGTTTAAAGTCAGGAAAGCCGCGGGTACCCAGGCGATGGCAGAAGCGGTTTACGGTGGGTTCACTTACGCCGGCAACACCTGCCAGCGTCGCAATACTGGAGTGCATCGCCGTCTGGGGGGCAGCCAGAATCTGCCGGGCGACTTTCTGTTCCGCTTTGCTCAGCGCAGCGAACTGCGCCTCAATTTTTTCCAGCATATTCATAAGCCGATGACCATTATCGCTTTTATCAATTTCAATTATCACTGTCGCAGGAGCCGATTAACAGCGACTATATCGCGTCAGCACCCGGCAAGCGCAACGGCTGGCAAGTCTGACACCCCTTTTTTCGGGATACTTTGACCGGTGCCAGATTTTTCTGACACCCGCAGACACAGAAAAAACCGGCAATCCGCACGTGTCATCACACGCGTTTAGCGCATCCGGTACAGAGTTAATGCGGTAGACCCGGCGAGTCGGTTTACCTGGCGCGGGGAAAAAAGTACATTGTGCTGAAAGAAAATAATAACCTGGACCCGGTGGCAGAGGATGCATCACCACCGGACTATCCTGCAACGAGGAGAGGAAAATGGCGGTAACACAAACAGCCCAGGCATGCGATCTGGTGATTTTCGGTGCCAAAGGCGATCTTGCACGCCGTAAACTGTTGCCTTCACTGTATCAGTTAGAGAAAGCGGGTCAGATCCACGAGGAAACCCGCATTATTGGTGTCGGCCGTGCCGAGTGGGATAAAGCGGAATACACCAAAGTGGTACGTGAAGCGCTGGAAACCTTCATGAAGGAGAAGATTGACGAAGCGCTGTGGGACAAACTCAGCAATCGTCTCGACTTCTGCAACCTCGATGTTAATGACACCACGCATTTCCCGAAACTGGGCAAGATGCTGGATCAGAAAAACCGCACCACCATTAACTACTTTGCGATGCCGCCGAGCACCTTTGGCGCGATCTGTCAGGGACTGGGCACCGCGAAGCTGAATGCGAAACCGGCGCGCGTCGTGATGGAGAAGCCGCTGGGTACCTCACTGGAAACCTCTCAGGAGATCAACGATAGCGTTGGCGAATATTTTGATGAGAGCCAGGTATTCCGTATCGACCACTATCTCGGCAAAGAGACCGTGCTTAACCTGCTGGCGCTGCGCTTTGCAAACTCTATCTTCGTAAATAACTGGGATAACCGCACCATCGACCACGTGCAGATTACCGTGGCCGAAGAAGTAGGAATCGAGGGCCGCTGGGGTTACTTCGATAAAGCGGGTCAGATGCGTGACATGATTCAGAACCACCTGTTGCAGATTCTGACCATGATCGCCATGTCACCGCCGTCCGATCTCAGCGCCGACAGCATCCGTGACGAAAAAGTTAAAGTGTTGCGCTCGCTGCGCCGCATCGACCAGACCAACGTGCGTGAGAAAACCGTACGCGGTCAGTACACTGCGGGCTTTGTTCAGGGTAAAAAAGTGCCGGGCTACCTGGAAGAAGAGGGAGCCAATAAAACGAGCGCTACGGAGACTTTCGTCGCGATTCGTGTTGATATCGACAACTGGCGCTGGGCAGGCGTGCCGTTCTACCTGCGTACCGGTAAGCGTTTACCGACCAAATGTTCTGAAGTGGTGGTCTACTTTAAAAATCCTGAGATGAACCTGTTCAAAGATTCTTACTCAGAGCTGCCGCAGAACAAGCTGACCATTCGTCTGCAGCCGGACGAGGGCGTGGATATTGAGATCCTCAACAAAGTGCCTGGCCTCGATCACAAGCACAAGCTGCAGACTACCAAGCTGGATCTGAGTTACTCCGAGACGTTCAACCAGTCGCACCTTGCCGATGCTTACGAGCGTCTGCTGCTGGAGAGCATGCGCGGTATCCAGGCGCTGTTTGTGCGTCGCGATGAGGTGGAAGCCGCCTGGACCTATGTCGATTCCATTATCGAAGCCTGGGCAGCGGATGGTGACTCTTCCAAGCCGTATCAGGCTGGCACCTGGGGCCCGGTGGCCTCGGTAGCGATGATCACCCGCGATGGCCGCTCGTGGAACGAGTTTGAATAATCGCAGTGATGATGAAGCCCGCAACGCGGGCTTTTTTTTGCCTTTGCACCGGGCCAGCGGATACGACTAAAACTGAACTGCTGTTTCAAAATCGGCGCAGGAGGATAGACGCTCAGGAAGCGGATCATGTATGGTAGTGACGCAAATTACAGGGCAGGAGCCGATGCTCCATGACCGGGCCACAATCCCGGTGTTATCAAGCAAGGGGAATTGATGAAAAACTGGAAAACGAGTGCTGAACAGATTCTGACCACCGGACCTGTGGTGCCGGTCATCGTGGTGAATAAACTGGAACACGCTGTGCCGATGGCGAAAGCGCTGGTGGCAGGCGGTGTCAGAGTGCTGGAAGTGACGCTGCGCACGCCCGTCGCGATGGATGCATTACGTGCGATGATCAAAGAAGTGCCGGATGCGATAGTCGGGGCAGGAACGGTGATTAACCCACAGCAGTTGCAGGAAGTGACTGATGCCGGTGCGCAGTTTGTTATCAGCCCTGGCGTCACAGAATCGCTGCTGAAAGCGGCGGTTGAAGGGCCGGTTCCGTTGATTCCGGGCATCAGCACCGTTTCAGAGTTAATGACCGGTATGGACTATGGTCTGCGCGAGTTTAAGTTTTTCCCGGCAGAAGCGAATGGCGGCGTGAAAGCGCTTCAGGCGATTGGCGGACCTTTCCCGCAGGTGCGTTTCTGTCCGACTGGCGGCATTTCTCCCGCCAACTACCGCGATTATCTGGCGCTGAAAAGCGTTCTCTGCATCGGCGGTTCCTGGCTGGTGCCCAACGACGCGCTGGAAGCGGGCGATTGGGATCGCATCACCCGTCTGGCTCGCGAAGCTATCGAAGGCGCGAAGTAAGTCATGGCGGTGAGCGTCTGCTCACCGCACACCTTTATCCCTGAACCGCAACCGCCGCTGCGCTTGCCACTGCACGCGCAATAGCCTGCGTGGTGCTGTCACCGCTGGCCAGCGCCACGCCCAGGCGACGCTGTCCGCTGATCTCCGGCTTCCCAAACAGCCGAAGTTGCAGACCGGCCCCCAGTGCTGCTTCGACATTCACAAACTGCACATTCTGGCTGGTCAGTTGCGGCAGGATAACGGCAGATGCCGATGGACCATACTGACGAATCCCGCCAATCGGCAGACCCAGGAATGCCCGCACGTGCAGCGCAAACTCTGATAAATCCTGTGAAATCAGCGTCACCATGCCGGTGTCGTGAGGACGGGGTGATACTTCACTAAACACCACCTCATCACCGCAGACAAACAGCTCAACGCCAAACAGGCCATAGCCGCCCAGCGCCTTCACCACCTGCGCGGCAACATCCTGCGCCCGCTGCAGCGCCAGGTCACTCATCTGCTGCGGCTGCCAGGATTCACGGTAATCGCCATCCTCCTGACGGTGACCAATCGGCGCACAGAAGTGAATGCCATCAACGGCGCTGATGGTCAGCAGGGTAATCTCAAAATCGAAGTTAACAACGCCTTCGACGATGACGCGACCGGCACCGGCGCGGCCACCCTGTTGGGCATAATCCCAGGCTTTCTCCAGCTGGCTGGCGTCGCGGATAAAGCTCTGGCCTTTGCCGGATGAACTCATCACCGGCTTTACAATGCACGGGAAGCCGATCTCTGCGGCGGCTTCATCGAAGCGCGCCTTGCTGTCAGCAAAGCGATAGCCAGAGGTCGGCAACGACAGCTCTTCAGCCGCCAGGCGACGAATGCCTTCACGATTCATGGTCAGCTTTGCGGCGCGGGCGGTCGGAACCACGCGCTGGCCCTGCTGCTCCAGCTCAACCAGCGTATCTGTGGCGATGGCTTCAATTTCCGGCACCACAAAGTCTGGCTTCTCTTCGGCAATCAGCGCAGCCAGCGCTGCGCCATCCAGCATATTAATCACATGACTGCGATGGGCGACATGCATCGCCGGGGCATCGGCGTAACGATCAACTGCGATGACTTCCACACCCAGACGCTGACACTCCAGCGCCACCTCTTTACCCAGTTCACCTGAACCTAATAACATTACACGCGTCGCCGCCGGACGCAGCGCTGTTCCGAGAGTCGTCATACATTCCCCTAAGCAGTCAAAATTCGCGCGCCAGTATAAACGAAAACGTTTGCGTTCTCATCTTTCGTCCATCTGACACTGCTTTTTGCCGTACTTTTCCCGCTCTGACGTTTCCTGACATCCTTTTGGTCAGGATATCGGGCTGACATCTCAAAAAGGAGTGGATGATGAACAACTGGTTGCAACAGATTCAGTCGGTGCTGACAAAGAAGGGCGGTGAAGGCAAATCGGGCGGCGGCTTAAGTGACATGCTGGCACCGGGTGCGTTGGGCGGTCTGGCCGCCATGCTGGTCTCCAGTAAGTCTTCACGCAAACTGCTGACAAAATATGGCGGTAAGGCGCTGATTATTGGTGGTGGTGCGGCCGCAGGTGCGGTGCTGTGGAACAAATACAAGCAGCGGATCAGCGAAGCGCACCAGAATGAACCTGACTTTGGCGTGGCCAGGACGCCAGTCGATCAGCGCGCTGAACGTCTGGTTACGGCGCTGGTGTTTGCCGCCAAAAGCGACGGACACATCGACGATCAGGAACGTGCCGCTATTGAGCAGAATATTCATCAGTCCGGTTATGGCCAGGATGCAGAACAGCTGATTCAGAAAGCGATGAACCGCCCGCTGGATCCGCAGTGGCTGGCCGCCGATGTAAAAAATGAGGAAGAGGCGCTGGAGCTTTATTTCCTGAGCTGTGCCGCTATCGACGTCGATCACTTTATGGAACGCAGCTATCTCTTCGCGCTGGGTGACGCGCTGAAAATTCCACAGGACGTCCGCGACGGCATCCAGCAGGATATTGAGGCTGAAAAAGCCCGTCTGACGGCCGGTTAATCCTTTCTAAAGTCCGCTGACAGATCACAGGACGTGACTCGTCAGCGGCAGCTTCTCTCGTCATACCTGGCTTCCGGCTGCTGAAGTGTTACGCTTACAGATCATTACGTTCACGGAGACGGATGGATGAAAGCACCCATCGCAAAAAAAATTCCCCATGAGATGACGCTGCATGGTGAGACGCGCGTTGACGACTACTACTGGCTGCGCGACGACAAACGTGAAAACAGCGAGGTTCTTGATTACCTGCGTGCCGAAAACAATTACGGCAAAAAAATCATGTCATCGCAGCAGCCGCTGCAGGACCGGGTTTTAAAAGAGATTATCGATCGACTGCCTCCGGAAGATCACTCAGTGCCCTATGTGAAAAACGGTTACCGCTATCAGAGCCGCTATCAAAGCGGTAATGAGTATCCGGCTTATTACCGCCAGCCTGCGTCGAGTGAGGAGTCTGGCGAGTGGATCCTGCTGCTGGATGCCAACCAGCGCGCCTCGCACAGCGATTTTTACACGATGGGCGCGCTGCACATCAGTCCCGATAATCGGGTGATGGCGCTGGCCGAAGATTTCCTGTCGCGACGCCAGTACGGCATCCGGTTCCGCAACCTGGAGAGTGGCAGCTGGTATCCTGAAGTGCTGAGTAACGTCTCATCGAGCTTCGCCTGGGGCAACGACTCCCGCACCCTCTACTATGTGCGGAAACATCCGCAGACGCTGCTCTCTTATCAGGTGTGGCGACATGAACTGGGTATGCCGCAGTCGGAGGACAAGCTCGTCTACGAAGAGCAGGATGACACCTATCATCTCAGCGTGCACAAGAGCACCTCCAAGCAGTTCATCATGATTGCGCTCTACAGCACCAACACCAGCGAAATTCAGCTGATCGATGCGAACTTCCCCGATGCGCAGCCACATGTCTTTCTGCCGCGCCGTCGCGATCATGAATACAGCATCGACCATTACGAACATCAGTTCTTCATTCGTTCCAACCGCGAAGGCAAAAATTTCGGTCTCTACCGCAGTCGTTATCTGGATGAGTCACGCTGGGAAACGCTTATCCCGGCACGGGAACAAGTGGTGATGGAAGATTTCCAGCTGTTCCGTGACTGGCTGGTAGTCGAAGAGCGGCAGCGCGGCTTAACCAGCCTGCGTCAGATTAACTGGGCCAGTGGCGAGACCAGCGGCATCGCCTTTGACGATCCGACCTATGTAACCTGGCTGGCCTACAATCCGACGCCGCGCACCAGCAAACTGCGCTACGGCTATTCGTCGATGACCACGCCGACCACGCTGTTTGAACTGGATATGGATACCGGCGAACGCCGTATCCTGAAGCAGAGCCAGGTTAAAGGTTTTAACGCGGAAGATTACAAAAGCGAGCACCACTGGATCAAAGTCAGCGATGGCACTGAAGTGCCGGTGTCGCTGGTCTATCACCGTAAACATTATCAGCCCGGTCATAACCCGATGCTGGTCTATGGCTACGGCGCTTATGGCAGCAGCATGGATGCCGATTTCAGCGTCAGCCGTCTGAGTTTACTTGATCGCGGCTTTGTCTATGCGCTGATACAGGTGCGCGGCGGCGGTGAGCTGGGGCAGCAATGGTATGACGGCGGTCGCCTGTTGAACAAAATGAACAGCTTTACCGACTTTATTGAAGTCACGGATGCGCTGGTGACTCGCGGCATCGGCCACCCGGAACGGCTCTATGCGATGGGGGGCAGTGCAGGCGGTCTGCTCATGGGCGGAGTGATTAATCTGGCCCCTCAACGGTTCCACGGCGTCGTGGCGCAGGTGCCGTTTGTGGATGTGGTCACCACCATGCTGGATGAGTCGATTCCGCTGACGACCGGTGAGTATGACGAGTGGGGCAACCCCAACGATCCTGAGTACTACCACTACATCCGCCAGTACAGCCCCTATGACAACATTGAGGCGAAAGCTTATCCCCACCTGCTGGTCACCACCGGCCTGCACGACTCACAGGTGCAGTACTGGGAACCGGCCAAGTGGGTGGCGAAGCTGAGATCGATGAAAACGGATAACAACCTGCTGCTGCTTTGTACCGATATGGATTCCGGTCATGGCGGCAAGTCGGGACGTTACAAAGCCTACGAGGGCATCGCGATGGAGTATACTTTCCTGCTCGGACTGGCGCAGGGCACCCTGCCGCCAGCTCAGGATTACTGAGACTCCGACAGGTATTTATTCAGCGCCTGCCGCAATGGCGGGCGCAGATCGCTGACATTATTCAGTACCCACTTCAGGTAGCCTGGATCCTTTCTCGCAATCACCGCAATCGCCTGGCCGCGGTATTTGCCGAACGGCAGAATGTCGTCGCGCTGGGCCGCCGGTTGTGAACGCACAATCATCTCAGAAGCACCCCAGCCAGAGACCTCCATAATGCGAATCAGGAGCGCCGCTGTGACATAGCAATCATAGAGCGCCCGGTGGGCATGCAGGTCAGCGGGCGGCGTGACATCCAGCTTCAGCGAATGACGGAGTGCCTGGTTGCCATATTTAATGCCCGGCCAGAGCTGGCGCGCCAGCTGCATGGTGCAGATCCATTCACCGTACATTTCCGGCAGCATCCGGCGATCAAAGCTGGCGTTATGGGCCACGTAGAAAGCACTGCCGTAATAGCGCGGGATCGCCTCTTCAATGGTCGGTTTACCGGCGACCATCGCTTCGGTGATGCGATGCACCGCCATCGCCTGACGGCTGATAGGGCGGTCGGGCAGGGTGAGATCGCTCATCGGATTCACAATCTGACCGTTGACCACATCGACGGACGCGACTTCCACCACGCCGCCCTGCAGACCGCAGGTTTCGGTATCGATAACGCGGAACATCATTGCTTCATCTTCGGTTCATAAGGAAGGCGCGACAGGCTGAGTGACGCCTGGCGGTATTGCATCAGGCGCTGGCGAAACCAGTCACGCAGCGCTTCGGGTTGCTCCTGCGCCACCATTTCGGCGACGACCGGCATGTTATAGCGCTCTTTGAACGCCACGCCCGCTGCCGCTAAATCGACATTGATCTTGTCTTTCTCTTCCTGGGACAGCACGGCAAGGTTATGGCTCATAATATTCTCCTGACGATAGCCGGCAAAAGTAATGTTTTCGGCGGTATGAATCAAGGATAAGGATCGCATCGCTGGCCTCGACAGTGCCAATACAGCAGCGTATCCTTTTGCCACGTTTATCGCCCTGGCGGCGGTTAAAAGGATGATATTATGCAGAAAAAACCCATTTCCCGCAGGGTTATTGCGCTGGCGGCAACCGGACTGATGGCATTCAGCTCGCTGGCCGCAGCACATGCTCATCTCCAGTCTTCCGCACCCGCAGCTAAAGCGCAGGTGACGACATCCCCCGATGCGCTGACGCTGAACTTCAGTGAAGATATTGAAGCGGCATTCAGCGGCGTTAATCTGCTGGACAATGCACAGAAACCCGTTGAGACGACCAAAGCCCGCGTTGAAGCTGACCAGAAAAACCGGCTGATTGTCGGCCTGTCTCACCCGCTGAAAGCGGGCAGTTATCAGGTCAACTGGCACGTGTTGTCGGTGGATGGACATAAAACCGCAGGAAGCTATCGCTTTAGCGTGAAGTAAGTCTGTGGCCACCCTCTGGATCCTGCTGCGCGGACTGCATTTCGCCGCCGTGATGCTGCTGACAGGCAGCGCCTGTTACAGCGCACTACTGGCACCAAAACGTTATCGACCCCTGCTGGCGCGACGATTAAATCCGCTGGTGAAGGGGAGCGCCTGGCTGGCGCTGCTGAGTGCGCTATTGATGCTGGCCTGCCAGAATGTGCTGATGAGCGGTGACAGTACCAATCTTGCCGATTTAGACATCTGGCTGGCGGTGCTCGACACACATTTTGGTGCGGTGTGGCAGTGGGAAATCATTTTCGGCGTTATGGGCATTGTCGCGCTATTACTGACCGGAAAGCTGCGTCAGCAAATGTTACTGCTGGCAGGCGTGTTGCAACTGGCCTGCATGGCCCTGATTGGTCATGCCGCGATGCGCGATGGAGTGCCCGGTCTGCTTCAGCAGATCAACCAGGGGATGCATCTGATTGCAGCGGCGTTCTGGGTGGGTGGATTACTGCCGCTGCTGCTGTTGATGCGCGAGGCGCGCCAGATTGATCGCCGTACTGACGCGATTCGTACCATGATGCGTTTTTCGCGCTATGGTCACCTGGCGGTAGCGTTAACGCTACTGAGCGGTGTGATAAATAGCGTGATGATCGCAGGCTGGCCACTGATGTGGCACGATTCACGCTACATTGTATTGTTACTGTGCAAAGTACTGCTGGTGGCCCTGATGGTGCTGGTGGCGCTGATCAATCGATACTGGCTGGTGCCGCGCTTCCGCCTGGCGGGCAGCGGGACGCAGCAAAAATTTATCCGCATGACGCAGCTTGAACTGCTGCTGGCGTGTGGCGTGGTTGGGCTAGTGAGCGTATTTGCTACGCTGTCACCAGCCTGAATGTAGTTTAAGAGAGAAAAGGGTAGTTATGTTGCTGAAGAAAGTGATCCCCGCAATCCTGTTGTTATCCGTATGCGGCCAGGCGCTGGCGGCACAAATCATTACCGTCAGCCGCTTTGAGATCGGTAAAGAGAAGTGGCCGTTTAACCGTGAAGAAGTGATGCTGACCTGCGAGAAAGACGGTGCGATGTTCGCCATCAACCCGAGCACACTGATGCAATACCCGCTGAACGACATCGCCGACCAACTGTTCAAAAACAAGCAGGTGAAAGCACAGCCGATCAGTGTGATTCAGGCCGAAGACAAAGCGCATCCGGGCCAGATGATGAGTCTGCAGCCGATTGTTGAGCGCACTCAGGCGCTGTGCGGTAAATAAACCTCCCGGGTGCAGCCTCGCGCTGCGCCCAATCCACGATTTTTTGCCGTTGCGATCACAAACTGATCCGGTTTATGGCCCTGATCCCTGCGTTTGCTGGCATTTCTACCGCGCTGTTCTAACCTTAAATTGCAAGGCGACACTGCCTTCATAAATGCCAACTTTTAGCGCACGGCTCCCTGAGAGCCATTTCCCTGGACCGAATATAGGAATCGTATTCGGTCTTTTTTTGTTTTTACGATTTATAAATTTTTACGGTGATTGTTACTAACTATCCTGAAATCATAATATCCATTCCATACCATTACGTATTTCTGACCGCTCATTCCGCGCACTTCGGCAAATACCTCCCATCTATGTATCCGGGTCATTACGTTGGTTAAAATCTTCATGACAAGCATGCCGTTATTTATTTTGATGACGGGGACACAGTTACGATAATCAATCATTCGGTGCCCATTAAGTGAAGGTCTGTTCAGGGACACTACTCGTGCAGAGGAATGCATGACTTTGTACTTAGCTGTCAGACGGATGGGGAGCTATCGGAGAATGATTGTTTTATCATCCTGTGGCACAATAAAGCAGCTATTATCATAAACGAGGGATCGAGAATGATTTCAGGCACAGCAGCAAAACAGGAACCCGGACGTTACTACACATTTGAGTCAAGACTGCCTCACGGCGTTTTTTTTGAGATTCGCCCCGGCCATTTGCCCCGAAATGCCAGGCCCGTAACAGATGAAACCAGCGGTATGTGTATCGGTTATTCGGTCGCACAGGCTCCGGGGTTGTGGCAGATTTATGATGTTGAGGGGCGTTTTGTCAGGCTGGAAGAAGCGCCACTTGAAACACCTCTGATTGATCCCACGGATATTGCCCTGTTTGGCTTGGGTATTTTTCGTATCCTGCGTACAGGGCGGGTGCTGTTTGAATCAGGGGCACGTGCCGCTATTTATGCGAAGCTCAGTCAGTCCACTATATCCTTTCTGCGCAGCAGACTTAAAGTCGGGCTGCATGCACGCAACCTTAAAATGACTGAGGCTGCTGCAAAACACATGCATGAACCGGGGCGCTATGTCCCTCTGCAAATTCAGGAAAGAGCGATTCGCTATGGCAGGCGGATGGCAGATCCCCGCAAAGGTGAAGGTATGTTCAGATATGAGACCAGAATGTTTAAACTACGCTTTAATAAGCAAACAATGGAATATGAATATAAAGAATACACACTCGAAGTCGTCGTGCGTGAGTCAGACTGGACGATATCGCATTTTAAATACATGGACTAACTGACTGGAAAACTTGTATGTTTGATTTACGCAATGAAGATTTCACATTTGTGATTTCTCCTTTTGAAAGAATCTCAGACGATGAGGCCGACCCGGTTGGGCATCTATGGGACTGGATCCAGTCCTGGATTGAGTTCTCTGTTAGCGGCCTCAAAATGCAGTTTCAAACTGAATTTACCATCGGCGAACTAAAGATTTTAAAGGATGAGTTTTTCGAACATTACCAGGCAATCATCTCGCAGCGTGAATTAAAACCTTTTAATTTTCGCAGCGAACGCGGCCAACTCAATATGGTTATCAGAAAAGCGACGGGTAAAGATGGTGTTATAGTGGAGTTTGATATTCGCCCGGAACCACATGCCGACAGCGTACAGGTTAAAGGTGGTTTTGGCCTTGATGAAAGCTATTTCCCAGACATTTTGAAGCGACTAGATGAAATGATCCAATGGCAGAATTAAGCCCTGGTTGTTTATCATTTTGTATAAAACTGCCGGGCGGTGGCTTATTCAGACCGGCTTTTTGGCCATTTAAAACATGGAGTTCCTGTAAGACTAACCGCCTGGACATTTTACGCGTATTTTACATTCTGAAAGGATGTTCTTTTAGATATTCTTTATCCTTGCAAAACATTGATGTCAGAATGGCTATGACACCCTGTCAGGAAGATGCTGTGGATAATACTGATGGAGTGTCGAAGTTGCATTTTATGGGGAATGGCTAAAATGAAGGAAGTCATACTGTGGCTGATAAAATCTTTTTCTGATTGTGTTTTTTAGCAGTCATGGTGACAGGCTTATATTTTATTACACAGTTTATTCCTGAGCATGTGGCGCTTCCTTGCTTGGTATGGATAATCGCTGTTTCTTATGTATATGTGAAATTTTATTCAAGATGTTAGTTGAATTGGTGTTTCGAAAAGAATACTTAATTTATCCTGATAAAACCAATTATAAATAATGTGCTTAAAAAGAGTTTTTGGCTGCCATTTAGCGATTATATCAACGGGATACCTCTGATTGAAGCTAACAAAGCCTATCCGTTCATGAGATTCACTATCAGTCTTAAATTCTCAATTCTCAATTCTCAATTCTCAATTCTCAATTCTCAATTCTCAATTCTCAATTCTCAATCGCCTTACTACTGCCAGCACAACCGTAGAAAATAGCCTTCCTACACGCCAACTCCACCCCAAAATTGACCTCAATCAACCTCTCCCAACATCCTCCCCAGACCCCTCACCATGTTTACCCACCGTATAAAAACTCAGTCGTAACCTGCCCCGGTGATATTCAACCAGGATCTGTTATGTTCTTAAAAAAAGTTATCCCATGTGTAATTGTAGCGCTGGCAAGTGCCGCAATGTCAGGCTGTGTGATGGCTGATGGGGGTCATCATCGTGGCCCATCTTCTGACTGGCATCGTCATCATGAAAACCGGCATAACGACACCAGCTGGAGTCAGCATGCCGGACCTGCTGCGCCAGCAAACAATGCTTCTCAGCATATGGGACCGCCGCCAGCGCCGGATAGTGCCGCACAGCATATGGGGCCGCCACCCGCTGACAGTGGCATCCACCGCTGGCACTCTTAAGACCGTTTGAGCAAGTAGTACGCAATCATATGAAGCGACAGGGGGCTTTATTGCCCCTTTTAACGCGCAATCTTTACCTGACTAAAATCGTACCGTAAGCGCGCTTTATCCGTCCCCGACAGAGAATGAGGAAGCGTTGCCGCTTAACAACACCATCCTGCGTCTTCACCTCAAAAACCGACCCCACTCGCAAAAGTCACAACAACTCTCGCAGCAAGCACCTAAACCTTACCTGTCATCTTGTCATCATCTCCGTTTGGCTTATTCTTAATCTCCAGTCAAAAGGAGGAACGTTTATGAAAGCGGCAATTGCTAATAGTGAACACCAGGTTGAAGTGGTTGAGAAGACGCTGCGTCCTCTCAAAACCGGCGAAGCGCGGCTCAGGATGGAATGCTGTGGTGTATGCCATACCGATTTACATGTGAAGAACGGTGATTTTGGTGATAAGACCGGCGTCACGCTGGGCCACGAAGGGATTGGTATTGTCGAGGAGGTCGCGCCGGATGTCACCTCGCTCAAGCCGGGCGATCGTGCCAGCGTCGCCTGGTTCTTCAAGGGCTGCGGACACTGTGAATACTGTAACTCCGGTAACGAAACGCTCTGCAGGGACGTCATCAATGCCGGTTTTACCGCCGATGGCGGCATGGCTGAAGAGTGCATCGTCGTTGCAGATTACTCGGTCAAAGTTCCCGACGGGCTTGATCCCTTTGCCGCCAGTAGCGTCACCTGCGCCGGTGTCACCACCTACAAAGCGGTAAAAGTATCAGAGGTCAAACCGGGGCAGTGGCTGGCAATTTATGGTCTTGGCGGACTGGGAAATCTCGCGCTTCAGTATGCGAAAAACGTCTTCAACGCCAAAGTGATTGCAATTGATGTCAGTGACGGACAGCTGGCGCTGGCGAAAGAGATGGGAGCCGATCTGGTCGTCAACTCTGCCAGCGAAGATGCGGCACGCTTTATTCAGGAGAAAACCGGTGGGGCACATGCTGCTGTCGTCACAGCCGTCGCCAAAGCGGCCTTTAACTCGGCGGTGGACGCGGTCAGAGCCGGAGGTCGGGTCGTAGCAGTCGGACTGCCGCCGGAAGCAATGAGCCTGAATATCCCGCGACTGGTACTTGATGGCATTCAGGTGGTGGGATCGCTGGTCGGAACGCGCAACGATCTGGCTGAAGCTTTCCAGTTTGCGGCAGAAGGCAAAGTGGTGCCGAAAGTGACCAAAAGGAAGATTGGTGAGGTTAATGCCATCTTCGATGAGATGATTCACGGCAAAATCCGCGGCAGGATGGTGATCGATTTTACCGGTCAGTCTGCCAGTTAGAACCTAATTGAGCGTCACTAAGGCCCGCGCATTGCGGGCTTTTTTATGCCTGCACCGCCTGTTTCTGCCATGTGAATGCCTTAACGCCTGTTCGCCACAAACATTAATAAGCTCTGCTTTATGTTTCATTGTGTGATTTTCACTTGCACTTTACCGGTAACATTATAGTTTATGAGGGGAAGGCATGATTACACACAACCGAAGGAGGGTTATTTATGGCGAAGCATCACTTAATTAAATCCATTGAAATTGCTGCAATTGTACTGTTTGTCCTGATACTGGCGTATCTGGCTGTGACCGGTCTGATGTCATCAACGGGCATGGATCACGCCTGGCCTTATCCCACTAAGTAACTAGGTGCGGCACCAGGGAAATTATAAATAATATAAATAGATAACCTTTCCCCTCTCGAATGGGATAAACCCCGCTATCGCGAGGTTAATCAGAGGTTACACCAGACTTACTGACAGCAGCGTCAGCTCTTCAGTTTCCAGCGACAGGCTTTTTTTGGTTTCGAACATAAAGGTTTCAAGCGCCTCTTCAACATCATCGCCTTCTATAAAAGCGTGCGTCGTAACATGATTTTCACCTTTTGGCTTAATCACGTAGGAAACAAACCACTTCTTCTTTTCCATGATGCTTTTCCTCTTCTGAAATTGGTAATGCCTCGTGGCGATAATGCCTTAACAAGCCGTTCTTTCGCAGGATCCTCAGCGGAACCTGCCTTTAAACGCAGCGTGGCCGACAAAGGCTAATCAAGCGGGGCAGGATGCAGCAGGTCAATTACGTCATCGATTTCATTGCTGGCTGCGTGGCGATCCAAGGCAACCGCGTAGTAACGTCCCTTACAGTAGTGCTTCGTGACCGCCACCCGATGGCCCGTATCGCTGTCAGCTTCACCGCCGTTCGGTGTTTGCAGATGGGGCGGGATTACCAGCTCACTTTCAAGTTGTTCTGCTTCAATGATCACCGCGCCACCGTCACTGGATAGCAGCAGATGCTGAATGCTCATGTTCTCTCCTTTGCATCAGATTGCTAACCGGGAAAGTGTAGTTCACCTCAGCAGGCGTGCTGACGAGAGCGCGTAATCAATGCCTGTGGAGGGCTGATTAACGGCGTCAGAGGCAATAAAAAAGCCCCGAGAGGGGCTTTTAAGAAATGAGTGGTCTGAAACTTAGCTGGTCTGATCGGCCAATTTCGGCTTCAGCATGCGTTTACCCATCTGAATGCCGGGCTTCTCAACATACTTGTAGAGTAAAGAGGCCAGCGCATAGGTCAGTGGAATAGCAGAGACGCAGACGATCAGGAAGCGTGTCGCGTCGCTCTTAAACTCAAAGTCAGTATGAGTGAGCAGCTGGGCGATCAACGGGATCACAATCAGCAGGTGCAGCAGGTAGACCGAAAACGAGACGTCGCCCAGCCATGTGCTGAGTCGGTTGTTCAGTAGCTTACGCGGCAGGGCAATCAGCTGAGCCATCATGCTGCTCTGCGGGTATTGCCACAGAATCGCCGCCATACCAACGATCATCAGCGCCTCCATTATCACCTGCAGTTTGATCGCGTCCATGCCAATCGCCACGGTGACGACCGGGCCGAGCAGCGCATAGCCGACATAGAGCAGGGATTTACGGCGAATCGCTTCGGCCAGCAGCATTCCTGCCAGGAACATGTTCAGCTTAATCAGGATCATCGAAGGCATCTCAAACGCCTCATAATAATCGGCCAGCACATACCGACCGGCGCAGCAGAGCGCCATGATGCCAATCAGCGAGGCGGCATAACCAAAGCGCAGCGTAACCAGCATGATGAACGGGAACAGCAGATAGAACTGCATCTCCAGCCCGATACTCCAGTCTGGCAGCACGGTGTTAAACCCATACTCGGGCAACATGCCGAACAGGAAGCTGAAGTGAGTCAGGATGTTAGCCAGCGACTGGTCGTTGTAACGCGACGACTCCGTGGCGGTGCCGGAATAGAAATGCGCAATGGTGTCACGCATCTCACCAAACCACGGGCCATAAATCAGGGCAATGATTAACAGCAGATAGTAGAGCGGAGCGATACGGAAGAAGCGGCGGACCCAGAATTTCTTAATCGTCTCCGCGCTCTGCCATGGCTCTTTCTGCTGGCGCTCGACGTAGTTTTTCGCCATCAGATAACCCGATAACAGAATAAACAGGTCGACCCCGATGCCCGGTGATGAAATCAGCGTGATATGGCAATGAACCAGTAAGCTGATATGGCCAACCAGTACCCAGAGAGAGGCAATGCCGCGTAATCCTTCCAGCTCCGTTGACCAACCTCGTGTTGCAGACATAACTTTTCCTCGTTTTTATCCGGCTTTTGGCGCTCACTAAGCCTTAAGGCAAAAGATATGTAAACGGGCCTTTACAAAAGTAAGAAGATTCCGAGCACGGAGATAAGGAAAAAATCAACTGCAAAAGGGCGGGAAAGCACGCAAAGGTAAGGGCGTACACGCGTACACCCTTGACCGGAATTACTGATTGAGATGAGCCATCAGGCCAGCTTTAACAGGATCATGCCAGCCAGCAGAAGAGTCAGACCGGCCCAGCCTTTGCGGTTCAGTCGCTGGCCAAACAGCACCCATCCCGCCGCGACAGTGGCGATAATCCCAAAGCCGCCCCAGACCGCATAGGCAATCGACAGATCAATACCTTTGACTGCCTGGGCCAGTGCGCTGAATGCGAGCAGGACACAGCAGAGCGACAGCACGCCCTGCAGCGGTTTCTTAAACCCATCAGAATATTTAAGGAATATGTTGGCGGCAATCTCCAGCACGATAGCCAGTGCCAGCCAGGCGGCATGAACAAAATCAGCGATGACCATGATTAACCTCCGCTGATGATTGGGTGCCTGTCTTGATCAGCACAATCCCGACGATTAGCGTGACCAGACCGCAGATTTTCAGCGCTGACAGCGCTTCGCCAAACAACTGTACGCTGAATAACGTAATCAGCATGATACCAATCCCTTCCCACAGGGCATAAGCCACGCCCAGCGCGATACGTTTGATGGCGAAACTCAGCAGAATATAGGAACAGGCAATCATGCCCAGCATCATCAGATAGCCTGAATGGCTGCCATTGAGGCTGGACCACTTCATGAAAAGGGTACCAATAATTTCAGTAACAATAGCGAGTGATAGTAAAACCCAGGCGCGCATGGGTGCTCTCCAGCAACGATAAATGACGACCTGCCACAGACAGGGCAGACTCAGAACAGTGTCGAAGTGGTGAGGGGACTACAGGGCGTTACGCCAGTGCTGATCGGCGACGTTCCAGCCAGAAAGGAAGGTGGGGGTAAAATGTGACATGAACATTTTGCTCATAAAATTTACAACGCATCCACATTGTTGCTTCTCATCAGTGGACGGATAATGCCTCCGGTTAAAAACACGCCGGATTTATAGCATTCTGCACATCATGAAATCAACAGCAGATACTGCTTTATTTGACGCAGGTTAAGGTTTGATGGCTCGAAAAAGGAAAGCTAAGTAAAAGGATATATGGAAAAGAGGATGCGTTAAATCCTGCATAAAAAAAGCCGGGCAACAGCCTGCCCGGCAATTTTTAAGTGACGTTGTCACGAATCACTCAGCGCGCATCGGCACGGTGCGAACCGGCGCATCACCTGCGACAAAGTAAGAGGCGGTACTGCGTGGCAGCGGATCGCGGCCACGAATCTTATCGGCAATCTTTTCACCAATCATGATGGTGGTGGCGTTGAGGTTACCGGTGATGATCAGCGGCATAATCGACGCATCAACGACACGTAAACCTTCCAGCCCATGCACACGACCTTCGCCATCCACGACCGCCATCGGGTCGTTACCCATCTTACAGGTGCCGCACGGATGATAGGCGGTTTCGCCGTGGTTGCGCACGAATTCGTCCAGTTGCTCATCGGTCTGACAATCCAGACCCGGACTGATTTCACGGCCACGATATTTATCCAGCGCTGGCTGGTTGATGATCTGGCGCGTAATGCGGATTGCATCGCGGAACTCATGCCAGTCCTGCTCGTGCGACATGTAGTTGAACAGAATAGCCGGATGACGACGCGGATCGCGTGACTTCAGGCGCACATGACCGCGGCTTGGCGAACGCATAGAGCCGACGTGACACTGGAAGCCGTGGGCATCAACGGCGTTAGACCCGTTGTAATTAATCGCGACCGGCAGGAAGTGATACTGAATGTTCGGCCAGGTAAATTCTTCACGGCTGCGGATGAAGCCGCCTGCCTCAAACTGGTTGCTGGCGCCGATACCGGTGCCGTTAAACATCCACTCTGCACCGATTTTCGGCTGGTTCCACCACTTAAGGGCCGGATAGATAGAAACCGGCTCTTTACACTCATACTGGAGATACATCTCCAGATGGTCCTGCAGGTTCTCACCCACGCCCGGCAGATCGTGAACCAGCGGGATGTCGAATTGCTTCAGCAGCTCAGGCGAACCGACGCCAGAACGCTGCAGGATCTGCGGCGAGGCGATAGCGCCCGCGCACAGCAGCACTTCACGGCGAGCGGTCACTTTGTTAATCGTATTGCTGTCGCCCTGCAGATACTCCACGCCAACCGCGCGCTTGCCGTCGAAGATGATGCGGTCGGTGGTGGCATGCGTAATGATCTTCAGGTTGGGGCGGCCTTTGGCCATGTCGAGATAGCCACGCGCGGTGCTGGAACGGCGTCCGTTTGGCGTCACGGTACGATCCATCGGACCGAAACCTTCCTGCTGGTAGCCATTCAGGTCGTCGGTGCGCGGATAACCCGCCTGTACACCTGCCTCAATCATCGCTTCAAACAGCACGTTGTTGCCCGCTTTCGGCGTTGCCACACACACCGGGCCATCGCCGCCGTGGAAATCGTTCGGGCCGATGTCGCGGGTTTCCGCTTTACGGTAGTAGGGCAGGCAGTCCAGATAGCTCCAGTTCTCCAGGCCAGGTTCGCTGGCCCAGTTGTCCAGATCCATCGCGTTGCCGCGGATGTAGCACATGCCGTTAATCAGTGATGAACCGCCCAGGCCTTTGCCGCGACCACACTCCATGCGGCGGTTGTTCATGTAAGGCTCTGGCTCGGTTTCATATGCCCAGTTATAACGTTTGCCCTGCAGCGGGAAGGCAAGGGCCGCAGGCATCTGGGTGCGAAAATCAAAACGGTAATCCGGGCCGCCCGCTTCCAGCAGCAGGACGCTCACGTTGCTTTCTTCGGTAAGACGGGTCGCCAGAACGTTACCTGCGGATCCGGCTCCAATAATAATGTAATCAAATTCCATTCGTCGTTCCTCAGGTTAAGTGATTAAAAGACAGACTGAAAACGCGTCAGCTCAACCTGCACGGACTTCACCTGGGTGTAGCTCTGCAGCGTCATCAGGCCATTCTCGCGGCCAATGCCGGAGTGCTTGTAGCCACCCACCGGCATCTCTGCGGCGGACTCGCCCCAGGTGTTGATCCAGCAGATACCGGCTTCGATCTGATGAATCACGCGGTGCGCTTTATTCAGGTCCTGCGTCACCAGTCCGGCGGCCAGACCAAATTCGGTGTCGTTGGCGCGGCGGATCACTTCTTCTTCGGTTTCATAGCTCAGGATCGACATCACCGGCCCGAAGATCTCTTCACGGACAATCTTCATCTCATCACGGCAGTCGGTGAACACGGTTGGTGCCACCCAGGCACCCTGGTCGAAATCACCACCGGTCAGCCGTTTACCGCCGCACAGCACGCGTGCGCCTTCAGCAATGCCGGATTCGATGTAGCGCATCACGTTGTCGCGATGGCTGAAGCTGACCAGCGGACCAAAGTTGGTAGCCGGATCACGCAGATCGCCTGCTTTAATACGGGCAACGCGTTCGCTGATTTTGGCCTCGAACGCCGCCTGCAGTTTTGCAGGGATAAAGACGCGGGTGCCGTTGGTGCAGACCTGACCGGAGCTGTAGAAATTCGCCATCATGGCGATGTCAGCGGCCAGATCGAGATCGGCATCATCAAAGATAATCAGCGGTGATTTACCGCCCAGCTCCATGGTGACCTCTTTCAGCGTTGAACCCGCTGCATTGGCCATCACTTTTTTGCCGCTGACAACGCCGCCGGTAAAGGAGACTTTATCGATGCCAGGATGCTCAGTCAGTAGCTGACCCGTGACCGAACCGATGCCCGGCAGCACGTTGAATACGCCATCCGGCAGGCCCGCTTCGGTGTAGATTTCTGCCAGCTTCAGGGCAGTAAGCGGAGTCATTTCACTGGGTTTGAAAATCATCGCGTTACCCGCAGCCAGCGCAGGTGCGGATTTCCACAGGGCGATCTGAATCGGGTAATTCCAGGCACCAATGCCCGCTACCACGCCCAGGGGTTCGCGGCGGGTATAAACAAAGGAGGTTTCACGCAGGGGGATCTGCTGACCCTCCAGCGCCGGAACCAGACCTGCGTAGTACTCCAGCACGTCTGCACCGGTAACGATATCGACCGCTGAAGTTTCGCTGTAAGGCTTACCGGTATCGAGCATTTCCAGCTCCGCCAGCTCATCATTACGCTCACGCAGGATATCGACGGCGCGACGCAGGATGCGTGAACGCGCCATGGCGGTCATCGCGGCCCAGATCTTCTGGCCTTTTCTGGCGGCAGCAACGGCGCGATTGACATCTTCCTGGCCGGCGGCATGAACCTCTGCCAGGACCTCGCCGTTGACCGGGTTAATCGTCTGGAACGTTTCGCCAGACGCTGCGGCAACATAAGCGCCATCGATGTAGAGTTTCTGCTCGGTGAATCGGGACATGTTTTCTCCTTCCGTTATTCGTGCTCGCCAGCGAGTTGCTGACGGATGAATTGGGTGGTCAGTGTGAGGGCGATAGCGGGATCGAATGGCTTACCGCTCAGCGCGGCCCGCAGCCACAGACCGTCGATCAGGGCAGCCAGGCCGTGCGCGGCCAGGCGTGCTTTATCCAGCGGCAGTTCACGCCGGAATTCGACCACCAGCGTCGAGTAGAGCCGACGGCTGCTGACCCGCTCAAGGCGGTTAAGCTGGGGCTGATGCATGCTACTCGACCAGAAGTCGAGCCAGGCTTTCATCACCGCCGTGTGCACCTGTGTTTCATCAAAATTTCCATCAACAATGGCACACAGCCGCTGTTCTGCGGAGGCATCGGCCAGCGGTTTCAGCCGCAACAGGACTGCCTCGCGTAGCTGACGCGTCACATCACGCATCGTAGCTTCCAGTAAACCGTTCTTGTCCTTGAAGTAGTGACTGATGATGCCGGTTGAGACCCCCGCCCGCCGGGCGATCTGGGCAATCGTGGCATCATTAATCCCCATTTCATTAATCGTGCTCAGGGTCGCATCAATCAGTTGCCGACGACGTATCGGCTGCATCCCTACCTTTGGCATAGCTCCAGCTCCACCCTCAAATCGAACCCCTATTTAATCTTTTTTTGATTGCACGTTCAATATAAAAAGAAAATTTGTTAGGATGCTGTTTTTTAAATGTAGCGTAAGCGAAACGGCAATGAGTGCTAAAATAGGCTGGTTGTCATAGCGATTAACAGGAAGTGACAGAACGAAACAGAGCCGCACGGCCTGAAAACCGTGAGCGGCAAGACGTATCCATTGCGTATTTTCAGGACATTAACCAGAGGTAATCGATGAATAATCCACCTGCCGGTGAAAAAGACAGACTCAATCCCGTTGTATTTTATACCTCTGCCGGATTGATTCTGACGTTTTCACTTGTGACGATTCTCTACAGTGAACTGGCCGCGAGCTGGATCCTCAAGGCGGTTAACTGGGTTTCCGCCACCTTCGGCTGGTACTACATGCTGGCTGCCACGCTCTATATTGTCTTTGTGCTCTATATGGCCTGCTCACGCTTTGGCTCTATCAAGCTCGGGCCGGAGCACTCAAAACCCGAATTCAGCGTGCTCAGCTGGTCCGCCATGCTGTTTGCCGCCGGGATCGGCATCGACCTGATGTTCTTCTCTGTCGCCGAACCGGTGACACAATATATGCAGCCGCCGGAAGGAGCAGGGCAGACGCTGGAAGCCGCCCGCCAGGCGATGGTCTGGACGCTATTCCACTACGGACTGACCGGCTGGTCGATGTATGCGCTGATGGGCATCGCGCTGGGCTACTTCAGCTACCGTTATAATCTGCCGCTGACTATTCGTTCGGCGCTCTATCCCATCTTCGGTAAACGCATCTATGGCCCGATTGGTCACACGGTAGATATCGCAGCCGTGGTCGGCACCATCTTTGGTATCGCCACCACATTAGGGATAGGGGTCGTACAGCTGAACTACGGCCTGAAAGTGCTGTTTGATATCCCGGAAGGGCTGACCGCGCAGACCGCGCTGATTGTTCTCTCCGTAGTGATCGCCACCATCTCTGTGACGTCGGGTGTTGATAAAGGGATTCGTTTCCTTTCCGAACTCAACGTGATCATGGCGCTGGGCCTGATTCTGTTTGTGCTGTTCTTCGGCAACACCGAGTTCCTGCTGAATGCGCTGGTGCTGAACGTTGGCGATTACATTAACCGCTTCATGGGGATGACGCTCAATACCTTTGCCTTTGATCGTCCAACCCAATGGATGAACAGCTGGACGCTCTTCTTCTGGGCGTGGTGGGTGGCGTGGTCGCCGTTTGTCGGCCTGTTCCTGGCGCGTATCTCACGCGGTCGTACCATCCGTGAGTTCGTGCTGGGCACGCTGATTATTCCGTTCACCTTTACGCTGCTGTGGCTGTCCGTATTTGGTAACGCCGCGCTGTATCAGATCATTCACGGCAATACGGAATTTGCGCAGGAAGTGATGAACCATGCGGAGCGTGGCTTCTACAGCCTGCTGGCACAGTATCCGGCGTTTAAACTCAGTGCATCGGTTGCCACCATCACCGGCATGCTGTTCTACGTGACCTCTGCGGATTCCGGCTCGCTGGTGCTGGGTAACTTCACCTCGCGGCTGAAAGACATCAACAGCGATGCGCCGAACTGGCTGCGCATCTTCTGGTCCGTGGCGATTGGGGTGCTGACACTGAGCATGCTGATGGCCAACGGTGTCACTGCCCTGCAGAACACCACGGTGATCATGGGACTGCCGTTCAGCTTTGTGATCTTCTTTGTGATGGCGGGTCTGTTTAAATCGCTGAAGATTGAGGATCACCGCCGTGCCAGCGCCACGCGCGACACCGCGCCCTATCTGGCGCATGCGACCGACCGCCTGACCTGGAAGAAGCGTCTGTCACGCCTGATGAACTACCCGGGTTCGCGTTATACCCAGCAGATGATGGAAAAGACCATTTTTCCGGCGATGCAGGAAGTGGCGAAAGAGCTGGAACTGCGTGATGCCCGCGTCACGCTGGAAAGCGTCGAGGCAGATGAGGCGAACCCGATTGGCTATCTGGATCTGCGCGTCCATCTGGGCGAAGAGCAGGACTTCATCTATCAGGTCTGGCCGCAGCAATATTCGATTCCGGGCTTTACCTATCGCGCCCGCAGCGGTAAGTCGACCTACTATCGACTGGAAACCTTCCTCATGGAAGGCAGCCAGGGTAACGACCTGATGGATTACAGCAAAGAGCAGGTGATCATCGACATACTGGATCAGTATGAGCGACACCTGAACTTTATCCATCTCAACCGTGAAGCGCCGGGCAGCAATATCAGCTTCCCGAGCGTGTAAGCCAGGCCCGTCAGCAGTGTGCTGGCGGGCTTTTTTTTGCCATCGGCTGAGTGCAATGCTCCGTGGCCTGCCGATATCGACTATCTTTAGGGCTTTGCTGGCCTGATGCCTGAAGGGTATAGACAGGGAGTCATATGGGAAAAATATTCAGTACGTTTCTGCCGCTCTACACCACCACGCTGCTGATGCTGCTCGGTTCCGGTCTGCTGACCACCTATGTCTCTCTACGGCTGGCCACCGAGCAGGTTAACGGCGCGCTGATTGGTGCAATTATCGCGGCAAACTATATCGGGCTGGTCATTGGCGGCAAGGTGGGGCACAACCTGATCGCCCGCGTCGGCCATATCCGCGCCTACGTCGCCTGCGCCGGGATCATTACCGCCTCTGTAGTGGGTCACGGCCTGACGGACTTTATTCCGCTGTGGGTCTTTCTGCGTCTGATTATCGGACTCTGCATGATGTGCCAGTACATGGTGCTGGAGAGCTGGCTCAACGATCAGGCGGAATCGTCGCAGCGTGGCATGATTTTCGGCTTATATATGGTCGCCACCTACCTTGGACTCAGTGGCGGACAGGTGATACTGAGCCTGCAGACCGGATTTGGTGTAAGTACGCTGCTGATTGTCGCACTCTGCTTCGCGCTTTGTCTGGTACCCATCGCGCTGACCACCCGCACCCATGTCAGGCCGATGACACCCGCACCCATGGAACTGGGCTATTTTATCCGCACCATCCCCAAACTGCTCGGCACCACGCTGGTCACCGGCATGGTAATTGGTGCCTTCTACGGTCTGGCACCGGTTTATGGCAGCAGCAAAGGCTTCACCACCAGCCAGACAGGCTATTTTATGAGTCTTACGATTTTTGCCGGGCTGGTGTCGCAGTTTCCGCTGAGCTGGCTTTCTGACCGTTACGATCGTCAGCGACTGCTGTTTATCATCGCGATGCTGTTCGCCGTCATCTGCGTCCCGCTGATCCTGCTGCCGCATCTGACGTTTGACTGGATGATCGGCATCGCCTTTGCCGCCAGCATGATGCAGTTCGCGCTCTATCCATTGCAGGTGGCGCTGGCCAATGATCAGGTTGCCGCCGAGCGCCGCGTATCGTTAACCGCCTGTCTGCTGATGGCGTTTGGTATAGGTGCCAGTATCGGCCCGCTGGTGGTGGGTGCGCTGATGCAGCCGCTGGGCAGCAATATGCTCTATCTTTTCTTTGCGCTCTGTGCGCTGGTGATTGGCGGACTCAGTTTTGTCCGTGCGCCAGGTCCGCTTCCCACAACCGAAGTGCCGCTGCCACATGTGGTCATGCCTGACAGTCTGGCGACCTCGCCACTGGGTGCTGCACTGATTCCGACGCTGGAAGAGGAGGTGATTCAGGCGTCAATGGGCGGGCAGGAGCCGGAAGAAAAGAGCGATGAAGATGCTGAAACGGCTGACGAAGAGGTGTTGCCCGATGCTCATCCAGGTGATGTTCGCGAAGATCCGCGTCATAAATAGCCGCGACAGGGCAGCAAGTTGTTCGCCCCTCTCTGCGGGATTAAATGCATGATGTCCTGATCTGGCTCACTTCTGTCCGGTCGCTGGCTCGACATCCGGGCCAGCAGCGGCGATGCTGGGTAACCCGCTTCTTCAGGAGTCACGCCATGCTGGAACTGCGCCCTAACTGTGAACGCTGCGACGTCGATCTGCCGCCATCCTCTCTGGCGGCACGTATCTGCTCGTTTGAATGCACTTTCTGCGCTGACTGCGATGAGCATTTCGCGCATGTTTGTCCCAACTGCGGTGGTGAACTGGTGCGCCGTCCGGTGCGTCCGGCAGAAAAGCTAGAGAAATATCCGGCTAAAATGCGCAACTGATCTCAAATGACGACGAATACATCAGGGGCAGAATAGCCTGCGTGACCCAATGTCGTTATGATGAATTTCGTCCCTGACAGAGCTACCACCTTAACTGAGTGCCGGAGATAAGCGCCGGGAGGGACGCACTTTTCAGACGCGTTAAATTTCTCATCCACCGACAGCGTGACGCCTTTGCTGGCAGCCTTCGTTGCACTCTGCTTTCTATCTCCTTCCTCTTGTTCATGCTCTTCATGGTCAGCACTTATACTCTCAGGATATTTTCGGCACAGAGAGGCACATGCACTGATGTATTATCACGTCCTGAATGGCGCAGAGTGGCGACGGATCTGGGTGGTGGGTGATATTCATGGCTGTCGCCGTGAACTGGATGCGCTGTTGCAGCAGCATCAGTTTAATCCACAGCAGGATTTACTGATTTCGGTTGGCGACATCATCGATCGCGGGCCAGACAGTCTGGGCTGTCTGGTCCTGCTGGACGAGCCGTGGTTTCGCTGCGTGCGTGGGAATCATGAGGAGATGGCGCTGTCCGCGTTACAGGGTCAGGATATGGCGCTCTGGCGGATGAACGGCGGCGACTGGTTCTTCCGGCTGCGGAGCGCGGCGTTAATCGTGGCACGTCATGCGTTGCGGCGCTGTGGTGAACTGCCGCTGATACTGCATCTGCAATTGGGTGAGCGCACTGTTGTGATTGCCCATGCGGATTATCCGGCCCGTGAATACGCGCTGAATAAGCCACTCGACTGGCAAAAGGTGGTCTGGAGCCGTCAGCGGCTGGAGGGTATGGCGTCAGGGGAGCAGGCGGGCATCCGTGGCGCAGATGCCTTTTACTTTGGTCATACACCGCTGAAACAGCCGCTGACGATTGCCAATCTGCATTACATTGATACCGGCGCAGTGTTTGGCAATCATCTGACGATGCTGCAACTCAAGTGACTCAGCGGAACAGGCGTCCGTCGCGCACCAGTTCGCGGGGATAGCTGTTCTTGATGCGGCTGCCGACTTTCTTCGCCAGCCCCAGCGGCTGCTGCTGCCAGGTAACAATCATCTCATTGTTTGCCGGGGCGGTTTCCGGATAGATATCGCGCCCGCGATACCACTCTTCTGCTTCGGCCGCCGTGAGCTCAAAGGTCTGCGTCGCATCAGGTTGCGCAAGTGCTATCACCGCTTCATGTTGCCAGCGATAGCCTTTAGGAAAGGTTTCTGCCAGCTTCAGGCCAATGCGCGAGAAGCGCACTTTGCCCAGCAGCGGGGTGACGGCTTTAGGGAACAGCCAAATCTCTTTATCACGCTGCCAGAGTTCCAGCGAGTCATTCCATTTTAGAGAGACTGCGGCGGCGGCCTGTACGATCTCACTTTCCAGCTGACGGCTGAGATGGGAGAAGGGCAGCTTACCCACTTTGTAGCCCGGCAGCGGTAAAGGCTCGACTGATGCCGTTTTACGCAGACGCGCCACGAAAAAGCCTTCGCTGTCGAACATCTGCGGGAAGACATGCAGATAGCCCTCGGGCGTCGCGGCCTGATCACCACCCTCAAACAGCCTGTCGAGCGGCACGACTTCAACCGCGTCCGGATAGCGCTGCAGCAGCCAGTCAATCACCTGCTGATTCTCAATCTGATTCAGGGTGCAGGTTGAATAAACCAGTGTGCCACCGGGTTTGAGTGCGTGAAAGGCACTGTCGAGCAGATCGCGCTGGGTCGCGGCGATCTCTTTGGTACTCGCCAGCGACCAGTTTTTCAGTGCATCCGCATCTTTACGCATCACGCCTTCGCCGGAGCAGGGGGCGTCCAGCAGGATGGCATCAAACTGTTCCGGCAGGGCTGGCCCGAAGACCCGCGCGTCAAAGTGCGTCAGGGCACTGTTGCTGACGCCGCAGCGGCTGATATTAGCGTGCAGCACCTTGACCCGGCTGGAGGAGAATTCGTTTGCCAGGATTACGCCCTGATTGCCCATGCGCGCCGCAATCTGGGTAGTTTTGGAACCCGGTGCCGCCGCCATATCCATGACGGCGCTGACCTGTGGCTGAGCATCAAACAGGGCGGTTACGGGTAGCATGGAGCTGGCTTCCTGGATGTAAAACAGGCCGCTGAGATGTTCAGCCACGCTGCCCAGCGGCAGGCTCTCATCTTCCCGGCTGATCCAGAATCCCTCTTCGCACCACGGCACCGGCGTCAGCTGCCACTCATACCCGGCGGTCTGGCTCAGGAAGTCAGCCACGCTGATCTTCAGGGTGTTGACGCGAATACTGCGGCGCAGGGGTTGCTGACTGTAAGCGATAAACTGCGCGAAGCTCGCCTCATCGGGCAGGCTCTGACGCATTAACGAGAGAAAATCGGCGGGGAAAAGCGAAGAAGCATCTGACACGGGCACATTCCAGTTAAGGCAAAGGCGGCAGTGTACCATGAGGAAAGAAAACGGGCAGCCAGGCTGCCCGTTTGAGAGTGTGAATTAGCGCGGAGACGGAATCGCCGTTCCCCAGTTACGCCACTCTTTCGGCGCTTCGTCCTGCAGCAGGAAGTGTTTATCCGGCGTCGCCTGCGGAGCCAGCGGCACCGTTGGCGGGGTGGCAAACTGAATACCGCCGCGAATAAACTGCTGGAAGGTCCCGGTTTTCACCACGCCGCCCACCAGACCGAAGTCGAGGTTGTAGCCGGACGCCAGCCAGAACACCGAGTTATTCCGCACCAGATGCTGATACTTCTTACTGATGCGCAGGGCGATCTGCACGCGGTCCGCCATATTTCCCAGTGACGTGCCGGTGACGGTACCCACTTCCACACCCCGGAACAGCACCGGCGTACCCAGCGACAGCGAACCCGCCTCAGTGGCATCAACATAGATGTTCAGGCCATTGAGGTAGCGCGAATCGGTAATGGTGCTCTCCTGCAATTCAAAGGTGCGTGCGGCACCGCCTTTGCCCGGATCAACGTTGACGTACGGCTGTAACAGGGTCTCCAGATGATTCACGCCGGTAGCGGAAATCTCCGGTGAAACCACCGAGAACCGGCTGCCGAGGCGGGCAAAATCATTCACATACTCAGGGTAAAGCACAGCTTTTGCCACGACCTGATTGTTATCTTTGCTTAACGACAGTGATTCCACCTGACCGACGTTGATACCCAGATAACGAATCGGCATCCCGGCAGAGAGTTTGCTGGCGTCATAGGTGTGCAGCGTAATCTGACTGCCCACCGCGCGGGCGGCGGTTTCAGAGGAGTAGAGCATGCGTTTGGCCCCTTTCACCGACTGCGCACCACTCATATTGTCGAAGCTGATTGCGCCTTTCAGCGCACGGTTAAGCGGCGAAGCCTGCACTGTCAGGCCGCTGCCGTTAAGACTGACGCGTGCGCCACCCTCAGCCCAGAACACGCTTTCGCTGGTCAGCAGCTTGCGATATTCCGGCCGAATATGCACCGCGATATCAAACGCGTCAGCGCGCGGCGTCACTTTGACAATCTCGCCCACCTGGAATTTACGGTAAAGCACGACCGAACCGGCCTGCACGTCAGGCAGGCTGTTGGCGGTCAGCATCAGCGTCGTGGACGGGCCATCACCAGTGATCCCTTCGTCCGCTTTTTCAGCATCGGCAAACAGCGGATAGGCCGTTTTCGGCTCGCCTTTTTTGCCAGGCTCCAGCCGGATGCCGCCATCCACCCACTCACGGGCGCTGGCACCTAATACCTGCATGCCATCCAGACCAAACTTCACATCGAGGCGGCTGTTGACGATAAATTTGCTGTCGCCATGCACCAGATTGCGATTTTCAGGATTGACTGCCACCACGAAGTTGACGCCATTTTCATCCAGTGAACGCGACATCACCTGACCAATCTGCATGCCATGCAGCATCAGCGGCTGGCCCTGATCGATACCGTAGCTCTCTGGTGCGCTGAGTTTGACCGTGAGCACGTTGGGTTTCTGCAGCAGGGTCTCATTCGACGCCAGCACGGTGTAGTGCTGCTGCGGCTCGCCTTCACCCGGCACCAGCTCCAGCGTGTTACCGGTCAGCAGTGCGCTGAGGTTGGTATCGGTCAGGCTGATTTTCGGGCTGTGCATCTCGATGCGGGTACCGCTGCGCATCAGGCCGACCACAGAAGGATCAATCGTCAACTCGCCGGTCACCTTACCGCCATCCAGCAGGTTCAGTTTGGTCAGCGTACCGACCTCCAGGCCCTGGTACATCAGCGGCGTGCTGCCGGCCTTGAGATTTTTACCGTTGGGCAGATCAAGCGTAATCTGTACGCCGCGCTGGCTGTGCGCCAGATCGGGATAGAGCCGGTAGTTCTGCTCCGCTTTGGCGGTTTCTGCCCCCTGCGGTGAGTCAAACGCAATCGCACCATTAACCAGCGCCGCCAGACTCTCCAGCTGGACTTTAGCCCCGCTCAGGCTGACGTCCGCATTGACGCCCGACACGTTCCAGAAGCGGCTGTTGGTCTTCACCAGATTGATAAAGCGACGGTCAATCAGCACATCAATCGCCACGCCATCGGCTTTATTATCAATACTGTAGTCATAGACCCGGCCAACCGGGATCTTGCGATAGTATACCAGCGAGCCAGTGTTGAGTGAGCCGAGATCGGGCGCATGCAGATGGATCATCAGTTCGCCGGTATTCACCCGGTATTTAGGCTGCGTATCCAGTGCGGTAAAGGCTTCGCTGGGTTTACCTTTACCCGGCATCATCCCGATGTAGTTACCGCCGACCAACGCATCCAGACCCGATACGCCCGCCAGTGAGGCTTTGGGCGTCACCAGCCAGAACTGCGTATCCTCACGCAGCGCGTCGCGCATGTCGCTTTTGATGCTGGCTTTAATCTGGATGCTGCGATAATCGTCGCTGAGATTAATACCCTGCACGGTGCCCACTTCCACGCCCTGATAACGGATCGGGGTGCGACCCGGCACGATACCATCTGCCGTCTGGAAATTGATGGTAATGGTGGTGCCGCGCTCCTGATAATTGGTCCAGAGCAGCCAGCAGGCGATCAGCATCGCAATGACCGGCAGCAGCCAGAAGGGCGAAATTTTGCGCTTATTACGCAGCGTTGCGTTAGTCGGTGTAGTCGGCGTTTCCTGTTGCATGTGCATCCCAGAGCAGGCGGCTGTCCAGCCACTCAACAGACATAATGGTCAGGATGACGGCCGCGCCAAAAAACAGCGCAGCCGGTCCCATGGTAAAAGCCAGCAGCTGATCACGGTTGACCAGCGACATGGTTAACGAAATGACAAACAGATCGAGCATGGACCAGCGGCCAACCCAGGTCACAAACCGCAGCAACCGGATACGGGTCCTCAATCCCTGTTCACAGCGAAAATGAATGCTGAGCAGCAGCGTCAGCATGACCAGCACCTTAGTGAACGGCACCAGAATACTGGCGATAAAGACAATCGCTGCCACCGGAATGTTGCCTTCACCCAGCCCCAGGATGCCAGAGAAGATGGTGTCCTCGCGCCGTGAACCATTCAGGTAAACCACGGAAATGGGCATCAGATTCGCGGGAATCAGCAGGACAATTGAGGCGATTAGCGCGGCCCAGGATTTTTGCAGGCTGTGGCGGCGTCGGAAGTCGAGCGGCGTATGGCAGCGCGGGCAGCGGCCCCGTTCGTCCGGTATGCTGGTGTTGTGACAGTTCAGACAGACCTGCATATCGTCACGTGCCATATTGCCGGGGCTTTGCGGGTAAAAATGCTCCCACAGCTGCTCCATATTCAGGTGGATCAGCGTCAGCACGCTCAGCACCGTCAGGGCGATATAAGCCCCGAGACCGTAGCCAATTTCCAGCGAAGCATAGTCCTGCACTTTAATCGACGCCACGGCAATACCGATCAGATAGATATCGAGCATCACCCACTCTTTGAGCTTCTCCAGCATCAGCAATACTGGTCGCAGATTCATACCGAGCCGATTGCCGATGCCGAGATAACAGATGCCGGCCACCAGCGTCACCGGCGCACCGATGGTGCAGAACGCCACCATTGAGGCCGTCAGCACATCACCCTGCTGGGTCATCTGAATCACCCCTTCCAGCACGCTGGCATTTATGCGCATACCCAGCAGGCGGATATCCACCAGCGGCAGGGAGAAAGCAAAGGGCATTAACACGATCATGGTGGCGGCCATCGCCATAAGACGGGTCATGGACCAGTCGCGACCACTGAGAATCTCGGCGTTGCAGCGCGGGCAGTGTGCCGACTGATGCGATTTCACATCCGGTAAGGAAAAAAGGGTATCGCATTGCGGGCAACGCTGATAACGTGCGTGAGGCAATGTCTGGCTGATAGCGTGAATTTTCATAGGGTGATGCAATTTTCGCTCTTCAGAGGGAACAGATATCGGTCATTAAGACATTGTCTGTGTGCCTGTCTCGGGCATCACGCTTCGATCCACAGAATGCTAAGGGTATAGCAACTAACGCTATGATTCACCTTGTGGCTCTGGATATTTAAAACTTATTTTTAACGAACGGTCTCTATTGCCCCGTTCAGATGTCATTGGTAACGGTCAAATAATGAACAAAACTGCCTTTTACGCCGATTTGAATCGGGATATGCGCGCCTTGCTGGCGGGAGAAACGGCGTTCCTCGCCGCGATGGGAAACTTTAGCGCGCTGCTGTACGAACGTCTCGATGGCGTGAACTGGGCAGGTTTCTACCTGCTGACGGAAGCCGATACGCTGGTGCTTGGCCCGTTCCAGGGTAAAATCGCCTGTGTGCGCATTCCGGTCGGTAAAGGTGTGTGTGGCACGGCGCTGGCAGAAGAAAAAGTGCAACGCGTTGATGATGTGCATGCTTTCCCGGGCCACATCGCCTGTGACGCTGCCAGTAATGCTGAAATTGTGATTCCTCTGAAAGTGAATGGCACTGTGGTTGGGGTGCTGGACATCGACAGCGTTGAGTACAATCGCTTTGACAGCGACGACGAATCGGGGCTGGTCACACTGACTGATGGGCTTTGTGAAGTGCTTGCGAACAGCGACTTAGAAAAATATCTGCAGCTGACGCGCAGCTAATCGACTGGATCACATGGCATTTAGCGATGTTGTCATTATAATGTCGCCTGTTCATGCCTGCGCTGGTCGGCAAACCCGTTGTAATCAGGAAATTTCATGGAAAATCAACCTAAGTTGAATAGCAGTAAAGAAGTCATCACTTTTCTGGCGGAGCGCTTTCCGCACTGCTTTAGCGCTGAAGGTGAAGCGCGTCCGCTCAAAATCGGTATCTTTCAGGATCTGGTCGAGCGTGTTCAGGGCGAAATGGGTCTGAGCAAAACGCAGCTGCGTTCCGCGCTGCGTCTTTATACGTCAAGCTGGCGTTATCTGTACGGCATTAAAGCCGGTGCGATTCGTGTCGATCTCGACGGCAACGCCTGTGGCGTGCTGGATGAACAGCACGTTGAGCATGCCCGCAAGCAGCTGGAAGAAGCCAAAGCGCGCGTTCAGGCGCAGCGTGACCAGCAGCGTGCTGCACGTCGTGAAGCGGGTGAAAGTGAAGAGGGTGCCGCACCGCGTCGTCCACGCAAGCCCGCGGCACGTAAGCCTGCAGAAGGCGATGCAGCACGTAAACCACGTCCGCAGACGACTGCTCCGCGTGCGACTGCCTCACAGCATCGCAAGCCAGCCCCACGTCCGGAGCAGGAAGCCCGTCCCATCACTGATACCTCAACTTTGCAACCCGGCCAGAGTATTAAAGTTAAAGCAGGCAAAAGTGCGATGGACGCTACCGTTCTGGAAGTCTCTAAAGACGGCGTTCGGGTCCAGCTCGCTTCCGGCATGGCAATGATTGTGCGCGCAGAACACTTGCAGTTCTGAAACGGAGGCTAACCCCGGCATGAACACCCTTTTTAAAGTTGGACTTATTGCGGGCCTGCTGTTAGCAGGCCCAACCTTCGGCGCAGAGAATATTACCCGCGCCGATCAGATTCCCCAGCTTCACGAAGACCCGCAGGATCCGACGGTCAGTGAGCGCGTCACGTCGCGCTTTACCCGTTCCCACTACCGCCAGTTCGATCTGGATCAGAACTTTTCCGCGAAAATTTTTGATCGCTATCTGAACATGCTCGACTACAGCCACAATGTGCTGCTGGCGTCCGATGTGGCGCAGTTTGCCAGCAAAAAAACCACCGTCGGCGATGAGCTGCGCAGTGGCAAGCTGGATCTCTTTTACGATATTTATAATCTGGCGCAGAAACGCCGTTTTGAGCGCTATCAGTATGCGCTGACGGTGCTGGCGCGTCCGATGAATTTCAGTGGCAATGACACTATCGACATCGATCGCGCCAAAGCGCCCTGGCCGAAAGATCAGGCTGAGCTGAATGCGCTCTGGGATGCCAAGGTCAAATATGACCAGCTGAGCCTGAAGCTGGCGGGTAAAACCGACCAGGAGATTCGCGACGTTCTGACCAAGCGTTATAACTTCGCGATTCGCCGTCTCGCCCAGAGCAACGGTGAGGATGTTTTCCAGCTGGTGATGAACGCCTTTGCCCGCGAAATCGATCCGCACACCAGCTACCTGTCGCCACGTAACACCGAGCAGTTTAACACCGAGATGAGCCTGTCTCTGGAAGGGATCGGTGCCGTGCTGCAGATGGATGACGACTACACCGTCATCAACTCGATGGTTGCGGGTGGACCGGCAGCGAAAAGCAAAGCCATCACGGTGGGCGATCGCATCGTCGGCGTCGGTCAGCCCGGCAAGCCGATGGAAGATGTGATTGGCTGGCGTCTGGATGACGTGGTGGCGAAAATCAAAGGACCGAAAGGCAGCAAAGTGCGCCTTGAGATCCTGCCTGCCGGTAAGGGTACCAAAACCCGCACCGTGACGCTGACGCGTGAGAAAATCCGTCTTGAAGATCGCGCTGTCAAAATGAGCATCAAGAATGTCGGTAAACAGAAAGTGGGCGTGCTCGACATTCCTGGCTTCTATGTTGGTCTGACCGATGACGTGAAAGTCCAGCTGCAGAAACTGCAGAAACAGAACGTCGACAGTGTGGTGATTGACCTCCGTACCAATGGCGGTGGTGCGCTGACCGAAGCGGTCTCACTTTCCGGCCTGTTTATTCCGAGTGGTCCGGTGGTGCAGGTTCGCGACAATAATGGTCGGGTACGTGAAGACAGCGATAATGACGGCGTGGTCTACTACAAAGGTCCGCTGGTGGTGCTGGTTGATCGCTTCAGCGCTTCCGCCTCTGAGATCTTTGCTGCCGCGATGCAGGACTACGGGCGTGCAGTGATTGTCGGCGAGCCAACCTTTGGTAAAGGCACTGTTCAGCAGTATCGCTCGCTGAACCGCATCTACGATCAGATGCTACGTCCGGAATGGCCAGCTTTAGGCTCCGTTTCTTATACCATCCAGAAGTTCTATCGCATTAACGGCGGCAGCACACAGCGTAAAGGCGTCACGCCGGATCTGCTGATGCCAACCGGCGTTGAAGCGGCTGAAACCGGTGAGAAATTTGAGGATAACGCGCTGCCGTGGGACAGCATCAAAGCGGCAAACTATACCAAAACAGGTGATGTTAAACCGCTGGTTGCGCAGCTGACGAAGCAGCATGCTGACCGTATCGCTCAGGATCGCGAGTTCCAGTACATTATGAAGGACATTGCCCGTTACAATGCCCTGAAAGATAAGCGCAACATCGTGTCACTTAACCTTGCTCAGCGCGAGAAAGAGAACCACGAAGATGATGCGTCACGACTGGAGCGAATCAACGCGCGCTATCAGGCCGAAGGCAAAAAACCGCTGAAAAACCTGGATGAGCTGCCGAAAGATTATAAAGAACCGGATCCCTATCTCGACGAGACGGTGAAGATCGCGAACGATCTTGCGCAACTGGAGAAATCACAGCCAGATGCGCCAGCGGCGAAATAATCCGCTGCTGCCAGAAAAGCACCGCAGAGCGGTGCTTTTTTTTGCACGCGGAAAAGTTTCCAGTAACCAATGATTAGGAATGGTTAACCCGTCTGCAGGCCGTGCCGCCCGGCAGACGTGTCAGAATGTAAAGTTATGTCTTTTTAGGCACTTAAACGTTAAGGTTGCTTGAAAAGCCGCCCAATGCTCATAGGATATGTATCCGCGTATAGGCGCGTGAACTACTGAGGAAGATTAACAAAAATGATGCGTATTGCTCTTTTCCTGATGACCAACCTGGCTGTGATGTTGGTATTCGGGCTGATTCTCAGCCTGACAGGGATCCAGTCAAGCAGTGTTCAGGGCCTGATGATCATGGCAGGCCTGTTTGGCTTCGGCGGTGCGTTTGTTTCACTGCTGATGTCGAAGTGGATGGCGCTGCGTTCGGTTGGCGGTGAAGTGATTGAACAGCCACGCAATGAAACTGAGCGCTGGCTGGTGGATACTATTGGCCGTCAGGCCCAACAGGCGGGCATTGCGATGCCACAGGTCGCGATCTATCACGCACCTGATATCAATGCCTTTGCGACGGGTGCGCGTCGTAACGCCTCACTGGTTGCTGTCTCGACCGGTCTGTTGCAGAACATGAGCCGTGATGAGGCGGAAGCGGTACTGGCACACGAAGTGTCGCATATCGCTAATGGTGACATGATCACCATGACGCTGATCCAGGGTGTGGTGAACACCTTCGTGATTTTCGTTTCACGTATTCTGGCACAGATTGCGGCGGGCTTTATGTCCGGTAACCGTGATGGTGAAGAGAGCAGCAACGGCAATCCGCTGGTCTACTTCGCGGTGTCGATGGTGCTGGAGCTGGTATTTGGTATTCTTGCCAGCATCATCACCATGTGGTTCTCGCGTCATCGTGAGTTCCACGCCGATGCCGGTTCAGCGAAGCTGGTCGGTCGTGAGAAGATGATTGCGGCGTTGCAGCGCCTGAAAACCAGCTACGAACCGCAGGAGCCGAGCAGCATGATGGCATTCTGTATCAACGGTAAAGGTAAATCGTTCAGCGAGCTGTTTATGTCGCACCCGCCGTTAGATAAGCGTATTGAAGCACTGCGCAGCGGTCAGTATCTGAAGTAGCGTTAAGCAGAGCAAATAAGGCGACCCTCGGGTCGCCTTTTCTGTTTTAGAAATCAGCATCAGATTGAATCTGACAGCAATATCTTAGCTCAACGAGCAGAGAACCCAGGCAGAGGAGGAAAGCGTCCCGACGCCTGGATAAAAACGCCGGGAGCGTTTTTAAACAACGCAAAGCGTTGGCCCGTTTACGGACGCACCTCAGGGATGAGGTGCGTAATGGTGCGGGACGACCGTCATGGATGACAGTCGTCTTTCCGATCTGACAGGGTTCCCTGTGCAGGCTCGACCATACAGCGAATCGGGTCACATTCTGTCAGGAGTTCGCCTTTTTCACAGCTATCAGGCGCGGGTCTGCGTCATGCGTGACACGCTCACCAGCGCCGCCACGGCGGCAAAGCTGCCCGCCAGCAGCAGCGAAACGTGCGTACCACGTTCATCAAACAGATTAAACATCAGCGCGACCAGCGCGGCTCCCATACTCTGGCCCAGCAGACGCGCAGTACCCAGCATGCCGCTGGCACCACCGCTGCGGTTACGCGGAGCAGAGGTGACAATCGTGTGGTTGTTGGGTGACTGGAACAGTCCGAAACCGGCACCGCACAGCATCATGCGCCAGATTATATCGCCATCATCCGGGTTTACCGGCAGCCAGGCGAGCAGGAACAGCCCCAGCGCGAACATCGCCAGTCCGATTCCCCCCAACAGCCCGGCATGTACCCGTTCAATCAGGCGGCCGGCAATCGGCGCAAATACCATCGTTGCCAGCGGCCAGGGCGTCAGCAACAGACCGGTTGCCACCTCATTACGCTGCAGGACGTTCTGCAGAAAGAAGGGCAGAGAAACCATCGCCAGCATCTGAGCGCAGAACGAACAGACCGATGTCCCCATCGACAGGCTGAAAATCGGGATACGCAGCAGATCAACCGGCAGCAGCGGTACCGCCATGTTGAGCTGACGACGAATAAAGAACCAGCCAATGACCAGCAGCGCAACGACCTCGGAGAGCACCAGCAGATGATTTTGTCCCTGGGCAAAACCGCTCAGAGCGGAGATGATCAGGCCGAAGAACAGGGCGTTCATGATCGCGCTGGGCACATCGAATTTTTGTGATGTGGCTTTCTGCGGGTTATCAGGCAGCGTTCGCAACGCCAGCCAGAGCGAAATGGCACCCAGCGGGACATTAATCAGAAACAGCCATTTCCAGCTGGCGACCGAGAGTATTGCTGCCGCTACCGTCGGACCAGCCGCAGTTGACACCGCCACCACCAGCGAGTTGATCGCCATGCCGCGTCCCAGATAACGCTGTGGATAGATAATGCGTATCAGCGCGGTATTTACACTCATCAGCGCCGCGCCGCCTAACCCCTGCAGCACACGGGCAAAGGTCAGCATGGTTAGCGTGGTCGAAAAGGCGCAGAACAAGGATGTCGCAATAAACAGTGCCAGGCCCGCCTGATAGACGCGGCGATAACCCAGCATGTCGCCAAGAAACGAAAGTGACAGCAGCGAGACGATAATCGCAATCTGATAGGCATTTACAATCCAGATGGACTGCGCCGGGCTGGCATTCAGTTCACGCGATATGGTCGGTAACGCGACATTGGCAATTGCGCCGTCTAATACCGCCATGGTCAGTCCCAGCGCAATGGTGACGATAGCCATATAGCGCTGACGCGTGGGTAATCCATCCTGAGGAGGAGAGAGTGTCATAAGTTAATTACTAAAGAGGGTGAATATCAACATGCTAATGAAATCAGCGCTGAAAAGCAGCGCCAGACCGGATAAAAAACTGTCTTAAAATATGATCCAATGGTTAAAACATTGCTGCCGTCCTGTGCATCACTCTATACTGACAGTCCGTTCCATTTTTTTTGAAACAGGTTTAACAAGGTGCGCAATGTCCTCTGCTGAAAATGATAAACAGCCCGATTCCGTCTCTTCGGTTCTTAAAGTATTCGGCATTCTGCAGGCGCTGGGTGAAGAGCGCGATCACGGTATAACCGAGCTTGCGCAGCGCGTGATGATGTCAAAAAGTACCGTCTACCGTTTCCTGCAAACCATGAAATCGCTGGGCTATGTGACACAGGAAGGTGAGAGCGAGAAGTACTCACTGACGCTGAAGCTGTTTGAACTGGGTGCTAAGGCGCTGCAAAACGTCGATTTGATCCGCAGTGCGGATGTGCAGATGCGTGAGCTGTCGCGTCTGACCAAAGAGACGATTCACCTGGGGGCGCTGGAAGAGGACAGCATTGTCTACATCCATAAAATCGACTCGCTTTACAACCTGCGCATGTATTCGCGAATTGGCCGTCGCAACCCGCTGCATACCACCGCGATTGGTAAAGTCCTGCTCGCCTGGCGCGATCGTAGCGATGTTGAGGAGATTCTGCGGGATGTGGAGTTCAAACGCAGCACGGCCAATACGCTGCTGAGCGCGCAGGCACTGATTACGACGCTGGATCAGGTCAGAGCACAGGGTTATGGCGAAGATAATGAAGAGCAGGAAGAGGGATTACGCTGCCTTGCTGTGCCGGTGTTCGATCGCTTTGGCGTAGTGATTGCGGGACTCAGTATCTCATTTCCCACCATTCGTTTTTCGGAAGATGCACGCCAGGATTATGTGGCGATGCTGCATCGGGCGGCGCGTACGCTCTCAGCCGAAATGGGCTATCACGACTACCCATTCTGAACAACGCGGGCCATCCGGCCCGCTTTATCACTAGTTATCGATCACTTCTCCGCTTTTCTTCAGCAACGGACACTCCGTCACGCCCACCACGCCACTGTCGGTATGCAGATACTGCGCGCTGATGACGCCGCGAGCGGTAAGATAGCTACACTGCAGGCCAAGTCCGGCGGCATTTTTAGTGCTGCCGGTTAACACGCCATAGCCGGTAAGCAGCATTGCCAGCCAGATCACCGCCAGCAAGCCTATTGTGCGAATAAACAGTTTCATTGTGCCTCCTTGTGAAAGATAACTCAGCGCGCCACCTGGTGCTGCCGGTTATGATGATATCAGCATGCCTTGCTTTTCTGGCGGGATCGATCAGAGATAACTGAAACGGCAAATTCTGCATTGCTGTATCTCCCATTATCTTTTGCGATAGCTACAGGTAGAATAGGTGGTTGCCATGTTCTGGCGTTTACACTGAGTTTTACGAGGCAGTTATGAATGAGTTAGCCGCAAATTCTGGCCCCCTGGTCAGCTATGGCCTGCTGGTCATTATTTTGATTGTGGCGTTTATCGCCTGGTTCTTTGTTAACCGGGCCAGCGTGCGCGCGGGTGAGCAAATCCGTTTACTGGAATCCTTACTGGAAGAGCAGAAGAAACAGAATCAGCTGCTGCGCCGTCTGATTGAGATGCAGCCTGGGGCAGAAAGTAAGAAAACCGAAGACGATCGGGAGAAGCGCGACTTTATCCGGTTAATCCCGGAACGTTAATCACAGCAGAGAGACGGAATGGCCTGGAAAAATCCGTGGTATGACAGCAGCAAAGCGCATCACACGCCAGAGGGATTCCGTAATCCTGAACCGGAACAGCGCAGGCCGGGTGATCTGAAACGCTGGCGCAGGGAGCGTAAAGCACAGGCGCTGCCGGCACCACCCCAGCAGGGTTATGCGGCGTTTACCAGGCAATGGTGGCAGCCCGCGGATATCAGCGGCAGTGACGATCGTATCTGGTGGCTCGGACATGCTGCCGTACTGTTACGGCTGAATGAACACTATATCCTGATCGATCCGGCACTCGGCTCACGCGCCTCGCCGCTGGCGTTTGCGGGACCACAGCGTAAAACACCCGCGCCCATCAGCATCGCTGATCTGCCGCGGCTTGATATCGTGCTGATTTCACACAACCATTACGATCATCTGGATAAACCGACGGTGAAAGCGATTATCCGGCGTTTTCCGCAGGCGACCTTTATTGTGCCGCTGGGACTGGCGAAGTGGTGCAGGGCGCAGGGCGTGAAACAGGTGCACCAGCTCGACTGGTGGCAGCAGGTAACGCTCGGTGATCTCTGTTTTGATGCGGTGCCAGCCCGTCACTGGAGTATGCGAACGCCACGCGATCGCAACCGTTCACTCTGGTGCGGCTGGGTCGTGCGCTCTTCCTCCCTGCGTTTCTGGTTTTCGGGCGACAGTGGCTATAGCGATAGCCTGCTAGAGATTCCGGCCCGGCTTGGCCCGTTCAGCGTGGCTGCGTTGCCGATTGGCGCGTATGCACCCAAATGGTTCATGGCAAGCCAGCATATGGATCCCGATCAGGCGGTGGCGTTATGGCAGGCCGCAGGCAGGCCATTGACGCTGCCTGTTCACTGGGGCGTGTTTGAACTGGCCGATGAGTCGCTGGATGCGCCACCACAGGAACTGGCGAATGCGCTAGCGCGGGCAGATGAACATAATGGCCGCTTCGCTCCCTGGCGAATAGGCGAAGGTCGCAGTCTGAATAATTGCACCCAGGAATAATCCTAAAGCTCCCGGTATAATTAAAAGCCGGGGGGTTTTTATCAGACATCAATTTTTCAAATCGAAAGTTAAATTCTTAATAAGTAAAACCCGCATCGTTGCTTTTATTTGGAGCAAGGCTAATGGCTGGCTCCTGCTTTTGGTGCACAAAAAGCGTTATTTGTACGAAATAAAAGGCGCTGTACAGGATTGACGTCAGATTTAGGATATCTTCAACCGTTACCGCTTCGCTTATTCATTTCGCCATTGCCATATTTGTGAAATATTAATTTCTTATGGTATCCATCGGATTGAACCTGGCAACATAGTCGGACGAGGGCGCTGACCGCGCGCTTACTTTATTCTCAGGCACAGTTGTAAACCCCACTGAACAGGCAATGTGAGCCTTCTGGCAAATATGTGCGCAGGCGCGCCAGTGCTTTAAAAATGGCTTGCCATTATTTTGGGGATATGTGATAACAATTCGTGGGTTAAACGAGGTACAGTTCTGTTTATGCATGGCATCTTCAGTAAAGAAGTACGAGTAAAGACGTTGACGTTGAATACCGCTTCCTTGCCGAACCTTAATTAGTGCCTCATGCAGTAATGTCTCTGGTTTTTCTGTAGACAGCTTTCGGGCTAAATAAACATCTAAAGGAATTTGCAAAATGGCAAAGATTAAAGGTCAGGTTAAGTGGTTCAACGAGTCTAAAGGTTTTGGTTTTATCACTCCTGCTGACGGCAGCAAAGATGTGTTCGTACACTTCTCTGCTATTCAGGGCAACGGTTTTAAAACCCTGGCTGAAGGCCAGAGCGTTGAGTTCGAAATTCAGGACGGCCAGAAAGGCCCGGCAGCTGTTAACGTCACTGCTATCTGATTCGACTCCGCCTCGGTGCATTGCATCCTGACACGGAATCTTAAAGCCCTGGCTCTACAGCCGGGGCTTTCTTTATGCTTCCGATGCGGAAACGTTAAGGTTACACTGCGCCGCGTTATCTGATGCCGGAGCACATGATGTCCCTGATTTGCCCTCTTTGTCACTCTCCATTGACCCTCACCAACCGCAGCTGGTGCTGCGAAAACCGCCATCAGTTCGATCAGGCGAAAGAAGGGTATGTCAATCTGCTGCCCGTTCAGCATAAACGGTCACGTGAACCGGGTGACAGTGCAGAGATGATGCAGGCAAGACGGGAATTTCTTGAGGCAGGCTATTATCAGCCGTTGCGTGAGCAGGTGGTCAGCCTGCTTGCGCCGGTGCTGAATCAGTCAGAGTGCAAAATCCTGGATATCGGCTGTGGTGAAGGGTACTACACTGCTGCACTGGCAGAGGCGGCTGACAGAGATGCTCAGATTTATGGCCTGGATGTTGCCAGAATGGCCATCCGGCTGGCGGCTAAGCGCTATCCTGCCGTGCGCTTCTGTGTTGCCTCCAGTCAGCGCTTACCCTTTGCTGATCGCTCACTGGATGCGATTGTACGCATCTACGCACCCTGCAACGAAGCGGAGCTGGCCCGCGTGCTGAAGCCGGGTGGCCTGGTGCTGACGGTCACCCCAGGTCCGCACCATCTGCAGCAGTTTAAGGCACTGATTTACCGCGAAGTCCAGCTGCATGTGCCGGAACAGAAAGATTACCCCGGCTTCCGGCAGGTAGCTCAGCATGCCCTGCGTTACCCGATGGCATTAACCGGTACAGCGGCGACGACACTGCTGCAGATGACGCCATTTGCCTGGCGGGCGCGTGAAGACGTCTGGCAAACGCTACAGCAGAGTGAGCAGTTCAGCTGCGATGCTGATTTTACCCTGACGATGTGGCAGCGCGACTAGCGCGCGTCGACCAGCGTATTGTAGATGCGCTCCAGGTCGTCGAGCTGCTGCACGGCAATCAGCAACCGGCGTTGTTCCAGCTGGATGACCAGAATGCCATCCTCAGAAAGATTCATGCCCTGAATCCGCCGGTAATCGATCCAGACACCGGCGTAAAACAATCCCGCATTCTTCATCAGCAGCGTGGGTTTGCGCAGCCAGAAGAGCCAGAACGCCAGAAAACTCAGCACCATCAGCAGTGAGGTGGTGAGCTGTGGGCCATGATGACTGACATTGTTCCAGAGCAAAATCAGCAGCAGGCCGATGAAAATCAGACTGTCGAGTTTATGCTGCCGGCGGAGTGTTACCCGTAAGCGGGTCGGCCCGTGCCGCCGTGGCAGAATCGCCTCATGGTAAACGGCAAATCCCATCAGGGCGGCGATACAACACGCAATCAACGCGTCAGTTAAAGACATCACTTCTACCTCAAACAGGGTGAGCTCAGCCGGTTGTGGCTCAGCTCACCACGCTTAAAAGCCGGGAGCAGAAGCTCCCGGCAGGATGACATTACAGACCGAGCAGGCCGATCCAGTAACCAAAGATACCGATAGCAAAGAAGCCGACGATAATCCATAGCGCATTCACTTTGCGGCGTAACAGCCACATACAGCCAAAGGTCAGCAGCAGCGGCACAATGCCTGGCATCAGCTGATCGAGGATCGACTGTACCGTAGTGACGGTAGTTTTGCCGGTGGAGTCAGTAATGCGCGACACCACCAGCGGGATGTTGACGTGCGTCCACTTGTTGACCAGCGCCCCCATGACAAACAGCCCCAGAATCGAGGCGCCCTCCGTGAGCTTCTGCAGAAAACCGCCGCCCATGTCGCTGACGATGTCGATCCCTTTGCGATAGCCATACGCCACGCCGTAGTAGCGGGTCAGCAGGCGAGCCAGGTTAAACAGCACAAAGAACAGCAGCGGACCCAGCAGACTGCCGCTCATGGCGATACCGGCACCCAGTGCGGCAAACACAGGACGTACCGTACCCCAGAAAATCGGGTCGCCAACCCCGGCCAGCGGTCCCATCAGCCCGACTTTCAGGCCGTTAATCGCACCGTCGTCGATAGGTGCGCCGTTGGCACGCTGCTCTTCCATTGCCATGGTGACGCCCAGTACCGGCGCGGCGACATAAGGATGGGTATTGAAAAACTCCAGATGACGTTTTATCGCCTGCCTGCGCTCATCGTTATTCTCAGGATAGAGACGGCGGATGACCGGCACCATTGAGAAGCAGAAGCCCAGCGCCTGCATACGCTCAAAGTTCCATGAACCCTGGAAAAGGTTAGAGCGCAGAAAGACGGCGCGGACATCACCGGGGGTCAGTTTCTTTTCAACTTTTGTCATATCAACCATGTGATCACCTGTTCCTTAATCGAGTTCGTTATCAAGATCGTTTGCGGTTGCAGCACCTGTAGGTGCTCCCGCCACACGGTTGTATTTCGGGCTGAGCTGAATGTAGAGCACCGCCATAACCACGCCAATTACGCCCAGCGCCACCAGGTTGAAGTTGGTGAAGGCTGCGGTAACAAAGCCGAGGTAGAAGAACGGCATCAGATAGCCGGCGCGCATCATATTGATGACCATCGCGTAACCAACCACCACAATCATGCCGCCGGCGATATTCAGGCCGTTGGTGACCACTTCAGGAATGGAACTCAGTAGCGCATGAACGGCACTGGTACCGACCGAAATCGCCACAATCAGCGCCGGGATGGCGATACGCATCGCCTGTAATAGCAGGGCAGAGACATGGATCCAGGAGATGGCCGTAAGGTTGCCTTTCTCGGCGGCTTTATCAGCCGCGTGCTGGAAGGCCACGGTCAGTGTACGCACGATAATGGTCAGTACCTGTCCGGCAGCGGCCAGCGGAATCGCCAGCGCGATACCGGCACCCACACTCTGACCCCCAGCGATGACCAGGATAGTCGAGATGATTGAGGCGAGGGCAGCATCAGGGGCAACTGCTGCACCGATGTTCATCCAGCCCAGCGCAATCATCTCCAGCGTACCGCCGATGATAATGCCGGTTTTCATATCACCCAGTACGATACCAATCAGCGTACAGGCCACCAGTGGACGGTGAAACTGGAATTCATCCAGAATCGACCCCATACCGGCAATACAGGCGACAATAAAAATCAAAATAATTTGTAGCGAGGTTATTTCCATCATACTTCTTGTCCTCAGCAGGATAATCAGGAGCCCGGAAACGCAGGCGCAGAAGTGCTTCTGTTACGCGTTTACTTTCGCAATCAGATCCATCATTTTCAGTTTCTGGTCACTGGAAACTTTACGCACTTCCAGTTCAATATTACGTTCATTGAGTTTGCGGAATGCGGCGATATCTTTTTCATCTACCGAGACCGCATTATTGACCTGGGTTTTCCCCTGGCGGAACGCCATACCACCGATGTTGACCGTTTTAATATCGACACCCTGTTCAACTACGCGCAGGACATCGGTAGGGTTGGTAAACAGCAGCATGACGCGATCCTGACCATACTTCGGGTTGTTCCATACCCGGACCATTTTGTCGACATCCACCACATGAGCCGTCACGCCGGGCGGCGCGACCTGCGTCAACAGGGTTTTGCGCACATGATCGTTGGCCACTTCATCGCTGACCACGATAATACGCTGAACGTTTGTCTCTTTAGTCCAGCGCGTCGCGACCTGCCCATGAATCAGACGATCATCAATGCGCGCCAGCCCGATTTTCATGTGATCACCGGGGGCCATCGGCTTAGCTGGTTGCGCCGCCGCGGCCGGTTTCACCGCAGACGATGCCGGTACTTCCTCTTTAGCTTTCAGGGCTTTAACCCCTTCACGACCGGTCTCCACCGCCACGGCGACCAGTTCGTCAAATCCGGGATCGTCATCGCGCGCCATCAGCGTTTCAACCAGCATCGGAATATTGACCCCGGCAATAACCTCATGGTGTTGCTTGTCGACAACAATGCGGCTGGCCGCATTGAACGGACTGCCGCCCCAGGTATCGACCAGAAAAAGAACCCCCTTGCTGGTATCCAGTTCTGCCAGTCTTGCCTGATATTTTTCTATCAGCGTTTCTGCATTTTCACCGGGGACAAAGTCTATCCAGCCGATATTCTCCTGCTCGCCTAACAGCATTTCTGCTGTTTTCAGCAGTTGTTCCGCTGCCCAGCCGTGTGTACCAATTACAATCGCAATGGTCACGTGCTACCTCCGTTCGCTAGAGATGCTCATCTGAGTAAATGAACTGTATTGAGACATGTTTTGATTATCCGTTTAACCCGGTCATTCGACTTTCTGATATAGCGTCGAAAAAACAGGGGTTAACTTCATCAGGGCGGTAAAGTCGCGATTTATTTTAGTGATCGAAAAAATAAATTTTGTGATGTCTGTCAGCTATTCATCCCGTGAAGTGGCGCTTTACCTTTTTTATGCGCCCGATCATCCGTTATGCAGATTGTAAAAATAAGAAAATTTTTTGACGCAATTTACCGACCTGATACATTAACGTTCTGTTTATTGCTCAGGAGTAACGGGCTTCAGCCCACCTTTATGGATCGTCACCGACGTCGCTTAATCTGTTCTTTGCGCCTGCTGGCGCGTCACCCTTCGCCTCGCGGCGTTTTCATCGCTTTCCCGACTACCCGGATGTCACGCTTCGCTGCGCTGACAGGCACCGGCTCGATCTGTTCCCTGTTCTGGAGTCATAAATAATGGAATTTTTATTCGACCCCTCAATCTGGGCGGGTTTACTGACGCTTATCGTGCTGGAAATCGTACTCGGTATCGATAACCTGGTATTTATTGCTATCCTGGCCGACAAACTGCCGCCAAAGCAGCGTGATAAAGCACGTTTGATAGGCCTGTCGCTGGCCCTGGTGATGCGTCTGGGCCTGCTGTCGCTGATCTCCTGGATCGTCACGCTGACCACGCCTCTCTTCAGCGTAGGCGGTTTCAGCTTTTCCGGACGCGATTTAATCCTGCTGTTCGGCGGTTTCTTCCTATTGTTTAAAGCGACCATGGAGCTACACGAGAGGCTGGAAAACCGTCAGCTTGATGGTTCCGCAAATCGGGGATATGCCAGTTTCTGGGCTGTGGTATTGCAGATTGTGGTGCTGGACGCGGTCTTCTCACTGGATGCGGTGATTACCGCCGTGGGTATGGTGAACCACCTGCCGGTGATGATGACTGCCGTGGTGATTGCCATGGGTGTGATGCTGCTGGCGTCTAAACCGTTAACCAACTTTGTTAACGCGCATCCGACCGTGGTGGTGCTCTGTCTGAGCTTCCTGTTAATGATCGGTCTGTCGCTGGTAGCAGAAGGCTTTGGTTTCCATATTCCTAAAGGCTACCTCTATGCGGCAATTGGCTTCTCAATTCTGATTGAGCTGTTCAACCAGATTGCACGTCGTAACTTTATCCGCCACCAGTCAAATCGTCCGATGCGTGAGCGTACCGCCGAGGCGATTCTGCGCCTGATGGGCGGCCGTAACCGTGCGCAGACGTCCAGCAATGGCAATAGCAGCAGTAACATCAGCACCAGTGAAGAGTCTGCGCTGACAGAAGCAATGCCGCAGGAAGCGTTTAAAGATGAAGAGCGTTACATGATTAATGGCGTTCTGACGCTGGCTTCCCGCTCGATTCGGAGCATTATGACGCCACGCGGTGATATCTCCTGGGTCGATGCAAATCGTCCGGTGGATGAGATTCGCGGTCAGCTGCTGGATACGCCTCACAGCCTGTTCCCGGTCTGTCGGGGTGAACTGGATGAAATTGTTGGTGTGGTGCGCGCCAAAGAGCTACTGGTGGCGCTGGAGCAGGGTGTTGATGTGGCGACCTTCGCGGCGAATACACCGACCATTGTGGTGCCGGAGACGCTGGATCCAATCAACCTGCTTGGCGTGCTGCGTCGTGCTAAAGGTAGCTTCGTGATCGTCACCAATGAGTTTGGCGTGGTGCAGGGTTTGATTACGCCGCTGGACGTGCTGGAAGCGATTGCGGGTGAATTCCCGGATGAAGACGAAACGCCTGATATTGTTGCAGATGGCGATGGCTGGTTAGTGAAAGGCGGAACCGATCTGCACTCGCTGCAGCAGTTACTTGACTTCCATGAGCTGGTCGATCCGACAGAAGATCACGCCTCGCTGGCGGGCCTGCTGATTGAGCAGAAAGGGCGGTTACCGCTTCCCGGCGAGGTGATTGATATCACGCCGCTGCACTTCCAGATTATCGACGCGACGGATTACCGTATCGATCTGGTGCGTGTCACCAAAGATAAACCGCATGACGAAGAGGAAGAGGGTTAACGCTTCACGTTGTTGCTAAGGCGCTGCCAGTCTCACCGGCCGCGCCGAATCTCTCTGACAGCCGCTGCTGAAACGCCGCGGCTGTTTTTTTGTGTGCAGGGAGTCGGGCAAAGGCGATACGGCGCTGACGCGGCCGTTAACGGCGGGCATCAGCCTGATGCCGCGTCAGCCAGGCTGGAAAATCTTCCAGCGGCATCGGGCGGGCAAAATAGTAGCCCTGCAGATGATCCACCCCGCGTTCGCGCAGATAATCTGCCTGTTCAGCCGTTTCCACCCCCTCGGCCACCAGACTGATGTTCAGGCGCTGGGCCAGCGAAATCACCATATCCGTTACCGTGGCGTTAATGGCATCCGTACCGATAGCCGCCGTGAAAATCTTGTCGATTTTGAGCACGTCTGGCTGTAAATCTTTCAGGTAGGAGAGCGAGCTGTGACCGGTGCCAAAGTCATCAATCGCCAGCCGGACGCCAATCTCGTGCAGTTGTGCAATCACCGACTGATCGACGACCGGCAGGGCATCCCGCTCGGTCAGTTCCACCACCAGTTGCGGCACCGGACTGGCAGGCCACCACAGGTTCTGCAGATCTTCCAGAATGGCGCGGTCGCGGAAATGGCTGGCGGCAACATTGATGGCGATATGAAAGGCGGAATCATCGGGCAACTGCGGCAGCTGCCTTACCACCTCGTTCAGCACAAAGCGCGTCAGGGGCTTGATCAGGTTCTGGCGCTCGGCCAGCGGAATAAAGACATCCGGTGTGATCCAGCCCTGGCGGGCGTTATGCCAGCGCAGCAGCAACTCTATCCCGTCACACTCGCCGCTTTTGCTATTGATCAGCGGCTGGCAATAAACCATAAACTCACGGGCCGTAATGCCATAGCTGATTTGCCAGCTGAGGCTCATGCGATTTGCCGTCGCCAGCCAGATAATGTAGCCCATCAGCAGGCTTAGTAGCAGCGCCAGCGGCAGCTGTGAGGGCAGTGTCGCCAGCGCCAGCCGTGTCGGCGAAGGGCCATAGAGGGTGAGCGTAAACGGGTAGCGCAGCGAACCCTGCTCGTAGCTCACTTCGTCATCTGACGGCACCGTTGGCTCTATCAGCGGATTGCCATATTCCAGGCTCTCACCATTGACGTTAAATACGGCGCGTTCCACCCAAGGCAACTGGGGTTCCAGCAGGTAATTACTCATCATTTCAATGTTGATGACCTGCAATATTCCCGACCGGTTATCCAGGCTTTTAGGCGTCCACAGCAGTAAAATTGGCGAGCCTTTCAGCAGATATTCATCGGTTGCCAGGGTCATACGCTGGCTGTTGAAGGCAAGGTCAGGATAAGTCTGGCTGAAAGGGATGTTGCGCGGGCCGTAAATACTGGAGCAGTAGAGCATGTCGTTTTCGACCAGCAGAATGGCACGTACCGTCTGCAGAGAAGAGATTTTTTCGATGAGCGGAAAACGCACGTCCTGACAGGGGGCACCCACCAGACCCAGCGTATTACTGGCTGAAACCTCCAGTGGTGAAAACATCCGATCAAACCGCATAATCGCTTTGTCGGCGAAATCCATCGCCTGCTGTTCAATACGTGACTTCTCTTCGATATAACGAAAGGCCAGCGTTAATATCAGCACTACGGTGGCGATTGACAGTGCGATCAGCAAACGCTTGCGTCTGAATTGTCCAACAAATTGCTGGGCCATAAACATCAGTATCCACCTTCCCAAAAAGCCAAAAAAAAGCAATAAATAACGGGGTTAGTATCGGCACGGCCAGGTCAATATTGAGGCCGGAATGCAGAAAAGCGGGTCTGGAAAGTTGCGCAGACCGGACGGCTGCGCGGAAAACACTCTACCGTTTAAACCTGCGCTGAGATAGCGCAGGATGCGGATTTTATTACGTTTGCATCTTATTTAAACAATTCAACGTTTCGCTTAATCACACTGAACTTTAATCGCCAGACCGCCACGGGAAGTTTCACGGTATTTCGCGTTCATGTCTTTGCCGGTCTCATACATGGTCTCAATAACCTTATCCAGCGAGACGCGGGGTTCACTGGTGCGACGGAGTGCCATACGCGCCGCGTTAATGGCTTTAACCGAGGCGATAGCATTACGTTCAATACAGGGAACCTGAACCTGACCGGCCACGGGGTCGCAGGTCAGTCCAAGGTTATGCTCCATGCCGATTTCAGCGGCAACGCACACCTGCTCCGGGCTACCGCCCAGTAGCTCAGCCAGACCGGCCGCCGCCATCGAACAGGCGACACCCACTTCACCCTGGCAGCCCACTTCCGCGCCTGAAATAGAGGCGTTCAATTTGTACAGCACGCCTATGGCACCCGAGGCGAGGAAATAGCGCAGGAAAATATCGGGCGTCACCGGCTCAATAAAGTGATCGTAGTAAGCCAGCACCGCAGGCACGATACCGCAGGCACCGTTCGTCGGCGCGGTCACCACACGGCCACCCGCTGCGTTCTCTTCGTTGACAGCCAGCGCAAACATATTGATCCAGTCGATCACAATCATTGGATCGCTGGAGTGTTTGGTGGAGGAGGTCAGCAGGCGACGCAGGGAGGCGGCTCGACGGGGTACGCGCAGCGGTCCTGGCAACACGCCTTCAGTATTCAGACCGCGGTCAATGCAGGCCTGCATGGTCTGCCAGATGCGGGTGAAATAGGCATGAATCTCGTCACGGCTGTGCAGTGCCAGCTCATTTTTCATCACCAGCCCCGACAGCGACAGACCGGTTTCGCGGCAGTGCGCCAGCAGATCTTTGGCGGAGTGAAACGGCCAGGGGACAGAAACTTCATCCAGTGCCGACTGACCGAAGTGCTCTTCATCCACAATGAACCCACCGCCCACGGAGTAGTAGGTTTTCGACAGGATCAGCAGATCGTCCGCGAATGCCAGCAGGCGCAGGCCATTTTCATGCAGTGAGAGGTTCTCACTGCGGAACACCATGCCGCCTTCGCGTGGGAAATCGACTTCATGTGTGCCTTTCGCCAGCAGCAGTCGCTCACGCTGTTCGACATCCTTAATAAATGCGGGGATGGCATCGATATCCACCGTGTCCGGCGATTCGCCAGCCAGCCCCATAATAATGGCGATATCCGTGTGATGCCCTTTGCCGGTCAGCGACAGAGAACCGTAAACATCCACGGCGATCCGGGTGACCTCCTGCAGCTTTTCCTGTTCGCACAGCAAGTCCACAAATTGTTTACCCGCTTTCATCGGGCCGACAGTATGCGAACTTGAGGGACCAATGCCCACTTTGAACATGTCGAAAACACTAATCACAGGTGACACTCCTCACATTTATTCTCAGTCTGCCGGGGCAGTTTATGGCGCCCATAGTAATGGTCATGCACCGGAAAAGAGCAGCTTTTCGCATGAAATAAACTTATCAAAACAGATAAAAAAAATTATAGCGCAGCCCGACTGGGCGCTGACGGGCTTGAAGGGAGGAAACAGAGGAAAAAGGACTCAGAAGGCGATCTGTGTACTCAGTGAACGGATAATCCCTGCTGTCATGCCCCACACCAGATAATCCTGATAGCGCGACAGCCAGACCGGATGGCGAACGCCGGCCCGATGCACCTCCAGCGCGCTGTAGCGGCTGAGCTGCAGTGCCTCGGCCAGCGGCATCTCGAAGGCACTGCTCACCTCATCCGGATTAATCGTCAAGCGCAGATCGGCCGGAATAATGCCCAGCACCGGTGTCACCTGAAAGCCGGTGCTGCTGGTGACGGCGGGCAGCGCGCCTAATATCTCGACCTGCTGCGGATTGATACCGACTTCTTCCTGCGCTTCACGCAGGGCGGTGGCGATCAGCGAGGCGTCGGTGTCATCCTGCATTCCGCCGGGAAAGGCGACCTGTCCGGCGTGTTTGCGCAGGGCGTGCGAGCGCTGCGTCAGCAACAGACCCGGTTCATGACGGGCGACAATCGGCACCAGCACCGCCGCATGACGTCCTGAAAGACGCTGCGTGCTGCGGGCCGGCTGCTGCAGCAGAAAACGGCTACGAAAAACCTCAAGCGTCAGTGCCAACTGAACCTCCTGCCTGTTCCAGCGCCGGTAAAATCCGGCTGACTTTATCGAGCGTCTCCTGATACTCCGCTTGCGGATCGCTGTCTGCCACCAGCCCGCCACCGGCGGCACAGTAGATCTGCTGACCTTCGGCGATCAGCGTGCGGATCGTGATGCTGGTGTCCATCCGGCCACACAGGCTGAGATAGCCGATACTGCCGCACCAGGCATTACGCCGCTGCGGCTCCAGTTCATCAATGATCTCCATCGCCCGAATCTTGGGCGCACCGGTTATCGAGCCGCCAGGAAAACAGGCGCGCAGCAGATCCGTGGCCTGCAGGGTGTCAGGCAACTTCGCCCGCACCGTGCTCACCAGATGATGGACGGCGGGGAAGGGTTCAACCACAAACAGTTCAGGCACCGTGACCGAGCCGGGCTGCGCCACGCGACCAATATCGTTGCGCAGCAAATCGACAATCATCAGGTTTTCAGCCCGATCTTTCTCCGCATGGCGCAGTGCCTCAGCCTGTTGCGCATCCGCAACCGGATCGGCACAGCGTGGCCGGGTGCCTTTAATCGGTCGGGTTTCAATCTGGTTTTGATTCAGCGACAGAAAGCGCTCCGGCGACAGGCTGAGGATCGCACTTTCCGGCAGGCGCAGAAACGCGCTGAACGGCGCGCGGTTAGCCGCGTTAAGCAGAGTAAACGCCTGCCACTCATCACCCTGATAACTGGCCTGAAAACGCTGCGCCAGGTTAACCTGATAACAGTCACCGGCCTGAATATAAGCCTGAACCGCGGCAAAGCGTGCGGCGTAATCGGCATAGCTCAGACTGGAGCGCCAGCCGCTGGTCAGTGAAAAGGGCACGACTTCACGTGCGGGCCACTGCGCCAGCCAGGTGGCGCGTGCTTCTGCGTTCTTCAGTGCCACCAGCGTCAGGCTTTGCTGATGATGATCGGCAATCAAGGCCCAGTCATAAATCCCCACCGCCATATCCGGCGTGGTGAGATCGGCCTGTGCCTGATGGGGCAGCGACTCAAACCGGCGGCCCAGGTCATAACCAAACAGGCCCAGCGCACCGCCCTGAAACGGAAGGGCTTCGCAGACCGCAGGCGTCACGCCCTGCGCATCACACTGTTGCTGCACCAGCAGCAGGGGATCTGCGGTCGATTCGGATGTGCCGGTTGCATCGCTGATAGTCGTGATGGGCCCGCGGGTCACCAGGGTGGCGCGGGGATCGGCGGTCAGAATGTCGAAGCGGTTGTCGCTATGGCTGGCCTGCGCGGAAGAGAGCAGCATCGCCCAGGGCAGATGGGCAAGGGTGGCAAAACGCTGTGTCAGCGCATCCGGGGTATAATCAAGCGTGAGGGTTTCAACAATCATCGGGCAGACAAATCAGAAAGCAAAGAGGCGGTCAGACTGACATATTTTTTCCCGACTGGCACCTGTTAGTTGCCCATGGGATACTGTCCGCCCCAACGCAGGAGTAGAACATGTTTATTGGATTACCGGCTCTCTCACATGAGCAGCAACAGCAGGCCGTCGAACGTATTCAGGAGTTAATGACGGGTGGTTTATCGAGCGGTGAAGCGATCGCCCAGGTGGCGCAGGAAATCCGTCAGAATCACAAGGGCGAACAGATTCGGGCGTTATTCGACGACGAAGATGACGAAAACGAAGAGGAATAACACCCGACATCCTTAGCGCGCAGCGATAATTTTAATTTCAATTTTGTATTTTGGATTTAGCAGCCCGGCCTGAACGGTGCAGCGCACCGGCGCATTGCCCGGTGAGACCCAGGCGTCCCAGGCTCGGTTCATGGCGGGGAAATCGGCTTTATCCACCAGAAACAGCGTCGCATCCAGGATCTTACTTTTATCACTGCCGAGCCGGGTCAGAATGGTATCAATCACCGCCAGCGCATTGGCGGTCTGCGCTTCTGCGTCGGCATCCAGATTCTCAGGCACACTGGTATAGTAGATGGTGTCGTTGTGGATCACAGCTTCGGACATACGATGTTCCGGGTCAATGCGGGTAATACTCATCGGTTTCTCCCTGGTTAAGTGCGCATTAGCCTGACACATTCCCGATATCGCTGTCACCCTTTACGGCCCTCTCGCCTTACAGGCAGCGTTGCACAATCGCCTGTCTGTCCGCCATCACATCCGGGGACATCCGGAAGGTGGTGAAATATTTCACCTCCGCCCCTTTTCTATGGGGAGAGACATCCGCAAAAATTGAATCTTCCCAGGTAAAGACGCTGATCTCGCTGCCAGCAGGCTGGGTGTGAGTGGTGTTATCCCGGGCAATAACGCTGGTGGTGGACCAGCCACGATAAATACAGTCGCTGAGCTGAGGGACGGTACGGATGCTTTGACCCTGAAACACGGGTGGCTGCAGACGAGCCTGATCAGGAGTGGGAGCCTGGCAGCCGCACAGCAGCAGCACGCAAGCCAGAGAGCCGATGCGGTAATAGTTCATAACATGCCTCCGCCTGAGTCAGGCAGTCGGGTTAAGGCCATCTGCATAACACCGCCTGAACGGCAATGTTAAGCCAGTCTCAGCACGTCAGCCTACGGGTACCACATCCCAACGGTAAGCTGATTTAATCATTATAATCCGGGCAGTTATTTCCTCGCTGCGTTCCTCTGCATTTGATAACTGCATCACACTGATGGCCTGGCTGAATTTAATAAGAGGTCACAAGTGACTCGCCAGCCTATGACGTTAACAGGCAGGCAAAGACACGGAATTGAAGGCGCTGATGGCTTAAAAATGGTATAAATCCGCCCAAAGATAACGCCACAGGCTGAGGATGAGAACATGGCGAATACGCAGTATCTGTTTTGGGTGATGGCTGGCGCACTGACGCTGCTGTTTATTGTTATTGCGGCGTTTGTGGGGTTATCCAAAGGCAGTAAGCAGGGCGTGATTACGTTTGCTGTACTGTTCGCCATTATGCTGGCGGGCGCGCTTTACATACACCACTAGCGCCAGGCAATCCGATCATTTTCAGACTGTTACAGTAATTTCTCGCCCTGCTCACATTTCAGGCGAAAAATGTGCGGCCTCAGGTGCCGGTTAACTATGCTCAGTTCAAATAGCAGCACTGCTATTTATCACCGGAGGTAATTATGTCTGAACGTCCTGATTATGATGAACCGCTGCCAGATGATGCTGAGATCTATCCGGAAGATGAAGAAGAAGATGAGGAAGACGATCCGTCAGAAAAGGATGTTTAAGCGTCCGAAAGGGATCGCTGTCGGAATGTCTCTCTTCTGATTCAGCCTTACACCGCAAAACCGCCAGTTGTGCAGTTTTGCGGTTTCTCACTTCTAAAGCCTGCACCGATTCGCCTCTTTAAACGCTGTTTTATCTCTGAGTCTGCCAATCGATTTTTTCAGGTTTGCTGCTGAATACATTTCCTGATGCAGAGGTTCATTTTAATTATCACCAAAATTGTTATTTTAATATATATTATACAAGTGCTATTTATTAAATTAACATCGATTGAAATTGTAAACTCGTTATTTATTCCTGTTTTGATTAACCGCATTTTGTCATCTTGCTGACGAAAAGCGGAGAGTAATAGTATGCCTGCCGCACACTAGCCTATTAAGCAGGGATAAAATGAAACAATTAAAAATGTTAAGTCTGATTATGGCATTTTCGTCTATCAGCGTAGCGGGTGCGGCAGAACCGCACTGGACGTACGAAGGTAAAGCCGGCCCGGAACACTGGAGTGAACTGACCAGCGACTTCCATATCTGTCATGAAGGCAAATCTCAGTCGCCCATTAATATTACAAATCCGATTGAGGGACATTTACAGGCACTCGACCTGGCCTACCATACGTCAGCTGAAAAAATGATTAACAACGGTCACACGATTCAGGTAACCGTTGATGAAGAAGATGACTTTGTTCTGGACAGTGAAAAGTTCACTCTGCGTCAGTATCACTTCCATACGCCGAGTGAAAACCAGATTAATGGAGAAACCTTTCCCCTTGAAGCTCACTTTGTACACAGCAAAGAGGATGGCGATCTGGCCGTTGTCGCGGTGATGTTTAAAGTCGGCAAAGAGAATCCGGCGCTGGCACCCTTGATTGCCGCGATGCCGAAAAAGGAAAATCAGCAGGTCAGCATTAATCGGCAGGTAAATTTGCGCGATCTCTTCCCGGAAGATCTGCACTATTATCGCTTCAGCGGCTCCCTGACAACGCCACCGTGCAGCGAAGGTATTCGCTGGCTGGTGATGAAACAGCCGGTCACGCTATCTCAGGCACAGCTCGACGCCTTTAAACAGGCGCTGAAAACTACCAATAATCGGCCAGTACAGCATCTCAATGGCCGTATGATTGTAGAGTAATCACCGCGCTTTCTGCCTCTCTGCGGTATCGATTCGCCAACAGGTTTATCGACACTGCCACTGCTCTTCAGGCGGCTATGAGCCGCCTTTTTAACGTCTGCCAGCGACGATTAAGCGTTTCTGATCCACACGTTCAGGCCAGTCAGAATCAGCTAACATTCTGATTAATATCCATTTTGCTTTGTTAATCCAATACTGACATAATTACAGTGTTTTTGCCGTTCTTAGTGAGGGTATGTGGCAGACGATTTTGCAGTGGATGGCGCTCTGGCGCTGGCGATCCCAGGCTTTAAGCCGCGTGAAGCACAACGTGAGATGGCGGAGGCGGTATCTGAAGCCGTAAAACAGCAGGGTGAACTGGTGGTCGAAGCCGGAACCGGCACTGGCAAAACCTATGCTTACCTGGCTCCCGCTTTGCGGGCCGGCAAAAAAGTGATTGTCTCCACCGGATCCAAAGCGCTGCAGGATCAGCTCTATGGCCGCGATCTGCCCACAATGATCAAGGCGCTGAAGTTCAACGGTAAAACCGCCTTATTGAAAGGGCGCTCCAACTATCTCTGTCTGGAACGTATGGAACAGCAGTCAATGGCGGGCGGAGACCTCACCGTGCAGGCACTGACCGATCTGGTCACGCTGCGCAACTGGTCATCGCAGACCGAAGATGGTGACATCAGCAGCTGCGCGGGCGTCACCGAGGACAGCCCGGTCTGGCCACTGGTCACCAGCACCAACGATAACTGCCTTGGCACCGATTGCCCGCGCTATAAAGAGTGCTTCGTGGTCAAAGCGCGCAAGCGCGCCATGGACGCTGATGTGGTCGTCGTCAATCACCATCTCTTTCTTGCCGACCTGGTGGTGAAAGAGGGCGGCTTCGGTGAACTGATTCCCGAAGCGGATGTGATGATCTTCGACGAAGCCCATCAGTTGCCTGACATCGCCAGTCAGTATTTTGGTCAGCAGCTCTCCAGCCGTCAGTTACTCGATCTCGCCAAAGATATCATTACCGCCTACCGTACCGAAGTGCGCGATGCCCGGCAGTTGCAGAAATCCGCTGACCGCCTGGCGCAATGCGCGCAGGATTTCCGCCTGGCATTAGGCGATCCCGGCTATCGCGGAAATCTGCGGGAACTGCTCAGCGATAATCAGATACTGCGTATGTTCACCCTGCTGGATGATGCGCTGGAGCTTTGTTACGACGTCATTAAACTCTCTCTGGGACGTTCAGCCCTGCTGGATGCCGCCTTTGAGCGGGCCGCACTATATCGTACCCGGTTAAAACGGTTACGGGCGATTAACGAGCCGGGCTACAGCTACTGGTATGAATGCACTTCACGTCACTTTATCCTGGCGCTGACGCCGCTCTCGGTAGCGGAACGTTTTCGTGAGGTGATGGATAACCGCAAGGCCGCGTGGATCTTCACCTCGGCCACCCTGGCGGTGGATGAGAACATGGCTCACTTCGCCGAGCGGCTGGGTGTGAATGCGGCAAAAAGCCTGATTCTGAACAGCCCGTTCAACTTTGCGAAACAGGCATTACTCTGCGTACCGCGCAATCTGCCTGAACCCAATCGTCCCGGCGGCGCGCGCCAGCTGGCTGCGATGATGAAGCCGCTGATTGATGCCAATAAAGGCCGCTGTTTCTTCCTCTGCACGTCGCACCTGATGATGCGTGAGCTGGCGGCAGAATTTCGCGCCTCGATGACGCTGCCGGTGCTGGTGCAGGGTGAAACCAGCAAAGGTCAGTTACTGAATCAGTTCATTGAGAAGGGCAATGCCCTGCTGGTGGCGACCAGCAGCTTCTGGGAAGGGGTGGATGTGCGCGGGGATGCCCTGTCGCTGGTGATCATCGACAAGCTGCCTTTCACCTCACCGGAAGATCCGCTGCTAAAAGCCCGAATGGAAGATTGCCGGATTCGCGGCGGCGATCCCTTTGCAGATGTGCAGTTGCCGGATGCGGTGATTACCCTGAAGCAGGGTGTAGGCCGTCTGATCCGTGATACGGACGATCGTGGTGTGCTGGTCATTTGCGATCAGCGTCTGGTGTCACGACCTTATGGCGCGCTGTTTCTCAATAGCCTGCCGCCGACGCCGCGCACCCGGGACATTGCCCGTGCCATCGCCTTTATCCGCCAGCAACCCGAACCAGACGCGTAATTTTATGCTAAGATGCGCGCCGTTTTCTTTCTTCTGAGGTAGTCATGTCAGCCCGAATTTTAGCGCTGGATACGGCGACAGAAGCCTGTTCAGCCGCCTTGCTGAATCAGCAACAGATTGATGCCCGATTTGAGATCGCTCCGCGCGATCACACCCAGCGTATCTTACCGCTGGTCGAGGAGCTCCTGCTGGCGCAGCAGCTGGAACTGAGCGATCTGGACGCGCTCGCCTTTGGCCGGGGTCCTGGCAGTTTTACCGGCGTGCGGATCGGTATTGGTATTGCACAGGGGCTGGCACTGGGCGCATCACTGCCGATGATCGCCGTTTCCACGCTGGCGACGCTGGCGGAAGGGGCCTGGCGTCTGCACGGAGCAACCCGGGTGTTAACCGCTATCGATGCGCGGATGGGCGAGGTTTACTGGGCCGAATATCAGCGTGATGAGCAGGGTGCCTGGCAGGGTGAAGCCAGCGAATGTGTGCTGTCACCTGAGGCAGCACTCGCCCGGATGCAGGCCCTCTCTGGTGACTGGATGACCGCGGGTACCGGCTGGCAGGCCTATCCGGCACTGCAGCAGGGTCACGATCTGACCCTGACCGCCAGTGATGTTACTCTGCCTGCGGCACAGGATATGCTGCCACTGGCGACGCTTGCGCTGTCGCAGGGGAATACGCTGCTGCCGGAAACGGCGGAGCCGACTTATCTGCGCAATGACGTTGCCTGGAAAAAATTACCAGGCCGGTAAAATACACGCAACTTATTGTTATGCGTCCAGTCTAAGTCTTTACCTAACGGGAGATCGTCTATGTCGTCAATGTGTGGTAAAGGGCTTTCAGGGCTGCTGCTGACCTGTGTGCTGGCGTTAACCGGTTGTGTCTCAATTCCTGACACGCTGCAGGGCAGCTCACCTCAGCCGCAGCAGGATCTGTCGCGGGTGATGAGCGATCCTTCGCTCTTTGTCGGGCAGGAATCGCGCTTTGGCGGCAAGGTGGTGAATGTCACTAACCTGAACGGCAAAACCCGGCTTGAGATTGCGGCACAGCCGCTGGATGAGAGCGCGAGACCGCGCCTCGGTGCGGCCTCGGTTGGCCGGATTTATGCTGACATTCACGGCTTTGTTGATCCGGTAGATGTCAGAAACCAGTACGTTACCGTGCTGGGAACGCTGAAGGGCACGGAACAGGGTAAAATTGGTGAGGCTGATTACAAATTTGTGGTCATTGATGTGCGCGGTTATCAGCGCTGGCGCATTGCCCAGCAGGTAACAGCACCGCCACAGCCGATGGATCCCTGGATTTGGTATGGTCCGACCCGTCATCGTGGCGGATACTGGGGACCTAATCCCTACTGGGGAATGGTCAACACCGGGCCCTCAGAGGTGCAGACCATCCTGACCGAATAAGTGTAAACATGATTTATCCAGCCCGGTCGCGGTGCTCGCTACCGGGCTTTTTATTGGCCTGTTTTCCCGGCACGAAATTTAGTGATGCACTTCGCAACCTCGACATGCCGAAACAGGCAAACTGGTACAATCAGTTAAAATATTGTTAACAAACCGGATTGGCTGAGGCAGCGATGGAAATACAACATAATTATCGGGGTGGATCCTTGAATAAGGTTTGGCTGAAACGCTACCCGGCAGATGTGCCTGCCGAAATAAGCGCAGATCGATACACCTCGCTGGTGGATCTGTTTGAGCAGGCAGCAAAACGCTACGCCGATCAACCTGCATTTCTGAACATGGGTCAGAAGATGAGTTATCGTCAGCTGGAAGAGAAGAGCCGTGCCTTTGCTGCTTATCTCCAGCATCAGCTGGGCCTGAAAGCAGGTGACCGGGTGGCGCTGATGATGCCTAACTTACTGCAGTATCCGGTGGCCCTGTTTGGTGTGCTGCGTGCCGGTATGGTGGTGGTCAATGTGAATCCGCTCTATACGCCGCGTGAGCTGAAGCATCAGCTCAATGACAGCGGTGCCAGCGCCATCGTTATTGTCTCAAATTTTGCGCATACCCTGGAAAAAGTGGTGGCGGAGACCGCTGTGCGGCATGTCATCCTGACCCGGATGGGCGATCAGCTGGCACCGATAAAAGCCACGCTGGTTAACTTTGTCGTCAAGTATGTGAAGAAGCTGGTGCCAAAATACCATTTACCAGGTGCCATTTCATTTCGTCAGGTATTGGAAGTGGGTGCCACTCTCAATTATCAGCGACCAACGGTCTCGAATGACGACCTCGCCTTCCTGCAATACACCGGCGGCACCACCGGCGTGGCAAAAGGAGCGATGCTGACCCATCGCAACATGCAGGCGAATCTGGAGCAGACCCGCGCGACCTACGGTAAGGTGCTGCGTGACGGAAAAGAATTTGTGGTCACCGCGCTGCCGCTTTACCACATCTTCGCTTTAACCGTGAATGGCCTGCTCTTCCTGGAGCTTGGTGGTCAGAATCTGTTGATCACGAATCCCCGCGATATTCCCGGCTTCGTTAAAGAGCTGGGTAAAGTGCCGTTTACCGCGATTACCGGCGTAAACACGCTGTTTAATGCGCTGCTCAACGATGAGCAGTTTAATAAACTCGATTTTTCAACGCTGCGTCTCTCTGCGGGTGGCGGAATGGCGGTACAGAAAGTGGTAGCTGAGCGCTGGGAAAAGCTTACCGGACACTATCTGCTGGAAGGCTACGGCCTGACCGAATGTTCGCCGCTGGTATCAGTCAATCCGTATGACATCAGTTGCCACACGGGCAGTATTGGCCTGCCGGTTCCTTCGACCGACGTACGCATTCTGGATGATGCCGGAAACGAAGTGCCGCCGGGGGAGCCGGGCGAACTCTGTATCAGCGGTCCGCAGGTGATGCTGGGCTACTGGCAGCATCCGGAAGCAACAGCGGAGGTGCTGAAAAATGGCTGGCTCCATAGCGGTGATATTGTTACCGTTGACCAGGAAGGGTTCATTCGCATCGTTGACCGCAAAAAAGATATGATTCTGGTCTCCGGTTTTAATGTTTACCCGAATGAGATCGAAGATGTGCTGATGCAGCACCCGAAAGTGCGTGAAGCCGCGGCTATTGGCGTGCCCAGCGACCTGTCAGGCGAAGCGGTAAAAGTCTGCATCGTGAAAAAAGAGGCGTCGCTGACCAAAGAAGAGGTGCTCGATCACTGTCGCCGCCAGCTGACCGGTTATAAGGTGCCAAAAATCATTGAGTTTCGTGATGAGCTACCGAAAACCAATGTGGGCAAGATCCTGCGACGTGAGCTGCGCGACGAGGCGAAGCCCGGCGCGAACTGAATCTGTATAAGAATTGAGGTTGATCGCCGGCATGTCCGGCGTTTTTATTGCCAACTTAAAACCACGTCCTATGGACGTGGTTATCGCCTCGGTTCTGGCTCTGCCTGTAAAGACCTGCCCATGTCAAACTCCTCATCTGTTGTCCCCACAACTAATAAGGAAATTCAA
>NZ_VWVM01000021.1 GCF_008632075.1 Candidatus Pantoea gossypiicola
TGGTGGCAGAGTCAGTAGAAATCTATAACAGTCAGCGGCCACATCTGTCGCTGAAATACAAAACGCCTGATGCAGTGCATCAGGCGTTTTAACGGCATAACGTGTCAACCTATGCCAGGACTAGTCACTGCCATCCGCTGATTCTGGCGGGATAACGACTTATTTTTTGCTTTCTGCCGCCCGCTCTGCGCGCTGACGACGCAGCTCTTTTGGATCGGCAATTAGTGGACGATAGATCTCAATACGATCGCCCTCCTGAACCACATCATCCAGCTTCACTGGCCGACTATAGACGCCAACTTTATTACTGGCGAGGTCGATTTCCCGACGCAGTTCCAGCAGGCCTGACTTCAGTATGGCCTGCTCTACCGTGCAGCCCTGCTCCACTGTCACGTAAAGCTGATACTGCTTTTCAGGCAAGGCATAAACCACCTCGACGGAAATATCAGGCACGGTAAACCTCTTTGGCACGCTGAGTGAAGGCCTGCACCATGCTGTTGGCCAGCTCTTTGAAGATACGACCAAAAGCCATCTCTACCAGCATGTTGGTGAATTCAAACTCCAGGCTTAACTCAACCTTACAGGCATCATCGCCCAGCGAGACGAACGTCCAGCCGCCGGTCAACTTGCGGAACGGTCCATCAACCAGTTGCATATGGATGCTCTGGTTATCCGTCAGGGTATTGCGGGTGGTAAACGTTTTGCTGATGCCCGCCTTTGACACATCCACGGACGCCGTCATCTGATTATCAGAGACATCCAGCACGCGACTTCCGGTACAACCCGGCAGGAATTGCGGATAGGCATCCACGTCATTTACAAGTTGGTACATCTGCCCGGCACTAAACGGGACCAGCGCCGAACGACTAATCTGAGCCATAATGGTTCCTGTTCATCACAAAACCGCTGAATAATAGCATTTTCAGCGATTAAACAAAAATGTCCCCGGGTAAGGGTGTGCTAGAATATCCCGTTTCCTGCTGCCCCGCTGGACTGGGGATGCGATAACCGACTAAGTGATGTAAAATACGCCGCACTATGACAAAGAAAAAAACACACAAACCCGGTTCTGCCACTGTTGCCATGAACAAACGCGCCCGCCACGAGTACTTCATTGAAGAGGAGTATGAAGCGGGATTGTCGTTACAAGGATGGGAAGTTAAGTCGCTTCGTGCCGGTAAAGCCAACATCAGCGACAGCTATATTTTGCTGCGCGATGGCGAAGCCTTTCTGTTCGGTTCAACCTTTCAACCCTTAGCCGTTGCCTCCAGCCACGTGGTCTGTGACCCGACGCGCAGCCGTAAGCTGCTGCTGAAGCAACGTGAACTCGACTCTCTGTATGGCCGCGTTAACCGCGAAGGCTACACCATCGTGGCACTGTCGCTGTACTGGAAGAATGCCTGGTGCAAACTGAAGATTGGTGTTGCACGCGGTAAGAAAGAGCACGACAAGCGCGATGATATTAAAGATCGCGAATGGAAATTAGACAAAGCACGTATCATGAAGAATTCAGCGCGTTAAGCACTGGATTTTAGGTTGTTTAGTTGCTAGTATTTGTAGTTCTGGGGCTGATTCTGGACTCGACGGGATTGTGAAGCCTTAGGAGCATGCCGAGGGGCGGTTTGCCTCGTAAAAAGCCGCAAAAAAAATAGTCGCAAACGACGAAAACTACGCTTTAGCAGCTTAATAACCTGCTCTTAGCCTTCTCTCCCTAGCTTCCGCTCTTAAGACGGGGATCAAGAGAAGTCAAACCCAAAAGAGATCGCGTGGATGCCTTGCCTGGGGTTGAAGCGTTAAATCCAATCAGGATAGTCTGTTAGTGGCGTGTCTGTTCGCAGCTAACCGGCGAATGTAAAAACTGACTAAGCATGTAGTGCCGACGGTGTAGTAATTTCGGACGCGGGTTCAACTCCCGCCAGCTCCACCAAAATTCTTCAAAGATGGTTCCAGTGCCATCCGCAGAAGTCCTGAAAGCCCGCACGGCACAAGCCCTGCGGGCTTTTTTGTGTCTGTAATCTTCCGAGACGATCCGCCTGAATCCAGAGATAATTGGTACACGAATTGGTACACGCTATAATGTATACCAAAAACGTGTACCAATTATGGACGGAAATCAGTCATGGCGCGGATGACACGCCCCCTCACCAATAACGAAATCCTTAAAGCTAAGCCTCAAGAGAAAGACTTCACACTGCATGATGGTGACGGCCTTTTCCTACTCATTAAAACGTCGGGTAAGAAGCTATGGCGTTTTCGCTACCAGCGGCCAGCAAGTAGCAGCCGTACAAACCTTAGTCTTGGCTCCTACCCTGCACTGACGCTTGCGGTTGCACGACAAATGCGTGACCAATACCTGTCGCTACTTGCTCAAGGTATTGACCCACAAAAGCAACAAGAAGAGTTATCGGAGCAACGCCAAATCGAGCTGGATAGCATTTTCTCAGCTGTGGCCGGGAATTGGTTTCAGTTGAAAAGCAAAAGTGTCACAGAGGATTATGCGAAGGATATTTGGCGATCGCTGGAGAAAGACATATTTCCCGCTATTGGAGAGATTCCTGTTCAGGCGCTTAAAGCCAGAACGATCGTAGAATCACTTGAACCTATAAAGGCACGAGGTGCTTTAGAAACAGTTCGCAGGTTAGTGTAGCGGATTAAGGAGATCATGATTTATGCGGTTAACACCGGTTTAATTGATGTAAACCCTGCTTCTGGTATTGGTATGGCCTTTGAAAAAACCAAAAAAACAAAACATGCCTACACTTCGCCCGGAAGAACTACCCAAGCTAATGCGTTCACTGCATATGTCTAACCTATCCGTTGCAACACGTTGTCTTATAGAATGGCAACTTCTGACACTTGTTCGACCTTCTGAAGCCTCTGGAGCAAAATGGGATGAAATCAATCTTGATGAAAAGCTCTGGAGGATTCCAGCCGAACGCATGAAAGCTAATCGTGAGCATATCGTACCTCTATCTCCCCATGCTTTGATTCTCCTTGATGTCATGAAGACTATCAGTATCAATCGAGAGCACATCTTCCCGAGCAGGAATGATCCTAAGCAGCCAATGAATAGCCAGACTGCAAATGCTGCTTTAAAAAGAATCGGATATGGTGGTAAGTTAGTTGCACATGGACTTCGCTCAATTGCAAGTACAGCCATGAATGAAGCTGGATTAAATCCTGATATCATAGAATCCGCATTGGCTCATTCAGATAAAAACGAAGTCCGGCGAGCATATAACCGCTCGACATATATTAAGCAACGAATCCAATTAATTTATTGGTGGGGAGAATTTGTTTATAGAAATAATTTCTCTCAAAAATAGATAAACCATAGGTCACAATTAATAAATCAAATCTCAACTAGAAGGAATTATATATGGACATAAGTTTTTTCAAAAGCGCTCTTAAATACCACGCCACCCTCACCATTTTGAGTGTTGTTATACTATATCTTTTAACTCCAATGTTTAATAATATTAACTTCATATCCGAACATCCTTGGATGTGCCTGATCACCTTCATCGTTGCAGTTAACGCATGTTTAAAAGTCATTTTTATAAGCCAAGGCAGAAGCAATGGCAAACCAAAGCATGAGAAAGCATCTAAGATTGAAGGAAATAAAATAAATAGAAATAAAGCAAAAAACATTTCAATTATAACTGATGGTGAATTAACAAAAAATGAGATAAACGATAATGAAGCTTCCGGAGATTTTATCATTGGTCAAGGTACCAAGAATGGAAAAAAATAACGGTCTCCAAATAAATGATAACACTATAAGTGATAATAGTGCTGAACGAGATCTTATTATCGGTACTAATTATAGTTTTAATGAGGTCAGGGCTAAAAGCAATGCTTTAGCCAATCTATTATTGCGGTGTAAAGAACTGCGCTCTTCTGACCCTGAATATAAATATATGCTCGATGAGCTGCAAGAATATTTACTCCCTAGGCCAGGAAGAAAAATTATTGGTTTGGAAGGGAAGTTAAGAGAGGGGGACAGGTTAGACTTGCTTGAAGACGCTTTGTTTCTTGAAAACAAATTTGCGCGTCGCGTCTCAAAAAATCAGTTTTCATCTTCAGAAGAAGTAATCTATTGTCATTGTCTAAGCAAGATAAACTCCTCTTTTTCACATTATATCAAACCACTGTTTAAAAACACAGTAAGCACTGCTATAATCGAACGTATGATTTTCGATAGAATAGTGGAGCCACTTTATGAAGAAGTTTCCGAAGTCAATGCAGCCGTATCATTTGATTTGATAAGGGGAATGATCTTCTTTTTAACTGGCAAGTGTCATATTCGGTGGGTTGGATAATGATAATATATCATCCTTTTAAAGACGCTAATCATTGTTTATATAGAATAATTAGCTTGCTATACAATAATAAATCTTCAATAAGTGAAGAGCAAATTAACTTCATGGATTTTTATTATTTATTCCCCAGTCAACTTAAAAATATCACCGGCTGGCCGAGATCTAATTCTAAGCTAGCTGTAGATATTGGTAAAATAGGTGACTCATATGAAAAAATTGAAAACCCAAGAAGAGTTTTTTTCGAACTAAACATAATAAGAAAAAACACCTTGGCTCATTTATTTTCAAAAAAAATAATATCTCTTAACGAAAACAAGTTACATCTTCATGAAGAAAAGATCCCTACTGAATTAATAAATAAATTAGAGTCCGACTCTTTCAGAAAAGGATTTGAATATAGTGTTATAGCCAAGGAAATCCCTAAAATAAAGTTTAAGGGTAAAAATGGTTTAAAGGCTAAAACTAACCTTATGGAATATCGTTATGACAACTAAAAAAAGCACACTACAGCTCAATAGATTAGTGGTTTATTATGGCATTAAAAAAATCTATGATGAGGATTTTCATGCTGGTGTTAATATTATTCGAGGAGAACACTCAGTCGGAAAATCAACTATTTTAGACATGATTTTCTATGTTCTTGGAGGAGAGCCTAAAAAGGATGATTGGAAATACCCTGCGGATGTCTGTTCTAACGTTTTAGCTGAGATATCAGTTAATAAGAAAACTATAACTTTAAAACGGCAGATTAATTCCGAGGGAGGAATTCCTCATATAGAAATATACGACGGGAATTACGACAAAGCGATTAAAGACGTGGGAGACTGGAGCGATTACGGCTCACGACGTAATAATGATAAGCTAAGTTTTTCAGAGATCATGTTTGAACTTTTTGATTGGGGTCAATATAAATCTAGCGATTATCATAATTTAACAATGCATCAGATAATGCGCTTAATTTACCTGAGTCAATCCTCAGATTCAAACAGAATATTTCGAAAAGAGTCTACCCGTTCTGATAATGAAAACACTCGACTTGCAATTGCAGAATTTTTATTAGGCCTTGATGATCTTGAAACTCACTCCTATAGGCAAAGTCTATTAAAAAATGAGCGAGAATATGAGATTAGCGGCACAGAATTGAGAACTTATTTTGAAGTTTTGGGGAACACCGCAGACTTAACAGTTGAAAAAATCAATGAAGCAATTGAACAAAAGAAAGTTGAGCTTGATGATATTAATGCTAAAAGATCCTTGCTTCTTGATAAGAATGGAACCTTTGACGATTTAGGTGAAAATAATATTTCCAATGAAAGAAATATGGCACTTGAAAAAAGCCATAAGCTTACAATGAAAATAAACACTAAAAATATTGAACTAGATTCTATTAAGATAGAACTTCAAGACTGCATACTGTTCGGTAAAAGTCTTAACTACAGAATGAAAGCCTTAAATGAATCAAAAGATACTTATCAAAGTCTTGGGAAAATATCTTTTGATTATTGCCCATGCTGTTTTACTCCTATTTCAGATAGTTCTAAAGAGGATGAAGCCGGATGTGCTTTATGTAAAGCCAGTGAACTCACAGCTTCGCTTACTGAGAAGTACATTGAGACTTTAAATGAATTACAATATCAGACGAGACAAAATGAAACTATAATTAGAAAATTATCAGAAAACATTGAATATCTCGAAGGGTTTATTGCAGAGCTAAATATTGAATTACAGTCTACACAAAATAAATTATTTGATTTAAGTTTAACTTCCAATCACAGAGAGCTAGCAATCGCTGAGATCATTGAGGAAAGAACTGCAAAACTATTAGAAATAAGTTCATTGAATGAAAAAATAGAATCTGCAAGTAAGGTTGATAATTTAATAAAGCGAAGAGAGTATATTCTACAGAAAATCGAGGCGTGCAGAAACAAAATTACCGCATTAGAGGCTAAAAATGCGGAGCGCCGAACTTATGTCTACAAAATACTTGGGGATATTTCGACCAATATTCTTGAGATGGATTCGGGTAATGAGGAGAAGTTTAAAAGTGCAACTAGCCTTTCGACTGAAATTGATTTCGCTAAAGATAGATGGTTACTTAATGAACGGGTTAACTACTCTGATAGTTCCAATGTAGTTAAAAAAGCCGCTTTACACTTGGCGTTTTTATTATTCTCAATTACTGACGAATATTGTCGCTATCCGCGTTTTTCAATAATGGACTTTGAATGTGGTGATATAAACGAAGAGAGAAGTCAGAACCTTCAGAAAATAATCACATCTTGCCTTGATGGTAAAGTCGATTACCAATTGATCATGACAACGTCTAAAGTCGCTCCGAGTCTTAATAATGATGAATTGGGGGTAGGTCGTTTTTACGGAAAAAATGACTATATATTGAAAATTTAATTTCACGTCAGCTCAGTTTACTTTGAGACTAGCGCGCAATGCTATCCCCGCCACGCCTGCCCGCTTTATGCATCGCTTTTCATGCAGGTGCATGATGCGGGCCGGACCGCGTCCGGCATGGCCTGAATGGGGAAAAGCGATGCATGTTTTTTCATGCAAATCCATGCACGCTATGCATGCATCACTCTTTACAAAGCGGCTGGCCAGAAAAAGGGCCTCAGAAAGGCAAAGCGAAGACACAAAAAAGCCGCTGGTCGGCAGCGGCTGTGTGGGATTAATGTACCTGGCGAAATGCAGAACCGTAACGGCCCAGCGTCTGACGCTCCCTTACCGGTTCCGGTAGCGCTTCCGGTACTTTTTCCTGCTGTGGCGGTGCGGTGATGACTTTTGTGATGCTCTCGTTTGTCTTGAAGGTGCAGGAGCAGTCCAGGTTAGTGCACTGGTGATATCGCTCTTTCACCTGTTCGGACATATAGCGGCTCGATTTGGTGTGTGCCGCGCTTTTGCAGTAGGGGCAGTGCATCATTTCTGGCTGCCCTCCTGAAGTTTTACACGCTGTGCCCGGATTGATTCCCCCAGCTTCTGACGGCGCAGGGGGCGCGTATATAGCTCCATATCAACCCCCGTCAGCGCCGGACGATGCAGGCCGATATTCTCCAGCAGCGGAGCCTCTTTCAGCACGCTCTCTGGCAGAGCCGCAGCCGCCTGAGTCAGCGCTTCACCGACCAGATAAGCCACGTCCTTAATCCGGTCCCGGTCATCACCGGCAAACGTCGGGGAAAGTTCTTCGCGCCGGATACGCAGCTTAATGGCCCACAGCAGCGACGGACTTACGTTCCGCAGGGCTGACTGCCAGTGCGCATCCGAGAAACCGGTAAACGCCTCGCGGTGTGATTCCACGTACTCTTTGCCACTGCCGCAGCATTTCAGCATCGCCTCCTGCTTATCCAGCGCCAGCTCTTTCAGCAGCCCGCCGAACTCATCGGCCAGTTCCCGGCTGGCGATGCGCTGAGAATGTTCGGCGCGCAGCTCGTCGGTGAGATTGCCTCGCAGGTTGCGAAAGCTCGTGCGCCAGTTGCTCTCGGCTTCTTTCCCTGCCTCGATGGCTGCCTGCTGTTCTTTTTCACAGCGGGCGATATCGGCGCAGATACCGTTATAGGCTTTCATCCTTTCGGTATGTTCAGCGCGGGCTTTCTCGAAGCGTTCCAGTGATGCAGGTTTCTGTTCCGGGGTGGTCATGATTGTCTCTCATCGTCTGTAAAGGATGAGGCCATTCTGTCATGTACCACAGGACAGCGCATTTCATTGCTTTCCGCCTGTCGATGAACAAACAAGGGCATAACCGGTAGGGGATGGCCCTTAACTGATAATATTTCTTATATAACTGTTCACTGGTATTCACTGAGATAAAAAAGATAATAAATACAGTAATTAAGGCAGTGAATACTTTTAAGTTAAGTCTTCACAGAGTATTCACCAGTGTTCACACAGTCTTAGACAACAGCTTTTTTCTGGCGAGCCTTTTCCAGCGTTTAATCCTATCAATAACATCCTTTTGATTGCCTTAAACTTGCAAATGGCAAATGTTTGCAGTTCATTGCAATTTAATGGCAAACGATGGTTAAAAAATAATCACTCGTACTTATCTCAGCAAGCCGGACACTTGTTTACTTACCGAAAAATATTCTCAAAATAGGGGGTTACCTGAAGACACCACCGGAACCGGACAGTACCGGCCGGACTCACAATGAGGTAACACCATGCACGCAGTTTCATCCGTACCGGCCCCAGCCATTCCCGCGATCCGCGACGCCGTTTTCCCGCGCGACCGCTTCATGCGCCTGCCGGAAGTCATCAGCACCTACGGCCTCTCACGCTCGACCATTTACGACTTAATCAGCCGGGAGCAGTTCCCGTCGCAGATTTCCCTCGGCGGTAAAAACGTCGCCTGGCTGGCGTCAGAGATTGACGGCTGGATGCAGGCCCGCATCGCACAGCGCGCCGGAGGTACAGCATGATTACGCAGAATGTCGGCACGAAAACCTGTCCACTCACTCGCGAAAAGGCCGCCTTTGTCGCAGAAAGCCTGACGGCAGCCGTTAGCGGCAGCACAGTAACCGCACCGGCCTTTACCAGCGAAATGCACGGTCACATCTCCGTTATGAGTAAAAAAGCGAAGCCTGCCAGGCAGCGGGGGAAGAAAGAGAACGGGGAATTCCGATCAAATCCGCCGCAATCCGATCACGTCCTGACCGGTTGCTGAGGAAATCGCCCCGATGTGTGAAAAAAGGCTTTTCTCTGGCGAGCGGCCGTTATACAGTTTTTGTGCTGCCGCAAAATCGGCAGCCGGGCGTAGGAACCCGTGTTACTCAATGGCGACACCAGACGCGCCATGCGTCTTTTTTTGTGTCTATGCCTCAGTGCACCCATTATCCGGGCAACGGTTCTTTCGCCGTTGCGCCGTCTGCGTAATGGTGGCCCGGGCGGGGCAGCCTTCAGGCTGGCCGGTATCCATTGAGGCCGGTATTCCTACCCCCGTCCGGGCTACCACCCATGAGCGTAGGAACTCCGGTGGTAGCAGCAACCGCTACTCAATGGAGATTGTCCTCATGACAACGGTCCTTACTGCCGCTCACTCTCAATTCACCTTTATTTTTGCCGCCGTACGCCGCACCGATGCCGCCGCACGTCCCTGCATGCTGCGCACCGTGGCTGGCGATGAGCGAAGCGCCCGCGCCAGCCTCGCCCGCGATTACGTCCTGTCCTTTGCCGGTCGTCTGCCGGTTAAGGCGGTAGTCGCATGAACACGCTCGCAAAACGCCTGAATAACCATGACACCTATCCCATTCCCCACGCTGACTATCTGCGCCTGCTGCATGCGCACACGGTCGGCGTGACCGTGCTCGATATGTTCGACTCGGTGAACGGCATGAGCGCACGAGGCTGCGTGCCTGACGGCGCGGCGCTGGCCTCGGTCGTTGCCCTGCTCACCGACCAGCTTGGTAAAGTCGTTGAAACCTGTGAATCCCGGATATTAGCCACGGAGGCCCGCCATGATGACTGCTAATCACTCCTGCCTGCCCGTTGAGGTACGCACAGCCGTTTACCGCCGCGCGCTGGCGCAGGGCTATCTGAATGCCTGCAAAAACCTCGGCATCACCGTTTCAGCCACGCTCGATGAGTTGCAGATGACGATTGCCCTTGAGCTGGAGGGCTTCTATGTGCGCCGCCACGGCCCCGATGCGGGCATGGAGATGGCCTGCACCATGCTGGGCGATATGGTTGAGCCGGACCTGCTGACCGCGCCGCCGCGCCTGACGCAGCTCGGCGTCACCATGATGGATGAACTTTTCCGCAGCCAGCTTGCGGCCGCCAGCCGCATCACGATGCACTGAGGGAGAAAGCACATATGAAACATATCGTCTCTGACACCGTAAAGGCGGCCACCAGATTCTGGCCGCAGCTTCTGCCCGCACTCGGCATCAGCGTGCACGTCGGGGGGCGACACGTTGCCTGCCCTGCCTGCGGCGGTAAAGACCGCTTCCGTTTTGACAATCAGGACGGGCGCGGAACGTGGCTCTGTAACCAGTGCGGGGCCGGTGACGGCCTTAACCTGGTGGAAAAGGCGCTAAGTATCAGCGCTAAAGAGGCCGCCATGAAGGTGGCCGGAATGCTAGGCACGCTGCCGGAGTCGGCCCCGGTTATGCATGATGAAGCCGCAGACAAAAGCCGCGCGCAGGCAGACGCCGCAGCACGGGCGCAGGCACTTATCGCCGCCGCCATCAGCCGCACGGACAACGCCTACCTTTCATCGAAAGGGCTGCACGGTACGCATGCACTCACGCTTACTGATGCGCTGCGCTGTGGTGGCATCCGCTTTGCCGCCGGGGATGTGCTCATCCCACTGACCGGCGAAGACGGCACCGCCGTGAACGTGCAGCTCATCAGTGCCGCAGGCGACAAGCGCACCCTTCCCGGCGGGCAGGTTAAAGGCACGTACTGGCTGGCAGGCGAGCCGGATGGCAAAACGCTGTGGCTCACTGAAGGATATGCCACCGGCCTGACCGTGCACCGGCTGACCGGGCAGGCGGTATACGTGGCGCTGAGCGCCAACAACCTGCCCGCGCTGGCAAAGCGGCTGCGTGAGTCATACCCCGGTGCGCTGATGATGATTGCCGCCGACCGTGACGACAACGGCACCGGCCAGTTAAAGGCAGAAGAAGCGGCGAAAGCCTGTGGTGGTAAAGCCGCCCTGCCGCCAGTTGCGGGTGACTGGAACGACGTGTGGCAAATGCACGGTGATATCGCCACGCAGGCACAGCTCACCGGCTTTACGCAGCCGCAGCCGCTCAGCCCGTTTGAATCCGTCAGCGAGGCTGACCTGAAGGCCATGAGCGCCAGCCAGAAAGCCGAGTTGCTGGTCGCCCATTACGGAGAGGCGCTGGCCGTTCCGCCGGTCGGGGAGGAAATCTGCCGCTATGAGAACGGCGCATGGCAGGTGATGGAGGCGAAGACGCTGCGCCGGGAAATCGCCGCGCTGTTTCAGAAAGTACGCGCACCGTTCTCGGCCGCCGGTATCGGCAGCGTGCTGGACACGCTCAAGCTGATGGTGCCGCAGATGGGTGAACCGTCCCGCCGCCTGATTGGCTTCCGTAACGGCGTGTTTGATACCGCTTCCGGCACGTTCAGCCCGCACCGCCGCGAGCACTGGCTGCGCACCGTCAACAGCGTGGACTACACCGCCCCGCGTCCGGGTGAAAACCTTGCAGACCACGCCCCGGCCTTCTGGCGCTGGTTAACGCGGGCCGCCGGACATAATCACGACAAGCAGGAGCGCATTCTCGCGGCGTTATTTATGGTGCTGGCAAACCGCTACGACTGGCAGATGTTTCTTGAGGTCACCGGCCCCGGCGGCAGCGGTAAAAGCGTGATGGCCTCGATAGCCACTCTGCTGGCAGGAAAAGACAATACCACGTCCGCCACCATCGACACGCTGGAATCCTCACGCGAGCGCGCCAGCGTGGTTGGCTACTCGCTGATTATCCTGCCAGACCAAGAGAAATGGAGCGGCGACGGCGCGGGCATCAAGGCGATAACCGGCGGTGATGCGGTGGCAATCGATCCGAAATACCGTGACGCCTATTCAACGCATATCCCGGCGGTCATTCTGGCGGTGAATAACAATCCTATGCGCTTCAGCGATCGCAGCGGCGGCGTGTCACGTCGCCGGGTAATCCTGACGTTCCCGGAAGTGATACCGGCAAAAGAGCGCGATGCTCAGCTACTGGATAAAATCAGCACCGAACTGGCCGTAATTGTTCGTCACCTGATGCAGCGCTTCGCGTCGCCTGATGAAGCCCGCGAGCTGCTACAGGCGCAGCAGTCATCCGGCGAAGCGCTGGAGGTAAAACGACAGGCCGATCCACTGGTCGATTTCTGTGGCTATCTGATGCCGCTTAGCACAACAAACGGGCTGTTCATCGGTAACGCCAATATTCGCCCGATAAACCCGAAGCGCTATCTCTATCATGCGTATCTGTCATTTATGGAATCGCGCGGCCATCAGCACCCGCTCAGCCTAACGGCTTTCGGCCAGGCGGTGCCACAGACTCTGAAAGAGTACGAGCGCGTACTGCTCAAGCGCCGGACGAATAACGGCATACAAACTAATCTCACGCTACATGAAGACAGCGAGGCAGATTGGTTGCCCGCATGTAGCGCCTGATAGTTCCGTTCCTTCTAAACCGGCTCAGGCCGGTTTTTTATTATTTTTACAAAGTGATCACCCCTAGTGCACACTCATGTAGAAGTCCCCATGAACCCTTCACCATATAAGATATTGAATTAATTGCTTAAATATGATGAGTGAACATTGTGAACACTTTTATACAAAATCATTTTTTTAAGTTAGCTCATTCACAAAAATCGACATTGATCACTGTTTGATCAACTAACTATTTATAGGTTACATTAAAAAACATTAATGTATTAATAGGGAGTATTCTTATGGACTATGTTGATAAGCTACATATCAAACCGTTTCTTTCAATACTTTTAGGGATGAGTCCTGAAGCAACAAGCGCAGCAGAAACCCATGAAAAAATTTCAAGTATAATTCGCACAGAGGGCCGAAAAGAGCAGGTTGTTAATATGCATCCTGTTAGACAGGATTCATCTGGCGAAGCTCTTATTTTCTATACCCATTATGAGGTTCTAAAAAATCCAAGTTGGTTTTCAGGAAATATACTAACTGACATTGAAAACCATATTTTCATCACCTTTAACTTAAATAATACATTCGCATTTTACGTGTCTGAAAAAGGGTTAAAGGATGAAATAAGAACATATTTCTTTACGCCATTAATCCCTAATATTAAAGTAATTAACATTAGTCAACTAAACTATCTATTCATTAATGAAGATAACATTAAAATGTTATGGCTATTAGGCACACACGGAAGAGAGAGTTTTAAAGCTGACTCAAAAGTTTTAGGTGGCGAGAGTGTGGCTGATACTTTAAACCCCCTTGAAGATCAATCATTTGTAATGTCAGCAGTTCGTACATCCTTAGATGGGACAGAAAAAACAATTGGTCTAAATCCATATAAGTCATCTTTATGGAGAGGACCATGCAAGGATTGGAAAACGTTTGAAAATAGGGTCATCGAAATAATTGACACAATTGATAAAAATAAAAATGAAGTTGAGAACCCAATAAGCATATTAGCTACACCCATTGCAGAAATGAAGGGAGTAAGTAATGTTTATGACCTATCTTTTCTCGATCCTGAGTTTAATAAAAATGATCTAAGTGAGAGCAAAGTCGATCGACTTCATACAATTAAAAACAAATATACCTTTAAGATATTTGACACCTTAAACTCGCCAGACATAAGTTTAGAAATATTCAAAAATCTTATAAGTATTGGAGAAATAAAGATATCACCTAAGATATTGGACTACTCAGTTGAATTTGATGTAATTGAAAAGATACCAAAGAAAGGGAAAAAACCCGAGCTTGATTACTTTGCAAATACATTTAAATACCCTGAGTTGATTAAATGCTGGTATGAGTCAGGGCATGCGATAATTAACAGCAGAGTATTCAAGACAGAATATCGCGATGTTATCTATAATAATTTCATATGGGCAAACTTTGATAATTTTGATATTTCAAAAGAAAAACCAGAATTAAACGGCAAAGCAGCATTAAACAAAATCGGCACTCAAAAGTCTCTTTTTTGCTGGATGAAACATCATTGGTGTGGTCTCTGGGATTCACATGAAAACTTCATGACAACGGATAAGCCTTCGGGGTGGTTATTTTGCGATGATGGCGCTGGTGAGAAAGCTGATTTCATTCATATAGATGAGCATAAGGATAAAGTTTATATTTCTTTAATTCATATTAAAGCTGCGAACTCAAATAGCTGTGATAGAAGAATATCAGTTGGTGCTCATGATATAGTTTTGAATCAAGCAATCAAAAACCTTAGATATATCAGTAGAAAAAATTTAACAACTGATCTAAGAGAACGAGCAGAAAATGCCATCGCTAAATATTGTTGGAATAATAATGTAATTAGTGATCATGGGTCATTTATAACTGCGATTGAAGCGCTGGAAAAAAATAGCAAAATTAAATTTAGAGTGATAATTGTACAACCTCACACTATGAAAAGTTATTATGATAAGAATGTTCAATCAAACATACGAAAACAGCTTGACGTCTTGTTAGTTAGCGCCGAGTCGGCTATCAGGGCATCAGGCGCAGAATTTTATATAATTGGTCACGACGATGGTAAGAATTAAATTTGATACATTTTATATCTCATTTAAGTATGAACGATGACAATTGGTACACGTTTAGGTACACGAATAAAAGTTGAATTGAATAAAAGCCAATTTTTACATGAGGTTGCGCAGTCTATTCAGACTCCGCCAGCGAGGGTTACCAGAACCCTCATCAAAGTCCTGAGAGCCCGCAAGGTGAAAGCCTTGCGGGCTTTTTTGTGTCTGTAATCGGCTGAATTGCTCCAAACAAACGCGGTAATTGTGGAGCGGTGACGGTGCCCGCATCAATGCCATCATCGGCAGCATATCGAGCCGCAGGGTGATCCTGCACATGTCGGAGCCAAATGAACTCTATAGGGGGAATGTCACTATCAGTCCGCGTCAGGCCAGGCATTACCTCCACTACGACAGATTGCCTGAATGGAGGCCAGCAGCCTCAAGAATCCGTTCAGTATGAAAATTCGGCGGATTGCATAATGAGGCAATTTTCAATTTCATTAGCACATTTGTTATATTCGTGGAGTTGCTCATCTAACAGGGACTGAAAATGGATACGGCCTTACTTAGTGCGCTGGACTCAGACGGCAAAACGAAATTTGAAAGTGCGGTGAACGCATTACAAGGCGATGTATCTGCGGCGGCAGCAAGGCTCTCTGTCGATCCCCGACTGCGTCTTGAGTACTCTAAACGCATTAAAGAAATGGCTGAAGATCTCAGAGCAAAAGTGAGTAGTGGCATTATTAGCTGGGATAAAGCTGCAATGGAGGCACAGGAAACCAGAAATCTGATAATGGATATGGTGCGCACCCGGAGTACGCCACTTGGCAGGGCAATGGCAGAAAGGATGAAGACCTCAGGCGTAACGCTCAATGAGTTAGTCGCCAAAAAAACTGCCGCTATGTTCGGGCCAAAGGCTAATTTTTACAGCTTATCTGAAACGCAAAAAAATCAGGTTTATGCCGCGATTGTAGAGTCAGCGGGTAAATCAAATCCTCAGGTCAACCTGAGAATGATGGAACTATCCCATGCAGCTAAAGGCTTGATAGTTCTTTCTATCGAGATATCAATGTATGAAATATATACGTCAGACAACAAAGCATCAGAAACCGGCAGGCAGGTTGCTATTAACGGAGCTGGTATTGCGGGCGGTTGGGCTGGCGGTGCCGTTGCAGGTTTGATGTGTGGACCTGGCGCCCCCTATGCGTGCTATTAGGCGGATTTGTCGGCGGTGCTTTAGCGGCGTGGGAAATGGGCAACTGGTGGAAATAGAAATGGAAGAAGTCACTACAATATCGCTGTCGGAAGTTAATGAGGCAACAGATACCGCCCAGGCTCGTTCCGAAGTTTTGATTGACGGCATCTCAACGGGAATTATCATCCCTGGAAAAGTGCTTGAGGGTGCGATAATAATTGATGAGCGCCGCTATCTTTTATTCATAACAGATGACGTTCTTTTTGAAGAGATGCTGACGCTCCTGCTGTTAGATCTCTCTCAGGGAATTTTAGAGGAACTGACTATTGGGGGTATTTATACTTCAGGTCATTTCGAGGCTTTGAAAGTTTCACCTCATTCTGCAAGTTTCCGCTTCATCGGTGATACCACGTGGACAGTAAAAGTATCAGCATCGCCAACGTTTAAGATTCCCTTTTCTGATCCTCCCGGAGTAAGCCGCCCAATGGGATTGAGAAAATACATTGATATCAATGCTAACCCTGCACCAGCCAAAGCAGATGGTAGTAGATAGGGTAATCTGAAGCCCTTTTAACCTATCAGCAGAGCAGGTGACCAGGCAGCAGACAAAACGGCATTGGTTTACGCTTAGGAATATCAGTTAAATGTGCGAAGCTGCCCGCATTATTGCTTAGCCAGTTAATCTCGCTACGTGCTTAACCCGGTCAAGGACAACACTGTCAAACGTCGGAGAAAGTTTTTCATGACAGATACGCAAGTTAATGACACATAGCAGCTACGGGCTCACGTTTCGCAGGGCTGACTGCCAATAAGGATCTGCAAGTTCAGTAAACGCCGCACAGTGTAATCCAATTTACTTTTTGCCGCTGCCACATCATTTCAGCATTGTCTCCTGTTTATCCAGCGCCAGCTCCTTTCAGCCACCTGTGAGAAATGAATAGCTTTCACTAACTTAATTTATGGCACTGAAATGGTTGGCAGCACCTGAAAAAAGCATACAATTATGCTGTTTGCCTTTTAAACAAATAAGGTCACATTATGGATGATGGCATAAAGATCGCGATGTCCCCTGTTCAGCTTGCTGCCGCACTCTCTGATAAGACAGTGACAGAGGCGGAAACAATGAGTAACCGCCTTCTCGGGGGGTTGGGACTTGTCATGGGATGCCTTGAACTGGCTGGTGCAACTGCTCTATGTATAGCACCTGAACCTACCGGATTAACAAAAGCAGGATGTGTTGTCGTCGGCGCACATAGTCTCGATAGCATTAATGCTGCTGCAAATCAGCTCATTGTGGGCAGAGACACTCGCACAGCAACATACGAGACAGCAACAGCAATTGCCAAATCCTTTGGAGCAGATGAAGATACGGCTATGAAAATCGGCCTGACTGTCGATATCGCTGTTCCACTAGGATTTGCACTTGGCATCGGCGCAAGTCGTGTAGCAGCAGTAAGAGCTGGCCGCATTAAACTTACTGAGCATGAGTCAGTCACAGGTTTGAAACCCGGCGGGCATACGCTTTCCACACATGTTGGCAAAAGCGATGCAGAACTATTATCCCGCTTTGAAGCCAATAAGCGTTTGCAGTATTCCACTACCTTTACCAACGTGCAGATAGCCGAAGAAGCCATATCGAAAGCGATTTTTGCTAATCGGGACGTTATAAAATCGGTCCTTGGCGGAGGCAGACAGGGAGCCAGGTTAACTATTCGAAATGCATCTGGCAAAGCGATTGGCTACGGTTTCCAGCGCGGGAGTAACCAGCGAATAGTCATGACAAATGTGAGAATTGTTATCGAGTTTCAGCAATATAACGGCAAACCCTATTACATTCTCACAGCATTCCCGGATCTATAGGTACAAAATGCAAAAATTCCACTTTCTTGACCAACTTATTTTCGGTTATTTCAACCAGGACGCGGACATCATCAATGATGGCGAGGATACGGTCGAAGGCATAGTACGGCTATTCAAAAAGTCAGTACCAGACTGGATGCTCAAAGATCTCGCCGAAGAAGTTGATGATTTTATCTCCGCCTATGGTGACGGTGTCGAAGAGGAGTTCAGGAAACGATATGGGTTTGATTTTGCCCCTGAACTATGGGAAACCACGGCTCAGGAATTCCTGATGACTGTTCGTCAGATCTCGTCAGAGAAATGAGGCTTTCAGGATAATATTTTCCTGGTTGATGGTTACCAGAACCATCATCGAAGTCATTAAAGCTCTTACAGCACAAGCCCTGCGGGCTTTTTTGTGTCCTCAATCCGAACATTTCAAACACCTGTTTATCTTTTTCCGGTAACACCTTTCTGTTCATAACCTCGAATATCAGAATGTACCGGATGGCGTTTCTGACTGACCATCAACCGTCTCCCACGCACCATCTCAGCGCACTCATTTTTTGCAGCCCATCACATTTATTCCGCCCGTAACTCCGTTACCAATTGAATTTAAGCATTTTTTCAAACTGGCACACATCCTGCTTTATTGCTTTACGTACATATTTATGTATCGGGATGACTGTCTCAGGGATTTAGCATTTGCAGCTAATGGTCTGGATAGGTGCGACAACAAAAACGTGGTTAAGCAGAGCAAAGCGTAATTATGGAGACAGACAATGACCTCGATAAGTGAACCAGTAGTAATAGCGAAACACAGCAAGTGGGTACAGCTTCTGCTTGGATTACTTTGCATGGCAGCCATTTCCAGTCCGCAATATGTCTGGACGCTGTTGACCAAACCGATGATTGCTAAACTCGGCGTCGGGCTGGCGGAACTTCAGGTCACATTCTCGCTGCTGATTATTCTGCAGACCTTTTTCTCACCTTTTCAGGGTCGGCTGGTCGAACGCTTTGGCCCACGTCTGCTGATCTCCATCGGTACACTGATGGCGGGTTTCAGCTGGGTGATCGCTGCCCGGGTCAACAGCCTGACTTCACTGTATCTGGCCTACGGCTGCCTTGGCGGACTGGGGACGGGTATTGTTTACATCGGCGTAGTGGGACTGGTGATGAAGTGGTTTCCACAGCAGCGCGGTTTTGCCGCCGGAACCGTGGCGGCGGGCTACGGCATGGGGGCCATTTTCACCACCTTCCCGATTTCTATTTCTCTTAATAGCTACGGGCTGGAGCAGACGATGACGACATTTGGCCTCATCTTCGCTGCTGTGGGTCTTCTCGCCAGCCAGAACCTGAGACTGCCTGAAACCAGCATGATGATCCCGGCCAGCAAAACACCGTCTCCCGTACTGGACCAGCGCCAGTTTAAATCCGGAGAAATGCTGCGCCAGCCGTTGTTCTGGCTGATGTTCATGATGATGACCATGATGTCGACTTCAGGGCTGATGGTGACTTCGCAGATGGCGATTTTTGCCGAAGACTTTGGCATCAACAAGGCGGTAATTTTCGGCATGGCCGCCCTGCCCCTGGCGCTGACCATTGATCGTTTTACTAACGGTTTAACACGTCCCCTATTTGGTTTTATTTCTGACCGCTACGGCCGTGAAAATACGATGTTTATTGCCTTCGCGCTGGAAGGCGTAGCGATGACGTTGTGGCTTGCCTGCCGCGAAGATCCGTTGCTCTTCGTACTGCTTTCAGGCGTCGTTTTTTTTGGCTGGGGCGAAATCTTCTCGCTGTTCCCATCCACACTGACCGACACCTTTGGCAGCGAAAATGCTTCAGCGAACTATGGCTGGCTGTATATCTCGCAGGGTATCGGCGCGGTCTTTGGTGGTCCGCTGGCGGCGCTGATGTATCAGCACACCCATAACTGGCACCTGGTCTTTGGCTGCGCGATTACCTTCGACTTCATCACCGCTGGCCTGGCGTTGTGGGTTCTCAAGCCCTGGCGTGCGCGGTTTATGCAGGCACAAAATACTCTTTCACGCTGATTACCAGGAAGTGAATAAAGCGCTTAAAACAGCGTCCCCCGACTACGTGTATTGCCATTGAAAATACTTCGCCTGTCAGAACTCCGGGCGCATCGTTAAAACTCTGTTCGATAGCGGAGACAGTGACCACCCGCTGATCTTCATTCCCTTCTCTCCGTGATATAAAACGCCCCGGCAGTCGGGGCAAAGTACTTTTTACCCGGTCCAGTAAGTGCCGGTCGATTCGACGGCGAGGAACGGTTTATAGCATTGCGTTTGCTACGCATCGGGAGCGGCAAACTTCTGCGGATAAAACACCCTGGCGAAGAACTGCACGGCCAGCACGTTACAGGAGGAATGGTACCAGATGCCAAAACTGCGACCGGCTTCAACCGCTTTCAGCGTGCTGATGCCTTTACGCGACAGCAGCAGCTTCAGGCTGGCACTCACCTGTTCTGCAGTAGTCTGCGTGCCCGGCACTAAACCGGCGGGTAGTGGAGCGCCCGCTTTTGGCGGTCTGGTGCCACCGCGACCAGATAGACATCCGGCTGCGCGGCAATAACTTTTTCCAGATTCACCTGCCCGAGCGCCCCCGGCAGATCAATAAAATCCCCCATATTACCGTTACCGTCTAAGCGACAGCTTCATGAGCTGAAGACGCCTGAGCCATGACCATTTTGTTGTTCACCACGTCACACTAAGCGCCATAGTAAGACATTGCTGCTCTGCGCCTGCACCAAAAAAGTGCTTTAACCCTTGCACTATCTCGGCTTTGCACCGTTCCGCTTCTTCTGAGGCTGGCACACTTTATGCTTGGATAGATTCACAGCCTTTAACGTCTGCGAGGTGACGATGCTGAATATCAATCTCTCCGCTTCACCCTTTTTTGATGAGATGCTTCTGGCTGAAGGCGAACACCGTGACCACTACGCCGCCTACTGGCAATGGCTGCAGCAGGCCGATCACCAGGCGGTACAGCGCAAGCGGGAAGAAGCCGCCCTCCTGTTTCACCGGGTAGGGATAACGTTCAATGTCTACGATGACGATAATGGTGCTGAACGGTTGATCCCGTTCGACAGCGTGCCACGTATTATTCCGGCCGCCGAGTGGGCCATGCTTGATGCTGGTATCCGTCAGCGTGTGCAGGCGCTCAATGCCTTTCTCTACGATATCTACCACGAACAACACATTCTGAAAGCGGGCGTCATTCCGGCAGAACAGGTTCTGGCTAACGAACAGTATCAGCCCTGTATGCAGGGTGTTGATCTCCACCGTAACATCTACGCACACATTATCGGCGTGGATATGGTGCGCAACAGTGATGGTGAATATTACGTCCTGGAAGATAACCTGCGTACCCCCTCCGGCGTCTCCTATATGCTGGAGAACCGTAAGATGATGATGCGGCTCTATCCGGAACTGTTTGCACAGCAACGCATTGCGCCCGTAGAACGCTATCCATCGCATCTGCTGCAAACGCTGCGTGAAAGCTCACCCGTCAACGATCCCACCGTGGTGGTATTGACCCCAGGCCGCTTTAACAGCGCTTACTTCGAACACAGCTTCCTGGCCCAGCAAATGGGCGTTGAGCTGGTTGAAAGCGCCGATTTGTTCGTGAAGGATGGCATGCTGTTTATGCGCACGACCGCCGGGCCATGCAAAGTGCATGTGATCTATCGTCGGGTTGACGACGCCTTCCTCGATCCGCTGGCGTTCCGCCCGGACTCCATGCTCGGCGTACCCGGACTGCTGTCAGTTTATCGGGCTGGCAATGTTGTCCTGGCCAATGCCATCGGCACGGGTGTGGCTGATGACAAATCTATCTACCCCTACGTACCGGATATGGTGCGCTTTTATCTGCAGGAAGAACCGATTCTCAACAACGTCCCAACCTGGCAGTGCAGGCATAAAAATGAGCTGTCGTATGTGCTGGCAAACCTCGAAAAAATGGTGGTGAAGGAAGTTCACGGCGCTGGGGGTTACGGCATGTTGATTGGCCCCGCCGCGAGCAAAGCTGAGCTTGCCCACTTCCGTGACCTGTTGCTGGCGCGTCCGCAGAATTACATCGCGCAAAACACGCTGGCGTTGTCCACCTGCCCTACGTTTGTCAACGACGGCCTGGCACCACGTCATATCGATCTCCGGCCCTTTGCGCTCAGTGGCGCGGAGATCCGACTGGTGCCTGGCGGGCTTACCCGCGTCGCGTTGACGGAAGGATCGCTGGTCGTCAATTCATCTCAGGGCGGCGGAACCAAGGACACCTGGGTACTGGAGGATGATCTATGCTGAGCCGGACAGCCAGTGAACTCTATTGGATGGCCCGCTATCTGGAGCGGGCAGAAAATATCGCCCGGGTGCTGGACGTCACCAACAAGCTGTCGATGATGCCAATCCGTAACGGGGGTACGCATGATCTGCTGGTACCGCTCAACCTGACCAGCACCAGCGGGCTGTATGCTGAGACCTACCCGACACTGACGATGCCCAATCTGGTCAGTTTTTTCGCCCTGGATAACCGGAATCACAGCAGCATTTTCAGTTGCCTGCAGATGGGCTGGAACAACGCGCATGCGGTGCGTGGCAGCCTGTCATCTGAAGTCTGGGAATGTATTAATGCCACCTGGATCGGGATGAAATCGATACGCCGTCAGGGCATCGGCTCAGACGGTGCCGACGCCTTCTTTGACTGGGTGAAAGAGCGCTCTCATCTGTTCCGCGGTGCCATGTTCGGTACCCTGCTCCGCAGCGATGCGATGCACTTTATCCGCCTGGGGACGCTGCTGGAACGGGCTGATGGCACCGCCCGTCTGCTGGAGGTGAAAAACCGACTAATGGACATTGATGACGATCCGGTGCGCGAATATTACCGCATGGACACACTGCTGCAGGCGGTAAGTGCGCGCGAAGCCTACCATAGTATTTATAAGCAGCCCCTGAGCCGGGAGACTATCGCCGAACTGATGATCCTGCGCAACGAGCTGCCACGTTCGTTGCTGGCGTGTATCAACGATATGGTTCAGCAACTGGAGCTGATTGGGGGCCGTGCAAATCCGCCACGCCGCCTGGCGCACATCCTGCACGCCGAGCTGCGCTTCAGCTCCATGAAAGACCTGAACAGAATCGGGCTGAACAACTGGCTGGAAGCCTTTCTCGCTCAGGTCAACGAGATCGCCGAAAGTATTCATCACACGTATCTGGAGGCGCAATGAAACTTAGCATTGAGCACAACACGCACTATCGCTACGACCAGGCAGTGCAAAGGAGTATCCAGTACCTGCGTCTGACGCCTCAGGAATCGCCTCATCAACGCATACTTTCCTGGCAACTGACCTTGCCGGAGAAGGCGGTCTGCACCACTGACGCCTTCGGCAACATTATGCATGTGCTGACACTCGATGAGCCGCATGAGTCCATCACCATTCAGGCACATGGCGTGGTAGAGATTGAACACGGCATTGAAGATCAGGCTCAGGGACATCTGTCGCCGCTGGTCTTCCTGCGCCACAGTCCGCTGACCCAGCCCGATGCGGCGATTCAGGCGTTTGCCCTGCGTTATCATCAGCCTCAGGCGATTCTGGCCGCCCTGGAAAACCTGATGGCAGACCTGCTGCTCAGGATGCCTTACACCCCAGGTACTACCCTTGTGACCGACAGTGCCGCTGAGGCTTTCGCCGCCAGTACCGGCGTCTGCCAGGATCATACGCATGTCTTTCTGAGCTGCTGTCGTACTCTGAATATACCGGCACGCTACGTCAGCGGTTACCTGCACAGCAAAGATTCTACCCATGTCGCCACGCATGCCTGGGCCGAAGTGTGGGTGGAAGACCGCTGGCACTGCTTTGACGTCACCAACAATACCCGTATCCCTGATCAACATCTTAAGCTTGCCGTCGGCATCGATTACCTGGATGCCTGTCCGGTGCGTGGTTTACGCATTGGCGGGGGATATGAAGATATGTGTGCGATTGCCGCCGTACAAATGATGTAAATCGCGACTTGCTGATGGTGAAAACTTCATGCACGCTGATGGCGTGCAAATCTTTTTTTGAGGGGAGTGTGGTATGACCTATTGTGTGGCCATGCGCCTGTCATCCGGGCTGGTCTTTGCATCCGATTCACGTACCAATGCTGGCGTGGATCATATTTCCACCTTCCGTAAACTGCACGTGTTTCATCAGGACGGCGATCGTACGCTGGTGCTTCAGACTGCCGGTAATCTGGCGACCACGCAAAGTATTATCAGTCTGCTGCGACACCGCAGCAGGAATGCCGACTGCCCCAATCTGCTGAATGCCTCAAGCCTCTACGACGCCGCATCTCTGGTCGGCGAGACGGTTCGTGAGGTGATCCAGCGGGACAGTGAGGCGCAACAGAATGGCAGTACAACAGACTTCAGTTGCAATCTGCTGCTCGGCGGGCAAATCAATGGGGATGAGATGGGTCTGTTCCATATTTACCCACAGGGTAATTTCATCGAAGCCACCCGCGATACGCCCTATTTCCAGATTGGTGAAAGCAAGTATGGCAAACCGATTATTGACCGGGTGCTGCACTACGACATGTCTCTGGAGCAGGCGATGCAATGCGCGCTGATTTCACTGGATTCGACCCTGCGCAGCAATCTGTCCGTTGGTCTTCCGCTCGACGTGATGATCTACCCGTGTGATAGCTTCAGCGATGCCCGGCAATACCGCATTACCGAAGACCATCCGTACTTCAGTACTATCCGTAAAGGCTGGGGAGAGGGATTAGTCAACACCTTCAGACAGCTTCCGCCGCTGGTTCTCTAGTCAGAACCGGGTATCCTGTTCCCCTTTACAGCCCCAACCCAAACACGAAATAATACCGCCACAAGCCGGGTCAGAATCCGGTCGCTACTTACTCTCAACTCTGCGGACCCCTTATGAATAACGAAATTTCTCTCAAATATTATGATGTCGCAGATGAGTACGCGACGGAGGCGGCTAAGCCGGTCAGCGAAGCAGAGCGTACTCCGCTGGCGCATTACTTTCAGTTGCTGATCACCCGTCTGATGAATAACGAAGAGATCAGTGAAGAGTCGCAGCAGGATATGGCGCGCGAAGCGGGTATCGATGAGCAGCGTATTGATGATATCGCCGGGTTCCTGAACCGCTGGGGCAACGAGTAAGAGATACGCACCGGCAGACGAGCATTGCGCCGTCCGCCGGTTAACCGTTCTGACTACCGCATTAATCTCCGCGTCGGGCATTCGCCCCGCCTCTTGCCCGGCTGTAAATTATCATCCAGACTTATATAGTCTGCGCAGGCATTGTGTTTTACACTGCGCGCTGTAAAAAACTGAGTAGATTAAGCAGGCAAAAATGGCGATGAACGGAACGATCACAACCTGGTTTGAAGACAAAGGTTTTGGCTTTATCAAAGATGAAAACGGTGATAACCGCTATTTTCATGTGATTAAAGTCGCCAATCCTGATCTGATTAAGAAAGATGCGGCGGTGACATTCGAACCCACCACCAACAACAAAGGCTTGTCCGCCTATGCGGTGAAAGTCGCGCCAACCAGCAAATATATCTATATCGCAGGTGAGCGGCTGAAGATCACTTCGATTAAGTCTTATCTGGTCTATAACGAAGAGGTCCCTGTTGATGCTGGTGTCGATAAAGAGAACGCGGTGTTGTCAGTCGGTCTGTTGCTGAATAATATCCGTCCGAAGTCTGACCCGAACGCCAGTAAGATGCGCTCGCTGAAAAAGCTGGCGGTGACCACTTTCCAGGGAACGACGCTGATCTTCTCCGAAGATGAGATCGACATTGAAAGCACGGTTAAAGTGCTTAAAGGCCTGAAGTAATCCCGCAGGCAGGCCGGGATTCTGTGAGCAGGATTTCGGCCTTATGCCCATATCCACCTGCTATTCAGGCACATCTCGCTGACATAATGTTGCACTGTGCCGTAAGAAAGCGAATCTCTGGCAGATAAAACCGCCCTGCTCTCCCCCCTAATCCCTTGTTTATGATAAAACAAAGGTCAAAAGCGCAACGCATTAAGGTTCATCCCCACAAAACAACTTTCCAGGGTAGAATCGGATACTTTGTTCAGTCATTGCCAATGTTTTCCATCATCGCAAATTGATACGAAAAGCGGGTGAAATAAGGTATAAAGCCGCATGAAAATCCCAAACAGAATCCAGCCCCTGGTCGATGACGGCCTCATTGACGATGTGCTGCAGCGGCTGAAAAGCGGCAAAGAAGCAGACGTCTATACCGTGCTTTGCAGCGGTAAAGTGCAGTGCGCCAAAGTCTATAAAGAAGCGACCCAGCGCAGCTTTAAGCAGGCGGTTCAGTATCAGGAAGGCCGGAAAACCCGCAACAGCCGTAACGCCCGCGCCATGCAAAAAGGCACGAAGTTTGGCCGTAAGCAGCAGGAGGAGTCCTGGCAGACCGCCGAAGTCGACGCCCTGTTTCGCCTGGCTAATGCCGGTGTTCGCGTGCCCCAGCCTTACCTCTGCATTGACGGTGTATTATTGATGGAGCTGGTGACCGACGCCAATGGCTCTGTCGCGCCGCGCCTCAGCGACGTCACGCTCTCCGAAGAGGAGGCGATTACCGACTTCCACACCATGATCCGCAACATCGTGCGCATGCTCTGTGCCGGTATCGTCCATGGTGACTTATCCGAGTTCAACGTGCTGCTGGACGATCAGGGACCGGTGATTATTGACCTGCCACAGGCGGTCGATGCAGCAGCCAATAACCATGCTGAGTCGATGTTCGAACGTGACGTAGACAACATCACTTCCTACTACGGTCAGTTCGCTCCGGCGCTGCTGAAGACGCGCTATGCCAAAGAGATCTGGCAACTTTATGAAGATGGCAAGCTGACCCCGGAAACACCGCTGACCGGACAGTTTGTTGAAGAGGAGCGCGTGGTGGATATGGATTCGCTGATGGATGAGATCATCACCGCAGAAGATGAATACTACGAACGCCAGCGCGCCAGCCGTGAGCGCGACGAAGATTAGAAAAAAGGCAGCGAGTTGCCTCGCTGCCTCTGTACTAACGCACTATTACAATGCCCTCATCGTACGACGACCGTCAGCGCAATCAGAGTTAAGCCGATGATCATCACGCCGACAAATACCGTATCGAGCCTGCCTTTTTTCATCTTCGCCTCCCTAGAACCACTGACCAAACCGACGGATATAGAAACGTTTCATGCCCTGCGCCACCAGGCAGTAGCTGAGCAGCGTCAGCACCAGCCAGGGGAAATATTGCCATGGCAGTGGCACCAGACCGACCATCGCACCCAGCGGTGAGAATGGAATCAGGATGCCCAGCGCCATCACTGCCAGCGTGGTCAGCATGACCGGTAAGGTGGCACGACTCTGGATAAACGGAATCTTCCGCGTACGCAGCATATGTACCACCAGCGTCTGTGACAGCAGTCCCTCAATAAACCAGCCAGACTGGAACAGCGACTGCACGCCTGCATGGTTAGCGCCGAAAACGAACCACATCAGCGCAAAAGTGGTGACGTCAAAAATTGATGAAGTCGGACCCATCCACAGCATGAAGCGTTTAATGTTGCCGGCATCCCATTTACGCGGCTTATTCAAAAACTCGCGGTCAACCTTGTCCCATGGCAGCGCCAGCTGGGAAACGTCATACATCAGGTTTTGAATCAGCAGATGAATCGACAGCATCGGCAGAAACGGAATAAAGGCACTGGCCACCAGCAGCGAGAACACATTGCCGAAGTTGGAGCTGGCGGTCATGTTCAGATACTTGATGATGTTGCCAAAGGTCTCGCGTCCTTTGAGTACACCCTCATTCAGCACCTGCAGATCTTTCTCCAGCAGGATGATGTCAGATGAGGCTTTCGCCACATCCGCCGCACTGTCTACGGAGATCCCTGTGTCTGCCGCGCGCAGTGCAGGCGCGTCATTGATACCATCGCCGAGGAATCCGACGGTGTGACCGTTCTGCTGCATCAGGCGCACCAGACGTGACTTCTGCAGCGGCGTCAGCTGGGCAAACAGGGTGCAGCGCTCTGCTTCCAGTGCCAGTTCATCGTCGCTCATCGCCTCAATCTGATCGCCAGTCAGCATAGCCGGATCGGTTAATCCAACATCGGCACAGACCCGCAGCGTCACCAGCGGATTGTCACCGGTCAGCACTTTCACCGTTACACCACTGTCGCGCAGGGCTTTAATGGCCTTGCCGGCACTGGCTTTCGGTGGATCGCGGAAGGTGAGCATGCCCTGGATAACCAGATCGCGCTCATCACTGTCGCTGAGCGGCGCGTGCAGCTCGCCATCACGGGTTGCCACCAGCAGCACGCGGTAACCCTGCTGATGATAGCGTTCGGTCTGCGCCAGCAGCGCCGCACGCTGTGCTGCATCCAGTGCAACGACCACATCCCCCTGACGCACAGCAACGCTGACTGCCAGCATCTCTTCTACTGCACCTTTACAGATCAGTTGCGAGCGATGCTGAGTCAGATCTTCCACCAGCACCGACACCCGACGGCGGGTAAAATCAAACGGCAGCTCATCAACCAGCTGATACTGACTACGCTGACTCTGTGAAATGACCTTATCACCCGCGCAGAGCACGGCACGGTCCATCAGGTTTTTCGCACCACTCTGACTGCCGCTGTTGAGCCAGGCCAGCAGCAGGACCTGCTCATCTTCACTGCCCCGTGCATCCAGATGATGCGCCAGCAGGATCGTGTCCTGGGTCAGCGTGCCGGTTTTATCGGTGCAGAGCACATCCATCGCGCCAAGGTTCTGAATGGCGTTGAGCTTTTTGACGATCACTTTGCGCCGTGACATCGCAATGGCACCCTTGGCCAGATTAGCGCTGACAATCATCGGCAGCATTTCCGGGGTCAGCCCGACTGCGACTGCGAGGGCAAACAGCGTGGCATCCATCCAGTCCCCTTTGGTGAAGCCATTAATCAGCAGCACTACCGGGACCATCACCAGCATAAAGCGGATCAGCAGCTTGCTGACGCTGTTCACGCCGCGGTCAAACGCGGTCTGCGGACGGCTTCCGGTCAGCGATGAGGCCAGTGAGCCAAACCAGGTTTCGCCACCAGTCGCGACGACGACGGCGCTGGCAGTGCCGCTGGCTACGCTGGTGCCCATCAGGCAAATGTTCGGTGACGCCAGCAGCTCCTGGGCAGTCTGCTCTTCAGCATCAAGACCCGCATCGCTGCTGTGTTTCTCAACCGGTAGTGACTCGCCAGTCAGCACCGCTTCACTGATAAACAGATTACGTGAACTCAGCAGGCGCACATCGGCGGGCACCTGATCGCCGGTGCTGAGCAGGATGATATCGCCCGGCACCAGCTCACTCATATCCACATCCTGGCGCTGCGCGGTGTCGCTGCCTGGCTCCCGCCGCAGCACGGTAACCTGGCTGCGAACCAGGGACTGCAGCGCCTGCGCGGCACGGTTGGTACGAAACTCCTGCCAGAAGCGCAGCAGCCCGCTCAGCATCACCATGGTGCAGATGATGATGACGCCGGAGAGATCGGTCTCCTGACCCGCGCGCAGCGGCAATATATAGTCGGTAAACAGGCTTACCAGCGCCAGGACCAGTAATACGTAGATAAACGGGTTATTAAACGCCATCAGCAGCTGAATCAGCGCCGGTGGTGCTTTCTCATGTGCCACTTCATTGCGGCCATACAAGGCCAGTCTTTTCGCCGCTTCAGCCTGAGTCAGACCCTGACGCTGACTGCGCAGGTTTGCCAGCGTCATCTCAACGTGCTGGCCTGCCTGCTGTGCGACAGCAAATATTTTTTTACTTTTTTTATCGTTACGGTTACCGGATGTGGTGATCGCAACCTGCTCCAGTTTCATGTCGCTCATTTCGACATCTCCCTGATTTAAAGCAATAGTTGTCCTGCACGCAAAATATGCGTGCATGGATAAAACCTGGCGTGGCCGGGTTATTTAATAAGGCGACCTTTTGGAATCATGACGCTAATCAATCTGCGCGCAAAATAATGACCCGCACAGGGTGACGTAACGCCTGTTAAGCGCTGCGTTTTAAAGGTCTGATATCGGCGTTCGGGCGCAGCCTGAGCTACGCCAGTCGGGGTGGAGGAAAAAGGGCTAATATAAACAGCAGCATAACGCGCACTCCTGTAGCTGACAGGATTAAAAACAAGGAGCGCGATCGTTAATTAAAGCGGGGATCGCTGCTCGCCGGTTGGCAAGCAGCAGAGAAAATTCAGCTTGCCAGAATTAAAATTAATCGAGGGTGACTGTCCAACTGAATTCTCCTGAAGTTATTTGCCGCTATTATAGAGAGAGGAAAATTGGGGTAAAGCGATTCAGGGATAAATAACCGCTTCGTTGAGGATTTGTTTCTGCTCAGGTTGCCGCTTCGGTAACAACATGGCGATCTTCTTATAACCACAACCGAACCCTTATAACCTTTTTGCATATGATTAGCCCATATTCGACTATTCTTCGCATCAGCCCTTTCGTAAACTCGCGTAACTTTCTAAGGCAAGGAAATTTCATGAAAACTATAATTCCATCACTGCTGGCGCTGACGCTGGCTGCCGCCTTCACAGCACAGGCCGCAACACCTAAAGATACGCTGGTGATTGCCCAATCTACTGACGACGCCGACAGCTTCGACCCGGCCAAAGGGTTCGAACTGACCAGCGTTCAGGCTTTTACTAACATCTATCAGCGTCTGGTTCAGTCTGACCCGCAGAATCCGGTGGACCTGAAACCCACTCTTGCCACCTCGTGGCAGCCCGGTAACGACAATCGCAGCCTGACCTTTGAACTGCGCAAAGATGCGAAATTCTCCACCGGTAACCCGCTGCGCCCGGAAGATGTGATCTTTTCGCTGGGCCGCGTGGTGAAATTGAACCTTGATCCCTCTTTCATCCTGACGCAGCTCGGCTGGACCAAAGATAACGTTGATGGCTTCCTGAAGAAGATCGACGACAATCACGTGCAAATCAGCTGGAGCGCCAACGTCAGCCCGACCTACGTGCTCAGCCTGCTCTCTGCCCCGGTCTCGTCAATTGTCGATGAAAAAACCGCGATGGCGAACGCGAAGAACGGCGATTTTGGTAACGCCTGGCTGGCAACCCACTCAGCGGGTAGTGGTCCGTACCAGATCCGTAAAGTGGTGATGCATCAGGTGGTGCTGCTCAGCGCCAACCCGACTTCACCAGCAGGCGCACCAAAAATGAAGAACATCCTGATCAAGAACGTACCGGAACCGGCAGCGCGTCGTCTGCTGCTGGAACAGGGTGATGCCGATATCGCCCGTAACCTGGGTGCCGATCAGATTGCTGCGCTAAACGGCAAACCTGGCGTGAAGACAGAAGCGATTCCAATGGCGTCGCTCTACTACATTCAGTTCAACATCGGCGCGAACGAGACGATGAAGAACCCGGCCTTCTGGGAAGCAGCACGCTACCTGTGGGATTACAAAGGTATTGCTAATGAGCTGCTGAAAGGTCAGTTCGACGTGCATCAGAGCTTCCTGCCTAAAGGCTTCTTAGGCGCAATCAACGACACGCCATACAGCTACGATCCGGAAAAAGCTAAAGCGATTCTGAAGAAAGCGGGCCTGAACAACGTCACCTTCAGGCTCTCCACCAGCAACCAGCCACCTTATCTGGATATCGCGCAGGCGCTGCAGGGCAGCTTCGCCAAAGCTGGCGTAAAAGTGGAAGTGGTGCCGGGCCTGAGCTCCGAAGTCTCAACCAACGTGAAAGCGCATAAATATGAAGCCACGCTGAACGCCTGGGGCTCCGACTACTTCGATCCTAACACCAACGCCGCTTCATTTGCTTACAACCCGGAAGATGGCAGCAAAACCATTGCTTTCCGTTCAGACTGGCACATTCCTGAACTCAATAAGCAGGTGATTGCGGCCACTGCGGAAAGCGATCCGAAGAAGCGCATCGCGCTGTATGAAGCGATGCAGCGTGAGGTGATGAAGACCTCTCCTTACGTGATTGGCATGCAGGCGAAGAACCTGATTGCCCTGCGCGACAACCTGAAAGGCTATGTGCAGGGCATCAACCCTGACATGGTGTATTACTCGCAGGTCACTAAGTAATGGCACAGTCTGTTCCTTCAGCCGGGTTCGCCCGGCTTTTTTGGCAGCGTGGCGGACGGCTGATCGGTAGCCTGTTGTCGCTGCTGGTCACACTGCTTGGTCTGCTCGCCTTCACCTTTATGCTGTCGCATCTCTCGCCGATTGATCCGGTACAGCAGATTGCTGGCGATCATGCCAGTGAAGCAACCTATCAACAGGTGCGTCACGACCTGGGTCTCGACCAGCCGGTGCTGATGCAGTTCTGGCGCTACATCGAACATCTGGCGCACGGCGATCTCGGTGTCTCCCGTCTGACCAATCAGTCGGTGAGCGGCGACCTGATGACCACCTTCCCCGCCACCATTGAGCTGGCGACCTGCGCGATGATCTTCGCAGTGGTGTTCGGCGTCACGCTGGCGCTGCTGGCCGCCTGGAAACCAGGCAGCTGGATTGATAATCTCGCCCGCTTTATCTCGCTGCTGGGCTACTCGGTGCCGGTGTTCTGGCTCGGCCTGCTGGGTCTGCTGCTCTTTTATGCGGTGCTGCACTGGTCCGCCGGACCGGGACGGCTGGATGATATCTGGGTTTATACCCTGGAGCCGAAGACCGGCTTTGTACTGATCGACAGCTGGCTGTCGGGTGAACCGGAGATGTTCCGTAATGCGATTGCGCACCTCTGGCTGCCGGTGGTGATCCTCGGCCTGCTGGCGATGGCGGGCATTACCCGTCTGCTGCGTGCGGCGCTGCTGGAAGAGAGCAGCAAAGAGTATGTGGTGCTGGCGCGTGCCAAAGGCGCGGGTCGGGTTCGCATCCTGCTGCGCCACATCTTCCCCAACGTGCTGGGCACGCTGGTCACAGTGATCGCCCTCTCTTACGCCACGCTGCTGGAAGGTTCGGTGCTGACCGAAACCGTCTTCGCCTGGCCGGGGGTGGGTCGCTACATGACCAATGCACTGTTCTCCGGCGATGTGCCGGCAATTCTGGGCTCCACCCTGTTGATCGGTAGCTGCTTTATTCTGATTAACGCCCTGGCGGATGTTTTAACCTGGTTAACCGATCCGAGAACCCGATGACGCAACAACTCTCTGAACTCGAAACGCTACGACCACGCCGTCGCCGTCAACGCGTGACCTCGTTAACCGTTGGGCTGACGCTGGTGGCGATTCTTATCCTGATGGCGCTGCTGGCACCGCTGATTGCGCCGTTCGACCCAAATATGCAGACCATGTCGAGCCGCCTGCTGGCACCGTCGGCGCAGCACTGGTTTGGCACCGACGGCTTTGGCCGCGATCTGCTGTCGCGCGTGATTTACGGCGCACGTCCTACGCTGCTGCTGGTGTCGCTGATTCTGGTGCTGACCATTCCGGCCGGGCTGCTCATCGGCATCACCGCCGGTTACGTCGGCGGCTGGACCGAACGCCTGCTGATGCGCATTACCGATATCTTCCTGTCACTGCCAAATCTGGTGATCGCGCTGGCGCTGGTGGCGATTCTCGGCCCAGGCCTGATGAACGGTGCGCTGGCGCTGGCGCTGACCAGCTGGCCGCCGTTTGCCCGTCAGGCGCGTGCAGAAACGCTGGCGCTGCGCCGCAGCGACTACCTTGCCGCCGCGCGGATGCAGGGTATTACGGGCTTTCGCCTGATGTTCGGTCATATCCTGCCGCTCTGTATGCCGACGGCGGTGGTTCGCGCCGCGTTAAGCCTGGGCGGGATTATCCTGGCTGCGGCCGGTCTTGGCTTCCTCGGCATGGGCGTTCAGCCGCCGACGGCGGAATGGGGTTCAATGGTCGCCGAAGGCAGTAAAGTGATCTTCGATCAGTGGTGGGTTGCCGCCGCACCGGGCGCGGCCATTCTGTTTGCCAGCCTGGCCTTTAATCTGACAGGCGATGGCCTGCGCGACCGACTGGATACCCGTCATGCAAAATAATCTGCTCCATGCCGAAGGGCTGACCATTCGCAGTGATGAAGCGTTGCTGGTCGATAACATCAGTTTTTCCGTGGGCCGCGAGCGTGTGGCGCTGGTGGGTGAGTCCGGTTCCGGCAAATCACTCACTGCCCGCAGCCTGATGGGTTTGCTCTCGCCCGCGCTTCATCTGCAGGCCAGCCAGCTTCAGGTCGCCGGTGAGAATGTGCTGACGCTGAGTGAGCGCCACTGGAACCAGCTGCGCGGTAACCGTGTGGCGATGGTGATGCAGGACCCAAAGTATGCCCTTAATCCGACGCGTACGATTGGCTGGCAGGTAGAAGAGCCGCTGATTCTGCATCGCCGTCTGAGTCGTGCCGAGCGTAAAGAGAAGGTGTGCGAGATGCTGGATGCGGTCGGCCTGCCCGATCCGCGACGTCTGATGCAGCACTATCCGCATCAGCTCTCTGGCGGTATGGGTCAGCGCGTGATGCTGGCGATGGCCCTGATCACCGATCCCGACTTTCTGATTGCCGATGAACCGACTTCTGCACTGGACCACGCTATGCGCGATCAGGTGCTGGCACTGATCCGTGGTCTGGTGGAAGCGCGCAATATGGGGCTGCTGCTGATCAGCCATGATTTGCAGCAGGTTTCGGAACATTGCGAACGGGTAATGGTGATGTACAAAGGCCGGTTGCTGGATACGCTGCCCGCCGCCGATCTGCCGCGCGCGACCCATCCCTATACCCGCACGCTCTGGGCCTGTCGTCCGGGCAAAGCGACTCACGGACAGGCTTTACCGGTGCTGGATCGCGCTGCGCTGGAGGCGAATTATGATCAAGCTTAAGGATTTAAGCGTCGCCCACAAGCAGGGTTATGACCTGCGCACCGTGGTGCACGAGGTCAGCCTGGAGGTTAACGCTGGCGAGTGTTTTGGTCTCGTTGGGCCTTCAGGCTGCGGCAAGTCGTCGCTGCTGTGGGTGCTGGCGGGTCTGAATCCACACTGGCAGGGCCAGATGCAGCTTGCCGGTCACGAGGTTCAGCCGGGCAAAGTCTTTACCGGCGCGCTGCGTCAGGAAGTGCAGATGGTGTTTCAGGATCCTTATGCCTCGCTGCATCCGCGTCACCGCCTGCGCCGCACGCTGGCGGAGCCGCTGAAGCTGCTGAAACGCGACAATATTAACGATCGTATCGATCAGGGCTTCCGTCACGTCGGACTCAATCCCGCGCTGGCAGATCGCTATCCGCATCAGCTCTCCGGCGGCCAGCGTCAGCGCGTCGCTATTGTGCGCGCCCTGCTGCTACAGCCGAAGATCCTGCTGCTGGATGAGCCGACGTCGGCACTGGATATGTCGGTACAGGCAGAGATCCTTAATCTGCTCAACGATCTGAAACGACAGGATGGCCTGACCATGGTGCTGGTCAGTCACGATCCCGACGTTATCGATCACATGTGCGATCGCGCAGTGCGCATGGCGCAGGGTCGCATCATCGAACAGATCTCTGCCTGAAATCAGGCCGGACGGCGTTAATCTGCCGTCCGGCGCTATTGCTTTCTTCCGCCAGTCTTAACACGTCTCTATACCCACCGTTAACTTCTCTTCTCCCATGCCAGAACGGCGCACTGTTCGCTGAAGCCAGCAACCCTATGCGACTGCGCAAATCGCAGCACCAGGCTGATGCGGTATACTCGCCGCAGTTTCTTTAAAAAAGGAGTCAGGTAATGACGGTAAAACTGCGTCCGCTGGAGCGGGAAGATCTGCACTTTGTCCATCAGCTGGATAACAACGCCAGCGTAATGCGATACTGGTTCGAGGAGCCTTATGAGGCGTTTGTGGAGCTGTCCGATCTCTACAACAAACACATTCACGATCAGACCGAACGCCGCTTTGTAGTGGAACATAGCGGGCAAAAAGCGGGATTAGTGGAACTGGTCGAAATTAACCATGTACACCGCCGCGCCGAGTTTCAGATCATCATCGATCCGGCCCATCAGGGCAAAGGGCTGGCCACGCAGGCGGCGAAACTGGCGATGGATTACGGCTTCTCGGTGCTGAATCTTTATAAGCTCTACCTGATTGTCGATCAGGAAAACGAAAAAGCGATCCACATCTACACCAAGCTCGGCTTCGAGATCGAAGGCGTGCTTAAGCATGAGTTTTTCATTAACGGAGAGTACCGCAACACCATCCGCATGTGCATTTTCCAGCATCAGTATCTGGAACGCCATAAAACGCCAGGCGGAATGGTGAAGCCAACCGCGCAGTAATCAGCCGCGCGCGCCAACCGGGTTCATGAAGGGACGCGGATGGTCCGGCTTGAGGTCGTACATGCCGCCATAGAAAGGATCGACCAGCAGCCAGCCAGGAAATCCGCCCAGCGGAATGTTCCCCAGCAAATACCAGAGGTTAGCGCGTGCTTCAATAGGCACCGTGACCGGCACGTAGCCCGGACTTTCCAGCATCAGCAGGTAGTGCTTTTTGCCAAAGTAGCGACCGGTCGATTTAGCCAGTTCAACGGTCTGCGGCGTGAAACCCTGCGCCACCGCATAGCCACGTTCATCCTGCACGGTAAAGCGCGCGCCCTGCGGAAGAGAGTCAATGCGCACCATCTGGGTTTCAGTGCCGACAATGGTGGCACAGCCGCTAAGCAGCAGCGCGGCGGCCAGAGCCAGAATTCGCTGTTTCATGAAGGGGTCCACAGAGTGATCAGTGATCAGAGTGTAGACCGCCCTCTTCATCTCAATCGGGCTATCATCGCTCGATTCAGCCAGCTTATTGCGGTTGACAAGCGCGGGCGATAGCCGCGATGTCGTTGGGAGAGGTGCGACAGCAGCCGCCAATCAGCTTCGCGCCCGCCTGCTGCCACTCATCCAGCTTGTCATGCAGCGTGCAGCCCGACGGCGCTGAATGCCAGGTTTTGCTGCCGGCATCATACTGTTCGCCGGAATTGGGATAGACCACCAGCGGTTTGTCGGTCAGCCTCTGCAACTGCTGCAGCGCAGGCGTCACGCTCTCCAGTGCCACGCAGTTTATCCCAATGGCCACCACCTGTGGCTGCTGATTCAGCCAGCTCACCACCGTTGACAGCGGTGTGCCATCACTGATGTGTCCGGCGTCGTCACGCAGGGTAAACGTGAACCAGGCGCGGCTTTCAGGAAATTCAGCCAGCAGCTTCACCAGTGCCTGCGCTTCAGCAAAGGAAGGCAATGTTTCACAGGCCAGCAGGTCGGCACCCGCCGCCAGCAGCGCCTGCACGCGCGGGCGGTGAAACGCCATCATCTCCGCTTCCGGCAATGTGTAGTCGCCGCGATATTCCGAACCATCTGCCAGGAATGCACCATACGGCCCCACCGATCCCGCTACCAGCAGCGTCTTCGCATCAGGGCGTACAGCCAGATAATCGTGACGGGCGCGACGCGCCAGGTCGACGCTCTGGGCGATCAACGCCAGTGACTGCGCCTCATCGAGACCACGCGTGGCAAAGCCCTGCGGTGTCGCCTGGTAGCTGGCCGTGATGGCACAGCGCGCCCCGGCAACAAAATAGTCGTAGTGAACCTGGTAGATCAGCTCAGGATTTTCCATCAGCACTTTCGCTGACCAGAGCGCATCGGCCAGATGACAACCGCGGGCTTCCAGCTCGGTGGCCAGCGCGCCATCCAGAATCAGCGGCGACGACTCCGTTAAAGCCTGCGCGACAGGGTTATGCGACATCTTTGGCCTCCTCAGGCTTTGGGGATGATTTGTGGGTCAGATGGTAAGCGGCATAGCAGAACAGCACAAACGGGATGCCACACCACAGCGCGATGCGCTGGGTCGGATCAAACGCCAGCCCGATACAGGCCAGCAGGCAGAGCAGAAAGCCCAGAATCGGCGTCAGCGGATAGAGCGGCGCACGGTAGCCCAGATCGGCCAGCGATTTGCCCTGCTGAAGATGACGGCGACGAAAAACAAAATGCGAGGCGCAGATGCTGAGCCAGACCGCGACTACCGCAAAGCCGGAGATGGCCGACAGCGCCACAAATACCGTGTCTGGCGCAACCACGCTGGAGACCAGCGCCAGTAAGCCACCGATCATGCTGATGGTGATGGCCAGCAGAGGCACGCCGCGTTTGTTGACGCTGGCAAAGGCGCGTGGCAACGTGTTTTCGTTGGCCAGCGACCAGAGCATACGCCCGGAGGCATAGAGGCCCGAGTTGGCCGCAGAGAGGATAGCGGTCAGGATCACAAAGTTAATGATGTCAGCGGCATAGGGAATGCCGATCTTTTCAAACACCAGCACAAACGGACTTTTGACAATCCCCGCCTGATCCATCGGAATCAGCGCCGCCAGCACAAATACCGTGCCGATAAAGAAGATGATCAGTCGGGCCACCGTCGTGCGGATCGCCAGCGGCAGCACTTTCTCCGGCTGCTGAGTTTCACCGGCCGCAATCCCGATCAGCTCGGTGCCGGAAAAGGCGAAGTTTACTGCCACCATGGTCATCAGAATCGGCAGTACGCCGTTGGGCAACCAGCCGTGCGCGGTGAGATTGCTCAGGCCCGGCGCTGGAGTGCCATCTTTCATCGGGATAAAGCCAAACATCGCTGCGCCACCCAGCACGATAAAGGCGACGATAGTGACGACTTTTATCAGTGAGAACCAGAACTCTCCTTCCGCGAAGAAGCGGGTTGAGATGACGTTCAGCAGATAGATGGCGCAGCAGAAGACCAGGCACCATATCCATACCGGGATCTGCGGGAACCAGTACTGCATACAGAAACCCGCCGCCGTCAGGCTGGATCCAAGTGCCACCGTCCATGTCAGCCAGTAGAGCCAGGCCACGGTGTAGCCGGTTGCCGGGCTAAGGTAACGCGCGGCGTAAACGTGAAACGCACCGGTTTCCGGCATCGCTACGGAGAGTTCGCCCAGGCAGACCATTACCAGCCATACTACCAGCGCGCCAATCAGATAGGCGAGCAGCGTTCCCGCCGCGCCGGTGGTTGAAATGATATAGCCGGTGTTAAAAAAGAGGCCGGTGCCGATCACGCCGCCCAGCGATAACATCACCAGATGGCGCACTTTCATGGTGCGTTTAAATTGTTCCTGCGAGGGAGTTGGCTGTTCGCTCATCACTTTTATCCGTATGGACGTCTAAACATCTATAAGGGACAAATTTATACGCGTCACAGCCGGTAATTGCAACGGCAGGGTAAACAGGGAGGATGGTCAGGAGGTTCAGTGCCCCGTCGCGGCGGGGCCTGATGCGTTAGCCGAAAACGCTTTGAATATAGCGTTCCAGCGCCATGCGGGAACTGAATCCGTGCGGGATGCCGTAATGTTCCTGTGAATCACCCGCCAGGTAGAGAGGGAATTGGGTGTAGTGATCGCAGGTCTTCATTTCTGAAGCAGGTTCAGCGAACGGCTGGCTTTTCTCTTTCAGCGTCGGGTGAATCACTAAAGCCATGCGCCCCATGCGCGCTTCGCGATTCACATAAACGTAGTTTTCACCACGGCGATAGCCATAGGCCCGTGGAGTAATTTCATCGACTTCGAAACCCGCTTTTTCCAGTACGCGCGCTACCTCATCTGGTCGTAAATACATGCTCGATCCTCTCCTCTTTCAAAAGCTTCGCAACCTTACATCAGCATGACAGAGTGGGCATTCGGAATTTTCCCTAAACAACACTCCCGCGTCTCGTTTATCAAAAGGTCGTCTACACTAGTATTACGTTTTTAAATCAAAGGGAGCTAAAAAATGTTTAATCGCACTGTAAAAAACGATGACATTGATATCAATCAGGATGTGAATGAGCTGGCCGATTCACTGGAAGCACTGTTGAAATCTTATGGCAGTGACGCCAAAGACGAAGTGGATTCTGCCCGCAGTCAGGCAGAGAAACTGCTGAAGCAGACCCGTTCTAAACTGAACGGTGGCAGCAACCGCGTATCTCAGGTTGCACGTGATGCCGGTGCCCAGGTTGATACCTACGTGCATGACAAACCATGGCACGGTGTGGGTGTCGGTGCCGCTTTCGGTATCGTAGTGGGTATACTGCTGGCTTCTCGTCGCTAAGTACAAAAAAATCTCCTGAGCCCTGCCCCGTGCGGGGCTTTTTTTTGCGCGTAATTAAGCGCGATCACAGTACATCCTCCCTCTGAAGCCGGAAGCCTGGCGCTCTGATGTAAGCTAATTGCCAACCTGGTCTTAACGATGCGCCACACTAAAGTTGATGGATTGCCACATCCCGCAACCAGGACTATAGTAGCGATTACAGGTATGAAAACGGATTTTATGCTATGGGAATTTATTTAACGCCTGATTTCGATGGTGATCGTAGAAAAGCGCGGATTACAAATGGGATGCTGTGTAAAACCGCCGGAGACATTTTTCGAGGTCTGCCAGGTGATTCACTGGGAAAGTTTACCTATAAAAAAAGGATGGGCTTGCCTGGTGTTAGTGCCCGTGCTGGAGCGCGTGCAATCGTTTTTTTTAACGATGGTGAAAATATTTTTTTCTTTGATATGTACCTTAAAAGTGAGCTTTCAAAGAAAAAAGGAAAGGAACTTGAGGATGATGAAATCGATGCTTACTGTAAAATCGCATCCGATTTCATAAGTATGGGTCAGGAGTTGATAGATATCCTTCTGATCAAAAATGATTTGATAGAGGTAGTTTGTGATGACTGAAAGACTCAAGCGCATACAGGGTATGGCTAAGCGTTATAACGAATTGGGCGTTGTTAAAGATGAAACGCTTACAGCAATTAATGCTGCTGTTGCCGCCCGTACTATCCCTGCAATCAGGACAATGACCGGCAGTGAGATCAGAGAGGTTCGTGTACGCTATCACATGTCGCAGGCTGCACTGGCTATCACTACTGGGATGTCAGTAGAGAGTGTATCGAAGTGGGAACGGGGTGAGAGTAAGCCCAATAATGCCGCGATGCGCATCATTAATATCATTGATGCTAAAGGCCCCCAGGTCTTTATGGCTTAGAGAGATTGAAGTAAAAATTAGCCAGATTGAAAAAGCATTTTGTCCTTTTTCCCACCTGCGAAATTTACAAAAGAATTTTCCGGGCGGCAGGGCGCATCCCTGCTGGCTTTGCCTGAGTTGCGCAAATACAAATCATAAAACCCTATATCTGGTGGGCTTGACCCACCAAAACACTACATCTAGTATTTAACTCATCAGCACGACACTCTATGCCCGCCCGAATAAAGCCCGCAAACTGCGGCCCCTGCTTCGTTTCCGGGTATCAGAACCGCATACAGAGGGAAATACGAATCATGCGCATTATTATTTACACTAAAGATAACTGTGTCCAGTGCACCGCGACCAAAAATGCTATGGATCGTCAGGGTCTCGCCTATCAGATGATCAATCTCGACAACCAGCCGGATGCGATCGATAACCTGAAATCACTGGGGTATCGCCAGGTACCGGTGGTGATGGCGGATAACGACCACTGGAGCGGCTTCCGCCCGGATAAAATCGCCACGCTGCGCGCGCTTTCTGCCGTCGGGAACTGAGCGCATGTTCCCGCTGGTCTATTTTTCCAGCCAGTCGGAAAACACCCACCGGTTTGTGACACGCCTCGGCCTGCCCGCCCGGCGCATCCCGCTGGATGCCCGGGAGGCGCTGCATGTCGACCATCCCTATATCCTGGTGGTGCCGAGCTATGGCGGTGGCAGCAGTCGCGGTGCGGTGCCCGGCCAGGTAATTCAGTTTCTTAATGATGAAGCGAACCGACGCGGTATTCGTGGCGTGATCGCGGCAGGCAACCGTAACTTCGGTGCTGGTTACTGCCTGGCGGGCAGCATCATTGCAAAAAAATGTCAGGTGCCCTGCCTCTACCGCTTCGAGCTGATGGGAACGCCTGACGATATTGCGAACGTTAAAGCGGGAGTAACCCAATTTTGGCAACAACAGATACCCTCAACGGCGTGACGCTCGATTATCACGCTCTCAATGCCATGCTGAACCTCTATGACGCGGAGGGCCGCATCCAGTTCGACAAGGATCGCGAAGCGACACGGCAGTTTTATCTCCAGCATGTGCAGCCCAATACGGTTTCTTTCGCCAGCAATGCTGAGCGTTTACGCTATCTGGTGGCGGAGAGCTATTACGAAGCTGAGGTGCTGAACCAGTACGATTTCGATTTCCTGCTTGCGCTGCATGAGGTGGCGGAGACGTGGGGATTTGAGTTCAAAACCTTTCTGGGTGCCTGGAAGTACTACACCAGCTACACGCTGAAGACCTTCGACGGCAAACGCTATCTGGAAACCTTTGAACAGCGCGCCTGCATGGTGGCGCTGACGCTGGCTCAGGGCGATGAAACGCTGGCGCGGGCGCTGCTGGAGGAGATCCTGAGCGGCCGTTTCCAGCCTGCCACACCCACCTTTCTGAACTGCGGCAAACAGCAACGCGGTGAGCTGGTCTCCTGCTTCCTGTTGCGTATCGAAGATAATATGGAGTCGATTGGTCGCGCCGTGAATTCGGCTTTGCAGCTGTCAAAACGGGGCGGCGGCGTCGCCTTTTTATTGTCAAACCTGCGAGAGTCCGGCGCGCCGATTAAGCGCATAGAAAATCAGTCTTCGGGCGTGATCCCGGTGATGAAAATGCTGGAAGATGCCTTCTCTTATGCGAATCAGCTTGGCGCACGTCAGGGCGCTGGCGCGGTGTGGCTCAATGCACACCATCCCGATATCTTCCGCTTTCTGGATACCAGGCGCGAAAACGCCGACGAGAAGATCCGCATCAAAACGTTGTCGCTGGGCGTGGTGATCCCCGATATCACCTTCCAGCTGGCGAAAGAGAACAAACCGATGGCGCTGTTCTCGCCCTACGACGTGGAGCGGATCTACGGCCAGGCCTTTGGCGATATCAGCATCAGTGAAAAGTATGACGAGATGCTGGCCGACGATCGCATCCGCAAAACGTATATTCAGCCACGCGACTTTTTCCAGACGCTGGCCGAGATTCAGTTTGAGTCGGGCTATCCCTACATCATGTATGAGGACAGCGTGAACCGTAGCAACCCGATTGCCGGTCGCATCAATATGAGCAACCTCTGCTCTGAGATCCTGCAGGTGAACAGCGCCAGTGAGTACAACGACGATCTCAGCTATCGCCGGGTCGGCAAAGATATCTCCTGTAATCTCGGCTCACTGAATATTGCGCACGCCATGGATTCGCGCGATCTGGCGCGTACCGTGAATGTAGCCGTTCGCGCCCTGACGTCGGTGTCGATGATGAGCGAGATCGGCTCAGTGCCTTCCGTCGCCGAAGGCAATCGCCGCTCGCACGCCATTGGGCTGGGACAGATGAACCTGCACGGCTATCTGGCCCGTGAAGGGATCGCCTATGGTTCGCCGGAAGCACTGGACTTCACCAATCTCTACTTCTATTGCATCACCTACTATGCGCTGCGCACCTCTAATCAGCTGGCGCAGGAGCATCAGCAGACCTTCGATGGCTTTGCGGATTCGGACTACGCCAGCGGCGTCTACTTCGATAAGTATCTGCAGCGCGCGTGGCTGCCGCGTACTGAACGGGTGGCTCAACTGTTTGCCGATGCCGGACTGACGCTGCCAACTCAGGCGGACTGGCAGGCACTGCGTGATGCGGTGATGCAGTACGGGCTGTTTAATCAGAACCTGCAGGCTATTCCGCCGACCGGTTCTATCTCCTACATCAACCACGCCACCTCCAGCATCCATCCGATTGTCTCCCCTATCGAGATCCGCAAAGAGGGCAAAACCGGCCGCGTCTACTATCCCGCGCCATTTATGACCAATGAGAATCTTCATCTCTATCAGGATGCGTATCAGATTGGGCCGGAAGCGATTATTGATACCTACGCAGAAGCAACGCAGCACGTCGACCAGGGACTGTCGCTGACGCTGTTCTTCCGCGATGACGTCACCACCCGTGACATCAACAAAGCGCAGATTTACGCGTGGAAAAAAGGGATCAAAACGCTCTATTACATTCGACTGCGTCAGATGGCGCTTCAGGGCACGGAGGTTCAGGGCTGCGTTTCCTGCTCCCTGTAATAACAACGATGAAACTTAAACAGATTCAGGCTATTAACTGGAACCGCATTCAGGATGATAAAGATCTTGAGGTGTGGAACCGTCTTACCAGCAACTTCTGGCTGCCGGAAAAGGTGCCGCTCTCCAACGATCTGCCCGGCTGGCAGACGCTGGATAAACAGCAGCAGCAGCTGACTATCCGGGTCTTTACCGGCCTGACGCTGCTCGACACCATCCAGAACGTGATCGGCGCGCCGGGACTGATTGAGGATGCGATTACCCCGCACGAAGAGGCAGTGCTGTCGAATATCAGCTTTATGGAAGCGGTACATGCCCGCTCCTACAGTTCGATTTTCTCTACCCTGTGTAACACGCAGGATGTGGATGCCGCCTACCAGTGGAGTGAAGAGAATGCGCCGCTGCAGAACAAAGCGCGCATCATCCTGGAACACTACCGCGCCGATGATCCGCTGAAGAAGAAGATCGCCAGCGTCTTTCTGGAGTCGTTCCTGTTCTATTCCGGCTTCTGGCTGCCGATGTACTGGTCGAGTCGCGGCAAGCTGACCAATACCGCAGACCTGATTCGCCTGATTATCCGTGATGAAGCGGTGCACGGTTACTACATCGGCTACAAATATCAGCAGGCGCTGGCCGCCGCTGACGATTTGCGTCGCGAAGAGCTGCAACAGTTTGCCTATGATCTGCTGCTGGCGCTGTATGAGAACGAAGTCGCTTACACCGAAGCGCTCTATGGTGATGTCGGTTGGGTGGAAGAGGTGAAAACCTTCCTGCACTACAACGCCAACAAAGCGCTGATGAATCTGGGCTACGAGGCACTGTTCCCGGCGGAGCTGACGGCGGTCAATCCGGCCATTCTGTCGGCACTGTCACCCAACGCTGACGAGAACCACGACTTCTTCTCCGGCTCAGGCTCCTCCTATGTGATGGGGAAAGCGGTCGAAACTGAAGACGAAGACTGGAATTTCTGATGGTCGGGACGACCTGCGACAGCTGATAAAGATGCTGGCTCAGGGAGCATACGCCTTCTGCAAAGACGCAAACGACGCCCTTTAAAGCGTGGCTCAGCGCGGGCGATTACGCACCTCATTCCTGAGGTGCGCCCGTAAACGGGCCAACACTTAGCGTTTTAGTCCATGGCCCGCGATGCTTTGCTACAGGCGTATGCTCCCTTCGCTTCAAACTTCTGAGCTGTCTGTGAGACGTTAAGCCCTGAGCCGTTAGTTGCCACAACCTTCTCAGGGCACACCTCCTCCACCATGGTTTAAACCTCTTGTTATAACTGGTATGGCCTGTTAATAATCATGCGTGTGAAATAGTTTTTTGAGTTATTATTAACCTCAAATGATTATTAGCGACCGATGCTGTTTATGAATGCGACTCGTCAGGGGCTGACGCCTGCTTTAGTGGTCCTGATGTCGGTAGCAACCGGCCTCTGCGTAGCCAGTAATTACTACGTTCAGCCACTGCTCAATACCATCGCCCAACAGTTTGATCTCTCTGTGAGCCTCGCCGGGTTTATTGTCACCACGGCGCAACTCGGCTACGCCTGCGGTCTGCTGTTGCTGGTGCCGCTGGGCGATCGCTTTGAACGACGCAGCCTGATTGTGACGATGATCCTGCTGGCTGCGGCGGGCATGGTGATTACCGCCCTGTCGCACGCGTTCCTCTTTTTGCTGCTGGGTACGGTCATGACCGGCCTGTTCTCGGTCGCCGCACAAATTCTGGTACCGCTGGCCGCCACGCTAGCCGAGCCGGAGCGGCGCGGTAAAATTGTCGGAACGGTAATGAGCGGTCTGCTGTTGGGGATTCTGCTGGCACGTACCGTGGCAGGCGGCCTGGCGCAGATTGGCGGCTGGCGCACGGTCTACTGGACCGCCAGTCTGCTGATGGTGGTTATGGCGCTGGCGCTTTGGCGATCGTTGCCACGCGTAAAACAGTCAGTGCCCATGAGCTATCCGCAACTACTGGCTTCCATCTTTCGTCTGTATGCAGGCAATCGGGTGATCCGGACACGCGCCTGGACCGGCTGTCTCTCCTTTGCCAATTTCAGCCTGCTCTGGACCTCAATGGCCTTTCTGCTCTCCGGCGCGCCTTATCATTTTTCTGAGGGCAAGATTGGCTTGCTGGGATTAGTTGGTGCTGCGGGTGCGCTGGCCGCACGTCAGGCGGGTTCACTGGCCGACAAAGGTAAAGCGAAGCTGACGACCCGACTGGGTCTGCTGCTAATGCTGCTGTCGTGGGCCGCCATTGCGTGGGGTGCGGAGCAGCTTGTGCCGCTGATCGTCGGCATTCTGCTGCTGGATCTGGCGGTGCAGGCTGTCCATATAACCAATCAGAGCGTGATTTATGCGCAGATGCCGGAGGCGCGAAACCGTCTGAATGCCGGTTACATGACCAGCTACTTTATCGGCGGTGCGGCGGGCTCGCTGCTCTCCGCTACCGCTTACCATCTTTGGGGCTGGTATGGCGTCTGTGGTGCTGGCGCGCTACTGACGCTGATTAATCTGCTGATTTGGGCAGAGGGATCGCGCTTTGAGCCGGAAAAAATCAACTGAAGGCTATCCGGACAACGCATTGCTCTGGTCACAAATGGTTAGGTTTGTTATGGTTAGCAACAAACCTATTCACTTCAGTTATTTTTCCTCGCGATATTAATAAATTTGCCCCCTTTTTGATAACGTCCTGGCACTGCGGCTGCCGCCGGGCGTACGGGTTTTTGACCCAGGGCCAGGGACTGGCCTGGAATACCTTTGATGGTGCAGCGTGCGAGTCTGTCAGCGATCGCCGGCTAAAAAGTGACTACGCTTAGCCTGTCACCATAGTTATTATACAAGTTGCAATTAGTGAGGTTTTTTTTAATGGAAAGTTCGTTTACTCCCATTGAGCAGATGCTAAACATCCGTGCCAATCGTCATAAGGATTTTCCGTTGCAGGAAATTATTCTGACGCGTCTCTGTATGCATATGCAGGGTAAACTGCTGGACAACCGCAATAAGATGCTGAAAGCACAGGGTATTAATGAGACCCTGTTTATGGCGCTGATTACGCTGGATGCGCAGGAAAATCACAGTATCCAGCCTTCTGAGCTCAGCTCTGCCCTTGGCTCTTCACGCACCAATGCTACGCGCATTGCTGATGAGCTGGAGAAGCGCGGCTGGATTGAGCGTCGCGAAAGCGATCACGACCGTCGCTGCCTGCATCTGCATCTGACCGATAAAGGCATGGAGTTCCTGCGTCAGTTGTTACCCCCTCAGCATCAGAGCCTGCAGTACCTCTGGTCGTCGCTGTCAGTCGAAGAGAAGTCTCAGCTCGAAGGTATCACCCGTAAGTTGCTTAATCGTCTTGATAAAATGGATGAAGATCAGTTGATCGCCTCGCTGTCCCGCTAATAGCAATAAGTGCGACACAATCACCTGTCGGAATCGTTATTTTAGCTTCCTTTTTTATCTGGCCAGCGCTCAGTCGCTGGCTTTTTCGACTCGGGCGCAGGCAGAAAAGGAGTTCTGTCGCCCGACTAAATGGAAAATGTGGAGAAAGTCATGAGTGCAACGGCAGAAGCACAAAGCCCGCAACCGTCAGCCAGCAAAAAGAAGAAGCGCAAAAGTGTGCTCATTGTGCTGGCGCTGATCTTTGTGCTGATTGGTATTGCCTGGGGCGTTTACTGGTTCCTGGTCCTGCGCCATTTTCAGGAAACCGATGACGCCTACGTTGCGGGCAATCAGGTGCAGGTGATGGCCCAGGTCTCCGGTAGCGTGAATAAGGTCTGGTTTGAAGATACCGATTTCGTCAAAAAAGGCGATGTGCTGGTTTCACTCGATAAGACCGATGCCGAGCAGGCGTTTGAAAAAGCACAGACGGCTCTGGCCACCAGCGTGCGTCAGACACATCAGCTGATGATCAATGGCAAACAGTATCAGGCCAGCATCACGCTGCAGCAGACCGCCCTGGCACAGGCAGAGGCGGATCTGAAACGCCGTGAGCCGTTAGGAGCAGCCAACCTGATTGGCCGTGAAGAGTTGCAGCACGCGCGTGATGCCGTTGCAACGGCTAAAGCGCAGCTGGACGTGGCCATTCAGCAATACAATGCCAATCAGGCGATGATCCTCAACACCTCGCTGGAAAATCAGCCTGCCGTGCAACAGAGCGCAGCTGAACTGCGTGACGCCTGGCTGGCGCTGCAGCGCACCGAAATCCGCAGCCCGATGGATGGCTTTGTCTCCCGTCGCAGCGTACAGGTCGGTTCGCAAATCTCTACCAGCACCCCGTTGCTGGCTGTCGTACCTGCCACCAATCTGTGGGTCGATGCGAATTTCAAAGAGACGCAGCTGGCAGGTGTCCGTATCGGTCAGCCTGCCACCGTGGTCGCCGACATCTACGGTGACGAAGTGGTTTATCAGGGCAAAGTCGTGGGTCTGGATATGGGCACCGGCAGCGCCTTCTCTTTGCTGCCAGCACAGAACGCCACCGGTAACTGGATTAAAGTGGTTCAGCGTCTGCCGGTTCGTATCGAACTGAATCAGGACGATATCGCCAGACATCCGCTGCGCATCGGCCTCTCCACGCTGGTTAAAATCGACACCACCAGCAAAGAGGGTAGTGCGCTCGCCACCAGCGCCCGTCAGCAGGCCGCTTACAGCAGTAATGCTCTGGCGATTGACCTTGCGCCGGTCAATCAGCTGATCACCGATATCGTCCGCGCCAACGCCGGATGATGACGCGGAGGCTGTAATGGCACAAAAACCGCTTGAAGGGATGCCGCTGGTCCTGATGACCATTGCGCTGTCGCTGGCGACGTTCATGCAGGTTCTGGACTCGACCATCGCCAACGTGGCTATCCCCACCATTGCCGGGAATCTGGGGGCGTCGAACTCTCAGGGCACCTGGGTGATCACCTCGTTTGGCGTCGCCAATGCGATTTCTATCCCCCTGACCGGCTGGCTGGCAAAACGCATTGGTGAAGTGAAGCTCTTCACCTGGTCGACTATTCTGTTTGCCATCGCCTCCTGGGCGTGCGGCATGTCAGATAGCCTGGAGATGCTGATCTTCTTCCGCGTCATTCAGGGGATCGTCGCGGGTCCATTGATTCCGCTGTCGCAAAGTCTGCTGCTCAACAATTATCCCCCGGCCAAACGGAGTGTTGCGCTGTCGCTGTGGGCGATGACAGTGATCGTGGCACCGATCTGTGGCCCGATACTGGGTGGCTGGATCAGTGATAACTATCACTGGGGCTGGATCTTCTTTATCAACGTGCCGATTGGTGTGGCAGTAGTCATACTGACGCTGCAAACCCTGCGTGGCCGGGAAACCAAAACCGAAATCCGCCGGATCGACATGGTCGGGCTGGTGCTGCTGGTGGTGGGAATCGGCTGTCTGCAGGTGATGCTGGATCGCGGAAAGGAGCTCGACTGGTTTAGTTCGACAGAGATTATCGTGCTGGGGGTCGTGGCCCTGATTGCGCTGTCAGTCCTGCTGGTGTGGGAGCTGACGGACGATCACCCGATCATTGACCTGTCGCTGTTTAAGTCGCGCAACTTCACCATCGGCTGCCTGTCGATCAGCCTGGCTTATATGCTCTACTTCGGCTCGATAGTCCTGTTGCCGCAGCTGCTGCAGGAGGTTTACGGGTATACCGCAACCTGGGCAGGTCTGGCATCTGCGCCGGTGGGGATTTTGCCGGTGATCCTGTCGCCGATCATTGGTCGCTTCGCCCATAAGCTCGACATGCGGCGGCTGGTTACGTTCAGCTTCATTATGTATGCCGTCTGCTTCTACTGGCGTGCTTATACGTTTGAACCGGGGATGGACTTTGGTGCTTCAGCCTGGCCGCAGTTTATTCAGGGTTTTGCCGTGGCCTGTTTCTTTATGCCGCTGACCACCATTACGCTGTCGGGACTGCCACCGGAGCGCATGGCTGCCGCATCCAGCCTGTCGAACTTTCTGCGAACCTTTGCCGGTTCAGTGGGAACATCGATTACCACTACCATGTGGACGAACCGCGAGTCGATGCATCATAGCTATCTGACGGAGTCGATTACCCCGTACAACGTTAATTCACAGCAGATGTATAGCCAGCTTGAAAGCCTGGGGATGACGCAGCAGCAGGCATCAGCTTATATCGCACAGCAGATTACCAATCAGGGACTGATTATTTCAGCGAATGAGATCTTCTGGGCGTCGGCGGGGGTCTTTTTAATCCTGCTGGTGCTGATCTGGTTTGCCCGCCCGCCGTTTGGCGCAGGCGGTGGTGGTGGTGGTGGCGGTGCGCACTGATGTCACACAGCAAAACGGGCCTTTCGGCCCGTTTTTTTATGCGTTCTGACGCCACCATTCGGCGAGCAGTACGCCGGTTGCGACTGAGACGTTGAGACTTTCTACGTTACCGGTGCCGCCAATTGACAGGCTCATGTCACCCTGTTTGAACGCGGTGTCAGAAAGACCTTCACGCTCCTGGCCTAACACCAGCACCATTTTCTCCGGCAGCTGAGCCTGCGCCAGCGGCGTGCCCTGATGGCTGGAGGTGGTCACGATGGTGTAACCCGCTTTACGGAACGCTTCCAGACCTTCACTGAAGGTTGCGCCGCTAATCGCCTGCACATGCTCAGCGCCGCCTTCTGCGGTACGCACGGCTGCACCTGACTCCAGCAGTGAAGCATCATTCACCAGCAAACCTTTTACGCCAAAGTGCGCGCAGCTGCGCATAATCGCACCGAGGTTATGCGGGTTGCTGACATCTTCCAGTGCCAGTACGCAATCTTTCGTATTCGCCTGGCTCAGCCATTCAGACACCGCCATGCCCATACGCTTTTTGATCAGGAAGCAGACGCCACCATGATGTTCAGTACCTGACGCTTTGGTGATCTCAGCATCTTCAACCACATGATAGGCTTTGCGGTTAGCGGCCAGCCAGCGCAGCGCTTCGCGAAAACGTGGTGTGACTTCCTGCACGAACCAGGCGCGAACAATCGCTTCCGGACGGCTCTGGAACAGCGCCTGGCAGGCGTTTTCGCCATAGACGCGTGTCTCTTCGTTACGCTGACGACGAATCTGCTCAGGATCAACGAAGCTCTTGCCACTGATGCCGCCGTGATCCGGCTTATCGCTCTCAGGCGATGACGCACGATCGGCGGATGGTGCGCGTGACACGGTGCGCCACGGGGAGTCGCTGCTGCCATAGGCACCGCGGCTGTCATCGCCACGATCGTTGCGGCGACCTGCGCCATCGTCTGAACGGCGTGGTGCGCCACGTCCGCCTTCATCACGACGCGGTGAACTGCTGCGACCGGTGTCGTCACTGCGACGACCAGCGGAGCGACCGCCTTCCTGACTGCGTTCAGAGCGGGGGCCAGATGAACGACGATTATCATCCTGGCGGGCAGCAGAGTGACCACCTTTGCCTGTACGAGGATTCGGCGCGCGCGCGCTTTTATCGTCCTCGCCACGCACGTACATCACCTTAACTTTGCCGCTCTTGCCTTTATATTCGTCGTTCATCTCTTCCTCCTGCATTCAGAGCGCGCAGATTACCTGATGTGCTGGCGCTTAGCTATCAACTATTGAACCTATAGAGCAATCCAGATTGAGCGAAAATCCCCCCCCTTCCATAATGAACAACTATTACCAGACTGACACTTTTCAACATCAGAGGTTCTTATGAATACGGTATGCGCTTCCTGTCAGGCAACCAATCGCGTTCCTGACGAACGCCTTGCCGACGTGGCGAAATGTGGTCGCTGTGGAAATGAGCTGTTCGATGGCGAAGTGGTGAATGCCACCAGCGCCAACTTTGACAAATATCTGCAGGATGATCTGCCGGTGGTGATCGATTTCTGGGCACCCTGGTGCGGTCCCTGCGTCAATTTTGCGCCCGTGTTTAAAGATGTCGCCAGTGAACGCAGCGGCAAGGTCCGCTTTATTAAAGTGAACACTGAAGCAGAACCGGCCCTGAGCGCCCGTTTCAACATTCGCAGTATCCCGACCATCATGCTGTTTAAAAATGGCGAGCGGGTAGACATGCTGAACGGTGCTATGCCCAAAGCGCCGTTTAACGAATGGCTCGACGAATCACTTTAAACTTCAAAGGCCAGCCAGTCTGGCCTTTTCCTTTTCATCTGCGCTTCGATTACACTGACGTTTTTCCTGCCCTGAATACTCATGTCTGATAATGCCGTTTTGCGCTTGCGCACCCAACGCCTGGCCCGTGCCACCCGTCCCTTCCTCGCTCGGGGGAATCGGGTGATTCGCTGCCAGGGCTGCCTGCTGCCAGAGGCCAACTGTCTCTGCAGCCAGATTGCACCGCAGTCTGCCCGGAGTCGCTTCTGCCTGGTGATGTTTGATACCGAGCCAATGAAGCCGAGCAACACCGGCCGTCTGATTGCCGATATTTTGCCGGATACCCAGGCATTTGGCTGGTCACGCACCGAGCCGGATCCGCTGCTGCTGGCGGCCGTGCGCAATCCCGATTATCAGCCGCTGGTGGTCTTTCCGGCCGCTTATGCCGATCCTGGTCGTGAAGTGCTGACAACGCCGCCGGCCAGCGGCAAGCCGCCGCTGTTTATTATGCTGGATGGCACCTGGACCGAAGCACGCAAGATGTTTCGCAAAAGTCCCTGGCTCGACGCCCTGCCAGTGATGTCGCTGGATGTCAGTACGCCTTCGCGCTATACGCTGCGTGAAGCCCACGGCGAAGGTCAGCACTGCACCGCTGAAGTGGCGACGGCGCTACTGGCACAGGCGGGCGATTGGCTGGCGGCAGAGGCGTTATCTCACCATTTCGATCGGTTCCGCACGGCTTACCTGGCAGGAAAACCGCATCACGCTGGACAGGCTTAACCGTATCTCTCTCCGGCTGGCTGGTGTGAGCCTGCCCTGACAGTTTCCAGGATCCGGATGTTCAGCCTGCGATCTGCCCGGAAGCACGGCCAGCAAAAAGCGTTTACAATCACGCAAATCCCGATCTCTGGAGGGCGAGATGAGCCAACGCGGACTGGAAGCGCTATTACGACCTAAATCAATTGCGGTGATTGGTGCCTCGGTTACGCCCGGGCGTGCTGGCTACTTTATGATGCGTAACCTGCTGGCGGGCGGTTTTAGCGGACCGGTACTGCCGGTGACGCCAAAATATAAAGCGGTCAGCGGCGTACTCGCCTGGCCCACCATCGACAGCTTACCTTTCGCGCCAGACCTGGCGGTAATCTGCACTCACTCAAAGCGTAACCTCGAGTTGCTGCAACAGCTCGGCGAGAAAGGCTGTAAAGCCTGCATTATCCTCTCCGCACCCGCCAGCCAGTCGGCTGAACTCAAAGCCTGTGCCAGCCAGTGGCAGATACGTCTGCTGGGACCAAACAGCCTTGGCCTGCTGGCACCCTGGCAGGGACTCAATGCCAGCTTCTCGCCCGTGCCGATAGAGAAAGGCCGTATCGCGTTTATCTCTCAGTCCGCTGCCGTCTCTAATACGATTCTCGACTGGGCGCAGCAGCGTAATCTCGGCTTCTCCTGGTTTATCGCGCTGGGTGACAGTCTGGATACCGATGTCGATGACCTGCTCGACTTTCTGGCACGCGACGGCAAGACCAGCGCCATCCTGCTCTATCTTGAGCACCTCAGCGATGCGCGTCGTTTTGTTTCCGCCTCACGCAGCGCCTCACGTAATAAACCGATTCTGGTCATCAAGAGTGGTCGCAGCCGTGAAGCACAGGCGCTGCTTGGCACCCACAGTGGTCTGGACGCTGCCTGGGATGCGGCCATTCAGCGCGCCGGGTTACTGCGTGTGCAGGACACGCATGAGCTGTTCTCCGCTGTTGAGTCGCTGAGCCATATGCGGCCGCTGCGCGGCGACAGGCTGATGATCATCAGTAATGGTGCTGCGCCCGCTGCGCTGGCGCTGGATGAGCTTTACGCCCGTAATGGGAAACTGGCGCAGCTCAGCGAGGAAACGCGTCAGCAGCTTGAGGCTATTTTGCCTGCCGGTGCAGGTCGCGGAAATCCGCTGGATTTAAAAGATGACGCCACAGCTGAGCGCTACGCTGCCTGTGTGGAGATCCTCCTCGACAGCCATGAACTTGATGCCTTAATGATTATTCATGCGCCAAGCGCGGTCGCACCCGCGACTGAAACAGCCGCACATCTGATCGATACCGTGGCCCGCCACCCGCGCGGTAAGCTGGTAACGCTGCTGACTAACTGGAGCGGCGAATTCTCTTCACAGGCTGCGCGTCGTGCCTTTACGCAGGCAGGTATACCGACCTGGCGCACGCCGGAAGGCACCGTCACCGCCTTTATGCATCAGGTTGAGTACCGGCGTAATCAGAAGCAGCTACGCGAAACGCCTGCCCTGCCCGTCACGCTGAACCAGGATAGTGCACATGCTCACCAGCTGCTCTCACAGGCGCTGGCGCGCGGCATTACCTCACTGGACACTCACGAGGTTCAGCCGGTGCTGCAGGCTTATGGACTGGCCACACTGCCAACCTGGATCGCCAGTGACAGCGCGGCAGCGGTTACCATTGCCGATCAGATTGGCTATCCGGTGGCGCTGAAGCTGCGTTCACCCGATATCGCCCATAAATCAGAGGTTCAGGGTGTAATGCTCTACCTGCGTAATGCCAGTGAAGTGGAGCGTGCCGCCGAAGCCATTTTTGATCGGGTAAAGCAGACGCTGCCTCAGGCACGTATCGAGGGACTGCTGGTTCAGAGCATGGCCAGCCGGGCGGGCGCGCAGGAATTGCGGGTCGTGGTCGAACAGGATGCACTGTTTGGCCCACTCATTATGCTGGGTGAAGGCGGCGTTGAATGGCAGGCTGATAAACAGGCTGCCGTTGCCCTCCCCCCGCTAAATATGACGCTGGCACGCTATCTGGTCATTCAGGCCATCAAGAGTGGAAAAATCCGCAGCCGCAGCGCCCTTAATCCGCTGGATATTGCGGGTTTAAGCCAGCTGCTGGTGCAGGTCTCTGATCTGGTGGTGGATTGCCCGGAGATCCAGCGACTGGATATTCACCCGCTACTGGTGGCGGGCAATGATTTTACCCTGCTGGACGTCACCCTGACGCTGGCCCCGTTCCACGGCGATAACGAAGCAAGGCTGGCCATTCGCCCTTATCCGCAGCATCTGGAAGAACAGGTAGAGTTAAAAGATGGGCAATTCTGCCTGTTCCGCCCAATCCTGCCAGAGGATGAACCTTTACTGCGCGATTTTATCAGCCAGGTTACCAAAGAGGATCTTTACTACCGCTACTTCAGTGAGATCAATGAGTTCACGCATGATGACCTCGCCAATATGACGCAGATCGATTATGACCGCGAGATGGCTATTGTGGCGGTCCGTCAGCATTACGGACACCCCGAGATCATTGGCGTCACCCGCGCGATCTCGGACGCTGATAACATTGATGCGGAGTTTTCAGTGCTGGTCCGTTCGGACCTGAAAGGGTTAGGCATGGGTCGTCGTCTGCTGGAAAAGATGATCCGCTACACCCGACATCACGGCTTGCAACAATTGAACGGTATCACCATGCCCCATAACCGCGGCATGATTACCCTGGCCCGAAAACTCAACTTTCATGTTGATATTCAACTGGATGACGGTATTGTCAGCCTGAAATTATCTTTACAGAATGAGATCAACTAACCTTGTAGAGAAAGGTAAAAAACGTTCGAATCGACGGAGTTGATGTTATTATTTATGGTTATAACCCTGATTTGATGGCAAAAGGCCATGCAATGAACAGAGAAGAAATGCACTGTGATGTTGTCTAAATTTAAACGTAATAAACACCAACAACACCTCGCAGAGCTGCCGAAACTGTCACAATCCGTTGCGGATATGTCGACACTTTACTCGCCTGCCGAATTTCGTCAGACGTTGCTGGAGAAGATTGCGGCAGCGCAGACCCGCATCTGTATCGTTGCGCTCTATCTGGAAAACGATGACGCCGGACGTGCCGTCATGGATGCGCTTTATCATGCTAAGCAGGCGCGACCGGAGCTCGATATCTCGATCCTGGTAGACTGGCATCGTGCGCAGCGTGGGCGAATTGGCGCAGCGCGAGGCGTAACCAATGCCGACTGGTATTGCGAAATGGCGACGCGTTATGCCGATATTGCCATCCCGGTTTATGGTATCCCGGTTAATACACGTGAAGCCCTGGGTGTACTCCATCTTAAAGGTTTCATTATTGATGATACCCTGCTCTACAGCGGTGCCAGCATCAATGATGTTTACCTGCATCAGCATGACAAGTATCGCTATGATCGCTACCAGGTTATCCGTAATCCGCAGCTGACCGATACCATGTATGACTGGATTACGCTCAATCTGAAGCCAGCAGAAGCGGTTAACCGGCTCGATTTCGCTGAGCGCCCTTCCAGCCCTGAAATTAAAAATGAGACGCGCCAGTTCCGTCAGGATCTGCGTGGCTTCAATTATCAGTTTGAGGGGAATGCCGGCAACGATGAACTGGCGGTCACGCCGTTGGTCGGTCTGGGTAAGCATAGCCTGCTTAATAAAACCATTTTTCACCTGATGCCCTGTGCAGAACAGAAGCTGATTATCTGTACTCCCTACTTCAACCTGCCCGCCTTGCTGGTGCGTAATATCATTAACCTGCTGCGCCAGGGGAAACAGGTCGAGATTATCGTCGGTGATAAAACAGCCAATGATTTCTATATTGCGCCCGACCAGCCGTTCAAAATTATCGGCGCACTGCCATATCTGTATGAAATCAATCTGCGCCGCTTCCTGAGCCGTTTGCACTACTACGTTACAACCGGCCAGTTAGTCGTAAGACTATGGAAGGATGGCGAGAACAGTTATCACCTTAAAGGGATGTGGGTCGATGATGAATGGCAGCTGATTACCGGTAATAACCTCAATCCACGCGCATGGCGACTCGACCTGGAAAATGCGGTACTGATCCACGATCCTCATCAGCAGTTAGCAGTGCAGCGTGAAAAAGAGCTGACGTTAATCCGCCAGCACACCACGGTGGTGACGCATTTCCGTGAGCTTGAAAGTATTGCTGATTATCCGGCCAAGGTGCGGAAGCTCATTCGCCGCCTGCGCCGGATACGTATCGACCGCCTGATCAGCCGTATTCTTTAATCACCGCCTGTCAGAAGGCATCCATTAGGCGAAGTGGGCTACTGTTGTGCTGTTGTTTCGTTAAGTCCTGGGGCGGGAAAAGAGTGGTATGACAGCCGCCCGAATGGCTGGAGCTGGAAAGATTTCGCGTGGGATGCCGCCGGTGCAGCCAGCGGCATTGCCCTGTGGAATCTGAGTCAGTAGCTGTTTTAAAGCTTTATCCCCTTACCACGCTTGTGCAGCAATAGTGACACCAGAAACGCCACCGCCCCCATCGCAGAGACATACCAGAAGAAGGTGGTCTCGATCCCCTGCTTCTTCATCAGCAGCGCTACATACTCTGCCGAACCACCAAACAGCGCATTCGCTACCGCATAAGAGAGCCCGACACCCAGTGCGCGTACCTGTGGCGGGAACATTTCGGCTTTAAGAATGCCGCTGATGGCTGTGTAGAAGCTGGTGACCAGCAAGGCCAGCATAATCAACAGGAAAGCCACGCCGGGACTCTGCACGTTTTGCAGCAGGGTCAGAATTGGCACCGTACAGATCGCCGCACCTGCGCCAAAGATCATCATCGACGTGCGACGACCAATTTTATCTGACAGGGCACCGATAATCGGCTGAATTAGCATAAAGACCAGCAGCGCACCGGTCATCAGCCCGCTAGCCGTTTTAGGATCCATACCCGACGTGTTAACCAGATACTTCTGCATGTAGGTGGTGAAGGTATAAAAACTCAAAGAACCGCCCGCGGTGAAACCCAGCACCATCAGGAAAGGACGGGTATGATTGCGCAGCAATCCGATTACGCTTCCCGCATCACGATGTTCGCGGCTGGTCTTGTCTGATGTTTCTTCCAGAGAGCGTCGTAGCCACAATGCGACAACCGCGAGCAGTGCGCCGAGGAAGAACGGAATTCGCCAGCCCCAGCTGCGCAGTTCTGCATCAGTAAGCAGGAATTGCAGCACCACTACGGTCAGTACCGCCGCTAACTGACCACCAATCAGCGTGACATACTGGAATGAGGCATAGAATCCTTTACGTCCTTCCAGAGCCACTTCGCTCATGTAGGTTGCGCTGGTCCCATATTCTCCCCCCACCGATAATCCCTGAAACATACGCGCCAGCAGCAGAATGATGGGAGCCGCCACGCCGATCGTTGCGTAACCAGGCAGGCAGGCAATAACCAGTGACCCGAAACACATCATGCATACCGAAACCAGCATCGAATTTTTTCGACCATGTTTATCTCCGATATAGCCGAACAGCCAGCCACCAATCGGACGCATCAGAAATCCTGCCGCAAAAACGCCCGCCGTCTGTAACAACTGCGTGGTGGTATCGCCCTGCGGGAAGAATATGTGCGCAAAGTAGAGCGAGAAGAATGAATAGACATAGAAGTCGAACCACTCGACCAGGTTGCCCGATGACGCGCCAACGATGGCCCAGATGCGTTTCCTGGTATCATCCGGTTGAATATTATTATTTGTTGTTGTCATGCCTTACCTCTGTTCCTTGCTGATCAACAGCGTTTAAAGGATTGAGTAAAGCATTTAAGTCTACCGGAGGTAAAGGCGGGGTAATCTGAGATGAATATTGTGAGCCACATCGCCAATTATCGAAAAATCAGCGGGTTGCTGGCAATTTTGTAAGTCCATATGAGGTAATGAGGGCTGCAGAAAACGGGGTTATGGTCAATATTTCTGCTTAAAAGAACAAAATTCAGACGTAAAAAAGCCCCGCACTTTCGTGCGGGGCTTCTTCACTTATATGATGCCTGGCAGTTCCCTACTCTCGCATGGGGAGGCCCCACACTACCATCGGCGCTACGGCGTTTCACTTCTGAGTTCGGCATGGGGTCAGGTGGGACCACCGCGCTAAAGCCGCCAGGCAAATCT
>NZ_VWVM01000022.1 GCF_008632075.1 Candidatus Pantoea gossypiicola
CAACCTGCTCAACGACAGCCAGTTTAAAAGACAGAGAGTAATCGCGTTGTGTACGTTTAACATACTGTTTCATCACATTCTCCTGAAAACACCGGGTAAATGTGTCAACGCTATTCAGGACGGGTCAGTCGTAACAAAAAGGGAAGCCACTGGCTTCCCTTTTTTTATGCCTGTCAGGCACCGCCGCTGATTATGACGCGCTCGCCGCTGACCCAGGCGGACTCTTCAGATGCCAGAAACAGTGCAACCTGCGCCACATCCTCCGGCAGACCAAAACGCCCCAGCGGGGTAGCAGCCAGCAGTTGTGCCTTGAGCTGCGGACTCATTCTCTTCGCAGCCAGTAATCCTTCGGTCAGAATCATTCCGGGTGCCAGCGCATTAACCCGGATATTTTTTGCGCCCAGCTCGCGCGCCAGCCCCTGAGTCAGCGTATCCACCGCACCTTTGGTGGCCGCCCAGAGTACGGAACCCGGCGTGCTGTTTTTACTGTTCAGGGCACTGAGATTAATAATGCTGCCGCCATGGGCAGGAAAGTGACGAATCGCCTGCTGACAGACCATCAGCGTGCCGAGCAGGTTAACGTTAATCTGCTGCTGCATCTCCTCCTGCGTCAGCGCCGCAAACTCGCCGTGATGAAAGCTGCCCGCATTATTCACCACAATGTCCGGTGCGCCGAAACAGGCGACGGTGGTTGCAAACAGCCGTTCAACGTCCCGCAGATGAGAGATATCTGCCTGTACCGCCACGGCCTCACTCCCCAGCGTGACGATATCGCTGACCACGTCTGCCGCTCCCGCTTCATCCTGACGATAGTTGACCACGACCCGAGCGCCCGCTGTGGCAAACGCGATGGCAATCGCTGCACCAATGCCTTTTGAGGCTCCTGTCACCAGTGCGATTTTATTCTGCAGTGCTTTCATTATGTCATTCTCCGCCGTAATGATTGCGTCGAAAGACTATGCGCGCGGGTAACGAAAAGCGGGTAGCGCAATCCTGCAAGCTTCTTGCACGATCCTGCAAAAGTGCGGCAGCAGGACAGGCATTTCGCCAGACGTCAGGTAATATCGGCACAGAGAGCGGAAGGGGAGAACGCAGTGACAGAGAGTGACAAGTGGCAGGCGCTGGCACAGTTAATTGCGCGTCATGCGCCGGAGGATGGCCGGCATTCCAGCGCCATCGATTGCCTGTTTTTTGGCCGTGTTTCAGCTCCCACTGAGCCGATGCATTTTGCTCAATGGGCCAGTTTTGCGCTGGTGGCGCAGGGTAGCAAAGCGCTGCATATGGGGGAGGAGGTGCTGCACTATGGACCGGGGGATCTGCTGCTGGTGACGCTGGATATGCCGGTACGTGCCTGCGTGACCGTTGCTACGCCAGAAAAGCCGAATCTCGGGATAGGTATCGCCATCAATGAATCCCGGCTGATGCGCTACCTTGAACAGTTTCCGCCAACGCTACCGCTGGCGACAGCAGACAATGAACGTGGTGTTACCGTGCATAAGGTTTCACCCTTGCTGGTGGATGCGGTCATCCGGCTGGTGCGTCTGCTTGACCATCCGGAAGATATTGAGGCGCTGGCTCCGCTGATTGAGCAGGAGATCTTCTACCGGCTGCTGACCGGGCCGGAGGGCTCGCGCATCCTGAATATGGCGCTGGCTGAGCGGCCGGGTAACCGGGTGGCGCAGGCTGCCCGCTGGCTGCGGGAGAATTTTCATCAGCCGCTCAAGATCGATCAGCTCGCCAGCAGTGTCGGCATGAGTATCTCTTCGCTGCATCATCACTTCAAAGCCGTAACGGCCATGACGCCGATGCAATACCAGAAACAACTGCGGCTCAATGAGGCGCGGCGTCTGATGATGGTGGAAAAGCTGGATGCCGGTACGGCAGGCTATCGGGTGGGCTATCAGAGCGCATCACAGTTCAGCCGGGAGTATCGCCGCCTGTATGGGCAATCTCCTGCCAGGGATAGTCGTCAGCTGGCGGTGAGCCCGGATAGCCTGCGCCCACCGCAAAACTGATTACAGACTGTTTGCCGCTTCCATCGCAATCGCAAAGGAGCGCAGACGTGCCTCGCAGTCAAAAATCTGGCCATTAACCATAATTTCATCCGCCTGCGTTTCACGCATCAGCGAGGCCAGGCCATGACGCACCTTGTCGGTATCGCCCACCAGCGACATGCTGAGTGCCTGCTGAACGCCATACTGCTCTGACGGCGACCAGAGGTTATCCATGTTCTCAACCGGGGCTGGTAACGGGCCGGGTTTGCCGCGGCGCAGGTTAATAAACTGCTGCTGCTGAGAGGTAAACAGGAAGCGCGCATCACGCTCATTATCAGCGGCCACCACGTTAATGCAGACGGTGGCATACGGCTTGTCGAGACGCGCCGAGGGCTGGAAGTTCTCACGATACACGTGCAGCGCCTGGAACAGCTGGTCAGGTGCGAAATGGGAGGCAAAGGCAAACGGCAGGCCCATTTTCGCGGACAGCTGCGCGCTGTAGAGGCTTGAGCCGAGCAGCCAGACCGGGATCTTCAGGCCCAGACCTGGCACTGGCTGAACCGGCAATTGCGCATCCGGGTCAGTATCAAACCAGTTAATCAGCTCAGCCACATCTTCGGGGAAAGTGTCCGCGTGCATGCTGGCCTGATGACGGCGCAGGGCCATCATGGTGCGCTGGTCAGAACCAGGCGCGCGACCTAAACCGAGATCGATACGGCCAGGATAGAGAGAGGCCAGGGTGCCAAACTGCTCGGCGATGACCAGCGGCGCATGGTTAGGCAACATAATGCCACCGGAACCCAGCTTTAATTTCTCGGTGTTTGCCGCCAGATAGCCGATCAGCACCGACGTCGCAGCGCTGGCAATTCCTGTCATGTTGTGATGTTCAGCCAGCCAGTAGCGTTCGAAGCCCAGTTTTTCAGCCTGACGCGCCAGCGCCAGGGAATTATGGAACGCATCCCGTGCGGTTGCACCCTGTGGAATCGGCGCAAGATCCAGCACGGACAGGCGAAGAGGTTTTTTATCAGACATGACTACTCCCGTTGTATGGCGCAGGCGTAAAAACCTGCACCATTTAGTATTACGCATCATTCCTTATATTAAAACTGCTAACCTCAGCAGGAATATAGCCGGTATGTGCTTTTACTCAGGAAGCCAGCGTCATACCCGCCAGTTTGCGCCAGTAACCGTTACAATCGCAGCCTTTCGCGACCATAAGCGGAGCCTGACCATTTTCATTGGCGCGGAAACGGTCGATCTCCGCCAGCGTCGACGTATCCTGCGGCGAGAGTCTCACGCAATCGACCTTGCCACGCATCCCCACCAGATCGTTACCCAGGTTATAACAGTAGCCGCTCATGGTCTGGATGCCATTGAGGACGAATACCTGTTGTCCCTCCTGAGAGTTGACGCGGCGACCTGTCGGATAGTTGATGCAGCAGGTTTCGCAGTCATCTTTCGCGCGGTTTTCCGAGCGGGCAGTGAAACAGCGCGCCGAGAGCGCCAGTGGCAGATGACCGTAGCCCATCACCTCCACCTCAAACTGGTTCCGGATACCCCGCGTCTCGCACTGCGCCAGCAGCTGTAGCAGCCAGTCACGCGACATCTCGACCGGCATACACCAGCGCGTCATGCCCTCTTTGACCAGCAGCTGCAGCGTGTCGGCATTGTAGACATTCAGCGTGGGACCGGCGACAAAGGGCAAATGGCGCTCAGCGGCCATATTGACCGTGCCGATATCATTCGCTTCAATCAGGAACTCGCCGTTTTCTACGTAGCGCTGCAGCTCTTTCAGCTCAGAGGGTGATTGCAGCAGCGCCAGCGTGCTGAGTACAACCTGTTTGCCGCTGGACGCCACGTCACGCGCCAGCGCCATCCAGCGGGCATAGGGCGTGGCGCGGCGTTTACTGCACACCGCTTCGCCGAGATAAATAATATCCGCACTGCTGCGGACAGCCTGCTGGTAGAAATCTTCCAGCGTATCGGTCGGCCAGTACCAGAGCACCGGCCCCAGGGCATATTGCATCATGACTCCTTATTGCCATTCACGGTGATAAGCACCCAGCGTGGTTTGTGTGCCTTCGGAGAGATCGCCCAGCGTCTGCATCCACTGTGGCGCGACGTCAAACTGTTCCGGCTGCGCCTTGCAGCGATCGATCGCCTGACGCCAGACGCGCGCCACATCAGCGACGTAGGCGGGACTTCGCTGCCGGCCTTCGATTTTCACCGAGGCGATGCCTGCCCGCAGCAGCACCGGCAGCAGCTCCAGTGTGTTGAGGCTGGTGGGCTCCTCCAGCACGTGATAACGCTGATTGTTAACCTCATAGCGTCCTTTGCAGAGCGTCGGGTAACCGGCGCTCTCATCGGGCGCGTAGCGATCGATTAACACCTCATTCAGGCGTGACTCCATGCCCTGCGGCGTCTGCTGCCAGCGGACAAACTTCGCCGGGGAGCAGGCACCTGCGCTGTTAGGTGATTCGCCGGTCATCCAGGAGGAGAGGTAGCAGCGGCCTTCCGCCATAATGCACAGACTGCCAAAGGCGAACACCTCCAGCGGCACCGGCGTGCTGCGTGCCAGTTGTTTAACCTGATGAATCGACAAGACGCGCGGGAGTACCACCCGCTGCAGATTGAAGTGGCGATGATAAAAGCGAATCGCCTCAAGATTGGTTGCCGAAGCCTGCACAGAGAGATGACGTTCAACCTGTGGGTAGTGCTTCGCGGCGTACTCCAGCGTAGCGATATCAGCCAGAATCAGGGCATCTGCCCCGTTTTGCGCCGCCACATCAATCGCCCGCTGCCAGCGCCCCATGCCATCGGGATGGGCAAAAGTATTGATTGCCACATGCAGTTTGCGCTGATGCTGATGGAGATAGCGCGCCGCTTCAGCAAGCTTTTTATCGGTGAAGTTCAGACCCGCAAAGTGACGGGCATTGGTGTCATCTTTCAGTCCCACATAGACCGCATCCGCGCCATTTTCTACGGCGGTGCGCACTGCGGGTAAGTTTCCTGCCGGGCAGAGCAGTTCCATAGGTGTTCCTCTCAACATGCGATGGGCGTCGAGTCTAGGCATCTGGTCTGGTCTGCGTGTTGATTTGGGGCAGTGAAATTTCAGTTCATCTTTCCCGGCAGCGTTTTTTCCCGCTATAGACGCGTTTTTTATTGATCCCGGATGAGGCGCGCAGAAAAGGATATGGCAATATACGTAAAATTTTCTGAAGGGAGTGACGAAAGTGTTAGAGCGGATACATGCCCATTGTGTGAAGAACGGTCCAAAAATCTTAGGGTTACCTGTAGCGCTCACCCCATTCCCGGTCAAAAAGTTGATGCTGCAACAACTCTTAAACTGGCAATTTCGCCATGCTTTGGCTGAAGGTGAGTTAGACTTTCTGAACGGTCGCCTGCTGGGTATCGGGATTGCCGATCTCAATCTGCAATGGATAACCACGCTGCAGGATGGCCGACTGGCGGTATTGCAACAGTCCGAAGCGGATGTCTGGTTTCGGAGCAATGCCAATGATCTGTTGCTGGTGGCAGCACGTAAAGCAGATCCCGACATGCTGTTCTTTCAACGCCGTCTGGTGATTGAAGGTGACACAGAACTGGGACTTGAGGTGAAGAACGTAATGGATGCTATTGAACCCGAGGCTATGCCCACCGCGTTACGCACGGCTATTGAGCAGATGGCGGCATTTGTCGACGCCGGTATGAAACAGGACGCGAAGGCCACACAGGCACGCGCGGGTGCCGCATGTTGATCCGTAGCGAAATTGGTGTTGATGCCGCAGGCATCGACGTACTGCTCAGACGCTGCTTCAGTACCTCCGCTGAGGCGGAACTGACTCAGGCGCTGCGTGAAGATGGCCTGCTGACCTTAGGCGTGGTCGCCACGGATGACGAGGGACAGGTGCTGGGCTATGCCGCATTCAGTCCGGTCAGCGTTCAGGGCGACGATCGCGGCTGGGTGGCGCTGGCACCGCTGGCCGTTGATGAGACGCTGCGCGGTCAGGGCATTGCCAGCAAGCTGATTTATGAGGGGCTGGATACGCTTAATGAATTTGGCTACAGCGCGGTTGTCGTGCTGGGCGATCCGGCGCTGTTCAGCCGATTTGGTTTTGAACCCGCTGCACGCCATGGCCTGCGCAGTCGCTGGCCGGGAACAGAGACAACGTTCCAGGTCTACCGTCTGGCGGACAATGCCTTTGACGGCGCGGAAGGGCAGATCGACTACGCCGAGCCCTTTAATCGCCAGCCGTAATACTTAGCCAGCTCTCCAGGCTGATCGGCTGACCCGCCACCAGCAGTAACTTCTGCTGACGGGTCAGTTGCTTAACCTGATACTCCAGTCTGGAGGCGCTGGCGCGATCGCCCGCCTCACAGTGAAACACCAGGTCCAGCGGACCTTTGCCGCGCAGCGCGCGGGCACCGCGTCCGCTCTGGTGCTGAGCAACCCGGCGCACCACATCCGTGGTGATGCCGGTGTACAGGCTCCCTTTCGCCGTCCGGACGATGTAGAGTTGCCACTGCTGACTCATCGCAATCATTTCCCAAAAAAAGGTGCCGGGCAGTGTAGCGCGCTTCACGCTCTGGTGCACCGCCAGGAGTTTATCTTGTCCGATCACGCCCATCTGGTTCGTTACCTCAGAAAGCAGCATGTGCTTTCACTCTGCTGTGCCGCCGACGATCAACTCTGGTGCGCTAACTGCTACTACGTCTTTGATGAGACACGCATGGCCTTCTGGATTATGACTGAACCCGATACCCGCCACGGTGAATTAATGGTGAAGAATCAGCAGGTTGCAGGTACCGTCAATGGCCAGCCCAGAACCGTGCTGCTGATTAAAGGGGTGCAGTATCGTGGCCGGGTCAGACGGCTGGAGGAAGCAACAGAGCAGATCGCGAGAGCGGCTTATCAGAAACGTTTTCCGGTCTCACGCAAAGTGTCGGCCCCGCTGTGGGAGATTGAGCTGGATGAGGTGAAGATGACGGATAATGCGCTGGGATTTGGCAAGAAAATTGCCTGGCAGCGGGAAAAATAGAACGCCCCTTTCCGCTGAAAAGGGCGCAGCGGATTTACAGCGCTTCGAGAATCCGCAGAGATTCACGGTTAAAGGCCGGTAAATCGTCCGGCGTACGGCTGGTGACGAGCTTATCGCCGTCTACAACCACTTCCTTGTCATGGAAGTCAGCACCGGCATTGATCAGGTCAATGGCAACGGCTTTAACGGTGGTCATCTTGCGACCGCGCACGCCGTTCGCGCTAATCAGCAGCTGTGGACCGTGGCAGATGGCAAAGATCGGTTTGCCGCTGGCGACAAACTCTTTGGTAAAGGCAACAAAACGATCGTCACCGCGCAGAGCGTCAGGCGAGTGACCGCCTGGCAGCAGCAGGGCATCAAATTCCGCCGGGCTGACATCATCAATGCTGCGATCGATGGTTACTTCCGCTTCGCCTTTTTTGCCTTTAACGACATTACCGGCCTGCTTCTCAATGGTCACCACCTCAAAACCCGCGCCTTTGTAAGCTTCCGCAGGTGAGGTAAATTCTGAGTCTTCAAATTCGTCGGTAATCAAAACCGCAACTTTCTTGCTCATCTTTTTTCCTCCTTAACGTTGTGGAGCGCGAGGGGCGCTTTTCGGATAACGCTGTAAGCCTGGTCGCTGAGCGTGAGAACGCAAGCCAGCCCGTTAAGATCAGCTATCTTTTAAGCCGTCAGCAGTGAAATAAGGACGAATCTGAGATGAATCGCGTATTACTGACCGGTGCTACCGGCTTAGTCGGGTCGCATCTGCTGCGTTTACTGATTGAGGATCCCCGCATTGACGAAATCATTGCGCCAACCCGCCGGCCACTGCCCGCGATGCACAAAGTGGTGAATCCGGTAGAAGCCGATCTCACCGATGTTCTGGGACCGCTGCAATGTTCGCTGGACACCGTATTCTGCTGCCTGGGTACGACGCGCAGGCAGGCGGGCAGCAAACAGGCCTTTATCCATGTCGATTACACTCTGGTGGTGGACAGCGGATTAAGCGGATTACGTCTGGGGGCAAAGCAGATGCTGGTTGTCAGTGCGCACGGTGCCAACCGTCACTCCCCCTTTTTGTACAATCGCGTCAAAGGCGAAATGGAGAATGCGTTGCGTCATCAGGGTTGGCCGCGCCTGACGCTGGTGCGACCTTCACTGCTGCTGGGGGATCGCAGGCAGAAACGTCAGGGCGAAAGCCTGGCGGGGCCACTGTTTTCACTGCTGCCGGGCAACTGGCGGGCGGTTCACGCACGCGACGTGGCACGCTGTCTGCATCAGCAGGCATTCACGCCGGGCGGTGAGAGCGTCAACATCATTGAGTCGGGCGACATCCCGCGTCATTCAGCGTAACTGCCAGACGATCTGATTACGGCTGCCGCGCCATTGCAGCGTGGCATCCTTCTCCTCTTCGACAAAGCGGCCATCGATCAGCACGTCGAGATAGTCCAGCACGGCACGCTGTGCCGCATTCAGCTCCTGCATCCGATAGCCGGTCCAGAGCCAGATATCTTTACCAGGGCATGTCTGTCGCACCCGTTTCACCAGACGGCGAATGTGTGGCACGTTATGCGGATGAAGTGGATCGCCACCGCTCAGCGACAAGCCCTGGCGCGGAATGCGTGTGTCCTGCAAATCCGCCAGCAGTTGCTCCTCCATCGCCAGCGTAAAGGGCACGCCGGAATCAATACGCCAGGTGCTCTGGTTGTAGCAGCCGCGACACTGATGTTCGCAACCGGCAACAAACAGCGTGCAGCGGGTGCCGGGACCATTAACGATATCCACATCGTAGTAACGATGAATATGCATCATCCCAGCGGTCCTTCGGCCAGATGCTTAACGCGACGCTGCACTTCCTGCTGCTTACCGGCGTTGAAGGGTCGTGCATCCGGGCTGCCAAGATAGCCACAGACCCGCCGTGTAACAGAGACGCGCGCCGGATCGTGATTGCCACAGTTCGGACAGGTAAAGCCACGGCTGGTACAGGTGAACTCGCCGTTGAAGCCGCACTCGTAGCACTCATCAATCGGCGTATTGGTACCGTAATAGGGCACGCGGTCATAGCTGTAATCCCAGACATCCTCCAGCGCTTTGAGGTTATGCTGCACGTTCGGGTATTCGCCGTAACAGATGAATCCGCCATTCGCCAGCGGCGGATAGGGCGCTTCAAAGTCGATTTTGTCGTAAGGATTCACCTTCTTCTCAACGTCGAGATGGAAGCTGTTGGTGTAGTAGCCTTTGTCTGTGACGCCCGTCACCAGACCAAACTGCGCGGCATCAAGACGGCAGAAGCGGTCACACAGATTCTCACTCGGCGTGCTGTAAAGGCTGAAGCCGTAGCCTGTTTCCGCTTTCCAGCGGTCGGTGGCGGCGCGCAGGTACGCAATGATCTCCACGCCTTTGGCGCGCAGCGCCGCGTCATCGTAAGGATGCTGATGACCGCCACTAAGCGCATTCAGGGTTTCATGCAGGCCGATATAGCCCAGCGACAGCGACGCACGGCCATTGCGGAAAATAGGTCCTACCTCATCATCGGCATTCAGCCTGACGCCGCAGGCCCCTTCCATATAGAGGATGGGCGCAACGCGCGCTTTGGTCTTCTCCAGCCGCGCCACACGCGTCATCAGCGCCCGCTTAGCCAGCAGCAGGCGCGCATCGAGCAGCGTCCAGAAGCGGGCTTCATCCCCTGCCGCCTCCAGCGCGATGCGCGGCAGGTTCAGGCTGATCACACCAATGTTGTTGCGCCCCTCATGGATTTGCTCACCCTTCTCTTCATAAACGCCCAGGAAGCTGCGGCAGCCCATTGGCGTTTTGAACGAACCGGTGACTTTTACCACCTGATCGTAGTTGAGAATGTCGGGATACATCCGCTTGCTGGCACACTCCAGCGCCAGCTGTTTGATGTCGTAGTTAACATCGCCCGCCCGGCGGTTGACGCCTTCACGAATGCTGAACACCAGTTTAGGGAACACCGCGGTTTTGCGATTTTTTCCCAGACCGGCCAGACGGTTGCGCAGAATCGACTGCTGGATCAGCCGTGCCGCCCAGTCAGTCCCCAGGCCAAAACCAAAGGTGACAAACGGCGTCTGGCCGTTGGCGGTGTGCAGGGTGTTTACCTCGTACTCCAGCGACTGAAAGGCGTCGTAGCACTCTTTCTCCGTACGCTGGCGTGCATACTGTTCAGCCTGAGGAATCTGCCACTGTTCGGCGATCGCCAGATGCCGGGCATAGCTCTGCTCAACAAACGGGGCCAGCACTTCATCGATACGGTTAATGGTGGTGCCGCCGTAAATATGGCTGGCGACCTGGGCGATGATTTGCGCCGTCACGGCAGTGGCAGTGGCGATCGATTTAGGCGGCTCAATCTCAGCATTGCCCATCTTAAAACCGTTGGTCAGCATGCCTTTCAGATCGATCAGCATGCAGTTGAACATTGGGAAGAAGGGCGAATAGTCGAGATCGTGATAGTGGATTTCGCCGCGCTCATGCGCCAGAACGATATCGCGCGGCAGGATCTGCTGCTGTGCGTAGTGCTTCGCCACGATCCCGGCCAGCAGATCACGCTGCGTCGGGATCACTTTGCTGTCTTTGTTGGCATTTTCGTTCAGCAGCGCCGCGTTGGTCTGATCGACCAGACCGCGAATGGCGTGATGTAACTGGCTCTGACGATCGCGGGCGACATCACGATCGTGGCGATATTCAATATAGGCGCGTGCCAGCTGCGGATAAGGACCCGCCATCAGCGTCTCTTCTACCGCACACTGAATCTCACGGATATCCACCTCCGGACGATCGGCCAGCCGCAGGGCAACGCGCTCAGCGACCTGCGCACACCAGGCCACATCATCGACCTCTGCTGCCCGCGCCGCCGCCGCGACGGCCTGCTCGATACGCTGCGCATCAAAACCTGTCCGGCATCCATCACGCTTGATTACCACCGTTGCCATTACTCTCTCCATCAACTACATATAGGGGTTGCGTGAATTCTATTCCCTACATGTAGTGATTTCCGGAAATTAATGCGCACGGCTTTGACCTGAAACAAAGAAGGCTCAACATGGTGGATCGTGCTGACGGGTATAAAAAGGGAGAGCAGGTTAGCGTCTGGTGCGGGGGAGCGGCGGGGAGCGCGGATGCGCTGGACCCGCCGCCGTGACGTCAGGCCGGGCCGCTGACCGAATGACGGCGCACCAGCGTCGGGCTGAACATGTGAGTCACTTCCGGCAGCGGCAGATTGTTGGCCAGCGCCAGGGCCAGCTGGGCCGCCTGCTGTGCCATCGTAACAATCGGATAGCGGACGGTGGTAAGACGTGGTCGCACATAGCGCGACACCAGCACATCATCGAAGCCGATCAGCGACATCTCTTCCGGCACGCGGACGCCATTATCGCTCAGTACCGCCAGCGCGCCTGCGGCCATGGAGTCGTTGTAACAGGCGACGGCGGTGAAATTCCTGCCGCGTCCCAGCAGTTCCGTCATCGCCTGCTCACCGCCCACTTCGTCCGGTTCGCCCCAGGTCACCAGCCGATCGCTGCACGGCAGACCGTGCTCTTTCAGCGCGTCGTAGTAACCCTGCAGGCGATCTTCGGCATCGGAGATGGTGTGGGTTGAGCAGATAAAGGCGATATTCTGGTGGCCGAGCTGGATCAGATGACGGGTCGCCAGCCAGGCACCGTAGCGATCGTCGAGTGCAATACAGCGCTTTTCGAAGCCTTTGATCAGGCGGTTGAGCAGCACCATACCCGGCACCTGCTTCATCAGCACTTCCAGTTCGCCGTCGGGAATTTTCTTGGCGTGCACCACCAGCGCCGCGCAGCGGTGGCGCATCAGCTGTTCAATCGCCTGCCGCTCTTTTTGCTCATTATGGTAACCGTTACCAATCAGCAAAAAGTTACCGGTGTCGCCTGCCACTTCATCCACGGCTTTAACCATTGCGCCAAAAAAGGGATCGGAGACGTCGCCGACAATCAGGCCGAGCGTTTCGGTCGATTGCTGCGCCAGCGCGCGTGCGTTGGCATTCGGGTGATACTGAAGCTGCTCCATCGCCTGACCTACGGCCTGACGGGAGCTGTCGCTGGCTTTGGGAGAATTATTGATTACACGGGAGACTGTGGCGACAGAAACGCCAGCCAGTCGCGCAACATCCTTTATGGTAGCCATGCGTTGACCTGCTTTGGGGAAAACGTTTACACATCGCATCAGTGTTACGGAAAAGGGCGGACACATCAACCCGACAGAATGCCAGCGTTGTCGCAAAAAGGGGCAAAAACGGCCGCTGTTGCACATCTTCTGCTGAGACGTCGCACCATGTTATGCTCAGTTCCCCACCGGGCTACCGTGAAAAAACAACGATGAAAACCAAAGTGCCACATCTGGCGCACTGGGGCGCGTTTACCGCCGTCACTGAAAATGGTCGACTGACCGGCTGCGAACCTTTCTTCGCCGATGCCGATCCGTCGCCGATGATCCACACCATTCCTGAGCTGGTCTATTCAGACAAACGTATTCGCCAGCCGATGGTGCGCCGCTCGTGGCTGAAGTCACGCGAAAAGAGCGACCGCACGCTGCGGGGCCGGGAAGATTTTGTCGCCGTCGACTGGGAAACCGCGCTGGATCTGGTGGCGGAAGAGAATCGCCGCGTCCGCGAGCGTTACGGTGCATCGGGCATTTTTAACGGCTCCTACGGCTGGTCATCGGCCGGACGCGTTAACCACGCCCGCACCCTGGTGCGTCGTTTCTACTTTCAGGGCGGCGGCGGCGTCGATCAACAGGGCAACTACAGCTGGGGTGCCGCGCAGTTCTTTCTGCCCTATGTGATCGGCACCTATATGCCGCTGACCGGGCGCGTCACCGAGTGGCCGCAGGTGGTGGAACATGCCGAAATATTTGTCGCCTTTGGCGGGCTGGCGCTGAAAAACGCCCAGGTCGCCTCGGGTGGTGCAGGGCAGCACAGCCTGAAACCGGCGCTGATGCAGCTGGCGGCCAAAGGCACGCCGGTCATCAACATCAGCCCGATGCGCGATGACTGCCCGGAATTTGTGAACGCCGAATGGATCCCGATTCGCCCCAACACCGACGTGGCGCTGATGCTGGCGCTGGGGTATGAGATCACCCAGCGCGGCGCGGCTGACGAGGCGTTTCTCGCCAGCCACTGCACCGGCTGGCCGCAGCTGCGCGCCTATCTGCTGGGCGAAACTGACGGCGTAGTGAAAGCCGCCGGCTGGGCCAGCCGTATCACCGGCATCCCGGCTGACCGCATCGTGCAGCTGGCGCAGCAGCTGACCGGCAAGCGCAGCTTTATTACCTGCTCCTACTCCGTGCAGCGCGCCCATCGCGGCGAGCAGCCTTACTGGATGATGATTGCGCTCTCCTCAATGCTCGGGCAACCTGGCCTGCCGGGCGCGGGGTTCTCTTTCGGTCATGGGTCGATGAACAGCGTCGGCAATCCCCGTCAGGAGGGGCCTGCCCCGATGATGAGCACTGGCCCCAATCCGTCAGGGCTGTCGATTCCGGTGGCGCGCATCAGCGATATGCTGCTCAATCCCGGCCAACCTTACCGTTTCCAGGGCGAAACGTTGCACTACCCCGATATCCATATGGTGCACTGGGCGGGCGGCAATCCTTTCCACCATCATCAGCAACTGAACCGGCTGGTGGCGGGCTGGCAACGGCCTGATACGGTGGTGGTGCAGGATATCGTCTGGACGCCAGCGGCGCAGATGGCGGACATCGTGCTGCCTGCGACGACCACACTGGAGCGCAACGACATCGGCGGCTCGTCACGTGACCGCTTTGTGCTGGCGATGCATCAGGCGATTAAGCCGCAGCATCAGGCGCGCAACGACTTCGATATTTTTGCCGACTTAGCAGAGCGACTCGGCTATCGCGACACCTTTACCGAAGGGCGCAATGAGATGCAGTGGATTGCGCATCTTTATCAGCAGTGTGCGACGGCGCATCAGCGCAAAGGTATCGATTTCCCGGAGTTTGATGAATTCTGGCAGCGCGGCTTTGTGGAAATTCCGGAAGGCGGCAAGCCTTATCAGTTTATGGAGGATTTCCGTGCCGATCCGCAGGCCAATCCAATCAAAACCGCCAGCGGCAAAATCGAGCTGTTCAGTCAGACCATTGCGGACTACCAGCTGGATGACTTCGCCGGTCATCCGGAGTGGCGTGAACCGCAGGAGTGGCTTGGTTCGCCAGTCAGCCGCGACTATCCACTGCACATGATCTCCATTCAGCCTTCCGACCGGTTACACAGCCAGCTGGATGCCACCGACACGGTGCAGAGCAATAAAACGGCCGGACATGAAACGCTCTGCATGCATCCAGTGGATGCGGCTGCGCGCGGGCTGGTGGAAGGCGATGAGATTGAGGTGAGCAACGCACGTGGTGTGATGCTGGCGGGTGTGCAGATCACCGAGGGTGTGACGCAGGGCGTGGTGATTATCGCTACCGGTGCGTGGTTTGATCCTGGCTTCGGCAAGGCGTGGCAGCCTTTTGATCGCGCCGGTAACCCCAACGTACTGACGCTCGATATTGGTACGTCGTCGCTGACGCAGGGGCCAAACGCTATGAGTTGCCTGGTGGAAATCAAAAAACATCAGGATTGCACAATAGCGTAAGGATCTCATGGCTGGTTACATTTTGCGGGTAACTGTTGCGTTTGAACGATGGCAGCCGATCAATCCCCTTTGCTACATTCAGGGTCCCAGAGGTATTGATGGGTGAACATCAATAGATTTTCTTGATTACACCAACCTGCGCAGATGCGCAGGTTTTTTTTGCCAAAAATCCGTTGCCAATAACGAACTGATACACAGTTTTCCTGTTATACGGCCAGCGCTTTCTTTATAACTGCTGGCACCAGCCCCTTTCTCTTTATTTTGCGCAGCGGAATGCCATGCCCCGGATTAAAAAACTACTGGGAAAAGACCAGATAAAAGCGCCGTTCAACCCTTTTCGTTTTCGACTAATCTGCCTGGGTGTCACAACCTGTCTGGTGGTGCTGCTGGCGCGCGTTGCGGACCTGCAGTTCCTGAATCAGCCGATGCTGGAGCACGAAGCGGATCAGCGATCGCTGCGAACCGTCACGCTGCCCACCAGCCGCGGCACCCTGCTGGATCGTAACGGTGAAGCGCTGGCGCTCAGCGTGCCATCGCGCGATGTGATTGCCGATCCACTCCGGGTGCTGGAGAGCAACCCCGATTTTACCAGTGCCAAATGGGCCTATCTTGCGGCCGCGCTCAACACCCGTCCTGAAGAGCTGGCCGCGCAGATCACCGCCAATCCAAAACGTCGCTTCCTCTACCTGGGGCGTAAAGTCGAACTGGGCATCGCCAAAGACATTAAAGAGCTGAAGCTGAAAGGCATCAGTGAAGTTTATGACGACAGCCGTTTCTATCCGATGAGCGAAGCCTCTGCGCCGCTGATCGGCATCGTTGGGGCGGATAACGTCGGCCTGAACGGGCTGGAAAAAGGCTTTGATAAGGTGTTGCAGGGCGAGCCGGGCAAAGAGGTCTATCGTCAGGACGCGGCGGGCAATATCATCGCGATGATCAACTACCAGCCGCCTACGCAGCCGCCCACGGTGCAGCTCAGCATCGACAAATATGACCAGTACACGCTCTACAGCAAACTGCGCGACGGCGTGCTGATCAACAAGGCGGACTCGGGTGCCGCCGTGCTGGTGAAGATTGACACCGGTGAGATTCTGGCGATGGCTTCTTATCCGTCGTTTAACCCCAACAACTATGAAGGGGCCACCCCGGCGCAGATGCGTAACTCGGCCATCAATGACAGCTACGAACCGGGATCGACCGTCAAGCCGTTAGTAGTGATGGAAGCGCTGGAGCGCCATCTGGTTCGCCCGGACTCGGTGATCGACACCACGCCTTACAGCGTTAACGGCCACCTGATCCGCGACGTCGGCCACTGGCCGCGTCTGACCATGACCGGCATTCTGCAAAAATCGAGCGACATCGGGGTCTCTCATCTCGCGCTGGCGATGCCCGCGGAAGCGCTGGTGAATACCTATCATGCGTTTGGCCTGGGCAAACCGACCGGATTAGGGCTGACCGGCGAAAGCGTCGGTTACTTCCCGCTGCACCGCACCCGCTGGGCCGATATTGAGCGGGCCACCTTCTCCTTTGGTTATGGCCTGCGCGTCACGCCGCTGCAGATTGCCCGCGAATATGCCACGCTCGGCTCTTATGGCGTTTACCGTCCGCTGTCGATCACCCGCGTCACGCCACCGGTCATGGGACGGCAGGTCGCCAACCCGGAAACGGTGAAAGAGGTGGTGCATATGCTGGAGAGCGACGTGCTGCCGGGCGGAACCGGACTGAAAGCCGCGGTGCCGGGCTACCGTCTGGCAACCAAAACCGGTACGGCGGAAAAGATGGGCACCAGTGGCAAGTATGATGGCGGCTACGTCAACTACACCGCCGGTATTGCGCCTGCCAGCCATCCTGAAGTGGCGCTGGTGGTGATGATCAACCATCCGACGGCGGGCGATCACTTCGGTGGTTCGGTTGCTGCGCCGGTGTTCGGCAATATCATGGGGCCGGTACTGAAACACATGAACGTTGCGCCGGATGCCATCTATACCAAACCCGTGGCCAGTCCTTCGGGTAAATCTTAGTTAAATCAGAGTGTAAGCGAGGCGTGAAGGATATTCACACCTCGTTGCACTTCCCCGAATTCGGTTGCGTTTTCCCGCTGTCTCCGCGTGGTCAATCAGTGCGAGTATAGCCGTCCCAGAGGTATTGATGGGTGTGAAAACAACACCGCTTCGGCAGTGAGACCCTGTTATTACACCGACCCACGCAGAGGCGTGGGTTTTTTTTGCCTGCGTGTCGGCTCCTGCCTTTTCCGCCGTATAACCCGCCGTTAAATCATCATCGTTCTTAACGAAACCCTGACAGTTTGCCGATAGAAACGCGCGTCGCCTTTCACCGATAATGGCCGCCGTGACGCCTGGCGTTTTTTTGCTCGCCACCGCCGGTTTTCACTGCCGCATTCCGCACGTTCCGGGATTTCTTTTTCTGCTTATCTGAAGAGTTCGACGATGACTCACCTTTCTCGCCCCGCGCGTTCCCTTGGGCTTAAATGGCTGCTCCTGTTGCTGGTTGTTGCGATTGTCGCAGGCGTTATCTGGCGTCTGCTCTCTTCGGGGCACGGGCCGGGTGAGGGAATGCCGCCGGGCAGACCGGGTGCGCCTGGCATGATGGGCGACAGTGCAACGCTGGTTCACAGCGGGGTTGCCAGCACGGCGGATGTGCCGGTGTGGCTGAATGCGCTCGGTACGGTGATCCCCAACGCCAGCGTGACGGTGACCAGCCGCGTTGACGGCCAGCTGGAGCAGGTTTTCTTTACCGAAGGGCAGAAGGTCAGTGCCGGTCAACTGCTGGCGCAAATCGATCCGCGCAGCTATCAGGCGACGCTGAACCAGTATCAGGCTGAACTCAGCGAAAACCAGGCGCTGCTGAAAAGTGCCGAGCTGACGCTGGCGCGCTATCGCAAACTGGCTGCGCAGGATGCGCTGGCGCGCCAGGATCTGGACAGTCAGATTGCCACCGTCGGGCAGTATCGCGGCGCGGTCGCCGCCGATCAGGCACAGATCGCCAGTGCAAAGCTGAGCATTGAATATGCCCGGATTACCGCCCCGATCAGCGGGCGCGTCGGTCTGCGACAGGTCGATCCCGGCAACATGGTGCAGAGCTCCAGCAGCACCGGTCTGGTGACCATCACTCAGATGCAACCCGCCGCCGTCACCTTTAGCGTGCCACAAAGCAACATCCCGGCGCTGGTCAGCGTGCTGCATCAGGGGCAGAGCCTGCCCGCCACGCTGTTCGATCAGGACAACCAGCATCAGCTCGCCAGCGGCGAAGTGAAGTTCATCAGCAACCAGATCGACACCGCTACCGGCACCGTGGCGCTGAAAGCGGTGTTTGCCAATCAGGATGAAGCGCTGTTTGCTAACCAGTTTGTAAATATCAGGCTGCAGACCCGGGTGCTGAAAGGCGCGACGGTGATCCCGGCGCAGGCGCTGCAGTTGAGCAGCGACGGCAGCTTTGTCTTTGTGATCAATCAGGATCACACCGTTACGCGCAAAGCGGTCACCACCGGCCCCGCCTTCGGCGACGATCAGCAGGCGATCCTCAGCGGCGTCGCACCGGGGGATCGGCTGGTAACGGAAGGGATCGATCGTCTGACCAGCGGCAGCAAAGTCACGCTGGCCGATGAGACGCCTGCTGCCGGTACTGAGCCAAAATGAACCCGTCTCGCCTGTTTATTCTGCGTCCGGTCGCCACCATTCTGCTGATGGTTGGCGTGCTGATCGCGGGCATCTTTGCCTATAAATTCCTGTCGACCTCGGCGCTGCCACAGGTCGACTATCCGACTATTCAGGTCACCACGCTCTATCCGGGTGCCAGCCCGGATGTGATGGCGTCATCGGTCACCTCACCGCTGGAGCGCCAGTTAGGGCAGATGGCGGGGCTGAGCCAGATGAGCTCCACCAGCGCCAGCGGCTCGTCGATCATTACCCTGAAGTTCAGCCTGGATCTGTCGCTGGATGTCGCCGAGCAGGAGGTACAGGCGGCCATTAATGCGGCAAATAACCTGCTGCCCGACGATTTGCCTGACCCGCCGACCTACAAAAAGGTCAATCCGGCGGACAGCGCGGTGGTGACGCTGGCAGCCAGCTCCGGCACGCTGCCGCTGACCGAGGTGCAGGATTTGGTCAATACCCGGGTGGCGCTGAAGCTGTCGCAGATTTCCGGCGTCGGCATGGTGACGCTGGCGGGCGGTCATCAGCCCGCGATACGGGTGCAGATGAACCCGCAGGCGCTGGCGGCGCATCATCTGACGCTGGAGGCGGTGAATACGCTGATTGGCAACAGCAACGTTAATGGCTCCAAAGGCGGCTTTGACGGGAAATATCATTCGGTCACCATCGACGCCAACGACCAGCTGCGTACCGCCGAAGAGTACGGCAACCTCATTCTCACTTACGAGAACGGCGCGGCGCTGCGCCTGAAAGATATCGCCCATATCGAACAGGGTCCGGAGAACAGCTTCCAGTCAGCATGGGCCAACAACCAGCCCGCGATTGTCATCAGCGTGCAGCGCCAGCCGGGCGCAAACGTGATTCAGGTGGTGGACAATATCAAGGCGCAGCTTCCTGCACTGCAGGCGGCGCTGCCAGACGGGGTGAAGATGACCATTCTCTCCGACCGCACCCAGACCATTCGCGCTTCAATCAGCGACGTGCAGTTTGAGCTGATGCTGTCGATTGCGCTGGTGGTGATGGTGACCTTCCTGTTCCTGCGCAACGTTGCCGCCACACTGATCCCCAGCGTGGCGGTGCCGCTGTCGCTGATTGGCACCTTTGGCGTGATGTATCTGGCGGGCTTCAGCCTGAATAATCTGTCGCTGATGGCGCTGACCATCGCCACTGGCTTTGTCATCGATGACGCTATCGTGGTGGTGGAGAACATTTCCCGACGGCTGGAGCAGGGCGAGTCGCCGATGGAGGCGGCGCTGAAAGGCTCACAGCAGATTGGCTTCACCATCATCTCGCTGACCTTTTCACTGATTGCGGTGCTGATCCCGCTGCTGTTTATGGGCGATGTGGTCGGGCGGCTGTTCCGGGAGTTCGCGATTACGCTGGCGGTGGCGATCCTGGTGTCGATGGGGGTGTCGCTGACGCTGACCCCGATGCTGTGTGCCTATCTGCTGCGGCACATTCCGCCAGAGCAGCAGTCAACCTTTGCCCGCAAGGGCGGCGCGCTGTTTGACCGGCTGGTGCGCGGCTATGACCGGCTGCTGACCATGGTGCTGAACCATCAGAAACTGACGCTGCTGGTGGCGCTGGCGACCTTCGGGCTGACGGCGCTGCTCTATCTGATGGTGCCGAAAGGCTTCTTCCCGACCCAGGATACCGGGCTGATTCAGGGCGTCACCATCGCCTCACAGGATGTTTCTTTTAACGCGATGGCTACGCGGCAGCAGGCGCTCTCTAAACTTATCCTGACAAACCCGGCGGTGGAGAGTGTCTCATCGACCATCGGTATCGACGGCACCAACACCAGCCTCAACAGCGGCCGGTTGCAGATCAACCTTAAGCCGTCTGGCTCCCGCGATCTCAGTGCCAGCGAGGTGATCAGCCAGCTGAACCAGGCAACCGCCAGTGTGCCGGGTATCCGGCTCTATCTGCAACCGGCGCAGGATCTCACCGTCAACGACCAGGTCTCGCCGAGTCAGTATCAGTTCACCCTTGACGATGCCGACAGTGAAAATCTGGTTAGTGAGACGCCGAAACTGGTGGCGGCATTGCAGCAGCGGCCCGAGTTTAATGGCGTGGTAAGTAACCTGCAGGATCAGGGGCGCGTCTCTTACGTGGAGCTGAACCGGGACAAAGCGGCGCGCTTCGGCATTACCGCATCGGACGTGGACACCGCGCTCTATAACGCCTTTGGTCAGCGGCTGGTCTCGACCATTTTTACCCAGTCGAATCAGTATCGGGTGGTGCTGGAAGTGGCCCCGGCCTTCCAGCAGGGACCGGCGTCGTTTGATGATATTTATCTGCAGCCCTCTTCCAGCAGCAGTTCGTCGTCATCCAGCAGCACGATGTCATCAACCACCCCATCCTCATCCTCATCCTCAGCCACGGAGAGCACCACGTCCGGCAGCGGCATGGTAAAACTCACCGCTATCGCCACAATTCATCAGCGTACCGGATCACTGATGCACATGCGGCTGAATCAGTTCCCGGCGGTGATGATCTCCTTCAACCTCAATCCAGGCTACTCGCTGGAGGATGGCCAGCGGGCAATTGCGGAGGTGCGCCAGCAGCTGCAGCTGCCGGAGAGCACCACGCTGCGTTACCAGGGGGAAACGTCGGCGTTCCAGAGCGCCACCGGCAATACGCTGTGGCTGATTCTGGCGGCGCTGATCACCATGTATGTGGTGCTCGGCATCCTCTACGAAAGCTTTATCCATCCGGTCACGATTCTCTCTACGCTGCCGTCGGCGGCGGTGGGCGCGCTGCTGACACTGTTGCTGGCGGGCACGGAGTTCAGCCTGATTGCGCTGATTGGCGTCATCCTGCTGATCGGCATCGTGAAAAAGAACGCCATTATGATGATCGACTTCGCGCTGGAGGCGGAACATCAGCAGCACCTCAGCGCGCGTGAGGCGATTCATCAGGCCTGCCTGCTGCGCTTCCGCCCGATTCTGATGACGACGATGGCGGCGCTGCTCGGCGCGCTGCCGCTGATGCTCGCCTCCGGCTCGGGTGCCGAACTGCGTCAGCCGCTGGGGCTGGTGATTGTCGGCGGGCTGATTGTCAGTCAGGTGCTGACGCTCTTCTCCACGCCGGTCATTTACCTCTGGTTTGACGGGCTGGCGCAGCGCGGCAACGCCTGGGTGAAACGCCGTCAGCAGCAGGCGCGGAGCGGGCAATGAATCTGACCCGGCTGTTTATCTTTCGTCCGGTGGCGACGCTGCTGCTGACGCTGGCGATCCTGCTGCTCGGCGCGCTGGGCTACCGGCTGCTGCCGGTGGCACCGCTGCCGCAGGTCGATTTCCCGACCATCATGGTCAGCGCCAGCCTGGCGGGGGCCAGCCCCGAAACCATGGCAGCGACGGTCGCGACCCCGCTGGAACGTTCACTCGGGCAGATTGCCGGTATCAGCGAGATGACCTCCAGCAGTTCGCAGGGATCCAGCAGCATCATCCTGCAGTTTGAGCTGGACCGCGATATCAACGGCGCGGCGCGCGACGTGCAGGCGGCGATCAACGCGGCGCGCAGCCTGCTGCCGAGCGCGATGGCCTCGCTGCCAACTTATCGCAAAGCCAACCCGTCAGATGCGCCGATTGTGATGCTGGCGCTGACCTCTGCTACCCGCACGCCCGGCGAGCTTTACGATCTGGCGGAGAGCAAAATCGAACAGGCGATGGGGCAGGTACAGGGTGTCGGCGAAGTGTCGCTGATGGGCAGCGCCTTACCCGCGGTGCGGATTGATCTGCAGCCGCTGAAGCTGACCCATTACGGCATCTCGCTGGAGACGGTACGTGCCGCCGTCGCCGACAGCACCACCAATCTGCCCAAAGGGATCTTACAGGGCAGTGATCAGTCGTGGCTGGTGGACAGCAACGGCCAGCTGGAGAAGGCCGCCAGCTACCGTGATCTGATTATCACCTGGCAGCAGGGTAAGGCGGTGCGGCTGAGCGACGTCGCCACGGTCTATGACTCGGTGGAAGATCGCTATCAGGCGGGATTCCTCAATGCCACGCCTGCGGTGATGATCGGCATTAAACGTCAGGCGGGCGCTAACATGCTGGAAACCATCGATGCAATAAAAGCGCAGTTGCCGCTGCTGGAAAAGAGCCTGCCCGCTGACAGCCAGCTGAAGGTGGTAGTTGACCGCTCGCCCGGCGTGCGCGCCTCGCTGTATGACACCGAAGAGACGCTGCTGATCGCGGTACTGCTGGTGATTGCGGTGGTGTTTATTTTCCTGCGCAATCTGCAGGCGGTGATCATTCCGGCCCTGGCGCTGCCGGTGTCGCTTATCGGGACCTGTGCGGTGATGTACCTGCTGGGTTACAGCCTGGATAACCTGTCGCTGATGGCGCTGATTATCTCCACCGGCTTCGTGGTGGATGATGCGATTGTGGTGCTGGAGAACATCACCCGTCACATTGAGCGCGGGCTGAGTCCGCTGCGGGCGGCGCTGCGTGGGGCGCAGGAGGTGAGTTTCACTGTGCTGTCGATGACCGTATCGCTGATCGCGGTGTTCATCCCGATTCTGCTGATGGGCAGCATTGTCGGGCGGCTGTTCCGCGAATTTGCTGTCACACTCACCGTGTCGCTGCTGATCTCGCTGTTTGTCTCGCTCAGCCTGACGCCGATGCTTTGCGCACGCCTGCTGAAACCGAAGCCGCCCGTGAGCAAGCGGCCGCATCCGCTTTATCAGTTTATTGAAAACCAGCTAAATCGCCTGCTGGCCGCCTACGGACGCGGGCTGGCCTGGGTGATGCGCCATCAGAAACTGACCATGCTCAGCCTGCTGCTGACCGTGCTGCTCAATGTTTTTCTGTTCACCGTGGTGCAGAAGGGCTTTTTCCCCAATCAGGACACCGGGCTGCTGATGGGCGCACTGCGTGCCGATCAGAACATCTCATTCCAGGCCATGAAGCCGAAAATGTTGATGTTCACGAAGATCATTCAGGAAGACCCGGCGGTCGAGAGCGTGATGTCGTCGATGGGCAGCGGGATGTTTGGCTCCCGTAACAGCGCCAACTTCTTTGTGCGGCTGAAGGACTTTGACCAGCGTGATGCCACGGCCACCGAAGTGGCCAACCGGCTGACGCGCAAAACCAGTCACATCGCCGGGGCACAGATGTTCCTGATGGCGGCGCAGGATCTGCACATTGGCGGACGCAGCGCTAACGCGACTTATCAGTACAGCCTGCAGGCGGACGATCTTGATCTGCTGCGGGTCTGGACGCCGAAAGTACAGGCGGCGCTGGCGGCAATCCCCCAGCTCAACAGTGTGGACTCGGACTCGCAGACGGGCGGTCAGGAGGTGGAGCTGAGCATTGATCGTGACCGCGCCACACGGCTGGGTGTCAATGTGAAAATGCTCGATACGCTGCTGAATAATGCGTTCAGCCAGCGACAGATCGCCACGCTCTACCACACCCTGAATCAGTATCACGTGGTGATGTCGCTGCAGGACAGCGACACCGCCAATCCGGAGACGCTGCAGCAGCTCTATGTAATTAACGACAGTGGTGACCGTGTGCCGCTCTCCGCCTTTACCCGCTTCAGCGGCGGCAATGCGCCGCTGTCGGTGGCGCATCAGGGCCAGTCCGCCACCAGTACCGTAGCATTCAACCTCAATGAAGGCGTCTCGCTGGAGCAGGCGCAGTTCCTCATTAAACAGGCGATGGCGAAGCTGGGTCTGCCGTCGACCATTCATGCCGGTTTTGCCGGTACCGCTGCTGCCTTTTCCCAGCTGACCGCTACCATGCCGTGGCTGATTCTGGCGGCGCTGGCGGCGGTCTATATCGTGCTCGGCGTGCTCTACGAGAGCTACATCCATCCGCTGACCATTCTCTCGACCCTGCCGTCAGCGGGCGTCGGCGCGCTGTTACTGCTGCTGCTGACCAACACGCAGCTCACGGTGATCGCGCTGATTGGCATCATCCTGCTGATCGGCATCGTGAAAAAGAACGCCATTATGATGATCGATTTTGCCATCGACGCGGAGCGGCGGCAGGGTATGTCGCCGCAGCAGGCGATTACCCAGGCGTGCCTGATGCGCTTTCGGCCGATCATGATGACTACGCTGGCCGCCTTTTTCGGCGCGTTGCCGCTGGCGCTGGGCAGCGGCGGTGATGCCGATCTGCGCAGCCCATTAGGTATCGCCATCGCGGGCGGACTGGCGCTGAGCCAGCTGCTGACGCTGTTTACCACGCCGGTGGTTTATCTGTGGCTCGATCGTCTGGGTCGCGCCACTCAACGTCAATGGCGTCGTCTGCGCCATGCGGAATCCTGATCCATGAAACCATTTATCCCGTTTATTGTGCTGCTGCTGGCTGGCTGTAGCGTGGGTCCCGACTATCAGCGCCCGGCGGTGGCGATGCCGGTTCACTATAAAGAGGCCCGGGGCTGGCAGCAGGCGACGCCGCTGGATGCGCAAAGCAAAGGCGAATGGTGGTCGGTCTACCATGACGCCACGTTAGGCGGGCTGCTGAGCCAGGTGAGCGTATCGAATCAGAACGTGGCGACCTATGCCGCGCAGTACCGGCAGGCGCAGGCGCTGGCGGCGGAGTCTCGCGCGTCGTTGTTTCCTTCGCTGGGCTATGACAGCAGCGTGACGCGCAGCGGCAGCCATGCCACTGGCAGCAGCGTTCGCACCACCAGCAGCAGCTATCAGGCGGAGCTGAGTGCCAGCTGGGAGCTGGATCTGTGGGGCAAACTGCGGCGCACGCTGGAGGAGAACCGCGCCAGCGCCTCGGCCAGCGCGGCAGAACTGGCCAACATCACCCTGAGCGCCCAGTCTGAGCTGGCGCAGGACTATTTCCAGCTGCGCATCATGGATCAGAAAATCGCGTGCTATCAGCAGAGCGTTGACGCGTATCAGCGCTACCTGAACGTCATCAACAGCCAGTATCAGGCGGGCACCGCATCGCGTGCGACGCTGGCACAGGCACAGCTGCAACTGGAGAGCGCCAGCGCCTCGGCGCAGGATTATCAGTGGCAGCGTGCGCAGATGGAGCACGCGATTGCGCTGCTGGTCGGCAAAGCCCCCGCTGACTTCAGCCTGCCCGCCGCACCGCTGACCGCCACGCTGCCCGCGATTCCGGCGAGTCTGCCGGGCGAGCTGTTGCAGCGCCGTCCCGACATTGCGTACGCCGAACGCAACATGGCCGCTGCCAATGCCGCCGTGGGTGTAGCGGTGGCCGGTTACTATCCCGACCTGACCCTGAGCGCCAGCGGGGGCGTCAGCGCTTCGGTGCTGCATTCGCTGTTCTCGCTACCAAACCGCGTCTGGTCACTGGGGCCTGAGCTGAGCGGCACGCTGTTTGACGCGGGCGCGACCTCTGCCAAAGTCGATCAGGCGCGGGCAGGCTGGGATGCCAGCGTCGCGACCTATCGTCAGACGGTGCTGTCTGCGATGCAGGAAGTGGAAGATAAGCTGGTGGAGCTGAACACGCTGCAGGGCGAAATCGCCGCACAGCAGCGCGCCACCGATGCAGCACAGACCTCAGCGCGGGTGACGCGTCTGCAGTATGAGGCGGGCATGATTAACTACCTGGATGTGGCGACCACGGAGAACAGCAGCCTGAGTGCACAGCAGAGTTTGCTGACGCTGCAGAGCACACAGTGGGTCAGCAGCGTGGCGCTGATTGCCGCGCTCGGCGGTGGCTGGCAGGCCCCCTGAAGCTGCGTCAGATTGCCCATAATTTGGTTGTCGAACCGCGTCAAATCCTGCATCGTGAGGGCTATTTTTTACGATGCTAAGGAGCTGGCATGGCTTTCAAACTATTACGCCTGATATTTCGCCTGTTATGGCGGGTCGAACTGCGTGGCGACGTCGCCGGACTGCATAAGCAGAAGGTATTAATCACGCCGAACCATATGTCGTTTCTCGACGGCATGCTGCTGGCGCTGTTTTTACCGATTAAACCGGTGTTTGCCGTCTACTCGACCATCAGCGAAAGCTGGTTTATGCGTCTGATTAAACCCTTTATCGACTTTGTGCCGCTGGATCCGACCCGGCCTATGGCGCTGAAGCAGCTGGTACGGCTGATTGATACGGGCCGTCCGGTGGTCATCTTCCCGGAAGGAAGGATAACCGTGACCGGATCGCTGATGAAAATCTACAGCGGGGCCGGCTTTGTCGCCGCGCGCTCAGGCGCTAACGTGGTGCCGATGCGCATCGAAGGCGCAGAGTTCACGCCGTTCGGTCGTCTGGCTGGCGTATTTAAACGTCGCCTGTTCCCGCGCATCACCCTGACCGTGCTGCCCGCGACCCGCATTCCGATGCCAGAGGCGAAACGGGCGCGCGACCGTCGCGTGCTGGCCGGTGAGCATCTGCATCACGTGATGATGGAAGCGCGCATGGCGGTGCGTCCGCGTGAAACCCTGTTTGAGGCGTTTCTGGCGGCGCGTACCCGTTATGGCGCGTTTAAGCGCTGCATCGAAGATGTCAATTTCAAGCCTGACAGCTACAACGGACTGCTGAAGAAGTCGCTGGGCGTGGGCTGTATTCTGGAGCGCTACAGCCAGCCGCGCGAAGTGGTGGGGCTGCTGCTGCCGAATACCACCGTGACAGCGGCGGCGATTTTCGGCGCTACGCTGCGCGGGCGCGTCCCGGCGATGCTCAACTACAGCGCGGGCGTTAACGGCATGCGGGCGGCGCTGACCGCCGCGCAGATCAAAACCGTCTTCACCTCACGGCAGTTCCTGGACAAAGGCAACCTGTGGCATCTGCCACAGGGGCTGGACGATGTGCAGTGGATTTACCTGGAAGATCTCAAAGATACCGTCACCGGCAAGGACAAGCTGTGGATCCTCGCCCATCTGCTGATGCCGCATCGTGCCCAGTTGCCTCAGCAGCCGGAAGATGCCGCCATGGTGCTGTTTACCTCCGGATCTGAAGGTAATCCTAAAGGCGTGGTGCATTCGCATAAAAGCCTGCTGGCGAATGTCGAACAGATCCGCACCATCGCCGACTTCACGCCGCGTGACCGCTTTATGTCGGCGCTGCCACTGTTCCATGCCTTTGGTCTCACCGTCGGGCTGTTCACGCCGCTGATGACCGGTGCCCAGGTGTTCCTCTATCCCAGCCCGCTGCACTATCGCATTGTGCCGGAGCTGGTTTATGACCGTAACTGCACCGTGCTGTTTGGCACCTCAACCTTCCTGGGCAACTACGCGCGCTTTGCCGCGCCCTATGATTTTGCGCGCCTGCGCTATGTGGTGGCGGGTGCGGAGAAGCTGCAGGAGAACACCCGTCAGCTCTACATGGAGAAGTATGGCATCCGTATTCTTGAGGGCTACGGCGTAACCGAGTGCGCGCCAGTTGTGGCAATCAATGTGCCGATGGCGGCGAAGGCGCACACCGTGGGACGCATTCTGCCGGGCATGGATTCACGGCTGATGTCGGTGCCGGGCATCGAGCAGGGCGGTCGGCTGCAGCTGCGCGGGCCGAACGTGATGAAAGGCTATCTACGGGTCGAAAATCCTGGTGTGCTGGAAGCACCGGTCGCTGACGATGGCGAAGGCAATATGGAAGCGGGCTGGTACGACACCGGTGATATCGTCAGCTTCGATGAAGGCGGCTTCTGCCAGATTCAGGGCCGTGCCAAACGCTTTGCAAAGATTGCCGGTGAGATGGTGTCGCTGGAGCTCGTCGAGCAGATCGCCCTCAAAGCGTCGCCGGACAAACAGCACGCCGCCTCGCTGCGCCCGGATGGTCAGCGCGGTGAGGCACTGGTGCTGTTCACTACCGACGCTGAGCTGGCACGCGACAGACTGCAGAAGGCGGCCCGCGAGCTGGGTGCGCCAGAGCTGGCACTGCCGCGTGATATCCGTGTCATGAAGCAGCTGCCGCAGCTGGGCAGCGGTAAACCCGACTACGTCACGCTGAAAAAAATGGCGGAAGAGGAGCAGGCATGAGCCTTGATCGTAATGCGCCGCTGATGTCGCGCGGCATGATCGCCGTGATTATCGCTCAGTTCTTTTCGGCCTTTGGCGATAACGCGCTGCTGTTTGCCACGCTGGCGGTGCTGAAAAGTCAGTTCTATCCCGAGTGGAGCCAGCCGGTATTACAGATGCTGTTTGTCGCAGCCTACATTCTGCTGGCACCGTTTGTCGGTCAGGTGGCGGACAGCATGGCGAAAGGGCGGGTGATGATGCTCGCCAACAGTCTGAAGCTGCTGGGCGCGCTGGTGATCTGCTTCGGCTTCAATCCCTTCCTTGGCTACACCCTGGTGGGCGCGGGCGCAGCGGCCTACTCGCCAGCCAAATATGGCATCCTCGGTGAGATCACGCATGGCGAGAAGCTGGTAAAAGCCAACGGGCTGATGGAGGCCTCGACCATCGCCGCCATTCTGCTTGGCTCGGTGGCGGGCGGGATGCTGGCTGACTGGCATATTCTGGCAGCGCTGGGGATCTGTGCGCTGACCTACGGCATCGCCGTGGTCGCGAACCTGTTTATCCCGAAACTGCAGGCGGCACGTCCGGGGCAGAGCTGGCAGTTTGGCGAGATGACACGCAGCTTCTTCAGTGCCGCTGCGCTGCTGTGGCGTGATGCCGAAACGCGCTTCTCGCTGCTCGGCACCAGTCTGTTCTGGGGGGCAGGCGTGACGCTGCGTTTCCTGCTGGTGCTCTGGGTACCAGTGGCGCTGGGCATCAATGACAACACCACGCCAACCACGCTGAATGCGATGGTCGCGATCGGTATCGTGATTGGCGCGGCGGCGGCGGCAAAGCTGGTGACGCTGGAGACGGTACGCCGCTGCATGCCCGCGGGCGTCCTGATTGGCGTGATGGTCGTCGTCTTCTCGCTGCAGCATTCGCTGGTCAGCGCCTATCTCCTGCTGATGCTGATTGGTGCGCTGGGCGGTTTCTTTGTGGTGCCGCTGAATGCGCTGCTTCAGGCGCGGGGCAAAGAGAGCGTCGGTTCCGGCAACGCGATTGCGGTGCAGAATCTGGGTGAGAACAGCGCGATGCTGGTGATGCTGGGGCTCTATACGCTGGCGATCAAGGCGGGCGCACCGGCGGTGGCGACGGGCGTCGGTTTTGGCGTGCTGTTTGCGCTGGCGATTGCGGTTCTGTGGCTGTGGCGACCGGCTAAGCGTTAACGAATTCGCCGCCTCTCTCCGGCTTACGCGGGCAGAGGCGGCCTGAGCTTAACGACGGACGGCAATCGCTTCGATTTCGATCTTCACATCTTTTGGCAGACGCGCTACTTCAACACAGGAACGCGCCGGGAAGTCAGCCTCATGCTCGGTGAAAAACGCTTCATAGGTCGCGTTGACCGTGGCGAAATCATTCAGGTCCTTCACAAACACCGTGGTCTTCACGATGTCACCCACCTTCAGACCCGCGGCTTCAACAATCGCCTTCACATTTTCCAGTGACTGACGCGCCTGTGCGGCAATGTCATCTGCCACCTGGCCGGTCGCCGGATCGACCGGGATCTGACCTGAGGTAATGATCATGCTGCCCAGATCGACACCCTGAACATAGGGACCGATCGCGGCAGGGGCTTTCTCAGTACTGATTTCACGAGACATCATGGCTCCTTTGATTATGTCGTCAGGCGGCGATGCCGCCGGGGTTGCCCATTATAAGGTCGGGCAGGGCGATTACCAGTGACCCAGCACCACGTGGCGGGCGAACTCTTTCTCGCAATATTTGCACTTCAGATGCACATCGTCGGCACGCTGCTTCACGGCAAAGCTGGAGAAGACCGGCTCGCTGCGGCTGATGCAGTTGCTGTTCGGGCAGGTCAGCACCCGTTCGATGCGATCCGGCAGCGTCGGGGCGATCTTGGCCACCACCTCATAGTCGTCGATGCGGTTAACCGTGGCATCGGGCGCATAGACCGCCAGCTGATTCACCTGATCGTCGGTGAGAAAGGTGTTTTCAATCTTGATCAGATCTTTGCGGCCCATCTCGCCCGACGGCAGATTCAGGCCGATGGTGATGCGCTGGTCGGTTTCGGTCAGCCGGAACAGAGAGAGCAGCTTAAAGCCGATCTGTGCCGGAATGTGGTCGATGACCGTGCCGCGTTTGATCGCTTCGACCTGCAATTTGTTGTCCTGCGTCATGATGAGATCTCCTTACAGGGCGAGTTCGCTGTTTAAAACTAGTGCCAGCAGAGCCTGGCGTGCGTAGATGCCGTTACCCGCCTGCTGGAAATACCAGGCGTAAGGGGTGCTGTCGACATCGGTGGTGATTTCGTCGATGCGCGGCAGCGGGTGCAGCACTTTCATGTTGTCACGCGCCGTGGCGAGATCGGCGGCGCGGAGGATGAACTGCGCTTTGACGTTGGCATATTCAGACGGATCGAGCCGCTCTTTCTGCACCCGCGTCATGTAGAGGATATCGAGCTGCGGCATGACCTCTTCAAAGCTGTCGTGACGGGACCAGGGGATACTCTTCTCGTCCAGCATATCGGTGATATAAGCCGGCATCGCCAGCGCATCGGGCGCGATAAAGAAGAAGCGGTTGCCATCAAACTTCGCCAGCGCCTGGGTCAGGGAGTGCACGGTGCGGCCATACTTCAGGTCGCCCACCATCGCCACGTTCAGGTTATTCAGACGGCTCTGGGTCTCCTGGATGGTGAAGAGATCGAGCAGCGTCTGGGTCGGATGCTGGTTTGCGCCGTCACCTGCGTTGAGAATCGGAATGCCGCCGGAAAACTCGGTCGCCAGTCGCGCCGCGCCCTCCTGCGGATGGCGCATCACGATCGCATCGACGTAGGTGCCGATGACAGAAATGGTGTCGGCCAGCGTTTCGCCTTTTTTGCCCAGTGATGTGTTGCTGCCGTCCGCAAAGCCCACCGCTGACGCACCAAGACGATGAATCGCGGTTTCAAACGACAGGCGGGTACGGGTCGAGGCCTCAAAGAAGCAGCTGGCAATCACCTTGTGCTTCAGCAGTTCCGGCTGCGGATGGGCTTTCAGCGTAGCGGCGGTGTGCAGCGCCAGCTCCAGCTCTTCCCGACTGAGGTCGTTAATTGAAATGATGTGCTTGCGATATAGCGGGTTAGGCATAGCTCTCTCCTCTGCGCGGCCGGATTGCGGACAAAAAAAAGCCCCTGCTTAAGGGGCTTTTTTATGATCGGGTCGATGACCGAAAGAAACAGCAGCGCCGCCTGCGGTCAGGCGTGATTGAGCGTTAAATTGTCCGCTGTGCTGTCGCATATTTCCTCCGGCAAATTGGGCCGCATTATACCCGTTCGCGGTGGGGCGGCAAGAGGAAAACGTTTGCGCTGCGAGAGGGCCGTGGCGGCAGGTGGGCGACAACCTATGGCGTCAGCCCGCCTGCCGCCGGACGATCAGCGCTGACCCAGCGTGGCGACCATCACCGCTTTGATGGTGTGCATCCGGTTCTCGGCCTGGTCGAACACAATGCTGTGCGGCGACTCAAACACCTCGTTGCTCACTTCCATGCCGTTGGGCAGATCGTACTGCTCTGCCATCTGCTGGCCCAATGTAGTCTGGTCGTCGTGGAAAGCGGGCAGGCAGTGCAGGAATTTCACCTGTGGGTTGCCGGTCAGATCGAGCATCGCGCGGTTAACCTGATAGTCACGCAGCAGGGCAATACGCTCGGCCCAGACTTCTTTGGCTTCGCCCATCGACACCCAGACGTCGGTGTAGATAAAGTCAGCGTCTTTTACGCCATCAGCAATATCTTCGGTGAGAGTAATTTTACCGCCGGTCTGCTGCGCGGCGTCGCGGCACTGCGCCACCAGTTCGTCCTCTGGCCAGCAGCTCTTCGGTGCCACCAGACGCAGATCCAGACCGACCTGAGCGGCGGCTTCCAGCATGGTGTTACCCATGTTGTTGCGCGCATCGCCAACATAAACCAGCGTCATCTCGCTGAGCTTTTTGCCCGGCAGATGCTCCTGCATGGTCAGCAGATCGGCCAGCAACTGGGTTGGGTGAAACTCGGTGGTCAGACCGTTCCACACCGGCACACCGGCATGTTCCGCCAGCGTCTCTACCAGCTCCTGGCCGTAACCGCGATACTGAATGCCATCGTACATGCGGCCCAGCACCCGCGCGGTGTCGCGCATTGACTCTTTATGGCCGATCTGACTGCCACTCGGACCAAGATAAGTCACGTTTGCACCCTGATCGTAAGCGGCAACTTCGAAAGAGCATCGGGTACGGGTCGAGTCTTTTTCGAAGATGAGCGCGATGTTTTTGCCTTTCAGATACTGCACTTCGCTGGCGCTTTTTTTCGCCTGTTTTAATTCAGCGGAAAGGGAAAGCAGGTGATCGATTTCGGCGGGGGTAAAATCCAGAAGCCTGAGGAAATGGCGCTGATACAGCTGACTCATACAACACTCCGGTAACCATCAAAATGAATTAAAATTCAATTTAACCGTATGAATATGCATTTTCAAGTCTGGAGCCAATAAACTTTTCGTTTTGTGTAGTGGCGCGACAGGCAGTGTGGGAAAATAATTGATTATTGCCGAACTCAGAGAGGACATTGTCATGGCATATGAAGCATTACTGGAAGAGCAGCAGGAAGAGACGCGGCAGATTATCGAAGAGCTGCTGGAGGATGGCAGCGATCCTGATGCGCTCTATACCATCGAGCATCATCTCTCATGCAATAATTTTGATTCACTGGAAAAAGCCGCGGTTGATGCGTTCAAGCTGGGTTATGAGGTGACTGAGCCGGAAGAGCTGGAGCTGGAAGATGGCACAACCGTGATGTGTGTCGACATCATCAGCGAATCTGCGCTGAAGCCTGAACTGATCGATGTGCAGGTTGAGCAGCTGGTGAACCTGATTGGTAAGTACAACGTCGACTACGACGGCTGGGGCACCTATTTCGAAGATCCTGATGCCGAAGATGAAGACGAAGATGACGACGCCATCGAAGATGAAGATGATGATGGTATTCGCCACTAAGTAGCCGGGGCGGAGAGTTCTCCGCCTGTCACTTCTGCCACCCCTGTTCTGACATCATGAATTACGCACCCTTACTCGAACCGATTTATCAGTTTCTGCACTGCCGTACGCCACAGGCCTGGATTGATGAGGCGCGGAAGCCGGAAAACCTGACCCTGCTGTTAACCGACCATCTGGTGTGCGAGTTGAAAGCCGCCCAGACAGCGGTGTGGCTGATCCGCAAATATGTCGCTGACAAACCCAGCGGCGATGCCATTCTGGCGTGGCTCAAGCCCTATGAAGATTTTATCTTCCGCGAAGATGGCGACAGCGACTTTATCAACGCCCATAAAAATCTGACGAAACGCATCATCGTGCGCAATGCGCTGCCGTGGGCGGATGAACTGGTGGAGAAGATGGTGCTGCTGATTAAAGAGGAGCTGCATCACTTCTATCAGGTGTGGGAAATTATGCAGTCGCGCGGGCTGGTCTATCAGAAGATCACCTCCAGCCGCTATGCCAAATCGCTGCTGCGTGAAGTGACCACCCATGAGCCGGAAACGCTGGTGGATAAGCTGATTTGTGGTGCCTACATTGAGGCGCGATCCTGCGAGCGTTTCGCCAGTCTGGCACCGTATCTTGATGATGAACTGGCGAAGTTCTATATTTCGCTGCTGCGCTCCGAGGCGCGGCATTATCAGGACTATCTGACCCTGGCGGCGCAGATTGCCGGTAAAGATATCACGCCGCGGGTGCAGGCGATTGGCGTGACAGAAGGGCGGTTAATCAGCGAACCCGATAACGAATTACGCTTTCACAGCGGCGTTCCGGCGTTCTGATTCAATCATATCAGCGGGGGCTGTCTGCCCCGATTGTCACAGCAGTTTCAGCATGCGCACTTCGCAGTCGACATGGCCGGTACAGCCCATCGCGCCGTCGATATGCTCAAAGCCCAGCGACTCATAGAGTTTAATGGCCCGCGTCAGGCTGGCGGTCGTTTCAAGGTAGCAGCGACGGAAGCCGTGGCTGCGTGCATGCTCCATCGCCCGCAGCGCCAGTTCGCGCGCCAGACCCTGACCTCGCACCGCAGGCAGAAAGTACATCTTTTGCAGTTCGCAGATATCGGGCGCGCTGCAGGCGAGAGGCGCCACGCCTCCGCCACCCACGACCTTGCCCTGATACTCCACAATCCAGTAGGCGCTCTGCCCGGCACTGTAGAGCTCAAACAGCTGGTCGAGCTGGGGATCGGATACGGTATAGCCCTTGTCAGCCGTCAGGCCGAACTCCGCAGAAACATCACGGATCACCTGGGCAATATGCGGATTATCGGCGGCCGTAATTGGCCGCACCTGGAGGTGTTGAGAGTCAGAAATCATGTTGGGATTGAGTTATGCGAATCGGTTAAACATTTACCACAAGTAACATTATCGTCATCTAAAAGCAATATTCACCACAGGGCAAGGAGCCACACGTTATGTTTTTTAAATTCAATCTAAAAATCATCAAAGATCTTTCCTTACTTTTTATTATAATGGGGTTTATGAATGTATGGGGTTATTTTAAATGGATTGGTAGGGTTGATGTATTTCCTCTTATTATAAATAATGTAACTGGTGTGATTGCCATTCTGATAACTTCTCTTTTCTTTTTTGGCGTATTTTCAATTGTCTTGCTAGTTCCGTCAGTGCTTTGTTCACTTTCCGGCATGCAAAATAGTAAAGGGAATCGATTCAATAGGAAATATAACGAAGGCTGCTGTGCCATAACTGCTTTAACTGCGGTTGTTACTGCCTTTACATTATTGTTATTCGAGGTTATGTCTTATTCATGGTGGCTTTTAATAACGACTACTGCTGCAGCGTCACTGATACATGTTATATTTAATTATTTTCTTAATGGTAAAAGACAAGAAAACCGACGTAAAGCTCTATCTCGGTTAGAGGTAATAAAAATTAAATTCATTGAAGAATCTATTATAAAAAAAATGAAATTTACGATGCTATATATTAGGCTTAGCGCTGTTTTTGTTAATGCATGCTACATCTTATATTCTCTCCTGGTTGCTATAATATCAACACTCCCACTTGCATATTTATTACAGGGCGGTGTTTATTTTTCAGAAAGCGGTTCGTTGACTGAGTATTTTATATTTTTAGTGTTGTATTTATTGCTTTTTATGCCTGTTTTACTTTCACTTGTGATGTATAAAAAGAAAGTACACCACGGCATAAAACCCGTTATGGCTCTTTCTCCAGCAATAGTAATTGCAATCTTCGCCATATTTTCTGTTCAGCTTATACAGATTAATCAACGATCAATTGAAATAGTTGGAATGGCTTCATGGCACGAAAGGGCCTTTGCTTTCAAATCTGAAATTTTCCCTGCGCATTATTTTCCACAGGATATTTGGGGTGCGAGTAAGGTCTCTGGCTCAGACCGTATTATTGAGGGCGTAGAACTTTTCTCAAATGGAGAAACTCATCTCATCTGCCCAAAAAATATTAAGATGCTAAGAGAGTTAGCGTTGAAAAAAAATGCCTTTGCCTGGCAGGTGGATGAAAAAGCCAAGAAGAAGTTAACTGACATGAGCCAGTATTGTTTATTAGCGAAAAGCGAGCAGGTTAGAACAGGTGCTGTATTTTCCTCATTATTTGAAACTCAAAAGCACTAAATATTTTCCCTTAAGAGTCGTTTATAAATAAAAAACCCCGCGCCAGAGCGCAGGGTTTTTTCAGAGCAGCGAATCAATCAGAGCGCCGCAATGACCGCCTGCTGTTCAATCAGTTTTGCTTTTGATTGTTGCAGGTCTGCCACGCGTTCGCGCTCTTTCGCAACGACCGCTTCCGGCGCACGCGAAACAAAGCCTTCGTTCGCCAGCTTGGTCTCGATCTTTTCGATTTCCACATCCAGCTTAACCAGCTCTTTCGCCAGACGCTCCAGCTCAGCGGTTTTGTCGACCAGATCCGCCATCGGGATCAGCAGCTCTGCGCCTTCCACAATTTTAGTGACCGAGACCGGACCTTTCTCGCCTGCCGGCAGAATGGTCAGGCTTTCCAGACGCGCCAGGCGCGACAGGAAGTTGCGGTTCTCTTCAACGCGGCGCTGGGCAGCCGGTGAACAGTCACGCAGCAGCACATCCAGCGGCTTGCTCGGCGCAATGTTCATCTCCGCACGGATATTACGCACGGCAACGATCGCCTGCTTCATCCACTCGATATCGGCTTTCGCTTCCGCATCTTCTTTCGCCGCATCGTACTGCGGGAAAGGCTGCAGCATGATGGTGTCGTCGCTGATATTTTTCAGCCCCTTCACGCGCTGCCAGATGGTTTCAGTGATAAACGGAATAATCGGGTGCGCCAGACGCAGCAGCGCTTCCAGCACGTGAACCAGCGTATGACGGGTGCCGCGCAGCTCCGCTTCGCTGCCACTGTTCATCACCGGCTTGGTCAGCTCCAGATACCAGTCACAGAACTGGTTCCAGGTGAAGTCATACAGAATGTTCGCAGCGATATCGAAACGGTAGCTGTCCAGTGCTTCACGGTAGGCTTTCACCGTATGGTTGAACTCGGTCAAAATCCAGCGATCCGCCAGCGACAGCATCATGTCGCCGCCGTTCTGTCCGCAATCCTGGTCTTCGGTGTTCATCAGCACAAAGCGGCTGGCGTTCCACAGCTTGTTACAGAAGTTGCGATACCCTTCCAGGCGCTTCATGTCCCAGTTGATGTCGCGACCGGTTGAGGCCAGTGCCGCCAGCGTAAAGCGCAGCGCATCGGTGCCTGATGGCTCGATGCCGTTCGGGAACTGCTTCTCGGTACGTTTGCGGATCTTCTCGGCCAGCTGCGGCTGCATCATGTTACCGGTACGTTTTTCCAGCAGCGCTTCCAGCGAGATGCCGTCGACCATATCCAGCGGGTCAATCACATTGCCCTTGGATTTTGACATCTTCTGGCCTTCTTCATCGCGGATCAGACCGGTCATGTAGACGGTTTTGAACGGCACCTGCGGTTTGCCATTTTCATCTTTGATGAAGTGCATGGTCAGCATGATCATGCGGGCAATCCAGAAGAAGATGATGTCGAAGCCGCTGACCAGCACGCTGGTTGGATGGAAGGTGCGCAGCGCTTCGGTATTCTCCGGCCAGCCCAGGGTGGAGAAGGTCCACAGACCTGAGGAGAACCAGGTGTCCAGCACGTCATCATCCTGACGCAGCGCCACATCGGCGGCCAGGTTGTTTTCCGCGCGCACTTCCTCTTCGGTACGGCCAACGTAGACGTTACCGTTGTTGTCATACCACGCCGGAATGCGGTGACCCCACCAGAGCTGACGGGAAATACACCAGTCCTGAATATCGCGCATCCAGGAGAAGTACATGTTTTCGTACTGCTTCGGCACGAACTGGATGTCGCCATTCTCAACGGCTTCAACCGCCACTTTCGCCAGCGGCGCGGTACGCACATACCACTGGTCCGTCAGCATCGGCTCGATCACCACGCCGCCACGGTCACCGTAAGGTACGGTCAGGTCGTGCGGTTTGATCTCGTCAAGCAGGCCCAGCTCATCGACAGCGGCAACAATTGCTTTACGCGCGGCAAAGCGTTCCATGTTCTGGAAAGCCGCCGGGATCTCATCGGAACAGGCATCGCTGGCTTCGCCGTTGGTGTCATACACCTGGGCGCGGTCGCGGATATCACCGTCGAAGGTGAGGATGTTGATCATTGGCAGCTTGTGACGACGACCGACTTCGTAGTCGTTGAAGTCATGCGCCGGGGTGATCTTGACGCAGCCGGTGCCTTTTTCCATGTCGGCGTGTTCGTCGCCCACAATAGGAATCAGACGACCAACCAGCGGCAGCATCACGAATTTGCCAATCAGATCTTTATAACGAGGATCTTCCGGGTTGACCGCCACGCCGGTATCGCCCAGCAGGGTTTCCGGACGGGTGGTCGCGACCACCAGGTAATCTTTACCGTCGGCGGTTTTTGCGCCATCAGCCAGTGGATAGCGGATATGCCACATGGAGCCTTTGCTCTCGCGGTTTTCCACTTCCAGATCGGAGATCGCGGTGCGCAGCTTAGGATCCCAGTTCACCAGACGTTTGCCACGGTAGATCAGGTTCTCTTTGTAGAGGCGAACAAACACCTCTTTCACGGCGTTGGAAAGGCCGTCGTCCATCGTGAAGCGCTCGCGCTCCCAGTCGACGGAGTTACCCAGGCGGCGCATCTGACGGGTAATAGTGCCGCCGGACTCCGCTTTCCACTGCCAGATTTTCTCGATGAACGCATCGCGGCCATAGTCCTGACGCGTTTTGCCCTCTTCAGCCGCAATTTTGCGCTCAACCACCATCTGCGTAGCGATGCCCGCGTGGTCAGTACCCGCCTGCCACAGGGTATTTTTCCCCTGCATGCGCTGGTAACGGATCATGGTGTCCATGATGGTTTGCTGGAAGGCGTGACCCATGTGCAAGCTACCGGTGACGTTCGGCGGCGGGATCATGATGCAAAAGCTTTCCTGTCTGGTATCGCCATTCGGTTTGAAGTAGCCCTGCTTTTCCCAATGCTCGTAAAGCGGCTGCTCGATATCTTGCGGGTTATATGTCTTTTCCATTTCTGCTATGTCGTTTGCGGCTGTGGTGGCGCTGCCGTATTCAATTGGAATCCAACGCTGCGATACGCTTTGTAGCGGTCGCGCGCCAGTTGTTTGAGAGCGTCCTCGTAAGGAACGAAGTCTATCACTTCATGGAAAGCAGTAGCAAAATCTGCGAAGTGGGGCAGCAGGCTAATCAGCAGGTCGCGCTGTGAACTGCCGCGACGCTGTGGCCAGGCCAGCTCAACCGGCGCACCGTAGCGCGGGCCTTCACCCGCCAGGTTGTGCGGCACGAATGCGTTTGCCGGTCGTTGCCACAGCGCTTCGTCAAGACGAATGGCCTGTTGTTCATCTTCGCAGGCGATCAACACCCGCTTTCCGGCCCGCCAGCGTGTTTCCGCCAGATTACACACCAGCGCTTCAACGGCGCTCAGGCCATCGCTCGGGGCATCGGTTTCCAGCACGTAGAAGGTTGCGTTTTTCATCGGTTAGCTCATCAGAAGATCAAGGGCGGATTCACATCCGCCCCTGCTGTCAGAAAAGAGGGCGCTTAGTCGTCGCCGTTCAATCCTGCCCGATTCAACAGAAACTGCGACAGCATCGGCACCGGACGTCCGGTGGCACCTTTGGCCTTGCCGGAACGCCAGGCGGTACCGGCGATATCCAGGTGCGCCCAGTTATATTTGCGGGCAAAGCGTGCCAGGAAGCAGGCGGCGGTAATCGCGCCGCCAGGACGGCCACCGATGTTGCCCATATCGGCAAAGTTGGACTCCAGCTGCTCCTGGAACTCATCCGCCATCGGCAGACGCCAGGCGCGGTCGCCTGACTGCTCCGAGGCGCTGATCAGCTCATGCGCCAGCGGATTGTGGTTCGACAGCAAACCGCTGATGTGATGGCCCAGCGCAATCACGCAGGCTCCGGTCAGCGTTGCCACGTCAATGACCACTTCCGGGTCGAAGCGTTCCACGTAGGTCAGCGCATCGCACAGCACCAGACGGCCTTCGGCGTCAGTGTTCAGTACTTCAACTGTCTGGCCAGACATGGTGGTCAGCACGTCGCCCGGACGCATTGAGCGGCCATCCGGCATGTTTTCACAGCCCGCCAGCACGCCCACCACGTTCAGCGGCAGATTCAGCTCTGCCACCATACGCATCACGCCATAGACGGCAGCCGCGCCGCACATGTCATATTTCATTTCGTCCATGCTGTCGGCAGGTTTGATGGAGATGCCGCCGGAGTCAAAGGTCAGCCCTTTACCCACCAGCACAATCGGGCGCGCTTCAGCATCCGGATTGCCTTTGTATTCAATCACCGACATCAGCGATTCGTTCTGCGAACCGGCACCGACAGCGAGATAGGCGTTCATGCCCAGCTCTTTCATCTGCTGTTCGCCGATCACGCGAGTAGTGACATTTTTGCTGAAGGCATCAGCCAGCTGGCGCGCCTGTGACGCCAGATAGGCGGCATTACAGATGTTTGGCGGCATATTGCCGAGATCTTTAGCGGCTTTCATGCCGGCAGCGACCGCTAATCCATGCTGGATAGCGCGTTCGCCGCTGGTCAGCTCACGGCGGGTCGGCACGTTAAATACCAGTTTGCGCAGCGGACGACGCGGCTCGGCTTTATTACTTTTCAGCTGATCAAAGTTGTAGAGCGCCTCTTTTGAGGTCTCCACGGCCTGACGTACTTTCCAGTAGGTATTGCGGCCTTTGACATGCAGCTCGGTCAGGAAGCAGACCGCTTCCATAGAGCCGGTATCGTTCAGCGTATTAATGGTTTTCTGAATGACCTGCTTGTACTGGCGTTCATCCAGCTCACGCTCTTTACCGCAGCCAATCAGCAGAATACGCTCAGACAGGATATTTGGCACATGATGCAGCAGCAGTGTCTGGCCCACTTTTCCTTCCAGCTCGCCGCGGCGCAGCAGGGCACTGATGTAGCCATCGCTGATTTTATCCAGCTGCTCGGCAATCGGTGACAGACGACGCGGTTCGAAAACGCCAACGACAATGCAGGCACTGCGCTGTTTTTCCGGGCTTCCGCTTTTTACACTGAACTCCATGCACTCTCCTGAATCTTAAAGACAACGGCCGCTGCTGCCGCTAGAATGTAGCGCGCTCATGACCCATTTATTCATCGTCGCAGCATGACATTCTGCCGCTGGAGGTCATAATGAATCAGGGTGACAAGATGTTGTTTTTTCACCACCCGGACGCGTTTTTCATACAAATTTAGCTACGGCGACGGCCATCGATGAAGAAAAATGGCTGATAAGCGTTGAAACTAGCGATTTTCCTGCAAAAAGACAAGTTTTCACAGGCGTACTAAGCGTGATCATCATTAGATATCTGGTTCGGGAAACGCTCAAAAGCCAGCTGGCTATCCTGTTTATCCTGCTACTCATCTTCTTTTGCCAGAAGTTAGTCAGGATCCTGGGAGCCGCGGTGGATGGCGAAGTGCCGACAAACCTCGTTCTGACCTTGTTAGGACTCGGTGTGCCTCAAATGGCACAACTTATACTGCCCTTAAGTCTGTTTCTGGCGATCCTGATGACCCTGGGGCGTCTCTACACGGAAAGTGAAATTACCGTGATGCACGCCTGCGGCCTGAGTAAGGCCGTCCTGGTAAAGGCGGCGATGGTACTGATGCTGTTTACCTCGATAGTGGCGGCGGTGAACGTCATCTGGCTGGGGCCGTGGTCATCCCGCTATCAGGATGAGGTGACGCAGAACGCCAAAGCGAACCCAGGTGCTGCAGCGATGGCTGCCGGACAGTTCCAGACCTCCAGCGACGGCAGTGCCGTGCTGTTTGTGGAGGATGTGAAGGGCAATAATTTCGGTAACGTGTTCCTGGCGCAGTTACGGCCAAAAGGCAATGCGCGTCCTTCGGTGGTGCTGGCAGACAGCGGTCACATGGAGCAGCATAAAGATGGCTCGCAGGTGGTGACGCTGGATAAAGGCACCCGCTTTGAGGGCACGGCGCTGCTGCGTGATTTCCGTATTACCGACTTCACCAACTATCAGGCCATCGTGGGATATAAAGCGGCAACGCTCGATCCTAACGATGCAGAGCAGGCCAGCATGACTGACCTGCTCGCGAATAAGACACCGGATTTCCAGGCCGAGCTGCACTGGCGTCTGACGCTGGTGTTTGCGGTGCTGGTAATGGCGCTGATGGTGGTGCCGCTCAGCGTAGTGAACCCGCGTCAGGGTCGCGTGCTGTCGATGCTGCCCGCCATGCTGCTCTATCTGATCTTCTTCCTGTTGCAGAGCTCGCTGAAGTCGAGCGGGGCGAAAGGGCGGCTCGATCCGGCACTCTGGATGTGGGTGGTGAATATCAGTTATCTGGTGCTGGCGGTGCTCCTTAACCTGTGGGATACGGTGCCGATGCGTCGGATTCGCGCCCGCTTTACCCGCGGAGGGTCGGTCTGATGTTTCGCGTACTTGACCGCTATATCGGTAAAACCATCTTCAATACCATCATGCTGACGCTGTTCATGCTGGTGTCGCTTTCTGGCATCATCAAGTTCGTCGATCAGCTGCGTAAAACCGGTCAGGGCAGCTATAGCGCCCTGAGTGCCGGTTATTACACCCTGCTGAGCGTGCCGAAAGATATTGAAATTTTCTTCCCGATGGCGGCCCTGCTGGGCGCGCTGCTGGGACTGGGCGCGCTGGCGCAGCGCAGTGAGCTGGTGGTGATGCAGGCGGCGGGCTTTACCCGCATGCAGGTGGCGCTGTCCGTGATGAAAACGGCGATCCCGCTGGTGCTGCTGACCATGGCGATTGGTGAGTTTGTTGCGCCATCGGGCGAGCAGATGGCGCGTAATTATCGGGCGCAGCAGCTCTATGGCGGCGCACTGGTCTCAACGCAGAATGGTCTGTGGGCAAAAGATGGCAATAACTTCATCTATATTGAGCGCATCAAAGGCGACAACGAAATTGATGGGGTGAGCATCTATAACTTTAACGATCAGCGTCGTCTGCAGAGCGTGCGTTACGCGGCGACGGCGACCTGGGATGCGGCTAAGAAGCGCTGGATGCTGTCACAGGTCGATGAGTCAAATCTGACCGATCCGAAGCAGATTACCGGTTCACAGAGTCTGAGTGGCGAATGGAAAACCAATCTGACGCCGGACAAGCTGGGGGTGGTGGCGCTGGATCCGGACGCATTGTCGATTCGCGGTCTGCACAGCTACAGCAAGTATCTGAAGCAGAGCGGCCAGGAAGCGGGACGTTATCAGCTGAATATGTGGAGCAAGATTTTCCAGCCGCTGTCGGTGGCGGTGATGATGCTGATGGCGCTGTCGTTTATCTTCGGTCCGCTGCGTAGCGTGTCGATGGGAGTGCGTGTCGTAACCGGTATCAGCTTCGGCTTCCTGTTCTACGTGCTGGACCAGATTTTCGGTCCGCTGAGCCTGGTTTACGGCTTGCCGCCGATTCTGGGGGCGATTCTGCCGAGCTTTGCGTTCTTCGCGATCAGTCTGTTTATGCTGATTAAGCGGCGCTAAGCGCAATGAATGCAGTAAAAGAAAAGGCCGCGCAAGCGGCCTTTTTTGCGACCCGTGTAAGGCTCAGGGAGCCTGCGCTTTCCACAACGACGCTACCCATGCCCGGCAATGCTTTACGACAGGCGTATGCGCCCATCGTTTTATGTCTGCCAGCCGGAGGAGTACTGCAGTGGCCTGAAACGGCGTTACGCCACGCTATTTATCCAGCCTGACAGTGCGGGCAGGGCAGCGGGCAGCTGCGACAGCAGATAGAGAATCAGCCCGATGGTGCCGCCGACCAGCGTACCGTTGATACGGATAAACTGCAGGTCCTTGCCGATGTTAAGTTCAATCTGCTGCGACATATCGCGCGCATCCCAGCTCTTCACGGTGTCGCTGATATGACGCGTCAGGAAGCTGGCAAACTCCGGCGCAACGCTGCGCGCCGCCTGTTCCAGATGCTGGTTCATGGAGTCACGCAGCGCCGGGTCGGCGGCCAGGGTTTCGCCGAGCCACAGGGCTGCACCGCGCACTTTCTCCTGCACGCGCGAATCATCGCTGCTGAGATCGGCCTTGAGCCAGTTGCGCATATCATTCCACAGTTCGCCGATGTAGCGATTGAATGAAGCATCTTCTTTCAGCCAGCCCTTAATCTCTTCGGCGCGCTCCGCCATTTCCGGGTCGGTCTGCAGTTTAACGATCAGTTTATCAACCGCCCGGTTGAAGCCGAGGCGCAGCTCATGGCCCTGATCCAGCGCCACATCATCCAGCAGGGAATCGACCGCGTTTGCCACCAGCTCGGCGCTGTGTTCGCCCAGCCATTCAGTCGGCAACATTTTGGATTTGATCGGATGCTCGCGTTTCAGCCAGCGCACCAGCTGCATGGCGATAAACTCGCGGGTACTGGGCTTATGCAATAACTTCAGCAACTGGTCGATGGCCGCGTCCAGCAGTGCCTGATGACGGTTATTTTTGGTCAGGCTTTCCAGCACCATGGCGCTGGTCTGGCTGAGATCGACCTTGTCGATGGCGCGATGCACCGCGCGGCGCATAAAGGTCTGAATCCGTGCGTCATCGGTGAGATCCAGAAAGCCGCGCATCACCTGAAGCAGATGGCGGCCAACGCGGTCGGCGTTGCCCGGCGCATTCAGCCATTGTGCCAGCAGGTTTGAGGGATCGTGACGGCGAATCAGATTCAGCAAAGAGTCGGTATCAAGAAACTTCTCCTGCACAAAGCGCCCGAGGTTTTCACCGATACGATCTTTGTTACGCGGAATGATGGCGGTATGGCGCGAGATAAAGGGCACCGGCACGCGCCGGAACAGCGCCACCACGGCAAACCAGTCCGCCAGTGCGCCGACCATCGCAGCCTCCGCAATCGCTTTGACGCCGCTGACCCAGAAGCCAGGCGGCAGAAAAAGGGTGACGATAAAAGTGGCGACGGCGAGCAGCAGCAACAGCAGCGCCAGGCGTTTCATCCGTTTCAGTTCGTAGTGTTTATCCATAACCTGATCTTAGCAGAGAGCGGGATTCATCGGCGACGGCCACCCAGCAGGCTGCCGAGCACCCCACGGATAATCTGATTGGTGATCTGGCGGGTGGCGCTTTTCGCCATGGTCTGCACCACGCCATCGTGTTTGCCGCCGCGCGGGCCGGTGTGACCGAACAGGATCTCTTTCAGACCGCCGAGAATGCCATTATCGACTGCGACAGCGTCGCCTTTGGCCGGTGGCGCACTCGCCTCATCGCTGGCGGCCTGGAAGCCTTTTTGCAGCTTTTCAAACGCCGATTCGCGATCGATTTCGGTGTCATATTTGCCATAGAGCGGCGAGTGGTTGATCAGGCCGTTACGCTCATCGCCGGTGACCGGACCCATGCGCGAGCCTGGGGCAATGACCATGGCGCGTTCCACCACCGACGGACTGCCTTTGGCATCCAGAAAGGAGATCAGCGCTTCGCCGGTGCCCAGCGCCTGAATCGCTTCCACGCTGTCAAACGCCGGGTTGGCGCGCAGCGTATCGGCGGCCGTTTTCACCGCTTTCTGATCTTTCGGCGTGAAGGCACGCAGGGCATGCTGGACGCGGTTGCCGAGCTGTCCCAGCACCCGGTCGGGAATATCTGCCGGGTTCTGAGTGACGAACCAGACGCCGACGCCTTTGGAACGGATCAGCCGCATCACCTGCTCGATTTTTTCCAGCAGGACGGCTGGCGCGTCAGTAAACAGCAGGTGCGCCTCATCAAAGAAAAACACCAGCTTTGGCTGATCGAGATCGCCCGCTTCCGGCAGATGCTCGTAAAGCTCTGACAGCAGCCACAGCAGGCTGGTGGCGTAGAGTTTTGGCATCTGGTAGAGCTTCTCGGCGGAGAGGATGTTGATGACGCCTTTACCGTTGCTGTCGACGCGCATCCAGTCGGCGATATCCAGCATCGGTTCGCCAAAGAAGTGTTCCGCACCCTGTTGCTCCAGCGTCAGTAATCCGCGCTGGATCGCGCCCACCGAGGCGCTGTTGATATTGCCGTAGTGGGTCTGGAAGTTTTTGGCGTTGTCACCGATGTATTGCGTCATGGCGCGCAGATCTTTGAAGTCCAGCAGCAGCAGACCCTGATCATCGGCGATGCGGAAAATAATCTGCAGCACGCCGCTCTGTACTTCATTCAGATTCAGCAGGCGCGCCAGCAGCAGCGGACCGAGATCGGAAACGGTGGCGCGCACCGGATGGCCTTTCTCGCCGAAGATATCCCACAGCACCACCGGATTGCTCTGCGGCTGCCAGTCGGTGACGCCGATTTTCGCCAGCCTCTCCTGCAGCTTTTCGCTGGACTGGCCCGCCATCGCCACGCCGGTTAAATCGCCTTTAACATCAGCCATAAAGACCGGCACGCCAATGCTGGAGAACGATTCGGCCAGCTTCTGCAGCGTCACGGTTTTCCCGGTGCCGGTCGCACCGGTAATTAAACCGTGACGGTTGGCCATTTGCGGTAACAGATGAAGTTCGACGTCTGGCGTACGGGCAATCAGTAGCGGGGAAGTCATGGTTTTCCACTCTCAGTCAAAGGATTATGCCTGAAGGATAGCAAGCGGAGCATAGACAGGAGGAGAACAATTCGTCAAAAACGCGGCCGCTGCCCGCAGAGCAGCGGCCTGAAAGGCAGGATTACTTCTGGACCTCTTCGAAATTGAGCAGGCTGACGCCGATGCCCTGCTGCAGATGACTGAGGTTGCTGCGCACCGCCACCTGGGTCGCGCCCTGTAAGAGTACGATAAACGGCGAATCCTGCTGGATGCGGGTTTGCAGCCCGGTATAGAGGCTACGGCGTTTAGCCGCATCGCTCTCTCCGGCGGCGGCGCGGGTCTGTGCACTCAGCGCCGGAATGGTCCAGCCGACACGCCATGCCAGGGTTTTGCCGCCGCCTGGCACGTTAGAAGCAAAGGTGCTGGCATTGGTGTTAGGGTCGATATAGTCCGCGCCCCAGTAAGTGAAGATTGCCTGGAAGTCGCGGCTGCGCATTTTGCTCCACAGCTCCGATTCCGCCACCGGCTGGATATCGAGCTGCACATCCGCTTTGGCAAAACTCGCCTGCAGCGCCTGCGCCACATCGATATAAGGCGGCTGGTTCACCACCGTCAGCGCGATGTGAGTGCCCGGTTTGATGCCGCCTTTCTGCAGGATTTCCTGCGCCTTTTTCAGATCGTAATGGAACGGCGTGGTGTTCAGTGCACCATCGAAGCCATCCGGCAGGAAGCTCTGATGGATGCGGTACTGACCTTTCAGCAGCTGATTTGCCAGGCTGTCATAGTCCACCAGCCAGCGTGCCGCCTGCCACAGGGCCGGATTTCCCAGTGCCGGTTGCTGTGCGCTCTGAGTGTTTAAGCCGATGTAATAAACCAGGCTGGACGGGAAGGCATCGACCCGCACATTTGCCTGTGTTTTCAGCGCGGCTATCTGGTCCGGACCAAGCTGATAGGCGACATCCACATCACCCTGCTGGAGCAGCAGTCGGCGGCTGCCGGCATCGGCTACGCCCTTGAGCAATACCCGCTTCAGATGCGGCTTCTGCGTGCTGTAAGAGTTAGCTTCCAGCACCAGCGCTTGCAGCGGGACAAACTGTTTGATGGCATACGCCGCGCTGCCAGCCGAGCGCGTTTTCAGCCAGGCGTTGCCGTAATCGTTATTGCTGACGTGTTCCTGGGCCAGTTTACTGTCAACGATGGAGGCGACCGGCGCGGTCAGCAGGCGCAGCGCCAGATCGCTGCCAATTTCAGCGGGCCAGCGCAGCTCAAGCTGGTGGTCACTGATCACCGTGAACTGCTGATCGATATTTTCCGGCGTCCAGCCAAACTCCCCCAGGATAAAAGAGGGCGCTTTATTCAGCTTCACCGCGCGGGTTAAGGAGAAGACCACATCCTGCGCGGTCAGCGGATGACCGCTGGCGAAACGGGCCTGCGGGTTGAGGTCAAATACCAGGCTGCGCGGCGTTTTTCCGGCCTGCCAGCGTGTGGCGGCGAGTGGCGAGAGCTGCTGCGGGTTCTGATGATTCGGCTCCAGCAGCGTCTGGTAGATATTGCGCAGGCTGCTGTTACTGACGGTTTCAAAACTTTCCGCCGGATCGAAACTGATGATGCCATCGAGTGGCACGGCGACCACCAGCGTGTCGGCAGGCGTTGCGGCCTGTGCCGGGTGAATCAGTGCCAGTGCAGTCAATAAAGAGAGTGAGAGTAGCGTTTTGCGCATCGAGAGTTATCCTGAGTCGTTGATCACTCTACTTTATCGGGTGCCGGATAATCTCAAAATGCCGCTTTGTTATGAGCTTTGCACAATTACTTGCTTAGTTATTCAGGCAAAAACACAAATTAAGATAATGTCCGTCTGTCATTATTTCAGCGTCATTTTACAGCAGGCGAAATAAAGCAGGATTTACTCAGGCGATCACAATTTGCGCACTGTCTGATTGTATGGCCATCAGAGTCACTATAGTGTTAACGATGAGAATGATTCTCTTGTATGGAAGTATGATATTTTTTTATCGGTTATTCGGCGTGATGATGACGGGAGGAAAATAATATCCGTGGCTTCTGCGTCAAAAAGGCTAAATACCCGATGTTTATGCGGTTTCATACGCAATTTCCTCGCTGTAAATCTTTTACCTATCCGTAACCCTTCCGCAACACCATGATAAACTTTCACTGCGACACATTTTAAATTCAATTTTTACATTCAGACATGGTTATATCCCTAATATTGCCAGGCTATTAACCGATATGTTCCGTTAGTCACCGAACCATAATTCTACCTGCCTTCTCTGTTCTGCCATTGTCTGTGCTGTGCGCGTTTATCTCTGCGGAGAGTTTCCTGCCTGCACCCGGCCTTTCAGCGTCATAACACAGTAAGCGGGTATTTAGCAGATGAGAGTCGTGCGGATATGCTTTTAGAAAAACCCACCACCAGGCGTAAATTTTTGCTCGGTTCACTGCTGGCGTTGCCATTAAGTGAGCTGGTCCTGAAAGGCATGACTGCGGCACAGGCTGCAGAGATGGCCGCACCCGAGTTAGCCGATTACAAACCGATCTTTTTTAGTGCCGACGAATGGCAGTTCATTCTGGCCGCCACCGACCGTTTGATTCCGGCGGGCGGCAAAGGTAAAGCGCCGGGCGCGCTGGAAACCAACGTGCCGATCTTTATCGATCAGCAGCTGCACAGCGAAGCGTTTGGCAGCGAAATCTATATGCAGGGGCCTTTCAACACGAAAGCACCCGCCACGATGGGTTATCAGATCCCGTTCCGTCCCCAGCAGATGTATCAGACCGGTATCCGGCTGATCAATCAGTGGTCGCAGAACACGCACCAGAAAGCGTTTCATGCGCTGACGCTGGAAGAGAAAGATGCGGTGCTGACCCAGGTCAACAAAAACGAGATCGACTTTGCCGCGCTGGGTGAAGCCGATCTTAAACCTTCCCATTTCTTCAGCCAGCTGCTTTCCGATACTAAGCATGGCTACCTGGCCGACCCGATGTACGGCGGTAATAAAGGCATGAAAGCCTGGATCGCCATCGGATTCCCGGGCGCGCGTGCCAGCTTCACCGAATGGGTGAAACAGCACAACGTTCCTTATCCGCTCGGCCCCGTCAGCATCAAAGGTGAACGCGCATAAGCGCTTCCACATCAGGTAAACAGGATTATCATGGCACAGGTTACTAAAAAAGAAGTCGACGTCGTGGTCTGCGGCCTCGGCTGGGCAGGCTCGCTGATGAGCATCGAGCTGGCACTGGCAGGTCTGGACGTGCGCGCCCTGGAGCGCGGCGGCGATCGCGATTATGACGAGTTCGCCTACCCGAAACCGGCGGATGAATACGCCTATGCGGTGCGCAACAAAGTGTTTGCCACACCCGCCGAAGTGGCGGTCACCGTGCGCTACAACAGCAGCCAGACGGCATTGCCAACCCGTAAATGGGGCGCGTTTGCACCAGGCACTGGCGTAGGCGGTTCCGGCCTGCACTGGACGGCGGTATTGATCCGTCCGACGCCGACCGATATCAAACTCAAAACCTACGTTGACGAGGCTTACAAGCCGGGCATTCTGCAGGAAGATATGCGGGTGATGGACTTTCCGTTTAGCTGGGAAGAGATCGAGCCCTATTTTTACAAATTTGAACTGATTTGCGGCCAGTCGGGTAACACCGGCAACCTGCGCGGCAAAATCCTGGAAGGCGGCGACCCGTTTGAAGGCCCGCGTTCCGAGCCTTATCCGCTGCCCGCGCTGGATGACACGCTGAACAACGTGATGTTCAAAGAGGTGGCGACCAAACTCGGTTACCACCCGTTCCCGAACCCGTCAGCATGTGTATCGCGTGCGTGGAAAAACCCGTACGGCAACCAGATCGCACCGTGCAACTACTGCGGCTACTGCAGTAAATATCCGTGCCTGAACTACTCCAAAGCGTCGCCGCAGACGGCGGTGATGGATTCGCTGAAGCGGATGCCGAACTTCTCGTATGAAGTGAATGCGGAAGTGATTAAGGTCGTGCTGAACGATGATAAGAAAACCGCCAAAGGCGTAATCTACATCGATGCGCAGGGCAATGAGTGCTTCCAGCCCGCGAAAATCGTGGTACTGAGCAGCTTCCAGCTCTACAACGTGCGCCTGATGCTGCTTTCCGGCATCGGCAAACCTTACAACCCGATTACCGAAGAGGGCGTGGTAGGCCGTAACTACGCGTTCCTGTCGAACGGCGGCGCAACGCTGTTCTTCAAAGATAAAAACTTTAATCCGTATGCGACTGCGGGCGCGACCGGCCAGATGTTTAACGATATCTCGCCAGGCAACTTCGACGGCCCTTCACTCGGCTTCCTGGGCGGCGCGAAGATCCACAGCTCACAGGCAACCGGCACGCCGATCAGCACCGCGCTGCCAAAAGGCACCCCGACCTGGGGCATGGGTTACAAGGAAGGGCTGGAGGAGTGGTACGGCCATTCGATGAAGATCAGCATCACCACCACCTGCCAGTCTTATCGCGACATCTATCTGGATCTCGATCCGAACTACAACGATCACCGTGGCCTGCCACTGCTGCGTATGACGTTTAACTGGAAAGAGAACGAGCTGAAGCTGCAGCAGCATCTGAAAGGCATCGTCGGCAACATCGCCAAAGAGCTGAACCCGGACAGCATGAGCATGAGCTTCCTGCCGATGGGCGCGGACTTCGATATCACCAAATATGTCTCTACGCACAACGTGGGCGGCGCGGTAATGGGCGATAACCCGAAAACCTCGGCGCTGAACAAGTATCTGCAGAGCTGGGATGTGCATAACGTCTTTGTGCCCGGCGGCAACGCCTTCCCGCAGAACTTCCAGGCGAACCCGACCGATACCATCGGTGCGATTACTCTGATGGCGGCGCAGGCGATCAAAGATCACTACCTGAAAAATCCCGGCCCACTGGTACAGGCATAAGCGCATGAATAAGCTGAAACTGAAGTCTTTTATTTTTGCTAACGCGGTGCTGCTGGCCAGCGGATTTGCGCTGCCGGTTCACGCCGAAGATGAAGCGCAACTGATTAAGCAGGGCGAGTATCTCTCGCGGTTGGGCGACTGTATGGCGTGCCACTCGCTGCCCGGCAAACCGGCCTATTCGGGTGGACTGGCGATTGAGTCGAACCTCGGCACCATCTTCTCCACCAACATCACGCCGGACAAGCAGTATGGTATCGGCAACTACAGCGAGCAGCAGTTCTCTGATGCGGTGCGCAAGGGTGTATTACCGGACGGATCGCATCTCTATCCGGCGATGCCATATCCTGACTACGCCAAAATCAGCGATGCCGATATCCACGCGCTCTACGTCTACTTCATGAAAGGCGTGCAGCCGAGCGCAGAACAGCCACCGGAAACCGATCTGAGCTTCCCGTTCAGCCAGCGCTGGGGCATGCGGTTCTGGAACTGGGCGTTCGCGTCCGATAAGCCGTTCCAGCCGATTGGCGGTGCATCAGCCGAAGTTAACCGCGGTGCCTATATCGTGGAGAGTCTGGGTCACTGCGGCAGCTGTCATACGCCGCGTGGTCTGGGCATGAACGAGAAAGCGCTGGATAGCGGTGACGATAAATTCCTGGCGGGCGGCAGCCTGAATAACTGGGATGTGCCGTCACTGCGTGGTCTGCCACACTGGAGCGAGCAGGAAGTCATCGATTACCTGCAGACCGGCCGTAACGATAAAGCGGCAGTAGGCGGCGAGATGACCTCGGTGGTGGAGCACAGCAGCTCACACATGACCGATGCCGATCTCAAAGCTATCGCGGCCTACCTGAAGTTCCTGGGCGGCAATCCGCCATTGCAGGCCTTTAACGTGCAGGCGCAGCAGGCAACGGAAGCGAAACTCACCGTCGCGAAGAACCTCAGCGAAGGCGAGCGTCTCTATCTGGATAACTGTGGTGCCTGTCACTTCGTGACCGGCAAAGGCGCACCGGGGATCTTCCCGGAGTTGGATCAGGCGACGATCGTCAATGCCAAAGATCCAACCGGCTTGATTCACACCATCCTGGCGGGCGCACAGCAGCCTTCCACCGCGAAAGCCCCGTCGAAACTGGCGATGCCGGGCTTTGCCCAGCGTCTGAGTGATGATGAAGTCGCGCAGCTGGCGACCTTTATTCGTCAGGGCTGGAGCAATACCGCGCCTGCGGTGAGCAAAGATCAGGTTGCTGAAGTGCGTAAAACGCTGAAGTAATCGCGCTTTCCCCTCTGCCTGTCCGGAGAGGGGAAAACCCGGATTAGTGAAAGGTGCGCACCACTTCCAGTACGCCGTTAATGATAAACTGCACGCCCATACAGACCAGCAAAAATCCCATCAGGCGTGAAATCGCCTCAATACCGCTTTTGCCCACCAGCTTCATGATGGCCCCCGAACTGCGCAGCGAGATCCACAGGATCAGGCTCACCAGCAGGAAGGTCAGCACCGGCGCAACACTGATCACCCAGGCGGGAAAATCGACGCCACTTCTCACCGTTGAGGCAGAGGAGATGATCATCGCAATGGTTCCCGGTCCCGCCGTGCTTGGCATCGCCAGCGGCACAAAGGCGATATTCACCGGCTCTTTGGCCCCATCCAGCTCATCCAGTTTATGTTTCGCTTCGACCGAATGACCTGCGGGCTTCGCCGGAAACAGCATCCGGAAGCCGATAAAGGCGACAATCAGACCGCCCGCCATACGCAGACCCGGTATAGAGATACCGAAGGTGTTCAGCACTGCGCTGCCCGCGTACCACGCCACCATCATGATGGCGAAAACGTAGATGGAAGCCTGGCGCGCCTGACGGTTGCGCTCCTGGAAGTTCATGTCACCCGCCAGCCCTAAAAACAGCGCCACGGTGGTGAGCGGATTCGCGAGCGGCAGAATGACGACCAGCCCCAGGCCGACCGCTTTAATCAGCTCCAGCATGTCCGATCTCCCTGGTTAGTGTTTCGGGCGCTCCAGCGCCTCAAGCAGCTCCGGGAAGAAGTCCTGCAGGATTTCGGGCGTCATCAGTTCGGGATACTGCATAAGATGTTCGCGGATACGCTCATTGACGTCCGGCATCAGACGCTGGGCCGCGGCGCTGGCGGTGATTTTGTGCTTCTTCATGGCGCGCAGCAGATCGCCTGGCAGCGCGTCTTCGTCATCGCCGTCGTCGACCATCTCCAGCGCATCCAGCTCGTCGAACATCTCCATCAGCGCTTCGGTCTGCGGCGTGCGCGACTCATATTCACGCGGATGTTCATCTTCCAGGAAGCGCAGCATGGCGCGCATCGGCGTGCCGTCTGGCGTGGAAGGCGGTTCAGCGGCGAACCAGCTCAGCAGCTGGTGCATGGTGACCTGATGGACACGATAGCCGCTGTCGACCAGCTCATCGGCCAGCAGTTCGGCGGTTTCATTTTCAATCAGGCAGATGTGGGTGCGTTTGGGTTCGTACTGCTCCAGCCACTGGTAGATCTCTTCAATCACGCCATCGTCATACTCGAATTTTTTGCTGAGATAGCTGCCGTCCTGTTCATGAACGCAGGCCTGAATCTGATCGGGGTCGAAGTAAAGTGCGATGTTGATGCCTTTCATGCGTGCTGTCCTGTAGAAACCAAAACAACACTATAGCGCTCAACCCCAGGTTAAGGGAATGTCAGGCATCACAGCAAAGCGGGGTTTAACGCTCCCCTCAGAGAAGAGAGGGGAGAGAAGAGAAGAGGGGTCAGGAGATAAAGTTTTTGCCCTGCTTCAGGACCACGTCGCAGGCTTTGGTTTTCAGCTTCTCACCCATCGGTGAGTTGCTCAGGCTTTGCAGATTGAGCTGCTGGCCGTTCCCGGTGTTCAGCAGTCCTGCCACGCCCTGGGTGTAGTCGGTTTTCTGTTCCTGCGCGGTAGCCGTGTTCAGACCGAGCTTGCTCAGTACCTGATCTTTCACCGACTGCACGTTGTTTTTCACCACGTTATGTTCGACGCAGTACTGCATCACACCGGCGGCATTGGTCATGCTGTTGGCGCTGACCGCTTTGTCGCCGCCGCCCAGCATGCTGGTAATAGTAGAGAGCGACATGCCGCCATTCTGCTGGGTGGTGCTGGTGGTGCTGCCGTTATTCTGCTGGCTGAGCTGCGACGCTGCACTGCTCAGCTGATCCTGCCAGCTTGCCGCTGATGCACTGCCTGCCACCAGAAGTGCCGCCATGCCCAACATCCATGCACTGCGTTGTGCCTGTTTCATCTTAACCTCAGTATCTGCGTATTCAGTTTTGCTAAGAGAGCCTGACGTCCAGAAAGTTCCTGAACTTCCTTCATAAATAACGCTTTGGGAATCTTCTGTAATAAAGACGATAAAATATTCATATGAGCACGGGGGTTATTATTTCGTGAGGCGATTCTCCCTGATGCGTTAATTATCTCTCCGGCTGAAACATTCTTTAATATTCTCTCCGCTTTTATCAGGAATTGTCCTGGTCTGAATTAAAAAATTCGTTTTTCTATAAGCGGATTTATAATCCTTTGCGTCTGCGGTGTTAATATTTACCCATGCAATTAATTTTTCACAACTTGCAGTTTTATAAGGGATTTTTATTTTTAGCGTAGCGGTAGGGAAAGAGAGTTTACGGGTTTCAGACGAGGTTTTTCGTGCCGAAATTAAATCGTGCCCGCAAAATTTTTTATTATTCTGCCTTGCGAAAATCGTGAGGGTGTTCATGCTTAACCACTGTGTCAGGCAGTTGTGGCCGATATTTAAAATTAACGGGAGAGTTATTATGGCTGGACAGCCAGAGCACAATAATAATGCAGAGGTCACGCTTAAACTCGCTGAAGAGCAAATAGCCCTGACGAAGCAAAAGATTGTGGATGGACATGTCCGCGTTACCCGTTCCACAACTGAACATGACGAGGTCATCAGTACACTGCTTACCCAGGAGAAGGTTGAGGTTAAGCATGTAGTGAAAGCACAGCCCGTTGAAACGATGCCCGAAATCAGGGAAGAGAACGGTGTACTGATTGTCCCGGTAGTCGAGGAAGAAATCCAAATCGTCAGAAAGCTGGTGCTTAAAGAGGAAATCCACATCCGAAAAGTGCAGGAGAATGTTCCTTTTCAGGAAGTGGTGACCCGACGTGAGCAGCAGGTGAACGTTGAGAGAGATGACGATCAAATCAGCTAACAGAGAGGAACCTATCATGGCACAGGAAAAAATCGTAACACTGTTCGATTCTGCAATTCAGGCAGAGGCCGCGAAAAGAAATCTCGTGAAAGCAGGCTTTTCTGATCGGGACATCAGTCTTATCAGTGGAGAACGTTTGCAGCAGGAAGGGCAGTCTATCCGCCATCCGAGCCTGTGGCAGCGTCTGTTTGGGCATGACGTCGATAAAGATGAGGCAGATGTCTATACCCGAGCAATGGACAAGGGCGGCGTCGTGCTGACCATCCGCACCGAGGAAGAGAAGCTGGCCCGCGCCATGACGATTCTCCATTCTCATGACTCAGTGGATGTGCCGTCACGTATGCAAAGCTCCGTTGAGAACGGCACCACCGCGCCCGGCATCAACCCGACCGCTGGTAAGCAGTTTGCCGGTGAGACCAACGACCGCCCGGCTGAGCCGCTACGCACCTCACTGACCGGTGATGAGAGCGAAGCTGATATTCTGCGTCTGGCCGAAGAGCAGATCGAAGTGGGCAAACGTCTGGTAAGCGAAGGTTCCACCCGCGTACGACGCTATACCGTGACCGATAACGTTTCTGAAGATATCTCGCTGCATGAGCAGCACGCTGACATCTTCCGTCGCTCGGTGAATGAACCGGCACTGGCCGGAGAAGTGGACTGGTCTGAGAAAACCGTCGAAGTCGCTGAGACCCATGAGCAGCCGGTGATTAACAAAACGACCCACGTTAAAGAAGAAGTGGTGGTGCGTACCGACGGCAGCGATCGTACCGAGACCATTAACGACACGGTGCGTCGTCAGGAAGTGGACATCGACCATGCACGAGGTGGTCTGGAGAGCGAACTGCCGGGTACGACCGCAGGGGTAAAACCTGCCGTCGCTACGCAGTCACCAGCAGCGCATAACCGCAACCACAAAGAGAGCCTGACTGATAAGGTGAAGGACAAAGCTGGCGAAGTGAAGGATAAGGTGGAGCATAAGCTGCATGATCATTCGCATTGAGGCGCTCATCCTGACAACGACAGGCGCTAATGGGTATCGCTGATACCCGATGCTGAAGATGCAAGAAAGAGCCAACCGCAAGGTTGGCTCTTTTGCGTTGTGGGGGAGGGCAATAAAAACGGATAACGACGTCAAATTCTCTTCGATATAATCAGGCGCTATCTGTGCAGGCCGGACAGAAATAAAACCTGAGGGATTAAAGTGAACTGTAAACCGATGCTTTTCGTACTGGCCATGCTCTCCCTGTCGGCTCAGGCCGCCCAGAGCGGAAAAACGCTTGAGCACAAAGACTGGGAAGTTGTCTGTGATAACACTCGGACCTGCCGCATTGCGGGTTATGCCAAAGAAGAGGACCCCTCCGGCTCCATCCTGCTCACCCGTGCCGCTGGACCCGCAACGGAGACAGTGGGCGAAGTGACGCTCGGCGACACCGAAGATGACAGCGAACCGGCGGAAAAGCTGACGCTGTGGATCGATGGGAAATCCGCTGGCGATCTGGTGGCGGCCGATGACAACTGGCGAATGTCTGCCAGTCAGACCGCTGCTGTCATTAGCGCCGTCAAGGGCAGCGGTAAAGTTGAATTTAAAGGCGGCACCAGGCCATTCCAGCTTTCCGGCGAAGGCGCGTATGCCGTGTTGCTGAAAGCGGACGACGTACAGGGCCGTATCGGCACGCCAGGTGCGCTCACCAAAAAGGGCAATAAACCGGAAAGCAGCGTGGTTAAGGCTGTGCCCGCACCGGTTATCCAGGCAGCGAAAACCCTCGGCGGCGAACCGCGTTTGCTGACTGCCTCGGAGAGCGACGCGCTTAAAACCCGACTGCTTGCAACGGTCAATCATAATGATGATGACACATGCGACAGCCTGTATTCACCTGCAGAAAACAGTGACCCTGAAACTGACGGACTCACGCTTACGCCACTGGATGACACACACGCTTTGCTTTCGGCGCTCTGCTGGCGTGCCGCTTATAACGAAGGCTATGGCTACTGGGTCATCGATAATCAGCTAAAAGGAAAGCCTGAACTGGTGACCATTTCCGGGTCGGATTATGACAAGGGCGAGATTACCAGTGTGCAGAAAGGACGGGGTATCGGGGACTGCATGAGCCAGGAGAGCTGGGTATGGGATGGCAAGGCTTTCCGCAAAAGCTATGACGGCGGGACCGGCATGTGTCGTTACATCCATGCGGGCGGCACCTGGGATCTGCCGACGCTGGTAACGGACGTGAAGCCTGTTTCGGGTTAAGCAGGTGAACCTGAGAACCCAAAAGACGGTTTTTTCAGCAGTTGCACCACTGCCTGCGGATAAGGGTTGCGGAAACAGGGGGTAACGGTATAATCCTCAACGTTTTCCGCATACCCTTCAGTGCCGAAGTGGCGAAATCGGTAGACGCAGTTGATTCAAAATCAACCGCCGCGAGGCGTGCCGGTTCGATTCCGGCCTTCGGCACCATGTATGCAAATTAAAGTCGCTTAAAGGCGGCTTTTTTTGTTTCTAATACTCTGGAACTGAGTGTTTCGCATCTGACCTGCCCCCAGTATTAGATACAACCTTCAGTTAGTAACGTCGGTTTGTTTACCCTCACATTTTCCATTCCGCCACCGTGCTGCAAACTCTGACGGCGTCTGATAATTCAGCGATGAATGCGGT